>DYIY01000003.1 GCA_020723405.1 Thiobacillus denitrificans | reverse complement strand
CGCGGTAAGGAAAAGGGGCATCGCCCGGCCTCACGGCCGGGCGCGGATTGAAACATCCCCCTCGGGTCGGCGCACGCATCGGCCACAGTGCATCGCCCGGCCTCACGGCCGGGCGCGGATTGAAACTTCCTGACCCGGCACATGAACTACGTGGTGGCGTGGCATCGCCCGGCCTCACGGCCGGGCGCGGATTGAAACGATGCGCAATGGCCAGCAGAGCGTGTGCCTGTATTGCATCGCCCGGCCTCACGGCCGGGCGCGGATTGAAACAGAGGTGCGCACCTATGACGATGACCTGAGCCAGGGCATCGCCCGGCCTCACGGCCGGGCGCGGACTGCGTCTGGATCCGGGTTACGCCTCATCCACCTCGGCCTCTGGCCACAACTTCGGAAAGAGGAACCGCAGTGAGGCCAATGGAACAGCGAACGTGACTGGTGCGCGGCTGCTGGGCGAAAACAGCAACCCCCAATCCAGCAGGCTCGCCAGCATTCGCCGGGCGGTGCGTTCGGGTAGGCCGGTCATGGCCATGAACCGGCCGCGTTCCACCGGGCCGGCCATGGCGACGTAGTGAACGGCTTCCACGGCGTCGGGTTTGATCACGGATTTCTCGCTGCCCATCTGCCAGGGGTGGGCAGCGAGCCAGGTGAGCAGGTCGGCAATTCGGCCGCGCAGAGCGCCCAGATCAAGTCTGTTGGCCATGAATTGGCTCTGGTCCAGGCAGGTTTCCAGAAAGAAGGCGGCAAAGGCGATCAGGTCTTCTTGGGAAAGAGGTCCACGGCCGTCGTAGTCGTGGCGCCGAGGTAGGTCGGCGTTGTTGAGGTGAGCGTAATAATCCTCCTGGCGGCGGGCCAGACCGCGCATGGGGGACCACAGGCCTTGGGTCAGTCCCAGTGCGTGGAATACCAGATGGGCGTGCAGACGTGCTGCGCGGCCGTTGCCGTCGCGGAACGGGTGGATCCAGAGAAGACGGTGGTGGGCGCAGGCCACGCCCACCACGGACTGCTCCAGTCCCGGCAGGGCTGCGTAGCGGGCCGACCAGGCGGCCAGCAGGCCTTCGACTTCCTCCGGTGGCGGGGCCACATGGCGGCCGGCGGCCACCTGACGGGTGCGCCATGCGCCGGGAATAATGATTTCGTTTCCTTCGTCAGCAACGCGGTCGCCTTCGGGCAGTCGGTTGTAGAGGGTGGCGTGGATATCGCTGACCAATGTAGGGGCGTACAGGGCCGGCCTGGCCTGGTCGGCCATTCGCGCTTCCAGTAGTTCCTCGGCGGCCATGTGGGCTACGGCCAGGCGCTGCTTTCGGGCTTGCCGGGCGTCGGCGTCATAGTGGTTGGCCAGGGCTCGATCGATGTCCGCCGGGCGGGTGTGCTGGCCCTCGATCTTGTTGGTGTAGTAGGAGTTCATGGCCCGCAGGCGTGGCCCGATGGAGCGGGCCAGGGGTTGGCCGGCAACACCGGCCAGGCGATGGCACTGAACCACCAGTTCGGCCGCCTGTTCCAGAAGGGGGCCGAGCACTCGCTCCTCAGGAAAGAGGGGCTGGAATGCGCTGATATCCGCCATGATCAGTTTTCCTCTCGGGTCCAGTAAGGACGCTTTCGTGGACAGTTTGTTGGACACTTTGTGAGCGTGTCAACACACTGATATGAAATGGATATGTTCTAAATTTTGGGTTGTGTTTGGACACATTTAACCAGGTGGTCTGTGGCTATTCAATGGGGCCGGGTCACATGTATGGGGTCGCAAACGCCGGTTGGTAGTCAACAAGTGAAAGTTGAACTCTGCTGTCAGCGCGCTACGGATCGGCCATGGCTTCGGCCCTGATGCTGCGGGAGGCGAGTCCATCTCAGTGGGTCTTGCTGCTCCCAATAGATCAACGGGCCCGTGTATGCCAAGATTCCGCCACCACAAATACGCATCAAGGGAGAGTCAATATGGAAGTCCTATCACCACAGAAAACGGGATTCGAGAAATGGCAGGATGGCATCAATAAGGCAATCGTCGACGCCAAATGGAACTCCTGGGATTGCGAAATCCAGACAGCGGTCAGCGCGTACAACCACCATCTTTCAGGTACAGCTGGATACGTGCCCCTGGATTGGCAACTGGTCAAGACGATGTTGTGGGTGGAAACCGGGGCCAACAATCCAGAGTGGCACACCAGGCCCATGCAGATTGGAGTGCCAGGCGATCCGGGACTGACGTCGCTTCTTTCCGGGGAAGAAGGCGGCGAGCTTATATTGCCGCCGGCTTGGAAGGGGCAACTGACATTGGCTTCCGCCCGTACGATACCGGCGCATAACATCCGAGCCGGTATCGGCTATCTTCTGCTGCGAATGGCCGTCTTCGAGCATCGAAGTGTCCCGGGCCCTGATGTCCCAGTACGCGAAATCGTCGCCAAGCCAGGTGATAGTCTGGAAAAGATTGCCAAAGCTCAAGGCAGTACAGCGGACACCTTGAAAAGCTTGAACCCCATGGTCGGCGTTTTACGGCCCGGCCAAGTGTTGATGTACCAGAAGGCATCAGTTCAGCGAGTCATCACCGGTTGGCGGCCTCGATCCACAGCATTGATCGCTCAGCGGTACAACGGCGGCGGCGATCCCAACTACGCCAGAAAGCTCGAATACGCTTCAACGCTGGTACGCAACGGGAGGGTGGCTTCATGCGCCCAATGAGGCTGCTGAGTCTTGGGCTGGTCGTGTGCTTGCCGGCGTTTGCGCTGGCAGATTCAACTGTCTCCGCCGTTGATGCACGGGCTTTGCGCGAGGAATGCAGCACATTTCCTCAGGCGGGCATGCGCGATTGTCTGGCAACCCAAGCTGAAAACAGCCGAATCGCCTTGAGGCGGGCAGAGGAGAAACTGGCGAACACCCTCTCGAAATGGGATGAGGATGATCAGTACGTGAACCAGGCCAAGGAAAGGTTTGCCTCAGCAAACAAGGCATTCGCCAAGTACCGTGACCGGCAGTGCGCGTTATCCGCTGCGCTCAGCGGGGGCGGCGCCGGAAATGCCCGGGAAATCCGTCGTCTGGCGTGTATCGCGGAACTCAACAATCTACGGGCTGGGCAACTGAGTAAGGCCGCAGCCGATCTGCCGTTGAAGTAGCCCTGGGAAACAGACCGGCCAACTGCCTCACGGCCGGAAGCAATTGCTGGAAAGAGGCCGTGTCCTGGTCTGCCCGGGTGGGGCCGGGAGGTTTCTCCGCTCCCCAACCTCCACCCCGGCAGGGGTGGGATCGTTTGCTTCTCGGAAAGCGGCTTACCGTCCCGCCAGACTGTCCCACTCCATGCCGGGCAGTTGGCCGAAGGCCTGCTTGATCTGTTCGCCCCAGGCTTCGCGCAGGCGCTTGAAGTAGGCGTTGTCGGCGTTGATGCGGGCCCGGCGGGTGGTTTTCAGGCTGTCCCGTTCGTAGCAGAGCATGTCCAGGGGCATGCCCACCGAGAGGTTGGATTTGAGGGTGGAATCCATGGAGATGAGGGCGCATTTGGCGGCCTCGTCCATGGGGCTGTGCCAGTTGAAGATGCGGTCCAGGATGGGTTTGCCGTACTTGGATTCGCCGATCTGGAAATAGGGGGTGTCGGAGGTGGCTTCGACGAAGTTGCCGGCGGCGTAGATGTTGAACAGGCGCGGGCGCTCGCCCTTGATCTGGCCGCCCAGCAGGAAGTTGGCGTTGAAGTCGATGTTGAAGCCGGCCAGGGATTCGGCGTCCCGGTGGTGCACTTCGCGCAGGCAGTCGCCCACGTGGCGGGCGGCTTCGAACAGGTTGGGCACGGTGAGCAGGCTGTCGCCTTCCTTGCCCTGGCGTTCGAAGAGCAGGCTTACCACGGCCTGGGTGATGGCCAGGTTGCCGGCCGAGAGCAGCACCAGCGCCCGGTCGCCCGGTTGCTCGAAGATGCTCATTTTGCGGAAGACGTTGATCTGGTCCACACCGGCATTGGTGCGGGTGTCGGACAGGAACACCAGGCCGGCTTCCATCAGCATGCCCACGCAGTAAGTCACGATGACCCCTTTGCACGAAACGGTTGATACGACGGGTTGAGGATAACAGGGGCGGAGTGGATGCAGGCCCCGCTGTCTGGCACGCTCCTTGCAAAGTTCAGGCCAGAAACAGGAGCCAGACATGAGCCGCTTCATAAACGATTACCCGTCCGCCGAGTTCTACGATGAACTGATCGGCGCGGACGGCCAGCCCCGGGATGCTTCCCGTGCCCTGTTCGACCACCTGGATGCGCTGGATGCCGCCGGCCTGGATGAGCGCCGGCAGGCCGTGGATGCGGCCATCATGACCATGGGCGTGACCTTCACGGTGTATAGCGACGCAGGCAACATCGACCGGGCCTGGCCCTTCGACATCATTCCCCGGGTGATGTCGCGCAAGGAGTGGGACCGCATCGAGGCGGGGCTGAAACAGCGCCTTACCGCACTGAATCTGTTCATCAACGATCTCTACAACGAGCAGCGCATCGTCAAGGATGGGGTTTTCCCCTTGGAAGTGCTGGCCGGGTCGCGCAATTTCCGGGCCCAATGCATGGGCATCACGCCCCGTTTTGGGGTGTGGGCCCACGTCTGCGGCACCGATCTGGTGCGCGACAAGGACGGCACGGTCTATGTGCTGGAAGACAATCTGCGGGTCCCCTCCGGGGTGTCCTACATGCTGGAGAACCGCCAGCTCATGAAACGGCTGTTTCCCGAGCTTTTCCAGTCTTCCGACATTCTGCCGGTGGACGACTACCCCACCCGGCTGCACGACACCCTGGCCGCCCTGTCGCCCCGCCAGGGCCAGCGGCCGGTGGTGGTGGTACTCACGCCGGGCATTTTCAACTCGGCCTATTTCGAACATTCCTACCTGGCCCAGAAGATGGGCGCCTTCCTGGTGGAAGGCAGCGATCTGGTGGTGCGCAAGGACGACTGCGTTTACATGAAGACCATTTCCGGCCTGCGCCGGGTGGACGTGATCTACCGGCGCATCGACGACGACTTCCTGGACCCGGAGGCCTTCCGGGAGGATTCGGCCCTGGGGGTGCGTGGCCTCATGCGGGCCTGGCGGGCCGGCAACGTGGGCATCGCCAATGCCCCGGGGGCCGGGGTGGCCGACGACAAGGTGGTCTACGCCTTCGTGCCCAAGGTGATCCAGTATTACCTGGACCAGGACCCCATCATCCCCAACGTGCCCAGCTACCTGTGCATGTACGACGACGAGCGGGACTACGTGCTGGCCAACCTGGACAAGCTGGTGGTGAAGCCGGCCAACGAGTCGGGGGGCTACGGCATGATCATCGGTCCCCGGGCCACCCCCGAGGAGCGGGCGGCCTTCGCCGACCTGATCCGCGCCAACCCGCGCAACTACATGGCCCAGCCCACCCTGTCCCTGTCCACCGCGCCCACCCTGATCGGTGACCACCTGGAACCGAGGCATCTGGATCTGCGCCCCTTCATCCTCCAGTCCGACAAGCTCTACTGCACCACCGGCGGACTCACCCGGGTGGCCATGAAGGCCGGTTCCCTGGTGGTGAACTCCTCCCAGGGGGGCGGGGCCAAGGACACCTGGATCGTGGATATGGGAGAAGAATGATGCTGTCCCGCGTCGCCGAAAACCTCTACTGGATGGCCCGCTACATGGAGCGGGCCGAGAACACCGCCCGCTTCATCAACAGCACCACCCAGGTACTGCTGGACCTGCACCGGGGCGCTTCCTTCGGCTGGGATGTGCTGCTCAAGGTGGCGGGCCTGGATGACCTGTACAAGGAGCATTACGCCACCCCCAACGAAGCGGACATCATGCGCTTCCTCATCCTGGACGAGCGCAACCCCAGTTCCATCCTGGCCAGCATCTCCAGCGCCCGGGAGAACACCCGCACCTTCCGGGAAGTGCTGCCCATGGAGATCTGGGAGCGCATCAACGGCCTCTACCTGTACATCCGCGACAACGCCGCCCGGGCCACCCAGGGCCGCAGCCAGCGTTGGGAGGTGTTGAACGGGGTGATCGAACGCCGCCAGTCGGTCATCGGCCTGCTCATGGGCTCCATGAGCCAGGACTTGGCCTACCAGTTCCTGCAACTGGGACGGAACATCGAACGGGCCGACATGACCACCCGCATCGTGGACGTGAACTCCGCCGTGCGGCTGCCCGACGATGCCGCCTCCGCCGAAGTGGCCCGGGAACGCCTGTGGATGACCACCCTCAACGCCCTGTCGGCCTTCCAGATGTATCGCCAGCACGTGGGTGTCCACGTGGTGGGCCCGGCGGTGGTGCGCTTCCTGCTGGCCGACCCCCACTTCCCCCGCACCGTGCGCCATTGCCTGGGCGAGATCGAGAACTGCCTGTGTGATCTGGTGGATTACGAAGTGCCCATGCACGTGGCCCGCCACGCCTGGAAACGCCTGGAGGCCATGCGCTTCGACAACCTGACCCCGGAATCCCTGCACCACGAACTGGACCAGATGCAGCAGGACCTGGGGGAACTGCACAATGCCATCTCCCGGCAGTATTTCTCCCAGCGGCACATGGTCAATCTGGCCGAGCAGGCGGTAGTGACCCAGTGAATCGGGGTGGTATTCAGTAAAGCAGGGCCAGCGCCAGGCCCAGCAACGCCAAGCCCAGACCCAACACGCCCCGGGACAGCCATTTGAGGCGTTTCTGGGCGGCTTCAAGGCGCTCCACCAGTTGGGCGTTCTGCCCCGCCAGGGCGTCGATCAACTCCGAAGAAGCGCGCATCTGCTCACCCAGCTTGCCCAACCGGGCTTCCAGGTGGGCCACCCGGGCCACCAGCCTGGCCACCGGATCGGGTTCCGTCGTCCAGGCCAGTTCCTCGTGCTCATCCACCACGGCCTCGTCCGGCTTGCCGGAAACGCCTTTCCAGAGTTTGCGGGCCCCGTCCGCCACCTTGGGGGCATTGGCGATGACTTCGCTCCAGGGGACGTGCTTCAGGACGGTGAGCCAGGGAAGGGCCATGGTGTGGGCAACTCCAACGAGGGGCCCGAGACGATAGCGAATCTCCCCGTGGCTGTGAATGCGGGGAACCCTACCCCGGGCCGAGCCGGAAAAAACCCCGCCGCAGCGGGGTTTTGGCCGCCCGGAGAGGCACGGGCAGGGGAAGGAGCCGCGTCAGGCCTTGCGCCGCCGGGCCATGACCCCCACCAGGCCCAGGCCGGCCAGCATCAGGGCGTAGGTCTCGGGTTCGGGGACCGGGGCGTTGGGGCTTTGGGAATAGGCATAGGTGTAGGTCTGGAGCGAGCCGGTCGTCCCGCCAGGGCTGGTGTTCACCACCGCCATGGCGAAGGTGCCCTCGGCAGCGAAGTCGCCGGCATAGCCCGTATAGGAACCATATCCGGAATTGGCATAGCCGTAGTTGTACAGATTGTCACTGTAGGAGCCGTACAGGCTGGCGTAAGCATAGGAGTACTCGTCCCAGGCATCCACGTCCCCCTGCCCCTCAACGCTCCAGTCCATGGTGAAGAGGGCCACACCGTTGCCGGTCAGGGTGAAATAGCCGGTAGTGTAAGAACCCCCATAGGCATAGTTGGAGTAGCCGTACCCCCAGGAAGCCGGTACCGTGCCCTCCTGCGACGCCGAGCTGGCGGTGTGAGCCAGCGCATCCTGTGTGGCGGCAGATTGGCCCAGGGCGGTGACGGTACTGCTGCTCAGGGCGGTGGACAGGTCGTAACGCTCCGCCCAGGTGTACTGGTAGTCGTAGGGATGGGCCGTATATGCGTAGGTGTTGGTCTGGCCATAGAAGCTGGTCCAGGTCAGGGTGGGCGCGTCCAGGCCGCCGGACAGGTCGATCAATTGGATGTTCAGGCTGTCCCAGTCGATGCTGGCTGAAGCGGAAGTGGCAGCGGTAGCAGGGGCGATCTGCAATAGCAGGCCGGCGAGCAGGGCCGGCAACATGAGCAGTTTCATTTGGCTCTCCACAAGCGGTTGATGATGAGTACGAGGTATGGCCCAGGGCATCAGCAAAATGGGCGATACAGAGGGCTCTCAGCAAGATTCGAACCAGGGGTGAAAATGCGGGGCAAGGCACCTGGCATGTTCATATTTTGTCTTTTATATACATATGCTTATGTTATTTTTACCCTGTCCAGAATTGGACTTTGTCGAGGTTTTTCGCGGGCGTTGTAAGATAAATCGACAATGTGGTCTTGATATAAATCTTGTGCAAAAACCCCTAAGCGTTTCCAGGTGTGAATCCTGGGGGATCACTGACAGGCAGATGCGGAGTTGCTCAGACCCCGACCGGCCAGCAGGCCACCGCCGGTTTTTTCCCCAGAAGGCCGGGCAGGTCCCGTCAACAATCAGGACATCCCATCAGCGCCATCAGTCAAAACCTGGGTCCTGGCGCCTGCCGGGTGATGGGTCCGATTCCCCCTGCTGTCTGCGGGGTGGAATTTCCCCGCCTGGAGCCCTAAGTTCCTAGTCGTCCCCACTGCGCGCCCCTGAACCGGGGCAGCCGCCCAACCATGCCCGACATTGCCTTTCCCTTCGACAACTCCTACGCCCGGGAGCTGCCCGGGTTCTACGCGCCCTGCCAGCCCGACACCGTGCCCGCGCCTCGGCTGTTGTTCTTCAACCGGGGGCTGGCGGAGGAACTGGGCATGGTGCGGGACGGCCAGACCGACGCCAGCCTGGCGGCCCTGTTCTCGGGCAATGCCCTCCCCCCGGGTGCCCAACCCATCGCCCAGGCCTACGCCGGGCATCAATTCGGCCAGTTCAACCCGCAACTGGGGGATGGCCGGGCCCTGCTGATCGGCGAGGTGGTGGATCGTCTGGGGCGCAGGCGGGACATCGCCCTGAAGGGGTCCGGCCGCACGCCCTTCTCCCGGCGGGGTGACGGCAAGGCGGCGGTGGGCCCCATGCTGCGGGAGGTGCTCATCGGCGAGGCCATGCAGGCCCTGGGCATTCCCACCACCCGGGCCCTGGCGGTGGTGGCCACCGGGGAGCCGGTGTTCCGGGAGCGCCCCCTGCCCGGGGCCATCCTCACCCGGGTGGCGGCCAGCCACATCCGGGTGGGGACCTTCCAGTATTTCTCGGCCCACGGCACCCTGGAGCAGATCAGGCAACTGGCCGACTACGCCATCGCCCGCCACTACCCGGAAGTAGAGGAACGGGACGACCGCCACCTGGCCTTTCTGGAGGCGGTGGCCCAGCGCCAGGCGGCATTGATCGCCCAATGGATGCACATGGGCTTCATCCACGGAGTGATGAACACCGACAACATGAGCATCGCTGGCGAGACCATCGACTTCGGTCCCTGTGCTTTCATGGAGGCTTACGACCCCCGGGCGGTGTTCAGTTCCATCGACGAGATGGGCCGCTACGCCTACCAGGCCCAGCCACGCATCGCCCGCTGGAATCTGGCCCGCCTGGCGGAAACCCTGTTGCCCCTCATCCATGCCGACGAGGGCCGGGCCATTGAACTGGCCACCGAGGTGATCGACGCCTTCATGGGCCACTACCAGCAGCACTGGCTCAGCGGACTGCGCGCCAAGCTCGGCCTGGCCGGCCTGCCCGGCCAGGAGGGCCCCGACACGGCGCTGGGGGAAAGCTGGCTGGACCTGCTGCACGCCCAGCAGGTGGACTACACCCTGGCCTGGCGGCGCCTGGTGGATGCGGCAGCGGGCAACGAAGCGCCCCTGCGGGCCCTGTTCCCCGGCCAGCCGGGCCTGGATGGCTGGCTGCACCGCTGGCGGGAACGCTGGGCCGTGGAAGGAGAAGCCGCGCCTGCACCCCTTAACCGGGCGGAAGCCATGGGCCGCATCAACCCCTGGCTGATTCCCCGCAACCACCGGGTGGAGGAAGCCCTGGCCGCCGCTTCGGATGAGGGCGACCTGGCGCCCTTCGAGGGATTGCTCAACGCCCTGGCGCGGCCTTACGAGGAAAACCCGGAACTGGCCGCCTATGCCGAACCCGCCCCACAGACGTTCATGGCGGAATTCCGCACCTTCTGCGGAACCTGAGGGTGGCAGCGGCCCGGGGCTGCCCTTGACCCACGACAGGCCCAAGGCGGTCTGCATGGGCTACAATGCGCCCCCTCTAGCGCTTTGATTTCACTGCGAATGCAGCTTTTCGCCTGCGGCGTGAACCACCACACGGCTCCCGTGGCCATCCGGGAGCGGGTGGCGTTTCCGCCCGACATCCTCCCCCGAGCCTTGGCCGACGTCACCGGCCAAGGTACATCTGCGGGCCGTCTGGCCCGGGAGGCGGCCATCCTGTCCACCTGCAATCGCACCGAGATCTACTGCAACACCAACGAGCCCGACGGGGTGGCGGAATGGCTGGCCAGCTTCCACGGCCTGCCGCCCCGGGAAGTGAAACCCTACCTTTATCTGCTGCCCCGCCAGGATGCCGCCAATCACGCCTTCCGGGTGGCCTCCGGCCTGGACTCCATGGTCCTGGGGGAAACCCAGATCCTGGGCCAGATGAAGCAGGCGGCCGAAAAGGCCCACGACGCCGGCACCCTGGGCCTGCTGCTCAACAAGCTGTTCCAGCGCACCTTCTCGGTGGCCAAGGAAGTGCGCACCGCCACCGAGATCGGTTCCAGCACCGTGTCCATGTCCGCCGCCGCCGTTACTCTGGCGGAGCGCATCTTCCCCTCCATCGCCGGACAGGCCGTGCTGTTCATCGGTGCCGGCGAGATGATCGAACTGGTGGCCACCCATTTCGCCGCCCGCAACCCGCGTCGGCTCATGGTGGTGAACCGCACCATCGAGCGGGCCCGGGACCTGGCGGCCAAGTTCGGTGGCGAAGCGGCGGCCCTGACCAACCTGCCGGAACTGCTGCCCGAGTTCGACATCCTGGTCACCTCCACCGCCAGTCCCCTGCCCATCGTCGGCCTGGGCCTGGTGGAACGGGCCGTCAAGGCACGCAAGCACCGGCCCATGTTCATGGTGGACCTGGCCGTGCCCCGGGACATCGAAACCGAAGTGGGGGAACTGGACGATGTGTTCCTCTACACCGTGGACGATCTGGGGGAAGTGGTCCGCTCCGGCCAGGACAACCGGGCCTCGGCGGTGACCCAGGCGGAAGCCATCATCGCCGCCCGGGTCCACGAATTCATGCACTGGATGGAGACCCGCCAGGCCGTGCCGGTGATCCGCTCCCTGCGCGATCACGGCGAACGCCTGCGCCGCCATGAACTGGACAAGGCCCACAAGGCCCTGCAACGGGGCGAGGACCCCCAGGCCGTGCTGGAAGCCCTGAGCCGGGGCCTGCTCAACAAGCTGTTGCACGACCCCAGCCACGCCCTCAACCAGGCCGGCGAGAACGAACGCCAGGAACTGGTCCGCCTGGTGTCCCGGCTGTACAACCTGCATGGGGAGAATTAGCGGGTAGTCTGTAGTCGGTAGTCGGTAGCTTTTCCAGCGCGCCGCAGGCGCGGAAACTCAGGCTACAGACTACCGACTACAGACTACCCGCTCCATTCATGAAACCCTCCCTCCAAGCCAAACTCCTCCAGCTTGCCCTGCGCCGGGAGGAACTGGACCGCCTGCTGGCCGATCCGGGGGCCACGGCGGACCTGGACCAGTTCCGCCGGCTGAGTCAGGAGCACGCCGACATCGGTCCCGTGGTGGCCCACTACGGGGCTTGGCAGCAGGCCAGCGCGGACCTGGCCACGGCCGAGGGCCTGCTGGCCGACCCTGAGATGAAGGACTTCGCCCAGGAGGAGATTGAGGCAGCCAGGGCACGCCTGGACACCCTGGACGGAGAGCTCCAGATCCTCCTCTTGCCGAAGGACCCCAACGACGCCCGCAACCTGTTCCTGGAAATCCGCGCCGGCACCGGCGGCAACGAGTCGGCCCTGTTCGCCGGCGACCTGCTGCGCATGTACGTGCGCTACGCCGAGCGCCAGGGCTGGAAGGTGGAGGTGGTGTCGGAAAGCCCCGGCGAGGTGGGCGGCTACAAGGAAGCCATCGTCCGCGTGGTGGGCCAGGGGGCCTATTCGAAACTCAAGTTCGAGTCGGGCGGCCACCGGGTCCAGCGGGTGCCGGAAACCGAGGCCCAGGGACGCATCCACACCTCCGCCTGCACCGTGGCGGTGATGCCCGAGGCCCTGGAGGGCGGCGAGATCGACATCAACCCCGCCGACCTGCGCATCGACACCTTCCGGGCTTCCGGTGCCGGCGGCCAGCACATCAACAAGACCGACTCGGCAGTGCGGGTCACCCACCTGCCCACGGGCCTGGTGGTGGAATGCCAGGACGACCGCTCCCAGCACCGCAACAAGGCCCAGGCCCTGTCGGTGCTGGCGGCCCGGCTGAAGGACATGCGCGACCGGGAACAGCAGGCCAGGGAAGCCAGCACACGCAAGAGCCTGATCGGCAGCGGCGACCGCTCGGACCGCATCCGCACCTACAACTTCCCCCAGGGCCGGGTCACCGACCACCGCATCAACCTCACCCTCTACAAGCTGGGCCAGGTGATGGAAGGGGACCTGGACGAGCTTGTCGCCGCCCTCACCGCCGAACACCAGGCGGAACAACTGGCCGCCCTGGCGGGGGAATCGTGACCGTCGCCGAGATGCTGGAAGGGGCCGCCCGCCGCATCGAGGCCGCGTTGCAACTGGAACGCCGGGAGGCCCGCCTGGAAGCCCGGGTGTTGGCGGCCCGGGCTCTGGAGGTGGCGCCCGCCTGGCTGCTGGGCCATGACCGGGATGAACTGCGCCCCGCCCAGGCTGCCGCCCTGGAAACCCTGGTGGCCCGCCGGGAAGCCGGCGAACCGGTGGCCTACATCCTGGAAGAGCGGGAATTCCACGGCCACCTGTTCCGGGTCACCCGGGACGTGCTGATTCCCCGCCCGGACACCGAACGACTGGTGGAAGCCGCCCTGGAACGGGGCCCGACACAGGGCCCCACCCGAGCCCTGGACCTGGGCACCGGCAGTGGCTGCATCGCCATTTCCCTGGCCCTGGCCCGGCCCGATTGGGACGTATGGGCCGTGGAACGCAGCCCGGCGGCCCTGGTGGTGGCCCGGGACAACGCCCGGCGCCTGGGGGCCCGGGTCAGATTCCAGGAAGGGGACTGGTTCGCCGGCCTGGAAGGCCAGGCCTTCGACCTCATCGTCTCCAACCCGCCCTACGTGGCCGCAGCCGATTCCCACTTGCTTCAAGGCGACCTGCGCCACGAGCCCCGATCCGCCCTGGCATCCGGACCCGAAGGCCTGGATGATCTGAGCAGGTTGATCGAGGGCGCGGCCGATCACCTGACAGAGGAGGGCTGGTTGATGCTGGAACACGGTTGCCACCAGGGCGACGCCTGCCGCGTGTTGTTAAATCAACAGAATTTCCGAAAAGTCAGCACTTTGGCCGACCTGGCGGGTCTCCCCCGGGTCAGTCTGGGTTGCAGACCTTTCAAGGGCTGTCGAGAATCTTTACAACACACCCGGATACACACTTAAGACCCTGTCATCCGCTTGCCACGGACATTAAAATACAATGAGTTGCAGCGCATAACCCATTGTGGCGCGCTTCTTGCTTTTAATCCGGCATCTCTTTCTGTGCCAAACCCACCGACCAGATAGCCAGTCACCGCCGGGTTCGCCAGAGCACCAATATTGGAGTACGTCATGACCGATAAAGACAGCCATCCCAAGCAAAACGCGCTGGCCTCCGACGCAACCGGCCAAGACCAGAACGTGGCCCAGGGCCGCCGCCGACTGATCAAGATCGGCGCAACGGCCGTGCCCGTGATCATGACCCTGGCCAGCAAACCCGTCCTGGCCTGGCACTGCAAATCCCCCTCAGCCTGGGGCTCCGAACAGATCAATCCCAACACCAGCCTGATCAACAACCCCGGCCATGCATCTTATGTGGACGAGACGTGGACCATCACCAACTGGCGTGACAACACCAAGAGGAGCGCGGTCGGGTACAGCGACAAACCCTGGACCAAGCTCTATGCGACCTACCCCTGCCTGAAGAACACCAGTTGCAACCTCAGCCAGTCGGGCACATCCTGGGACATGATCACCGTCTCCAAGCTGTTCTCCGTGGTGCCCATTGCCCGCCCCTCCGGCCTCAGCGACACGGCAACGGTCAAGACCGTGTTGACCTCCGGCACCAACTTCCAGAAATACATCATCTGTTCCCAGTTGAATTACCTTCTCCTCGCCTCCAAGAACGAGATGGACAACTGCACCAGCATGGATGAGTTGAAAAAGATGGCCACCGGCCTCTATACCCCCCCGGGCCTGGGCGGCGTGACCTGGGTTGAAGCCGACATCGTTTCCTACCTGAACAACAACTGGTTCACTCGTCCTTGATGGAGTGGTGCGCAGCCTCGGGCGCACTGGAATTCCTGGCCTGGGAGGATACTGACGAAGCCGTCGTCTACCATCGTCCCAGCGGTGACACCCATTTGTTACCCCTCCTCCAGGCCCAACTGTTGCTGGCCCTTCAGGCCGCACCTGCCTCAAGCGAGGCGATGTATCGCGCCTTGGAAGACACCATCGCCGAGGAAGACAGGCCCAGGGCCATGGATTACATCGAAGCGTCTTTGCTACAGTTGCGGGACCTCCATCTCGTCTCTTCCCTTTCCTCTTGATCATTTCTGCCCTGCCTGCGGCGGAGCTTGACGATCGCCTCCAGCGCGGCGAACTGCTGCTGGACATCCACCCTTTCGTGGCCCGGTTGCGCTCCGACATTCCCGGGCTGGCAAACGACCTTGCCAGCATGTACCAGGGCTTTGAAGTCCTGCCAGCGGATCGTTTCGCCGACTTCCACGTGGCGGTCACCCGGGAGCGGGGGCCACGCCACTGGATCAAACCCCAGGCACGTTTTCATTTCGACGGCCGCCCCTCTTTCATTCCACTCCCTTTGCACCAGGCTTTTGCCATGCTTGAGTGGGGGCTCAACTGGTGCGTGGCGGCCCACAGCCATCAATTCCTCATCATCCATGCCGCCGTCATCGAGAAGGGCGGGCGGGCCGTGGTGCTGCCCGCGCCACCCGGCTCGGGCAAGAGCACCCTCTGCTCCGGACTGATCCAGCGGGGATGGCGGCTGCTCTCCGACGAACTGGGCCTCTACGACATGGAAAGCGGCCTCATCCATGGGATGGCCAGGCCGGTGAACCTGAAGAACGCCTCCATCGAGGTCATCCGCGCCTACGCCCCCGACGTGGTCATGACCGCGCCCATGCCAGACACCAGCAAGGGCACGGTCTGCCTCATGCGCCCCCCTGCGGACAGCGTAGCCCGGAGGCGGGAGGCCGCCCGGCCGGCGTGGATCGTCCTGCCCCGTTACCAGCGGGACGCAGCTCCGTCCATGGCCCACCAGGGCAAGGCCCGCACCTTCATGCTGCTGGCCGAGCAATCCTTCAACTATGACATCCAGGGCGCCGTCGGCTTCCAGGCCATCGGCCGGCTGGTGGAGCAGTGCCACTGCCTGGAATTCACCTACAGCCGCCTCGACGATGCGGACCAGGCTTTTCAGGCTTTGCTGGCGGGGGAGGTGGGGTAATGGCCCGGGATGCCATCGTCGCCGCCCTGCTGGACCCCGCCGGGACCCTGGGTTTGGGGGAGCCCGCCTGGGATCTGCTCATCCGCCAGGGGCGCCGGGCCAATCTGCTGGCCCGCCTGGCCCACGTCCTGAACGATGCCGGCCTGCTGGAACGGGTGCCGGAAGCCCCCCGCCAACACCTGCGTTCCGCCCTGCTCATGGTGGAACGCCAGCACCTGGCCATGCACTGGGAAGTGAACTGTATCCGCCTGGCCCTGGCGGAAGCCATCCAGCCGGTGGTCCTGCTCAAGGGGGCCGCCTACGTCATGGCCGGCCTGCCGGCCGCCCACGGCCGCACCTTCTCCGACGTGGATGTCCTGGTGCCCCGGGCCCTGCTGGACCAGGCGGAAAGCCGTCTGATGATCCACGGCTGGCAGGGCAGCCATCACGACGAATACGACCAGCGCTACTACCGGCGCTGGATGCATGAAATTCCGCCCATGCGCCACATCAGCCGGGGCACCACCATCGACCTGCACCATGCCATCCTGCCTGAAACCGCCCGGGTGAAGGTGGACAACGCCGCCCTGTTGGGGGCGGCCATCCCCCTGGACGGCCAGCCTGGCCTGTTCGTGCTGCGCCCGGTGGACATGTTGTTGCACAGCGCCACCCACCTGTTCCACGAGGGCGAACTGGGCAATGGCCTGCGGGATCTGTTCGACCTGGACGGTTTATTCCGCCATTTCGGCCAGACACCGGGCTTCTGGGAGGCTCTGGCGCCCCGGGCCCGGGCTCTGGGACTGGGGAGGCCTCTCTATTACGCCATCCGGTACGTGCGCATGCTGTTGGATACGCCCATACCGGAGCGGGTGGTGGAAGCCGTGGCATCCTTTGCGCCCACTGGGCCGGTAAGGGCCCTCCAGGATTTCTGCTACCGACGGATGCTCCGCCCCCATCATGCCAGTTGCCGGGACTGGGGCACCCATCCGGCTGCCCTGCTGCTCTACGTCCGCTCCCATTGGCTGCGCATGCCCTTTTTCCTGCTGGCTGCCCACCTGACGCGCAAGGCTTTCACCCGGCCCAAGCTGCCCAAGCTGGAGCCCGGCCTGGGCAAGGACGCCGGCCAGGAGGGTTGAGGCCGGGGTGGCTCAGCCTTCCCGGTGGTAACCCAGCACCACCTCCACCTCGTTCTTCGAGCCCAGGATGACCGGTACCCGCTGGTGCAGGCCTTCCGGCTGCATGTCCAGGATGCGCTCATAGCCGGTGGAGGACACGCCACCGGCCTGTTCGACGATGAAGCTCATGGGGTTGGCCTCGTAGAGGAGGCGCAGCTTGCCCGGCTTGGCCGGATCCTTGGTATCCCGGGGATACATGAAGATGCCGCCCCGGGTGAGGATGCGGTGCACTTCGGCCACCATGGAGGCCACCCAGCGCATGTTGAAATCCCGGCCCCGGGGGCCTTCCTTGCCTTGCAGGCACTCTTCCACGTAGCGCTGCACCGGCGGTTCCCAGAACCGCTGGTTGGAGGCGTTGATGGCAAATTCCTTGGTGTCGGCGGGGATCTTCATGTCCGGGTGGGTGAGGATGAACTCGCCCACTTCACGGTCCAGGGTGAAGCCGTTGACGCCGTGGCCGGTGGTGAGGACCAGCATGGTGGAGGAACCGTACAGGGCGTAGCCGGCACACACCTGCTTCACGCCGGGTTGCAGGAAGTCCTCCATGGAGGCTGCCCGGTTGCCTACGGGTGCACGCAGGATGGAAAAAATGGTGCCCACGGAGATGTTGATGTCCACGTTGCTGGACCCATCCAGGGGATCGAAGACCAGCAGGTACTTGCCCAGGGGATATTTGTTGGGGATGGCATAGACCTCGTCCATCTCCTCCGAAGCCATGCCCGCCAGGTGGCCGGCCCATTCGTTGGTGCGGATCATGATCTCGTTGGTGATCACGTCCAGCTTCTTCTGGGTCTCGCCCTGCACGTTCTGGGAATCCAGGGCGCCCATGACGCCGATCAGGGCACCCTTGTTCACCGCGTTGGAAATGACCTTGATGGCGGTGACCAGGTCGTTGAGCAGGGCGGTGAAATCGCCGGTAGCGTTGGCGATGTGGCGTTGTTCCTCGATGATGAACTGGGTCAGGGTGGTGCCGTTGTGCATGGCGGGTCCTCTCGGGGGGAATGCGGAAAGGCCGGGATTTTACCGTATACAGCCAGTTTATCGGCTCAGAAGCGGGGTTTATCGACCGACGGGCCCGGGGTTGTGGCGAATCCCCCCGCGTCAGAGCGCCGGCATGGGCAGGGTCTCCCCCATCCTTTCCAGACGCACCACCTGGAAGTATCCCCCCAGCACCGTGCGCCGCTCCACCCGCCAGATGGCCGGGTCCAGGTGGGCGGCCGGGTACCAGGTCCACATCTCCCGGGCATAGGGCTCGAAGATCCAGAAGTAGAGGTTGCCCCAGAGGGTGGCCAGGGAGGATTCCGGTTTGTGAAACTCCCCGTAGACGAACACCCCGCCGGGTTTGAGCACCCGCAGGCATTCGGCGAACACCCGGTCCTTCATGGCCCCGGGCAGTTCATGGAAGAGGAAGAAGTTCACCACGTAGTCAAAGGTGCCCGCCGGGAAGGGCATGGCGGCCGCGTCGCCCTGGAAGAAGGCACAGCCCTCCCGGACCCGGTGGGCGGCCAGCTTGCGGCTGGCGTGGCGCACTTCGCTGGCCATGATGTCGAAGACGAACACCTGGCCGATGCGGTGGTAGCAGGCGGCCAGGCGGCGGGTGAAGTCGCCGAACACGCAGGACACCTGGAGGATGCGTTTGCCCTGTTTGTCGGCACAGGCCGGTCCCAGCACCAGGCGCACCAGACGGTGGTACTGGAAGAGCAGGATCAGGGAGGAGATGAACTGCCGGTCGAACAGCCAGATGAGCAGGGGGCTGCGGTATATCCAATAGATGTGCCGGTTGCCTGGCTGCCCGGCCATGGAATAGACCACCAGGGATGCCCGGGTGGCGATGAAGAAGACCAGGGGAACGGCCAGGAAGGTGGCCGTCAGGGCGGCCAGCAGGGGGGTCAGAAACTCGGTCATGGGTTGGGGTGGGGCCGGGCGATTCGGGTTCGCTGGTGCTCGGGCCCGGGACCCGCAGGCTGGACAATGCCAGCATTCGTGCAGCGCATCAACGCCCGGAGACTCCCGGGGCATGGGCCAGGGCGTCGCGCAGCAGGGGGGCCAGGGATGCCCAGTCCGCCACGGGCCCGGCGTGGGCGAACAGCACCAGGCCGTGCCGGTCCAGGACGAAAGTGGTGGGAAACACCGGGGCCAGGTTCCGATCGGGCAGGGTCCGGCCATCGGCCAGAGGGAACCCCGCCGGACCGCCGGCATCGGCCAGGGGCACCCGCAAGCCCCGTTGCTTGAGCCAGGCCCGGGCCCGGCTCGCTTCTTCCCGCACGGGGATGAACAGGAATTGCAACTGGCTTTCCCCGCCCAGCTCGGCGTGGAGGCGGGCCAGCTCGGGCATTTCCCGCTGACAGGGCGGGCACCAGGAACCCCAGAAATGCACCACCCTGATCCGGCCCTGCCCCGCCGACAGGCGGGTGGCGCGACCCTGGGCATCCCGGTAGGCCAGGTCGGGGAAGCGCATGCCCGGTGCCACGCCTTCCGCCGCCCGGGAGGCCGCCAAGCCATCGGCATAGGGCCGCCAGGCCCGGGCCCATTGCCGGGCGTCGAACAGCAACTGGCCGTCAATGGCATAGGCCACGCAGGCGCTCCGGGCCCGTCGCCGGCAATCGGCCAGGGCCGCCTCCAGGGCTGCCTCGGGACTGTCCTGCTCGGCCCGCCAGGTCCAGGTCCCCCCCGGGGCGATGGCGAAGGCCCGATGGGGCGCGGCCCCCAGATAGTCGGCGAATCCGGCCCTGCCGGCCCCATCCAGGGCCGGCAGGGGGGTGTTTGCGGCGCTGCACAGGCTGGCAAACAAACTCAGGCCGCCGGCCAGGGCGGCCCGCTTCCGGCAGTTAGGCAATCCCACGGCATTCTCCAAGGGGTGAATTTCTGCTTTACTGGGTATAAGAATGGAGGGTAATCCCCGGAGGGGCAAGCCGCCCCGCCGGACTCTCCGCTGGATGGCAATCCAGGCCGATAATCCTTATCCGATGCCCAACACGAGCGACGCGATGAATCATCCCCGCGACACCCGGCTGCTTCCGGCAGCCGGGCCATCCTTCCCCGGGGATCGGGCCACCGTCCTGGTGGTGGATGACGCCCCGGCGAACCTGTCGCTGTTGGGGGAGTTGTTGCGCGCCGAGCATCGGGTGCTGGCCGCCAATTGCGGCGAACAGGCCCTGCGCCGGGCGGCGGGCCATCCCCGCCCCGACCTGATCCTGCTGGACGTGATGATGCCCGGCATGGATGGCCGGGAAGTCCTGGCCCGGCTCCAGGCCGACCCCCACACCCGGGACATCCCGGTCATCTTCGTCACCGCCATGGACGATCAGGAGGACGAGGAACGGGGCCTGGAACTGGGGGCGGCGGATTACATCACCAAGCCCCTGCGCCCCCGGGTGGTGCAGGCCCGGGTGCGGGCCCAACTGGCCCTGAAGCGGGCGGGGGATTTGCTGCGCAACCAGAAGGCCTGGCTGGAGGACGAAGTGCAACGGCGCCTGGGGGAAAACCTGCTCATCCAGGAGGTGAGCATCCACGCCCTGGCCCACCTGGCGGAAACCCGGGATCCGGAGACCGGCAACCATCTGCGCCGGACCCAGGGCTACGTGCACATCCTGGCCCAGGCCCTCAGCAGCCACCCCCGCTTCACCGATTACCTGGCCCTGCACGGCGTGGCCCCCCTGGCCCGGTCGGCCCTGCTGCACGACATCGGCAAGGTGGGCATCCCCGACCACATCCTCCTGAAACCCGGCCGCCTGGACGAGATGGAATGGCGGATCATGCGCACCCATGCCCGCCTGGGCAGCGAGGCCATCGAGCGGGCCGAGCGGGATGCCGAACGGCCGGTGGAGTTTCTTGCCCTGGCCAAGGAGATCGCCCACTGGCACCACGAACGCTGGGACGGCAGCGGCTATCCGGACGGCCTGGCGGGTGAGGCCATCCCCATTTCCGCCCGGATCATGGCCCTGGCCGACGTGTTCGACGCCCTCACGGCCCAGCGCGTCTACAAATCCCCCATTTCCCTGGAGGAAGCCCGGGAGCAGATCCGCTCCGGCCGGGGCGTCCATTTCGATCCGGACGTGGTGGATGCCATGCTCGACTGCTTCCCGGCCTTCAGGGAGACGGCCTCGCGCTATGCCGACACCTGACTACGCTGCTGCTGACGGGTCGGACCGCCAGGGCCGGGCCATCCGCATCGTCCTGATCTACGCGGTGTTTTCCGCCGCCTGGATCCTCCTGTCCGACCAGGTGGCGGGGTTGTTCATCCACGATGCGGACACCCTGGTGCTGGCCAGCATCGTCAAGGGCTGGGCCTACGTGGCCATATCCGCCGCCCTGCTCTACTGGCTGCTCTACCGCAAGGATGCGGAACCCCACGCCACCACCCAGGCCCCGGCGCCCCGGTTGCGGGCCGCCCCCCTGCTGCTCGCCAGCCTGGTGCTGGGGGCCAGCCTGCTGCTCATCCAGCAGGTGTACCGACAGCAGACCCTGCGCGAGACGGAACACCTGCAAACCATCGCCGACCTGAAGACCCGCCAGCTCGCCGAATGGCTGCGGGAACGGCGCAAGGATGCCGAATACCTGGGCTCCAGCCCCGATCTGGCCAAGGACTTCCTGGACTGGCGGAACGATGGGGATGCCCGGGGGCGGGTCAGACTGCTGCGCCGCCTGGGCGACTTCCTGGACATCTACAGTGCCCGGGCCGCCTTCCTGGCCGATGCCCGGGGCCAGATCCTGCTGGGGGTGGGCGACATGCCCCGCAGTGTTTCCCCCACAGGCCTTCTGGAAGATTTCCAGGTGGTGTCGCCCGCTCCGGGCACCCCCCAATCGAGCAGCATGGACTTCATTACCCCCGTGCGACAGGTGCTGCTGGACCCGCCCCACCTGGTGTTGCGCGTCGATCCCGGCAAATGGCTGTTTCCCGACCTGCAGGCCTGGCCCACGCCCAGTGCCAGCGGGGAAACCCTGCTGTTCCGCCGGGATGGGGAGCAGATCCAATACATCAACCAGTTGCGCCATCTGCCCGACAGTGCCGGTCGCTTCCGCCTGCCGGTGGATACGCCGAAACTGCTGGCCGCCCGGGTGCTGCGTGGCGAGGCCCGGACCGGGGAACTGATCCATGGCGAGGATTACCGGCGCGTGCCAGCGGTGGGCGTGGTGCGGGCCGTTCCGGGAACCGACTGGTTCCTGATCGCCAAGCTGAACCGCACCGAGATGCACCAGGCCGCCCACCAACAGGCGGTGTGGATCGCCCTGACCGGCCTGCTGGTCCTGTTCATCGCCCTGGCCGCCCTGCGCCTGTTGCGCCAGCGCCAGGAACTGGCCCTGGCCCGCCGCTCCGCCGAAGCCCAGGCGGCCCGCCTCCAGGCCCTGCGCCTGCTGGCCAGCATCGCCGACAGTTCCGAGGACGCCATCATGGCCAAGGATCTGGACGGACGCTATCTGCTGTTCAACCGGGCCGCCGAAGCCTTTACCGGCAGGACCGTGGAGGAAGCCCGGGGCCAGGATGATTTCGCCCTGTTCCCCGCCGAGGAAGCGCACCGGCTGGTGGAAACCGGCCAGCAGGTCATCCGGGAGAACCGGGTGATCACCACCGAAGAACGCCTGACCACCGCCCGGGGATCGCGCATCTTCCTGGCCACCAAGGGCCCCCTCCATGACGAGGAAGGGCGGGTCATCGGCCTGTACGGCATCTCCCGGGACATCACCGACCTGAAGCTGGCAGAAGCCGCCCGAGCGGAACAGGCCCTGCTCCGCCAGGCCCTCATCGAGCAGTCCGCCGACGGCATCGTCATCATGGACAACTCAGGCGGCGTGATGGAGGCCAACCCCAGCTTCGCCGCCATGCTGGGCTACAGCCTGGATGAAGTGGCCAGGCTCAAGCTGTGGGACTGGGATCCAGACTGGAGCCCGGAGCGGCTGCGGGAATCCATTGCCCAGAGCCCCCCCCTCGGCACCACCTTCGAAACCCGCTGGCGGCGCCGGGACGGCCAGCTTCTGGACGTGGAGATCGCGGTCAACCGGATCATCCACGCCGGGCGGCTGCTTTCCTTCTGCGTCTGCCGGGACATCAGCGAGCGCAAGCGGGTGGCGGCCGCCCTGGCGGACAGCGAGGCCCGCTTCCGGGCCCTGGTGGAACAGTCCCTGGCAGGCATCTACATCATCCAGGACGGTCTGTTCCGCTACGTGAACCCGGGCTTCGCCGCCATGTTCGGCTACCCGGCGCCGGAGGACCTCATCGACCGGGTGCCCATGGTGGACTTGGTGACCCCGGAAGACCGGGACATGGTGGCGGAAAACGTGCGCGTGCGCCTGGAAGGACGGATCGACCATCTGCACTACACCTTCAGGGGCTTGAAGCGCAAGGGCGATCCCATCGACGTGGAGGTCCATGGCCGGGCCTTCGCCTACCAGGGCCATCCGGCGGTCATCGGTCTGATCCTGGATGTCACGGCAAGGCGTCAAGCCGAGGCAGAACTGGAACAGCATCGCCACCATCTGGAGGAACTTGTGGCGGAACGCACCGCCGAGTTGCAGCGGACCCATCGGCAACTCCAGGAAACCCAACTGGCCATGGGCCGGGTCGGCATCGCCATCCAGTGGGTGGACGCCCAGACCTTCCGCATCCTGGACGTGAATGAACAGGCCTGCCGCATGCTGGGCTACAGCCGGGCGGAAATGCTGGCCATGTCCGTGCCGGACATCGACCCGAACATGCACCCCCGGCCCGACCCTGCGCTGCTGGAACACATGCGCCGGACCGGCCGGGGACGCATCGAGAGCGTGAACCTGGCCAAGGATGGAACGAGCATTCCCGTGGAGGTGAACTACTACCTCCAGGAGGCGGCGGGGGGCCCCGAAGGCGACCGCATCGTGGCCTTCCTGACCGACATCAGCGAACGCCGCCGCGCCGAGGCCCTGGTGCTGGCCGCCAAGCAGCAGGCAGAAGAAGCCAGCCGGGCCAAGAGCGCCTTCCTGGCCAACATGAGCCACGAGATCCGCACCCCCATGAATGCCATCCTGGGACTCACCCACCTGCTGACCCGCCAGCAGAAGGACCCGGAAACCCTGGAGCGGCTGGGCAGGATCGAGGAAGCCACCCACCATCTCCTGGCCCTCATCAACGACATCCTGGACATCTCCAAGATCGAGGCCGGCAAGGTGGTGCTGGAAGCCCGGGATTTTTCCCCCAGCGCCCTGTTCGACCAGCTCCATTCCCTGATGCAGGCCCGGATCGACGCCAAGGGACTGGGTTTTGCCAAGGACGTGGACGCCCTGCCGGATAAGCTGCGGGGGGACGTGACCCGCCTGCGCCAGGCCCTGCTCAACTACCTGGACAACGCCGTCAAATTCACCCAACAGGGTGGGCTGCGTCTGGAAGCCCGCATCGTCGATCAGTCGGAGGAAAGCCTGCTCATCCGCTTTGCCGTGGCCGACACGGGTATCGGCATCGCCCCCGAGGACCAGGCCCGGCTGTTCACCCCCTTCGAACAGGCCGACGGCTCCACCACCCGACGCTATGGCGGCACCGGTCTGGGCCTGGCCATCACCCGCCGCCTGGCCGAGATCATGGGCGGCGAGGCCGGCCTGGAAAGCCAGCCCGGCCAGGGCAGCACCTTCTGGTTCACCGCCCGGCTGGGCCGGGCCGAGGGGACGGTACAGCCCCTCCTCCCACCCACCCCCCCCCGGCCGGTGGACGCCGAGCGCGAATTGAGCCGCCGCCATGCCGGCGCCCGCATCCTGCTGGCCGAGGACAACCCCATCAACCAGGACGTGGCCCGGGCCATGCTCGGGCTGGCCGGCCTGGAGGTGGACCTGGCCGAGGACGGGGAACAAGCCCTGGAACTGGGGCGGCGGCAGATCTACGACCTGGTGCTCATGGACATGCAGATGCCCCGTCTGGACGGCCTGGCCGCCACCCGGGCCCTGCGCGCCCTGCCGGGCTGGGCCCGGGTGCCCATCCTGGCCATGACCGCCAACGCTTTCAGCGAGGATCGCCAGCGCTGCCTGGAAGCCGGCATGAACGACCACGTGGCCAAACCCGTGGACGCCAATCTGCTCTACGCCACCCTGCTACGCTGGCTGGGCCCGGGCCGGGCCCCGATGCCGCCGGCCCCGCCTGCCTCGCCGGGCCTGCCCGCCAGCCTGGCCCACCTGGGGGGCCACCCCGGACTCGACCTGGCCAGCGGTCTGGCCAGCGTGGCAGGCCGGGCGGACCACTACCTGCGTCTGCTGCACCGGCTGACCCAGGACCATGGGGAGGATATGGCACGGCTGGCGGCCAGACTGGCGGCCGGCGACCAGGAGGGCAGTCTACGCATCGTCCACACCCTCAAGGGCGCCGCCGCCACCCTGGGGGCCGAAGCGTTGCGGGTCGCTGCGTTGAATCTGGAACAGGCCTGCCGGCAGCAGGCCGCCCCGGCGGAACTGACCAACCTGATCCAGCGGGTGGCGGAAGCCCAGGCCGACCTGGAAGGGTGGCTGGCCGCCCAGGACGCCGCACCCGCCGACCCGGTGATGGCGGCCACGGCCCCGCCGCCACCGCCCACCCCGGCGGAACTGGACGAATTGGAGGCCTTGCTCGGCGAGGGCAACATCGACGCCCTGGACCGGGCCCGGGCGCTGGATCCGGGTCTGACGGCCTGGCTGGGTGAGGCGGGCCGGCAAATGGAGCAGCAGTTGGCCAGCTTCAACTTCGATGCCGCCCTGGCCACCCTGCGCCAGGCCCGGGCCAGGAACGGCCCTTAGGCGCCGGCCGGCCCGCCGAACCAGAAGGGACTTTCCTTGTCGAGGAATTCGTCGTGGCGCAGGTAGTGGGTGCCGTCGCAGGAGAAGGTCAGGCTGACCATGCCGTTGAACAGGTTGATGGACGACATGCGCAGGTAGATCTGCTCGTCGGCCGTACGCAGGGCACGCAGATGCTCCAGGATGCGGGCGACCGCCTCCTGGGGCACTTCCGCGTCCTCCGGATAGGAGCGGACCGGATAGACCAGGCAGATGTCCGGGTCCGCCAGGGCCTCCTGGTCCAGGATGCGGTAGCGGAAGGGATCGTCCAGGGTCCAGATGGTGGCCTGGCTGCTGGCGAAGTGGATCACGCACTGGAAGACGCCCCGATGGGTGAGCAGCTCCTCCAGGATGGACAGGGACTTGGCCATGCTCCGATCCAGGGCGCTCTCCGCCCGGCACTGCTCGAACACCAGGCCGCGGATGGACGGATCGCCCTTCACCTGGCGCCAGTGGCCTGGCTCCTCGTAGAGCTCGGCGGTCACCGGCAGGTCCCGCAGATCGAAATCGGCCCCCAGGTAGCCCAGGGGCTTGCCCTGTTCGTTGCGCACGATCTGCAGGGCGGTCAGGGAAGGCCGCTGCTTCAGGAGGCTGATATAGGCGTCGGAAAGGAGGAAACCCCAGGCCGGCACCGCCTCCTGCATGTAGGGACGGCGTGAGCGGTCCCGGCCGAAGTGTTCCGGCGCCAGGCCTTCCACGCCCACGTTGTCGCAGATCTGGATGCCGTCGAAGCCCACGCAGTAGATGTAGGTGCAATGGGGAATGCCGCCGAAGCCGGCCCGCAACACGTCGTCCAGGGCCTGGCGGTCGCCCCAGGCCGGCGCACACAGGGCCGCCAGCCGGGCCAGGGGCTCGTGGAGCAACTGGGCCAGACGCTCCCTTTGCAGGTAGATGCTTTGTTTCCAGGACGACTTCATGGGCGGAACGGTTCTTGCGGAGGGGCAAGAGTAGCGCGAAGCGGGCCGGGCCGCACGATGGGGCCATGCCGCCTGCGGAAAGGACGGAGTTGGCAAACCACGCATTCATGCCCATCATTCCCTGGTATGTCCAGGGTTATCCCCCCCATGTCCAATGTCCTGCCGCCCCATCCCCTGTTGCTGGCCCTGCTGCTTGCCGCTGTCTGTCCCGCGGCCCGGGGCCAGTCGGACCCGGATCTGGCCCTGGCCTACGGTGACCGGGAGATGGTCAGCATCGCCACCGGCGGCGCCACGCCCATTGCCAAGGCCCCCTCGGTGGCCAGCGTGATCACCGCCGAGGACATCAAGGCCATGGGTGCCACCGATCTGGACCAGGTGCTGGAGACGGTGCCGGGCCTGCACGTGTCCCGCCACGGCAACCAGTGGCTGCCCCTCTACGGCGTGCGCGGCATACTCACCCAGTTCAATCCGGAGGTGCTGGTGATGGTCAACGGCATTCCCATCACCAGCGGCTACGTGGGCGACCGGGGCCGCCAGTGGGGCGACTTCCCCCTGGAGAACGTGGCCCGCATCGAGGTCATCCGCGGCCCGGGCTCCGCCCTCCACGGCGCCGAAGCGGTGTCGGGGGTGATCAACATCGTCACCCAGGCCCCCGGCGAAGCGGAGGGGGACGAGTTCGGCCTGCGCGCCGGATCCTTCGACACCTACCACGCCTGGGTCCGGCACGGCGGCCGGTGGGCGGATTTCGACACGGGCCTCTACCTTCGCCTGGGCCGCACCGACGGTTTCGCCGGCACCGTGACGGCCGACGCCCAGTCCAGTCTGGACACCACCTTCAGCACGGCGGCCTCCCACGCCCCGGGCCCCGTCAACGCAGCCTTCGACGCCATCGACGTGCAACTGGACTTGAGCCGCAAGGCCTGGCGCCTGCGCTCTGGCTACAAGGCCCGGCCGGGCAATACGACGGGCAGCGGCGTGGCCGACGCCCTGGATCCGGATTCCGCGATGGACGGCAAGACCTTCAACACCGACCTGACCTGGCAGGACGCGGATTTCCGGCCGGATTGGGCTGTCATGGCACAGGCGGCCTTCCAGCACATCTCCGAACCCAACTCCGACATCACCCTGTTCCCCGCCGGTTCGGCCCTGCCCCTGGCCCTGCCCGGCGGCAGCGCCTCCAGCATCGGCATGGTGGGCCGGCCCCAGCACTGGGAACGGCATACCCGCCTGGAAGGCTCCGCCACTTATACCGGACTGGCCGACCACAAGCTGCGCCTGGGGGCCGGCTGGTTCCGGGACGATCTGTACAAGGTCACGGAGACCAAGAACTTCGCCTTCGTGAACGTGCCGGGCATCGGCAACGTGCCCATGTGCGTCAACCTGGCCTGCTCCATCGTGGAGGCAACCCAGGCCAACGGCCTGCTCTTCCTGGCACCCCACCTGCGCGATGCCTGGCACGCCTACGTCCAGGACGAGTGGAGCCTGGCGCCGGACTGGACCTTCACCGCCGGAGTGCGCCACGACCATTACTCCGACTTCGGCGGCACCACCAACCCCCGCCTGGCCCTGGTCTGGGACACCGCCTACAACCTGACCAGCAAGCTCATGCTGGGCCGGGCCTTCCGCGCCCCGTCCTTCGTGGAGCTTTACACGCTCAACAATCCGGTGGCCCTGGGCAACCCGGACCTGAAACCGGAAACCATCGACAGCCTGGAACTGGCCTTCGCCTGGCAGCCCCGGCCCCGGCTGAAGACCGGCCTCAACCTGTTCCACTACCGCCTGGACGACGTGATCCGCTTCCTGCCCAACGCCGACCCCACCACCGGCAGCACCGCCGGCAATGCCGGCCGGCAGCACGGCTCCGGCCTGGAACTGGAAGTGGCCTGGGAGGTGAGCGACAGCCTGCGGCTGTCCGGCAACTACGCCTACCAGCGATCCATCGACGAGGCCACCGACCAGGACGCCGGCCTGGCCCCCCATCACCAGGTCTATCTGCGCGCCGACTGGCGCCCGGCCCCGGGCTGGCTGCTCAACGGCCAGGCCAAGTGGGTGCTGGACCGGGAGCGGGAACCCGGGGACAGCCGTCCGCCCATCGACGACTACGTCAGCGTGGATCTCACCCTGCGCCGCGACAAGCCGGGCCGGGGCTGGGAACCGGCCATCTCCCTGCGCAACCTGTTCGACGCCGACGTGCGGGAGCCCACTTCCGGCGCCAGCGCCAGCAACCTGCCCGACGACCTGCCCATGCCCGGCCGCAGCGTCTGGCTGGAACTGCGCTACCGCAGCGAGTGAGGCCCGCCATGTTCCGGCTGCTTCGCCCCTTCCACCGTCTTCCCGTCCTGGCACGGATCGGCGCCTGCCTGCTGCCGATCCTGCTGACGGCCACGCCCGTCCCCGCTGCCCGCTGGGATGCCCAGCCCACCCCCCTGGCCGTGCTCTATGCCGAGGGCGACGAACTGGAATCCGGCCAGTTCCAGGAAATCCTGGAGGGTATCCAGGACATGCCCAGCGTACGGCTGGTGCCCATCCGCCTGTCCTACAGCGACATGCTCGTGGCCGAGGCCGGGGGTGGTCGTTGGCCCCTGGCCGGCAAGGTGGCCCTGGGCGGGGAAGGCGCCATCGCCGTGGTCTATCCGGATACCGGGGAACCCTACCGCAGCGTGTTCGACAAGATCATCCAAGGCATCGAAACCCAGTCGAAGAACCAGGTGGTGAGCTACGCCGTCACCCCCAACACCGATGCCGGCGCCCTGCGCAACACCCTCAAGGCCCGGGACGTGCGGGTGGTCATCGCCCTGGGCCGCCAGGGCATGCAGACTGCCGAGGCCCTCAACCGGGAATTCGGGGTGGTGGTGGGGGGGGTCACTGCCCTGCCCGAGGAGGAGGCGCGCAGCCGGTCGGTGATCAGCCTGTCCCCGGACCCGGCCCTGCTGTTCGCCCGGCTGCGCAGCCTGGCGCCCCAGGTGCGGCGGGTGCACGTGATCTACGATCCCCGGCAGAACGGCTGGCTGCTGCGCCTGGCCCGGGAGGCCGCCCGGGAGCAGGGGCTGGAACTGCTGGCCGAGGAGGCCCGGGATCTGAAGACTGCGGTGCGCCTCTATCAGGAAGTGCTGGCCCGCACCGATCCGGAGCGGGATGCCCTCTGGCTGCCCCAGGATGCCACCACCGTGGACGAGTCCACCGTGCTGCCCCTGGTCATGCGCGAAGCCTGGGAGCGGCGCCTGCCGGTGTTCTCCAGCAGTTTCGGCCATGTGCGGCGGGGGGCGCTGTTCTCCCTGTTTCCCGACAACCTGGGCCTGGGCCGCAATCTGGCGGGCACGGCGCTGGGCCTGTTGGCCAACGGGGATGCCGCCAACCGGGGCGTGACCCCCCTGAAGGACGTGCAGATGGCGGTAAACCTGCGCACCGCCAAGCACCTGGGCCTGATCTTCAGCGCCCGGCAGCAGCAGGCCTTCGACCTGGTCTTCACCGGCCAATGAAAACGGGCTCCCGCGCATGAAGCGCCACCTGGCCACCTTCCTGCACCGCTACACCCTGGAACGCCAGTTGCGGGTGGCCGTGACCGTCGGCATCCTGTGCCTGGCCCTGTTCTCCTTCCTGGCCAGTTCCTGGCAGGGCACCCAGCGGGTACGCCAGGATCTGGTGGACCAGGGGGTGCGCATCACCGACAGCCTGGCCCGGCACAGCATGCTGGCCCTGCTCACCGCCTCCCCGGAGAACGCCGAGGAAGCGGTCAACGCCACCCTGGCCTTTCCCGGGGTGGTGGAAGTGGAAATCCTGCACGGCGACGGCCGCCAGCTCATCCATCGCAACCGCCAGGGCAAGGCCCCGCCCGTGCGCCGGGTGGCCCTGCTGGAGACGGTGCAGCAGGCCAGTCTGGCCGGCGAGACGGACGATGCCTGGCGCTTCGTGGCGCCGGTCTATTCCCAGGTGGAGAACGTGGCCAATCCCTTCGAGGTGGAGCCCGGCCGGCGGGAACTGCTGGGCAGCGTGGCGGTGCGCATGAGCAAGGAGTCCCTGGACCTCATGACCCGGGATCTGTTCCTGGCCAACATGCTGACCTCCTTCTCCTTCGCCTTCCTGATCCTGGTCCTGATCCGCATCATCACCCGCCATGCGGCCCAGCCCCTGGACGAACTGTCGGCTGCCATGGCCCGGGCCGAATCGGGCGAGAAGCGCACCCGGGTCGTTCCGGCGGGCCCCCGGGACATCAGCGCCATGGCCCAGGCCTTCAACAACATGATGCGGGTGCTGGAGGAACGGGAGTACGAACTCCTGGAGGCCCGGGACAAGGCCCTGGAGTTCGCCCGCCTGAAGGCCCAGTTCGCCGCCACGGTGAGCCACGAGATCCGCACCCCCATGAACGGCGTCATCGGCATGCTGGACATCCTCAAGGCCATGAAGCTGCCCCGCCAGCAGCGGGAGTTCGTCGACGTGGCCTGGGGTTCGGCCCGCTCGCTGCTGGAACTGATCAACGACATCCTGGACTTCTCCAAGCTGGACGCGGGCAAGATGGAACTGGAGCACATCCCCTTCGATCCCGGCCAGGTACTGGAAGAGGTGGTGGAACTGTTCGCCGTGCAGGCCCACCAGAAGGGCCTGGAGGTAGGCAGCCTGATTCTTCCCGGGGTGCCCGGCCGGGTGCTGGGGGACCCCAAGCGCCTGCGCCAGGTGCTGGCCAACCTGGTGGGCAACGCGGTGAAGTTCACCGCCAGCGGCGAGGTGGCCGCCCGCCTGGCTGTCGAAGGCGACGGGACGTTGCGCTTCGAGGTGCGCGACACGGGCATCGGCATCGAGCCCGCCATGCGCACCCGGCTGTTCGAAAGCTTCGCCCAGGCCGACCCTTCCACCACCCGCAAGTACGGAGGCACGGGCCTGGGCCTGGCCATTTCCCGGCAACTGGTTGACCTCATGGGCGGCGAACTGGGCGTGGACAGCGAACCCGGCCAGGGCAGCCGTTTCTGGCTGCGCCTGAGCTTGCCCGACCAGTCCGCCCCGGCCGCCACCGCCACCGCCCCCCTTCTGCCGGCCTGGCGGGCTGTGCTGCTGGTGGAGGCCGACATCGTCCGGGATTTCCTCTGCCAGCATCTGGCCGGCTGGGGCCTGGAGTGCGCCCTGGCCAAGGACAGCGACGCGGCCCTGGCCACCCTGGCCGAATCCTTCCGGGCCGGCACGGCCTTCGACGTGGTGATCCTGGATGCCACCTTTGCCCTGGCCTCGGGGGGCGAACTGCCCCGCCGCATCCACGCCGACGCCACCCTGGCCGGCACCCGTCTGCTGGTGCTGGACCACCTGGGCAGCGGCTACGGCGTCAGCCCCGACGCCGCCAGCCTGTGGGATGCCGACGCCTACCTGGCCAAACCCCTGCGCCCCGGCCGGCTGCGCGCCAGCCTGGCGGAACTGGCCCGGGGTACGGCCCGGCCCCTGCCCCTGGAAACCCTGCCGGCCCCCGTCAGCGGGGAGGCCTGCCGGGTGTTGGTGGTGGAAGACAACCGCACCAACCAGGCCGTGGCTGCCGGCATGCTGGGCATGCTCGGTTGCGCCAGCCGGGTCGCCGACGGCGGGAGCGCGGCCCTGGACCTGCTGGCCCGGGAGCATTTCGACCTGGTGCTCATGGACTGCAACATGCCGGAGATGGACGGATACGAGACCACTGCCCACCTGCGTGAACGGGAAACCCGGGCGGGCGTCGGCCAACGCCTGCCCATCGTGGCCATGACCGCCAACACCCGCCAGGTGGACGTGGAAAAATGCCTGGCTGCCGGCATGGATGACCATCTGGGCAAGCCCCTCACCCTGGACAGCCTGGCCGAGCGGTTGCGCCGCTGGACGGGCCGCGACCTGCCGGTGCCCCTGCCGGAGACCGGGGCCGCCGGGGAACCGGCGGAAGCGGTGGACCGGGAGTCCCTGGCCAAGCTGCGCCAGGCCCTGGGGGACGCGCTGGGGGAAGCCATCCGTCCCTTCCTGGAGGACACTCCGGCCAACCTGGATGGTCTGGCCCAGGCCCTGGCCGCCCGGGACGCCGCCGTCGCCCATGCCCTGGCCCATACCCTGCGGGGCAGTTCCGGCAACATGGGCGCCCTGGGCCTGGCCGGCCTGTGCCGGCAACTGGAGGAACTGCTGGATGCCGGCGAGTTCACCCAGGCCGAGGCCCTCATGGCCGATCTGCACGGGGCCTATGCCGCCGCCGCGGCCCGGCTCGGCGCCGAGTTGCGGCGCCCCACCCCGGAAGCGGAACGCCAGGCGGACAGCGCTCCCCTGGTGCTGGTGGTGGACGACGACCGCAGCACCCGGGCCGCCCTGCGCTACACCCTGCAACGGGACGGGTTCCGGGTGGAGACTGCCGCCGAGGGCGCCCAGGCCCTGGACATGGTGGCCCGCCTGCATCCCGACGCCGTCCTCCTGGATGCCATGATGCCGGTGCTGGACGGCTTCACCGCCTGCGCCAAGCTGCGCGAGAACCCGGATACGGCCAACCTGCCGGTGCTCATGGTGACCGCCCTGGAGGACGGGGATTCCATCGACCGGGCCTTTGCCGCCGGGGCCAGCGACTACATCCCCAAACCCGTGCATCTGGCCGTGGTGAGCCAGCGGGTGCGGCGCATGGTGGAGGCCAGCCAGGCCGAACGCCACGTGCGCCACCTGGCCTACAACGACACCCTGACCGGCCTGCCCAACCGGGTCATGTTCATGGACCATCTGGCCCGCCACCTGGAGGCCGCCCGGCTCCAGGGCCGGCAACTGGCCGTGCTGTTCCTGGACCTGGACCGGTTCAAGTACGTCAACGACAGCCTGGGCCACGACATCGGCGACCGGCTGCTCAAATCCGTGGCCCGGCGCATCCAGCACTGCGTCCGGGGCGGTGATTGCGTGGCCCGCTTCGGCGGCGATGAATTCACCCTGGCCCTGGGCGAGATCGCCAACCCGGCTGCCGCCGCAGCCGCGGCCCTGAAGATCATCCGCGCCCTGACCACCCCCTTCGAGATCGACGGCCACGACATCTTCATTTCCACCAGCATCGGCATTTCCGTCTTCCCCGAGGACGGCAGCGAGGCCAATGCCCTGCTCAAGCATGCCGACACGGCCATGTACCGGGCCAAGAAGAACAGCAGCGGCTACGCCTACTACGAGGCCGGCATGGAGGCCAGCCTGTCCGCCCACCTGCAACTGGAAAGCGCCCTGCGCCGAGCCCTGGAGCGGGATGAACTGACCCTCCATTACCAGCCCAAGGTGGAACTGGCCGGCGGCACCCTGGTGGGTTCCGAAGCCCTGGTGCGCTGGCACCATCCCAGCCGGGGGCTGGTGCCGCCCGGTGAGTTCATCCCGGTGGCCGAGGAGACCGGGCTCATCGTGCCCATCGGCGAGTGGGTGCTCCACCAGGCCTGCCTCCAGGCCAAGGCCTGGCTGGATGCCGGCCTGCCCCCCCATCCGGTGGCCGTGAACCTGTCCGGCCACCAGATCAAACGGCCGGATTTCGTGCACGACGTGGCCCAGGTTCTGGCCCGCACCGGCCTGCCCGCAGCCCTGCTGGAACTGGAGATCACCGAGAGCGTGCTGATGGAGCAGGCCCGGGACACCCTGACCACCCTGCGGGAACTCAAGGAACTGGGCGTGACCCTGGCCATCGACGATTTCGGCACGGGCTACTCCTCCCTGGCCTACCTGAAGCGTTTCCCCGTGGACACCCTGAAGATCGACCGGGCCTTCGTCAACGACGCCGACAGCAACCCGGATGACGCCGCCATCGTCAAAGGCATCATCGCCCTGGCCCACAGCCTGCGCCTCAAGGTGGTGGCCGAAGGGGTGGAAACGACCAGCCAACGGGATTTCCTGGCCCGGGCCGGGTGTGACGAGATCCAGGGTTACCTGCTCTCTCCTCCCGTGCCGGCGGGGGAGCTGCAAAGCCGCTTCCTGGCCGCAACCATCAGACCCGGCTCCTGACGCCCGGGTAGTCTGCCCGGGGCGGGGCAAGGAGGCGGATTGGGAATGGCCTGCCCGACAGGGATCGAACCTGTAACCCCCAGCTTAGAAGGCTGGTGCTCTATCCAATTGAGCTACGGGCAGATCGGGTCCCGGCATGGCAGGAGGGGAAAGCCGGGCTGGTGATCGTGGTCGGGGTGAGAGGATTCGAACCTCCGACATCTTGCTCCCAAAGCAAGCGCGCTACCGGACTGCGCTACACCCCGAAGGGGGTGGGGACTGTAACCAGCCGGGGTATAAAAAGCAACGCGCCGGCCCGGACCCGCCCGGCCCGGGAAGCTGCCGGCGGAGTAATATGCCGGCTTTCCCAGCCCGCCTTGATCGCCATGACCGCCCGCATCCTGGATGGCAAAGCCATCGCCGACGCCCTGTTGACCGACATCCAACGCCAGGTTTCCGAGGGGGCCGCCCGGGGCGAGCGCATCCCGGGCCTGGCGGTGATCCTGCTGGGGGCCGATCCGGCTTCTTCCATCTACGTGCGCAACAAGCGGCGGGCCTGCGAGAAGGCCGGGGTGCTGTCCCTGTCCCACGACCTGCCAGCCGGCACCAGCCAGGCCGAACTCATGGACCTGATCCAGCGCCTCAACGACGACCCCACCGTGGACGGCATCCTGGTGCAATCCCCCCTGCCCGGGCACATCAGCGACGAGGCCATCATTGAGGCCATCCGCCCGGACAAGGACGTGGACGGCTTCCATCCCTACAACATCGGCCGCCTGGCGGTGCGCCAGCCCCTGCTCCGTTCCTGCACCCCCTATGGCGTCATGAAACTCCTGGAAACCACGGGCGAGCCCCTGCGCGGCAAGCACGCCGTGGTGGTGGGCGCCTCCAATCACGTGGGCCGGCCCATGGCCCTGGAACTGCTGCTGGCCGGCTGCACCGTCACCGTCTGCCATTCCGCCACCCGGGACCTGCCCGGCCACCTGGCCCAGGCGGACCTGGTGGTGGCCGCCGTGGGCAGGCCCGAGATGGTCAAGGGGGCCTGGATCAGGGAGGGCGCCACGGTCATCGACATCGGCATCAACCGTCTGGACAGCGGCAAGCTGGTGGGTGACGTGGAATTCGCCGCCGCCGCCGAGCGGGCCGCCTGGATCACGCCGGTGCCCGGCGGCGTGGGGCCCATGACGGTGGCGACCCTGTTGCAGAACACCCTGGAAGCGGCGGCAAGACATCCGTCCTGAAGCCCTGAAAGCAGGGATGGCCCGGAGGGGTTTCACCGGCTGGCGTCTTGCCCTTTTACGAAAGTAATATAACTTTCAGCATAGTGGTTTTGCTGCACAGACAACCGGCAGTCCCCGATTCCGGGCTTTCAGGGAGCGAAGATCCCCGTGGCATCGATTCAGTCCTCGGCCGACGGCCGGACAGGTGAAGTCTTGGTCGGTCACGAACTCCAGTTGGCCGATCTGCTGGTGGCCTACCTGGAACAGATCGGGGTCGAGTACGTGTTCGGCGTCCCCGGCGGCGCCATCGAACCCCTTTACAACGCCCTGGCCCGAAGCGCGCGGCGGGGCGGCCCCAGACCGGTGGTGGCCCGCCACGAAGCCGGGGCTGCCTTCATGGCCGACGGCTATGCCCGGGAAAGCGGCCGGATCGGCGTCTGTTGCGCCACTTCCGGACCGGGGGCCACCAACCTCATCACCGGCGTGGCCTGTGCCTACGACAACGGTGTTCCCATGCTGGTCATCACCGGCCAGCCGCCCTTGCCATCCCACGGCAAGCGGGCCTTGCAGGATTCCTCCTGCGCCGGCATCAACGTGGTGGGCATGTTCGAGCATTGCACCCGTTTCAATTCCCTGGTGGCCCATGCCGATCAACTGGAGGCCAAGCTGACCAGCGCCATCATGCAGGCCTGCCAGGAACCGCGCGCCCCTTCCCATCTGTCGATTCCGGTGGATATCCTGCGCGCCCCGGCGCCCAGGGCGGAGCCCAGTTTCGATTTGCGCCTGCGCCTGCGCCAGACGGCCGAGGCCAGCATCCTGGACGAGAACGCCATCGACAGTCTGTGCCACGAACTGCGGGGGGCCCGCCGGGTCGTCATGCTGGTCGGCGGCGGCTGCGGCGAATCCATGGGGGTCATCCTGGCCCTGGCCGAGGAACTCGGCGCCACCCTCATCAGCACTCCGGATGGCAAAGGCCTGATCAATCCGGAGCATCGCCTGTACCGCGGCGTGTTCGGCTTTGCCGGGCACCCCGCCGCCTGGGCGGCGCTGACCGGCGACGACGTGGACCTCATCCTGGCCATCGGCACCAGCCTGGGGGAATGGACCAGCGGCGGCTGGTGCGACTCGGTGCTCAACGAGCGGCTGGTGCACATCGATGTCTCCGCCGAACACCTGATGCGCTCCCCCATGGCACGGCTGCACGTGCGTGGCCGGATCCTGTCGGTGTTCGAGCGCCTGCTGGGCCGCCTGTATGCCTCGGCCACCCCGCCGACGCAGGCCGCCTTGCCGAACTGCGCCGGGGTGGAACCCTATTGCGACGACCCCGATCTCCATTCGGAAGCCACACCCATCAAGCCGCAACGCCTGATGTTCGAGCTGGGCCGGCGCTGCCCGCCCAGCACCCGCTTCCTGGCCGACGCCGGCAACAGCACGGCCTGGGCCATCCATTGCCTGGAGGTGAACGATCGCCGCCTGCATCGTGCCCAGATTGACGGCGTATGGGTGCAACCCTCACGGCGGGGCCATCATGGCGGCTGGCTGCGCGTCACCATGGATTTCGCTCCCATGGGCTGGGCCATCGGCGGCGCGGTGGGCACCGCCCTGGCCAACCCGCGCTGTCCGGTGGTCTGCCTGACCGGCGACGGCAGTTTTCTGATGAACGGCCAGGAGATCACGGTCGCCAAAACCCTGGGGGTCACCGTGCTGTTCGTGATCCTCAACGACAGTGCCCTGGGCATGGTCAAGCATGGCCAGCGCCTGGCCGGAGCGGAACAGGTCGCCTTCGAGTTGCCGGTCATCGACTACCGCCGACTGGCCGAGGCCATGGACATCCCGGCCTACGTCATCCAGGCTCCGGCCGATCTGGATTGCCTGGACATGGCGGCCATCCTGCGGCGCAAGGGCCCGACCCTGCTGGACGTGCGCATCGATGGCGAGATGGTGCCGCCCATGAATCTGCGCATGAAGGCCCTCGGCTCCATGCAGCCCCGCCGAACGGAACAAACGGAAGAATCCCGGCCATAATGGCAACACCCCGGGCACATGGGGTTTTGGAGACGACATGACTGCGGGCAAGCACAAACCGACCTGGCCATGGATTCTGCTGGCATCCCTCCCGGCCTGGGGCGGGCCGGTCCGGGCGGCGGACACCCCGTCGGCCGGCGAGGATTTATCCCTGCTCTATGGCGACGAGGAAAGCGTCAGCATCGCCACCGGATCGGCCAAACCCCTGCGGCTCGTCCCTGCGGTGGCCAGCGTCATCACCGCCCGGGACATGGAAGAGATGGGTGCTACCACCCTGGACGAGGCCCTGGCCCTGGTGCCGGGCCTGTATGCCGGCATCTCGGCATTCAACCGCCTCAATCCCAACTGGTCCATCCGGGGCGTGAGCACCCACCAGACCCCCCAGGTCCTCCTGCTGCGCGATGGCGTGCCCATCACCCACTTCTACAACGGTGCCCGGCCCAACCTGTTCCACCTGCCGGTGGCCGGCATCGAACGCATCGAGGTGATCCGCGGACCGGGCTCGGCGGTCTATGGCGCCGACGCCTATGCCGGGGTCATCAACGTCATCACCCGGAAGGCGACCGGCCTCGCCGGTGCCGAGGCCGGCGTCCGCGGCGGTTCCTTCGGGCGGCGCGAGGCCTGGGGCCAGTATGGCGGCCAGTGGGGCGCCTGGGCGGTGGGCCTCAATGTGGAATACACCCGGTCCACCGGCGACCCGGGCCGGGTGGTGGGCTCCGACCTGCAAAGCGTCTTCGACAGCCTCTTCCTGACCACGGCCAGCCAGGCGCCGGGCGCCCTGTCCACGGGTTACGACGTGCTCAACACCACACTCCGGCTGGAGCGGGGCCCCTGGGATGTGTCCCTGTGGCACTGGCGGCTGATGGATGCCGGCGTGGGTGCCGGCGCGGCCCAGGCCCTGGACCCCGGCGGCAGCCAGGATACCGACCTGACCCAGGCCGACGTCCGCTACCGCTTCAACGGGGCCGGCAACTGGTCCGGGGAAGCCCGCTTCAGCCACCGGGCCCTGAACGACTACCCGGAATTCGTGTTGTTCCCGGCCGGCGCCACCCTGTGGGTCGGGGCGGACGGCAACATCGGCACGGCCGGCGGCGGTCCCTTCACCTTCGTCGACGGGGTCATCGGCCGTCCGGCGGTGTTCGACCGCTACACCGAGACCGAAGGGGTCTTCCTCTACGATGGCTGGACCCAGCATCAACTGCGCTTCGGCCTGGGGATCAAACACGAGCAGGAGGAGGCCGAGGAGATCAAGAATTTCGGCCCCGGAGTGGTGACGGGCACCCTCACCGACGTGAGCGGCACCCCCTTCGTGTTCCTGCCCGACAAACAACGCACGGTGATGTACCTTTCGGCCCAGGACGAGTGGAACTTCGCGCCCGACTGGGAACTGACCGCCGGATTGCGTTACGACCACTACTCCGATTTCGGCGGCACCCTCAACCCGCGCCTGGCCCTGGTCTGGTCCACCCGCCACGATCTCACCAGCAAGCTCCTTTATGGCCGGGCCTTCCGGGCCCCTTCGTTTGGTGAACTGTATGCCCAGAACAATCCCGTGGTGCTGGGCAACCCCGACCTCCAGCCGGAAACCATCGACACCTACGAGATCGCCTTCGACTATCGTCCGGCCCCGTCCCTGGAAACCCGGCTCAACCTGTTCCATTACCGCATCGCCGATCTGATCGACTACGTGCCGGACCCCGGCGGCCAGACCAGTACCGCCCAGAACACCGAAAACCGGCGCGGCCACGGCCTGGAGTGGGAGGCGGAATGGCGGCTGTCCCCGGCCTTGACCCTGGCGGCGAGCTTCGCCTGGCAGCATTCGGAGAACAGCGATACCGGCACCCCCGTGCCCAATACGCCGGGCCGGATGGCGTCCCTGCGCGCCACCTGGCAACCGGCACCCCAGTGGGTCCTGGCCGCCCAGGCCTATCGGGTGGCGGACATGAAACGGGAAACGGGGGATCCGCGCGCGCCCATCGACGACTACACCCTGACCCACCTGACCCTGCGCCACCAGTTCAAAGCCGACCGTCTCGAACTGGCGGCATCGGTCCACAACCTGTTCGACGTGGATGCCCGGGCACCGACCCTGTACAACCCGGCCCTCGGCACGGCGGCCATCCCGGACGATTACCCCCTGCCGGGACGCAGTGTCTGGCTGGAACTGCGCTACCGCCACTGACCATGGCCAGGTCGCGGGAGCCCAGCGTCAAGAGCCGCGGCGAGCGTTTTGCCGAGCGGCCCGCCACCCGCCTCTGGCTGGAGCGACCGGCTCCGGGCAATCCCTACCTGGCCGAGCACTGCTATTGCCATGGCTATGAACTGGACGCGCTCATGGCCGGCCGGCGTTTTGCCGAGGTGTTCTATCTGCTGTTCCGGGGGGAACTGCCCCATCCCGCCCAGGCCGACCTGCTGGAACGGCTGATGATCGCCCTGATCAACCCGGGCCCCCGCCACGCCGCCACCCGGGCGGCCATGAACGCCGGCATCGGCCGCACCCGGCGGCCGGACATCCTGCCCATCGCCCTGGCCGTCCAGGGAGGCGCCCATCTGGGAGGCGAGGAGGTCGAATCGGCCATGGGTTTCCTGGCGGCCAACCTGGCGCGCCCCCCGGCCGAGACCTGGCAGAGCGCCGCCCCGGCCGGCCCGGGGGACCGGCGCGCGGCACCCGGCTTCGGCAGCCGCTTCGGCGGCATCGACCCCATGGCGGCGCGGCTGGCCGGGCATCTGGCGGCCATGCCCGGGGCCGGCCCCCACCTGGCCTGGGGCCAGGCCGCCGCCGCCGGCCTGAACCCCCTGGGCATGGGCTGGCTCTACCCGGGGGTGGCCGCCGCCGCCCTCCTGGATCTGGGTTTCTCCCGCACCCAGGGGGCCGGCCTGTACCAGATATTCAGCGCCCCCGGCCTGCTCGCCCACGGCCTGGAGATGGCGGGCCGGCCGATCACCGCCATGCCCTTCCTGGACGCCGAACACTATGTCATCGAACGGGACTGATCCGGACGTGGACGACACCGCCTGCTGGGATGCCCGGCGGGGCATCTTCCGCACCCGCAAGGGCGGCTGGGTGATCGGCGAGGCGGTCTACAACCACGGCTACTCCATGATGGACGACCTGGTGGGCCACTGTTCCTTCTTCCAGGTGCTGCTGCTCAACGTCACCGGGCGCCTTCCCGAGCGACGCCTGGCCGACTGGCTGGAAGCCACCTTCATCTGCCTGTCCTGGCCCGACCCGCGCATCTGGTGCAATCAGGTCGGGGCCCTGGCCGGCAGCGCCCGCACCAGTCCGGCGGCGGCCGTGGCGGCCGGGTGCCTGGCGGCGGATTCGCGGCTGTACGGACCCGGCGTGCTGGAAGCGGCTACCGCCTTCATCGTCGCCGCCCTGGACCGGCAGCGGGCCGGCTGGACGGCGGAGCGCATCGTCGCGGATGCCTTGGCCCGGCTTCCCGGCCAGGGCCGGCCGGTGCTGGTCGGCTATGCCAGGCCCATCGCCACCGGCGATGAGCGGGTCGCGGCGATGGCCCGGGTGGCCCATGAACTGGGCTGCCCCGACGGACCCCATCTGCAACTGGCCTGGAGCATCGACGCGGTACTCGGGCGGGACCACGGCGAGGGCATCAACCTGGCCGGCTACGTGGCCGCGTTCCTGTCCGACCAGGGCTACCGGGGCCATGAGATCGCCCGCATCTACAGTGCCTGGGTCAACAGCGGGGTCCACGCCTGCTATGCCGAAGCGCGGGACCGGCCGGCGGACACCTTCCTGCCCATGCGCTGTGACGATGTCGAATACTGCGGGATTCCTCCCCGCCCACTGCCCACCGGTTGCTGACCAGGCGTTGCAACGCCCGGTCGTCCCCCTGGCCCATTGACCGCCGATGGCGGCAGGTGGGGCCAACGGTCACCGGCCCGCTGCCAGCCTGCCCCGCACCCGGGCCACCGCCGCCCGGACCTGGTCCGGCGCCGTGCCGCCGATGTGGTTCCTGGCCTGGACCGAACCTTCCAGGGTGAGCACGGCATAGATGTCCTCCGCCACCAGGGGGGAGAAGGCGCGGAGTTCCTCCAGGGCCAGGTCGGCCAGGTCGCAGCCCTTCAGCTCCGCCGCCCGCACCGCCCGGGCCACGGCCTCGTGGGCCTCGCGGAAGGGCAGGCCCTTCTTCACCAGGTAGTCGGCCAGGTCGGTGGCGGTGGCGAAGCCTTCCACGGCGGCCTGGCGCATGCGCTCGGCGCGCACCAGGATGCCCGGCACCATCTCGGCGAAGATGGCCAGGGAGTCGGCCAGGGTGTCCACCGCGTCGAACAGGGGTTCCTTGTCCTCCTGGTTGTCCTTGTTGTAGGCCAGGGGTTGGCCCTTCATCAGGGTGAGGAGGGCGATCAGGTGGCCGTTCATGCGCCCGGTCTTGCCGCGCATCAGTTCGGGCACGTCCGGGTTCTTCTTCTGGGGCATGATGGACGAGCCGGTGCAGAAACGGTCCGGCAGGTCGATGAAGCCGAAACGGGGCGTCATCCAGATCACCAATTCTTCGGACATGCGCGACAGATGGGTCATGATCAAGGCGCCGGCGGCCAGGAATTCGATGGCGAAGTCCCGATCCGACACCGCGTCCAGGGAGTTTTCGCACACCCCGTCGAAGCCCAGTTCCCGGGCCACGAACTCCCTGTCGATGGGATAGCTGGTGCCGGCCAGGGCCGCCGCCCCCAGAGGCAGGCGGTTGACCCGCCTGCGGCAATCGGCCAGGCGCTCCGCGTCCCGGGCCAGCATTTCCTGCCAGGCCATGAGGTGGTGGCCGAAGGTCACCGGCTGGGCGGCCTGCAGATGGGTGAAGCCGGGCATCACCGTGGCCGCGTGGGCCTCCGCCTGGTCCAGCAGGGCGAGCCGGGCGGCCCGGATCAGGCCTTGCAGGCGGTCGATGGCGTCGCGCAGCCAGAGGCGCACGTCGGTGGCCACCTGGTCGTTGCGGGAGCGGCCCGTATGCAGGCGCTTGCCGGCATCGCCGACCTGTTTCGTCAGGGCCCGCTCGATGTTGAAGTGGATGTCCTCGTCGTCCAGGTTCCAGGTGAAACGGCCGGCTTCGAAGTCGGCCAGGATCTCCCCCAGGCCCCGGCGGATGTCGGCCAGGTCCTGGTCGGAGAGAACGCCCACCTTGTGCAGCATGGCGGCATGGGCCAGGGAACCCTGGATGTCGAAGGGGGCCAGGCGCCAGTCGAAGGGAATGGAGGCGGTGTAGCGCTTCACCCGTTCCGACACCGGTTCGGAGAAACGGCCGGACCAGGCGGCGGGGGACGGGGAGGATTCAGCTTGACTCATGGTGGCGGCGTGGCAGTTTTTCGATGAGGTGTGAATTATCCTTGATTCCTCGGCTGAACACGCCCGAAGGCGTGGCTGTGCGGGTGGTTGGCGCGAAGCGACGAGGCCGCAGGCCGGGGCCTGCAAGGAGGGGCGACAAAGCCAAATGCCCGCGCAGTCATGCCGGCGGACGCGTAGCGGTGATCGAAGGTGCGAGAATCAACATCCTTGCGGCTTGACGAGATCTATGGAGCGGTCAACTGAGGAATCAAGGATTATGACAAAGGAGACCCCACCTCCCCCGCCCGATTTCCGCAATCTGGGCATTCTCCTGCGGGTGGCCGTGGCCGCCCAGGGGCTGGCCTGGGGCGCGGCCCTGATCCAGTCCCGGGGGGTGTTCGACGCCTTCGGGCTGTTCGTGGACATGGCCGCGTTTCTGGAGCCCCCCCTGCTCACCTGCCTGCTGGCCTTCTACCTGCTGTCGCCCCGCCTGGCGGCATGGCCCCATCGCCACTTCGTCGCCGTGGGGGTGGGCCTGCCCGCGCTGCTGGCCATGCTGTGGAGCGCCTATCTGATCCACCAGTACCCGGATCTGACTGATCCAGCCCTGGGGGGGCTGGCCCTGTTGCGGAGCGCTCTCCTGGGCGGCATGGCGGGGATGGTCCTGCTGGCCTGGCTGGACTGGCGCGCCCGGCGGCTTTCCCCGGCCCTGGCCGAGGCCCGTCTCCAGGCCCTTCAGGCGCGCATCCGCCCCCATTTCCTGTTCAACAGCCTGAACAGCGTACTGTCCCTGATCCGTTCGGACCCCAAGCGGGCCGAATCGGCCCTGGAGAACCTGGCGGAGTTGTACCGCACGCTCATGGCCGACAACCGGCAGCTCTCCACCCTGGGCAAGGAAGTGGAACTGGCCCGGGCCTACCTGGACCTGGAAGCCTTGCGCCTGGGCGACCGGCTGGCCGTGGAATGGCGGGCGGACAACGCACCCGGCCAGGCCCAGGTTCCGGCCCTGGTCCTGCAACCCCTGCTGGAAAACGCAGTCTGCCACGGCATCGAGCCCAACCCCGGCGGGGGCCGCATCGGCGTCGACATCTTCGTCAAGGACGACCAGCTCACCGTGGTGGTGCGCAACCCCCTGGGCAGCGAAGGCGACGCGCCCCCCGCCACCGGCCGGCGGGGCAACCGCATGGCCCTGTCCAACATCCGCGAACGGCTGGCCCTGCACTTTGACGCCGAGGCGCGCCTGTCGGCCCACCGGCTGGGAGGTGAGTTCGTGGTGCAACTGGTGATGCCCCTGCGGCATCCGCCCCGTGGCCCCGCCCGCTGACCGCCCCCTGCGGGTCATCGTCGCCGACGACGAAGCCCTGGCCCGGGCCCGCCTCGCCAGCCTGCTCCAGGACCTGGACGGCGCCCCGGCGGTGGAGGTGGTGGCCGAAGCGGGCAACGGCGAACTGGCCCTGGCCCGGGCGGCGGACACCCCCGCCGACGCCATCCTGCTGGACATCCAGATGCCCGGCATGAACGGGCTGGAGGCGGCCCGCCACATCGTCTCCCTGCCCCATCCCCCGGCGGTGATCTTCGTCACCGCCTACGACGAACATGCCCTGCGGGCCTTCGAACTGCGGGCGGTGGATTACCTCCTGAAGCCGGTACGCCTGGAACGCCTGCGCGAAGCCCTGGCACGCATCCGCCCCCTGGCCCCGGCCGATGCCCGGGACCTGGCGCCCCGGCGCACCTGCTTCCCGGTCCAGGAAGCGGGCCGCCTGTGGCGGGTGCCCGTGGCCGACGTGCTGTACCTGCGCGCCGAGCTGCGCTACGTCACCGCCCGCACCCGGGAACGGGAGTACCTGCTGGACGAGTCTCTGGTGAAGCTGGAAGAGGAATTCGCCGAGGAATTCCTGCGCGTCCACCGCAACTGCCTGGTGGCCCGCCGCCACCTGCTGGGCTTCCGCCGCCAGGCGGACGAGGGGGAAGGGCGCTGGCTGGCGGTCCTGCGGGACTGGCCGGAAGCGTTGCCCGTCTCCCGCCGCCAGGCCCACGTGGTACGGGAGTTCGTGGCCGGCGGAGGTTGAGAGGACGGCCCGCTCAGGGGGACAGGATGTTGCCGCCCAACTGGGCGCTGCGCACTTTTTCCAGGCCCTGGTTGATGGCCTGGTCCAGATAGAAGCCGTAGTAGTCCACCGTGGTGAGGCCCACCACCGGCTTGGCGATGCGCTTGCCCTTGCTGTCGAAGAGCATCACCGTGGGCACCATGCGGGCCCCGCTCTCCCCGGCGAACTGGCGGTGGGAGACGATGCGGCCGTTGAAATCCCGCAGGTCAAGGTCGCTGGAGGCCTCCACCTTGCGCATCACCAGCTTGGATTGATAGTCGGCGTTGCGGCTCATGGGGATGAGGAAATCGTTGAGCACCGTCTCGCAATAGGAGCAGAAGGCCCCGGAGAAGACCACCAGCACCAGGCCGTCCTTGGCCTTGGCGGTCTTGGCGTCCTTGGCCAGATCCCGGGCGTAAGGCACGCCTTCCTCGGCCCGGGCCGGCCCCGGACCCCATGCTACAATCGCCAGCAGCACAGCGGCCGCGTACCTAGCGACTGCGTTTATCGCCTGTCTTTTCATCGCCCTCGTCCTCGCATTCGGCGGGCCATTGTAGGAACGAGGCCGGCCCTTTGAAATAGTCCAATCATGCTTAACAAGATAGTCATCGCCACCCGGGAAAGCCAACTGGCCCTCTGGCAGGCCGAACACGTGAAGGCCCGGCTCATGGCCCTGCACCCGGGACTGGAAGTGGAACTCCTGGGCATGACCACCCAGGGTGACCAGATCCTGGACTCCCCCCTGTCGCGCATCGGTGGCAAGGGCCTGTTCGTCAAGGAACTGGAAGTGGCCATGGCCGAGGGCCGGGCCGACCTGGCGGTGCACTCCATCAAGGACGTGCCCATGGACCTGCCGGCGGGCTTTGAACTGGCGGCCATCTCCGCCCGGGAAGACCCCCGGGACGCCTTCGTCTCCAACACCCACCCCAGCCTGGAGGCCCTGCCTGCCGGGGCCCGGGTGGGCACTTCCAGTCTGCGCCGCCAGGCCCAGTTGCGAGCCCGCCTGCCCCATCTCAACGTGGACACCCTGCGCGGCAACGTCAACACCCGCCTGCGCAAGCTGGACGAAGGCCAGTACGACGCCATCCTGCTGGCCGCCGCCGGCCTGAAGCGGCTGGGCTTCCAGGAGCGCATCCGGGCCATCCTGGAGCCCGAGGAAAGCCTGCCCGCCGTGGGCCAGGGCGCCCTGGGCATCGAAATCCGCAGCGGCCGACCGGAAGTGGCGCAACTGCTGGCCCCCCTCAACGACCCCGACACCGCCGCCTGCGTGCTGGCCGAGCGGGCCATGAGCCGGCGCCTGCAAGGGGGCTGCCAGGCCCCCATCGGCGGCTATGCCGTGGTGCGCGACGGACGCCTCTTCCTGCGCGCCTTCGTGGCCGACCTGGAAGGCATCCGCTTCTACCGGGCCACCGCGGAAGGCCCCCTGGACGCGCCGGAATACGTGGGCCTGGCCGCCGCCGAAGACCTCATCCGCCAGGGGGCCGACCGGCTGCTGGCAGAACTGGTACACCGCTCGCGATGAGCCACAGCCGGCCCCTCGCCGAGGTGGGGGTGCTGGTCACCCGACCGGCCGACCAGGCCGGCGGCTTCGCCCGGCGCCTGGCCGACCTGGGGGCCCGGCCCCTGATCTTCCCCGCCCTGGAGATCCAGGCCACGACCCGGCCGGAAGCCCTGGCCGACGCCCTGGCCGGCCTGCCTGAAAGCGATCTGGCCATCTTCATCAGTCCCACCGCCGTGACCTGGGGGCTGGCCGCCTTGGCCGCTTCCTCTGCTGTCTGGCCGCCCGGCGTGGCTTTGGCCGCCGTGGGCCCAGGCACTGCCAACGCCCTGGCCGAACGGGACCTGGGCCCCGTGCTGGCCCCCGCCGGTGAAGCGGACAGCGAAGCCCTGCTGGCCCTGCCGCAACTGGCCGACCTGACGGGCAAGCGCATCCTCGTCTTCCGCGGCGAAGGGGGCCGGGAAACCCTGGCCGAGGGCCTGACTGCCCGGGGGGCCCGGGTGGGCTACGCAGAATGCTACCGCCGCGGCCGCCCGGCTGCGGATCCCCGCCCCCTGACGGCGGCCCTGGCAACGGACCGGATCCAGGCGGTAACCGTGTTCAGCGCGGAAACCCTGGACAACCTGCTGGCCATGCTGCCGGACGCCGACCGGCCGGCCCTGCTGGCCCGTCCCCTGTTCGCCCCCCACCCGCGCATCGCCGGCAAAGCCCGCCAGTTGGGTTTCGCCGCCGCCCTGGCCACCCAGGGCGGCGAGGCGGGTGTCCTGGCCGGGCTTGTGGAATACTTCGCCCATGGCCGACACCCCGCCTGATTCCTCCCCCGCTCCCCAGCCCGCCCCCTCCCGGACGGCCCAGTTGGCCTTGCTGTTGTCCGGGGTGGCGGTGGCCGCCGGCCTGGGCTTCGCCTGGATCGCCTACGATCGCATGGGCCAACTGGAAACCCAGTTGGCCCGGCGCATCGGCGAGTTCGACGCCGCCAGCAAGGAAGCCCGGGCCGCCGCCCAGGCCGCCAATGCCGCCCTGGGCGACTTGCAGAACCGCCTGCTGGCCCTGGAGAGCCGGGCCCAGGAAACCCAGGACCAGCAACTGGCCCTCACCGCCATGTACCAGGACCTGGCCCGCAGCCAGGACGAACGGGTGGTGGCCGACATCGAGCAGACCTTGTTGCTGGCCCAGCAGCAGTTGCAATTGGCCGGCAACGTGCGCGCCGCCCTCATCGGCCTGGAAGCCGCCGAGACCCGCCTGGTGCAGCTCGACAAACCCCAGTTCGCCGCCCTGCGCGCCGCCATGGGCAAGGACATCGCCCGGCTCAAGCTCATGCCGGCGGCCGACACCGAGGGCCTCAACGCCCGCCTGGAGGCCCTGGTCCAGGGCGTGGACCAGTTGAAACCGGAATCGGAGAGCGAACCTGCCGCACCGGCCCGCTCGGCCGTCCAGGCCGGACCCGCCGATACCCTGGTGCGCCTGGGCCGGGAAATCTGGACGGAATTCAAGGGCCTGGTGCGCATCCGCCGCCTGGACCATCCCGACCTGCCCCTGCTCACGCCCACCCAGAGCTACTTCCTCGGGCAGAACCTCAAACTGCGCCTGCTGGCCGCCCGGCAGGCCCTGATCCAGCGGGACGAGGCCAGTTTCCGCGCCGACCTGGGGGCCGCCCGGACCTGGGTGGCACGCTATTACAACCGCCAGGAGCCGGCCAGCCAGGCGTTCGTGGCCAGCCTGGATGAACTGCTCAAGGCCCCGGTGGCCATCCAGGACGCCCAGATCGCCGCCAGCCTGCAGGCCGCCCGGGCCGCCCGGAAGAGCCGCTGATGCGTGCCGCCCTGTGGCTCCTGGCCCTGTTCGCCCTGGCCGTGGCCTTCACCCTCATGGCCCGGCTGGACCAGGGCTACGTCATCGTCGTCTACCCCCCCTGGCGCATGGAGCTCTCCTTCATGCTGGCCCTGGTGCTGCTGCTGGCCGGCCTGGCCGCCGCCTACGCCCTGCTGCGGCTGGTGGCCATCGCCCTGAACCTGTCCGGGGACCTGCGCCTGTGGCGGGAAAACCGTACCCGGCACAAGGCCGACCAGGCCCTGCTGGACGCCCTGCGCGCCCATCTGGACGGGGATGCGGACAAGGCGCGGCAACTGGCCGGGAAGGCCGCAGGCAGCCTGCTGGCGCCGGACCTGGCCCAGCGCCTTTCCCTGCCGCCGCCGGCCGGGGCTCAGGCCCCGGCTGCGGGCGACTGGAAGTCGAAGGAATCCGAGTAGAACTCGCCTTCCGGCAGGCCCCGGGCAGTGAACGCCTGCCGGGCGGCTGCCACCATCACCGGGGCGCCGCAGGCATAGACCTGCCAGCCGGACAGGTCGGCAAAATCGGCCAGCACCGCTTCATGGACCCGCCCCGTGCGGCCCGGCCACCCGGGTTGGCCGGCATCCAGCACCGGGATGAAGCTGAAATTGCCCTGCTCCCGCTGCCAGTCGCCGGGCACCTGGGGCTGGTAGAGGCTGGCCAGGTCCCGCGCGCCCCAGTAGAGCACCATCTGCCGGTCGGTCTGCTGGTGGAAGGCATGGGCCAGGATGCTCTTGATGGGCGCAAAGCCGGTGCCCCCCGCCAGGAACAGGGCGGGTTTGTCCGACTCCCGCAGGAAGAAGCTGCCGTGGGGCCCGCTGATGCGCATGATGTCCTTGGCCTTCATGGTATTGAACACGTGCTCGGTGAAGTGGCCGCCGGGCACGTGGCGGATGTGCAGTTCCAGCAGGCTGTCCGCTTCCGGCGCGTTGGCCAGGGAGAAACTGCGCCGCCGGCCATCCTTGAGCAGGAAGTCGATGTACTGCCCGGGCAGGAACTGGAGCCGCTCGTTGGAGGGCAGCTTGAGCCACACGGCCATCACGTCCCCGGCCAGTTTTTCCAACTTTTCCACCCGGCAGGGCAGGGTCTTGATGGGGATGTCCTTGGCGGCCCCCACTTCCTTCACCTCGATGCTCAGGTCCGATTCGGCCTTCGCGCAGCAGAACAGGGCCAGACCCTGGCGCTTGTCCTCCTCGGTGAGGGCCCCCTGCTGGAACACGCCGTAATCCACGCGGCCTTCCAACACCTTGCCCTTGCAGGCCCCGCAGGCGCCGTTGCGGCAGCCGTAGGGCAGGGCGAAGCCGGCGTTGAGGGCGGCGGAAAGCAGGGTTTCCCCGGACTGGACGGTAAACTGGTGGCCGCTGGGCTGGATGGTGACCTGGTGAGACACGATCGTGCTTTCCAATGGATTGAAGATGCGGATTCTAATTGTCGGATGTGGTGACGTGGGCCTGCGGGCCGCCCGATTGTTGCGGGGCAGGGCCCGGCTCTACGCCCTGAGCCATTCTCCCGGACGTTTCGCGGAACTGCGCGCCGCCGGCATCACCCCCATTCCGGGCGACCTGGATGACCGCCCAAGCCTCAAGCGCCTGAGCGGATTGGCCGACGCCATCCTGCACTTCGCCCCGCCCCCCGGCGACGGTGAAACGGACCCGCGCACCCGCCGCCTGCTGGCCGCCCTCACCCGGCGCGGCCGTTCACCCTCGCCCCTGGGTCCACCGCCCACACTGGTCTACATCAGCACCAGTGGCGTCTATGGCGACTGCGCCGGGGCGACGGTGGCGGAAACCCGCCCCGTCCGGCCACGCAACGCCCGGGCCAAGCGCCGGGTGGCGGCGGAGCGGACCCTGCGGGCCTGGGGCCGACACGGCCGCCGCCCCGTGATCCTGCGCGCCCCGGGCATCTACGCCGCCGAGCGCATGCCGGCGGATCGGGTACGCAAGGGCTTGCCCGCCATCGTCGCCGAGGACGACGCCCACACCAACCACATCCACGCCGAGGATCTGGCCCGCCTGGCCCTGGCCGCGCTCTTCCGCGGCAAACCCAACCGGATCTACCACGCAGTGGACGACAGCGGCCTGAAGATGGGCGACTGGTTCGACGTGGTGGCCGACCACCTGGGCCTGCCCCGGCCGCCCCGTCTTTCCCGGGAAGAGGTCATGGCCGCCGTCACCCCGGCCATGGCCAGTTTCCTCGGTGAATCCCGGCGTCTCGCCAACCGGCGCAGCAAGGGGGAGTTGCGCTTCCGGCTGCGCTATCCCACGGTTCGCGAAGGACTGGCAGGACCTGCTGGTTTCTCCTAAAGAATCTCCCAGGCGGGTCCGTTAATGGCTCCATCTGTCCCATGGGACCATAACGTCAGAGGAGATCGTCATGCGCCGTACCCCTTCCGTTGCCCTTTCTCCCATCCTGCTGGTGGCCACCCTGTTCCTGTTCGCCGCCAGCCTGTTCCTGGCAGGCCAGGCCCGGGCGGAACTGCCCGGCCCCCTCCAGGCCAAGGTGGAGACCTATAAGAAAAAGCTGGTGGAATGGGCCGCCAACCCGGCCATCGTCCAGGCGGTGAAGGATGCCAACGCCAAGGGCGGGACCCTCCCCGGCATGACCAACGGCAAATGGGACGAACTGGCCGAGAACGACCCCCAGATCACCGCCCTGCTGGCCACTCCGGCCAGCAAGCTGGTCAAGCAATGGGAGGCGGACAAGGGCATCAACAAGCTGTTCGTCCGGGACGAGAAGGGCAACATGGTGGCCGGCAGCGGCAAGTCCCTCATCTACAACGCCGCCGCCCGGCCGCCCGTGAAGGAGGCCATGAAGGGCAAGGCCTGGGCGGCCAATGAAGCCAAGCCCGACCCGACCACCCAGATCAACAGCGTCCATGTGTCGGCGCCGGTCATGGATGGCGGCAAGGTCATCGGGGTCATCCATACCGCCGTCACGGCTGACTGACGGCTGGCGGCGCCCCTGGGCGCCGCCTCTCCAGCCATATCAAGACCCGGAGAGGGAACAGGCATGGACGCGCTCAATCGCCTACGCGTTGGCCCCCGGCTGCTGCTGGGTTTCGGCATCGTACTGGCCATCATGCTGGCCATGGTTCTGGTGGGACTGGGCCGCATGGCCATGATCCAGGACAACCTGGACCAGATCGTCGAGCAGGATTACGCCAAGATCACCCTGCTCAACACCATGCGCGACGCGGTGCGCTTCCGCGGCATCGCCCTGCGGGACGTGGTGCTCCAGGAAGACATCGCCTTCAAGCGGGGGGAACTGAAACGCATCAAGGAAGCCCGCAAGGCCTACCAGGAGGCCGATGCCAGCCTGGGCAAACTGGGCACGGACCCCGCCGAACAAGCCCTGCTGGATGCGGTGCGCAAGGCGGAAACCGTCTCTTCGGACAAAGTCACCCAGGTGGTGGATGCCACCTTGAGCGAAGACACCGCCACGGCCCAGGCCCTGATCCGCGACGAAGTGCGCCCCTCCCAGATCGAACTGATCAAGCAACTGGACGCCATGTTGGCCAAACTGGCGGAGAACAGCAAGGCCCGGAGCGAGGCGGCCCACGCCGCCTATCAGTCCGCCCGCCTCACCCTCATCGCCCTGGGTCTGGCCGCCCTGGTGCTGGGAGGCGTCATCGCCCTGGCCATGACCCGCAGCCTGACCCGCCCCCTCAACGACGCGGTGAATCTGGCCCGGCGCATCGCCCAGGGGGATCTGACCGGCCAGGTGGACAGCAAGGGCGGCGACGAGCTGGCCCATCTGCTGGCGGCCCTGAACGGCATGAGCCAATCCCTGTCCGGCCTCATCGGCGAAGTGGCGGGCACGGCCCGGCACCTGGCCCACGCCTCGGAAAACCTGTCCGGCACGGTACGGGAGACCTCCACCCAGGCCGACAGCCAGACCCAACAGGTCATGCAGGTCAGCGCCTCCACCGAACAGATGTCCGTATCCATCGCCGAGGTGGCCAGCAGCGCCGAATCCGTGGCCCAGGCGGCCAACCGCACCCGGGACATGGCCCAGGACGGCAATCGCAACATGGGTGCCAGCGCCGAGACCATGCAACGCATCGTGGCCAGCGTGGCCGATTCCAGTGCCGCCATTTCCGCCCTGTCGGCCCAGATCGAGCAGATCTCCCAGGTCACCCAGGTGATCCGCGACATCGCCGACCAGACCAATCTGCTGGCCCTCAACGCCGCCATCGAAGCGGCCCGGGCCGGGGAACAGGGACGGGGCTTTGCCGTGGTGGCTGATGAAGTGCGCAAACTGGCCGAGCGGACGGCATCCAGCACCCTCTCCATCCGGGAAACCGTGGACGCCGTGGCCGCCCGGACCCAGGCCGTGGTGGCCACCATGGCCAAGGTCAGCAGCGAGGTGGACGAGAACGCCCGGATCAGCGCCACCACCCGGGAGATGCTGGGCAACATCGCCAAGGCGGCCAGCGAAGTGGATGACCTGGTGCGGCACATCGCCGACGCCACCCGGGAGCAGACCCGGGCCAGCCACGCCACCACGGGGGCCATCGAACGCATCAGCCAGATTTTCGAGGAGAACAGCAACCGTCTCCACGACATGGAGGATTCGGCCCGTTCCCTGGACCAGGCGGCCAATGGCCTGGAGACCATGGTGGGCCGCTTCAGCCTGCGCTGACCTGACTGCCGTGCGTCCCCCTTCCCATGGGGGGCCGGACCTGCAAGGATGGCAGGCGGCGTCAACGCCATGCGATTAGGAACGGAGGTTGCCATGACACCCCAGACCCTGGCCCGGGAAGCCGGTGCGCTTTTTTCTCTGCCCCAGGCAGTTCTGCGCATCAACGAGCTGATCGGTTCCCCCGACCACACGGCCAACCAACTGGCTGAGGTGGTCGAACTGGATGCCGGCCTGACGGCCCGGATCCTGCGATTGGCCAACAGCGCCATGTTCGGCCGTTCCGGGAGCGTGGACAGCGTCACCCGGGCGGTGGTCATGATCGGCGAAAACGCCCTGCGTGACCTGGTCATGGCCACCTCGGTCACCCAGGTCTTCAAAGGCATCCCCGAGGAATTCGTGGACATGGCCTCCTTCTGGGACAACAGCGCCACCTGCGGCGTGGTGGCCCGGCTACTGGCCGGCCGCCTGGGCATCCGGGAAGGGGAACGGCTGTTCGTCGCCGGCCTGCTGCACGGCATCGGCCATCTGGTGTTCTTCAGCCGCAGGGCGGAGCAATACCGGGAAGTGCTCAAGTTCCGCGACCAGGGCGAGGCGGCGGTACTGGCCGAGGAAAGGCGCATCTTCGGCTTCAACTATGCCGAACTGGGGGCAGCCTTGGCGGCGGCCTGGCAGTTGCCCGCCTTCTTCCAGGAAGTGATCGGCTTCCAACTGGAGCCCCAGCGCTCGCAGAGTTACCCCCGGGAATGCGCCATCCTCCATCTGGCCCGGGACATGGCCGCCAGCCTGGCGCCCAGCCTGAAGACCCGGGAGGCGCCCGGAGACTGGGCGGCAGCCCGGGACGCCCTGGTCTGGCAGTTGTCCGACCTCACCCCGGAAGTGCTGGAGGAAGTGCGTCTGGAGGCCCTGGCCCAGGCCTTCGAGGTCATCGACATCATCAACCCGGGCACGGCCACGGTCTACTGAGCCGCGCGGAACAGGGCCAGGGTGGCCGCCCGGGCCGTGGCGTGATCCACGATGGGGGGCGGGTAATCCAGCGCCGCCGCCCCTGCCCCGGCCCGCCAGGGTGCATGGATGAAGCGGTCCGGGAGGCCGGCCAGTTCCGGCAGGTAGCGGCGGATGAAACGCCCCTCCGGGTCGAACCTCTCCGACTGGGCCACCGGATTGAAGACGCGGAACCAGGGCTGGGCATCGGTGCCCACCCCGGCGCTCCACTGCCAGCCCCCCACGTTGGCGGCCTGGTCGTAGTCCAGAAGCTTTTCCGCGAAGTGCCGCTCCCCCAGGCGCCAGTCCACGTGCAGGTCCTTCACCAGAAAGGAGGCGGCCAGCATGCGCAGGCGGTTGTGCATGTAGCCGGTCCTGTCCAGCTGGCGCATGGCCGCGTCCACCAGGGGGTAGCCGGTGCGCCCCGCCTGCCAGGCGGCGAAATGGCCCGCTGGATTGGGCCAGGGAAGGGCGTCGAATCTGGCCTGGAAGGCGTGCTCCGCCGTGGCCGGGTAATGCCACAGCAGCATCTGGTAGAACTCCCGCCAGATGAGTTCCGACAGCCACACGGCGGCCCCCTCGCCCCCGGCGTCCCGGGCCTCCTGGACCAGTTTCCGGATGGACACGGTGCCGAAGCGCAGATGCACGGAGAGATAGGAGGGCCCCTTCCGGGCCGGGTAATCACGGGCTTCCCCGTAGCGCAGGATGCGCGCCAGAAAATCAACCAGCCGGGCCTGGGCGCCGGATTCGCCGGGAACCACCCCCAGTTCCGCCAGGCCGGTGGGCAGGAAACCCAGCTCCCCCAGGCCGGGGAAGGACGCCGGGGCTTCACGGACCAGGCGGTCGGCCAGGGTGGAGACATCCCGACCGGCCAGTGCCGCTGCATCGAGACGGGAGAGCCAGGCCCGCTTGTACGGGGTGAAAACGTGGAAGGGCCGGCCGGCGCCGCTCAGCACCTCGTCCATCTCGAACACCACCTGATCCTTCAGCAGATGCAGGCTGCGACCCTCCCTGGCCAGGGCGGCGGCCACCGCCGCATCCCGCTGCCGGGCGAAGGGTTCGTAATCCCGGGCGGCGAAGACGGCCTGGGCGTCCCAACGCCGGGCCAATTCCGGGATGCACAGGCGGGCCGGGCCCTGTACCACGTGGAGGGTGCCGCCCAGGGCCTCCAGCCGCTCCTTCAGCGCCCCCACGCTGCCATGGATGAATTCCACCCGCCGGTCGGCCCGCTGGGCCAGACCCTCCAGGATGTCGCTGTCGAACACGAACACCGCCCGCACCCGCCGGGCGGCCGCCAGGGCTTCCGCCACGGTGCCGTTGTCGTCCAGCCGCAGGTCCCGGCGGAACCAGATGAGGGCGCTTTCCATGGAGTGATATTGGGGGGGACGGGCCAGGGTTACAATGCCCCCACGCCCTCCGGACGACCACCATGGACAACGCCAATTTCACCGACCATTTCCTCATCGCCATGCCCAACATGGTGGACCCCAATTTTGCCGGGACGCTGACCTACATCTGCGACCACGGCGACCAGGGGGCCCTGGGGGTGGTGGTGAACCGGCCCATCGAGCTCAACCTGGAGTCCCTGTTCAGCCAGATCGGCCTGGATCTGGCCGACGAGCAGTTACGCGGTGCCCCGGTGTATTACGGCGGCCCTGTCCAGGTGGAACGGGGTTTCGTGCTGCACCGTCCGGTGGGCCAGTGGGGCTCCACCCTGGTGGTCAACGACCGGGTGGGCCTCACCACCTCCAAGGACATCCTGGAAGCCACCGCCCGCCACGAGGGCCCGGCGGAGATCCTGGTGACCCTGGGCTATGCGGGCTGGGGTCCGGGCCAACTGGAGGACGAGATCAAGCAGAACGCCTGGCTCACCGTGCCGGCAGACCCGGAGGTGATCTTCGCCCTACCGGCCACGGAACGGGTGCCCGCCGCCATGCGCCTGCTGGGCATCGACCTGACCATGCTGTCCGAAGAGGCGGGCCACGCCTGATGGAAGGCGGGCATGGTGGCGGCGTGCTGGCCTTCGACTTCGGCCTGGCCCGCATCGGCGTGGCGGTGGGCGATTGGGAGACCCGCCTGGCCCATCCTCTGGAAACCATCCAGGGCGAGGCCAACGAGCAGCGCTTCGGGCGCATCGCCGCCCTCATCGACGAATGGCGGCCCCGGGAGCTGGTGGCCGGCCTGCCCCTCCACATGGACGGCAGCGAACACGACCTGTCCCGCCGCGCCCGCCGCTTCGCCAGCCAGCTCCATGGCCGCTTCCGCCTGCCGGTGGCCCTGGTGGACGAACGCCTCACCTCCTTCGACGCCGACCTGCGCCTGCGGGAGGCCGGCGTGAAGGGCCGGGCCCGCAAGGGCCTGGACGACGCCGTGGCCGCCCAGCAGATCCTTCAAGACTATTTCGATAAATACCATGCCAGCCAACCTGCCCACACCTGACCAACTCATCGACGCGCTGGCCGCCCAGATCGCGCCCCAGATCACCCCCGACTGTGCCCTGGTGGGCATCCACACCGGCGGCGTCTGGCTCATGGAGGCCCTGGTGCAACGCCTCAAACTGGATATTCCCCAGGCGGTGCTGAGCATCGCCTTCTACCGGGACGATTTCTCCCGCATCGGTCTGCATCCGGAAACCAAGCCCTCCCACATTCCCTTCGACGTGGAAGGCCGGCGCATCCTGTTGCTGGATGACGTGCTCTACACCGGCCGGACCATCCGTGCCGCCATGAACCTGCTGTTCGACTACGGCCGGCCGGCCTCCATCCGCCTGGGGGTGCTGGTGGACCGGGGCGGCCGGGAGCTGCCGGTGTGCGCCGATTACGTGGGCCTCAACCTGGATCTGGACCCGGACGAACACGTTTCCCTGGAAAAGTCCGAGACGGAGGGACTGCACTTCGTCATGAAGAGAAAGCCATGAAGGACAGCCTGCAACTGACCGAAGACGGTCGCCTGCGTCACCTGCTCACCCTGGAGGGATTGCCGGCCCGCATCCTCACCCAGATCCTGGACACCGCCGCTTCCTTCATCACCGTCTCCGCCCAGGAACGGGATGTGAAGAAGGTGCCCCTGCTGCGTGGCAAGGCCATCTTCAACATCTTCTTCGAGAACTCCACCCGCACCCGTACCACCTTCGAGATCGCCGCCAAACGGCTGTCGGCGGACGTGGTGAACCTGAACATCAACGCCTCCTCCCAGAGCAAGGGGGAAACCCTGCTGGACACCGTGGCCAACCTGTCGGCCATGCAGGCCGACATGTTCATCGTCCGCCACGCCGCCGCCGGGGCCAGCCACCTGATCGCCCGCCACGTGGCCCCCCACATCCACGTCATCAACGCCGGCGACGGCCGCTGCGCCCACCCCACCCAGGGGCTGCTGGACATGTTCACCCTGCGCCACTACAAGGGCGCCTTCCACAACCTGCGGGTGGCCGTCGTCGGCGACGTGCTCCACTCCCGGGTGGCCCGCTCCCAGATCCACGCCCTGACCACCCTGGGCTGCCCCGAAGTGCGGGTGGTGGCCCCCAAGACCCTGCTGCCCCGGGACGTGGAAAACCTGGGTGTCCACGTCTTTCACAAGATGAACGAGGGCATCAAGGACGTGGACGCGGTCCTCATGCTGCGCCTGCAGAACGAGCGCATGCGCGGCTCCCGCCTGCCCAGCGCCGGGGAGTACTACAAGCACTGGGGCCTGACCCCGGACAAACTGAAACTGGCCAAGCCGGACGCCATCGTCATGCACCCGGGGCCCATGAATCGGGGCGTGGAAATCGATTCGGCAGTGGCGGACGGGGTCCAATCGGTGATCCTCTCCCAGGTCACCTTCGGCATCGCCGTGCGCATGGCGGTCATGAGCCTGCTCGCCGGAGCGGGCGCCACGGGAGCCCAAGCATGAAGGTCCACATCCGCAATGGCCGGGTCATCGACCCCGCTTCCGGCCTGGACGCCGTCCAGGACGTCTACGTCGCCGCCAGCCACATCGTCGGCGTGGGCAGCGCCCCGGCTGATTTCCACGCCAACCAGATCATCGATGCCAGCGGCCTGGTGGTCTGCCCCGGCCTGGTGGACCTGGCCGTGCGCCTGCGGGAGCCGGGCCTGGAATACAAGGCCACCCTGGAATCGGAAATGCACGCCGCCGCCGTGGGGGGCGTCACCTCCCTGGCCTGCCCCCCGGACACGGACCCGCCCCTGGACGAGCCCGGCCTGGTGGAAATGCTCAAGTTCCGTGCCAAGCACATGCCCGGCCCCCGGGTTTATCCCATCGGTGCCCTGACCCGCCAGCTCAAGGGGGAACGCCTCACCGAAATGGCCGAACTCCAGGAGGCGGGCTGCATGGCCTTCAGCCAGGCCGACGCGCCCCTGGTGGACACCCAGGTGCTGCTGCGCGCCATGGAATACGCCAAGACCTTCGATCTACCCATCTGGCTGCGTCCCCAGGACGCCCATCTGGCCCGGGAAGGGGTGGCCCACGACGGGGTGGTGGCGGCCCGCCTGGGCTTTCCGCCCATCCCGGTACCGGCCGAGACCGTGGCCATTTCCACCATCCTTCTGCTGGTCCGGGAAACCGGCGCCCGGGTTCACCTGGCCCGCCTGTCCAGCCGGGCCGGCATCGAGATGGTCCGCCGGGCCAAGCACGACGGCCTGCCCATCACCTGCGACGTGGGCGTCCACCACATCCATCTGTCGGAAATGGACACCGCCGGCTTCGACGCCAATTGCCACCTGGTGCCGCCTTTGCGCAGCCTGCGGGACCGGGAAGCCATCCGCCGGGGCCTGGCCGACGGCACCATCGACGCGGTCTGTTCCGATCATGCCCCGGTGGATGAGGACGCCAAGGAACTGCCCTTCCAGGAGGCGGAAGCCGGTGCCACCGGCGTGGAACTGCTGCTGCCCCTGACCCTGAAATGGGCCCGGGAGGCAGGCTTGTCACTGCATCAGGCCCTGGGCTTCATCAGCCATCGGCCGGCGGACATCCTGGGGGTGGACGGCGGCCGGCTGGCCGTGGGCCGGCCGGCGGACCTGTGTCTGTTCGACCCGGAGTCCGCCTGGATCGTCAGTCCTTCCAACCTGGCCAGCCTGGGCAAGAACAGCCCTTATCTGGGCCTGGAAATGCAGGGCCGGGTGATGTTCACCCTGATCGACGGCCACCTGGATTTCCGCCGGGACCCCCAGCGCCTGCGCCACGCCTGACCGGGCGCGGCCGGGGGCTGGCGTCCTGCCGCGCCCGGCAGGCTTGCCGGGTCAACCCCGGAAAAAGCGGCGCAGGGCGCCAGACAGCCAGCCCCCCTGGCGGGGCGGTTCGCTGGCCCCAGCGCCCAGATGCTTCTGCACCACGCCCGCGTAATCCCGATCCTCCCGCTTGATGTGGTTCACCAGCCAGGACACCAGGATGTTGCTCAGTTCCACGGTCACGTCCTCGCCGGACCGGTGCCGGTCGTGGAATTGCCCGATCTTGCGGATGAACAGCTCGTGCACCCGCCGATGGGCCTTGAGAAAGGCGTAGCCGGCCTCCTCCATGACGGTTTCCTCAAAGCCGAAATGGGACTGGGTGTAATCGATGAGTTCTTCGAGCACCCGGTTCAGGAGCTCCTTTTCGCCGGTCACGTGGGCTTCGTGGAGTTGGTTGATGTAGTCCACGATGCGCTTGTGCTGACCATCGATGACTTCGATGCCAACGCTCAGATCGTCCGTCCAAGTCAAGGCGGGCATGGGAAAACCTCCCTTGTTGCCGGGTTAAATAAACGCGCAATATATCATCGTAACAAGACTTGATAATCCTTTTAGTAGGAATATCCGTCTCGTGCAAGCCTGGGCAGACCGATGCTCAGAGCATGGCGGTCAACTGGGTCAACCGGTGGATTTCCCCCAGCAGTTCCTCTTCCTGATAGGGCTTGCCCATGTAGGCGTCCACCCCCAGTTCCAGAGCATGGCTGCGGTGCTTTTCGGCGGTGCGGGAGGTGATCATGATGATGGGCAAGCTGCGGGTGGTGCTGTTGGAACGTACGTTGCGCGCCACTTCGAAGCCGTCCATCCGTGGCATCTCGATGTCCAGCAGCATGATGATGGGCAACTCGTCCTCCAGCATTTCCAGGGCTTCCACCCCGTCCCGGGCCGCCACCACCCGGAAGCCTTCCCGTTCCAGGAAGCGGCTGGTGATCTTGCGCACCGTGAGGGAATCGTCCACCACCATGACCAGGGGGGCCTGCTCGGTGGTGGCTTCCTCTTCCGCCACGCTGAGGCGGGGCGCCCGCTCGGCCAACTGGAAGGGATTGAGGATCAGGGCGACCCGGCCGTCACCCAGCACCGTGGCGCCGCTCAGGCCGGCGATGCGGGCCAGTTGCGGTCCGATGTTCTTCACCACGGCTTCGAAATTGCCCTCCAGGGCATCCACCCGGATGGCCAGGCGCTGACTGCCCGCCTTGAGCATGAGGATGGTCCGGTAACGGCCCTCGGCGGGCTGGGCGGTACGCCCCACCAGTTCCGCCAGGGTGCGCAGGGGATAGCTTTCGCCGGACAACTCCATCCGGCCCGCCTCGTGCAGGGCGTGGACCTGGTCGGCCCGCACCTCCCGCACCAGGGTGACCAGGTTGGCCGGCAGGGCCCAGGTCTGGCCGCCGGCCCGGGCCAACACCACCTGGGTCAGGGCCAGGGTGAGGGGCAGGCGGATGGTGAAGGTGCTGCCCTGGCCGGGCGTGCTTTGCAGATGGACCCGGCCGCCGATACCGGCGATCTCGTTTTTCACCACGTCCAGGCCCACGCCCCGGCCGGCCAGTTCGGTGACCTTCTCGGCGGTGGAAAAACCGGAGCGGAAGAGGAGCTGTTCCAGGAGTTCGGGGGTGGGTTTCTCGTCGGGCTTGAGCCAGCCGTGTTCCCGGGCCCGGGCTTCCACGGCGGCGAAGTTGATGCCGCTGCCGTCGTCGGACAGGGTCAGGACGATTTCGTTGCCCTCCTGCCGGGCGCCCAGGCGCACTTCGCCGAATTCCCGCTTGCCGGCGGTCTGCCGCGCATCGGCGGCTTCGATGCCGTGGGCCACGGCATTGCGCACCAGGTGCTCCAGAGGGGCGGCGATCTTGTCCAGCACGGCCCGGTCCAGTTCCGTCTGGCTGCCATCCACTTCGAGCTGGGCCTTGCGTCCGGTTTCCTTGGCGGCCTGGCGCACCACCCGGTGCAGGCGCTCGGACAGGGTGCCCAGGGGCACCATGCGCAGACGCATGAGTTCCTGTTGCAGGGTGCGGGCCATGCGCGACTGCTGGATCAGGGCGCCGTCCGCCTCGTTGAGGCCGGCCAGCAGGTTGTCCTGGGCCGTGGATACGTCGTTGACGCTCTCGGCCATGAGCCGGGTGAGTTCCTGGAGGCGGGAGAAGCGGTCGAATTCCAGGGGGTCGAAATGGCTTTCATCCACCTGGGACAGACGGGATCGCATCTGGGACTCGGCCTGGATTTCCAGTTCCCGCAACTGGCCCCGCAGACGCTCCACGTTGCTGGAGAGTTCCTGGGCGGTCTGCTTGTAGGCGTTCAGCACGTTCTCGATCCGTGCCCGGGCGATGGCCACTTCTCCGGCTTCGTTGAGCAGGGTGTCGAGAATGTCGGATTTGAGGCGCAGGGACTGGCGCAGCTTGGCTGTATCTTCCTTGTGGCCGGCCGCCGGCTTGGCCGCCCGTTTCGTCGGCGCGGGTGCCGGTGCCGCCTCCGCCGGCGGGGCTGGAAGGGCTTCGGTGTGCGCCGCCACCTCGGCTAGAGGCAATTCCCCGGCCAGGAGCAGGGCTTCGCCTTCCGCCTCGGCGACCGCAGCCGCCAGGGGAGCCGGGGGGGCTTCCCCCCCCTTCAGCCGCTCGATGATTTCGGCGAAGCGGTCGTAGGCTTCTTCCAGTTCGTCCAGGAATTCCGCCGAGGCTTCCCCGCCGGACAATTCGATGACCCGGGTCTCCAGGGCGTGGACCGATTCGCCCAGCACCATGGCGCCGGCCATGCGGGCAGACCCCTTGAGGGTGTGCAGGGCCCGTTTCAACTCGTCCCGGGCCGCCGTGCTGTCGGGCTCGGTCCGCCAGTCGCGCAGGGTTTCACCGATGCGCGGCATGAGTTCACCGGTTTCCTCAAGGAAGACGGGCAGCAACTCCTCGTCCAGTTCGTCCCGGGCTGCCGGGGCGTTCCTGGCCGGTGGGGGGGCAGTTTCGTCCTGGCGGGGAGGCATGACGAAGGAAGGCGGGGCGGCGGATGGCGGCGCTTCCGCCACGGGCGCGGGTTCGCCATCGGCGGGAGGCGGGCCGGATGCCTCCGGGGCTTCCCTTTCCTCTCGGGGTTCAACTGCCCGGGCCTCCTCCGCCGCTTCCGTCGGGGGGACGTTTTCCTCCACCGCCAGGCCGGTCTCTTCCAACGCCTCAGCCTGGGGTTCGGGGGGCGCCAGACAGGCCAGCAAATCCCGCACCTGGGGCTGATCCTCTGGGTAGCGGCCGGCCAGGATGTCGGCCACGGCTTCCCGTAGCAGATCGACCACCTGGGTCACCACGGGCAGCGCAGCCTCGCCCAGGGGACGGGTCTTGTCCGGCCAGGTACCGGCCCACAGTTCCAATTCGTGGGCTGCATCGGCCAGGGGCAGGAAACCCGTGGTACGGGAGATGCCGGCCAGGGTGTGGGCGGCGCGCATGAGGTTTTCCCAGGCCGTGGGCCGATGGCCGCTGGCCACTTCGTCCACGGCGCCCGTCAGGTCGGTCAAGCGATGGCCGGCCTCGGCACTGAAGATGCGGAACAACTCCCCGGGCAACTGGTGCCCTTCGATGTCCACCATGTCTTCGCTGTCCTCCACGCCCATCACCTCGCCCGTCTCTCCCTGTTCAGCGGGGGAGCCGGCGATCCGGGCGGCATGCTCCGGAACGCCGGCTTCAGGCTTTGGGGGGGGCGTCTCCTGCCGGGCTTCCGCGTCACCCCGCAGCACCCGGGCGGCATGGACCACGTGTTCGGCTTCCACCCGGGCCCGGCCCTGTTCCTCCAGTTCCTGGACCCAGACCTGGAAGGCGCCGGCCGTATCCTCCAGGAATCCCAGCATGTCGGAATTGGGGGCCTTTTCATCCCGCAACCATTGGTTGAGGGTCTGTTCCACTTCCCAGGCCACTTCGGCCAGGTCGGTGAGGCCCACCATGCGGCCGCTGCCCTTGAGGGTGTGGAACCCCCGGCGCACCACGGTGAAGGCTTCCTTGTCGTAGGGGCTGACCTGCAAGCGGGCGGTCTGCACGGCGATGGTGCCGAGCACTTCGTTGGCTTCCTCGATGTAGGTGCTGAGCAGTTCCTGATCCACCACTTCGTCGGAAGCCTGGGCCAGGCGCCGGGCCTCGGCGCTGGGGGCGGGCGCCGCTGTGGGGGCGCCCCCCAGACTGGCCACGGCTTCCTGAACGGCCTCTGGGGCACTGGCGGCCTGCAGGGCCTGCAAGGCGGCATCGGCCTGGCCCTTCAGGTCGGCATCGCCGACCAGATCGGCGTCCCGGGCCAACTGGTCCAGTTCGCTCTTGAGGACTTCCTTCTTCTCCTCGTCGGCACCGCCTGCCACCCATTCCTCGACGGATTCCTTGAGCCGTTCGGTGTCCTGGCGGATTTGCGCTTCCACGCTCTCTTCGGCGGGACGGGTGACGACCTCGGGACGGGCCAGCAGGCTGGTGAGGGACTGGATGTCGTCCCGGCCGTAGCGCAGGGCATCCAGGTAGATGCCCAGGGTGGACAGGGATTCGGCCACCCAGTTGAGGTTCTCCGGGGCGATCTCGGCGTCGGGTTCGGTGAAGTGCCCGATGCGCTTCATGGTTTCGTTGACCAGATCCCCCGCCACGTCCAGTTGCAGGACGTTGAGGGCGCCCAGGATCTGCTTCATCAGGCCCGGCACCATGGGCAGTCCGGCCCGCTCGGTGGCGTTGCGGAAGAAGCGGTCCAGGATCTCTTCCACCTGATTGAGGTTGTTCTTGATCTCCTGGCCCACCTGGGCCACCACCAGCTTTTCCTGGGCCCGGCGGGAGAACTCGTCGAGCAGATCCACGTCGGGAATGCGGGAGAGGTCGAAATCCGGATCGATGGCCGCCTGCAGGCGCATGGCCTGGACGTCGGACTGCTTCTCGAATTCCCCACCCAGGGCGTGGAAGTGCTCGGCGGCGTTGAGGGCCAGCATGAGGCCGGTGGCCATCTCCAGTTGCAGGGCCTCGTTCTGGGTGGCGTCGGCCACGCCGGGCAGGCGCTTGGCCACGGCCTGGATGATGCGGGTGAGGGTCTGCATGGCCGCGTTGGGCAGCCGGGTGGCCGCTTCGAACAGAGCCTGGGCGGCGTGCTGGAAGGGTTCCAGGCTGTCGGAATGGCCGGAGCAGTAGCGAATCCAGTGGTCCTTGGCGCTGGCCAGGTTGTCCTTCAGGTTGCCCAGGTGCACCCGCTGGTCGTCACTGCCTGCCGCCTCGACGGGGAAATAGCGCTCCAGGGCGAATTGGCTGCGGGCATCGGCGGTGCGGCCCGTGGGGGCCGGGTCCTGGGCGATGTAATAGAGCACGTCACGGAACAGCCGATCGGCCAGTTGCCGGGACCCCTCCATCAGGCGACGCATCTGCAGGTCGATGCGGCCGCACAGGCGCTTGAGCCAGAAGTCGGTGGGCGCCCCGCCGCGGCGGAGCAGGTCCATGAGGCCGGCGGCGGTCCACCAGAAGGTGAACTGGGCGGGGCCGGGGGCCAGTTTTTCCACCATGCGCACGGATTGGTCCATGAGCTGGAGGCCGGCCATGGGCTCCCGGTTTTGCAGGTATTGCAGCAGGCCCCGCTGGTACTGGCTGCGGGCCCGGCGGATGGCCCGGGCCCGGGCTTCGTCGTCCATGGGGAGTTCCGGCTCCTTGCGCGGCACCCGCACGCCGGTATCGGGATAGAACAGTTCGCTCGGGGCCAGGGCCTCACCGCCCCGCCGGGCCACCACCTCATCCAGGACCGGCGCCAGCTTGATTTCGGCGTGGGGGGCTCCGGCCATGAGGCCGTCCAGATAGCCTTTGAGGGCGGCAATGGCGGCGATGGCCGCATCCACCCCGGGTTTGCCGCGCTTGTCCGGGTGCTCGGCCATTTCCGCGAGCAGACGTTCGGTTTCGGCGGTCAGCAGGGACAGGCCCTGCAAATCCACGATCTGCAGGGCGCCGTAGACCTGGTGCAGGTGGGCGGCAGCAGCCTTGAGGGGGCCGACCTCCTCCCCGGCCCAGGACTCCAGGGCCGTCCGAGCTGCATCCAGGGCGTTGTCGATCTCACCCTTGACCCAGGTCAGGGGACCCAGGTCGAACTCCATCTCCGCGCTCATGGGGTCTGTTCCCTTTTCCGGTTAGAGCTTGAAGCCCGACACCGACACCTTCAGTTCATTGGACAGCACGGCCAGTTCGCCGATGGAACTGGCACTGCGCCGGGCGCCGTCGGAGGCCTGCTCCGTCACTTCCAGAATCTGCTGCATGTTGCCGGCGATGCGCTGGGCCGTGCCGGCCTGGACCTGGGTGGCGTCGGAGATGCTCTGGATCAGCCGGGCCAGTTCTTCCGACACGGACTCGATCTCGGCCAGGGACTGGCCGGCTGCGTCGGAACGGGCGGTTCCCTCCACCACGCCCTGGGTGGAGGTTTCCATGGCGTTCACCGCGTCCTGGGTGTCGGTCTGAATGGTCTTGACGATGGCGCCGATGCGCCGGGTGGCTTGGGCGGAACGTTCCGCCAGGCGCTGCACTTCCTCCGCCACCACGGTGAAGCCCCGTCCCGCATCGCCGGCCGCCGCCGCCTGGATGGCGGCGTTCAGGGCCAGCACGTTGGTCTGTTCGGTAATGTCCGAGATCAGGTCCACGATCTCGCCGATCTCCTGGGAGGATTCCCCCAGCCGCTTGATGCGCTTGGAAGTTTCCTGGATCTGGTCGCGGATGGAGTTCATGCCGGCGATGGCGCCGCGCACCGAGTCGCCGCCCTTGCGGGCGGTGGCCAGGGATTGTTCCGCCACCCGGGAGGACTCCAGGGCATTCTGGGACACCTGGCCGATGGACTGGGACATCTGGTTCACCGATTCGGTGGTCTCGGCGATCTGCCGGGACTGGCGCTCGGCAGCAGCCAGCAGCTCGTCGGAACTGGACCGGGCGTCGGAGGTGGCCTGGGTCACCTGGTCGGCGGCCCGGTTGATGCCCTGCACCAGGTTGCGCAGCTCTTCAATGGCGTAGTTCACCGAGTCGGCGATGGCGCCGGTGATGTCCTCGGTCACGGTGGCCTGCACCGTCAGGTCGCCTTCGGCCAGGTCGCCCATTTCGTTCAGCAGCCGCAGGATGGCGTCCTGGTTGCGCTGGTTTTCCTGGGCCGATTCCTCGGCCCGGCGGCTGGCCTCGCGCACGTTGATCACACCCAGGATGAGCAGGGAGGCCAGGGCCACCAGGCCGAACAGCACGGCCAGGGCCAGGGAGACACCCGTGCCGGTGGCTTCGTACATGTCGGTGAGCTGGGTGGTCTGGGCCAGCAACTGCTCCGATTCGTCGAAAATTTCCCGGGCGGCCCGCTTGGCTTCCACCAGGGGGGGCATGCTTTGCAGAATCTGGGTGGCCTGTTTCTCGAAGCGGGCGAACACGTCCTGGAGTTCCAGGAGTTTTTCCCGGGCGTCGGCATCGGTCACCGCCACCACCCCCAGATTGGCGCTGCCGGTGAGCAGGCCGTCCACCACCTCGCGGAAGGTGCGCAAGTCCTGTCCCAACTGGTAGGCGGTCTCCGGATTGATCTTGTCGGAGGCCATCAGGGCGTTGGCGTTCTTGGCCATGCGCTGGGTCCACAGGGCCTGCTGGTTGGCGAAGGCCAGTTGTTTCTTGGAGTCGGCCGGCAGCAGGGCGATGACCTGTTCGGTGAGGTCCAGCAGTTCGGCATTGCGCTGGTTGATGTCGTTGAGGCCCTGGGCCAGTTGCACCAGCAGGTCCTGATGCTTCACCAGCACTTCGATGTCCTTGCGCGACACGTCCCAGCGTTTCTTGATCTCTTCCAGGGTGGGCTGGATGTAGCCCGGAGAGGACGGGACGTCGGCGTTGCCCTCGATCAGCCCCTCCAGGTTGGCGGCGAAGGCCTTGCGGCTTTCCTCCAACTGGGCGAAGGCGGCCTTGTTGCCCAGCACCGCCTGCTGGGCGGTCTTGGTGTAGCGCTGGGAGAGCATCTGCAGGCCGGTGGACATCTGGATGTACTGGGCCCGGTTGCCCACCTGGACGGTATTCCAGATGATCAGGAAGGCCCCCAGAAGCAGGGAGACGAGCAGGGTGACGACGATGGCCGGGTGGCGCTGCTCGGGTTTCAGATTCTTGAGGATCGGTACATGGTCCGGATCCAGTTGCATCCAGCGGTCCATGATGCCCCTCGCCGCCGGGGCCATCCGCGTCCCCAGCCCCTCGAAGAAGCCGCCAAGATTGATTCGTGGCTTGCTCAGCGCCATCTATACACCCCTTCCAAATCGTTCATGCTTCGTGACCCGGCCCGCTGAAGACGCGGTGACCGGGCGACTACAGGCCCGCTTCCAGAAACGTCGGCGCGGTCACCAGGGCTTCCATGCTGATTTCCGTCCACTCCTGCCCATCCTTGCCCCGCCAGCGGGCCAGTTCCCATTCGGCCAGGGCAGGTGCCGCCTCTTCCTCCAGGTCGGCAATGCCGCGCAGGCCCAGGGCCCGTTCGACGCGCAGGGCGGAATTGATGCCGAAGCGGGGATGGGCCAGCAGCAGCCTCGCCTCGCCTTCCGGCAAGGGTTCGGCCAGACCCATGTAGGCGGCCAGATCCACGCAGCCGTACAAGGCGCCACGCACGCTGGCCACCCCGGCGAACCAGGGCTTGACCCAGGGCACGGCGGTGAGGCCGGGCACGGTGACCACCTCGTTGATCTGGTCCAGGCTCACCAGCCAGTGCCGGCCCCCGGCGATGAAACCCAGCTTGGAGGTGGCGCCCGAGGCAGCCTCGGCGGCCTTGAGCTTCTCCGCCAGCCGGGTCTGGAATTCCCGCAGGCTTTCCTTGGTTTCCATGGAGCGGCTAGCCCAGAGCCCGGATCTTGGTCATCAGCTCGTCCAGGACGACGGGCTTGACGATGTAGTCCACGGCCCCCTGGCGCAGGCCCCAGACCCGGTCCGTTTCCAGGCCCTTGCTGGTGCACATGATGACGGGGATGCCCTGGGTTTCCGGAGCCCGGGACAACTGGCGGGTGGCCTGGAAGCCGTTCAGCCCGGGCATGACCACGTCCATCAGGATCAGGTCGGGCTTCTCGGCCTTGGCCACGGCGATGCCCTGTTCCCCGCTTTCTGCGGAGAGCACGTCGTAGCCCTGCTTGCGCAGCAGGTCGGTCAGGAAATAACGCTCGGTGGGCGAGTCATCAACGATCAGAACTCTCTTGACGGGCATGCCGGGATCCCTGGGTTCAATGGTTGGAGTCTATGGCGCTTCATGCCGGGGTGGGCCGGTGGCGGCGCACCGCCTCCAGCAGGGTGTCCTTGGTGAACGGTTTGGTGAGGTACTCATCGGACCCCACCAGCCGCCCCCGGGCCCGGTCGAACAGGCCGTCCTTGCTGGACAGCATGATCACCGGGGTCTCCTTGAGACGGGGGTTCTTCTTGATCAGGGCGCAGGTCTGGTAGCCGTCCAGGCGGGGCATCATGATGTCCACGAAGATCACCTGGGGGTGATGGTCGGCGATCTTGGCCAGGGCGTCGAAGCCGTCCTCGGCCAGGATCACCTCACAGCCCGTCTTGAGCAGGAAAATCTCGGCACTGCGGCGGATGGTGTTGCTGTCATCGATGACCATCACCTTGATGCCGGAAAGATCGTTGCTGTCCACTCATACCTCCTTATGGCCGCCTGCCTCAGCTGCCCCGCTGCACCGGATAGCCCGCGGCCTTCCAGGCGGGCAGGCCGGTACGGAACCAGTAAACCTTCTTGAAACCCCGCTTCACCATGTAGTGGGCGGCCTTGTAGCTGTACCAGCATTCGGCGCCGTTGCACTGGAAGATCATGGGGGCGTTCTTGTCCTTGGGCAACCTGGTCAGGTCGAAACTGTCCACCGAGTCGTCGAACTCCACTTCCTTGGGACTGTTCATCACGTAGGGCAGATTGACCGCGCCCACGATGTGGCCTTCCCGGTAGTGGGCCACCGGCCGCACGTCGAACAGGGGCACCCCCTGATCCATGAGCTTCTTCACCTGTTCGGCGGTGGCGATGCTGGCACCGGGCAACACTTCGGGAGAATAGAAGCCCCGGGTGGAGACGAATTCGAAATCCGCCGTGTCGGCCGGGTCGAAGGAGCCCATTTTGGCCCGGTTGAGGCGAGCATCCAGATCCTTGTCGATTTTCGTGAAGGCCGAACGGATCTTGTCCTTCAGACCGGCATCCAGCTTGTCGCTGACCACCACCCCGGCCTGGGGTATCTGGGCCAGGGTCTTCACGATGCTGGCGCCGGGATGCTTGGCGATCCAGTCCTTGGCCACGTCGTCCTTCACCGCCGCCAGATCGGCCTGGCCGATCTCCAGGGCGTAGAGCACGGCCCCGTACTGGTTCATGTGGCTGACCTGGCTGAAATAGCGGGACGGCGACAGGCCCAGGGCGTTCATCTCGCCCCGGAACATGTAGCTCACCAGGGACTCGCCATGGGGCAGGGCGATGCGCTTGCCCCGGGCGGTTTCCAGGGATTTGACGTTGGCCCCCTTGGTGGCCATGAGCACCACCTTGGCCTCCCGTTCGGTCTTGGCCACCGGGGTGTAGCCGTGGCGCATGGCCACGCCCACCAGTTGGGCGGGAGCCAGCAGCATGGAGAAGGAACCGGTACGGATGCGCTCGCCCACCCGCTCGGCGTTCTGGGTCATGATCAGCTTCACCGGCTGGCCCACGGCCCCGGACAGGTAGCGGGCCAGATCGTTGAACACCGCCTGGGTGGCCACGTGGTCCCGTTCCTGGTCGTAATCCAGGGTGACGTTGAGGATCAGCTCCGCACGCGCGGGCGCGGCCCAGGCCAGGGCAGCCAGCAACAAGACCAAGAACCAACGCATACAACCCCTCCTGTTCCAGTCGGACCCGCCGGCCTTCGCCGCCGGACGAACCCAGTTGGGCGGCTCAGCCGCCCAACTGCATGAAATCCTCTTTGCGTGCACCGCAATCCGGGCAAGTCCAATTCACAGGGACGTCCGCCCATCGGGTTCCCGGTGGAATGCCCTCCTCGGGCATGCCCAGCGCTTCGTCATAGATCATGCCGCACACCACGCACATCCATTTCCGATAATCCATGCGCCGTCCGATGGGATATAGCTTATGTAATAGAATTGGATTCTGCCCATACATCCCGCCCGTGCCAAGGGTTTCTCAATGCACCCACCGCCGCTTCCCGCCGTGCTCGTCTTCGCCGGCACCGACCCCACCGGCGGCGCAGGTCTCCAGGCCGACATCCTCACCCTCTCCAGCCTGGGCTGCCACCCCCTTTCGGTGGTCACCGCCGTCACCGTCCAGGACACCGTGGGGGTGGACGACTACCTGCCCATCGATCCCGAGTGGATTGCCGACCAGGCCCGGGGGGTCCTGGAGGACATGCCCGTGGCGGCCATCAAGGTGGGGATGATCGGCAGCGTGGAAGCGGTCGCGGCCATCGCCGAAGTAGTATCGGATTATCCGGACATTCCTTTAGTGCTCGATCCGGTCCTCACCTCCGGCCGGGGCGATCCCCTGGCCAGCGACGAACTGCTCGACGCCCTGCGCGACCTGCTGTTGCCCCAGACCACCGTGCTCACCCCCAACAGCATGGAGGCCCGCCGGCTGGCCGAGGATCTGGACGAGGAAACCGACGACCCCGACCTGGACGAGTGCGCCACCCGCCTCCTGGACATGGGCTGCGAATACGTGCTGATCACCGGCGCCCACGAACAGGGGGCCCAAGTCAGCAACACGCTATACAACGACCAGGGGGTGGTCCAGCGCCTGGAATGGGACCGGCTGCCCGGCTCCTACCACGGCTCCGGCTGCACCCTGGCCTCCGCCGTGGCCGCCTTGCTGGCCCTGGGCCAGGACATGGAGGCCGCCGTGCGGGAAGCCCAGGAATACACCTACCAGACCCTGAAGAACGCTTACCGGCCCGGCATGGGGCAATTCATCCCGGACCGGCTCTATTGGGTGCGCGGCGACGATGAGGACTGAGGCGGGAGGCGGAACGGCGCCCTGGCGCGGCCTCTACGCCATCACCCCGGACTGGAACGACAGCCGCCGTCTGCTGGATGCCACGGATGCCATCCTGTCCGCCGGCTGCCGCACCCTGCAATACCGCAACAAGACCGCCAGCCCCTGCCACCGCCAGGAACAGGCCGTGGCCCTGCGCGGCCTGACCCGCCGCCACGGTGCCCGGCTCATCATCAACGATGACCTGGACCTGGCCCTGTTCTGCGATGCCGACGGCGTCCACCTGGGAGAAGACGATGGCGCCCTGGCCGCCGCCCGGACCCGCCTGGACCAGGCCGGCCCCGGCAAGCTCCTGGGCGCCTCCTGCTACCAGAGCCTGGATCTGGCCCGGACGGCCGCCCGGGCGGGGGCCGACTACATTGCCTTCGGCAGCTTCTTCCCCTCCCCCACCAAGCCCCAGGCCCGCCGGGCCGATCCGGCGCTGCTGGCGGCAGCCCGGGCGGAAACCGGCCTGCCGGTGTGCGCCATCGGCGGCATCACCCCGGACAACGCCGGGGAACTGGTGGCCGCCGGTGCCGATCTGCTGGCGGTGATCAGCGCCCTTTACGAGGCCCCCGACCCCGGCCGGGCCGCCCGACAATTCACGATACTTTTCGAGGACCGTCCATGAGCTCCCGCAACGACCAACTGTTCGAACAATCCCAGGCCGTCATCCCCGGCGGCGTCAATTCCCCCGTGCGGGCCTTCCGCTCCGTGGGCGGCACCCCCCGCTTCTTCGCCCGGGGGCTTGGGGCGCGGGTGTGGGACGCCGACGGCAAGGCCTACCTGGACTACGTGGGCTCCTGGGGGCCCCTGATCCTGGGCCATGCCGATCCGGACGTGGTCAAGGCGGTCCAGGACGCCGCCGCCCTGGGCCTCTCCTTCGGCGCCCCCACGGAACAGGAACTGGTCATGGCCGAGAAGCTCAAGGCCATGCTGCCCAGCCTGGACAAGCTGCGCCTGGTCTCCTCCGGCACCGAAGCCACCATGAGCGCCATCCGCCTGGCCCGGGGCTTCACCGGCCGGGACCTGCTCATCAAGTTCGAAGGCTGCTACCACGGCCACGCCGACAGCCTGCTGGTGAAGGCCGGTTCCGGACTGCTCACCTTCGGCGCCCCCAGTTCCGCCGGGGTGCCCGCCGACACCTCCCGGCACACCCTGGTGCTGGATTACAACGACATCGAGCAGGTGAATCAGGTCTTCGCCGAGAAGGGCGGCGAGATCGCCTGCGTCATCGTCGAAGCCGTGGCCGGCAACATGAACCTCATCAAGCCCAAGCCCGGCTTCCTGGAAGCCCTGCGGGAGAACTGTACGAAACACGGTGCCGTGCTCATCTTCGACGAAGTCATGACCGGCTTCCGGGTGGGCGCCGGCTGCGTCCAGGGCCTCTACGGCATCCGGCCCGACCTCACCACCCTGGGCAAGGTCATCGGCGGCGGCCTGCCCGTGGGCGCTTTCGGCGGCCGGGCCGACATCATGGACAAACTGGCCCCCCTGGGCCCCGTCTACCAGGCCGGCACCCTGTCCGGCAACCCGGTGGCCGTGGCCGCCGGCCTCAAGACCCTGGAAAAGATCTCCGCCCCCGGCTTCTTCGAAGCCCTCACCACCAAGACCCGCCGCCTGGTGGACGGCCTCAACGCCGCCGCCCGGGACGCCGGCGTCATCTGTTGCGCCGACAGCGTGGGCGGCATGTTCGGCGTCTATTTCCGCGCCACCCCGCCCACCTCCTACGCCGAAGTCATGCAGAGCGACAAGGACGCCTTCAACCGCTTCTTCCACCTGATGCTGCTGGAGGGGGTGTATCTGGCGCCCTCCGCCTTCGAAGCCGGCTTCGTCTCCGCCGCCCACACGGACGCCGACATCGACGCCACCGTGGCCGCCGCTGCCCGCTGCTTCGAAAAACTGGCCGGCTGAGCCCTGTCCCGATCTTGGACCCCACGTCAAAACCCCGCGACCTGACTCCCCCCTTTGCAAAAGGGGGGCCGGGGGGGATTCAGCAACCTGTCCTCAGCGCCGCCGCGCCATAACCCACCCCATGACCGAAGACCTCTCCCCCGAGGATGCCTTCCGCCTGGAAGTCCTCCTGGCCCAGAACCTGAAGGCGGTGCGCATCGACGAATCCAATCTGGTCCTGCACGCCCTCACCGACCAGGGCGAAGCCAGCATCCCCCTGGCCCCCCACTGCAAGCCCGACAAATACCTGCGTCTGGTGCGGGAAGTCCTCTCCGGCCATGCCCTGGGTTCCCCCGGCGGCTACCCGGTCTATCTGTCCCGCTGGACCCGCCACGGCCAGATGGAAGGCATCAACCTGGGCAAGCTCCTGCTCACCGGCGAGCCGGAAGCGGTGGTGGCCGTGGTCTACTCCCCGGCCCTCACCGATGAACTGGCCCGCCACGCCTGGTGGACCCAGCCCAGCATCGAAAACGCCCGGCTCATGCTGCGCCGGGACGCCGTGGCCCAGGGCGCCATGGGCAAGGTCCTGGCCGATTTTCTAGTGGAGCACCTGCCCTTCCTCCAGGACGACCACCTGGCCATCATGGACACCGTGGCCGTGCTGCTCCATTCCGGCGTGCTCGCCCCGGCCCAACTGGAAGCCACCTGGAAGCGGGGCAAACGCAGCAACACCCACTACGTGGCCTTCCTGGAAATGGCCGCCGGCCACCTGCCCCTGGCCCGCCCCGCCCACCCGGAGCGGGACGCCGTGCACCATGCCTACGCCGACGCCCTGGCCGCCCGGCACCCTGCCGCCCTGGCCCTGGAACGGGCCCTGGAAAGCCAGGGCCAGACCTTCCTGGCCGCTGCCGGTGAAATCCTGGAGCGGCCGGAAACCCAGGAAGTCGTCAGCCGCACCCTCAACGCCATCGGCCGGTACTTTTCCGCCGGCCTGGACTTCGACGGGCCGGCGGATCTGCCCGGCCGGGACCCCTGCCAGGCCCATGCCCCCATGCTGGAAGCCGTCGCCCGTCTGGCCCGGACCGACGAAGCCCCCCTGAAACCCATCTTCGCCCGGTCCACCGCCATCGGCTCGCTGATGCGGCGCAAGATCGAACCGGTGACCGGGCCCCTGCTGGCAGACATCCGCCAACTGACCGGCGGACCCTCCCCCGCCAGCCCCGGCCGCTGACCCCCGTCCCCGGGGAAGGGGCCGGGCCGCAAATTTTTCTAAAGTCTTTGCCGATTTGGCCGTTAAGCAGGACAAGTGAACGTGTCGTAGGCACGACCTGCAAGGGCAAACCCGTCGAAAGGCGGGGACGCAAAATCACCGGTCTAAGGGGGCAACCCTATGACGGCGGGATCGCCAGGAGCTTCCCGGACGGCCTGTGGGCTGTTCATCCTCCGCGTCTTCCGTCATCCTTGGGCCCGTGATCTTCCAGGTCGAGTGCAATGCTGGCGTGATTGAGGGTTCCGGCGCCGATTTCCGGCCCGGCCGCGATTCCGCCCCGAGGATGGGACCATGCAAGACTCTCGCAAGAACAATGTGGTCGAGTTGAGCCAGTTCGGCCATGGCCGCGCCGCTGCCGGCGGGGACAAGTCCGCCCTGCTCAACGAGTGTGGCGAACTCGCCGCCAACGCTCTGGCGAGCGCCCTGAACAAGACCCTGGAAATCGCCGCCGCGGAACTGCTGGAACTCATCGACCGGGTGTCCGCCTACGAAATGCGCAGGCTCTACGATGAGGCCCTGGATTTCGCCAAGGACCAGCGGGCCAACGTGGAGGCCGATTTCCGCCGGGGGTTCTACCAGCGCTTCAAGCGGGAATGCCGCCGGGACGGCAACAACCGGGGCGCCGGTGCCTTGAGCCTGGATTCCACCCAACTCTCCCTGGTGGAACCCGACGACCTGGAGGAAACCCTGGCCGCCAGCACCGTGGAAAACGCCCTGAACAACAGTTGCGGCGAGGAACTGTTCGGCCTGGCCAAGCGGGTGGGCGTGTTGCTGGATGACCCGGAAATGCAGCAGGGCCTCAACCCCATCGGTCCGGAAGTCATCGGTGCCGCCGTCATGGAAACCATCAAGGGGCGCGGCCTGCCGGTGAAGGTCCAACTGGTGCTGGTGCCCCTCATCAACAAATTCCTGCCCAACCGGGTGCGGGAGGTTTACCAGAACCTCAACCGCCATCTGGTGGACCGGGGGGTGCTGCCCACCATCCGGGTGGGCGTGGGCATCCGCCGGCCCGCTCCGCCGACCCCACCGCCCGTGGCCCCGCAGACCCCGGGGGAGATGCCCGCCCAGGCCTCCGCCGTGGAAGCCATGGGGGGGGAAGGCCAGGATCTGCTTTCCGCCTTGCGTCAGCTCATGACCCTGGCCATGCCCACTGCCCCCGCCTACCCCGCAGCAGGCGTGGCCCTGCCGACGGGCGTGGCCAGCGGGCCGGGCTGGGTTCCGGGCGGCCTTGCCATGCCGGGGCTGACCCCGGGGGGCCTGGCCACGCCCGGCCAGATGCCTGGCGCTGCCGCCGCCCCGGCAGCCCTGTCGAATTTCCTGTCCGGCGGCGATCTGCCGGCAGTGGCCGTGCCCGCCACCGTGCTCAACACCCTCACCAGCCTGCAACGGGGCCAGGGCGACGGCATGCTGGCGGCGGGCTTCAGCGCCGCCAGCCTGGCCGACGGCCAGGTGAACATCCTGCGCGAGATCCGTGCCAGTCCCGTGGCCGGCAACCTGGGTCAGATGGACGCCATGACCCTGGACATCGTGTCCATGGTGTTCGACTACGTGCTGGATGACCGACGCATTCCCGACGCCTTGAAGGCCCTCATCGGCCGCTTGCAGATCCCCGTGCTCAAGGTGGCCATGCTGGATCGCAACTTCTTCTCCCAGAAGTCCCATCCGGCCCGCCGCCTGCTGGACGTGCTGGCCAACGCCTCCATGGGCTGGGACGAGAACGAAGGCCACGACGGCGGCCTGTACCGGAAAATGGACGAACTGGTGCAGAGGGTCATCAGCCAGTTCGACGACCAGGTGGACCTCTTCGCCACGGTGCTGGAGGAGTTCCAGGCCTACGAGGCGGAGGAAAAGCAGCGCATCGACGAGCTCACCAGCAAGTCGGCCCAGATGATCCGCCAGATGGAACAGAGCGAGGCCAGCCGGGTGCTGGCCCGCAGCGAGGTGGACAGCCACCTGTTCGATCAGGCCATCCCGGAGTTCATCCGCTCCTTCCTCATGGATCACTGGGAAAAGGTGGTGGCCATGGTGGGCGCCCGCCATGGCGAAGGCAGCGCCGAGTGGCAGGCCGCTCTGGCCACCATGGACGACCTGATCTGGAGCGTGACCCCCAAGATCAACCCGGACGACCGCAAGAAACTGGTGTCCCTGCTGCCCGATCTGCTCAAGCGCCTGGACCAGGGTCTGGTGGATCTGGGCGCCCCCCGGGAATTACGCGACCAGTTCTTCACCGGCCTGGTGAAATGTCATGCCGTAGCGGTGCGGGCCGGCCTGCGCGGAGTGGGCGACGCCCCCGTCGCGATGGAACCGGACCCCCTGCCGCCCCCCGCCCGGGAAGCGCTGGAGGATTTGGCGCCTACGGGGGATTTCGTGGAGATACCCCCGGTGGCCGACGAAGTGGCCGTGGACCCGAACCTGATCGAGGAAATCGCTGCCGAACCGGAGGAACGCCCCGAAGTGGAGGAAATCGTCATCGGCGACGTGGGCTGGCTGGCCGGCGGCGGCGACCCCGTGGAGAAGGACGAGCACGACCTGAAGGTGCAGACCCTCAAGCGGGGCACCTGGATCGAGTACACCCTGGAAGACGGCAGCCGCTCACGGGCCAAGCTGGCCTGGGTGAGTCCCATGAAGGGCATCTATCTGTTCACCAACCGGCTGGGCCAGCGGGCCATGTCCATCGACGCCGACGGCCTGGCCGCCAAATTCCGCAGCGGCCAGGTGGAGCTCCTGGACACCGTGCCCCTCATGGAGCGGGCGGTGAGCAGCCTGCTGGACCACCTGCACCGCAAGGTGGCCTGAGGGAACCCTCAGGCCAGGCGCCAGGCCAGAGTTTCCCCGGCCCGCAGGGGCACCACCCCGGCCGGATGGTCGATGGCCACCGGCGTGGTCTCCCGCACTAGGGTGACGCTGTCCGTGTTGCGCGGCAGACCGTAGAAGTCCGGCCCATGGAAGCTGGCGAAGGCCTCCAGCCGGTCCAGGGCGCCCGCTTCGGCGAATGCCTCCGCATACAGTTCCAGGGCGGCGTGGCTGGAGTAGATGCCGGCGCAGCCGCAGGCCGATTCCTTGGCTTCCCTGGCGTGGGGCGCGCTGTCGGTACCCAGGAAGAATTTGGGGTTGCCCCCCGTGGCCGCCGCCAGCAAGGCCTGGCGATGGGCTTCCCGCTTGAGGACGGGCAGGCAATAGTAATGGGGCCGCATACCGCCCTGGAACATGGCGTTGCGGTTGTAGAGCAGATGATGGGCGGTGAGGGTGGCCGCCACGTTGGCCGGAGCCGCCGCCACGAATTCCGCCGCCTGGCGGGTGGTGATGTGTTCCAGCACCACCTTGAGGCGGGGCAGGCGCTGCAACAGCGGGGCCAGCACCGTGTCGATGAACACCGCCTCCCGATCGAACACGTCCACCGCCGGGTCGGTCACTTCGCCGTGCAACAGCAGCGGCAGGCCCGCTTCCGCCATGGCTTCCAGCACCCCCTGCACCTTGTCGATGCGGGTCACCCCGGAATCGGAGTTGGTGGTGGCGCCGGCCGGGTAATACTTCACCGCCTTCACCACGTCGCCGGCCGCGGCCCGGGCGATTTCTTCCGGCGCCGTGTTGTCGGTGAGGTAGAGGGTCATGAGGGGATCGAAGGCCATGCCCGCCGGCAGAGCCGCCAGGATGCGGGCCCGGTAGGCTTCGGCATCGGCCACGCTGCGCACCGGGGGCTTCAGGTTGGGCATGACGATGGCCCGGGCGAAGCGCCGGGCGGTGTCGGGCAGCACGGCGGCCAGCATGCTGCCGTCGCGCAGGTGCAGGTGCCAGTCGTCGGGGCGGGTGAGGGTCAGGCGGTCCATGGTCAGTTTCCCTTCTTCATCGCCAGGGCGAGATCGTACAGGGCGTTCTTGCGGGCGCCGGTGAGGCGGGCGGCCAGATGGGCGGCCTGCTTCACCGGCAGTTCTTCAAGCAGGGTTTCCAGCACCCTGCGGGCTTCGCCCAGGCCGTCTTCGGCCACCGGCGGGGGCGGATCCAGCACCAGCACGAATTCCCCCCGCCGGTGGTTGTCGTCTTCCGCCAACCAGGCGGCCGCCTCGCCCAAAGGGCAGCGATGCACTTGTTCGAAGCGCTTGCTCAGTTCCCGGGCGAACAGGATGGCCCGCGCCGGGCCCAGTTCGGCGGCCAGGTCGGCCACGCATTCCTCGATGCGGTGGGGGGATTCGTAGAACACCAGGGCGAAGGGCAGTGCCGCCAGGTCCGCCAGGGCCTTGCGCCGGGCGGCGGGCTTGGCCGGCAGGAAGCCGACGAACAGCCAGGGGCCTTCCAGACCGGCCACGGACAGGGCGGCGGCCACGGCACTGGCGCCCGGGATGGGACTCACCGGCAGGCCGGCGGCGCGCACGGCAGCCACCAGCCGGGCGCCCGGGTCGGAGATGCCCGGGGTGCCGGCATCGGAGATGTAAGCCACGCTGCGCCCGGCCCGCAATTCCTCCACCAGGCGGGCGGCGCCGGACACCTCGTTGTGTTCGTGGAGGGCCGTGAGCCGGGCCTGGATGCCCCAGGCGGCCAGCAGGGCCTGGCTGGTGCGGGTGTCCTCGGCGGCCACCAGGTCGGCCGTGCGCAGCACGTCCAGGGCGTGGAGGGACAGGTCGCGCAGGTTGCCGATGGGCGTGGCGACGATGTGCAGGGTGCCGGGACGGGCCGGCTGGGGGCTGTCGAACATGGAAGGGGGCGGGTAAGCTGGCGGCCAGTGTAACCAAAAACGGGGAGGGGGCACGGTGCACAGACCCCATGCCATCGGCGCGGCCGCCGAGGAACAGGCCGCCCGGCACCTCACGGCCCGGGGCCTGCGCCTGCTGGCCCGCAACTATCGCTGCAAGGGCGGCGAGATCGATCTGGTCATGGCCGACGGGGATACCCTGGTGTTCGTGGAGGTCCGGGCCCGGGCCCCATCCCGCTTCGGCTCGGCCGGGGAAAGCATCACCGCCGCCAAGCGGGCCCGGGTGGTGTTGGCCGCCCGCCACTACCTGGCCTCCCAACGCCTGGACCGGCCCTGTCGTTTCGATGCCGTGCTGCTGGACGGGGCCACCCTGGAATGGCTCCGGGGCGCCTTCGAGGCGGGGTGAGGTCGTGCTGATGGCAGAGGCACGGTTGGGGGGGACACTATAATGGCCGCCTTTCCCCAGCCGCCGCCCGTCATGCCCCTGACCCAACGCATCCAAGACCAGTTCCAGGCCGCCATCCAGGTGCTGGCCGATTCGGCAGACCTGCTGGCGGAACCCATCGGCCAGGCCGCCCGGGCCATGACCGACTGCCTCATGGCGGAAGGCAAGATCCTCACCTGCGGCGTGGGGCCCTCGGCCCTGCCCAGCCGGCACCTGGCCTCCATCCTGGCCGACCGGCTGGACCAGGAGCGGCCCGGCCTGGCGGCCATGAACCTGTGCGGCACCGGCGCGGCCATGGTGGACGATGCCGATCCGGCTTTGGGCCTGGCCCGCCAGGTATCCGCCCTGGGCCATCCCGGGGACGTGCTGGTGGCCTTTTCCACCTACGGCCATGCCATCGGCGTGCTGGGGGCCGTGCGTGCCGCCCGGGAGCGGGACATGCGGGTGGTGGCCATCACCGGCGGTGACGGCGGCCCCCTGGCGGAACTCCTGGACGCCCAGGACATCCTCATCTGCGTGCCGGCGGAATCCGCCAGCCGCATCCACGAAACCACCCTGCTCGCCGTCCACTGCCTGGGCGACGGCATCGACTTCTTCCTGCTTGGAGCCTGACCATGAAACACAGCCTCATCGCCGCCCTGCTCGGCCTGTCCACCCTGACCCTGACCGGTTGCGCCCCCCTGGTGGTGGGCGGCATGGGGGCCGGGGTGCTGATGGCGGAAGACCGCCGCACCTCGGGCACCTATCTGCTGGACGAGGAGATCGAACTGAAGACGGCGGGCAGGGTGCGCGAGACCCTGCCCGCCGGCTCCCACGTGAACGTCACCAGTTACAACCGCCGGGTGCTGCTCAGCGGGGAAACCCCGGATGCCGCCGCCAAGGCCAAGGCCGAGGAACTGGCCCGGGCCGTGCCCAACGTGAAGGAGGTGCAGAACGAACTGGCCATCGGCGGCGCCAGCAGCTTCATGGCGCGCAGCAACGACGGCTACATCACCGCCAAGGTGAAGACCCGCTTCCTGGAAGACAAGCGCTTCAACGCCCACCACGTCAAGGTGGTCACCGAAGCCGGCACCGTCTTCCTCATGGGACTGGTCAAGCGTGCCGAGGGCGATGCCGCCGCCGAGATCGCCGCGCGTACGGGCGGAGTCAACAAGGTGGTCAAGGTGTTCGAATACCTGGACTGAACCCAGGGTCTTCCCTTGCGCCAAGGCCCCGGCCATGCCCACAATGGCCGCCTGTCCCCAGCCCACCCAACCTGACATGCGCCCATCGTCCGTCCGCCGGCTTCTCCTCCCGTGTATCGGGATGGCGGTGTTCGGCCTCGCCGCGGCCGAAAAGCCGGTCAACATCACCCACGACCTGCCCGCGCTGGAAGTGCTCCATCAGGGCAGGCCGGTGCGCATAGAACGCCATCCGGACACCGAGAACATGCTCGATCCGGATTTTTCGCTCACTTCCCGGCCCTGCCCGCCCTATTGCATCCAGCCCATGCAACTGGCCCCGGGGGTGGAGACCATCGGCGAGCTCGAAGTGCTCGAATACCTCAAGCGGGCCGGTCGGGACGTGCTGGTCATCGACTCCCGGGACGGGGACTGGCCGGCTCGTTCAGGCGTCATCCCGGGCGCGCTGAACCTGCCCTGGCAGGAACTGCACCCGGCCCACAGCGAAGCCGAGAAGATCGCCGACATCCTGGCGTTACGCTTCGGTGCCGCCCGCCACGGCGGCCTGTGGAACTTCGAGAACGCCCGGACCCTGGTGTTCTACTGCAACGGACCCTGGTGCGGCCAATCGCCCACCAACATCAAGCAATTGCTGGCCCTGGGCTATCCGGCCCACAAGCTCAAGTGGTACCGGGGCGGCATGCAGGACTGGAAAATGCTCGGCCTGACCACCGTCCCGCCGAAATAGTCTCCCGTTTCACCTCACTCCCGGCCCACGCCGTTCTCAACTGGAAGGAAATCAACAATGAAACGCACGCTCGCCGCCGCCCTGGCCCTGACCCTCGCCGTGCCCGTCCTGGCCCAGCAGGCCGCCAACAACCCCTACATGGCCAACGTGCCCCTGTCGGCCGGCCCCATGGTGCTGCCCATCTCCCCCGGCGGCCGGGGCACCAAGCCCTATGAGATGTCCCGCACCATCCCCGCCGAGGAAAAGGCCAAGCTCATGAAGCAGATGATGCCCATGATGAGCACCATGACCCGGATGGACGTGAAGGACGTGATGAACCTCATGACCATCAAGTACCAGGCCAAGGATGGCCTGTCCTTCGATGAAGTGGTGGAATCCATGAAGCTGCGCGCCAACCAGTTGAACTTCAAGCTGGTGGGCCATTCCCCCATGTGGAAGGACATCCAGGCCGTGCTGGGCGACACCGCCGCGCCGCGCATGGAGGTCTTCCATTACTGCGACATCGCCGCCGGCCGGGAAGTGCTGAAGTACGCCCCGGAATCCATCGTCTTCCTGCCTTGCCGCATCGCCGTCATGGAAGACAACAACAAAAAAATCTGGGTACTGACCCTGGACTGGAACACCTCCTGGCTGGATTCCATCTCCGGCCAGATGGGCGCCCCCAGCGAGCTCATGAAGCACGCCACGGACATCCGCGACAAGATGGACAACATCATGCGCGCCGCCGCCGCCGGCGACCTGTAACGCGCCGGACCCGGTCCCCGGCCGGGTCCGAACAACAACGGCAGCGCTCACCCGCCCTTCCCACCCAGCATCGTTCCCCCCAGGAGAACACCATGAAGCGCAGCGCCCCCTTCCTGCTCGTCGCCCTGGCAGGCGCCACCCAGGCCGCCGGTTTCGAGAACATGTTGAATCCCATGGCAGCCCTGGCCTCCTCCGGCCAACAGGGCCCCTTTGCCGGATCACCCTTCTCCGGCAATCCCTATGGCGGCTCCCCATTCAGCGCCTCGCCCTTCTCCGGCAACCCCTTCAGCAGCGCCCCCTTCGGCGGCAGCAACCCATTCGCCCCCGGCCTGTTCGGCCTGGGCAGTCCCCTCGGCCTGGGCAGTCCGTTGGGACTGGGCAATCCCCTCGGGTTGGGGGCCGTGGTGGCCCCCCTGGGGCTGGGCCTGCTCAACCCCCTGGGCGGCATGGGCATGGGCAATGCCATGTATCCCGCCCTCCAGGTGGCCCCCAACCTCATGTCCTACCAATACATGAACCAGATGGCCAATCCTTACGGAGGCGGCCCCCTGGCGGGCAATCCCTACGTGCAGCGGAACCTGCCCAATCCGTTCTCGGCGCCGGCTTTCTCCCCCTCCCTGCCCACCCTGCCCAATCTGCCCTTCGCCGCCCCCCAGCAGCAAGGCAGTCTGGCGGGCCTGGTCCCCCTGCCCCAGCAGCCGACCTTCGGCTATCCGTCCCTGCCGGCCCAACCGGCCTACGGCACCCAGCTTCCCATGGGATTCCCCTTTACCACCGGTCTGCCCGCCCAGGCCATGCCGACGCCCGCGCCCCAGCAACACACCCCCTGGTCAGGCCAGGTCATGGCCGTCCCGGCCACCACCCAGATCACGCCCTACGGCATGATGATTCCCCTTCCCCCGCCGGCCCCGGCTCCCGCCCAGTCCAGCGCCCCCCAGCCCACACCGGCCCCGGCCCTGCCGGCCGGATTCCCCTTCTTCCCCCTGGCGCCCCAGGCTGCCGTTCCGGCAGCCCCGGCGGTTCCGGCCAAAGCAGCGGAAAGCACCAAGGAGAAGCCGGTGGCCGCCGCGCCGGCAGCGGGGGTACCCGCCGCCCCCGCCACGCCCATGGACCCGGCCACCCTGTTGCAGATGTTCATGAAGCCCGTCGACACGGGCAAGTGAGCATCAGCCAGGCAACCGGCACCCCGGTTGCCTGGCTGGCGGCGGTCTTACCAACCCCGGCCCCGATGATCGTCCCGACCCCGGCGATCGTGCCCGTCCCGGTGGTCGTCCCGGTCCCAACGCTCGCCCTGGTGGCGATGGTGGTCATCCCAGTCACGGTCGTGATGTTTGTGCCAGCCGGGAGGCACACCCCGCACCGGCACGTAAACCGGCCTGGCCACGTAACGGACCGGGGGCGCCTGGTACACCACCACGGCGGGTGGCGGCGCCCGATGCACGATCACCGGCCCGGGCGGGGGACGACGGACCACTACGGTACGGCGGTCATCGTCGTCATCGGCCACGGCCAGACCCACCACTGCGCCCAGGATGCCCCCCACTGCGGCCCCGTCGTCCCGGTCGATGGCGTGGCCGATGACTGCACCGGCACCGGCGCCGATCAAAGCACCGAGCAGTTCGTCGGAAGCATGGGCAGCCGTGCCGAAGGCGGACAGAGTGGTGATCAGCAGGGCGGAAGCAAGGACTTTGGCTTTCATGTTTGACTCCTGTGTGTACGACGCTTCCAGATTAGGGCCGGCCTGTTCCCGACCCGTTTCCCAGCAGTGTGGAGATGTTTCAGGCTGTTACCGGGCTCTGGGGGAAAACCCCTGGGCCGCCAAGCTTGTATTGAGCCCCTGTTTGGGCTAGTTTCCCCACCACGTTAGGGGTGCCTGAACCGTCCCGGTCCCGCGGATGGCGACGGCTGAGATCACACCCTTTGAACCTGATCCGGATCATTCCGGCGTAGGGAAGCGTCCGGCCCGGTCCGCGCTTCCCGCGTCTTTTGCCTGCCTGGAGCGCACCATGAACGCCAATCCCCAGAACCTGGGTTCCTTCCTCGCCGCCACCGCCCACGTTGACGAAGCGGCCATCCAGCCCCTGCCCAACTCGCGCAAGGTCTACGTGACCGGCAGCCGGCCGGACATCCGGGTGCCCATGCGGGAAATCAGCCAGGCCGACACCCCCACCGCCATGGGCGGCGAGAAGAACCCACCCATCTTCGTCTACGACTGCTCCGGCCCCTATTCCGACCCGGCGGCGAAGATCGACATCCGCCAGGGCCTGCCGGCCCTGCGCCAGCCCTGGATCGAAGAGCGGGGCGACACCGAGCTGCTGTCCGGCCTGTCCTCCGAATACGGCATGCAGCGCGCCAACATCGCCGAGCTGGCCGCCCTGCGCTTCCCCGGCCTGCACCGCCAGCCCCGCCGGGCCAAACCGGGCGCCAACGTCAGCCAGATGCATTACGCGAAAAAGGGCATCGTCACCCCGGAGATGGAATACGTCGCCATCCGGGAAAACCTGCGCCGCCAGGAATACCTGGACACCCTGCGCAGCAGCGGCCCCCAGGGCGAAAAGCTGGCCCACCTCCTGGGCCGCCAGCATCCCGGCCAGCACTTCGGCGCCGCCATCCCCGCCGAGATCACCCCCGAGTTCGTGCGCAGCGAAGTGGCCCGGGGCCGGGCCATCATCCCCTGCAACGTGAACCACCCGGAAACCGAGCCCATGATCATCGGCCGCAACTTCCTGGTGAAGATCAACGCCAACATCGGCAACTCGGCCCTGGGCTCCTCCATCAACGAGGAAGTGGACAAGATGACCTGGGCCATCCGCTGGGGCGGCGACACGGTCATGGACCTGTCCACCGGCAAGAACATCCACGAGACCCGGGAATGGATCATCCGCAACAGCCCGGTGCCCATCGGCACCGTGCCCATCTACCAGGCCCTGGAAAAGGTGAACGGCAAGGCCGAGGAACTCACCTGGGAGATGTTCCGCGACACCCTCATCGAGCAGGCCGAGCAGGGGGTGGACTACTTCACCATCCACGCCGGCGTCCTGCTGCGCTACGTGCCCCTGACCGCTGGCCGCATGACCGGCATCGTCAGCCGGGGCGGCTCCATCATGGCCAAGTGGTGCCTGGCCCACCACAAGGAAAGCTTCCTCTACACCCACTTCGAGGACATCTGCGACATCATGAAGGCCTACGACGTGGCCTTCTCCCTGGGCGACGGCCTGCGTCCCGGCTCCATCTACGACGCCAACGACGAGGCCCAGCTGGGCGAACTGAAGACCCTGGGTGAACTGACCCAGATCGCCTGGAAGCACGACGTGCAGGTGATGATCGAAGGCCCCGGCCACGTGCCCATGCACATGATCAAGGAGAACATGGACCTGCAGTTGCAGTGGTGCGACGAGGCCCCCTTCTACACCCTGGGGCCCCTCACCACCGACATCGCCCCCGGCTACGACCACATCACCAGCGGCATCGGCGCGGCCATGATCGGCTGGTACGGCACCGCCATGCTCTGCTACGTGACCCCCAAGGAACACCTGGGCCTGCCCGACAAGAACGACGTGAAGGAAGGCATCATCACCTACAAGCTGGCCGCCCACGCCGCCGACCTGGCCAAGGGCCACCCGGGCGCCCAGATCCGCGACAACGCCCTATCCAAGGCCCGCTTCGAGTTCCGCTGGGAAGATCAGTTCAACCTGGGCCTGGACCCGGACAAGGCCCGGGAATTCCACGACGAGACCCTGCCCAAGGAATCCGCCAAGGTGGCCCACTTCTGTTCCATGTGCGGCCCCCATTTCTGCTCCATGAAGATCACCCAGGACGTGCGGGACTTCGCCGCCAGGCAGGGCATCTCCGAGAACGAAGCCCTGGAGAAGGGGATGGAGGTGAAGTCGGCAGAGTTCGTGAAGACCGGGGCCGAGGTGTATCACAAGGTCTAAGCCCCCCGTCCTTCTAGGGGCAAACGGGTAGTGTCCTGCGTTACGTGGTTTTCCCGATGGCCCGTTTACGTGCACCTGGCAGGCAGCCTGTCCACCCCAACACGAACACCCATCCCGTGCTGAGCAGCCAAAGCACGCTGAAACACAGTTGCACCACGAGATCAAAGGTGCCGCATTGGTCGTATACCATGCAGTCCGCTGATGAGAAGACGCTCAAGAGCAGGGTGTACCCGATCGTCGCCAGGATTGCGTAAACGACGATGACAACCAGACGGCGCCAGAGGGGTGGGTATGTGTAGCTCGCCACATCCAGTTGCCTTTCCGCCAGCACTTCGTGGGCTGGCAGGTGCAGGGGATTCTTGTGCACCACCCGGGACCTCGACACCAGATCATGCAATGTCTGATGCTTTGCCGTGGTGAGCACCAGAACGAACGATAGCCAGCCAAACAGGAATTTGGTGATGAAGCGCAGAAGCGCGGCCAGGAAGTGGATTCTGTCCTGGGTTTGGACGTGCACGACCCGTATACCCTGCACATGATGGCCAATGGTGCCCCCAGTGAACGCGACCAGGGCGGGATCCAGCAACATCAAGGGGAAGAGGATCAACACGATCATGCCGGTGGTTCTGTCGATTCCCAAGGCGTTGCCCAATAGCAGCGAAAGTATGTAGAGGACCGGCAACAGAAAGGAATCGATGAGAGCGGCTCGGACACGCTTGATCAGACGAGGATAGGTTGGTTTCTCCACAGGCTTCTCTTCTTGTTCGTTGACATCCACAGACGGGTACCCCACCGCCGGGTGGGCTCGGAAGAGTCTAACCAGAACCCGGCTGGCAGGCATCATCGCCTGGCTGCCTTGGGCCACTTCAACGGTGGGAAAATGCAGCTTCTTCCGGATCGCGTCTGCCCATGACCCCCGCCATCAACGCCGCCAAGCTTGCCAGGGTGACCTTCACCGTCCACGAGTACGTCCACGACCCCAAGGCCGAGTCCTACGGTGAGGAGGCGGCGGAGAAGTTGGGCCTGCCCCTGGCCCGGGTGTTCAAGACCCTGGTGGTGAGCGCGGAGGGCAAGGGGCTCGCGGTGGCGGTGGTGCCGGTGGCGGGCAAGCTGGACATGAAGGCCTGCGCGGCGGCCCTGGGGGCCAAGAAGTGCGAGATGGCGGCGAAGAAGGACGCGGAGCGTTCCACGGGCTACGTGCTGGGGGGCATCAGCCCCCTGGGCCAGAAGAAACGGCTGCCGACCCTGGTGGACGGCTCGGCCGGCTCGTTCGGGACGGTGTTCGTCAGCGCCGGGCGGCGCGGCCTGGAGATCGAACTGGCCCCCGCCGATCTGTTGCGGCTCACCGGCGGTCGCTTCGCCCCTTTGGGCTGCTGATTCAGGCCCCTCCCCTTTGATGAGGGAGGGGGCGTGACATCGGCGGCCACCCCGCGGCACCGCCGCTCTCCTCCCCTGCCCGCTTCCATCAAGGAAGAGGGCCCACTGGGTGGGCAGCCCCAGGTTGAGCCCGATCCGGCGCCGGGCCGGCTTACTGCCCCAGGCCGCCCTGGAATTCCTTGCGGCCCATGAGCCCGATGTTCACCGGCTGCACCTTCCAGATTTCCTTGCAGTATTCACGGATGGTGCGGTCCGAGGAGAACTTGCCGGAACGGGCCACGTTGAGGATGGCCATGCGGGTCCAGGCTTCCGGGTCCTGGTAGGCCTGGCCGACGCGGGTCTGGCAGTCCATGTAGGCGCGGAAGTCGGCCATGAGCATGTAGGGGTCGTGGAACAGCAGGTTGTCCACCAGGGGCTTGAACAGCTCCCGGTCACCCCGGGAGAAGCAGCCTTCCCGGATCAGGTCCATGACGGCCTTCAGTTCCGGGTTGTTGTGGTAGCAGTCCATGGGCCGGTAGCCGCCCTGCTTGATCTCCTGGACTTCCTGGGCGGTGAGGCCGAACAGGAAGAAGTTGTCGGCGCCGGCTTCCTCGCGGATCTCGATGTTGGCGCCGTCCAGGGTGCCGATGGTCAGGGCGCCGTTCATCATGAACTTCATGTTGCCGGTGCCCGAGGCTTCCTTGCCGGCGGTGGAGATCTGCTCCGACAGTTCGGCGGCCGGATAGATGCGCTGGCCGTTGGTGACGTTGAAGTTGGGGATGTACACCACCTTCAGCCGGTCGCGCACCATGGGGTCCTTGTTCACCACGTCGCCCACGGCGGTGATCAGCCGGATGATGAGCTTGGCCATGTGGTAGCCCGGTGCCGCCTTGCCGCCGAAGATGAAGGTGCGCGGCGTGACGTCCAGGTCCGGGTCGTTCTTCAGCCGGTGGTAGAGGGCGATGATGTGCAGCACGTTGAGGTGCTGGCGCTTGTATTCGTGGATGCGCTTCACCTGCACGTCAAACAGGCTTTGCGGGTCCACCCGCACGCCCACCCGGCGGTGCAGGAAGCCGGCGAAGTCTTCCTTGATGGCCCGCTTGATGTAGCGCCACTCGCCACGGAACGACGCGTCTTCGGCATACGGTTCCAGTTCCCGCAGGCGGTCCAGGTCGCGCAGCCAGTCGCCGCCCAGGCTCCGGTCGATGAGGCTGGTGAGGCGGGGGTTGGACAGGGCGATCCAGCGCCGGGGGGTGACGCCGTTGGTTTTGTTGCTGAACTTGGCCGGCCACATGGCGTGGAAATCGGAAAGCACATCGGCCTTGAGCAATTCGGTGTGCAGGTCGGCCACGCCGTTGATGGCGTGGCTGCCCACGCAGGCCAGGTGGGCCATGCGCACGTAACGTTCGCCGTGCTCGTTGATGAGGGACATGCGGGCCAGTCGGCCGTGGTCGCCCAGGAAGCGGATGCGCACGTCGTCCAGAAAGCGGGCGTTGATCTCGTAGATGATCTCCATGTGCCTGGGCAGGATGCGGGCGAACAGGCTCACCGGCCACTGTTCCAGGGCCTCGGGCAGCAGGGTGTGGTTGGTGTAGGCGAAGGTCTTGCGGGTGATGCCCCAGGCCTTGTCCCACTCCATGCCCCGCTCATCCACCAACAAACGCATCAGTTCGGCGATGGCCACGGCCGGGTGGGTGTCGTTGAGCTGGACGGCGAATTTCTCGTGGAAGCGCTCCAGGGGAATGTTCTGCACCTTCATGATGCGCAGCATGTCCTGGAGGGAGCAGGAAACGAAGAAGTACTGCTGTTGCAGGCGCAGTTCCTTGCCCTGGATCTGTTCGTCGTTGGGGTAGAGCACCTTGGTGATGTTCTCCGACACCACCTTCTTGTTCACCGCGCCCCAGTAGTCGCCCCGGTTGAAGGTGGACAGGTCGAAGGATTCGGGTGCTTCGGCCCGCCACAGGCGGAGGGTGTTGGCCGTGTTGTTGCGGAACCCCAGGATGGGGGTGTCGTAGGGGGTGCCGATCACCGTCCAGGACGGCACCCACTGGTGCCGGGTGTGGCCCTTGTCGTCGATGTACTGGCGAGTGTGGCCACCCAGTTTGACCTCCACCGCCCATTCCGGCCGGGGCAACTCCCAGGGGTTGCCGTAGCGCAGCCATTTGTCGGTGAGTTCCACCTGCTGGCCGTCCACGATGTCCTGGGCGAAGATGCCGAATTCGTAGCGGATGCCGTAGCCCAGGGCGGGAATTTCCAGGGTGGCCAGGGAATCCAGGAAACAGGCGGCCAGGCGGCCCAGGCCGCCGTTGCCCAGGCCCGGTTCCTCTTCCTGGCCCAGCAGTTCCTCGTAGGTGAGGCCCAGTTCCCGGACGGCCTGGCGGGTGGCCTCTTCAAGCCCCAGGTTCACCAGGTTGTTGCCCAGGTGGGGTCCCATCAGGAATTCGGCGGAGAAGTAGGCCACCGTCCGGGAACCCAGCCGCGTGTAGGTCTCCGCCGTGCTGATCCAGCGTGCCAACATGCGGTCCCGTACCGTGTAGGCCAGAGCCATGTAGTAGTCGTGCTTGGTGGCCAGGACGGGAAACTTGCCCTGGCTGTAGAGCAGGTTGTCCAGGAAGGCCCGTTTGAGCCATTCCTTGTCCAGGCCGGTGTGTCCGTCGGCCGTGTCGGTGCTGGGGGGAGTGGTATGTTCCATGGGGCCGCATCTTATCCAATGGGTTTCATGCCCATGCAATAAAGATGCCCGTTCCCCATCCACGGCCCCAGGCAGCGTGGCGGGCATTCAACGGCAACCCCATGAAAAAGGCCGCCCACGAATCGGGCGGCCATGCACCTGAATGGCGCGGCGCTGTTCAGCCCTGGCGGTTCTGGAAGGTGCGCACCACCGCCGCCACCAGGGCCTCGATCTCGCTGCCGGTGAGGTCCGGATAGGCATTCTGCAACCGGGTCATGGCCCGGTAGAAGGCCGTGCCATTTTGACTGTCCGCCGTGCCCAACAAGGGTTTCAACAAGGTCTGGGCGGCGGCGAACCGCTCCCGCAATACCAGGTTCCTGCGGCGCTCGACACGCACGGGGGCCGTGCGTTCCATGACGCTGACATCCATCTATGCTCCTTCCAACCTATGTAATTATTCAGCCCGGCTTCAGCCGAGACGTGGAATCTAACCGGTCTCCTTGACGGTTTTATGACCATCCTGGTGGCTCTGTACCGGTAGAGACACTTTAAGATTTTGCCTGAAAAAAGGCTTTCTATCAGCCCATTCCTGCATTCGCCTTGACCGGGATCAGGGTTTCGCCCCGTTCGCCGCCCGATCGGCCTGTTCCAGGCGTTGCTGTTCCAACTGGGCGGCCCCATCCAACTGTTGTTGCACCTGCTCCTTCAGGGCCTGGGCTTCCTGGGCTTGCTCCACGGCGGACTCACCGCCCACGGCGGCGGTACCGACGGTTTCCGCCCCGCAGGCGGCCAGCAGGAGAGGGAAAAAGAGGGGGGCGAAGTGGCGCACGGCGGTGTCCTTGTCTTGGGGGGATGAATATCCAACGCGGCAGGTGATCGGCCTGCCCGGCCGGGAAACAGAAGTATCGCTTGCCGGCCGCCGCTGCAAGCCGACCTTCCCGAAGCTTATTTCGTCAGGGCCAGGAACAATTCCGGCAACTTCTCGGGCAAGCGCTGGATGTTGTCGATGACCGTGTATTGCCGGCCGAAGATGTCGTTCACGTATTCGTCGGCCTTGGGGTCCAGGCTGATGCAGTAGGTGAAGATGCTTTCCTGGTCCAGTTCCTTGACGGCCTGGCGGGCGTCTTCGATGAGCAGGCGTTCGTCCTGGCTGTCCACGTCGCTGGGCTGGCCGTCGGTGAGGATCAGCAGGAGCTTCTTGTCGGCCTTGCGGGCCCCCAGGTAGTGGGCGGCGTGGCGCATGGCGGCGCCCATGCGGGTGGACCAGCCGGCTTCCATGGCCGCCAGGCGGGATTTGACCTCGTCGTCCCAGTGTTCGCTGAAGCCCTTCACGTGCAGGTAGCGCACGTCGTGGCGGGTGTTGGAGTGGAAGCCGGCAATGGCGAAGGGGTCACCCAGTTGTTCCACCGCCCAGGCCAGCAGGGAGACGGCTTCCTGGCTGAGTTCCAGAATGGTCTGGCCGGAGCTGCCGGCCTGCTCGTTGAGGGATTCCGACAGGTCCAGGAGCAGCATGACGGCGATGTCCCGGCCGTCGGTACGGTGGCTCATGTTGATGCGCGGGTCAGGAGTGGCGCCGCCCTTGAAGTCGATGAGGGAGCGGATGGCCACGTCCAGGTCCAGTTCGCTGCCTTCCTCCTGGAAGCGGATGCGTACCTTGTCCTGGGGCTTGAGCAGGTCCAGAAGCCGCTTCAGGCGCTTGGCCAGGGCGGCGTGCTTCAACAGCAGCTTGTCGATGTGGTTGCCGTTGCCCCGGGGGTGCAGGCCCTCGTAGACGCTGGCCCAGTCGGGCCGGTAGGTCTGGCTCTTGTAGTCCCACTCGGGGTAGTGGCGGGGGGGCAGGCCCTCCAGTTCCTCGCCGGGTTCGATCTTGCGCTTCTCGTCGAAGGCGTCTTCCTCGTCGCCTTCTTCGATGAATTTCCACATCTGCCGGTTGTCGTCCCGGTAATCCACCACGGTGTCTTCGAACCAGACCTTGGCGAACTGGTCGCTTTGCCGGCGGGTGCGGGCCACGTAGGAGAGGGCCAGGTCGGCCACGGCGGCCGTGTCGGCAGGGCCGCCGGCCAACAGGGCGTGGAAACGGGCCGCGTAGTCGTTGAGGGTCGGGTCCTGGTAGCCATGCTCCGGGTCCAGCAGGGCCCGGGACAGCATGGCCAGCCGGTGGCGCAGGCAGGACGTGGTTTCCGGGTCGCAGGCGCCTTCCCGGGGCTGGGGGTGGAGAGCCAGGAAGATGCGTTTCAGGCCCGGATATTCCCGGCAGAGCAGGGTTTCCACCCGGCAGTCTTCGAAGAACTCCACGGCCATGCGCTGGAAGGGGCTCCAGTTGTCGGCCACCTGGGCGGTGGTCCAGCGGCGGTGACCGACCATGTGGGCCAGGGTGGCCCGGTAGCGGTCCAGGCCGGAAATCCGGGTGTCCTCTCCCCCGGGGCGGGCAGGGAGGAGGAAATCGTCGTAGACATCCGGGATGCGCATGCCCAGCTTGTCGTAGTAGGGCACGGGTTTGCGCAGCTCGTCGAAGGCGGTGGAATAGGGGACCAGGTGGTCGCTGTCGTTCCACAGGCCGCGCAGGTAGAGGTCCAGCTTGCGTTCCACGTCGGCAAACAGGGTGCCGTGGCGCTCCCGTTGCAGCACGGCCTTGCTGTCGGCGGATTGCAGGTTGAAGTAGTCCTCCTGGCGCTCCGGGTGATGGCGGTAGTTGGCCACCCCGTAGTCCACCCAGTTCTTCAGGCCGGCCAGGGTGAGCTGGGAAAGCAGGAAGGGAGCCTGGGCGTAGAACCAGGGCAGGCCCGGGCTGGGGAAGGTGGTGTGGTGGCCGTGCACGGAACCGGTGGTGCGGTCCATGAGATCCCGGGCGATCTCCAGATAGATGGCCATCTGCTCCCGGGACAGGAGCTTCCTGGCCACCGGCGCCAGGGTTTGCAGGAAGGGGGTGATGGCCTTGCCGTTGGGGGACTTCTGCATCTTCATGATGAAGGCCATCACGTCGGGCAGGACGGCCTCGCCGTCGACGGGCCGCCCCGAGGCGGGGAGTGCTCCCCCTTGGGGGGACGCGAGGGAAGCGAGCAAGGGGGCGGTACGAGCCTCACCCAGGGCCTTCACCACCGAGGGCCATTCCTCCAGGAAGGCCAGCATGGGCTCCACCCCCCGGCCCAGCTTGCCGATGATCCGTGCAGCGTCCAGATAGTGGTGCAGCTCTTCCCGGCCGAGGATGGCCAGGGCCTCGGCCATGAGGTCCTCGAACACGTCCTCCACCTGCTTGAAACGGGTGTCCAACTGGGCCCAGTAGGCCTTCATGAGGGGGTGTTGGTATTCGGTTTCGGCAGAGGTCATGGACGTGGGCCGGGGGTGTTCTCCCCCCTTTCATAAAGGGGGGCTGGGGGGGATTTGCGGCGCGTGGCGCAGGGAGACGGCGCAGACCCCCCCCCTATCCCCCCTTTTGCAAAGGGGGGGATTCCGTTGTCCATCGCCTGGCGCATCACGCAAACGTGGCGTCGATGGCGTGGTCCAGGGTTTCCCGGATGTCCGCGTCGTCGGTGATGGGGCGCACCAGGGACATCTGGCAGGCTTCCACCGGGTTCACCCCATCCTTGATGAGGGTGGCGGCGTAGACCAGCAGGCGGGTGGAAATGCCTTCGTCCAGGCCGTGGCCCTTCAGGTTGCGGGCGGTCTGGCCGATCTTCACCAGTTTGCCGGCCAGGGCTTCGTCCAGGCCCGTTTCCTTGGCCAGGATGGTGGTTTCCAGAGCGGCGTCCGGATAGTCGAAATCGAAGGCGGTGAAGCGTTGTTTGGTGGACTGCTTCAGGTCCTTCATCAGGCTCTGGTAGCCCGGGTTGTAGCTGATGACCAGTTGGAAGTCCGGATGGGCTTCGATGAGCTCGCCCTTCTTGTCCAGGGGCAAGGTACGGCGGTGGTCGGTGAGGGGGTGGATGACCACCGTGGTGTCCTGGCGGGCTTCGACGATTTCATCCAGGTAGCAGATGGCGCCGATGCGGGCGGCGGTGGTGAGGGGGCCGTCCAGCCAGCGGGTGCCGTTGGCTTCCAGCAGATAGCGGCCCACCAGGTCGCTGGCGGTCATGTCTTCGTTGCAGGCCACGGTGATGAGGGGCTTGCCCAGTTTCCAGGCCATGTGTTCCACGAAGCGGGACTTGCCGCAGCCGGTGGGGCCCTTGACCATGACCGGCAGGCGGTTGCGGTAGGCGGCCTCGAACAGGGCGACTTCATTGCCCTGGGCCTGGTAGTAGGGCTCCTTGCGGACCTTGTACTGTTCCTTGTCGGTGCTGCTCATGGGATGGCTTCCGGGTGGCTTGATGGGTACCCTGGCATTCTACCGACACGGTTCATAAACAAAATTAACGGTTTTTTATCTGGACAATAAGTAATTGCTTATGACCCCCCGGCGCACCCGGTGGAGCTTCGTCCCCACCTTCGTCCAAAACGCCTAAGTGAAAACACCGTCATGCCGGGAATCTTCACTAACATGGAATGGAACACCCTTCCTCTTCCGCCCGTGGAATGCGCCCCATGAACTGGCCTGAAGGTTTCCTTCCCTGGCTGGCCAGAAACCTGTCCGTGACCTGGCTGGCCATCGCTTCGTGCTGTCCGGCCAGCCTGGCCGGGGAACAACGCCCCCTTGCCGAGGGGGAGTCGCTGCGCCTGGCGGTGGCCCGGGCCAGCGCCAGTTCCTCCCGCTGGGATGGCCCCGTGGCCGGCCCGCCAGCCCGGCCCGCCGTGGTGGTGGCCGTGGTGTGCGAGGACTTGCGTAACGGCGGAGTGCTGGGAGTCGCCCGGGGCATCATCGAAGCAGGTGGGGTGCTGGGTTGGCGAATCCGCATCCTGGATGCCCACGGGACACCGGCGGGCCGCACAAGGGCTCTGGCCGCAGCCCTGGACATGGCCGTGGATGGCCTGGTGCTGGTGGGCAGCGATGCCCGCAGCCTGAACACCCCATTGGCGTCCTTCGCGGCTCGGGGCATCCCCGTGGTGGGCTGGCATGTGGGACCCCGGGCGGGCGGGCTCGCCCAGGCGCCCGTCGCCATGAACGTGTCCACCGACCCCCTGGAAGTGGCGCGGGTTGCAGCCATGGCGGCCATCATCGACACCCCTGACCCCAAGGGCATGGTGATCTTCACGGACACCAGTTTCGACATCGCCACGGCCAAATCCGACGCGATGGCCCGCCTCGTGCGGTCCTGCGGTTCGTGCCGGTTGCTGGAGACGCGGGCCCTGCCCATATCCCGGATACCCCAGGACATGCCCCGGCTGACCCGGGAACTGCTGGCCCGCCACGGTTCCCGGTGGACCCATGCCCTGGCCATCAATGACCTTTACTTCGACTACGCCGCCCCGGAACTGACCCAGGCCGGACGGGCCCTGCGCCTGGTATCGGCGGGAGATGGCAGCCCGGCGGCCTTCCAGCGCATCCAGGCCGGCATGTTCCAGATCGGCACGGTGGCGGAGCCCCTCAACCTCCAGGGCTGGCAATTGCTGGATGAACTCAACCGCCTGCTGTCCGGTCAGTCCGTCACCGGCCACGTGCACCCGCCCCATCTGGTAACGCCGGACAACATCGGCAACGATGGTGGCCAGCAGCTTCAGTACGACCCGGACAACGGCTACCGCCTCCACTATCGGCGGATCTGGCGGCCCGAGGGTGAACCGTGAAGGCGCCTTCCACCTGGTCATTCCGGCTGCCCCACAGCTTGCGCCGGCAATTCCTGCTGGCCGTCTACGCCCTCACCCTGCTGATCCTGGCCAGCGGAATCACCGCCGTGTATGCCCTGCTATCCGCTTCGGACACCATCGGACAATTGGCGGAGGCCCGCCTCGCCCGCTTGAGCGACGCCCAGGATCTGGTACGGCGCACCCTGATGATCGAGCGGGATGCCACGCGGTTGATGGAAGCCGGGAATCCCTTCGAGATGCACGGGCGCTACGAAACCATCCTCAGGCAACTGACGGAGTTCGATCAGTTGGTGGATGACCTGGCGGCCGGCGAGGGCGGGACGGCCCTGCTCGATCTCCACCAGGCCAGCCAGTCGTTCCGCAACACGGTCCACCTGGCCGCCCAACTGCGCGAACGGGCATTGCGCGAGGGGACCGCCCAGGAAGCATGGACGCCACCGGCGCAGCGGCCTCCGCACCAGGACATCGGCCAGCAGGCGGGTGCCCTGGCCGCCGCCGCCCAGGCCCAGTCGGATCGGTTCAACCAGGCTTACCGGGAGGCGGCCTGGCATCTGGCCGAAACCACCCGGAGCAATGCCCATTGGGTGATCACCTTGCTCGCAGCCAGCCTGCTCATCGCCTGGGGGGTGGCCACCTGGTTTCTGGGCAGACCCGTTCTGGGACGCTTGCAGCAGGTCAGTTGGGCCCTGCGCGGCGATGGGCCGGGCACCGCCGCGACTGACCCGCCGGACGACGAGATCGAGGCCATGGGCCGGGCGGTGGCCCTGTTCCAGGAAGATCGCCGGCAACTGGGCGAGCGCACCCGGGAACTGTTACTGGCCCGGGACGCGGCCGAGGCGGCCAACCGGGCCAAGAGCACGTTCCTGGCCAGCATGAGCCATGAGTTGCGCACGCCCATGAATGCCATCCTGGGGTTTTCCAGCCTGATGCGGCGCCGGGGAAACCTGCCCGACGACACCCGGGAGATGCTGGACATCATCAATCGCAGTGGTGAACACCTGTTGGCCCTCATCAACCACGTGCTGGAAATCGCCAAGATCGAATCCGGCACCCTGCAACTGGACATGGCCGCCTTCGATCTGGGCAGGTTGATGAAGGACGTCACGGAAATGATGCAACTGCGGGCCGAGCAGAAGGGCCTGTGGCTGAAACTGGACCAACCGGCCAGCGTTCCCCGCTTCATCCGCGGCGACGAATCGCGCCTGCGCCAGATCCTGGTCAACCTGGTCGGCAACGCCGTGAAATTCACCACCCGGGGGGGCGTCTTCCTCCGTCTCAGTGCCCCCGCCGACGGCCGGCATCGCCTCCTGATCGACATCCAGGACAGTGGCCCGGGCATCGCCCCGGCCGATCAGGCCCGCCTCTTCCAACCCTTCGCCCAGACAGAAGCCGGGCGCACCCTGGGAGGGACCGGGCTGGGGCTGGCCATCGCCCGGCAATACGCCCGGTTGATGGGCGGAGACATCCAGGTGGAGAGCGCTCCGGGCCAGGGCACCCTGTTCAGGCTCGACCTTCCCCTGGAATTGCCGGAGGCGGATTTCGCCCGGCAGCTCTCCCGCGAAGATCTGGGCGAGATGACGGAGCTTGCTCCCGGCCAGCCCGCCTACCGCATCCTCATCGTGGAGGACCAGGCGGAAAACCGCAGCCTGTTGACCCGCTTGATGGACGACCTGGGCCTGGACAACCGGGCCGCCGGAAACGGCGAGGAATGTCTGGAAATCTGCCGGTCCTGGCAGCCCCATCTCATCTGGATGGACCGGCACATGCCGGTCATGGATGGCCTGGAGGCCACCCGCCGGATCCGCCAACTCCCCGGCGGTGGGGAAATCCGCATCGTCGCCGTCACCGCCTCGGTCTTCAAGGAGGAGGAGCAGGACATCCGGGCCGCCGGCATGGACGATCTGATCCGCAAACCCTACCGTTTCAGCGAAATCTACGATTGCCTGACCCGGCAACTGGGCCTGCGTTTCATCCGGGCGGAAAACACGCCCCTGCCGCCCCCACCCGCCGCTGCATGAAAAAACCCCGCCGCAGCGGGGTTTTTCAGATGCGCCGTCGGGCAGATTACTTGTGCACGCCCAGCTTCTCGCGCCAGCCGGGGAACAGCTTGTCGGCGTCCTTGGGGAAGGACTCGAAGGCCCGGGCGAATTCCTTGTGCTCTTTGGCCCACTCGATGGGGTCGGCACCGGCCTTCCAGCACTCGTAGGACTGGCGCAGGGAGATGGCGCCGGCGGCCGGGGAGTCGATGTGGCCGTAGGAGCCGCCACCGGCGGTGTTGATCACGTTGCCGTGGCCCAGGTTTTCGAAGAAGCCGGGCAGACGCAGGGCGTTCATGCCGCCGGAGATGATGGGGGTGGTGGGCTTCATGCCGTACCACTTCTGGAAGTAGACCGGGCCCTGGCACTCGTCCCGCTCGATCATGTAGGCGATGTTCTTGTCGTCGCCTTCGCCTTCCATCTTGCCGTAGCCCATGGTGCCCACGTGGATGCCGGAAGCGCCCTGCAGACGGCTCATCTTGGCCAGCACGAAGGCGGTGTAGCCGCGCTTGGCACTGGGGGAGGTGACGGCGCCGTGGCCGGCACGGTGGTAATGCAGGTACTGGCCGGGGTACTGGCGACGGGCGGTGGTCACCATGCCGGGGCCGCCCACGTAGCCGTCCACCAGGAAGGCCAGCTTGTCGGCGTCGGGACCGAACACTTCCAGGCCGTAGTCGGCCCGGGCACACATTTCGTAGTGGTCGTCGGCGGTGATGTTCATGGAGAACAGCTTGGCCTGGCCGGTTTCGTCCTGGGCCCGCTTCATGGCGTCATAGACCAGGGGCAGCACCTTCTTCAGGGGGCAGAACACCTGGTTGCCCTGGGGTTCGTCGTTCTTGATGAAGTCGCCACCCAGCCAGAACTGGTAGGCGGCCTTGGCGAAGGGCTCGGGACGCAGACCCAGCTTGGGCTTGATGATGGTGCCGGCGATGTAGCCGCCGTTCTGCACGGGACGGCCCAGAATGCGCCACAGGTTGGAGATGTCGGTGGCCGGGCCGTCGAACATCTGGATGCAACGCTCGGGCACGTAGAAGTCGATCATCTTGGCGTGCTCGATGTCGCCCATGCCCTGGTTGTTGCCGATGGCCAGGGTCAGGAAGGAGACCAGCATGAAGCGGCCGTCGGTGACGTTGCGGTCAAACAGCTCGATCGGGTAGGCGATCCGCATGTCCTCGGTGGCTTCGTCGATGAGGTAGACCAGAGCGTCCACGCCCTTGGTGAAATCGTCGGTGGTGGACACTTCCACGTTGGTGCCGGTGGAGGACTCGGCGGCGAAGTGGGCAGCGGCTTCCAGGTAACCGTAGCCGGCCTTGGGCTTCATCTTGTAGGCCACCAGGATGTGCTTGCCACCCTTGATGAGGTCTTCTTCTTTCAGGCTGAGGTCGGCATAGCGCGCGGACTGATCCATGAGTTGCTCCTTAACAGATGTGAAAGTGTTTTTTGGCTTTGGGCCATCACCGGCATGGGTCCTGCTCGGGATGGGGGCGAACTATAAAGACCCGATGCCATAAGAGAAAATCATGATTTTTGATGTGTCTCATAACTGATTGCTTATAATCCGGGCATGCTTCATCTGACCCTCCGCCAGCTCCAGGTCTTCGAATCCTGTGCCCGCCACCTGTCCCTGTCCCGGGCGGCGGAGGAACTGCACCTGTCCCAGCCCGGGGTGTCCATGCAGATGAAGAAGCTCAGCGAAGCGGTGGGCCAGCCCCTGCTGGAACAGAACGGAAAGCGCCTGCAACTCACCGAGCAGGGCCAGGAACTGGTGGCCGCCAGTCGGGAGATCCTGGGGGCCCTGAAGCGTTTCGAGCTGTCCCTGGTGGCCCGCACCGGCCTCACCAAGGGGTCCTTGCGCCTGGTGGCCATTTCCACCGCCACCTATTTCGTACCCCGGCTGCTGGGGGAGTTCGCCCAGCTCCACCCCGGGGTGAAGGCCTCATTGCGGGTCACCAACCGGGAACAGGTGCTGGAAACCCTGTCGGCGGGCCTGGAGGATCTGTACATCCTGGGCCAGCCCCCGGAGGGCCTGGCGGTGACCGCCATCCCCTTCATGGATAACCCCCTGGTTGTGCTGGCTGCGCCGGACCATCCCCTGGCCCATAAAAAGCACATATCCCTGGCCCGCATCGCCGAGGAAGCCTGGCTGTTGCGGGAGCCGGGCTCGGGTACCCGCAAGGCGGTGGAGCGGCTGTTCGCCGAACATGGCCTGGCCATTTCCCCCCGCCTGGAACTGGGCAACAACGAAGCCATCAAGCAGGCGGTGCTCACCGGCCTGGGCATCTCGGTGCTGTCCCGCCACACCCTGGCCCTCCACGACCCCGGCCAGTTCGCCATCCTGGACGTACAGGGCTTTCCCATCCTGCGCCAGTGGTACGCGGTCTATCCCGCCGGCCGTCAGCGCACCGTGGTGGCCCGTACCTTCCTGGATTTCCTGCTCTCCCACGGCACCCGCCAACCCCTGGGCACCCTCTGAACCCTGGCCGGTCCGGCAACGCGCCCAGGGACAATGGCTGCCCGGCCGGCTTGTTTAGGCCGGGGATATGACTAAAGTTATATGCACGGACAGGGAATATCGGGCATGCCGGTCCCGCCATCCCATTGCCCGACCCGGGACCCGCAAGAGGGCGCCAAATCATGTTGCACTCACTGGATGCAGCGATCCGGACCGGAAGGCTTTCCGCTCTACCCGCCGGCTCGGCTGCCGTGCCGGGGCGCGTGCCATGATCCCGCAAAGCCCGGATGTCCCGGAGAAGGCAGACTTGGAAACCCTACGGGCACGCAACAAGCGTCTGGCTGAGGACAAGGCCTATCTGGAACTGGTGATCCACCTGACCGAACGGCTGAACCCCCTGGCCGGATTGTCCTTGATGGTCCGGGATCTGCTGAACGGGGTGGTGGAAACCATTGGCGGCACCAACATCCGGCTCTGGTATTGGCTGGGGGGCGAGTTGCATCATGCGGATTTCCTGGGCCGCAACGGTCCGGTGCCGGAGATCGATGACGCCCAGGCCAGACAGGCCGCCCAGTCCCGTGCTTTCGTCGAACAGACCTACGACCCCAACCAGGCGCTGCTCAGGGAGGGTGTCCTGCCGGGGGCCTGGTCCTGGGCGTTTCCTCTGCTGGCCGGTGAGGAACTGGTGGGGGTGGTGAAGCTGGAGAACCTGCATGTCAGCGGGGCCCGGCTGCGTCTGTACCTGCCCTATTTTTTCAACCATCTGGCGTTGATCGTCAGCAACGAAGCCAGAAACGAGCAACGCCGCCGGGCGGAGGCCCGCTACCGGGATCTGTTGCAGGGGATACACGTGGCGGTGGTGGTCCATGACGCCGACACCAGGATCATCGACTTCAATCCCCGGGCCCTGACCCTGCTGGGGCTCAGTGAAGACCAGATGCGCGGGCGCTCGGCATTCCATCCCGGATGGCGCTTTCTCGACGAGGCGGGAACGCCGCTGCTCCCCGCGCAATATCCCGTCAACCGGGTGCTTGGCGGCAAGGCCGCCCTGCGCGACATGGTCTGCGGCATCGCCCGGCCGGACCAGGGCGACGTGGTCTGGGTCCTGGTCAATGCCGACCCGGTCCGGGATGGGTCCGGGATGATCGAGCAGGTACGCATCAGCTTCACCGACATCACCGACCGCAAACGGGCCGAGGAGGCTCTGCGGGCCAGCGAACGGAAACTGGCCGTCATCCTCGACAACGTCAGCGCCTACATCTATCTGAAGGACAACGCCGGCCGATACCTCTACGCCAACCAGCCGGTGCGGCAACTCTTCCAGGCCGAAATGGAGGAGATCATCGGCAAGACCGATGCGGCCTTCTTCGATGAAGAAACGGCCCTCAATCTGCGCAAGAACGACGCCCTGGTCCTGGAGGATGGGGTGACCCTGCGTACCGAGGAAAGCAACCAGGGGCTGACGACCGGCCGCAGGGCCATCTATTGGTCGGTAAAACTGCCTCTGCGCCGGGAGGATGGCACCATCTACGCCCTGTGCGGCATCTCCACGGACATCACCGAGGTCAAGCTGGCCCAGCAGGCTCTGGCAGAGGCGGAAGAGAAATACCGTACCTTCGCGGACTTCACCTACGACTGGGAAGTCTGGGTGAATCCGGATGGCACCTACCGCTACGTCTCTCCCTCCTGCCTGCGTGTCAGCGGCTATGCCAAGGAAGAGTTTCTCGCCGATCCGGGGCTCATGCTGCGCATCCTGCATCCCGAGGACCGGGCCCGGGTGGCGGCCCACTTCGAGGTCAGCCACGCCCCCAGGCATCCCGTGGAGACGCTTCAGTTCCGGGTGATCGCCAAGGATGGCGGTGTCCACTGGATCGAACACATCTGCCACGCAGTCACCGGACCCGCCGGTGAATACCTGGGCCGCCGGGCCAGCAATCGGGACATCACCGACAAGAAGCAGGTGGAATTGGCCCTGTTGCAGTACCAGGACCAGTTGGAACGCCAGGTCCAGGAACGCACCGCCGCCCTCACCGAGGCCAAGACCCAGGCCGATGCCGCCAACGAAGCCAAGAGCATGTTCCTGGCCAACATGAGCCACGAGATCCGCACCCCCATGAACGCCATCCTGGGCCTGACCCACCTGGTCCGGGAGACGGCCTCGCCGGATCAGTTGGAACGGATCGACAAGATCGACGAGGCGGGGCGCCATCTGTTGTCCATCATCAACGACATCCTGGACATCTCCAAGATCGAGGCCGGCAAGATGCACATCGAGGAGAGCGACTTCGCCCTGGCTTCCGTGCTGGACCATGTGCGCTCCCTCATCGCCTCGGCCGCCAGGGACAAGGGCCTGCAATTGACCGTGGACGGTGATGACGTGCCCATCTGGTTGCACGGCGATGCCCTGCGCCTGCGCCAGAGTCTGCTCAACTTTGCCAGCAACGCGGTCAAGTTCACCGAACGGGGCGGCATCACCCTGGGCGCCAGACTCATGGAGCGGCAGGGGGACAGGCTGCGGGTCCGCTTCGAGGTGGCCGACACGGGCATCGGCATCGCCCCCGGGCAGCGGGACAAACTGTTCAAGGCCTTTGAGCAGACCGACGCTTCCATCACCCGCCGTTTTGGCGGGACGGGTCTGGGCCTGATCATCACCCGGCGACTGGTGGAACTGATGAGTGGCACGGTGGGCCTGGAAAGCACGCCCGGAGTGGGCAGCACCTTCTGGTTCGAAATCCCCCTGCGGGTCGGCCAGGGCCGGGTGATGGAACCCACCTGCATCGATGCCCGCGGCGCCGAAGCCCGTCTGCGATCCGGTCATGGCGGGTCCCGGCTGCTGCTGGTGGAGGACAACGCCGTCAACCGCGAAGTGGCGCTGGAATTGCTTCATGGCGTGGGTCTCCAGGCGGATTCGGCAGCCAATGGCCAGGAGGCCGTGGACAGGGTGGCCAGCGGGCAATACAACCTGGTCCTCATGGACGTGCAGATGCCCGTCATGGACGGCCTGGAAGCCACCCGGGTCATCCGCAGCCTGCCGGGAGCTGCGGACCTGCCCATCCTCGCCATGACCGCCAACGCCTTCGACGAGGACCGGCGGGCCTGCCAGAACGCCGGAATGAACGATTTCGTGGCCAAACCCGTGGAGCCCGGCGACCTCTACACCGCCTTGCTGAAATGGCTGCCGGACCGGGGGAGGAACGCCGCCCCGGCCCATGTTCCGCTGCCACCGCCAGCATCCGTCGGCACGGCCGTGGAACCGTCCCGAGCAGCCCTGCTCCAGAACCTGGCCGGCCTGCCCGGCCTGGATGTGGCGCGGGGACTCCAGGCGGTGCAAGACCGGCCGGACCGGTATCTTCTGCTGTTGCGCAAGCTCGTCGCCAGCCATGCCGACGACATGACGGCCCTGGCGGCCCACCTGCAGGCCGGCGACCGGGAAGCTGCCTGCCGCGTCGCCCATTCCGTTAAAGGGGCCGGCGCCACCCTGGGGGCGACCCGGATTGCCGAACTGGCTTTGCAGATCGAGGCACATTGCCGTATCCCCCTCGACCAGCCCCTCGACGAACCGGCCATCGGATCGGCCATGGCCGCCATCCGCCACGAGCTTGCCGCCCTGGGCACCGCCCTGGAATTCAGCGGACAACCGGAGGCCAGCCCCCCGGGTGACCACCCGGCCGATGGCTCGGCGGCACTGTACCGGCCAGATGCCTGGCGGCCTTTGGCCGTCGCAGACGGGAACCGGCCACGGCGCGGGCAGGCTTCGATGGATTCGCCGGGCTATGGCCGAACGATTGCCCAGGAAAGGGGCCATGGAAGCACCGGGGAAGGCGAACCGCAGCGGACGATTCCCAAGTCCGCCCGGCTCCTGTGGCTGTTGGACGAATTGCTGGGGAGTGGCGACACGGCCGCCCTGAGCCTCGTGCGGGACCATGCCGGGGATATCCGGACGGTCCTGGGAGAAGACTTCGAGGAGTTCACCCGCCATGTCAGGCAATTCGACTTCCCCACCGCCCGGGACTGCCTGCGCAACCACCTGTCCGACCCGACGGAGACGGGACGTCCTCCCCCCCCGGAGAAACCGGCCTGACCGGCCCTACCGCCCTGCCCATCTCCTCCCGGGGATACAATCACCCCCCGCGTTAACCGCCAGCCAGGCCGGAGCACTGCCCCAGGCGCCTGTCGAACTTGAAGGATCGAGGCGAAAACGAGCTTGCGAGTTGCGGCGCAAGCCAAAATTCGCCTGAGCGAGAACGGTTTTGCCGATTTTCCTTCAAGTGTGACAGGCTCCCGGACAGGCAGACCCGCTGGCCCACTCCATGCCCATGAATCCCAAGTCATCCAGGCCAGACCGACGCGCGCCCCGCAGGCCCAACCCGTCCGCCGGCCAGCATCCCGCCACGCCCCAACCCGCCGGTCTGGACCTGGCCCCCGCCATCGAGGCCCTGGGTCTGGTCCTGGAACTGGACCGGCCCGCCGACGTGCTGCTGTCCGGCTTCTTCCGCCACTACCCCAAGCTGGGCGCCCGGGACCGGGCCTTCATCGCCGAGGCGGTGTACGGGGTGCTGCGCCACCTGGCCAGCCTGCGGGTGCTGGCCGAGCCGGGCACCCCCCGCCGCCTGCTGCTGGCCTGGCTGGCCCGCCACGGCGGGCGCAACCTGCGCGAATTCGAAAACCTGGTGGACCCGGCGGACACGGACTGGCTGCGCCGGGTCAAGGGAGCCGACCTGACGGAACAGCCGCCGGCCGTGGCCCTGGATCTGCCGGACTGGCTCCACGAACGCCTGGCGGCCCAGTACGGCGCCGACCTGCCGGCCCTCATGGCCGCCCTCAACCAGCCGGCTCCCCTGGACCTGCGGGTCAACAGCCTGAAAGCCAACCGGGACGAGATGCTGGCGACCCTGGCCAACGAGGGCCTGGCCGCCGTCGCCACGCCCCTGTCGCCCCTGGGCATCCGCCTCCAGGGCAAGCCGGCCCTGCAGAAGCACGCCCGCTTCCTGGACGGCAGCTTCGAGGTCCAGGACGAGGGCAGCCAGTTGCTGGGCCTGCTCCTGGCGCCCCGCCGGGGCGAGATGGTCTGCGATTTCTGCGCCGGGGCGGGGGGCAAGACCCTCTTGCTGGGGGCCCTCATGCACAGCGCCGGCCGGCTCTATGCCTTCGACGTGTCGGAGAAGCGCCTGGCCAAGTTGAAGCCCCGGTTGGCCCGCTCCGGCCTGTCCAACGTCCAGGGCCTGCTCATCGCCCACGAACGGGACGGCAAGGTGAAGCGCCTGGCCGGCAAGTTCGACCGGGTGCTGGTGGACGCCCCCTGCTCGGGCCTGGGCACCCTGCGCCGCAATCCGGACCTGAAATGGCGGCAGACCCCGGAATCCGTGGCGGAACTGAACCTGAAGCAGGCGGCCATCCTGGCCTCGGCGGCCAGCCTGGTGAAAACGGGCGGACGCTTGGTGTACGCCACGTGCAGCCTGTTGCAGGAGGAAAACGAGGCCATCGTGGACGCCTTCCTGGCTGCCCATGCCGATTTCCGCCTGGTGCCGGCCGGCGGGGTGCTGGCCGCCCAGCGGGTGCCCCTGGAGATGGGTGACCATCTGCGCCTGGACCCGGCCCGCCACGGCACCGACGGCTTCTTTGCCGCCGTCCTGGAGCGCGCCGCCTGATGCGTGGTGGGGGGCTGTCCCGGGCCGGGCTGCTGCTGGCCGGTCTTCTGACGCTTTCGGCCTGGGCCTCGCCGCCCCTGGAAGTGGGGCTCCACGGCAGCGCCCAGGTGGCCTTCACCCCGGGGGATGACGCGGCGGAGCTGGTTGTCGCCGCCCTGGCCAAGGCCCGCCGCCAGGTACTGGTGCAGGCCTACGCCTTCACCCATGAGGGCATCGCCCAGGCCCTGGTGACCGCCAAGCGCCGGGGGGTGGACGTGCAGGTCATCGCCGACCGGGACCAGGCCGCCACCCTGAAGACCAGCCTGGTGGCCTGGCTGGCCGGCCAGGGCGTGCCGGTCTGGCTGGACGGGGAACACAACGCCGCCCACAACAAGGTGATGCTCATCGACAACGGCAGCCCGGAGGCGGTGCTGGTCACCGGTTCCTACAACTTCACCCAGGCGGCCCAGCACCGCAACGCGGAGAACCTGCTGCTGCTGCGCGGCAACCCCACCCTGACCGAGGCCTACGCGGCCAATTTCCGCCGCCACAAGACCCATTCCGTTCCCCACCCTTGAATCTAGAAACGGCAGTTGACCGCTAATTCTCTCTCTTAAGCGCTTCATGGATACTGACGACGACCCCTTCGACAACCCTCACCCGTCAGGTGTGCCCGCTACGCACCCGCTGGCACGTCCGGGCGGGTGCCTGGCTTTGTTGCTCCTGATGAAACCCCTAAGCGAAGGACTAAGCCGCCAAAAGACGGCGGCCAAGTCCCTGCTTATCCTTGCAGGCCCAGGCATGCGGCGTCGTCGCGTCGCGCCATTCACCCGCCCGAACGTACCATCGGGCGCGTCCAACTGCCGTTTCTAGATTGAAGAGATCTGAACCGTGAGCGCCGAACCCGCAGTCCAGAGCCTGCTCGATGCCCTGCTGAGCGACTTGTCCAACACCATCCTGATGACCCAGGCCGGGGTGCTCATCGCCGCCCTGGCCCTGGGCTGGTTCGCCGTCCACCGGCTCGTCGCCCGGCTGAGCCCCCTGAGCCGGGACTCCTGGCACGCCGGGGAATGGCCCCGTTTCCTGGTGCCCCTGGTCACCCTGTTCCTGGTCCTGGTGGCCCGACCCCTGGTGGCCGGCTTCCAGTCGGTGCACCTGTTGGATCTGGCCGTACCCCTGTTGCTGTCCATGGCCATCATCCAGTCCACCTTCTTCTTCCTGCGCAGCATCGTCCAGCCCAGCCCGGCCCTGCGCGCCGTGGAACGGGTGGTGTCGTGGATGGTCTGGGGCGCCGTGGCCCTGCACATCCTGGGCTACCTGGACAAGCTGGTGGCCGGCATGGACGCCATCGGCTTCACCCTGGGCAAGCAGCACATCTCCCTGTACACCGCCCTGCTGGGCCTCATCACCATCGCCGTCACCCTGATCGCTTCCCTGTCCCTGGGACGCCTGGTGGAACACCGGCTCATCGCCGCCACCCAGTTGTCGGGCAACATGAAGGTGGCCCTGTCCAAGCTGGTGCGCACCCTGCTCACCGTGGTGGCGGTGCTCATCGCCCTGCCCATGGTGGGCATCGACCTCACCGTGCTCTCGGTGTTCGGCGGTGCCCTGGGCGTGGGCCTGGGCCTGGGCCTGCAGAAGATCGCCAGCAACTACGTGTCCGGCTTCACCCTGCTGCTGGAGCAGAGCCTGCGCCTGGGGGACATGGTGGAAGTGGCGGGGCGCTACGGTGAGGTGACCCGCATCGCCACCCGCTACACCGTGCTGCGGGACCTGGACGGCACCGAAACCATCCTGCCCAACGAGACCCTGATCACCGCGCCGGTCATCAACCGCAGCCTGACCGACAAGGACAACCGCATCTTCCTGCCCATGCAGGTGGGCTACGGCAGCGACCTGGACCAGGTGAAGGACGTCATGCTGGCCGCCGCCCACGACTGCGACCGGGTATTGAAGGAGCCGACCCCGGCGGTATTCCTCAAGCGCTTCGGCGACAACGGCATCGACATGGAACTGGCGGTGTGGATCGACACCCCGGAGGCCGGCGAGCGGCAACTGGTCTCGGATCTCAACTGGGCCATGTGGCGGGGCTTCCAGGCGGCGGGCATTGAAATACCCTACCCGCAACGGGTGGTACACATGGCCAAAGCCATGGCCAACCCCGGGGTTGCCGAAGCCTGATTCGGGCGTAAAATGGATCAGCATGTCTGAATACGAGGACAAAATGCCCAATCTCTTCAATGGTTTGATCGAGTTGCCCTGGTGGGGCTACGTGCTGGCCACCCTGGCCATGACCCACGTGACCATCGCCGGCGTCACCATCTTCCTGCACCGTTCCCAGGCCCACCGGGCATTGGACCTGCACCCGGCGGTGGGGCACTTCTTCCGCTTCTGGCTGTGGCTCACCACCGGCATGGTGACCCGGGCGTGGGTGGCCATCCACCGCAAGCACCACGCCCGCTGCGAGACCCCGGAGGACCCCCACAGTCCCCAGGTGCTGGGTCTGAAGAAGGTGTTGCTGGAAGGCTCGGAGCTGTACCGGGCCGAGGCCGCCAACCAGGAGACCCTGGACCGTTTCGGCCATGGCACCCCCAACGACTGGATCGAGAACCGGCTCTATACCGCCCACAGCGGCCTGGGCATCAAGCTCATGTTCCTGATCGACGTGCTGCTGTTCGGACCCATCGGCATCACCATCTGGGCAGTGCAGATGCTCTGGATTCCCCTGTTCGCCGCCGGGGTGATCAACGGCGTGGGCCACTACTGGGGCTACCGCAACTTCACCTGCGAGGACGCCAGCACCAACATCCTGCCCTGGGGCATCCTCATCGGCGGCGAGGAACTGCACAACAACCACCACGCCTACGGCAGTTCCGCCAAGCTGTCCAACCGCTGGTACGAGTTCGACATCGGCTGGACCTATATCCGCGCCATGGAGCTACTGGGCCTGGCCCGGGTCAACCGGGTGGCCCCCAGGGTGCGCTGGGGCGAGATCAAGCACTTCTGCGACGTGGACCTGCTCAACGCCATCATCACCCATCGCTACGACGTGCTGACCCGCTTCACCCGCAGCGTGCGCGGCGCCGTGGCCCAGGAACTGGATGGCCTGCGCGACGGCCTGCCCGACGCCCCCCTTGTCCGCCGCTGGCTGAACCTGGACCAGAAGGCCCTCAAGCCCTCGGAACAGGCGGAACTCTCGTCCCTGCTGGCCCGTAGCGACCGGCTGAAGACCATCTACCAGATGCGCCAGGATCTGGCCGCCCTGTGGGGCCGGTCCACCGCCAGCAGCGAGCAGTTGGTGCGCCAGTTGCAGGAGTGGTGCCAGAAGGCCGAAGCCAGCGGCATCGAAGCCCTGTCCCAGTTCTCGGTGCGTCTGCGCCGCTACGCCTGACCCTCAGCGCCGGTTGCCCGGGCCCAGGGGGGCCAGGGCCCCGTCGCGCAGGCCCGTGAGCAGGGCGGTGCCGTCGTCCCGGACGCGGAATTCCCCCCAGCGGGCTTGGCTGTATAGGTCCGCCGTCCCTTCCTGGAAGAAATAGGCGTTGGGCCCCGGGCTCAAGCCTTCGTCGCGCCAGCGCAGGCGCATGGCCACCTGGCCCGACGGCGCCGGCAGCCCTTCGCCGTGGCCCGCCATCCGGGCCCGGCCGGTGTCGTCCAGGCCTAGATAGAGGTAGTCCGGCCGGGAACGGGGTGCGGCTTCCGCCAGTTCCCGGTCCACGGCGAAACGCAGGGCCATGTAATCCCCCTGCATGAGGGAACGGGGGTCCACCGGCGCCAGTTCCAGCAGCACCACCCGTCCCGTGTCCAGGGTGTTTTCGTGGTCCAGCACGGCATGCAGGGCCACGCCGCTGACCAGGGCAAAGGCCGCCAGCAGGCCGATGCGGTTGCGCGTCATGGCCTGTCCTCCGGCAGCCGGGCCAGGACCAGCCGGGCCGCCAGCAGCAGGGCGCCGCTGCCCATGAGTGCCAGGGATTTGGCCAACAGGGTCATGTGCAGGCTGAAATACAGCTCGCCCAGATAGAGGGCCGCCCCCAGCAGGCTGAGGCCCACCCAGGCCCGGTGGCCGGCCTGGAAGCTGGCCAGCAGCAAGGCCCCGGCCACCAGCAGGCCCGGCGCCCGGTGGGCCGTCAGGGCGAAGGCCAGGGCCAGGACCAGCAGCAACAGGCGCCGCCCCCCCGGCGCTTCCCGGCTCAGCCAGCCCGTGGTGGCCAACAGCACCCCCCCGGCCAGGATGCCGTAGAGGAGACCCGAAGGCGTGCCGTCGCCCCGGCCCAGCAACAGGTCCAGGGACGGGCTGCCATAGGCGGCCAACAACAAGGCGGCCAGGCTGGCGCCGTGGGCCAGGGGTTTCAGGTGGCCGGCCGCGGCATGACCCGCCCAGCGGGCCCGGCTCAGCCAGAGCCCGCTGGCCAGGGCGGCCAGGCTCCCGCCGAACAGGACCAGCCCGCTGCCCTGGCCGATCAGATAGCCCAGGCAGCTCAGGGCGATGAGCACGCAGACCACCCGGTGGCCGGAGGAGGAGCGGGGCGCCAGCATGGCCAGGCTGATGAGCAGTAGGCTCAGGGCCATCGACCGTCCCTCGTTCAGCCAGCCCGAATCACCCAATACCGCACTGGCCAGCAGCCCCTGGCCGGCCAGGGAGAAGGCCAGGGCCATCTGTTGCAGGAACGGACCGGGCATGCGGAACAGGGCCAGGGCGCCCCCAAGCAGCACCAGCCCCCCCACGCCCCGGGTGGCCGGGCCATCCCCCATGGCCAGCAGGGGACCGAAGAAGGAGCCCATGATCACCAGCGAAGCGACCCAGGCGGCCAGGGCCAACAGCACGGCCAGCCACCAGGGGGTGGCAGGGGCGGCGGCCAGGGCATCCCGCCGCTCGGCCGTGATCACGCCCCGTTCCAGCAGGTCGTCCGCGAGGGATTTCATCGTCCCTCTCCCTGGCGCAGCAGGCCCATCAGCCACACGGCGGCGTAGCCCGTGGCGGCGATGAGGAACAGGGCCACCAGATTGAAGCCCAGGAAGCTGTCCGGCATGACCCGGACCAGACCCAGACCCAGCACGCCGATGGCGGCGAAGAGCAGCAGGGCCAGGATGGGCACGTCCCGGCGCTGTCGGTAATGGAACCAGAAGGCGCTGCCCGCCACCGCCACAAAGACCGGCAGCAAGGGCCGCATCTCCGCGCCGAACCAGCCCATGCCCGCCCCCGTGGCCAGGGGCCCGATCCACAACAGGGCCAGCAAGCGCGGCAGATGCCGGCGCGGCGTGAGCAGCAGGCGCCGGGGAAAAGCCTCGAAGGCCAGGGCCAGGAGCAGGTTGAGGGCGGCAAACAGCAGCAGGCTGTCCCGTTCGCTCAGGTCGAACAGGGCCAGGGGCCCCATGGACAGGGCAAGCACCCGCCCCAGGGCCAGGTTGGCCAGCAGGATCCACAGCAGCCAGGAAGCCGAGGAGCGGGCCAGCAGGGCGAAGGGGGTCATCAGCACCAGCCAGGCGGCGAACAACTGCCACATGTCCGCCCCCGTCTGGTAGATCTGGCCGATGAGGGCCAGCAGCATGCCGGTGCCCAGGGAAGCCCCCAGCAGGCTGGCCCGCTGGGCCGCGCCCCCCGCCGGCAGGAACAACCCGGCCAGCACACAGGCGGCCAGGGCCCCCCAGGCCAGGCCCAGCTTGGCGAAGCGGTGCAGGTCCTGCCAGTTGTAGGCGAAGAAGAAGATCAGCCCGATGGCCAGCAGGGCGATGCCGGCGAAGCTGAGCAGCCGTTCGGCGCCCCGCCGCCAGGCGGCCGGATGGGGCGCCAGGGGCGCCGCGTCCCCGGCCCGGGCCAGTTCGTCCGGGGTCAGCAGGCCCTTTTCCGCCAGGCCCAGGATGGCGTCGATCCGGGCCGAACCCCAGGCGGCGGACTCAGGCGGCACGATAAGCGGCTCCATCGGCAAGCGGACGGATAGGGAACGGCACGGCGTGGGACTCCCTGGTTTTGGCGGAGGACCGGATTATCCCCCGGGACCGGCAACAAAAAACCCCGCCGCAGCGGGGTTCTTGCACGGAAGACAACCGGGCTTACTTCAGCTTGGTTTCCTTGTAAGCCACATGCTTGCGGGCAACGGGATCGAACTTGCTGATCTCCATCTTGCCGGGCATGGTCTTCTTGTTCTTGGTGGTGGTGTAGAAATGGCCGGTGCCCGCAGTGGACTCCAGCTTGATCTTTTCGCGTCCGCCTTTGGCCATGATCGCTCTCCTTACAGGGCGCCGCTGGCGCGCAGATCGGCCAGGACGACATCAATGCCCTTCTTGTCGATCAGACGCAGGGCGGCGTTGGAAACACGCAGACGAACCCAGCGGTTCTCGCTCTCGACCCAGAACCGGCGGTACTGGAGGTTGGGCAGGAAACGACGCTTGGTCTTGTTGTTGGCGTGGGACACGTTGTTCCCCACCATCGGCTTCTTGCCGGTGACCTGACACACACGGGCCATGATGAATACCCCTGGAATTGCTTGAACGGAAAGTCGGCCTTTATACAGGAAAACATTTTTCCCGTCAAAGCTTTCCCCATCAGAGCCACCCCCGCTCGGCGAAGGAAAGGGTGGCGGAACCGGCCACGATGAAGTGGTCCAGCACCCGCACGTCCACCAGGCCCAGGGCGGTCTTGAGCTGGTCGGTGAGCCAGCGGTCGGCCTGGCTGGGTTCCGCCACGCCGGAGGGATGGTTGTGGGCCAGGATCACCCCGGCGGCGTTGTGGGCCAGGGTCCGCTTCACCAGTTCCCGGGGATAGACCGAGGTCTGGGTGAGGGTGCCGCGAAACAGTTCCTCGGTGGCCAGCACCCGGTTCTGGGCGTCCAGGAACACCACGCTGAACACCTCGTGGCCCAGGCCGCCCAGGTTGAGGCGCAGCCAGTCGCGCACCGCCCCGGGGGAATTCAGGGCGTCGCCGTGCCGCATGGTCTCCCCCAGGGCCCGGCGGGACATCTCCAGCACCGCCTGGAGCTGGGCGAACTTGGCCGGGCCCATGCCGGGAAAGGCGCTGAAGGCGGCCTGGTCGGCGGCGAACAGGCGGGTGAGGCTGCCGAACCCGACCAACAGGTCCCGGGCCAGGTCCACCGCGCTCTTGCCCGGCACCCCCACGCGCAGGAAGATGGCCAGCAGTTCGGCGTCGGACAGGGCTGCGGCGCCCCGTTGCAACAGCTTCTCCCGGGGCCGGTCGCCCTCGGGCCAATCGGTGATGGCCATGGTGTTCTCCCTGTTTGCGCGTTGCCCGGTCTGTTGTTGTCGGCAACGCGGGGAGCATACCGCTAGCCGCCGGGTTCGAGGAGCTCGATCCAGTGCACCACCGGCACCCCGCTGGCGGCGGCCAGGTGGGTCTGGCAGCCCACGTTGGCGGTGGCGATGAGGGCCGGGCCGGGAGCTTGCAGGTGGGCCAGCTTGCGTTCCCGGAGCTGGTTGGACAGTTCCGGCTGGAGCAGGGAGTAGGTGCCGGCGGAGCCGCAGCACAGGTGGCTTTCGGCCACGGGCAGCAACTGGAATCCGGCGTCGCTCAGGATGCCTTCGATGACGCCGCGCACCTTCTGGCCGTGTTGCAGGCTGCACGGGGGGTGGAAGGCGATGGGCCGGGGCCGTTCCGTGCGGAAGGCGGACAGGTCTTCCCGGGCCAGCACTTCCGCCAGGTCCCGGGTCAGCCCGGACACCCGGGCCGCCTTGGCGGCGTAGGCCGGGTCGTCGCGCAGCAGGTGGCCGTATTCCTTCACCAGGCTGCCGCAGCCGCTGGCGGTCATGACGATGGCTTCCGCCCCGGCTTCCAGGTGGGGCCACCAGGCGTCGATGTTGCGGCGCATGGCGGCCTTGGCGGTTTCCGCAGCACCCAGGTGCTGGGAGAGGGCGCCGCAGCAGCCGGCTTCCGGGGCGGCGAAGAGGTGGATGCCCAGGCGGGTCAGCACCCGGGTGGCAGCGGTGTTGGTTTCCGGGGCCAGGGCGGGCTGGACGCAGCCTGTCAGCAACAGCATGCGCCGTTGGGACGCCCCCTTTTGCAACAGGGGGGCGGGGGGGGATTTGTCAGCGGCTTGCAAAGGGGAGCCCGATGCGAAATCCCCCCTGCCCCCCTTTTGCAAAGAGGGGAGATGTCCCTGCAAGGTCGCCGGCAGCGCCCAGCTCATCCCGCGCCCCACCTTGAGCAGGGTGCCGAACACCGTCCCATTGGCCAGGGCCTTGCGCAGGCCGGCGCGCATCAGCCGCTCGGGGGCGGGCCGGGGCGCCAGCCGCTCCACCATCTCCCGGCCCAGGTCGATGAGGCGGCCGTATTGCACCCCCGACGGGCAGGTGGTCTCGCAGTTGCGGCAGGTGAGGCAGCGGTCCAGGTGGCCCCGGGTCAGGGCGCTGACCGGCCGGCCCTCCAGCATCTGCTTCATCAGGTAGATGCGGCCCCGGGGCCCGTCCAGTTCGTCCCCCAGGAGCTGGTAGGTGGGACAGGTGGCGTTGCAGAAGCCGCAATGGACGCAACTGCGCAGGATGGCGTCCGCCTCCTGGCCCAGGGGGGTGGCGAGCAGGGAATCGGGCAGTCGGGTCTGCATCAGAATTCCGGATAAAGCCGGCCCGGGTTGAACAGGCCGGCCGGGTCCAGGGCCCGCTTCAGGCGCTGGTGCAGGGCCAGCAGGGCCGGGGACAGGGGGTGGAAGACGGCGCTTTTCTCATCGCCGCCGCGGAACAGGGTGGCGTGGCCCCCCAGGCTCGTCACCCGCTGGCGCAGGGCTTTGGCCGACAGGTCGGTGCGTAGCCAGCGCAGGGCGCCGGCCCATTCCACCAGGCATTCCCCGGGCAGGTTCAGGGCCGGGGCGGCGGCGGGCAGGGCGATGCGCCAGAGGGGGCCCTCGCCCTGGAAGAAGGGCAGTTGCTGGTCGGCCAGGGTCGGCCACAGGGCAGGATCGGCGTCCTCGCCGCCCAGCAGGGCCAGGGCCCCGTCCAGGCAGGCCCGGCCGCCGGACAGGCGCACATGGAGCCGGCCGGCGTGGTAGCAGGTGGCCGACAGGGGCAGGGGCCGCCTCCCCCATTCGGCCAGCTTCTCGGCCACGGCGGCGGGGGCCAGCTCGAAGGCCCGGGTGAATTCCGCCGCCGGCCGGGGCAGCACCTTTACGGAGATTTCCAGCAGCACCCCCAGGGTGCCCAGGGCGCCCACCATGAGCCGGGACAGGTCGTAGCCGGCCACGTTCTTCATCACCTGGCCGCCGAAGCGCAGCACTTCGCCCTTGCCGTTGACGATCTTCACCCCCAGCACCGCGTCCCGCACCGAGCCGCCCCAGGGCCGCCGGGGCCCCGACAGGCCCGCCGCCACCATGCCGCCCAGGGTGGCGGCGGGGGAGAAGGAGGGGGGCTCGAAGGGCAGCATCTGGCCGTTTTCCGCCAGGATGGCCTGGATCTCCGCCAGGGGCGTGCCGGCTTTGGCGGTGAGCACCAGTTCCGACGGTTCGTAGCTGACGATGCCGCGATGGGCGGAGAGGTCCAGGATTTCACCGCCCGCGCGCCGGCCGTAGAAGTCCTTGCTGCCGCCACCGCGCAGTTGCAGGGGGGTCTTGCCGGCCAGTGCCTGGCGGACGCGATCGACGATGTCGGCTTCCATCAGAACCTCGGCAATTCCGGAAACGGCAATTGCCCGCCGCGCACGTGCATCCTGCCCAGTTCCGCGCAGCGGTGCAGGGTGGGCACGGCCTTGCCCGGGTTGAGCAGGCCGTCCGGGTCGAAGGCGGCCTTCACGGCGTGGAACTGGGCCAGTTCCTCCGGGGTGAACTGGCTGCAACTGGCGTCCAGCTTTTCCACACCGATGCCGTGCTCGCCGGTGACGGTGCCGCCCACTTCCACGCACAGGCGCAGGATGTCGGCGCCCAGGGCTTCGGCCCGGTCCATCTCCCCGGGCAGGTTGGCGTCGAACAGGATGAGGGGATGCAGGTTGCCGTCCCCGGCGTGGAACACGTTGGCGACGCGCAATCCGTATTGACTGGACAACTCGGCGATGCGGCCCAGCACCCCGGCCAGGTGGCGGCGGGGGATGGTGCCGTCCATGCAGTAGTAGTCCGGGCTGATGCGGCCCACGGCGGGAAAGGCCCCCTTGCGGCCGGCCCAGAACTTCAGGCGCTGGGCCTCGTCCTGGGCGGTGCGCACCTCGGTGGCGCCGGATTTCAGCAGCACGTCCCGTACCGCCATGATCTGTTCCGACACCTCGGCGTTGGCCCCGTCCAGCTCGCACAGCAGGATGGCGGCGGCGTCCACCGGGTAGCCGGCGTGGACGAAATCCTCGGCGGCGCGGATGGACAGGTTGTCCATCATCTCCAGCCCGGCGGGCAGGATGCCGGCGCCGATGATGTCGGCCACCGCCGCCCCGGCGGCTTCCACCGACGCGAAGGCGGCCAGCACCACCTGGGCCCGCTCCGGCTTCACCAGCAGTTTCACCGTGACTTCCACCACCAGGCCCAGCAGGCCCTCGGAACCGGTCATCAGGGCCAGCAGGTCGTAGCCCGGGCTGTCCGGGGCCTCCAGGCCGATCTCCAGCAGTTCCCCGTCCAGGGTGAGCACCTTCAGGGCCAGCAGGTTGTGCACGGTGAGGCCGTATTTCAGGCAGTGCACCCCGCCGGAGTTCTCCGCCACGTTGCCGCCGATGGAACAGGCGATCTGGGAGGAGGGGTCCGGAGCGTAATAGAGCCCGAAGGGGGCGGCGGCTTCCGAGATGGCCAGGTTGCGCACCCCGGGCTGGACCCGGGCCAGGCGGTTTTCCGCGTCGATGGCCAGGATGCGGTTGAAGCGGGCCAGGGAGAGGACCACCCCGTCGGCCAGGGGCAGGGCCCCGCCAGACAGGCCGGTGCCCGCCCCCCGGGCCACCACCGGCACCTGATGGGTGCGGCAGGCGGCCAGCACCGCCCGGGCCTGCTCCAGGGTGTCGGGCAGGCAGACGGCCAGGGGCACCTGGCGGTAGGCCGACAGGCCGTCGCACTCGTAGGGGTGCAGGGCCTCGGCCTCCACCAGCAGGGCGCTGGCCGGCAGGGCGCGGCGCAGCTCAGACAGGAACGCAGGATTCATGGACGCCATTATGCCGGGTGGCGCAAGCCTGGCCCGTAATCGCCGGCTTGGGGGCCAGGCGGCGGTGGACCGTGGCCAGGGCATTCTCGTCGCCCACGTTGCCGGGGAAGATGACCACCGGCAGATCGGGGAAACGGGGATGGTCGGCGGGGCAGCGCACCATGGAACAGCCGGGCAGCACCTGGCCCAGTACCCGGCTGGTGGCCAGGGCCAGGCCGTCGGACAGCACGTCGTTGGAGGTGATGCCCCCCTTGCTCACCAGGAAGCCCAGGCCCGGGGGCAGGCCCCGCACCACGTCCATGAGGAAGGCCGACACGGTTTCGCCGAAGGCCAGTCGCTCGGCCTGGCTGGCGAACTGGCGCTCCACCCGGCTGGTGTAGATCACCGGGGTGCAGTCCTGGTGATGGGCCGCGGCCGCCTGGGCCAGGACTTCTGCCAGCAAGGATGCCCGGTCCGGCAGGATGCGGTCCACGTCCACTTCCAGGCCCCGCACCCCCGGCTCGGCCAGCAGGCGTTTAAGTTGCAGGGTGGTCTTCTGCACGTGGGAGCCGACGACGACCGCCCCGGGGCGTCCGTCCCGCACGTAGCGGCCCATGGCCGCAGCGGTTACCGGCTGGGGTGGCAGGCCGGCCAGGGCGGTGAGCAGGCTGGCGGCGGAACGGAACAGGAAGCGCTTGCCGGCGGCGCTGGCCCGGCGCACGGCGGCGGCGAAGCGGTCCAGGTCCGCCTGGTCCTTGCCGTCCACCACGCAGCAGCGGTTGTCGGTCAGGGCCATGAGCCGGGCCAGCAAGGCGTCCTCCCGGCCCGGGGCCAGGTCCGCCAGCAGGAAGCGTTCCACCTGGCCGGCGGGAATGCGGCCCCGGGTCTTTTCCTCCACGTAGTCGGGCAGGTAGCTGTGCCGGTAGCCGAACACCGAATCCCGGGCGAACTCGGTTTCGTGGACCGGCGTGGGCACCCCGTCCACCTTCAGGTAGTGGACGCTGTCACGGGTACTGCGCCCGCCCTCGAAGAAGGCCGGCACCAGGAAATGGGCATCGAAGGGGCCAAGCGTTTCAGCCATCACGTCGGTCTCCACCGGGTAATGGCCGCGCAGGGTGGAATCGGAGCGGCTCACCAGGATGGGCTGGAGGGTGCGCCCGCCGGCCGCCAGGTCCGCCAGGGCCAGGCGCAGGTTGGCGCAGACTTCCCCGGTGACGGCCGCCGCCCGGGCCGCGTCCATGCCCCGGGTGTTGGTCAGCACGAAGAACAGGGGGGCGTCATCCAGCAGGGCTGCCTGGAGGGTGGCCGGATCCCAGCGGGTGAGCAGCAGGCAGGAATGGACCGTCTGGCTGCCGGTAGGGTCGTCGTCGAGGACGATGATCTTGGTGTGAGGCATGGTGGCTGACTCCTCGTGATTCGCTGGGCGTTCTCCCCCCTTTCGTAAAGGGGGGCCGGGGGGGATTTGGCAGGGCTCTCCAATAGGTGATGCCGTTGCGAAATCCCCCCTACCCCCCTTTACAAAGGGGGGGACGGCAACCGCCCGGTGGGTTGGCGGGGTGGGTGTGATCGATGCGGCTGGCGTTGTCCATGGTCGCTGATTCCTGGTGATTCGCGGGGTTTTCTCCCCCCTTTTGTAAAGGGGGGCCGGGGGGGGTTAGCAGGGCTCTCCTGTACGTGATGCCGCTACGAAATCCCCCCTACCCCCCTTTGCAAAGGGGGGAACGGCAGCAGCCCGGTGGGGTGGCGGGGTGGGTGTGATCGATGCGGTTGGCGTTGTCCATGGTCGCTGATTCCTGGTGATTCGCGGGGGTGTTCTCCCCCCTTTCGTAAAGGGGGGCCGGGGGGGATTTAGCAGGGCTCTCCAGTACGTGATGCCGCAACGAAATCCCCCCTAACCCCCCTTTTTCAAAGGGGGGAACCCGGGATCAGCCCAGCATGGCCTTCGCCCGCGCCGCCATGGCCTCGCCCGTCAACCCGTTGAAGGCCATGATCTCCCCCGGGCTGGCGGTGGTTTCCCCCCGCTTCCAGGCCATCACGTCCCGCCGGGCGGCCCGGCTGCGCAGCAGCACCGGCTCCAGGGGGCCGGAGGGGCCGCCGCTGACGCCGATCAGGGCGTCGCCGTCGAACAGGGCGTCGAAGGCCGCGTCGGCCATGAAGGCCCCGTCGGGTTGCGACACCGTGTCCCAGGCCACGTCAGACGGCCGGTAGAGGCGACGGGGATTGGCCACCGACACGATGCGCACCTTCACGCCGTCCGCCTCCAGCCGGTCCTTGGCCTCGAACACGGGCAGGAGGGCCATGTCGCCGGTCACGGCGAACACCACGGTCCGCGAACCCGTCGCGCTTTCGTACAGGGTCACCGCGCCGTCCTCGATGCCCCGCCGGGCCTGCTCCAGGGTGGTGTGCACCGGCAGGGGGCTCTTGGAAGCGATGATGGCGATGCCCTTGTTGTGGCTGTTCAGGGCCCACTCGTAGGCCGCCTGGATCTGGTTGGCGTCGCAGGGGAACAGGGCGTAGAAGTTGCCGTTGCGCATCTGGGCGGCGAAGTAGTTCTCGATCTCCGGGCGCTGGTGGGTCCAGCCGTTGCGCCCCTGCTCCAGGGCGCCGGCAGTGAACATGCACACCAGGGACGGGGTCGGCCGGCGCAGTTCGGCCATGGCCTGGGTCACGGTCTGCACGATGGGCCAGCCGTTGATGGCGAAGCTCTCGTAGGACAGCCACAGGGACCGGGCGCCGAACAGGGCCAGGCCCGCCGCCAGGCCGGCGCAGGCGTCCTCGTTGAGGGGCTCGTAGACCTGGCCGCCGGGCTCCTGGTGGTAGAGCAGGTCCTCCACCGGGTGGCGGATCTTCAGGGCCTGGTTGATGTTGGCCATGGCGCTGGCTTCGTTGCCGTCGGCGTTGGTGACCACGAAGTAGGGATCCTGCTGGCCCAGGGTGGCCACCAGGGCGCCGAAGGCGGTGGCGGGCACCTGCTTCTCGCCCACGGCGAATTCCCGGATTCCCAGGTCGGGCAGGGGCACGATGTCCAGCACCGCTTCGGTGACCACGGTCTTCGCGGCGGGGCCGCCGCCGGCCCGGGTGAAGTTGTCGCGCACCCGTTGCCAGGCGTCGGCGCTCAGGGCCCGCCGTTGCAGGCCCGCGCTGATGTGCTCCGCGTCCAGGGTGTCGGCCGGGTAGAGGTTGTGGGCCTTGGCCCCCACCTTGTGCACCCCGGCGCCCTTCAGTTGCTTGACGATGAACACCGTGCGGCGACCGGACAGGGCACTCTTGGCGGCGGCCTCGGCCCCTTCCAGCACGGCCTGGGCAAAGGCCAGGCGCTGGGCGAAGGAGAAGGCGGTGCTGTCCACGTAGGCGCCCAGCTGGCCGCCGTCATCGAACTGCTTGGCGTCCACCAGGTACACCCGCTCGAAGCCGTGGCCCTTCCAGTAGGCGGTCATCCGTTCGTTGCTCCAGGTGGCGCACATGGCGTGGTGTTCCTGGCTGAAGCCGTTCCAGATGAGCACCGGCAGGAAGTTGGTCACCGTGGGGTAGGCGGTGTTGAAGTGCATCATGGCGTTGAGGATGTAGGGCTCGCCCATGCCCCCGTCGCCGATGGTCACCGGGAACAGCACACCGGGATGCAGCAGGGCGCCGGCCATGGCGAAGTGCTGGCCCTGGCCCAGAGGCCCGGCGGGCGCCAGCAGGCCCGGGATGGCCCCGGACAGGTGGCCCAGCAGGCCGTGCTTTTCCCGGAACCGGTCGCGCATCTGCTGCACCGTGTGGATGCCCATGTCCTCCAGGGAACGATCCAGGAACATGGCGGAATAGAAGCCCGGCGCGTGGTGGCCCACCTCGGTGACGATGTTGGTGTGGCCCAGCATCACCAGGGCCGCATAGGCCTCGGCGCTGGAGGCGAAGCCCCCCGGGTGGCCGGAAGCCTTGGCACCGCAGATCTGCAAGGTCAGGTAGCGCAGGGCGTCGGCGGCCAGCAGGGTCTGGTAGGCGGCCCCCGGGGCATTGGCCCCGGCGATGGCCTTCTTCCCTTCCGGGATGGCAGCGCTGGCCGCCTGTTCGGCGTGGCCGGGCCACTCGGGGCCGAAGTACTGGATGCCCTCGCAGAAGGCGGGGGCGAGGGCGGTTTCCGTGGCGATGGCGTTCATGTCGGGCTCCTTGTCGGCAGTTGTGGGATATAGCCTATAGAAACACTCAACAATTCACAATGTAGAATGCGTTTCATAATGTGAAATAATGTCGCCATCCACACCCCCGGAGCCCACCCATGGACAAGACCTCCTCCATCCAGGTCATCGACCGCCTGGTATCCCTGCTGGACGCCCTGGCATCGGAAGACCAGGGCGCCTCCCTCAAGGTGCTGGCCGCCGAGACGGGCCTCCACCCCTCCACCGCCTTCCGCATCCTCGGGGCCCTGGGCGAACACGACTTCGTGGCCCGGGACGCCCAGGGCCACTACCGCCTGGGCCCCCATCTGCTGCGCCTGGCCGCCAAGGCCCGGGTGGGCCTGGACGTGCGCTCGGCGGCCCGCCCGGAAATGGAAGCCCTGCGCGACCTGCTGGGCGAAACGGTGAACCTGACGGTGCGCCAGGGCGACGAAGTGGTCTACGTGGAACGGGTGACTCCCAACCGCATGATGCGGGTGGAACAGGTGGTGGGCAGCCGGGCCCCCCTCCACGTCACCGCCGTGGGCAAGCTCATGCTGGGGGAGGCCGGCGCCGCCGCCATCCGCGACTACGCCCGGCGCACCGGGCTGCCCGCCTACACCCCCAACACCCGGGCCGACCTGCAAAAGCTGCTGGAAGACGTGGGCGCCAGCACCGCCCGCAGCTACGCCCTGGACGACGAGGAAGCGGAACTGGGCGTGGGCTGCATCGGCGCCCTGGTGCGGGACGCCACCGGCAACGCCGTGGCCGGGCTGTCGGTGTCCGCACCCATGGAACGGCGGCGGCTGGAATGGGTGGAACGGGTGCAGGAAACGGCGCGGAAGATTTCCGAGCGGCTGGGGTACGGGCAGGGTTGAGGGGACTTCGACCGGGGCCCGTCGATCCAGTCTGGGTCGTGGGGTAGTCCGTCACACCGGCGGAGGCCGGTGTCCAGTCACGAACCGGTCAACCAGTCACGCGCCACTTTATTTGTCGTTTGACTGCCTCGCGCGACAAATAAAATGGCGCGGGACTTTGCGGGTGGTCGTCTGGTGCGAATCGCCGACAAGGCAGGCTGGTTAATGGATTACGCGCCGCCGCCATTCTCCCAACAGGCCCGCAAGGTGTTGTCGTGGATGTCGAGGACGGGCCGAATCCCGCCGGAGGCATCCCGCTGGTAACCGCCCGCCAGGTTCCAGGCCACCGGGCGCTTCCTGGCCCGGGCGGCGGCGAATACCCGCCGGTCCCGCTCCAGGAGTTGTTCGGTGGACAGAAAGCCGCCCAGGGGATCGTCCACGTGGGGATCGGCACCCGCTTGGTAGAGGATCAGATCGCAGTCCGCCATGTCCTCCACGATGCCGTCGTTCGCATCGAGGAAATCCTCGCCGTCGCAGGCCTTATGCCAATGGGCGCCGGCGGTGCAGTGGCGCACGTAGTCCAGGCGGAGACGAGTAAGGATGTCGTCGGTGCCGTTGCCGTAGTGCATGTCGAAATCCAGGATGCCGACCCGGTTCACCAGACCCCGGGACTTGAGCCACTGGGCCGCCACCATCAGGCCGTTGAAGGTGCAGAACGCACCGCCGAAGTCGTAACCGTCCCATCTAAGCGAAGGCGTAGCCGCAGCCCTTGGCTTCAAGACCCATGCGGCTTTGCGTGCCGCGTTGACGGGCCGGGCAACCATCGAGGTCCTTAAGCCCAGAAATGCCAGCCTGGTGCAGCGCCTGCGTCAGCTCGGTTATGTCGCCGTGCCAGATGAGCTGCGGCTGTTACCGGAATTTGAGCACTCCTATTCTCCGTTTCGGAGCTTTCCACTCAGGAAGGGGCGCGGCGTACGCTGGCAGGCATGGCGCAACCTACTGGTTACGGCGATCAATGCCGGCCTTGAACAACGCTTGTTTGGCATGTCCCCCGGTGAAAACTGGTGGCCAGGCGGCGCACCGGAAAGCCATGAGAGTGAACGCGGCATTTACCGTTTCATGGTTGATGGGGCGATACCTGCGGTGGCCAGCGTGAACGCTATCAGTGGTGACGAACTTTCCATATATGTCGTCCTAAATCCCCGTAACACGGAAGTGGAACCGGATCGTTTCAACGACTTGTCCAATGGTGATGCCTTTGCGCATTGCTGGCTTGAGCGGCGTCTTGGGGTATGGATTCAGGATGGAGGGGGAGAATTTTCCTGTCGCCGCGCATTGCTTTCAAAGATCGCAGGCATGTCAATCGAGCCGGACGGGTACTCAGACCAAGGAAGTTTTTTCTTGTAGCCACCGCAGCTTCAATAGCAAATTTGCACATGAACCCGCCACAGCGGCGGGGTCCTGTTGACAGCTGCCCAAGCCGAAAAGCTGAAGATCCCGAAAACCGGGCGTGCGGCAACACTGCCTCGGATAGCTGACGTTGAGGGCATTAAGCCCGATTGCCCGTCTGGGCGCTGCCGGAGGCGGTGCGCGCCGATCTGGCCCTCTACACCGGCTGCATGGCGGGCGCGGCAGGTGGCGCCGAACTGGAGGCCATGCTGGACCAGGCCGGGTTCCGGGCCATCCGCATCACGTCCAAGGACCCAAGCCGGGCTTTCATCCGCCACTGGGCGCCGGGCACGCCCATCGCGGATTACGTGGTATCCGCCACCATCGAGGCGGTGAAGCCGCTGGAATGAGCCCGCTGCATGGCCGGCAAAGCCGTCCACTGTACGGGCCGTCGCCCTCAGGGATGGGATAGGCTGTCGGTATCGCCACACAATGCGGAGGACAGCCATCATGGACGACCAATTGAAGCACTACGCCGACAAACTGGCCTACGAAATCGATGCCTGGGACCTGAAGGTGGCTCGGGAGCAGGGTGAGAACGTCATCGTCATCGACGCCCGCTCCCCCGAGGCCTACGCGGCGGGACACATCCCCGGCGCCCTGTCGCTGCCCCATCGCGCCATGGATGCCGCCAGCACCGCCGGCCTGGACCGCCAGGCCCTGATCGTCACCTACTGCGACGGCATCGGCTGCAACGCCTCCACCAAGGGGGCGTTGAACATGGCCCGGCTGGGCTTCAGGGTGAAGGAGCTGATGGGCGGCCTGGACTGGTGGCGGCGGGACGGCCATCCCCTGGAGGGCGGCACTCCGGGCACCGACTGCGGTTGTAGCTGAAGCGGGAGGTATGGACCTGCCACATGGGCATCGCCATCCGACCAGGAGCCTGTCGGAGTGGAGGAATCGAAGCAAACATTCGCCTGAGCGAGGACAGTGTTTGACGCTTTCGCCGGGCCCGAACTATTGCCCAGGAATGCGGCTGAGAAGGGACCGCTCTGGCGGATTTGCAGCCGATTTCCCTTCCAGCCGCCCAGGCCCCTAGGTTCAGCCGTTCCGCAGCCGAGTTTCGAACAGCGCCAGCAGCCGCCGGGCAGAGGGCAACACCGCGCCGGGGCCGAAGCGGGCGATGAGCTCCGAGACGGGCAGTTCCGGCAAGCCGGTGCCGGCCTCCACCAGGCCCGGGGCCAGCAGGCCGCGCGGCAGAGGGGTGACCGCCAGGCCGGTGGCAACGGCGTGGCGCAAGGCGGTGTAACTGCTGGCCACGAAGGCCGCCCGCCAGGGGATGCCGGCGCTGGCCAGGGCGGCAATGGCCGCCATGCGGAACACGCAGCCCTCGTGGAACACGGCCAGGGGCAATGGCCGCCGATCCGGGGCGTTGCTGCCTTCCCCGGCCAGCCAGACCAGAGGGTCCCCGCTCAGGCGGCGCCAGGGAGTGGATGGGTCCGTCTCCTTGCCCCCCGGCATGCGTTTGGTGATGGCCAGATCCAGTTCCCCAGCCTCCACCAGAACAGTGAGGCGGGCGGACAGGTCGCAGCGCACGGTGAGTTCCACCCGGGGATAGTCCCGGCTGAAATCCGCCAGGACCCGGGGGAACACGCTTTCCATGAGCTCCTCCGGCAACCCCAGACGCAGCCGGCCGCCCAGGTCCGGCCGGCTGAAGCAGGCCCAGGCCTCGTCGTTCAGGCGCAGGATGCGGCGGCTGTAGTCCAGCAGCACCCGGCCTTCGGCAGTGGGGCCGGCCACCCGGCCCTGGCGCCGTTCCAGCAGGGGCTGGCCCAGGGCTTCCTCCAGGCGTTTGATCTGTAGGCTGACCGCCGACTGGGTGCGGCCCAGCCGGCCTGCGGCAGCGGAAAAGCCTCCGCTGTCGGCAATGGCCACCAGGGTGCGCAGCAAGTCCATGTCCAGTGTGCGGGGGATGGGGTCCGGGGGGGTATTGATCATTTCGATTGTGAATGATTGATTGAAATATATGAATTTCCAAAATCATGCACCCTTCCCTACGCTGGCGGCAATCCCACCGCCTTTGGAGATGGCCATGTCCTCCCCCAGCCTGTCCCTGAGCTCCGTTCCTGTTTCCCTGCCCCGCCTGGCCCTGGTGGGCGGACTGTTCAGCCTGGTGTGGAGTTCGGCCTTCATCGCCGGCAAGATCGGCATGACCGCCACCGGTCCCCTGACCCTGCTGTCCCTGCGCTTCCTGCTGGCGGGGGCTTTGCTGGTGCCGCTGTACGTCTGGCTCGCCAGGGGGCGCCGGAAAGCTCCGATGGATCGCGCCGCCTTGCGGGCAGCCCTGGCCGCCGGGCTGTTGACCAATGCCGTGTACCTGGGCCTGGCCTACACGGGCATGCAGACCGTGCCCGCCGGGCTGACGGCCATCCTGGCCAGCACCAGCCCTCTGTGGACCGCCGCCCTGGCGGCCCTGTGGCTGCGGGAACCCTTTGGCTGGCGGGGGGCCCTTGGCCTGCTGGCGGGCTTTACGGGCGTGGTCTGGATCATGGGCGGGCGGGCCTCGGCGGCCGTGGGCGCCGGGGTGGACAGCTTCGGCGCGGCGCTCATCCTGGCGGGCACCCTGGCCCTGGCAGCCTCCACCCTGCTCAACCGGCAGGCCGTGGCCGGCGGATTGGACCCGGTGGGCATCGCCCTCGTCCAACTGCCGGCCAGCGGCCTGGCTTTGCTGCCCCTGGCCTGGTGGCGCGAAGACCTGGCCATCCGCTTCGATGCCGCCTTCTACGGCAGCCTGGCCTATCAGGCGGCGGTGGTCTCCATCGGCACGACCCTGATGCTGCTCTGGCTGGTGCGCCACGGCGGCGCCGCCCGAGCCGGCGGTTTCCACCTGCTCAATCCGGTGTTCGCCACCCTGCTGGCCATGGCCCTGCTGGGGGAGGCGGTACCCTCCTCGGATCTGGCGGGGGCGCTGCCCATCATCGCCGGCCTGGCCCTGGTGCTGCGGCCCGGACGCTGAGACGTGCCACCGCGCCGTACCGTGGGACAGGCAGGCAGTCGCCCACTGGTTTCAGACGCACCATCTCCCACTCCACGCCGGAGGCTGGTGAAGTCCATGGCGTGGCGGGTGAGGACGAAGCGTGCGCGGTTTGAACCTGGGAACGGCTGTTGACCGCTCATTTCCCTGGTAAAGAAAGCCCGCCTGGCCGAAGACCGCGCGGGCATTCATCGCCCCATCCCGGCCCCATACCCCCGTCCCGGTGCTCAGCCCTCCCCCAGCAAGGCCTTCTTCAGACTGGTCTGCACCGGTTCTTCACCGAGCCAGATGCGCAGCACGGCCCGGTTGAAGGCTTCGCCGGGCACCGTGCCGAGCAGGCGGTGGCCGACGGTCACCCGGGTGCCGGCTCCGGGCAGGTAATCCAGTTGGATGACGGTGCCGGCCGGGACGGCGTGGAGGCTGCGGATGTAGCCCAGAAAGCGTTCCACTTCCGGCGCCAGGGCGGCCAGCTCCCGTTCGCTGTTGTTGGCTTCCAGCCCCCCCTTGAGGGCCTCCACGTTCTGGTCCGTGGTCAGGTCCCGCAGCAGGGTCAGTTGCATGAGCCTGGGCATGTCCTGGTCCAGGATGGTGTGGGCATCATGGAGATGCCGGGGCAGGTAAAGGGCGGCGACGTAGACCTTGAGCAACATGATCCGCCGCAGGCCCGCGCCGTTCAACAGCAGGGGCTGGCCGGGTCTGTGGAGGCAGGCAGGCAGGTTGACCCCTGCCACCTCCCGTGCCTGGTCCTGGTCGGCCGTGCCCGCCCAGGCGTGGCCCACCAGGGCGGAGCACAACAGCATCGTGATGAGGGGATGCAGCATGTCCGTCGCCTGGTGGGCCGGGGTTACAACACCACCTTCACCTGGGGATGGCCGGTCAACTCCCGGTAAAGGGCATCCAGTTGGGCCTTCGAGGTGGCCCGGATGGTGCAGGTCACCGACAGGTAGCTGCCCGAGGACGAGGCACGCATTTCCACGGTTTCCGCCAGGAAATCCGGGGCGTGGCGCAGCACGATCGCCACCATGGCCTGGGCGAAGCCGTCGCCGTTGTGGCCCATGATCTTGACCGGGAAGTCGCAGGGGAATTCGAGGAGGGTGTCCTGCTCGCTCATGGCCGGTCCTTTCCGCGCATGACGGTGTGCTTATAGTCCTGGTAGCGGGCCATCAGCCGCCGATACAGGGGGCCGGGCCGGCCGTCGCCCACGGCCCGGCCGTCCAGGGTGGTGACCGCCAGGATCTCCTTGGTGGAAGAGGTGAGCCAGACCTCGTCGGCGTCCACCAAGGCGGTCTGGGGAACGGGCGCCACCCGGGTGGGAACACCTTCGGCGGCGGCCAGTTCCAGGACCACGTCGTAGGTGACGCCGGGCAGGATCAGGGGGCTTTTCGGGGGGGCCAGGATGACACCGTCCCGCACCAGGAAGACGCTGCTGGCAGCGCCTTCCATGAGCCAGCCGTCCCGCACCAGGAGGGTTTCGGCGCAGCCCGCGTCCACGGAAAGCTGGCGCAGCAGCACGTTGGCCAGCAGGGAGGTGGCCTTGATGTCGCAGCGGGCCCAGCGGGTGTCTTCGGCGGTGATGGCAGCCACGCCCTGGGCCACCAGTTCGGCACCGGGGGCGGTGAGTTCCAGAGGCATGAGGAAGACCGTGGGACTGACCACCTTGGGGAAGGCGTGGTCCCGGGGGCCCGGTCCCCGGGTGACCTGGAGATAGACGCCCACGTCGTTCCAGTCCACGCCGCAACAGATCTGTTCCACCAGAGCGGTCCACTGGGCCCGGGTATGGGGATTGGCCAGGCGGATGCCGTCCAGGCTGGCCTGGAGCCGATCCAGGTGTTCATCCAGGCGGAAGGGACGGCGGTCATAGACGGGGATCACTTCGTACACCCCGTCGCCGAACAGGAACCCCCGGTCCATGACCGGGATGCGGGCCTCGGCGAGGGGCAGGAAGCACCCATTGAGATAGACCGTGGGCTCCACTCCTCTCTCCACTCTCGACTCCCGACTCACTTCCTCACTTGAACATCAGCATGATGGCGTCCCAGCCCCGGCCCAGGATACCGGCCACTTCCACGTCTTCCAGGGCCAGGAGGGGGTAGTCACCCACCGGTTGGCCGTTGGCCGTCAGCCGCAGGGTGCCCAGGCGCTGGCCACGCTTGACCGGCGCCAGCAGGGGCTGCTGGGTGATGAGCTGGGCCTGGATGGCCTTGCTGGTGCCGCGGGGCACGGTGACGAAGAAATCGCCGATGAAGCCGGCTTTCACTTCGTTCTCCGTGCCCTTGTAGATGCGCAGGCTGCTCACTGCCTGGTTGGCGGGATAGAGCTTGGCGGTCTCGAAGAACTGGAAGCCGTAGTTGAGCAGTTTCTGGCTTTCCATGGCCCGGGCGGTGTCGGAGCCGGTACCCAGGACCACGCTCAACAACCGCCGTTGTTCCCGCCGGGCGGAGGCGATGAGGCAGTAACCGGCGCTGTCGGTGTGGCCGGTCTTCACGCCATCCACGCTGGGGTCGATGAACAGCAGCCGGTTGCGGTTGGGCTGGGTGATGCCGTTGTAGGCGAATTCACGCAGGGAGTAGAGCTTGTAGTGATCGGGAAACTCCCGGATCAGGGCGCCGGCCAGCTTGGCCAGATCCCGGGCGGTGGTGGTGTGCTGGGGATGGGGCAGGCCCGTGGCGTTCACGAAGTGGGTATTGGCCATGCCCAGGCGCTTGGCCATCTGGTTCATGAGGGCGGCGAAGCTCTCCTCGGAACCGGCGATGGCTTCGGCCAGCACGATGCAGGCGTCGTTGCCGGACTGGACGATCATGCCCTTCAACAGGTCTTCCACCCGTGCCTGCTTCTTGGGGTCCAGGAACATCCGCGAGCCTTCGGCCCGCCAGGCCTTCTCCGAGACGGGCAGGCTCTGTTCCAGGGTCAGGCGGCCTTCCTTGATACTGGTGAAGGCGATGTAGGCGGTCATCAATTTGGTCAAAGAAGCCGGCTCCACCTTGGCGTCGGCGTTCTTCTCGGCCAGGGGCAGACCGCTGGCGGCGTCGATGAGCAGCCAGGCCCGGGCCTCGATCTGGGGCGGCGGCGGCACCGGCAGGGCCGCCCTCGCGGAGAACACCAGGGAAAGCAGGAACAGAAAGGCGGCAATCAACTTCATGGGGGGCATCGGTATCTGAACGTTGGACGGAAATTATACGGGGCGGCCCAAGCCGCCCCTTCATGACCCTCATGTGGGCCCGGCGGTTCCCGCCGGGCCATGGGCTCAGCGCACCAGTCTGTAGGGTCTCACACCAAAATCCTGCTGGTAGGCCGCCGCCAGTTTGTCGGCGGCGGCACTGTCGGCGAAGGGGCCGGCCTGGATCTTGTAGAGGGTGCCGGCACTGACCCGGGCCAATCCCGGCAAGTCGTCGCCATAGCGGGATTGCACACGGCCGGCCAGGGCTTCGGCGGCATCGGGAGAGGAAACGGCACCCAATTGCAGATAGAGGCCGGGGCCCGGGTTGTCGGTCAGGATGACAGGCAGCGGGACCGGTTGCGCCGCCGCTTGGGAGGCCGCCGCCGGGCTGGCGGCTGTGCCGCCGGCCGCCACCTTGTACGCCTTGATGCCCAGTTCGGACTGGACCCGGCCGGCGGCACGGTCGGCGTCTTCGGTGTTGGCGAAGGGGCCGGCCTGGACCTTGTAGAGGCCGTTGCTTTCGATACGCAACACCCCGGGGAAGCCCCGGGACAGGATGGCAGAAGCCCGGTTGAGCACGCCGTCCGCCGTTTCCGGTTTGGCAAAGGCGCCCAGTTGCAGATAGATGGCCTTGCCGACCTGGGGCGGTGCCACGGCCGGTTCGGGGGCCATGCTGGGGGCCGGCACGGCCAGGGGATTGAAATCGTCGGCGGCCTGGGCCACGAAGGAGCTGGGGGCCGGGGTGTCCGGCAGCACCGATTCCACTTCCACCGGGGTCACGCCCTTGAGGATGTCCAGCTTGTAGGCGGCGGTGTAGGACAGGTCGATGATGCGCCCCTCGTGGAAGGGCCCCCGATCGTTCACCCGGACGATGACGCTCCTGCCGTTCTCCAGGTTGGTGACCTTGGCGTAACTGGGCAGGGGCAGGGTGGGATGGGCGGCGGACATGGCGTACATGTCGTAGGGCTCGCCTGAGGATGTGGGTTTGCCGTGGAACTTGCGTCCGTACCAGGAGGCCAGGCCCTTGGATTTGTACGCCTTGTCGGCGGAGAGGGGCACGTATTCCTTGCCCATGACCTTGTAACGGTCGTTCGCATAGCGATGCAGGGGTTCCCACTTGGGCGCGGGGTCGGGAATGTCGGCCAGATTGGCGGGGGGATTGGCCCCCGGGCCGTCGTCCTTGTAGTAACCGCCGCCCTTGTAGGGGGGGGTCACCGTGCCGTCGTCCTTGTCGGCCGTCTTGGTGGGGGCGGTGCCGCAACCGGCGAGGGCGGCGCCGAGGGCCAGGATGAGGAGGAGGGGACGGGTCCGCATGGCACGAGTCGCAGCAATTAGAAACTGCTCCAAGTGTAGCGCGTATCCACTATGTTTTTACAAGCTTTTTATGCGTTGCCGCACTCATGACGATGCCCAGGCTCAACAACACGGTCAACATGGAGGTGCCGCCGTAGCTCACCAGGGGCAGGGGCACGCCCACCACGGGCAGGATGCCGGACACCATGCCCATGTTGACGAAGGCGTAGGTGAAGAAGTTGAGCACGATGGCCCCGGACAACAGGCGGCCGAACAGGGAGGTGGCGCCCGCCGCCAGCCACAGGCCCCGCCAGATGATCGCGGCGTACAGAAGCAGCAGGAACAGGTTGCCGATGAGGCCGAACTCCTCGGAGAACACGGCGAAGATGAAGTCGGTGCTGCGTTCGGGCAGGAAATCCAGGTGGGTCTGGGTACCCATCATCCAGCCTTTGCCGGCCAGACCGCCGGAACCCACGGCGATGGTGGACTGGATGATGTGGTAGCCGGCCCCCAGGGGATCCGAAGCCGGGTCGATGAGGGTGAGCACCCGCTGACGCTGGTAATCGTGCAGCAGGTAGTTCCAGGCCAGGGGCAGGGCCGAGCCGGCGGCCACGGCGGCGCCCAGGATGAACTTCCAGGACAGCCCCGCCAGATAGAGCACGTAAAAGCCCGAGGCCGTGATGAGCAGGGAGGTGCCCAGGTCCGGCTGCTTGGCAATGAAGCCCACCGGCAGCACCAGCATCAGGGCGGCGATGGCGAAGTCCCGGCCGCGCAGGGTCTCCTGCTTGTAGTGGAAATACCAGGCCAGCATCATGGGCACCGCCAGACGCATGAGTTCCGAGGGCTGGATGCGGGTGATGCCCAACTCCAGCCAGCGCCGGGAGCCGTTCACCACCACCCCGAACAAGGCCACCCCCAGCAGCAGCAGCAAGCCCACCACGTAGGCCGGCAGGGCGAACTGCATGAGCCGCTGGGGGGGGATGTGGCTCATGATGAGCAGGGCGGTGAAGGCCACCCCCATGTTGGTCAGGTGGGCAACCACCCGGTCGGTGTTCTCCCCCGAGGCGCTGAACACGGTGGCCGTGCTGATCAGCAGAAGCAGGGCCAGGAGGCCCATCAGGGGACCGTCCAGGTGGGCCACCAGGCGGAGGATGAAACGCTGGATCATTCGACGATCTCCTCGGGCACCACCACCCGGGACTCACTGCCCGCCGGGCCGCTGTCCTCCACTTCATCGGGAATGGCCTCATCGGCGGCTTCCTCGGGGGCGTAGATGGTGGGCAGTTTGCCCAGCAGCCAATAGTCCACCACCTTGCGGGCGATGGGCGCAGCGGTGGAACCCCCGTGGCCACCGTTCTCCACCATCACGGCCACCACGATCTTGGGATCGTCGGCAGGGGCGAAGGCGATGAACAGGGCATGGTCCCGGTGCCGGGCGTGGACCTGGCTTTCCACGTAGCGGGCCCCCTGTTTGATGCCCACCACCTGGGCAGTGCCGGTCTTGCCGGCGAACAGGTAGGGGGCGTTGGCGCCGGCCGCAGAAGCCGTTCCACCGGGCCGGGTCACGTCGATCATGGCTTCCTTCACCAGGCGCAGGTATTCGGGCGTGATCCTGATGCGGTCCACGATCTGGGGCGCGGCGTAACTCACCTTGCCGCTGGCCGGGTCCTTCCAGGCCCGCAGCAATTGCGGCTTGTACACCACGCCGTCGTTGGCCAGGGCCATGGTGGCCACGGCCAACTGCATGGGGGTGGCCAGCACGTAACCCTGGCCGATGCCGGCCACCACCGTCTCACCGGGCCACCAGGGCTGCTTGAAACGCTTGGTCTTCCAGGCTGGCGTGGGCATGAGACCGGCCAGTTCCCCATCCAGGTCCACCCCCGTCCTGCGGCCAAAGCCGAAGTGGCCCAGGTAGCCGGCCATGCGCTCGATGCCCATCTGGTGGGCCAGGCCGTAGTAATAAGTGTCGCAGGAGATGGTGATGGAGCGCTTGAGATCCACCATGCCGTGGCCGTCCTTCTTCCAGTCACGGTAGCGGTGGCTGCTGCCGGACAGGGTGAAATAGCCCGGGTCGGCAATGGTGTCGCCCGGCTTGCGCACCCCCAGTTCCACGCCGGCCAGGCCCATGAAGGGCTTGATGGTGGAGCCCGGCGGATAGACCCCGCGCAGGGCCCGGTTGATGAGGGGCCGGTCCAGGGACTCGTTGAGCTCCTTCCAGGTGGCGGTGTCGATGCCATCCACGAACAGGTTGGGATCGAAACCGGGCTTGGACACCAGGGCCAACACCCCGCCGTTGCGCGGGTCCAGGGCCACCAGTGCGCCCCGGTAATCGCCGAACACCTTTTCGGCCACCTGCTGGAGCCGGGCATCCAGGTGGAGATAGAGGTTGAAACCGGCCACCGGCGCCGTGCGCGACAAGACCCGCACCGCCCGGCCGCCGGAATCGGTCTCCACCTTCTCGATGCCGGTCCGGCCGTGGAGCCAGGGCTCGTAGGTGGCCTCGATGCCCAGCTTGCCGATGTGGTCGGTCCCTTTGTAATTGGGCGCCAGACCGGATTCCTCCAGCCGCTGGGCATCCTTTTCGCCGATCCGGCCGATGTAACCCACCACGTGGGCAAAACCGTCGCCGAAGGGATACTGGCGGAACTGCCTGGCTTTCACTTCCACCCCGGGGAAGCGGAACCGGTTCACGGCGAAGCGGGCGGCCTCCTCCTCGCTGAGCATGTTGCGGATGGGGATGCTCTCGAAATTCTTGCTTTCCGCCAGCAGCTTCTTGAAGCGCTTGCGGTCACCGGGCTCGATGGTCACCACCTGGGCCAGCCGCTCGATGGTGTCCTCCAGCCTGCCCGCCTTGGCAGGGGTGATCTCCAGGGTATAGGCGGCAAAGTTGTGGGCCAGCACCATGTTCTGCCGGTCATAGACCACCCCCCGGGAAGGCGGCGCCGGCACCAGGGAGATGCGGTTGTTCTCGGCCAGGGCATGGTAATGGTCGTACTGGACCAGTTGCAGCCAGACGAAACGGGAGAACAGGACCAGAAACAACAAGGCGGCGATCACCCCGGCGATTTCCATACGCCGCCGGTAGCGCAGGAACTCCACGTCCGGGTTGATGAGGCGCAGGTTGCTCACGGCAAGGGCACGGGGGGTCGGGACGGCCGGCCCGTCAGGCGGTCCACCAGCCAGGCCAGGGGCATCCACAGCACCCCGGCCACCACGCCGGCTGCCAGCCAGCGCCAGTCCGCCTCCCCCAGGCCCAGCATGAGGCCCAGGGTCAGCACCAGGGCCTCCTTGCCCAGCAGCACCGGGGCCACCTGGAGGCTTTGCCGGGGGGCGTCAAAGCCCTCCAGACGGCGCTGCACCAGCAGGATCACGAAAGTGGCGGCGCAGAAAGCCAGAGCGTTGAGACCCATCAGCACCCCCCGGGCCACGTCGGTGACCAGGCCCAGGGTGAAGGCCATGCCCAGGCCGGCCAGGCGGGGCGCATGGATGTTCCAGTAGAGCAGGGCCATGAGGGTGAAGTCCGGCACCAGCCAGTGCAAATCGTCGGACCAGGGCAGCAGGGTGGCAGCCAGGGACAGGGCCAGGCTGCCATAGACCTTGAGCCGCGTGGGGGGCGGAGCCAGCTCCGCGCCCTGGGGCAGCAGGGGCTTTTCGGCGGGGGGTTCAGCGCGGGGCATGGCCGGGGGGCGGGCGGGGGGCGGGAACAGGCGGAGCCTGGGGTGGAAGCCGGGGCTTGAGCACCGCAACGTGGCGGTAATTGCCCACCCCGCCCAGGGGCCGGCAGACGGCCCGGGCGAAGGGGGTGTGGCGGGGCGGTTCGGTCTGCATCACCCGGGCCACCGGAATACCCGCCGGATACACCCCATCGATGCCCGAGGTGTAGAGCCAGTCGCCGGGTTGCAGGTCGGCATGCATGTCCAGGAAACGGATCTCCAGCAGGTTGTCGGAACCCTGGCCGGAAACGATGAGGCGCAGCCCGTTGCGCATGTTCTGCACCGGCGCTGCCTGGTCCCGGTCGGTGAGCAGGGTCACCTCGGCAGTCCAGGGATAGACCCGGGTCACCTGGCCCACCAGGCCCGCCGCATCCACCACCGGCCAGCCTGCCTCCAGGCCATGGGCACTCCCCCGGTCGATGATCACCTTGCGGGAAAAGGGATCAGCCACGGTTTCCCGGATCTCTCCCACCACCGGGATCACCCCGGGATGGTGGGCCAGGGCCAGCAGATCCCGCAGGTTGGCGTTCTCGGCGGCCAGGGCCTGGCGGTCCAGGAAGTCGGCGCGCAGCCGGTCCCGCTCCTCCTTCAGCCGCACGTTTTCGGCCGCCAGCTCGCCGTGGGTGACGAAGAAACCGGACACGTCCTGGGTCCAGGCCCAGGGCTGGGCCAGGACAGCCTGGAGGGGGTGGAGCAGGGTATTGAGACCGGCCCGCACGCCGGACAGGGCGGAATAACGGGCATCCAGACCGAGCAGGAACAGGCAGAGCAGGACGTAGACCCCGAAGCGGGCCGGCAACCCCATCTCCCGGACGAACAGCGGCGCGTGGGGGGCGGGAGACATGGGTGGTGAAGGGTGAGGGGCGAGGGGTGAGGAGCGGGCCTTTCCCTCACTCCTTACACGTCACTCCGCACCAGAATCAGTCGTTGGTGAACACCGTGGACAGCCGGTCCATTTCCTCCAGGGCCCGGCCGGAGCCGCGCACCACGCAGGACAGGGGGTCTTCGGCGACGATGACCGGCAGGCCGGTCTCTTCCATGAGCAGCCGGTCCAGGTCCCGCAGCAGGGCGCCGCCGCCGGTGAGCACCATGCCCTTGTCGGCGATGTCGGCACCCAGTTCCGGGGGGGTCTGCTCCAGGGCCGACTTCACCGAGGAGACGATGGTGTTCAGGGGGTCGGTGAGGGCTTCCAGGATCTCGTTGCTGGTGATGGTGAAGCTGCGCGGGATGCCTTCCGCCAGGTTGCGGCCCTTCACCTCCATCTCCCGCACTTCGGAGCCGGGGAAGGCGGAGCCCATCTCTTTCTTGATCTGCTCGGCGGTGGCCTCGCCGATGAGCATGCCGTAGTTGCGCCGGATGTAGTTGATGATGGCGTCGTCGAACTTGTCGCCGCCCACCCGCACGGAAGTGGAATAGACCATGCCGCCCAGGGAGATGACGCCCACCTCGGTGGTGCCGCCGCCGATGTCCACCACCATGGAACCGGTGGCTTCCGCCACCGGCATGCCGGCGCCGATGGCCGCCGCCATGGGTTCCTCGATCAGGTACACCTGGCGGGCGCCGGCGCCGATGGCCGATTCCCGGATGGCCCGCCGTTCCACCTGGGTGGCGCCGGAGGGCACGCAGATGATGATGCGCGGGCTGGGGTGGAACAGGCGGGTGTCGTGGACCTTCTTGATGAAGAACTTGAGCATCTGCTCAGTGATGTTGAAGTCGGCGATGACGCCGTCCTTCATGGGCCGGATGGCCTGGATGTTGCCCGGCGTACGGCCCAGCATCTGCTTGGCCTCGATGCCCACCGCCTGGATGGTCTTCTTGCCGGTGAGGCCTTCCTGGCGGATGGCGACGACCGAGGGCTCGTTCAGGACGATGCCCCGGCCGCGCACGTAGATGAGGGTGTTGGCCGTTCCCAGGTCGATCGCCAGATCGGTGGAGAAGTAGCCGCGTAGCATTCCAAACATGAAAGGGGGTCCCGAAGGTCGGAAAAATAGCGGCGTATGATAACCTAGCCCGCTTGTTGTAATAAGAGCCGACACCCATGTCCCTCTCCCTCCAGGACGTCGAACGCATCGCCCAGCTGGCCCGCATCCGGGTCACGGAAAGCGAAGCCGCAGGTTATCGCGACCAGTTGAACGGCATCTTCGGCCTCATCGCCGAGATGCAGGCCGTGGACACCGCCGGCGTGGAGCCCATGTCCCACGCCCAGGACCTGGCCCAGCGGCTGCGTCCCGACACGGTCACCGAACCCGACCGCCGGTCCGCCTTCCAGGCGGTGGCCCCCCAGGTGGAGGATGGGCTGTATCTGGTGCCGAAAGTGATTGAATAGCGGGTAGCCCGTAGCCGGTAGCTCGTAGCTGTATTTTTCCGCGCCAAAGGCGCGCTGAATCAGCGCTACCCACTACCAACTACCGACTACCAGCTCAAGAAAACATGAACACCATCCAATCCCTCTCCCAACTCCTCGCCGCCGGCCAGGCTTCCAGCGTGGAACTCTGCCAGGACTACCTGGCCCGCATCCAGACCCGCAATCCGGAACTCAACGCCTTCATCACCGTGGACCCGGAACGGACCCTGGCCGAGGCCCGGGCCGCCGATGCCCGGCGGGCAGCCGGCCAGGCCGGCATGCTCACCGGCGTGCCCATTGCCCACAAGGACATCTTCTGCGCCGAAGGCTGGCTCACCACCTGTGGCTCGAAGATGCTGTCCAACTTCGTCTCGCCCTACGACGCCCACGTCATCGAGCAGTTCAAGGCGGCGGGCATGCCCTGTCTGGGCAAGACCAACATGGACGAGTTCGCCATGGGCTCGTCCAACGAGACCAGCTTCTACGGCCCGGTGAAGAACCCCTGGGACACCAGCCGAGTGCCCGGCGGTTCCTCCGGCGGCAGCGCCGCCTGCGTGGCCGGGGGTCTGGCCCCGGCGGCCACCGGCACCGACACCGGGGGCTCCATCCGCCAGCCGGCGGCCCTCACCGGCATCACCGGCCTGAAGCCCACCTACGGGGTGGTGTCCCGCTACGGCATGATCGCCTTCGCCTCCAGCCTGGACCAGGGCGGCCCCATGGCCCGCACCGCCGAGGACTGCGCCCTGCTGCTCAACGTCATGGCCGGCTTCGACCCCCGGGATTCCACCAGCCTGGAACGGGCAAAGGAGGACTACACCCGGGAATTGACGCCCACCCCGGGGGCCAGGCCCCTGGCCGGCCTGAAGATCGGCCTGCCCCGGGAATTCTTCGCCGAGGGCATGTCCGCCGACACCGCCCGGGCCGTGGAGGACGCCATCGCCCAGTTGAAGGGCCTGGGGGCCGAGACGGTGGAAGTGGGCCTGCCCAACTCCCGCCTGTCGGTGGCCGCCTATTACGTGCTGGCCCCGGCGGAGGCCTCGTCCAACCTGTCCCGCTTCGACGGCGTGCGCTACGGCTATCGCACCCCCGAGTACGAGGACCTGACCGACATGTACGAGAAGACCCGGGCCGAGGGCTTCGGGGCCGAGGTCAAGCGGCGCATCATGATCGGCACCTACGTGCTGTCCCACGGCTACTACGACGCCTACTACATCCAGGCCCAGCGTTTGCGCCGGCTCATCGCCGACGATTTCACCGAGGCCTTCAAGTCCTGCGACGTGATCCTGGGGCCCACCGCCCCCTCCACCGCCTTCAAGCTGGGGGAGAAGGCCGACGATCCGGTGCAGATGTATCTGTCCGACATCTACACCATCGCCGTGAACCTGGCCGGCCTGCCGGGCATGTCCCTGCCCTGCGGTTTCGACGGCCAGGGCCTGCCCATCGGCATGCAGCTCATCGGCAATTACTTCAGCGAAGCGAAGATGCTGGGCGTGGCCCACCAATATCAACTCGCCACCGACTGGCACCAGCACCGACCGGCGCTGAGTGAGGAGAAAGGGGTAAGGAGTTAGGAGATGGCCACGGGTTTGTTCCCCCTCACTCCTCACCCCTCACTCCTCACGAGGTAAACAGACATGCAATGGGAAACCGTCATCGGGCTGGAAGTGCATACCCAGCTCACCACCCAGTCCAAGATCTTTTCCGGCGCCAGCATCGCCTTCGGTGCCGCACCCAACACCCAGGCCTGCCAGGTGGATCTGGCCCTGCCCGGGGTGTTGCCGGTACTCAACAAGGGGGCGGTGGAACGGGCCATCAAGTTCGGCCTGGCCATCGGCGCCAGGCTGAACCGCACCAACGTCTTCGCCCGCAAGAATTACTTCTACCCGGACCTGCCCAAGGGCTACCAGATCAGCCAGTTCGAACTGCCCATCGTGGAAGGGGGCAGCATCGACATCCAGGTCGGCGAGGGAGACAAGGCCGAGACCAAGACCATCCGTCTGACCCGGGCCCACCTGGAAGAGGATGCGGGCAAGTCCCTGCACGAAGACTTCCACGGCATGACGGGCATCGACCTGAACCGGGCCGGCACGCCGTTGCTGGAGATCGTCTCGGAACCGGACATGCGCTCCGCCAAGGAAGCGGTGGCCTACGCCAAGGCCCTGCACACCCTGGTGACCTGGATCGGCACCTGCGACGGCAACATGCAGGAAGGCAGTTTCCGGGTGGACGCCAACGTGTCGGTGCGGCCCGTGGGCCAGAAGGAATTCGGCACCCGGCGGGAGATCAAGAACCTGAACTCCTTCCGCTTCCTGGAACAGGCCATCAACTACGAAGTGCGCTGGCAGATCGAGCAGATCGAGGACGGCCACAAGATCCAGCAGGCCACCGTGCTGTTCGATCCGGATACGGGCGAAACCCGCATGATGCGCAGCAAGGAAGACGCCCACGACTACCGCTACTTCCCCGATCCGGACCTGTTGCCGGTGAAGCTGGACGAGGCCTGGATCGACCAGGTGCGGGCCGGCCTGCCGGAACTGCCCGGGGCCATGCGCGAACGCTTCCAGCGGGATTACGGCCTGACCGCCTACGATGCGGCCAGCCTCACCAGCCAACGGGAAATGGCCCGCTTTTTCATGGACACCGTGGCCCTGGCCGGGGACGGCCAGGCCAAGACCGTGGCCAACTGGCTCCAGGGCGAGGTATCCGCCAGCCTGAACCGGGCCGAGAAGGACGTCAGCGCCATTCCCATCACCCCCGGGCAACTGGCCGGGCTGGTGAAGCGCATCGCCGACGGCACCCTGTCCAACAAGCTGGCCAAGCAGGTGTTCGAAGCCATGTGGAACGAAGGCGGCGAACCCGACGCCATCATCGAGGCCAAGGGCCTCAAGCAGATGTCGGATTCCGGCGAGATCGAACGCATCATCGACGAGGTCATGGCCGCCAACGCCAAGTCGGTGGAGGAGTTCCGGTCCGGCAAGGAGAAGGCCTTCAACGCCCTGGTGGGCCAGGTGATGAAAGCCAGCCGGGGCAAGGCCAATCCGGCCCAGGTCAACGATCTGCTGCGCGCCAAACTGAACGGCGGCGCCTGAGGTACGGGCTATCGCTCAGCGGTAGCCCTTCAACTCCCGAAAGCGCAGTCGGTCGGCCTCGGCCCGCAGTTTGATGTCCTGCATGGAGTTCTGGGAGTTGAGTATCTGGGCGTTGACTGCGGCCAACTCCCCTTCCGCTTCAGTCTTCATCTGGGTGAAGGTGCGCGGCGGCACCATGCCATTGCCCATGTAGTGGCTGATCTGGCCGTTGGCATAGGTCAGCTTCTCGCTGGCCGCGGTCAGGCGGGCACTCAAGCCCCGCAGCCTGGCCACCTCCTGCTCCAGGGCCCGGTCCCGGGCCAGATCGATCTCGTCCTCGCTGACGAAGGTGGTGAGCAGCGCCTGGTCCCGGCGACGCTGGGCCTCCGCCTGGCGCCGGGCCTCTTCCTCCCGGACCCGGGCCTCTTCCATGCGCCGGCGCTCCGCCGGGCTGATCAGACTGCCCGGTGAATCCTTTTTCACCCGGCCCTGCTTGTCCAGTTCGGCTCCCCCTTTGCTGGGTGTCTGGCTGGGCAACACATCGCCGTAATGGACCTTGCCGTTCTCGTCCACCCAGCGATAGGTGGCGGCCTGGGTGCCCAGGGACACGAAAAACAGGAAAAACGGCAGCAGGGCGCGCACGATTCAGGCGGTTCCCACGCCATAGGCATCCCGGTAGGCACGGATGGCCGCCAGCCGATCGGTTTCGCCGGGACGGCCGGCCAGATAACTGACCAGATCGTCCAGGCAGACGATGCACACCACGGGAATGGCGTAGTCCCGGCTCACCTCCTGTACCGCCGACAGGGCCCCCAGGCCCCGTTCCATGCGGTCCAGGGCGATGGCCACGCCGCAGGGTTCGGCCCCGGCGGCGCGGATCAGTTCCACGGATTCCCGCACCGAAGTGCCGGCGGAGATCACGTCGTCCACGATGAGCACCCGCCCGGCCAGCCTGGCGCCGACGATGCTCCCCCCTTCGCCGTGATCCTTGGCTTCCTTGCGGTTGTAGCTGAAAGGCACGTCACGGCCCTCGGCAGCCAGGGCGATGGCCACCGAGGCGGCCAGGGGGATGCCCTTGTAAGCCGGCCCGAACAGCCCGTCGAAGGCCAGGCCCGAAGCACCGATGGCCTTGGCGTAGAATTCGCCCAGCCGCTTCAAAGCAACGCCGCCGCTGAACAGGCCGGCGTTGAAGAAATAGGGGCTCAGCCGCCCCGCCTTGGTCTTGAATTCGCCGAACAGCAAAACCTGCTGGCCGATCGCAAAGTCAAGGAAGGCATCCTTGAAAGTCTCCACCATTCACCTTATTGCCATGCGTGTCATTTCCCTGAATCTTAACGGAATCCGCTCCGCCGCCAGCAAGGGACTGTATCCCTGGCTCGAAAAACAGGGGGCGGACCTGGTCTGCCTCCAGGAACTCAAGGCCCAGCTCGCCGACCTCACCCCGGAAATGCGGGCCCCCGGGGACCTGACGGGCCATTTCCACCCCGCCGAGAAAAAGGGCTACAGCGGCGTGGGCATCTATACCCGCCGGACGCCGGATACCCTGGTGGAAGGCCTGGGCATCACCGACATCGACGCCGAGGGCCGCTACCTGGAAGCCCGCTTCGGCAACCTGTCGGTGGTGTCTCTCTACCTGCCGTCCGGTTCCAGCTCAGACGAACGCCAGGCCGCCAAGTTCAGTTTCATGGAACGCTTCCTGCCCCGGCTGGAGGCCCTGGCGGCCAGCGGCCGGGACGTGCTGTTGTGCGGCGACTGGAACATCGCCCACCAGGCCATGGACCTGAAGAACTGGAAGTCCAACCAGAAGAACTCCGGCTTCCTGCCCGAGGAGCGGGCCTGGCTCGGCGACCTGTTCGCGCGCCTGGGCTGGGTGGACGTCTATCGCCGCCTCTACCCGGAGCACACCGGCGAGGCCTACACCTGGTGGAGCAACCGGGGCCAGGCCTGGGCCAGGAACGTGGGCTGGCGCATCGACTACCAGATCGCCACCCCGGTCCTGGCGGCCAAGGCCCGCTCCGCCTTCGTCTACAAGGACCAGCGCTTCTCCGACCACGCGCCCCTGGTGGTGGATTACGACCATGCCCTCTAGCCTCGCCGCCTTCCATCGCCTGTTCGCCGTCCTGGTCCTGGGCTTCGCCTCGGGCCTGCCGCTGTCCCTTACCGGTCAGGCCATGCAGGCCTGGCTGACGGTGGAGGGCGTGGACATCGCCACCATCGGCTTCCTGGGCCTGGTGGGGGTGCCCTACACCTTCAAGTTCCTCTGGGCGCCCCTCATGGATCGCTTCGAGCCGCCCTTCCTGGGCCGGCGCAAGGGCTGGCTGATGGCCACCCAACTGGTCATGGCCGCCACCCTGTGGTGGATGTCCGGCCTGTCCCCCCAGGGCGCGCCCCTGGCCTTCGCCGGGGTGGCGGTGCTGGTGGCCTTCCTGTCCGCGTCCCAGGACGTGGTCATCGACGCCTATCGCACCGACGTGCTGGCGGCCCACGAGCGGGGCCTGGGGGGGTCCCTGGCGGTGTTCGGCTACCGGGTGGGCATGATCCTGTCCGGGGGCATCGCCCTCATCTGGGCCGAGCAGTGGGGCTGGAGCCGGGTCTACGAGATCATGGCCTGGATCATGGTGGGAGCCGCCGCGTTTTCCCTGCTGGCCACGCCCCGGGTGGGGGGCGCGTCCCGGCCCCTGGATTCGGATCCGAAGAAGGAACTGCTGGGTTTCCTGGCCCTGCTCTCCGGGGTGCTGGCCGGGGCCTTCCTGAGCCGCTGGGTCCTCATGGGCCTGGGTCTGGATCCGGAGGATCCCAACAAGTGGATCCGCCTGCTCTTCGTCCTGGCCGGCATCGCCTGCGCCCTGCCCCTCGGCGGCTGGGCGGCCCGCCGGGTGGGCTTCGAGACCCTCAACCGTTCCCTCACCACCTATTTCGCCCAGCCCGGGGCCTGGGCCTTCCTGCTGCTCATCGTGCTCTACAAGCTGTCCGACGCCTTCGCCGGCAGCCTGACCACGCCCTTCCTCATCAAGGGCATGGCCTTCACCCAGGCGGAGGTGGGCATCGTCAACAAGATCATCGGCATCTGGCTGACCATCTTCGGCGCCATCCTGGCCGGCGCCCTCATGCTGCGCCTGTCCCTGTACCGGGCCCTGCTGCTCTTCGGGGTGTTGCAGATGCTGGCCAACTTCGGCTTCTACACCCTGGCGGTGCTGGGCCGGGGGGCCTGGGGCGGCTTCACCCTGGAACCCTTCGACTGGGGCTTCATGGCCATCCTCCAACCGGCCGAGATCGACAACCTGCTGATGTTCGCCATCGCCGCCGAGAACATCACCAGCGGCATGGGCACGGCGGCCTTCGTGGCGCTGCTGATGAGCCTGTGCAACCAGCGCTACACCGCCACCCACTACGCCCTGCTGTCGGCCCTGGCCTCCATCGGCCGCATCTACGTGAGCCCCCTGGCCGGGGTCATGGCCGAAAGCATCGGCTGGCCGGCCTTCTTCGTCATGGCCGTGCTGCTGGGGGTGCCCGGGGTCTACATGGTCTGGCGGATGCGTGACACCATCCGGGCATTGACCGGCAACGAGGAGAAACGTCCATGAGCTTCCAGGCCCTGCTGCTGGAGAACCAGCCTGCCTTTACCGCCCGGGTGGCCCGCCTGGAGGAGGCGGCGCTGCCCGAGGGGGAGGTGCTGGTGCGGGTGAGCCATTCCACCCTCAACTACAAGGACGCCCTGGCCATCGCCAATGCCGGCCCCATCGTCCGGGCCTGGCCCCTGGTGGCGGGCATCGACGCGGCCGGGGTGGTGGAAAGCTCCGCCAGCCCGGATTTCCAGCCCGGCGACCCGGTGGTGGTGAACGGCTGGGGCCAGGGGGAATCCCGTTGGGGAGGCCTGGCGGAGCTCGTGCGGGTGCCGGCCGGCTGGCCGGTCAAACTGCCCCGGCCCTATGGTCCCTTCGAGGCCGCCGCCCTGGGTACCGCCGGCTACACGGCGGCCCTGTGCGTGCTGGCCCTGGAAGCCCACGGCCTGACCCCCGGCGACGGGCCGGTGCTGGTCACCGGCGCCACCGGCGGGGTGGGCTCGGTGGCGGTGCTGCTGCTGGCCCGGGCCGGGTTCAGCGTCTGGGCGGTGACCGGCAAGACGGCGGACGCGGCCTACCTGAAGGGCCTGGGGGCTGCGGAGGTCCTGCCCCGCAGCGACTTCACCGCCCCGGGCAAGCCCTTGCAGAAGGAACGCCTGGCCGGCGCCGTGGACACACTGGGCAGCCACGCCCTGGCCAACGCCTGCGCCCAGGTGAAGCGCAACGGCGCGGTGGCCGCCTGCGGCCTGGCCATGGGCATGGATCTGCCGGCCACGGTGGCCCCCTTCATCCTGCGCGGCATCAGCCTCCTGGGCATCGACTCGGTCTATGCCTCCCAGGCCCGGCGCCAAGCGGCCTGGAACCTGCTGGCGGCACGCATCACTCCGGCGGATCTGGCGGGCATCGTCAGGACCATCGGCCTGGAACAATGCCCGGCGGCGGCGGCGGACATCCTGGCCGGGCGGGTGACCGGGCGTTTCGTGGTGGACCTGGCTCAGTAGGTCCGGTCGAACTTGTCCAGCATGCCTTCCAGTTCCTCCACCGGGGTGGGCCGGCCGAACAGGTAGCCCTGGAAGGTCTTGCAGCCGTGCATCTCCAGGAAATGGCGCTGCTCCGCCGTTTCCACCCCCTCGGCGATGACCGACAGGCCGAAGGTCTGGCCCAGGGCCAGCACGGTGCGGGTGATGGTGGCGTCGTTGATGTTGTTGAGGGCATCCCGGACGAAGGACTGGTCGATCTTGATCTGGTCCAGGGGCAGGCGCTTGAGATAGGCCAGGGAGGAGTAGCCCGTGCCGAAGTCGTCCAGGGCGAAGCCCACCCCCAGTTCCTTGAGGGCCTGCATCTTGGCGATGACCCCCTCCACCCCGTCCAGCATCATGCTCTCGGTGAGTTCCAGCTTGAGGCCCGTGGCCCGGGCGCCGGTATGTTGCAGGGCGCCCTTCACCCGCTCCACGAAATCGGACTGGCGGAACTGGCGGGCGCTCACGTTGACCGACAGGCTCAGGTGGGCGGTCGCCGGGCTGGCCTGCCACAAGGCCAGTTGGGCGCAGGCGGTTTCCAGCACCATCTGGCCCAGGTTGAGGATGAGGCCGCTGGATTCGGCCACGGGAATAAAGGTACCGGGGCTCAGCAGGCCCTGTTCAGGGTGGTTCCAGCGCACCAGGGCTTCCGCGCCGAGAATGCGGCCGGACCCGTCCACCTGGGGTTGGTAGTGGAGAATGAACTCCCGCCGCTTGATGCCGTTGCGCAATTCCCGTTCCAGACTGGCCCGGGACTCCACGGCGGCCTGCATGGCCGGGTCAAAGAAGTGCAGGTTGTTGCGGCCCGCCGCCTTGGCCTGGTACATGGCCATATCGGCCCGCTTGAGCAGTTCCTCCACGGTGAAGTCGTGGTTGTGGAACAGGGTGATGCCGATGCTGGCACCGCTGTGGTGGTCCCCGTCGGCCAGGCGATAGGGCTGGTTGAGACGGTCAAGGACCTTCTCGCCGACGATTTCCGCCAGGACGGCAGCCTGGTCCTTGTCTTCACCCAGTTCGTCGAGCATGACGATGAACTCGTCGCCGCCCAGGCGGGCCACCGTGTCCTCCTCCCGCACGCAGGCCTTGAGCCGTTCCGCCACCTGCACCAGCAGTCGGTCGCCCATGTCGTGGCCCTGGGTGTCGTTGAGGGTCTTGAAGTTGTCCAGGTCGATGAACAGCAGGGCCCCGTACTTGCTGGCCCGGGCCCGGGACAGCACGGCCTGATGCAAGCGTTCCAGGAGCAGGCGGCGGTTGGGCAGGCCGGTCAGGGCATCGTAGAGGGCCATGTATTCGATCTGGGCCTCGGCCTTCTTGCGCTGGCTCATGTCCAGGAAGGTGCCCACGTAGTGGCAGATCTCGCCACCGTCGCAGCGCACGGCGGTGATGGTCAGCCACTGGGGATACAGTTCGCCGTTCTTGCGCCGGTTCCATATCTCCCCCTGCCAGCAGCCTTCCTCCTTGAGGGCATGCCACAGGCGTTGGTAGAAGGCGGGGTCGTGGCGTCCCGACTTGAGCAGGGCGGGCGTCTTGCCGATGGCTTCTTCCGCTGCGTAGCCGGTGAGTTCCGTGAAGGCGCTGTTGACCCGAAGGATGCGGGCGCTCTGATCGGTGATGAGCATGCCTTCCTGGGTTTCGAAGGCCACGGCGGCCACCCGCTGGGCGGCGTCCCGGGCCTTGCGCTCGGTGATGTCCTGGAAGGCGACCACCACACCCTGGACGCCCCGGCCGTCGCGCAGGGGGGTGATGGAATAGTGCACGGGGAGGCGGCCCTGTTGATCGGCGCGGATCACCTGGGCTTCGCCTGCCCGGCGCTGGCCATCCACCAGGGTGCTGCGCAGGGGACAGGCCTCGTCCCAGATGTCCTGGCTCACCCCTTCGAGGAAGTGGAACAGGGGGTGGCGCAATTCGCCGGGCATTTCCGAGCCCCCCAGGCCCAGCATGGCTCTGGCAGCCGGGTTGATGAAGGTGCAATGGCCGGTTCCGTCGAAACCGCACACTCCCTCGGCCAGACTGCCCAGGATCAGATCCCGTTCCTGGGCAGCCTTGGCAATCCGCAGGTTGTCGCGGCGCAGGCGGGTGGCCACGCTCACGGCCAGCAGGACCAGCAGCGCCAGGATGGTCATGAACTCCCAGCGGTATTTCTCCGCCACGTCCTGGGCATCGAACTGTTCCAGTCGCCCAGGATGGGCCTTCAGGCGCAGCAGGATGCCTTCCAGGGGGGTGTAGTCCCCGGGCGGGGCAAAGCCGTGGATGCCGGCGGCCCGGGCTGCCCCCGAATCGGCGGGCAGGCGCAGCAGCGCCAGGGTGACTGCCTTGACCAGGGGTTCCGGCACCCCGCGCATGGCGGCGAAAGGCCACTCCGGCACCCGATCCGTGGACAAGCGCTGGGGAAAGGTCTGGGGAGGCTGAAGGTTCAGCACCCGCAGGGCCGCCAGATCCAGTTTGCCTTCCCGGGCCAGGGACTCCAGTACGCCTGTACGCACGAAACCCACCTCGGCGCGTCCCTCCAGCACGGCTGACACCACCTTGTCCTGGGGCTGGCCGGTGAACACCAGTTCCCCAGCCGCCTCGGGCAGGTGCAGGCCGTGCTGCAACAGCGTCCACTGCTGGATGCGGTAGCCTCCCAGGGAATTTTCGTAGACTGCCGCCACCTTGCGGCCGCCCACGTCCGCCAGGGATTGGATGCCGGTCTGATCTGCCCGGGTGAAGATGACCCCGCCGAACTCCATCATGGGCCGGCCTTCGGCCTGGGTCATGAGGGTGGCCAGGGCAGCCAGACCGTGGCGGTTGCGCAGGATCACGTAATGTTCCGGCTGGGTCAGGACGAATTCCACGCTGCCCTGGGCCACGGCCTTGTCCAGGGCTTCGTTGTGCAGGGCAATGATGCGGAAACGGTGGCCCGGAATGGCCTGCTCCAGGTAAGCCGCCGTGGGACCCCAGGCCTTTTCGGTGGTGGGAATGTCACGGAAGGCCAGCACGCCGATGCGCACCTCTCCGGCCCCCTGGGCGGGCAAGCCGGCCAGGGCCAGAAAGAGGCAAAGGATCAGGACGGTCGGGGCGAAGAAACGCTGCATGGAATCAGGGGGCCGGGTCAGACGCCGACGGGATCGGCCTGGTTCGGGGGGGACCGGGAGCCAGTCAAACCGCACCAGGCGATGGGGTGCGGCGACATGCCGGTTCCGACAGCTTGGAATGAACGTACCAGCCCGGAGGATAACGGATTTCCCCTGTGCATGTCAGGGTTGTGCGTGGATGAGCGCTGCGCGGGCCAACCCCATCTGGTCTATAAATATGGTTTTGCGGCCGGCAACAGGGCCGTTTCATCCATCACGACATGAAGGGAGAAGAACCATGCTGAGCCAATGGCTGGGCGTCACCCCCCGGCAAGCCACCCCGCCCCAGGCCCCCCCGGCACCGGGAAATCCTGCCCTGGAGGCCGAATTGGCAAACCTGCGCCAGGAGCGGGACCAGGCCCAGGCCCGCTTGCGGGAAATGGAGCAGAGCGTGGCCCAGCATCAGGTTCTGGCCCAGCAGTTGATGGATTACGGTGAATCCCTGCGCACCTGCCAGGGTTCCCTGGCCAACCTGGCAGAACTCATGAAGGCCGGCACCAGCCGGGCGGTCATCACCTCCTCCTCCGTGGGCGACACCCTGGGCATCATCGAACGCATGGCCGGCAATCTCACCGATTTCTCCCAGCGTCTCAACGAATCCTCCGCCGCCGTGACCCACCTGGATCAGCGCACAGGGGAGATCGACGGCATCGTCCATCTCATCCAGGAGATCGCCATCCAGACCAACCTCTTGGCCCTCAATGCCGCCATCGAGGCGGCCCGGGCCGGCGAACAGGGCCGGGGCTTTGCCGTGGTGGCCGACGAGGTGCGCAAACTGGCGGAGCGGACCCGCAACGCCACCGGTGAAATATCCGAACTGGTGCGCAGCGTACAGAACGAAGCCCATCAGGTTCGCGACCGCATCTTCATCGCCCCGGAACGGACCGCCAGCTTCCACAGCGACGGCAGCGACGCCCATAGCGGGATGAAGACCCTGATGGAGCAGTCCAGGGAAATGATGGAGACCATCGCGGCCGGTGCCCTGCGCAGCTTCGTGGAAACCGCCAAGATCGACCACCTGGTGTTCAAGCTGGAAATCTACAAGGTCTTCATGGGTCTGAGCGACAAGGGGCCGGACGATTTCGCCAGCCATACCCACTGCCGCCTGGGCCGTTGGTATTACGAAGGCGACGGCCAGCGCTGCTTCGCCGGCCTCAGGGGATTCCGCGAACTGGAGCCCCCCCACACCGCCGTGCACCGGCATGGCCAGGAAGCGGTGCGTCTGTGCCGTTCAGGGGACATGGAACATGCCCTCCCCGCCCTGGCAGCCATGGAAAAAGCCAGCATGGACGTGATCCGCCATCTGGAGTCCCTGGCTGCTGCCGGGGCGGCCGATTCCCAGCAGTTGTGCGCCAAGGCCCTGCTGCTCGACGGGCACGGGCATTGACCAGGACCGGCGCCGGCCCGGTCAGGGGGCCAGCCAGCCCTCGATCTTCCCCCGTTCCGGCACGCCACCGGCATGGACCACCTGGCCGTCGATGACCACCCCCGGAGTGGTCATCACCCCGTAACCCAGGATGGCGGCCATGTCGGTGACCTTCTCCAGGTCGATGGCCACCCCCTTGGCGGCGGCCACTTCACTGATGAGCTTGGCGGTGGTCTCGCAGTTGCGGCAACCACTGCCCAGGACTTTCACGTTCTTCATACGGACTCCTTGGGCTTGAGGGCCTCGATGTTGGCCGAGGCGATGTAATTCTCCACCCCCCGCCCCGGGGCCCAGTGCTGGATGTACTCCCGGCTGGCGTCCTTGGGGGTGATGCGGATCTGGCTGAAACCGGCGCTGGCCATCCAGGCAGTGAGAGTCGCCACGTCGGCGGCACCGGCCACGCAGGCGGTGTGCAGGGCGACCTCCTGCTGCATGGCTTCCGGCAGTTCGGCGGTGAGCACGATGTCGGAAATGGCCAACCGTCCCCCGGGCTTGAGCACCCGGAAGGCCTCCCGGAAAACCTGGGCCTTGTCCGGCGACAGGTTGATGACGCAGTTGGAGATGATCACGTCCACCGTGGCATCGGCCACCGGCAGGTGCTCGATTTCCCCCAGGCGGAATTCCACGTTGTCGTAACCGCCCTTCCGGGCGTTATCCCGGGCCTTGGCCAGCATGTCCGGGGTCATGTCCACGCCGATGACCCGGCCGGAACCCGGGCCAGCCAACCCCACCTGGCGTGCCGCCAGGAAGGCATCGAAGCCGGCGCCGCTGCCCAGGTCCAGGACAGTTTCCCCCGGCTTCAAGGCGGCGATGGCCTGGGGATTGCCGCAGCCCAGGCCCAGGTTGGCCCCTTCGGGCACCGAAGCCATCTCGGCTACGCTGTAGCCGATGCCCCGGGACAGCAACTGGGCCACGTCGGCATCGGAAGACCCGCAGCAGCTTCCGGAGGCGGGCGCTGTGGCGCAGCAGGAACTGCCGTCCCGGGCCACCTGGCCGTAGGCGGCCTGGACCTGGGCCCGGAGGGTGTCGTGTTCGGCAGGTTTCATGCTGACGCTTCCTTTTGATCGGGACTGGTAGGAGCGAGATCCAGCTCGCGAATCACGGTGTGTTCATGCGGCATTGTTCGAGAGCTGGAGCTCGCTCCTACAGCCCCCCTTTTCAGCAACAGGATTGTCCGGACTTGGTGGGGGTGCAGCAGGCGCCGCCTTCCACCACGGCGATGTTGGCAAAGGGATCCGCTTTCAGCCTGGGTTTCGCCGGCTGGAAGCCTTCCAGATAGGCCGCGTCGAAGCTGGCGTCCAGGGCCTGGGCGGCTTCGTCGCGGATGTGCCGGGCGATTTCGATGACCAGGTCGATCTGCTCCCGGGCCACCCCGTATTCCTTCAACTTGTCCACCTGGCACAGGCCCTGTTTGGGATGGTTGGCGGCAATGTTGGCGGCCAGGGACACCAGGGCGACGATGGAAGGATGCAGTTCAGCCATTTCGGAACCTCACAGGACGGCGTTGAAGACGAAACCCACCAGCATGATGCCGCAGGCCACCACGGCGGCGAACACGGCGATGAGACGGGGTTTGAGCACCTTGCGCAGGATGATCATCTCCGGCAGGGACAGGGCGATGACGCTCATCATGAAAGCCAGGGCCGTGCCCAGGGCGGCGCCCTTGCCCAGCAGGGCCTCGATGACCGGCAGGATGCCGGCGGCATTGCTGTACATGGGCACCCCCAGGGCCACCGCCGCCGGCACGCCCCACCATTGATCCTTGCCCATGAAGGCGGCCATGAAATCCTCGGGCACGAAGCCGTGGATGCCGGCGCCCACGGCGATGCCGGCCAGCAGCCAGGGCCAGACCCGGCCGACGATCTCCCGGACGTGGTCCACCCCGGCCCGCAGGCGTTTCGGCCAGGTGGGCGGTCCGTCGCCCAGGACCGGCGGCGCGCCCACACGGATGGCCCGCACCCAGTCTTCCAGGTGGTGTTCCATCCCCAGCTTGCCGATGACCAGACCGGCGACGATGGCCACGGCCAGCCCCAGGCCCAGGTAGAGGGCGGCCACCTGCCAGCCGAACAGGCCGAACAGCAGGGCCAGGGCCACCTCGTTGACCATGGGCGCCGAGATCAGGAAGGAGAAGGTCACCCCCAGGGGCACCCCGGCGGACAGGAAGCCGATGAACAGGGGCACCGCCGAACAGGAACAGAAGGGGGTGACGACCCCCAGGCTGGCGGCCATGACGTTGCCCAGGCCCAGAGGCTTGCCGGCCAGCCAGGCCCGGGTCCGCTCCGGGGAGATGAAGCTGTGCACCACCCCCATGAGGAACACCACGCCCACCAGCAGGAGCAGCACCTTGGGGGTGTCGTAGAGGAAGAAGTGGATGGCCTCGCCCAGATGGCTGCTGCGCTCCAGGCCCAGCAGGGCCAGGCCGGCGTCGGCGAAGGCCGTCAGGTTGGCATAGGCCCCCAGCCAAAGCAGCACGCCCAGAACGAGCCCGACCCAGGGGCCCAGGCTGGTACGACCGGCGACGGCGGACATCAGTTGGCCTCGAACTCCACGAAGGCCCGATTCATGTTGGCCCGGTGCAGGTCCGTGAAGTTGTGCAGATGCTTGAAGCGGGGCTGGTCGGCGTACTTGTCCAGGGTGGCGTCCAGGGCCTCCATGTCCTGGGCCGCCTTGCCGATGACGTCGGCCAGGAAGTCCCCATAGTCGCCGGAATCCCGCTTGGCCTTGGCCAGGTCGCAGACGCCGCCGTGGCCGGGGACGATGTGTTGCGGGTTCAAGGCTTCAAGGGCACGGAAGGCCTTCTGGCCCTTCTTCACGCTGGACCAGGGCAGCACCCCCAGGATCCGGTCCACATAGACCAGGTCCCCGGTAAGGACGACGTTGCGCCTGGGCAGCCAGACCCAGGCATCCCCCGGGAAGTGGGCATCGGTGTAGCGCAAAACCAGGGTTTCGCCCCCCAGTTCCAGGGTGGCCTCGTCCCCCTCCAGCAGGCTGGTGGCGGGCTGGGGCCGGGTGCCCTCCAGGCGGGGGCCGAGGAAGCCGGCCAGCATCTGCATGTGCTGGCCGGAAAACTCCGCCTGGGTGGCGGCGGTGCGTTTCAGGGCGAAGACCTGGGCGCCCTTGGCCGCGAAATGGGCGTTGCCCAGCCAGCGGTGGTCCTGGCTGCCGGTATTGATCACCCAGCGCACGGGCTGGTCAGTGACCCGGGCGATGGCCTTTTCCAGCTTCTCGGCGCCCAGCTTGCTGGCCCCGGAGTCGATGAGGATGACCCCCTGGCCGGTGACGATGAAGCCGAAGTTGGCGTTGAGTCCGTCGTTATCGGCATTGCGTTGGCCCAGGGGACCGATGATGGCATGAACCTGTTCGACCACCGGCAGGGCCACGGGCTGGAAATCCGCCCGGGTGGCATGAACGAAGAAAAGCAGAAGCAAGGCCAACAGGCCCCGGAAGAAAAGGTTCAACATGGCCTCAGTCCGGATCGGATGCGGAATGGGGCAGGATCACATCCCCGGCCCGCTCCGGCAAGGTAGGGATCAACCAGCGGAACAGGGCCGTGGCGGCCAGAGCCCCCAGCAACTGGGCGACGATGAAGGCCGGGGCATCCACCGGCCGGATGCCGGCGAAGGTATCCGAGGCCGCCCGGGCCAGGGTCACCGCCGGGTTGGCAAAGGAGGTGGATGCGGTGAACCAGTAGGCGGCGGTGATGTAGGCCCCCACGGCGAAGGGCACCGCCCCGGGCCGCTGGCGCACGCAGCCCCAGATCACCGCCAGCAGGCCGAAGGTGGCGACGAATTCGCTCCACCACTGGCTGGGGCCGCTGCGCACGTGCTGGGAGGCGAAGAACAGGGCCTCATCGAACATGAGATGAGCCGCCGCCACGCCGGCGAAGGCGCCCGCCACCTGGGCAGCCAGGTAGCCCGGGACGATCCGCCAGGGCAGCCCCCCCTGCCAGGCATCGGCCAGGGTCACCGCCGGGTTGAAGTGGGCCCCGGAAATGGGCCCGAAGGTGAGGATCAGGGCCACCAGGCCGGCACCGGTAGCCAGGGTGTTGGCCAGCAGGGCGATGGCCACGTTGCCCCCCGCCAGACGCTCGGCCATGATGCCCGAGCCCACCACCACCGCCAGCAGGAAGGCGGTGCCCAGGGCTTCGGCGACGAGTCTTCTGGATAGGGACATGATGGATCCGGTTCAGACCGTGGTGCTGCCGATATCCCGCAGGGCTTTCTCCAGCTTGATGCGGTCCAGCTTATCCAGGGGCAGGTTGGCAAACAGGGAAATGCGGTTCTGCAACTGGCGGAAGGCCTGGAAGAAGGCCTTGCGTTTGCGCTCGTCATCCCCTTCCACGGCGGCCGGATCGGGCACCCCCCAATGGGCGGTCATGGGCTGGCCGGGCCAGGCCGGGCAGACCTCCCCGGCGGCGTTGTCGCACACTGTGAAAACGAAGTGCAATTCCGGCGCACCGGGCTGGGCGAACTCGTCCCAGGACTTGCTGCGCAGTCCCTCGGTGGGCAGATGGTTCTTCTCCAGCAACTCGATGGCGAAGGGGTTGACCCGGCCGGCGGGATGGCTGCCCGCACTGTAGGCCCGGAAGCGCTCCTTGCCCACCGCCATGCTGTTGAGCAGGGATTCCGCCAGGATGGAGCGGGCGGAATTGCCGGTACACAGGAACAGCACGTTCAGAATGGTGTCGGCCATGATCTTCTCCTCCGGGAGGACAGGTGTGGCTCAAAGCCCCAACTGCTCGCGCACTGCGGGCACCAGCCGGGCACGGATGTCGTCGCGCACCTTCAGGAAGCTTTCCAGGGGTTCGCCGTGGGGATCGTGGAAGGGCAGATGGATGGATTTCACCGGCCGGGGAAAGATCGGGCAGGTTTCCTTGGCGTTGTCGCACACGGTCACCACCAGATCGATGGCTTCATTCATGACCGCGTCCACGTCCTTGGGATACAGGCCATCCGTCTCCAGGCCCATCTCCTTCAGGGCGGCGATGGCGCCATCCGCCACCTTGGGCTGGGGACGGGTGCCGGCAGACAGGGCACGCACCTGGCCAACCAGATCGTGGTTGACCAGCACTTCGGCCATCTGGGAACGACAGGAATTGCCGGTGCAAAGGATCAGTACGGTTTTCATGGAGATATCCGGAACAGTCAGGTCATGGGGTTATCAGGCGGCGCACACCGGGCAATCCTGCTTGGCGACGGCGGCTTCGGCGGGCAGGCCCTCGCGCATGTGCCAGAGCACCCGCAGAGCCCAGGCGGGCAGGCCCGGATGCAGGCGGTAGTGCATCCACACACCTTCCCGGCGGGTCAGCACCAGCCCCCCTTCCCGCAGCACACCCAGATGCCGGGACACCTTGGGCTGGGGTTCCGCCAGACTGGCGTTCAGATCACAGACGCATCGTTCGTCGTGGGTCAGCAGCAGGGCCAGGATACGCCGCCGGATGGGGTCGGCCAACGCATCAAAGAAGGCTTGTTCGTCCATAATCAATACGCATAAACGCAAGTAGCATCAATGCGAACAGCCTAACAACTGCCATATATATCTGTCAAACCGTATTTATATAGAGCCCGTCCGGCAGCCCCTCAAGGCCGTTCCTGATGCCCCTCCTGAACCCGGCCGACCGCCCGGCGGGCCGACTCCAGGGATTCCCTGACCTTGTCCATGTCCTGGGTACGCAGCCCCTCCACCAGTTCCCGGGAGGCGTCCCGACGGATGCGGGCGTACTCCCGCAGGGCCATGAGGGCCGGGGCGGAAGGAACGGCCCGGCTGACCTGGAGATTGGCCAGTTGTTCGAAGCTGTCCTCGTAGGGTGCCGCCACCTGATCCTCGATGCGCCCGGCCAGAGCGTCGAAGGTTTCCTCCCGGCGCCGGGCCTGATCCAGCAGGCTGCCCCACTGGGCACTGATGCGGGCGTCCTCATCCAGGAAAGCCAGGATCTCCCGCTGGGCCCGCTGTTCCTCGCTCCAGCGGTAGCGGGGCGCCGGCAGGTTGAGCAACAGCGCCCCCACCAGTCCGATCAGGGTCAGCCCCGCCAAGCCCTGGGCGATGCGCCGGGCGCTGGGCACCCGATGGAACGGGCGGCCCAGGGCCAGACCCGCAAGCACGCCGGCCAGCAGACCGCCGCCGTGGGCAGCATTGTCGATGCCGGTCACCAGCAGACCAAAGCCGATGGCCAACCCCGTGAACGCCGCCGCCCCCCAGAACAGCCCGCGGAACTCGGCCCGGTCCAAGCCATGCCGCTCCAGCCAGAGGTAGCTCAGCAGGGCGCCATAGACGCCGAAGATGGCACCGGACGCCCCGCCGGACACCGCCTGGTTGCCGTGGGCCACCAGGGAGGCCAGATTGCCGGCCAGGCCACTGGCCCCATAGAGCACCAGGAACCGGCCCGGGCCGTACATGCGCTCCACCAGCCGGCCTCCATCCCACAGGGAGAGCATGTTCAGCGCCAGATGGAGCAGGCCGAAGTGCAGGAACATGGCGCTGCCCAGCCGCCACCACTGGCCATCCTGGGTGGCCGGACTGAAGTTAGCCCCCCAGGCCAACTGGATGCCGTTGGCTGTATGCCACAGGCCGGCCCCCTGGACGACCATGGCGGCAAACACCAGCAGGTTGGCGACGACCAGAACGCTGGTGACTGGAATATGCGGCCGCTGCGCCAGCAGGCGATCGACCAGGGGCGGATGGAAATGGCTCACAACTACGTTGGGCAAGGTGTCGGAAGGGGATTCACCCCATGGGGGTAAGGCAGGTTACCACCATATAAAAACCAGTTTGACACAAGGGCTTCTATTTCATATATTCGTATCTGAAATGCGTTTACCGCGCGAGTGGCGATGCGTTTCGTGTTGAATCCCCCCCGGGTGCCCTGAGCCATCGGGTATTCGGGTCGGGATTGTTGGCCGCGCACCTGCACCGGTGTGGCTGACATCCTCCTCCTCTCTTCACCCCGGTCACAAACCGGGGTTTTTTTTTGTGCGGCCGGCCGGGACAATGGGCCCATGCCTGCCACCCTGCTGCCTGCTGCCCTGGCCTTCCTGGAACGCGAAGGCGAACGCACGCCGGATTACTCCGACACCCTGCTGGTCGCCCCCCATCATCACGCCGCCCAGGCTTTTCGCCAGGCCCTGGTGGCCACCCTGCCGGGGCGCCACCTGCGTCCGCCGGTCATCCTGACCCTGGCCGATCTGGCGGCGGAAGACGCTCGGCCCGACGAGGACGCAGAGCCGGACAGCGTCCGTCTGGCCGTCTTGCGGGACTTCCTGGAAAAGAGTGGCCAGGTGCCGGACGGGACCCTCTGGGAAGCGGCCCGGGATCTGCTGGGCCTGCTGGACGAACTGGATGCTCGGGGGGCGCCCGAGACCGTTTGGGAACATCTGGCCCGGGGCCGCAACCGCTACCTGGATCTGGAAGCCGGCCTGGCCCGGGAAGTGTGGAAGGCCCTGGCCCGCAGCGGCCGGCCCGGCGCCGCCGCCCTGCGCGGGCGACGTCTGCTGCGCCGGGCCGGCCGGGCCGACTGTCCCCTCTACGTGTTGGGCCGGGTGGTACGCAGCGGCGTGGAAGAGGATTTTCTGGCGACCTGGCGGCAGCGGGCCCCGGTCATCGAACTGCCCACGCCGCCGGACCACCCGGACCGCCTGGCCCTCTTACAGGCAGCCTGGCGCGTCCCGGCCGCTGGGCCGCCCCTGGCCCAACGGGCCCACAGCCTGGCAGCGGGATTTCCGCGCAGCCTGTTGCATGGCAGCGTCCGTTTGCTGGCCGCCCCGGGCCTGGAGGCCGCCGCCCGGAGCGCCGAAGCCGTGCTGCTGGACTGGTTGGCGGAAGGCCGCCGGCAGATCCTGCTGGTGGCCCTGGACCGGCTCATGGCCCGGCGCCTGCGGGCTCTCCTGGAACGGCGCGGCATCCTGGCCCAGGACGAGACCGGCTGGGCCTTCACCACCGCCTCTGCCAGCCATGCCCTGGACGCCACCCTGCGCCTGGTGACGGGCAACGCCTGGTTCCGGGACCTGCTGGATTTCCTCCACTCGCCCTACGTGCTGGCCGACGATCCGGGCCTGCGGGAGCGGGCCGCCCAGCAACTGGACGAAGCCTTCCGCCGCCACGGTGCCCCCGACGGGCTGGCCGGCCACCAGGCCCTGGCCCGGCAACTGGGCCTGGACGCGGCAAAAGCCGTGCTGGCCCGGCTCGACGGTGCCCTGACCGGCTTCGCCCGGGGCAGGCGCAGTCTCCAGGAGTGGACCCGCCGCTGGCTGGACCTGCTGGGGGCCCTGGCCATCCGTCCCGCTCTGGGGGCCGACCCGGTGGGCCGGCAACTGTTGAGCCTGCTGGACCGGCTGGCCGCGGAAAGCGCCGGCCACCGGGCCCGCTACCCCCTGGCCGACTGGCGGCGCTGGCTGTTTTTGCATCTGGAGGAAGGCACCTTCCTGGACGACACGGTCCTGAGCCCCCTGCGCCTCACCCACCTTGGCGCCGCCCACACCCGGGAGGTGGAAGGGGTGATCCTGCTGGGGGCCGGGGCTGCCCACCTGCCCCCCCCCCCGGCCAGCGGCCTGTTCAACGATGCGGCCCGCCGGCAACTGGGCCTGCCCGGCGCCCTGGAGAAGGAAGAGGAACTGCGCGCCGACCTGATGGACCTGCTGGCCCGGGCCCCCCGGGCGGTATTCGTCTGGCAGGCCGAGGAACAGGGCGAACCCGTGCCCCTGTCCCCCTGGCTGGTCCACCTGGACGCTTTCCATCAAGCCGCCTGGGGTCGCCCCTGGCTGGAGCCGGCGCCCCCCGCCGATGGCCCCGGCGCGGACGAAACACCCCCCGCCCTTGTCCCATCCCCCGCTTCCCCGGGCGTGCCGGCCCGCCTCAGTGTCAGCGCCTGGCAAAGCCTGGTGGCCTGTCCCTACCAGTTCCACGCCCGCCATCAACTGGGCCTCAACGAGCGGGACGAAGTCCAGGAGGAAATGGAGAAGGCCGACTACGGCAGCCTGGTCCACCAGGTCCTGGCCGGATTCCATGCAGCCTACCCCCGGCTGGCCGACCATGACCGCAGCGTCCTTGAAACCCAACTCGCCGCACTCACCCGGGAGGCCTTCGCCCCCGCCGAAGCCGCCAGCTACCTGGCCCTGGCCTGGCGGCTGCGCTGGGAGCGTCAGCACGGTGCCTACCTGGACTGGGCCCAGGCCCGGGAGCAGGCCGGCTACGCCTTCCAGGCCGGCGAACAGCGGGTGGAACGGGAGGTGACGTGGCCCGGCGGCAGCACCCTGCTCCACGGCCGGGTGGACCGGCTGGAAGACAAGGCCGGCGCCGTGGCCGTGTTGGACTACAAGACCCAGGCCCGGGACGTCCTGCGCAAGAAACTGGACGAGGCCGCCGAGGACGCGCAACTCACCACCTACGCCTGGCTCACCGGCGCGGCGGAGGCGGGCTTCGTCGGCGTGGACGACGACAAGGTGGACATCCTGGCCCGCAAGGGCGACCTGGCGGCCCAGGCCGCCCTGGAAGGCGAGCGGCTGGCCGCCACCCTGGCCGGCCTGGCCGCCGGGGCCCCCCTGCCCGCCCAGGGGGCGCCCCAGACCTGTTCCTGGTGCGAGATGCGCGGGCTATGCCGGCGCGAGCATCAGGCATAATCCGCCGGCTTTACCCCAACAGAAAATCAGGCAGCACCCACCGAAGGAGACAACATGAAACTCGAAACCATCGCCGTGCACGGCGGCTACAGCCCGGACCCCACCACCAAGGCCGTGGTGCCGCCCATCTACCAGACCACCTCCTACGCCTTCGACTCCACCCAGCACGGCGCCGACCTGTTCGACCTGAAGGTGGCGGGCAACATCTACACCCGCATCATGAACCCCACCACCGACGTGCTGGAAAAGCGCGTCGCGGAAATGGAAGGAGGCATCGCCGGCCTGGCCCTGGCCTCGGGCATGGCGGCCATCACCTACGCCATCATGACCATCGCCGAAGCCGGGGACAACATCGTCACCAGCTCCACCCTGTACGGCGGCACCTACAACCTGTTCGCCCACACCCTGCCCCGCTACGGCATCGAGGTGCGCTTCGCCGACTACCGGGAGCCGGACAGCTTCGCCAAGCTCATCGACAACCGCACCAAGGCCCTGTTCTGCGAATCCGTGGGCAACCCCCTGGGCAACGTCACCGACTTCGAGAAGCTGGCCGAGCTGGCCCACGCCAACGGCGTGCCCCTCATCGTCGACAACACCGTGCCCACCCCCTACCTGTGCCGGCCCTTCGAGCACGGTGCCGACATCGTGGTCCACGCCCTCACCAAATACCTGGGCGGCCACGGCAACAGCATCGGCGGCTGCATCGTCGACTCCGGCAAGTTCCCCTGGGCCGACCACAAGGTCCGCTTCGCCCGCCTCAACGAGCCCGACGCCTCCTACCACGGCGTGGTCTACACCGAAGCCCTGGGCCCGGCGGCCTACATCGGCCGGGCCCGGGTGGTGCCCCTGCGCAACATGGGCGCGGCCATCAGCCCCTTCAACAGCTTCCTCATCCTGCAGGGCATCGAAACCCTGCACCTGCGCATGGACCGCATCTGCGACAACGCCCTGGCGGTGGCCAAGCACCTGCAGTCCCACCCGCAAGTGTCCTGGGTCAACTACGCCGGCCTGCCCGACAGCAAGGACCACGGCCTGGTGCAGAAGTACATGAACGGCAAGGCCTCGGGCATCGTCTCCTTCGGCATCAAGGGTGGCCGGGAAGCCGGCGCCAAGTTCATCGACGCCCTCAAGCTGGTGGTGCGCCTGGTGAACATCGGCGACGCCAAGAGCCTGGCCTGCCACCCGGCCACCACCACCCACCGGCAACTGTCCCCGGACGAACTGGCCAAGGCCGGCGTCTCGGAAGACCTGGTGCGCCTGTCCATCGGCATCGAGCACATCGACGACCTGATGGAGGACATCGGGCAGGCCCTGGCGGCGGCAAAGTAGTCCAGCGGGCCCGGCAGCAACTCAGAGACAGGTCTTTTCGTAGCGTTGCAGGGCGCGCTTGGCCTTGTCCTTGAGCTTGCTGTCCTTCGGGTCGATCCGGGCACTGTCTTCCAACTCCACGGCCTCGTCCGCCAGTTCGGCGCAGCTGGGTTTATTGGACTTGTGTTCCCTGCTGTGCTGGTTGGCGCGCTCTTCCGCCTGACGCTTTTTCTCCGCCTCGGCGCGTTCCTTCTCGAAACGACGAAGTTCCTCCTGGTCGCGGACTGCCCTTTGCCTGGCCCGCTCGGCTTCCTCGGCTGTGGGGTTCATCGGATCGACGAGCACCGGGGCGCCAGCCCCGGGGTGACAGGGTTCATCCTGGTAAATGATCCGTGCCTCGATTTCGCACCGATAGGCCGCCTGGGCCACGGGCAAGGCCAAGGCGCCCGCCAGGACAAGCAGGACAAGAAGACGATTCATGGTGGACCTCCCACGCCGATCTGAAAGCGGCTTCCTGCAAATCCTAGCGCATCCCCGGACCTGGCCTCCAGCCGGGTGCCGGGCCCATGCTCGAAGCGCGGGTCCTGGCGAGCCGGCCGACGGGCGCGGACGATTCGGGGATCGTGCGGCCCGCCGGGGGATCTCGTTCGAGCACGCCGCAGCGCCAGATCTTCGGATTTGTGCTGTGATGGCCGCGCCTCAGGGACATAGAATCGGCTCATGCATCAAGAACCGACTCCATGGTCAGCATTTTCCGTGGTGTAGCCCACCGATTCACGAGCCCGAACATTCCTCCACACGATTCCAGGTTTGCAAACCAGTATGCACAACAAAGCCTTTCGTATTCTCGCTGCGCTTCTCTCCCTCTCCGTGCTTCTCGTCCTGGCCTGGGTCTGGCTCTCCCTCAACTGGAGCTACTCCGAAGGCGACCGGGCCGGCTACGTGCAGAAGTTTTCCAAGAAGGGCTGGCTGTGCAAGACCTGGGAGGGGGAGATCGCCATGGTGACCATGCCCGGGGCGATTCCGGAGAAGTTCTCCTTCACCGTGCGGGAAGATGCCATGGCGGAGCAGATCAATGCCCTGTCCGGCAAGCGGGTGGTGCTGCATTACCAGCAGCACAAGTTCATCCCCTCGTCCTGCTTCGGGGAGACGGAGTATTTCGTGGTGGGCGCCCGGGAGATGCTGGATACGCCGACTTCGCCCGCTTTTCCCCCGGCGCCTGCGGTGAACCCCGGGGTCCTGCCGGCGCCCCGCTAGGGGCTTACTTCCCCTGCCCGGCGGCGTCTTGCGCCAGGGTGGCGGAGTCCTTTTCCAGGGCTTCCAGTTCCTTCAGCAGCCTGGCCTTGCGCTTGGCCTGCTCCTCGGGGGGCAGGTCGCTCTTCTCCAGTTCCGCCAGGTCTTCCTCCAGGGCCTTCTTCCGCCGCTCCAGGCCGTCGATGCGCTTGAGCAGGCCGGCGTCCAGCTTCTGGGCGCCTTCCCGCAGTTTCACGTAGGCGGCACCCAGCTTGTCCAGGGCGGTGTCGTACTTGCCGGCGTCGAACTTCTCCTTCTCCGCCTTGGCCAGTTCCCCCACCGACACGGCCACGTCCTTCATCTGGCCGAAGGCCTTGGCGGACTGGGCCTTCTCCGCGTCGGTGCCGAAGAAGTAGTTGTAGGCCAGCACGCCGATCACCAGCAGCACGGCCAGCTTGATGAGGAAGCCGATCATGACCCGCCCGCCTAGTGGGTGCCGCCCACGGTCAGCCCCTCGATCTTCAGGGTGGGCTGGCCCACACCGACCGGCACGCTCTGGCCTTCCTTGCCGCAGGTGCCCACGCCCGGGTCCAGCTTCAGGTCGTTGCCGATCATGGACACCCGGGTGAGCACGTCGGGGCCGTTGCCGATGAGGGTGGCGCCCTTCACGGGATAGGTGATCCGGCCGTCTTCGATCATGTAGGCCTCGGCGGCGGAGAAGACGAACTTGCCGCTGGTGATGTCCACCTGGCCGCCGCCGAAGTTCACGGCGTAGAGGCCCTTCTTCACCGAGCGGAGGATTTCGGCGGGGTCCTTGTCGCCGGCCAGCATGTAGGTATTGGTCATGCGCGGCATGGGCAGGTGGGCGAAGGACTCCCGGCGGGCGTTGCCGGTGGGGGCCATGCCCATGAGCCGGGCGTTCATGCTGTCCTGCATGTAGCCGCGCAGGATGCCGTTTTCGATGAGCACGGTACGCTGGCTGGGGGTGCCCTCGTCATCCACGTTGAGGGAGCCGCGCCGGTCCGGGATGGTGCCGTCGTCCACCACGGTGACGCCGTCGGCGGCCACCCGCTGGCCGATGCGCCCGGAGAAGGCGGAGGAGCCCTTGCGGTTGAAATCGCCCTCCAGGCCGTGGCCGATGGCCTCGTGGAGCAGGATGCCGGGCCAGCCGGAGCCCAGCACCACGGTCATGGTGCCGGCGGGGGCGGGCTGGGCGTTGAGGTTGGTGAGGGCCTGTTCCACGGCCAGCCGGGCGTATTCCTGGAGCAGGGCGTCGCTGAAATAGGCGTAGTCGAAGCGGCCGCCGCCGCCGGCGCTGCCCTGTTCCCGGCGACCGTCCTGTTCGACGATGACTTGCAGGGAGACCCGGCAAAGGGGCCGCACGTCGGCGGCGCTGCGGCCGTCCAGGCGGGTGACGAAGATGACCTCGTATTCCCCGGCCAGGCTGGCGATGACCTGGGTGACCCGGCTGTCCTGCTTGCGGGCGTAGTCCTCCAGGCGGTGCAGCAGGGCCACCTTGTCGGCTTCCGCCAGGCTGGCCAGGGGGTCCAGGGGGGCGTAGAGGCTGCGCCCCTCCACCCGGCCCGGCACCCGGGCGGTGGCCGACTGGCCGGCGGCGGCGATGGCGCGGACGGTGTTGGCAGCCTCCCGGATGGCCGGCAGGCGGATGTCATCGGAATAGGCGAAGGCGGTCTTGTCCCCCACCACGGCCCGCACGCCCACCCCCTGGTCGATGTTGAAGCTGCCCGACTTCACCTGGCCCTCTTCCAGGCTCCAGGCCTCGGAGCGGGTGTATTGGAAGTAGAGATCGGCGTCGTCCACCTTGTGGGCGGCCAGTTGGCCGAAGATGCCGTCCAGTTGGGCGGGGTCCACCGCGTTGGGGGCCAGGAGGGTGGATTCGGCGGCGGCGAATGCTTGGGACATGGGTGTGGGGCGGTGAGGGGTGAGGGGGCGGGCTTAGGGTTTGAAGATGTCCACCTGGGTGTCGCAGGCGCAGTCCAGGGTACGGTGTTTCAATGCAGGCAGGCTCTTGCGCAGGCTTTCCTGGTAGGCCCGGTTGATGCCGGCCACCACCACGCCGGAGCCCCGGGGCAGGCGGTCCAGGATGTTGCCCCAGGGGTCCACGATCATGGAGTCGCCGTGAGTTTCCCGGCCGGACACGTGGTAGCCCCCCTGGGCCGGGGCGATGACGTAGGCCAGGTTCTCGATGGCCCGGGCCCGGATCAGGGTCTCGAAGTGGGCCTTGCCCGTGGTGGCGGTGAAAGCGGCCGGAACCAGGATGATGTCCACCACGCCCATGGCCCGGTACAACTCGGGGAAGCGCAGGTCGTAGCACACCGACAGGCCGATGCGGCCGAAGGGGGTGTCCACCACCACCACCCGGTCGCCGGGTTCGATGGTGGTTTCCTCCTTGTAGCGCTCGTTGCCCAGGTCCAGGCCGAACAGGTGAATCTTGTCGTAACGGGCCACCTGTTTGCCCTTGTCGTCGAAGACCAGGCAGGCGTTGCGCACCTTTTTCGGGTTGTCGCAGGCCAAGGGGACCGAGCCGCCCACCAGCCAGATGCCATGCTTCTTGGCCTGGGCGGCCAGGAATTTCTGGATGGGCCCCTTCCCTTCGCTCTCCCGGGCCGCCACCTTGTCGGTTTCCTTGAGGCCCATGATGGCGAAGAACTCGGGCAGGGCCACCAGCTTGGCACCGGCCGCCACCGCCATGGCGATGAGCCGCTCGGCCTCCGCCAGGTTGGCCGCCACGTTGGGGCCGGAGGCCATCTGCACGGCCGCCATGCGGACGATGCCGCCTGCGTCGGTGGTGGGCTTGGGCGCAGCCCGGGTGCGGGTCTTGGCGAAGGAACAGGGTTTGGCGCGGGTCACGGGGGGGTTCCGTCGGGTGGAGTGGTTCGAGGTTACAAAGGACTTGCGGGCACCGCAATAGCGCACAACATCCGTTCACTCCGCCGCCCTGGACTCCTCGGGGGGGCGGCGGGGGATTTTCCTGACCTGGGGCTCGCTCCAGGTGCCGGTGACGGCGTACTCGAAGGTGGCGGCCTGGCCGATGGGGTCCTTCAGCACCTTGCTGGCCAGGAGGGTGCCCAGGCCCACCACGGGCCCGCCGAGAATGGCGCCGGCCACCGCCACGGTGTCCTCCAGCCGGGGCTGGATGACGAAGCGCAGGTTCTGGGTTTCCTTGTCCAGGTCCACCACGCCACCCATGCGGATCTTGGCTGCCGGGCCGTTCATGCGCAGATCCTTGGCGTAGGCGGACCCCCGCTCCAGGTGCACGCCCCCGGCGATCTCGTCGAAGGCGAACCCCTCCGTGAACACGTCGCGGAAATCCAGGGCGATGCGCCGGGGCAGGGCTTGCAGGTTGAGGATGCCGAGCAGCTTGGCGGCACCCGGGTCCACCTTGAGGAACTGGCCCTGGCGGATGTTCACCGCCATGTCCCCGTTCAGGGTGGCGTGGTTGAAGTCCTCCAGCCCCCCGGTCCAGCCCAGGATGCCACTGATCTTCGCCTCCCCGCCCCGCAGCCGGCCCGGACTGCCCAATTGGCCGAGGAGCTTGCCCAGGTTGCCGGACATGAAATCCAGTTCCAGCCGGGTGGGACGGCGGGGATGGTCGGCCACGATGCCTTTGCCTTCCATATGGCTTTCACCGTTCACCAGGCGGAAATACTCCACCTTGAGGCCTTGTTTCACCGGTGACAGGCGCAGGCGCAGTTCCCCCAGTTCCCGCCCCTGCCAGGCCACGCTGTCGGCCCCCAGATCCAGGGAGCGCAGACTGCCCAGGGATTCGGCGGGGGTGACCGGCGCGCCGGGTTCCGCCTCGGGGATGGCCAACCGCTTGAAATTGGCCAGCACGTTGACCGCCTTGCCCTCGGGAATGGTGGCGATCTCGCCGGTGATCTCCCGGCCCGCCAGGATCAGGCTCCAGCCCTTGCCCGAGGGGCGCAGGCGCACCCGGGTGTCATGCAGGTGGCGGTTGAGCAGCTTCAGATCGGCGAAGTTCACGGTCACCTCACGCAGGGGCACGGGGCTTTCCCCTTCGGGCAGGGCTACGTTCCGCCAGGCATCCAGGTCAAGTTGGGCCAGGCTGCCGGACACCCACAGGCCAGGCTCACCCGGTGCCGGCGCCTCTTCGCCCCCCAGGCGCAGTTGCATGCGGGGTTGCCCTTCCCCAGGCAACAGGGCACGCAGGGAAAGCAGGCCGCCGTAGCGGACGGACAGCAGGTCGGCCTTGTCGCCGGGCTGCTTGCCGATGCTCAAGGGCAGGGACTGGGCGGCCGTCTTGCCCAGGGGCGGCGGCAGGTCCAGGGCCAGGCCGGTCAGGTCGCTGCTCACCGTGAGTTCGGTGTGCCGGCTGGCGTTGAGGCCCACGTCCGCCCGCCAGTCGGTGGCGCCCGACAGCCGATTCGCCAGGGCGGTGGGCAGATGGGGCTTCAGGGCCTCGGCGCTGGCCCGGCCGGCCATGTGCACTCGCAGCTTGCCCTCGGCGCTGCCGATGTCCAGGGTGGCCGGCTGTCCCAGGATGCGCACTTTCAATCCCTTGGCTTGCAGGTCCCGGTCGGTGAAGGACACCACGCCCTGGACATTTTCCAGCAAGGGCAGGTCCCCGCCGGGATCCAGCCGGTTGTCCTGGATGGCGTAGTTGCCGCTGACGGTGCTGGACTCGATGGCGCGCACCGGCAGGCGCAGGCTGATGGCCAGCTCGCCTTCTCCGCCGGCGCGGAAGGGTTCGGTGAAGCCGTCGGTGTAACGGTTCACCGGCGACTGGCGGATGAATTCCAGGAAACCCTGGGTGGGGCCCCGGGCCCGGCCGTCCACCAGCACGACCTCCTCATAGCTGTAATGCAGGTCGGGGATGACCGCCTTCACCGGGCCGATCTGGGTGTCCAGGATGCGGCCCCTGTCCGCCGTGAGGCTCATGGCCTTGTCATGGAACACCAGATCGCCGTGCACGCCGCGGATGCCTGGCCAACCCGGCGCGTAGTCCAGGGCGCCGTCCACCATGTGCACGGACACCTGGAATTCCCCTCCGCCGTTGTCGAAGGGAAACCGGTCCAGGGGGCCCTTGAGCACCAGGCGCACGTCGTCGGAATGGCCGCCCACCAGGCCATCGCGCAGCCAGGTGTAGGCGTTGTCCGCCACCTTGTGGGGCAGGTAGCGGTAGACGGCGGTGGCTTCACCCCGGCTGAAACGGCCCCGGATGTCGGCCACCGGGGCGCCCCGGCGGGGCAGTACGACCTGGCCCGCCACGCCACCCTCCAGGTCGGCGTTGGCCAGGCGTGTCACGTCGAAATCCACGGTCAGGCCGTCCTTGCCCATCTTCCAGCCGGCCCTGGCCTCCAGATGGCGGAAATCCAGGTCATGGCGGAAGATGAGGGGCCAGGACAGGGCCAGTCCACCGGTCAATTCCGCCTGTCCTTCGTCCTGGTTGGCCCGCACCTGGAAGGACAGCCCGGAAAAACCGGGGAAGTTCTCGTAGGCCCGCAGCCCCGCTTCCTTCATGCGCACCTTCACCGTGTAGTTCCCCGGGCCGGCCCAATGGCCTTCGGCACTTTCCACCAGGCCCCGGGGATGGAAGGAAGCCAGCAGGTCGTGGCCCCTGCGCGGCAGGGGAAGGGCACCGGTGAGGGCGGTGAAGGCTTCCAGACGCAGGTTGCTGGCGGTGGCGCCCACCTGCTGCACGCCGCCCCGGCCGTCCGGAGTGAGGGTGATGCGCAGGGAGGCGGGCTCGGCGGGCGCCACCCCGGGGCGGGTGAAGCGCAGGCGTTCCACGTAGAAGCTCTGGCTGTCCTTATCCCGGGCCCAGCCCAGGTGGCCGGTGAGACTGTCGAAAGTCATGTCCGGCAGGTCCTGTTGCAGGTTGATGGCCACCCCCTGCAGATTCGCGTCACCAGCCAGCCCCGCCACCTGGCCTGCCTTCACGGTGATCCAGAAACGCAGGCTGCCCACCCCGGCCTTGACCGCCTCCTGGGCCCAGGGCACCCAGCGGCCCCAGTTCTCCAGACGGGCCTCATCCACCCGGGCGTAGGCCTCGCCGGACCAGCCGGCCGGCTGGTGCACGCTGTCCCCCTTCAGGTCGCCGCGCATCTCCAGGCGCCGGGCGGCGGCTGCCGTGGGCTCCGACACGGCGCCGAAACGATGCCGCCCGAAGCGGCTCTCCAGCAGCAGGCGGACCCGGGAGAAGCGCAATTCCGGAGCGTCCAGCTTCTCGTCCACCCAAGTCACCTCGGCATTCTTCACCACGATGCGCGGCTGGCTGAGCAACCAGTCCGGGAAAGGGCTGGGGGCGCTGGGCACGTTCACCGGAATGCCGGCCACGTAGATCACCCCCGCCCCATCCCGGCGGATGGCCAGGCGGGGCTGTTCCAGGGTCAACCGGGCCAGGCGGGCGTCCAGCAGGGGCAGCGACAGCCAGGACCAGACGGCATCCACCCGGGGCAGCACCAGGGGTTCCCCAGCCTGGGGGACCAGGGTCACGTCGCGCAGGGTCACCCGGGGATTGAAACCGTGCCAGTCGGCCTCCAGGGCGCCGATGCGCACCGGCTGGCCCACCGCTTCCGTGGCCGCCGCCTCCAGGCCGGCCCGGTAGCCGGCGATGTTGGGCATGACCCAGAAACGGAAGGCCAGGGCGACGATGCACATGGCGATGACCACACCGCCGCCGGCATAGGCGGCGTAATGGAGCAGGCGGCGCAGGACGCGGATCAGGCGGGGGGACATGGTGTCGGCAACAATGCCACGGGGCGGAATGGGGCGAAAGCCGTCAGGATGGGGTGGGGGGCTCGTCAGGTAGTGAGCCGACCCAGGGCAGCATACACGTCGGCATGGGTCAAACCTTGGTAGTCCTCCCGGCCAGCCAGGGGAAACACCCCGGACACCTCGCTCCAGGCGAATCCCGCGCTCCAGGGCTCCAGCGCCACCACGCCTTGGCGAACCCGGGGCAGGAGCAGCAGGCCATCGGCCCCGTAGAGCAGATTGTAGGCACCGCCGGCCTGGTGCAGTTCGTCCAGGGCGAACCAGGCCTCTTCCACGGCGGTGAAGCGCTGCCTGGCCAAGGGGTAGTCCACGGCTGTTTGGGCCGGCAGGGGGGTTTCCCGGACGAAACTCTGGAAATGCAGGTGGTTGACCGAGGCGTAGGCGCCATAGCTGTTGTAGGCCAGGGTGAAACCGGGAATGTTCCGCGCCCCTGCGGCGGCCACCTCCCAGGCCCAGCCGTGCAGCTCGGGCGTGAGGCACTGGGGCAGGCAGCGTTCCGGTTCGGGCACCAGCAGGCCGTGCAGGGGGGCGAAGGGAAACTTGTTGTAGAGCAGGCGGGCCGGTTTGCCGGCCAGTTGGCCCCGCCAGAACACCTCCTTGTCAAGGAAGGGCTTGTTGAAATGGAAGCCGGCCGGGTCGAAGGGACCCATGACCCCTTCCACCCGGGCCTCGCTCATGCGCGCCGGGCGCAGGGCCCGCACCGGGTTGAACTGCAATTCCCAGACCGGCGCATCGGGCCCCTCTCCGGCCAACTCCCGCTGTTCCACCGGTGCCAGGTACTCGAAGCCGATGGCCATGAGTTGCAGGAACACCAGCAGATCGTCCAACGGTGCCCGGGGCCGGCGGCCCTGGCGCAAATCCGCGGCCAGGGCCGCTCCCAGGGCTCGCTGGCGGTCAGCCAGGAGAGGCCGCAGGCCGTGCCACAGGGCGGGGTCCTGGAGCGCGTTGGCCAGCACCAGGACGTGCACGCCCAACCCATCGTGCCCGGCCAGCATGGCGGACAGGCCCGTGGCGAAACGGTCGGCCAGGTCGGCCCGGCTGCGGAAGGGGAAGTCGCCCATGACTCAATCCGCCGGCTTGCGCCCGGGCAGAATGGCCCCCCGCCGCCACAGGGGCAGGGCCCAGTCCACCAGGTCGCAGAGGGCTTCCAGTACGTCCAGACGGCGCACCCAGGCATGGGGTACGGCTTCCAGCCCCCCCCGGGTGGCGAACAATTGGCCGGCCACGCTGGCGGCGGCGTCGGAATCCCCGTCCTGGTTGGCGGCCAGGGCCAGGGCTTCGCGGAAATCTCCGGCCCGGCTGGCCGAGTAGTAGCCGATGCACAGGGCCGCCCCGCTGTCACGGCCGGCCCCCAGGGCCTCCGGCAGGCGGTCGGTATGGGGCAGCAGGGTGGTGTCCACCGCTGCCCGCAGTTGGGCCAGGGTCTCCTCGTGGCCGGACAGGGTCCGGGCCTGGTCGGCGGCCTGAAGCAGGGCCGTTTGCAGCGGTTTGTTGTCGAGCAGGCCGTGCAGGGTGCCGGCCAGGATGCCCGCCGGCAGATAGCAGCCCGGGTGGCCGTGGGTCAGGGCGGCGGACCGGGCAGCCACCCGGAAGGCCCGCTCCATGGTCATCTCCGGCATGAGGGCCACGGGACCGGTGCGCATCACCCCGCTGCTGTCCCGGCTGTCGTTGATGGGCCGTTCCGGCGATCCGCCTCCGCCTTCACGGAGGGCCTGGATGCAAAGCTTGCCCGGCGTGCGCTGGGTGTGCAGCACCGCGTGCTTGAACAGGCGGGAAGGATGGTTGGCCGCCCCGTTGCCCAGTCCCTGGCATTCCAGCCAATCCAGGTAGGACAGGCGGATCTGGGCCAGGATGTCGTGTTCGCTCTGCCGCGGTGTCTGCATGGCCCGGGTCAGGCCCTCCAGGGTGAACAGGGTCAACTGGGTCTCGTCGGACACCACCAGCCGCCCATGGCGATACTCCGGTTCCCGCAGGCCCAGGTCGCCGTGGCGTTCGCGGATGGCCTCCAGGCGGTCGAAGGCCACCGGATAACCGAAAGCATCCCCCAGGGCGCAGCCCAGCAAACAGGCCAGACGGCGGGAGACGATCTCATCCTGGTGGTCCGACACCCGCCGGGCCACCTGGACATGGCGTTCCTGGTCGGGCGTCTGGATGGCGCCGGGACGGGCCTTGCGCACCTGGGAGACGGCTTCGGCGACCGGCATGCCCAGTTCCACCAACAAGCGGGCGGCGATCGTGCCCGCCCGGCCCAGGCCGGCCCGGCAATGCACCACCACCCGGCCGCCACGGCGCAGGAGGCGGCGCAGGCGGGTGCCCGCATAGGTCCATTGCCGCTCGAAATGCCAGCCCGGCACCCCCATGTCGGGAATGGGCAGGTGATGCCATTCCAAGCCGGCGGATTCGGCCATGTCGCCCAGATCGGGAACGTGGAGCTCATCCAGTTCGTGCTCTTCCACCAGGCTCACCAGGGCGTTGGCCCCCCAGCCGCGGATGGCCCCCAGGTCCAGGGGCAGATCCCGGGTCCAGGGACCGTCGTGGGCACGCAGATCGCATTTGCCCGGGCAGAACGTGACGCCGATGCGTCCGCCACCGTCCGGCACGGGGAGTTCGGCAATGCGCAGGGGATGGGTCAGGCTGGTGCGGGTGGCCATGGACGGAACCGCCCGGATCAGGCGTCGTAGCCCAGGTTGGGCGCCAGCCAGCGCTCCGCTTCCTGTTGGCTCCAGCCCTTGCGCCGGGCGTAGTCGGCCACCTGGTCCTGGGCGATCTTCGCCACGGCGAAGTAGCGGGCCTGGGGATGGCTCAGGTAGAAGCCGGACACGGAGGCCGCCGGGCGCATGGCGTAGCTTTCGGTGAGGCTCACGCCGATGCGGGCCTCGGCGTCCAGCAGGCGGAACAGTTCGCCCTTCTCGCTGTGTTCCGGGCAGGCCGGATAGCCCGGGGCCGGGCGGATGCCGCGATAGGCTTCCTGGATCAAGGCTTCGTTGGCGAGGGCCTCGTCTGCCGTATAACCCCAGAATTCCTTGCGCACCCGCTCGTGGAGCCGTTCGGCGAAGGCTTCCGCCAGGCGGTCGCAGAGGGCCTTGAAGAGGATGGCGCTGTAGTCGTCGTGGGCCGCCTCGAAGGCCCGGGCCCGGGCTTCCTCGCCGATGCCGGCGGTGACCACGAAGGCGCCCGCGTAGTCCGCCACGCCGCTCTCCCGGGGCGCCACGAAGTCGGCCAGGCACCAGTTGGGCTGGCCCTCGGGGCGGGCCATCTGCTGGCGCAGGTTGTGCCAGGTCATGGCCGGGGCGGCGCGGGCTTCGTCGGCGTAGAGCTCGATGTCGTCGCCCACGGCGTTGGCCGGGAACAGGCCAAGCACGGCCCGGGCTTCGATCCACTGCTCGTCGATCATGCGCTTGAGCATGGCCTGGGCGTCGGCGAACAGCTTGCGGGCTTCCTCGCCCACCACGGCGTCGTCCAGGATCCTCGGGTAGCGGCCGTGCAGTTCCCAGGCCTGGAAGAAGGGCGTCCAGTCGATGTATCGGGCCAGCTCGGCCAGGTCGTAGGCCTGGAATTCCCGCACGCCCAGAAAGCGGGGCACGGGGGGGGCTGCGGCGCTCCAGTCCGTCCGGAAACCGTTATTCCGGGCTTCCGCCAGGCTCACCTTGCGGCTCTCGCTCTTCTGGGCCAGATGCCGCTCCCGCACCTGGGCGTATTCCGCCTTCAGGCCCGCCACGTAGTCGCCGCGCAGCCCTTCGGAAAGCAACTGGGTGCACACCCCCACGGCCCGGGAGGCGTCCTTCACGTAGACCACCGGGCCGGCGTACTGGGTGTCGATCTTCACCGCCGTGTGGGCCAGGCTGGTGGTGGCGCCGCCGATGAGCAGGGGCACGCTGAAGCCCTGGCGCTGCATTTCCGCGGCCAGGTGGGACATTTCCTCCAGACTGGGGGTGATGAGGCCCGACAGGCCGATGATGTCGGCGCCGCTTTCCCGGGCGGCGGCCAGGATCTTGTCGGCGGGCACCATGACCCCCAGGTCGATGACCTCGTAGGCGTTGCAGCCCAGCACCACGCCGACGATGTTCTTGCCGATATCGTGGACGTCGCCCTTCACCGTGGCCATGAGGATCTTGCCCTTGGGCTTGCTCTCGGCGGTCTTGGCCGCCTCGATGTAGGGCACCAGGTAGGCCACCGCCTGCTTCATGACCCGGGCCGACTTCACCACCTGGGGCAGGAACATCTTGCCGGCGCCGAACAGGTCCCCTACGTGGTTCATGCCGTCCATCAGGGGGCCCTCGATGACCTTTACCGGATGGCCCAGGCTGGCCCGGGCCTCTTCCGTGTCCTCGACGATGTAGGTGGTGATGCCCTTCACCAGGGCGTGGGCCAGGCGTTTCTCCACCGGCTCGCTGCGCCAGGCCAGGTCCTCCACGGCCTCCCTGGCCTTGCCCTTCACCGTCTCGGCCAGTTCCACCAGGCGGTCGGCGGCGTCGGGGCGGCGGTTGAGCACCACGTCCTCCACCCGCTCCCGCAGCTCGGCGGGGATGTCGTCATAGACCCCCAGTTGCCCGGCGTTGACGATGCCCATGTCCATGCCCGCCTGGATGGCGTGGTAGAGGAACACGGTGTGGATGGCCTCCCGCACCGGCTCGTTGCCGCGGAAGGAGAAGGAGACGTTGGAGACGCCGCCGGAAATGTGGCTGGCCGGCAGGTTCTGGCGGATCCAGCGGGTGGCCTCGATGAAATCCACGGCGTAGTTGGCGTGTTCCTCGATGCCCGTGGCCACGGCAAAGATGTTGGGGTCGAAGATGATGTCCTCGGCCGGGAAGCCCACCTGTTCGGTGAGGATCTTGTAGGCCCGGGCGCAGATCTCCGTCTTGCGCGCATAGGTGTCGGCCTGGCCCTGTTCGTCGAAGGCCATGACCACCGCCGCCGCCCCGTAGCGGCGGGCCAGCCTGGCCCGGGCCACGAACTCCGCCTCGCCCTCCTTGAGGGAGATGGAGTTGATGATGGGCTTGCCCTGGATGCACTTGAGGCCCGCTTCGATGATGGCCCACTTGGAGGAGTCCACCATGATGGGCACCCGGGCGATGTCCGGTTCGCTGGCCACCAGATGCAGGAAGCGCACCATGGCCGCTTCTCCGTCCAGCATGCCCTCGTCCATGTTGATGTCGATGACCTGGGCGCCGGCTTCCACCTGCTGGCGGGCCACGGCCAGGGCCTCGTCGTAGTTGCCGTCGATGACCAGGCGCTTGAACTTGGCCGAGCCGGTGACGTTGGTCCGCTCGCCCACGTTGCAGAACAGGTCCCCGGCCCCCAGGTTGTAGGCCTCCAGGCCGGAGAGCCGCAACTTCGGCGGGATGACCGGCCGCCGGCGGGGGGCGCAGTCCGCCACCGCGTCGGCGATGGCCTGGATGTGTTCCGGGGAGGTGCCGCAGCAGCCGCCGACGATGTTGAGCAGGCCGCTCTTCGCCCACTCGCCGATCTGTTCCGCCATCTGGGCCGCCGTCTCGTCGTAGCCGCCGAAGGCGTTGGGCAGGCCGGCGTTGGGATGGGCCGACACCAGGCAGTCGGCCTTGTGGGCGATCTCCTCGATGTGCTGGCGCAGTTCCTGGGCCCCCAGGGCGCAATTGAAGCCGAAGGACAGGGGCTCGGCGTGGCTCAGGCTGTTCCAGAAGGCCTCCACCGTCTGGCCCGACAGGGTGCGGCCGGAAGCATCGGTGATGGTGCCGGAGATCATGATGGGCCACTTCCGGCCCGCGTCGTCGAAATACTTCATCACCGCGAACACCGCCGCCTTGGCGTTGAGGGTGTCGAACACGGTCTCGATGAGCAGCAGGTCGGCGCCGCCCTTCACCAGGCCATCGGTGGCCTCGTAGTAAGTGGCCACCAACTGGTCGAAGGTGACGTTGCGGAAGCCCGGGTCGTTCACGTCCGGCGAAATGGTGGCGGTGCGGGAAGTGGGGCCCAGCACCCCGGCCACGAAGCGGGGCTTGTCCGGGGTGGAGTAACGGTCCGCTTCCTCCCGGGCCAGCCTGGCCGCAGCGAAGTTGATCTCGTGGACCAGAGCCTCCATGCCGTAGTCGGCCATGGAAATGCTGTTGGCGTTGAAGGTGCAGGTTTCCAGAATGTCCGCCCCGGCGGCCAGATACTGGCTGTGGATCTCCCGGATCACCTCCGGCTTGGTCAGCACCAGCAGGTCGTTGTTGCCCTTCACGTCCCTGGGCCAGTCGGCGAAGCGCCCACCGCGATAGTCCGCTTCCGCCAGCTTGTAGCGCTGGATCATGGTGCCCATGGCCCCATCCAGGATCAGGATGCGGCGGGCGGCCAAGTCAAGGAGTTCGGCGCTGCGGTCGGTCATGGGCTGGGCTGGGCTGGGGATTAAAAAGTAGGCAAGTTTACCATCCCGGCCCCTGGGGCCCGGCCGGGCTGTGCCATGGCAACCCCATGAACCCAGCAAGCCGTCCCGAAAGGATATTGATCTTCGACCCCCAATGGCTGTGAGTCTGGCAAAAGACGGGGCCCAGGATCGCTACCACGACGGGGCATGGGGGGGCAGAGTCACACGACGGGGTTGCGGTTCGCTGCGCTCGCCACTGCCTACGAGGATTCAGGAGGTGTACGGTTGCCTGCCTGTAGGGTGCGGTGAGGAACGAACCGCACCGAGACAGGCTGTATGCCCGCCCGGGCTGGGGGATCGGCTCAGCCCTTTTCCTTGCCCGGGGTTTCGATGCCCAGTTGCTTGACCTTGCGATACAGGTTGGTGCGGTCCAGGCCGGCCCGTTCGGCGGCCCGGCTCATGCCCCAGTTGCATTCGGCCAGCAGGGCTTCCAGGTAGGCCTTTTCGAAGGCGTCCCTGGCGTCCTTGAGGGGCAGGTGGAGCATCAGGTCGATGCCGCCCGGGCCACTGGCCTTGGGCGGTGTTCCCAGGATGGCTTCCACGCTGTCGGCATCCACCGGGTCCGGGCCTTCCTCCAGGGCCAGGCGACCGGCCAGGGCGTCCAGTTCCGCCAGGTTGCCCGGCCACTCGTGGGCACTCAGCAGATCCATGGCCGTGTCGCTCAGGCGCCGGGGGGGGATGAGCAGACGCACGCAGGCATCTTCCAGCATGCGGGTGGCCAGGTAGGGGATGTCCTCCCGGCGGTCGCGCAGGGGGGGCAGTTCCACCACGGCGTGGGCCAGCAGGTCGTGCAGTTCCCGTTGCAGTTTGCCTTCGGCCAGCATCTGGGCAGGCGGGGTCTGGCAGGCGGTCACCACCCGGGTGGCATATTCGGACCGGCGGGCGATGAGCAGGGCCAGGCCCTTCTGCTGCATGGCGCTGAGGATTTCCAGGTCGGGGACGAACACCAGGCCCCCCTTGGCACGCACCAGCAGATCCATGGGCCGGTCGGCCAGCATGGCGCCGTCCTCCACCTGGACGAAGGCCCCTTCGGGGGGGGTGAGGAAATGGGCCACCGCCTCTTCGCCGGCCCCGGGCTCGGTGAGCAGCAGCACCGGCAGGCCGGCGCTGGCGGCCAGGTTGAGGCGCTGGGTGAGGCGTTTGATGGCTTCGCCCTGGCCCAGGTATTCCAGGGTACCGGTGGTGATGGGCTTGGCCGAGCGGGTCTCCATGGCCTTGCGCACGGTTTCCAGCAACTGCTTGTAGGCGATGGGCTTTTCCAGGTAGTCGAAGGCCCCCAGGCGGGTGGCTTCCACCGCCGTGTGCACGGTGCCGTGGCCGGACATCATGACCACCGGCATAGTGAGCCGGCCCTGGGCCTTCCATTCCTTGAGCAGGGTGACCCCGTCCACGTCGGGCATCCAGATGTCCAGCAGGACCAGGTCGGGAATCTTGGCTTCCAGGGCATTGCGGGCCGCCGTGCCGTTCTCGGCGGCGCGCACGTCGTAGCCTTCCTCTTCCAGGATCTCGCGCATCAGTTCACGGATGCCGGGTTCGTCGTCCACCACCAGTATTTCGGGCATTGCCTATCCTCTCTCTTCGGCCAGGACCGGCAGGCGGATGCGGATGCCCGCCCCGCCGCCTTCCAGGTTGCGTACCTCGATTTCGCCGTGATGTTCCTCGACGATCTTCTTCACCATGGGCAAGCCCAGGCCGGTGCCCCGGGGCTTGGTGGTGACGTAGGGCTCAAACATCCGGCTTCGCAATTCTTCCGGAAAACCGGGTCCATTGTCCTCCAGGCTGAGCACGATGCGCTCCCCCTCAAGCAGGGTGGACACCCGGACATGGGGTTCCGGGCGGTCGTGCATGGCTTCCTGGGCGTTCTTCATGAGGTTCACCAGCACCTGGCGCAGCAGGCCCGGGTCTCCGGCCACGTCGGGCAGTCCCGGGGTGAGATCGAAACGGATGGGCACCTCGGCCTCGTACAGGCCCAGGACTTCGTGGATGAGGGCGTTCAGGTCCACCCGCTGGATGCGCGGCGAGGGTAGCCGGGCATATTGGGCGAAGGCATCCACCAGACCCTTCATGGCCATGACCTGACCGACGATGGTGGCGGTGGCCCGGGTGAGGGTCTCCCGGGCCGGGCCTTCCAGCCGGTCGGCCAGTTTGGCTTCCAGCCGTTCGGCGGAAAGCTGGATGGGGGTGAGGGGGTTCTTGATCTCGTGGGCCATGCGCCGGGCCGCTTCGCCCCAGGCCGCGTCCCGCTGGGCCTGGATGAGCTGGGTCACGTCGTCGAGCACCAGCACGTAGTCCGGGTCCTCCCCGGGCACCAGGGGGGTGCCCCGGGCCAGGAGGATGCGCTTGCCCAGGGGGGTTTCCAGTTCCACCTGTTCCCGCCAGGGCCGGGTGGGGCTTTCCCGGAAGTGGTGGACCATGGCCCCGGCGAAGCGTTGCAGACCTTCCCGGGCCAATTGTCCGGACTGTTCGCTGCGCGGCACGCCCCAGTCGGCCAGGGGCCGGTTCTCCAGTTCCGGGCGGCTGGCGCCCAGGATGTCGGCGGCCATGGGATTGGCCAGACGCACGGAGAGATCCGGCTCCAGGGTGACCACCCCGGCGGTGACGCTGGCCAGTACGCTTTCCAGGTAGGCATTGGCTTCCAGCAGCTTGTCGTGGCTTTCCTCGGCGGTGGCCCGGGCCTCGGCCAGTTGCCGGGTCATGCGGTTGAAGGATTGGGTGAGCATGCCCAGTTCGTCGGAACTGGCCACGGTCTGCACCTGGGTGTAATCGCCCCGGGCCACCGCCCGGGTGCCCCGGGCCAGGGCCCGCAAAGGGGCGGCCAGGCGTTCGGAGAGGATGAAGGCCAGGCTCAGGGCGGAGAACAGGGCCAGGGTCAGGGCCAGGGTGAGGGATATGCCGTACAGGCGCTTGAGGCCCAGGCGGGAGAGGAGCAGTTCCTGATAGCCCGAGCGGGCGGTTTCCACCTGCTGGGCGTCCTGGGCCAGTTGCTCGGGCACCGGCTGGATCACCTGGAGGATGCGCAGCCGTTCCGAGAGGGCCACCAGACTCACCGGCACCACCACGGTGACGCTGATGCCGCCGGTGCCGTCGGCGGTCAGTCGGGACCAGGGCTGGAACAACCGGGCCTGCCAGAGGGCGCCCTGGTCCAGGGCGGGGGGCAGCAGCGTGGTCTGGCTGGCGGAGGTGAAGCCCAGCAGCCTGCCGTTGTCGTCCAGCAGGCTGGCTTCCCGCAGGCCGGCCTGTTCCCGCAGGTCGTCCAGGCGTTCGGCCTGCATCACGGGGGGCAATTCGGCAAGCTGGCGGGCCAGGGCCTCGCTCTTGGCCACGACCTCCCGCTGCACGTGTTCCAGAGCCGAGCGGCCCAGGGCCAGGCCCCCTTCCAGGGCACTTTCCATGCGCACGTCGAACCAGGATTCGATGGAACGGATGAGGAACTGGACCGAGACGCCATAGACCACCATGCCCGGGGCCAGGGCCATGAGGCTGATGATGAGGAAGAAGCGGGCGGTGAGCTTGGAGCCGAACACACCGCTGCGGATGCGGCGGATGAGCACGAAGGCCTGGTAGCCGATGAGCACGATGAGGCCGATGGCGGTGCCCACCGTCACCCACAGGAGCAGGGAGATGTTGCCGGCCAGGAAGGCGGAGTTGTCGGCCGCCAGCACCAGGAGCCCGATGAGGGTGGTGCCGATGAGCAGGCTGGCGGCAATCAGGTAGATCATGCCGGCGGGCGCTCAGAACTTGAAGGACCGTTCCTGCCAGCCGGAATCCAGCTGCCAGCGGGAGGAGGAGGCCAGGGCATTGACCTGGAGGGGTTTGGGCAGTTGCGCCAGATCCAGGTACATGCGGATGTACACCCGGTTACTGGCTTTCCGCCTGGTCTGCTTGACGTTGAGGATGGCCCAGTCGCGCAGGTCGCCCACGGCCTTCAGGGCATCGGCCAGGGTGTCGTGGGTGGAGGAGACGCCGGACAGGGTCACGTAATACTGGCGCAGCAGGGCGTTGTAGGACAGGCGGATGCTGCGCTGCAACTCGATCAGGTCCTCGGCCAGCCAGAAATCCCGTTCCCGCTGGGCCTCCACCTCCTGGACGAAGGTAAGCTGGACGCCCCGGGTCAGGGCGTTCTCCAGGGTGCCGGAGAGCTGCACGTCGAAGTGCCCCGACAACTGGAAGATCTCGCCTTTCAGGGAGACTTCCGCCTGGGCCAGTTGGATGCCTTCGGCCCTGGCCCCGGAAGCGGCCAGCAACGCGGCCAGGGCGGCGGCGCGGAGCAGGAAGTCACGTCTTGAACAGGCGGGCATAGAAGAATCCGTCGGTCTCCGGGCCGGGGAGCAGTTGGCCTTCGCGGGCCCCGGGCAGGACGACGGCTTCGCGCCGGGCGTCCGGATGGCGGCCGGCGAAGGCGGCGACCTGGCCGGCGTTTTCCGCCGCGAACAGGCTGCATGTGGCGTAAAGCATTGTGCCACCGGGCTTGAGCAGGGGCCATAAGGCGTCCAACAGGCGGGCCTGTTCGGCCACCAGGTGTTGCATATCCTCGCCGCGCTTGAGCCACTTGCCGTCCGGATGGCGGCCAGCCACGCCGGTGGCGGTGCAGGGGGCGTCCAGGAGGATGCGATCGTAGGGCCGCCCGTCCCACCAGTCCCCCGGCCGGCCGGCATCGGCGGCCAGCAAGCGGGCGCTTAGGCCCAGCCGGACAAGGTTCTCCCGGACCCGCTCCAGGCGACCGGCATCGCTGTCCAAAGCGGTGAGATCCAGGTCGGCCAGTTCCAGCAGGTGGCCGGTCTTGCCCCCGGGGGCCGCACAGGCATCCAGCACCCGCAGGCCGTCGGCCGGTTCCAGCAGGGGAGCGGCCCACTGGGCCCCCAGATCCTGCACCGACACCCGGCCGGCGGCGAAGCCGGGCAGGATGGCCACCGGAACCGGCCGCTCCAGGGTCAGGGCGGCGGGTCCGCTGGAGTGGGCGAGGATGCCGGCCTGCTCCAGTTCGGCCAGGACGTCCCCGGGAGCCGCCCGGCGCCGGTTGACCCGCAGGGTCATGGGTGGATGGCCGTTCTGGGCGCTGACGATGGCCGGCCAGGCGTCTGGGTACTCGGCCTGCAGGCGGGCCAGCCACCAATGGGGGAAGTTCCAGCGGGCTTCCTGGTTCCGCGCCGCTTCCAGGGCCAACTCGGACTGGCGGCGGCCGAAATTGCGCAGCACGGCGTTGACGAAGGCCCGGGCCCCGGGATGCCGGCGGGCGGCGTTGCCCACCGCCTCGTTGACCGCGGCGTAGGGGGGCGCTTCCGCCTGGTCCAGTTCGTACAAGCCCACCAGCAGGATACCCAGCAGGTCCCGGGGCTTGAGGGGCTTGCCCACCAGGCGCTGGAGGAAGAAGCGCAACCGGCCGGCCTGGCGCAGGGTGCCGTAGGCCAGGCTCTGGGCGGCGGCCAGGGACGCCGGGTCCGTGCCGGGGCGCCTTTCCTGGAGCGCCTGGGACAGGCTGCGCTTGTCGAGCAGGACGGCGTTGACCAGGTCGGCGGCCAGGGAACGGGGGTCGGTCATGGGCGGATTGTCGCCCAAGGCCGGATCAGTTGGCGATCTTGATGCAGTTGCGGCCGCCGTTCTTGGCGGCGTAGAGGGCATCGTCGGCCCGGCGCAGCAGGGCGTGGCCGTTCTCGTCCCCGCGCAGGGCGGCCAGGCCGGCGCTGAAGGTGGTGTTGATCAGCTTGCCGTCGTAGGTGAGGGGCGATTTCTGCATGATCATCTGCAGGCGACCCAGGACGAACTGGGCCCCCCGGGCGTCGGTGTCCGGCAGGATCAGGGTGAATTCCTCGCCGCCGTAGCGCACCAGGGCGTCCGACTTGCGCAGCACCGACTTGATGAGGCTGGTGAAGTGCATGAGCAGGTGGTCGCCGGCCTCGTGGCCGTGGGTGTCGTTGACCTTCTTGAAGTGGTCCAGGTCCACCATGGCCAGCACCAGACGACCGTCGCCCCGCTGGGCCCGGGCGATCTCGCGCATGAGGGTCTGGTCCAGACCCCGCCGGTTCAGGGCCCCGGTAAGGGCATCTTCGTTGAGGAGCTGGCGGGTCTCGGCCAATTCCTCCTGCATGGCGGTGAGGGCATGACGGGTTTCCAGGAGGTCCTTGTGGCTGGCCTCCACGGTGTGCTGGATGCCCCCGGCCTGGATGACCACCATGGACAGGAGGCGCAGGATTTCATTCTTGTCCCGGCTGCCTTTCAGGGTATCCACGTTGCCGGCCAGATCCTTGTTCTTCTCACCCAGATCCCGGGCCAGCACTTCGGTCTTGGAGGTGACGTCCACCAGCATCTGGCGCAGGGCCAGCAGCAATTCGGCACAGAAGGCGGGACTGACCCCGGCCGGATCCGGCACGCAGGCCGGGGCGCTGTCCGGCGCAGCCCCCTTGTCCGGCCGGGGCAGACCGGACAATTCGTAATACAGGCGCTCGTAGTTTTCCGGCGTGGCGGCGTCCCCGGTCTCCTTGAGCCGTTGCATCACCGTGATGCCGATGACATTGGGGGTCTGCGCCATGAATCTGGGTTCTTCTGCTTAGGGAAGTCGATTATCGGCCAAGTGGCGGCATTCTTTAAGCCATCGGATAATCCCCCGCACGCCAACCGACCAGAACCATGCACATCCATATCCTCGGCATCTGCGGCACCTTCATGGGAGGGATCGCCGCCATCGCCCAACAGGCGGGCCACACCGTCACCGGCTGCGACGCCAACGTCTATCCGCCCATGAGCACCCAGTTGGAGGCCCTCGGCATCCGCCTCATCGAGGGCTTCGGCGTGGAGCAACTGGACCTGCAACCCGACGTCTGGGTGGTGGGCAACGTGGTGGCCCGGGGCAAACAGCCCCTCATGGAGGAGATTCTCAACCGGGGCCTGCCCTACGTTTCCGGGCCCCAGTGGCTGGCGGAAAACGTCCTGCGCGGCGGCGGCCCGGGGACGGACAAGTGGGTCCTGGCCGTGGCCGGCACCCACGGCAAGACCACCACCTCTTCCATGCTGGCCTGGATCCTGGAGGACTGCGGCCTCAACCCCGGCTTCCTGATCGGCGGGGTGCCCATGAACTTCGGCGTGTCGGCCCGGCTCACCGACAGCCCCTTCTTCGTCATCGAGGCGGACGAGTACGACACGGCCTTCTTCGACAAGCGCTCCAAATTCGTCCACTACCGCCCCCGCACGGCGGTGCTCAACAACCTGGAATACGACCACGCCGACATCTTTCCCGATTTGGCGGCCATCGAGACCCAGTTCCATCATCTGGTGCGCAGCGTGCCCGGCAATGGCCTCATCGTCGCCAATGGCGGCGATCCGAACATCCTGCGGGTGCTGGGCCGCGGCTGCTGGAGCCCGGTGGAGTACTTCGCCGGCCCAGGCTTCGGCTGGCAGGCCCAGGCGCTGGATGCCGAGGCCTTCGCAGTGAGCCTGGACGATGCGCCTTTGGGCCGGGTGGACTGGGCCCTGCTCGGCGAACACAACCGGCACAACGCCCTGGCTGCCCTGGCCGCCGCCCGCCATGCCGGAGTGCCGCCCCGGGACGGCATGGCCGCCCTGTCCCGCTTCGAGAACGTGAAGCGGCGCCTGGAGGTGAAGGGCCAGGCCCGGGGGGTCACGGTCTACGACGACTTCGCCCACCATCCCACGGCCATCGCCACCACCCTGGAAGGCCTGCGCGCCAAGGTGGGACCGGCGCGCATCCTGGCGGTGCTGGAGCCCCGTTCCAACACCATGAAGCTGGGGGTGATGAAGGCCGCCCTGCCGGCCAGCCTGGGCAGCGCGGACCGGGTGTTCTGCTACAGCGGCGGCATCGACTGGGACGCGGCGGGGGCCCTGGCCCCCCTGGGCGGCAAACTCAGCGTGCTGGCCGACCTGGACGCCCTGGTGGAGGCCATCGCCGGCGAGTGCCGGCCCGGGGACCAGGTGCTGATCATGTCCAACGGCGGCTTCGGCGGCATCCACGGCAGGCTCCTGGACCGCCTGGAGCGGGGCGGCGGCTGAGGTCCATGGACACGCCCGGCCTGCGCTGCAGCACCGATGAATCGGGTTGTGACCTGCGCCTGTCGGGTGCCTGGTGCATCCGCCACCTGGAGGCGGCCGAGGAGCAACTGGCCGGACTGAAGGTGCCCCACGACCAGCCGGTGCGGGTGGACGCCCGGGAACTGACCCGCCTGGACAGCGCCGGGGTCATGCTGGTGGTGAACCGGCTGCGGGCCCTGGGGGTGGTGTGGTCCAACGTGAGCCTGCACCATTTCCAGCCGGCCCAGCTCACCCTGATCCATCTGGTGGCCGACCGGCTCGACGCCCGGGGCCGGCCCCGCCACAGGAAGCGCCACCCCCTGCGCTTCCTGGGCCAGTGGAGCGTGGATCTGTTGCGCCGCTTCCTGGCCCAGATGGCCTTCCTGGGCCAGATCGTCCAGGCCGGCTGGGATCTGCTGCGCCGGCCCGGCCTGCTGCGCCACCGGGAACTGACCGTGCAGTTGCAGACCGTGGGGCTGGGGGCCTTGCCCATCATCGCCATGATGACCTTCCTGGTGGGCGTGGTGTTCGCCTTCCTGCTGGGCATCCAGGTCCAGAAGTTCGGCGCCAACATTTTCGTGGTGGACGGCATCGGCCTGGCCGTGGCCCGGGAACTCTCGCCCCTGCTCACCGCCATCCTGGTGGCCGGCCGCTCCGGGGCCGCCTTCACCGCCCAGATCGGCGCCATGAAGGTCACCGAAGAGATCGACGCCATTGCCACCCTGGGCCTGTCCCCCATCCAGGTGCTGGTGCTGCCCCGCCTGCTGGCCCTGGTCATCACCCTGCCCCTGCTCACCTTCGTCGGTGACGTGATGGGCGTCCTGGGGGCTTCCCTGGTGGCCGCCAGCCAGTTGGACGTGACCTATTACACCTTCTTCGAGCGGCTGAAGTCGGTGCTGCCCCTCAACACCGTGCTGTTCGGCCTCTACAAGGCCCCGGTGTTCGCCGCCGCCATCGCCTTCATCGCCTGCCGCAACGGCTTCGCGGTGAGCCGGGACGCCCGCAGCGTGGGGGCCTACACCACCACCACCGTGGTGCAGAGCCTGGTGGCGGTGATCCTCATCAACGCGGTGTTCGCCGTCACCCATCCGGAGATTCCGGATTGAGCCACCCCAACTACGTCCTGGAAACCCGGGGCATCCACACCCGCCTGGGGGGCCATTGGCTGCACCGGGGGGTGAGCTTCTCCGTGCCCCGGGGCCAGGTGGTGGCCTTGATCGGCGGCAGCGGCACCGGCAAGAGCGTGCTGTTGCGCGAGTGCATCGGCCTGCTGCGTCCCGACGAGGGCCAGGTGCGCCTGTTCGGCGAGGACATCTGGTCCGTGGGGCTGCGCCGCCTCAACCAGGTGCGGGGCCGCTTCGGGGTGCTGTTCCAGGAAGGGGCCCTGTTCTCCTCCCTCACCGTCGCCGAGAACGTGGCCGTGCCCCTCAAGGAGCACACCCGCCTGCCCGACCGCCTGCTCAACGAACTGGTGGCCATGAAGATCCGTCTGGTGGGCCTGCCCATGGACGCGGCGGGCAAGCGCCCCAGCGAATTGTCCGGCGGCATGAAGAAGCGGGCCGGTCTGGCCCGGGCCCTGGCCCTGGAACCGGAACTGCTGTTCCTGGACGAGCCCACGTCCGGCCTGGACCCCATCAGCGCCCGGGAATTCGACCATCTCCTGCGGGTACTCTGCGACAGTCTGGGCCTCACCGCCCTGCTGGCCACCCACGACCTGGACACCCTGTGGGGCATGGTGGACCGGGTCATCGTGCTGCACGGCGGCCGGGTCATCGCCGACGGGCCGGTGGACGAAGTGGCGGCCACCGACCATGAGTGGATACGATCCTATTTCAGCGCCCATTCGGGCGAAAGGACGACTTGACGATGGAATCCGACGCGCGCTATGCCTGGGTGGGTGCGGCCATCCTGGCCCTGGCCGGGCTGCTGGCCACCGCCGTATGGTGGCTCCAGGGAGGGGAGGGCCAGGAGGTGAAACGCTACCTGGTGTATTTCCAGAACCAGTCCCTGGAGGGATTGCAGATCAACAGCGACGTGCGCATGCAGGGCATCAAGGTGGGCAAGGTGGTGGACTACGTGATCCTGCCCAAGCAGGCCAAGACCGTGCGGGTGGTGCTGGAAGTGGACGCCCGCACGCCGGTGCTGGAAGGGGTGGAGGCGGTGGTCAGCCGCAACCTGGTGACCGGCCTGGCGGCCATCGATCTGAACAACACCTGGAAGGGCGGCCAGGCCCACACCCAGGTGGCCAAGGGGGAGGAGTACCCGGTGATCGGCGAGGGGGTGCCGGAGATCGCCCGCTTCGCCAAGAGCCTGGAGGGCCTGGGCACGGCCGGCACCGAGGTCCTGGGCCGGGTCAACACCCTGCTCTCCGACGACAACCAGCGGGCCATCGCCGCGTCCCTGGACAACCTGGCCGGCCTGAGCGCCGAAGCCCGGCAACTGGTTCCGGAACTGTCCGACACCCTGGCCGCCGCCCGGCAGATGGCCACCCGCCTGGACGGCACCCTGGCCGAGGTGGGGCCCCTGCTCCAGGACACGGGCACCCTGGTGCGCCAGACCGGCCAACGCCTGGACAGCCTGGCCGGCGAGGCAGAGACCACCCTGCGCGCCACCCGGGCCAGCCTGGCGGGCCTGGATACCAGCCTCCACGACATCCGCATGCAGTTGCGCCTGACCGCCGACCTGGGCCTCCAGGAAATGCAGCGGGGCGTCACTGCGGTGAAGGACGCCAGCGAGTCCTTCGAGATCTCCAGCCGGCAATTCGCCGACCCGGGCCTGCTGCTCTACGGGCCCCATGCGCAAGAACTGGGACCGGGAGAAAAGCCATGAAGCGCAACGCCCTGCTCATCCTTGTCCTGCTCGCCCTGGCCGGCTGTTCCCCCCTGGCAGGCCGGCCCCAGCCCGTGGTCACCCATGTGCTCACGCTGCCGCCGGCGCCGGCTGCCCCGGCCGGCGCCGGCCGGGGCAGCCTGATCCTGGCGCCGGTGGACGCCCCCGACGTGCATCAGGCCCTGAATCTCATCTACAGCCGCAGCCCGGGTACCCTGGCCCAGTACCAATATGCCCGCTGGAGCGACCTGCCCCCTCGGGCCTTCGCCGCCCTGTTGCGCCAACGCCTGGCCGAGTCCGGCCAGTTCCAGGCAGTGGCCGGCCTGGGGGCCGGCGTGCGCGGCGACTGGCAACTCAACGTCCGGCTGGCGGAATTCCACCACGACGCCGCCACCCCGCCGGGCAACGGCCGGGTGGTGCTGGACGCGGAACTGGTGGACCGCCGGGACGGCCGCCTGGTGGACCGCCGGGTATTCCGTGCCGAAGCGCCGGCCCCCAGCTTCGACGCGGCCGGCGCTGCCCGGGCCCTGGGGGAGGCCAGCGGCCGGGCCCTGGACGACCTGGCCACCTGGCTGGCCCGGGTACGTCCCGCCGAGGCCCGGTAGAATGCCGGGTTTCCGCGCCCCGCCCTGCCCCTTGCCGCCATGATTCTCTACATCCACGGATTCAACAGCTCTGCCCAGTCCGGCAAGGCCCGGGAGATGGCCGCCTGGATGGCCGAGCGGGGCCTGGCTGAAGCCTACGCCTGCCCCGACCTGCCCGATTCCCCGGCGGCGGCCATCCGCCTGCTGGACGGCCTGCTGGCCCGCAGCCGGGGCCGGGCCAAGCTGGTGGGCAGTTCCCTGGGGGGCTTCTACGCCACCTGGCTCGCTGAAAGGCACGGACTGCCGGCGGTGCTCATCAACCCCTGCGTGGGCTGCAACGTGAAACTGCGGGACCAGGTGGGCACGACCCAGAAGCACTGGCACAGTGGCCGGGAATGGCTGTTCACCGCCGCCCACGCTGACGAGCTGGATGCCCTGGCGGTGCCCGCCATCAGCCGCCCGGAACGCTACTGGCTGCTGGCCGAGACCGGCGACGCAGTGCTCGACTACCGGGAAGCCGTGGCCTATTTCAAGGATGCCCGCCAGGACGTGCTGGAGGGCGGCGACCACGGCTTCACCCGCTTCCAGGAATACCTGCCCGCCATCCTGGCCTTCTGACATTGATTGGTATTCCCCATGTACGTTCTGTATGAAGAAGACGGCGACATCAAGGCCGGCACCATCCTGGCGGACAACGACAGCTCCTTCCAGGTGGAATCCCAGCACGGCAAGCGCACCAAGGTGAAAGCCGCCCACGTGCTGCTCAAGTACGCCGCCCCCACGCCGGCCCAGGTGATGGACGCCGCCCGGGCCGCCCGGGAGGAACTGGACCTGGACTTCCTCTGGGAAGTGGCCGGCGGCGATGAGTTCGGCTTCGAGGACCTGGCCCGGGAATACCACGGCCACCCCCCCACCGCGCCGGAGGCCACGGCCATCCTGCTGGCCCTGCACAGCGCCCCCATCTACTTCCACAAGAAGGGCAAGGGCCGCTACCGGGCCGCCCCCGCCGACGTGCTGGCCGCCGCCAAGGCCGCCGTGGAGCGCAAGGCCCGGGAGACCGCCCAGAAGGCGGAATGGACCGCCGAACTGGTGGCCGGCCGGCTGCCCCCGGCCCTGGCCGGCAAGGTCTTCGAACTGGCCCACAAGCCGGACAAGAATAGCCTGGAATACAAGGCCCTGGCCGACGCCTGCGCCGCCTCGGGCCTGTCGGTGGTGCGTCTGCTGGACCGTTGCGGCGCCATCGAATCCAGCCACGAATTCCACATGCAGGCCTTCCTGCTCAACCACTTCCCCCGGGGCCGGGGTTTCGCCGGCCTGGCCCCCCCGGCGGCGCCCCCGGATCTGCCGGCCGGCGACGCCCCGGCCTTCAGCATCGACGACGCGGCCACCACGGAGATCGACGACGCCTTCTCGGTCATCTTCCGGGACGACGGCTGCGTGCGCCTGGGCATCCACATCGCCGCCCCGGCCCTGGGGATCACCCCCGGCTCGGACCTGGACCGGGTGGCGGCCACCCGGCTGTCCACGGTGTACATGCCCGGCGACAAGATCACCATGCTGCCGGAGGACCTGATCGCCCAGTACACCCTGGCGGAAAACCGGGAATGCCCGGCCCTGTCCCTCTACGTGGAGGTGGGGCCGGACCTGGCCATCCGCAGCCTGTCCACCCAGGCCGACCGGGTGCGCATCGCCGCCAACCTGCGCCACGAGACCCTGGAGCCCCTGTTCAACGAGGCCAGCATGGGCCAGCCCGGGCCCGACTATCCCTTCCGCCGGGAACTGGAATGGCTGTTCGGCTTTGCCGTCAGCCTGGAAAAGGCCCGGGGCAAGGCCGACCAGGTCCAGCGCCAGGACTACCTGTTCCGCATCGACGGCGAGCGGGTGGACATCCTGCCCCGCACCCGGGGCAACCCCATCGACAAGGTGGTGTCCGAGCTGATGATCCTGGCCAACAGCCGCTGGGGCGAACTGCTGGGGGAAAAGAACGTGGCCGGGGTGTACCGGGCCCAGACCGCCGGCAAGGTACGCATGACCCTGAAGCCCGCGCCCCACGAAGGCCTGGGGGTGGCCTGCTACGCCTGGAGCACCTCCCCCCTGCGCCGCTACGTGGACCTGCTCAACCAGCGGCAGATCCTGGCGGCGGTGGCGGGGGAGACCCCGCCCCACACCGGCAACGACCCGCTGCTGTTCGCCGCCGTGCGGGACTTCGAACTGGCTTATGATGCCTACGCCGAATTCCAGCGGGGCATGGAACGCTACTGGTGCCTGCGCTGGCTGCAACAGGAAAACAAGGAGGAACTCGATGCCACGGTCTGGCGGGAAAATCTGGTCCGTCTGGACAACCTGCCCTACATCGCCAAGGTGAATGGCGCCCCCACCCTCAATCCCGGCGACCGGGTGCGCCTGACGGTGGAACGCATCGACCTGCTGGACATCGAATTGACATGCCGCTACCAGGCCCCGTTGAACGCCTGAAGGAAGCCTTCGAGCCCTATCCCTATCTGCCGCTCACCTCGGCGGACTGGGACGACCGGTTCACCAAGGCCATCCTGGTGTCGGCCATCCTCCACGTGGTGGTCATCTTCGGCATGCAGTTCAAGGCCGCCAATCCGGACCTGTTCACCCGCAACACCCCGCCCCTGGACGTGGTGCTGGTCAACGCCAAGAGCAAGAGCAAGCCCCTCCACGCCGACGTGCTGGCCCAGTATGACCTGGAGGGAGGCGGCAACGTGGAAGAGGAGCGCATGGCCAAATCGCCCCTGCCCGCCTCGGACCGGGAGCAGCCCATGACCGCCGAGGCGGAGTTCAACGCCCGGGTCCAGGCTCTGGAACAGCAGACCCAGGCCCTGATGAAACAGCTCAAGTCCGACTACCGGACACCGGACCAGAAGCCCGCCACCCCGGCTGAACAACGCCCGCCCACCCCCACCCCGGCCCCCGTGGACCTGGCCGCCCGCAGCCTGGAGATGGCCAAGCTCCAGGCGCGCATCGACCAGCAGATGGACGAATACCAGAAACGCCCCCGCCGGGCCCAGTACGGCATCAACGCCCAGGGCTTCACCTTCGCCCAGTACGTGGAGGACTGGCGCATCAAGGTGGAACGCATCGGCAACCTGAACTACCCGGAGGCGGCCCGCCGGGAACGCATGTACGGCAGCCTCATCATGGAGTCCTGCATCAAGCCCGACGGCACCCTCTACGAGGAGGACGACAACACGCCCACCGTGGTGAAGACCTCCGGCTCCCGGGTACTGGACGCGGCGGCCATGAAGATCGTGCGCATGTCCGCCCCCTTCCCGGGCTTCTCCGGGGAGATGCGCGCCCAGATGGCCAAGATGCGCATGGACGTGTTCTGCATCACCCGCACCTGGACCTTCACCCGCTCAGACCAGCTCACCAGCCAGTAGGCGCCGGCCCGGGCGGGAGGCCGTCAGTCCACATCCTCCCAACCGGTGATCATGGCCTTGATGTGGGCCAGGGGCGTGTGGCCCGTGGTGGTCAGGTACACGTGGGCGATGACGAAGGCCAGGAAGATGAAGGCCGCCAGGGTGTGGAAGAAGGCCACCCATTCCAGGGAGAGAAAGGCGTCCCAGCCCCAGGCGTGCCACTGGTCGTGGAAGATGTAGAACCAGCCGGTGACCCAGATCAGGGGCCCCACGAAGGCCAGGATGCCCAGATAGGTGAGGCGTTGCAGGGGGTTGTGCTTGCGGTTGGGGTTCACCTTGTAGGGGTGGGGGGCCTGGGTGAAGATGCCGATGGCGTAGAACTTCACCATGTCGGTGATCTTGTCGAAGGTGGGGATGTACTGCTTCCACTCCCCCGTGGTGAAGTGCCAGAAGATGGCGAAGCACCACAGGCCCACCAGGGTCCAGGCGGCGAACGTGTGGGTGTCCACCGCCCTTTCAAAGCCCATCAGGCTATAGGAGCCATGCACCTCGAAGCCGGTGATCAGCATGAAGATGATCAGGAAGGCCTGGGACCAGTGCCAGAACCGCTCGAAGCCCTTGAAGATGTAGATGCGCTGGCTCATGGGTGTCCTCCTTGATGTCCCTTGCTGCGCCGGCTGGCGACGATGCGGCCGGCACCGTGGCCCAGCACCCCCAGGAGGGTGAGGCCGGCGATGCTCCAGCCGGCCATGTCCAGCAGTTCGTTGCCGCTGCGGCCGGGCATGTAGATGCCGGGCACCTTGTCCAGGCGACCCGGGGCGGTGTGGCATTGCTTGCAGGCCAGGGCGTCTTCCTTGGGCGCCACCATGTGGGTGATGGGCCAGGCCATGTCGGTTTCCACGAAGGCGTACTTGCCGCTGTACTGGGCGCCGATCTCCTTCATGCCGAACTCGATGGCCTTGTCCCAGTTGAAGTTGCTCCACAGGGCGCTGTCGTCCTGGCCATAGGTGTGGAACACGATCAACTGGTTGCTGCCCACGTCATAGGGCTGCTTGCCCTTGAACAGCTTGATGGGCCAGATCTTCGACCGGCCGTCGTCGGGGCTGCCGTTGAACTTGTTGATGTGCACCACCTGGGTGGGGTCCAGCTTGGTCTCCCGCAGGGTGTAGTCCACCTGGCCGTTGAACCAGATGTATTCGGGGATCACGTTGGTCTCGTATTTGAAGTCCCCCTTGCGGCTGTCGTAGGCGTCGTGGCCGCCGCTGTCCTTGGTCTTGAAGGGCTTGCCGTCCTTCAGCTTGCCGGCGGTGGACCAGTCCCAGAGCATCTTGGTGGGCTTGCCGCCCCGGGCGAATTCGGGAACGTGGCAGGTCTGGCAGGCGATCTTCTCGGCGTGGACGTTGAGCCGGGTCTTCTCCTTGTGGGGGGCATGGCCATGGCAGGCCTGGCAGGCGGCCGCGTTGCCGTCCTCCTTGCCGCGGATGTGCTTGGCCGTGTCCACCGCCGTGGGGTTGTAGCGGCTGCCCGACACGGCGTGGCCGGTGGTCTTGTGGCAGTCGCCGCAGGTGAAGTTGAGACCGTCCTTGGCCATGTGCACGTCCAGATACCGGGCCGGCTCCCGCAACGAACTGTCGATGTCGCCGTGCTTCACCGCGTCGCCACCGCCACCATAGAAGTGGCAGGCGCCGCAGTTGTTGCGGCCGGTCTTGCCCACTTTCTGCGCCACGTCGGCCAGATTCACCGCCTTGACCATCTTGCCCGATTTGGGCGGGAACTCCGTGTCCTGGTACACCGGGTGGCCGGCCCAGCCGGGCAGCTTGCGGTAGGTGCCGGTGGTGTCGTGGCAGACCAGGCAGTCCACGTTCTCCTGGGCGGTGAAGTCGAAATTCTCGTCCTTCCAGCCGTAACCCACGTGGCAGGCGGTGCAGAACTCGTAGTTGGAGGGAATGGCCGTGCAGAAATTGTTGATCACGTGCTTCTTGCCCAGCCGCTGGTTGGTCTTGGGGTTCATGAACTCCCAGTTCCAATGCTGGGTGCCCTGGACCTGGTGCGCGGCTTCGGTATGGCAGGTGAGACAGGCTTTGGTGACTTCCGGGCCGCTCTTGAAACCTTGCTGCAACACCTTGAACTTGCCGTGGTCGGCAGTGGAAGTGGACGGTTTGCCCGGCGCAGCGGCGGCGGCCTTGGCGGGCGGGGCGGGAGACGGGTCGCTGCTGGCCCGGGCCGGGCCCAGGGCGGTGGCGGCAAACACGGCCGCCACGACCAGACCGGCGAAGCGTTCGAAGTTGTTCATGTTGACCTCCTCGCAGGACCGGCCGGACTCAGCAACCGCCGCCGGGACCACCGCCACCGGCTGCCGGCGCGGCCTGGGGCAGGATCATCTCGGGTGCCGGCGTGCTGGGGTCCATCACCAGGAACAGCTTCTGGTCCTCGGCCACCTGGCTCATCACGTCGCCCACCAGGGACCCGAACAGCTTGCCCATGAGGCCGGCGTTCATGGTGCCGATGTACACCTTGCCGTCCTGCTTCTTGTACACCGACACCTTGCAGGGCATGAGGATGGACAGGAAGCGCACCGTGTCCTCCTTGAGGATGGGCTTGGAATACTTGGTGCTGCACACCTCGATCATCATCACCGGCAGCACGTTGCCGCCATCGGTCTGCACCGCCCGGGCCGGGTTGCGCAGTCCGGACAGGGCCCAGCCCTTGGCCTTGAGCGCGGGGTTGTCCTCGATGTTGTGCTGGATGCGGGCGATGGTCTCCTCCATGCCGAAGGGGCTCACCCGTTCCGTGAACATGAGGCTGGGCATCATCAACCAGCCGACCAGGGCCACCACCACGGCGCCCGCGACGAATCCGAGCAATGCCTTGAGCATGCGTGTCTCCTCTTTCCTGTGCCCCGCATCCCCCCGTCCGCCATCGGCCGGGAGGGGGTGCATCATTCACCGCGTGGAAGATAGTGCTTTTACTTCCTCAGGACAAATGCTTACGCCGTTTTCAGGTTCAACGTGCCGACGGAAAAAAATCCCTTGACGAGCCATACCGGTCGGTATGCAATTCGGCCATGGAACATCGCCCCTCCGACCTGACCCGCCAGCGCATCCTGGAAGCCGGCTTTGCCGAAATCCACCGGCAGGGCTACCAGTCCGCCAGCATCGCCAACATCCTGGGAGCCACCGGCCTGACCAAGGGAGCCCTGTACCACCACTTCCCCAGCAAGAAGGACCTGGGCCTGGCGGTGGTGGTGGAAATCATCGCCACCGGCCTGGAGGAGCGGCTGGTGCAGCCGGTCCGCAGCGCCGCGCAACCGGCCCGGGCCCTGCTGGCCCTCATCGACGCCAAGCAGTCCCTGGACGAGGAGCAGGTGCGCCTGGGCTGCCCCCTCAACAACCTGATGCAGGAGATGAGCCCGGTGGACGAGGATTTCCGCCTGCGCCTGAACCGCATCCTGTCCCGCTGGCAGGACGCCTTCGAGGACGCCCTCAGGCGGGCCCAGGAAGCCGGCGAAGTGCGCCCCGACCTGAACTGCCACGCCGCCGCCCTGTTCATCGTCTCCGCCTGGGAGGGCTGCGTCGGCGTGGCCAAGAACATGCAATCGGTGGAAACCTACCGGGCCTGCCTGTCCCAGTTGCGCGCCTACGTGGCGGGCCTGCTGGCGCCACCCCGCTGAATTTTTTTGTCCACGACCATACCGACCGGTATGCATTTTTTATGACACGGAAAGGAACCCCCATGAAAGTCGCAGAAGCCATCGAAACCCGCCGCTCCATCCGCGCCTTCGATCCCGGCCACATCATGACGGAAAGCGAAGTGGAACGGCTGCTGGGCCTGGCCATGCTCTCCCCCACGGCCTTCAACATCCAGAACTGGCGCTTCGTGCTGCTGCGAGACCCGGCCCTGCGCCGGCAGGTCCGGGCAGTGGCCTGGGACCAGGCCCAGGTCACCGATGCCTCCCTGCTGCTGGTGCTGGCCGCCGACCTGAAAGCCTGGGAAAAGGCCCCCCTGCGCTACTGGCGGCTGGCGGACCGGGACACCCAGGCCCGCCTGTTGCCGGCCATCGACGGCTATTACCGGGGCCGGGAAGCGGTGCAGCGGGACGAGGCCATGCGCTCCTGCGGCATGGCCGCCCAGAGTCTCATGCTGGCCGCCACGGAGATGGGCTATGGATCCTGTCCCATGGACGGCTTCGATTTCGACGCCGTGGGGCGGCTCATCCACCTGCCTGACGACCACGTGATAAGCCTCATGGTGGCCATCGGCAAACCCCTCCAGCCCCCCTACCCGCGCAGCGGCCCCCTGGCCATGGATGACGTGGTCATCCGTGACCATTTCTGAGTTGTGCCTTTCCACCACCATCAGGAGCTTGTCATGACCCTCATCCACACCATCTCCCCCGAAACCGCCCAGGGCGAGATCGCCGAACTGTACGGGCAGATGCAACGGCAACTGGGCCGGGTACCCGCCCCCTTCCAGATGCGCAGCGCCAGCCCCTTCCTGCTGCGCCAGCAGATGGCCAACCTGGGCTACTACATGCAGCACCCCCGCCTGTCCATGGCCCTGCTGGCCTGCATACGCATGCTGGTCTCCCAGCGGGGGCGCTGCGACTACTGCATCGACTTCAACGCTGGTCTGCTCATCAACATGCTGGGGTGGACACCCGAGCAGGTGGCAGCCACCCGGGCTGACGTGCAGGCTGCCCCGCTGCCGGAGAAGGACAAGGCCATGCTGGCTTTCGTGCTGAAGGGGGTGGCCGATGCCCATGCCATCCAGGCAGCCGACCTGGACGCCCTGCGAGCCCTGGGCTGGAGCGACGGCGACATCCTGGACGGCCTGAGCCACGGGGCCGGCATGGTGGCCGGCGACATCCTCATCAACGCCTTCAAGGTGGAGCGGGATTTCTGACGCCCCACCGCTGCCGGGGCGGGCTTCGGCATCAGGTATTGCCGCACTCCGCCCCGCAACAACTGAGTCCGCCCGCCGGGGAGCATACGGAACTGCCCCGCTTGGCCAGCAGAAAGTCCAGGAAGGCCCGGGCCACTACCGATATCTGCCGGCCGGCGGGATAGACCGCATACCAGTGGCGCTGGATGGGAAAGCCCTCCCCCTCCAGCACAGCGAACTGGCCCGGCTGGTGCAGGGTCAGGGCGTGACAGGACAGGGCGGAGATACCCAGGTCGGCCAGGATGGCCTGCTTGATGGCCTCGTTGCTGCCCAGTTCCAGGCGGGGGCGGATCTCCAGTCCGTGGGACTGGAACAGGCGTTCGATGGCCCGCCGGGTGCCCGAACCCGCCTCGCGCATGATCCAGGGTTCCCGGGCCAGGCGCTCCAGGGAAAGCTGCTTCTCGCCGGCCAGGGGATGGTCGGGGGCCGCCAGCACCACGATGGGGTTGTCCATGATGGGGGTGGCTACCACGTCGAATTCCTCCGGCGGGGTGCCCAGCAGGTACAGGTCGTCCAGGTTGTCGGCCATGCTGGCCAGCACCTGTTCCTTGTTGGTGACCCGCAACGAAACCTCGATGCCCGGATGGAGATGGGCGAACTCCCCCAGCAGGCGCGGCGCGAAGTAGGAGGCGGTGGTGATGGCCATGAGCTTCAGGCGCCCCTTCTCCAGGCCCCGGCGCTGGGCCACCGACATGGTGAAGCGGTCGAGAATGGCGAAGATGTCCCGGCTGGCCTGGGCCAGTTCCCGTCCTTCCTCGGTGAGGAAGACCTTCTTGCCCACCTGTTCCACCAGGGGCGCGCCCACGGTATCGGTGAGCTTCTTCATCTGCATGGAGACCGTGGGCTGGGTGAGGTACAGCTCCTCGGAAGCCCGGGTGAAGCTGGACAGGCGGGCGATGGCCTCGAAGATTTCCAGTTGGCGGAAGGTGGTGTGGTGGCGCATGGAGGGTGATGGAGAGAGGGGGAAGCAATAGGCTTCAGTCTATCCATTCATACGGCAATCGTGGTTTCCGCTTATGGATTGTCACGCTCCGGATCACGCTTCCGCCAGCTTCCCTTCCCCCCTCAGTAAGACAGGAAGCGGTAGCCCCGGCTGCGCAAGTCTGCCACCAGGGCGCAGCCCATGCGGTCTTCCAAGGGCACCAGGTTTTCCACCAGAACGGTTGTGATGGCGAGAAAGCGTTTCAGGTAGAGCACGAGTTGTTCCTGCAGATCGCCCTCGACGCTGGTCAGCCTGTAGTCGATGCCGGCATGCTCAAGGCGGAGCAGCAAAGCCCGTAACAGGGTGGTTGGGGCGATGGGCGGATTGACCAGAAGAATATCCAGGCGGTGTGTGTTCCGGAGACACCCGGCCAGGGCGAGGCTCAAGGATTCCGGGGTGATCCGGGGACCATCCAGGACAAGGAGGGCCTGTCCGACTTTGGCCGGCGTCCGGTTGCTGGGCCCATGAGTGACAGGAAGTTGTGTCGTGGAGTCCCCATGCCATTTCATCTCAGGCGTTCCCAGCCCAATCAGACGGATCGGAGGGGAGTGGCTTCCGTCGTGGGTCCGGGCCGGGATCGTGGACCACCCGATTACGGCCCCGGCGTTTGGCCTCGTAGAGGGCCCGGTCCGCGCGCTGGCACAGGCTGTCGGGATACTCATCACTGTCGCCAGGGCGGCAGGCCACACCCAGGGAGACTGTGCACGGCGTCTGAAGACCTTCTTCCTGGCGCTCGTGGAGCAATTCGATCCGGTCGCGAATGGACTCGGCCAAAGCCAGGGCTCCATCCAGCGGGGTACCGGGCAGCAGAACCAGGAATTCCTCGCCACCATAGCGGAAGGCGCTGTCTTGGGCCCGCAGACAAAGGCGCAGGGTGTCCCCCACCTGGCGGATCACAGCGTCGCCCCGGTAGTGGCCCAGGGTGTCGTTGATGGTCTTCAGGTGGTCGATATCCAGCATGAGGACCGATAGGGCATTGGTCCGCCGGACATTGCACAGGGAGGCCAGGTGCATGTCCATGGCACGCCGGTTATAGAGGCCGGTCAAGGGATCGGTGATGGCTGCCTGGTTGAGTTTTTCCAGGGCGGCCCGCAGTGCGGCGCTGCATCGCCGTTCTTCCTCCAGGGTTTGTTGCAATTGCCGGTTCTCCGTGGACAACAGGGAAACAGCTGCCAGCAGGGCGGAGGCCTCCTTCCCGAGGTCCTGGCCCGGCGTGGGGCGTTTTACCGGCCGTAAAATGGAGAAGATCCGCTGGGATGCGGTGCTGTTCATACAGTCCCCTTTCGGCTCGTCGCGGTCATGTCGTGACGATGTTATGCAACGGGCCCGGGCGCCGAAATCAGACCTTGGTTTAGGAAAGATAAAGTTGTCTTTAACCTTGGCCGGCCTCGCCCAGCCCGGCGGCAAGGCCGGCGAGCAGGGCTTCCAGGATGTCCGGGTCCACCGGTTTGACCAGATGATGGTCAAACCCGGCGCTCCGTCCCAAAGCCACCGCTTCTTCGTGGCCATAGCCGGTGACCGCCACCAGAACCATGTTCCGGCCTGCGCCCTGTTGCCGTATCTGGCGAGCCACATCGTAGCCACTTTGCCCCGGCAAACCGATGTCGAGCAGCACGACAGCGGGGCGGAAGGTGCCGATCAGGTCCAGGGCTTCGCTGCCGGAACTGGCACCGCGCACTTGGTAGCCGGCCACTTCCAGGAACACGATCATGCTTTCTGCCACGGCGGGGTCGTCGTCCACCAACAGGATGCGCAGGGCCGGGGCGTCATCGCCCATCCCCTGGGCGGGCGCAGTGGAGGTGGGTGGCGGGACGGGCATGCCGACCGGCAGACGGACCGTAAAAGTGGAACCCTGGCCGGGTCCCGGGCTGCGGGCCTCCACCCGGCCGTCGTGCAATTCCACCAGCCTCTGCACCAGGTTCAGGCCCAGGCCGAGCCCCCCCTGGGCGCGATCCAGAGTGCGTTCACCCTGACGGAACAGATCGAAGACGCCGGGCAGCAGGTCTGCGGGAATGCCCATGCCGTTGTCGTGCACCTGGAATTCCAGCTGCCCCCCCAGTACGCCGGCGGAAAGCTCGATCTGACCGCCATCCGGGGTGTACTTGGCCGCGTTGTTGAGCAGGTTCTGCAATACCTGGATCAGGCGAACCATATCCCCTTCGAAGACGATACCGGGCATAGGCATATGCACCACGAAGCGGTGACCCCGGGCGTTCATGAGGGGCTGTACCGAGTCACGGGCCTGGCGGAGCAGATCGGCCAGGTCAATGGGCGCCTTGTGCAGGCTGACCTTGCCCCGGGCGATCCGCGACACATCGAGCAACTCGTCCACCAGCCTGGTCAGGTGGCTCACCTGGTTTTCAATGATGTCCTTGGCCCACACCAGGCGGGGTTCATTCAGATCTAGCCGGCCCAGCACGTGGGCTGCGTTACGAATGGGCGCCAGGGGATTGCGCAGTTCGTGGGCCAGCATGGCAAGAAATTCATCCTTGCGCTGATCCGCTTCCCGCAGGGCCTGTTCGGCCAGTTTGAAACTGGTGATGTCGGCCATGGCCCCCAGCATGCGCAGGCAGCTTCCATCCGCGTCATAGAAGTAGCGGCCCCGGGCACTCATCCAGTGCAAGGTGCTATCTGGCCAGATGACCCGGAATTCGGCGATGTAATCGGTCCGCTCACGCATGCAGCGCTGAATCTGGTTGGCGATGGGCGTCTGGTCGTCGGGATGAACCCGTTCCAACCAGGCCTGGTAGGAAGCCGTGACCTCGCCGGGTGCGTAGCCCAGAATTTCGAAGTGGCCCCGGGACCAGATCACCTCATCGGTCATCACGTTCCAGTCCCAGGTGCCGGAGCGGCCGATCTCGGTGGCGAGCTGGAAGCGTTCATCGCTGTCGCGCAGGGCCTGCTCGGCCTGTTTCAACTCGGTGATGTCCTGGATGACCACGGCGCTGCCGATGATCTCCCCATGGGCATCGCGGATGGGCGCGGCGCTGTTCAGGACGAAGGCACAAGAGCCGTCGAAGCGCTGGATGCGCAACATCTGGTTGGGCACCGGTTCCCCGCTACGCAGGGCCTGGGCGGACGCCCATTCCTCGGGTTGCACCGGTTCGCCGCTGTCCACCCACCAGGCCTTGAAATCGATGTAATCCGCCACCTGGCGAACTTCCGGGCGGGGACCCCGCCAGATCCGGTCGTAGTCGGCATTGTGGCGGACGCAGCCCCCCCGGGCATCGACGATGGCCAAGCCTACGGGCAGGGCCTGCATGACCGTTTCCAGCAGGTTCTTTTCCTTGATGGCTGACACCCGCGCCGCCTCCAGAGCCTGTTCGGCGGCCTTGCGTCCGCTGATGTCCTGGGTGGTGCCGAAACCGCCCAGCAGGTTGCCCCGCTCATCGATCTCCAGCTCCGCCTTCTCCCGGACCCAGATCACTTCAGCCCCCACCAGCAGGCGGTGTTCCACGTCGTAGGGCAAACCCTGCAGGCCGTCCTGCCAGGCCTGGTCCACCCGCTCCCGGTCATCGGGATGGACGCAGGACAGGAAGGTTTCGTAGGTCAGGGGCGTGCCCTCCGGAATCCCGAATATGCGGTGGTTCTCCCGGGACCAGGTGAGCAGGTTACGCCGAACGTCCAGACGCCAGCTGCCGATGTGGCCCACTGCCTGGGCCCGGTTCAGGTCGTCCTCCCGATCCCGCAGGGATTGTTCCGCCTGACGGATGCCGGTGATGTCGTGGACCACCAGGGCAGCGCCAACGACCCGCCCCCCCGATTCCAGGGCGGCGTTGGACATGGTGACGACCAGAGGCGTGCCATCCCGGCGATACACCGTGGTCTCGTGGTCGCGCACGGCTTCGCCGGTCACATAGACGTCGCACAGGGGGCACTCATCCATGGGGAAATGCCGGCCGTCATCGTGACGGTGGTGGATGACATCGTGGAGCCGACGGCCCAGCAATTCAGCAGCCGGATAGCCGAAGGTCCGCTCCGCTTCAGGGTTGACGGCGGTCACCCGCCCTTCGGCATCGTTGATGAAGATCGAATCGGTGGATTTTTCAGTAATGCCTCGATTCAGATCCAACTGGAAACGCAGGGCGGCTTCGGCGGCCTGCCGCTCGCTCACGTCGCGCAGAGCGGTGATGCGCAGATCCGGAGCATCGCCCTGGACGGGCTTGCCATGGGCCTCGATCTGGATGAGGTGGCCATCCTTGCAGATCATGGCGTGCTCGATACGGCTTTCCCGATTATTGAGGATGTTGTCCAGCACCCGCTCCCGATCCACTTCCGGCAACAGGTCCGCCACCGCCTTGCCGATCAGTTCTTCCCGGGGATAGCCGATCATGTCCAGCAACTGCTGGTTGGCATCCACGAAGCGCCCCTGCCGGGTCAGGGCGATACCCTCGAAAGTGGCCGAGGCCAACAGGCGGAAATGGGCCTCGCTGGCCCGCAGTGCCTCGTCCTGACTGGCCCGTTGCTGGAGATGTTGGGCGTGCAGATGCTGGCGCCACAGCCTGTGCAGAAAGACAAAGGCCAGGAGCACAGCCAGCAGGGCCACCACCGCCACCCAGGTCACCAGGGTGTAAAGGGGGTTGAACACCTCATCCCGATCCAGCTTGGCCACCAGGACCCAATCGGTGCCCGGCACCGGGTGGCTGACGGCCAGAACCGGAACACCCCGGTAATCCCGTCCTTCCAGAGTGGCGGGGGACGGCCCCCGCACCGCCATGGCGGCCGGGAGATCGGGCGAATCCAGGGGCAAGCGCAGACTGAGGGGACCATCCTTGCGATGGCGCAAGGCATTGAGGAACAGGACGTGGTCCCCGTCCTGGCGGACCAGCAAGGTCTCGGCACTGGGACTGTGGGTGGGCCAGGAGCGGATGAAAGGAAACAGGAAATCCCCAGCCATGGAGCGTAGCAGCGCCACTCCGAGGGGCCGTCCCCCCCGGGGTCCGGGTTCTCTCAAGGGGAGCAGCATGTCCAGCCAGACCAGGCCGGTGGCGTCCCGATACAGTGCCCTGAACTGGGGTTGGCCGGTCGCCAGGGCTTTGGCCAGGGATGGGGAATCGGCCAGATCCCGGCTGTGCGCCAATTCCAGCCGATAGCCATGGGTGCGCAGCAACAGGGCCTGGTGGGCTGCCATGCGGGTCTCGGCCAAGGTATCCCGATGCTGTAACCAGCGCTGTGCATCAGCCACAAACGACGGACTGGCCATGAGGGACTCGGCGTTGTTTCGCCGTTCGTCCAGCCAGCCACCAATCTGTTCTGCCTTCAGCCGGCCAATGGCGTTCAGATCAGCCAGGGCCTCGGCACGGATGCGTGGACCCTCGATGCTGACCACACTCAGGGCGAGCAGTGGCACGACCAGGAGCAGACCAATGAACAGCGCAATCAGCGCTGGGGGAAGTCGTTGGGGTTCGGCCACCCTGTCCCGACCATGCCAGGGTTGGAGGCCGATATCAGACGCACACCCACTCCGCGCTGGGAAATCCTGTTCTGGCGGGATGACGCCCTCCCTCGCAATGACAGGTAAGTTGCTGTGTGCCTTAATGGCCTCCACGACTTTTTGCCCGGACGGACTGAAGGGTTGCCCGGCCCCCGGAGGCGGCGGAGATGGCAGGGGTGGACTGTTCAACATGATCGGCACAATGGCAATCCCGTTTTCTCTGCGCCACCAGAAGCTGGTATTCAGCCACGATGCGGCCAATGGCTTCTTCCCCTACCGCGTCGGACCGGCGTTGACGGTACTCGACACACTCGTTTTCAAGCAGAAATTCGGAACACCCCACACCCTCCTGAAGCGCCTGCGCCCAGGGCGCCTGGGCCCATAACTGCAGGACCAGCAAACCGCTGAAAATCCGGGTGACATGGGAGAGCAAACGGGGATGGGCCATGGAAATGTTGATTTACCGAGGAGAATGAAGGTTTCCAGACGATGCAGATCACTGCCAGGCAGTTCATGCCTCACCTGAGCTACCAGGCCAGACACCGTTCTCGCTGAGCATTGCTGACTACCCGCAGGGGGTGGCCCGCATGGGGAACCAAGTGCTGGAATTCCTCGATTTCCAGCTGGGTGCCCACGGGGAAGGAGATGGCCCCACAGGACAACATTAAGCCATCACGGCCGGCCGGCCTGACGCGATGGAGTCCGGCTTTTCTGCCCTGCATGCGCACGGCCACCCACGCGACGGGGACACGGGTTTCCTCAGATACCTGCCAATCCACAATAAATTCACCGCCCACGAACCTCTCCCGCATTGCCACACCGGAGTAAAAGATTAGGCATGAATGCAGCGGGGGGAAATCCGCCGTTGGATTAGCAGACTAAAGGCATCTTTATTTCGCTAACCGGTTTCCCGAGGCCCTTCTCCGGCCAACAAGCGCAACTGCACCAGTTCTGTCAGGTTCCGGGCTCCGGACTTGCGCATGATGTTGAAGCGATGCACGTCCACCGTCCGTTCGCTGATGTCCAGCTGGGCCGCGATTTGCTTGCTGTGGCGGCAGGCCATGATCAGAGCCAGCACTTCCCGCTCCCGGGCGGTCAACAGGCTGAATCGGGCAACGGCGTCCCGTTTGGCCTGCTCGCTTTCCCGGGCGGCCCGGCCGGAGTCGAGGGCCGCATTGATGCGGTCCAGCAGATCCTGCTCGTTGAAGGGTTTGACGAGGAAATCCATGGCACCGGCCTTCATGGCCCGTACCGCCATGGGCACATCGCCATGGCCACTGACGATCAGGACGGGGATGCGGATGCCCCGCTCCACCAGGATCTGTTGGAGTTCCAGACCGCTGATGCCGGGCATGCGCACATCGAGCACCAGGCAGCCGCCCATGTCCGGCGTGGCGACGGCCAGGAATTCCGCCGCCGAACGATAGGTCCGGGCCGGAATGGAGACAGTGCTGAGCAAGGCGCTCAGTCCCGCCAGGATGGCATCGTCGTCATCGAGGATGTGGACGCAATGGGCGTTCATGGGATCAGTTCTGGGCAGGTCAGCGCAATGAATAACGGGTGCAGGGTAGCACCTAATGCATATTCCGGTGGCTCACCGGACTCAACAATCGGCCCGATGATCCGAGGCCAGACCCCGGCCCGAACCCTAGGAAAAAATGGGTTGAGCCGGCACACGACGCTGGCATCACCCTTGTTGAAGAAAATAGATATTTATCTATCGTTTTGATAGAAATTCGTGACTGTTATTTATGTATTACCCCGGCCACCATACGCCCCACCTCGGATCGCCTCTCGCTTGATCCGGCGTATCGACCCATTTCCTACAAGGAGTGAACCCATGGCCGTGAAGACCTACAACGCTGGTGTGAAGGAATACCGCCAGACCTACTGGATGCCCGAATACACCCCCCTGGATACCGACATCCTGGCCTGCTTCAAGATCACCCCCCAGCCCGGCGTGGACCGGGAAGAAGCCGCCGCCGCCGTGGCCGCCGAGTCCTCCACCGGCACCTGGACCACGGTGTGGACCGACCTGCTGACCGACCTGGACTACTACAAGGGCCGCGCCTACGCCATCGAGGACGTGCCTGGCGACGACACCTGCTTCTACGCCTTCATCGCCTACCCCATCGACCTGTTCGAAGAAGGCTCCGTGGTGAACGTGTTCACCTCCCTGGTGGGCAACGTGTTCGGCTTCAAGGCCGTGCGTGCCCTGCGCCTGGAAGACGTGCGCTTCCCCATCGCCTACGTGAAGACCTGCGGCGGCCCGCCCATGGGTATCCAGGTCGAGCGCGACATCATGAACAAGTACGGCCGGCCCCTGCTGGGCTGCACCATCAAGCCCAAGCTGGGCCTGTCCGCCAAGAACTACGGCCGCGCCGTGTACGAGTGCCTGCGCGGCGGCCTGGACTTCACCAAGGACGACGAGAACGTCAACAGCCAGCCCTTCATGCGTTGGCGCCAGCGTTTCGACTTTGTGATGGAAGCCATCAACAAGGCCGAACGTGAAACCGGCGAGCGCAAGGGCCACTACCTGAACGTGACCGCCCCCACCCCGGAAGAGATGTACAAGCGGGCCGAATACGCCAAGGAAATCGGCGCCCCCATCATCATGCACGACTACATCACCGGCGGTTTCTGCGCCAACACGGGCCTGGCCAACTGGTGTCGCGACAACGGCATGCTGCTGCACATCCACCGCGCCATGCACGCCGTGCTGGACCGCAACCCCCACCACGGCATCCACTTCCGCGTGCTGACCAAGATCCTGCGCCTGTCCGGCGGCGACCACCTGCACACCGGCACCGTCGTCGGCAAGCTGGAAGGCGACCGGGCCTCCACCCTGGGCTGGATCGACCTGCTGCGCGAGTCCTACATCAAGGAAGACCGTAGCCGCGGCATCTTCTTCGACCAGGACTGGGGCTCCATGCCCGGCGCCTTCGCCGTCGCTTCCGGTGGTATCCACGTCTGGCACATGCCCGCCCTGGTGACCATCTTCGGTGACGACTCCGTGCTGCAATTCGGTGGTGGCACTCTGGGCCACCCCTGGGGCAACGCCGCCGGCGCCGCCGCCAACCGGGTCGCCCTGGAAGCCTGCGTGGAAGCCCGCAACCGCGGCGTGGCCATCGAGAAGGAAGGCAAGGCCGTCCTGGAAGCCGCTGCCAAGAACAGCCCCGAACTGAAGATCGCCATGGAAACCTGGAAGGAGATCAAGTTCGAGTTCGACACCGTCGACAAGCTGGACGTGGCCCACAAGTAATTCAGCGAGTAGCTGGTGGTGGGTAGCTCGCAGCTTTTCCTGCGCGCCTGATGCGCGGAAAAGTCAGGCTACCCGCTATGAGCCACAGGCTACGTGCTACGTGCTAACCAATCGAAAGGAAACGAAATGTCTGAAATGATGGATTACAAGAGCCGGCTGAACGATCCTTCCAGCCGCAAGTTCGAAACCTTCTCCTACCTGCCCGCCATGACCGGGGACCAGATCAAGCAGCAGGTGGAGTACATCGTGAAGAAGGGCTGGAATCCCGCCATCGAGCACACCGAGCCCGAGCACCTGATGGACAACTACTGGTACATGTGGAAACTGCCCATGTTCGGCGAGACCGACATCGACCGCATCCTCGGCGAAGCCGAAGCCTGTCACAAAGCCAACCCGAACAACCACGTTCGCCTGGTCGGCTACGACAACTTCGCCCAGTCCCAGGGCGCTGCCATGGTGATCTACCGCGGCAAGACCGTTTAAGTCGCGGCGGGGCAACCTGCGAAGGCCCCGCCGCTGCAAGGTGGCGGGGCTTTTTGTTTGTGTAGGTCGGCCTTCAGGCCGACGCGGCTGAGACTGTTTCCCTGTCGGCCTGAAGGCCGACCTACATGTATACCGATTCGAGGTTTGATATGAGCCACATCGTTGACCAGTACCGCATCACCAAGGAACCCTACTACCGCGCCGTCGCCGACGAGGTTCAGCTGTTCGAAGCCGCCTATTCCGTGCGCATGCCCATGATGCTCAAGGGTCCCACCGGCTGCGGCAAGACCCGCTTCGTGGAATACATGGCCCACAAGCTGGGCAAGCCCCTGATCACCGTCGCCTGCAACGAGGACATGACCGCCTCCGACCTGGTGGGCCGCTTCCTGCTGTCTGCCTCCGGCACCGAGTGGCAGGACGGCCCCCTGGCCATCGCCGCCCGCCACGGCGCCATCTGCTACCTGGATGAAGTGGTGGAAGCCCGCCAGGACACTACCGTGGTGATCCACCCCCTGACCGACAACCGCCGCGTCCTGCCCCTGGAAAAGAAGGGTGAATTGGTCAACGCCCATCCGGACTTCCAGATCGTCATCAGCTATAACCCCGGCTACCAGTCCCTGATGAAGGATCTGAAGCAATCCACCAAGCAGCGTTTCGGTGGCCTGGACTTCACCTACCCGGACCATGCCATCGAGACCGAGATCGTGGCCCACGAATCAGGCGTGGACACGGGCATTGCCGGCAAGCTGGTTTCCATCGCCGAACGCAGCCGCAACCTGAAGGGCCACGGCCTGGACGAGGGCCTGTCCACCCGCATGCTGATCTACGCCGGCAGCCTGATCGCCAAGGGCGTCGCCCCCATGGCCGCCTGCCGCGTGGCCCTGGTGCGGCCCATCACCGACGATCCGGACATGCGGGATGCCCTGGATGCGGCAGTGAGTACATTCTTTTGAGCGGGTGGTCGGTAGCGGGTAGCTCGTAGCCCGATTCCGCGCCTGCGGCGCGCCGATCAGAGCTACAAGCCACCGGCTACTGGCTACAAGCTGGGGTCTATCATGTCCATCCAACTCGAAGACTACGCCGAACTGCTCGAATCCCTCTCCGAGCACAGCCGCACGGCCCTCAACGCCAACTGGCACGAAGCCACCAAGGTGCTGTCCCCCCGCGGCCTGGACAACTATCTCAAGGGGGTCTCCGCCATCCGCGGCCTGGGCCGGGGGGATTCCCTGGTGGAGACCTGGATCGAGCAGGCGCCCCAGGTGGCCAAGGAAGTGGGCGAGGACGTGGTGAGCGACCTGGCCACCGCTTCCCTGATGCTGGCTTCCAAGACCTCGGGCTCGGTGATCGAACTGCTGCTGGCCACCGCCCCCACCGCCGCCAACCGGCTGGGGGACGCGGAACTGTTCCGCAAGTACCTGCAATTCCTCAACACCCTCATCGCCCAGGCGCCCCGGGGCGTGCGCCCCATGCTGGACAAGCTGGAAGTGCTTTTCCAGAACCTCACCCTGGGCGGCCTGCGCCGCTGGGCCCTGTGGGGGGCCCATGCCCACCGCACCAACTATGAGGAACAGATCAAGTACTTCGCCCTGGAGAGCAAGGAATCCCTGGCCATGCTCCAGAAGGAGCGCAAGGGCACCCTGCTGGTGGACGTGCAGCGGCGCATCAACATGTACCTGCGCGCCCTCTGGGCACGGGATTTCTTCATGCGCCCCACCGCCGGCGACTACGAGACCCGGGAGGGCCTGAAGCCCTACATCGAGGATTACCTGCTGCATCTGCCGGACGCCTTCGACGACTTCGCCCCGGAAGGCCATGAGCCGGTTACCGGCCTGGAACTCTACCGGGCCGCCGCCGCCCACTGTGCCGCCCATGTGGTGGAAACCCGCCAGCCCATCTCCGCCGAGGCCCTGAACCCCATGCAGATGGCGGTCATCTCGGTGATCGAGGACGCCCGGGTGGAAACCTTGTCGATCCGCCGCTTCCCCGGCCTCAAGGCCATGTGGGCCAAGCTCCACACCGCCACCCCGGGCCAGGGCGCCAGCATGGGCGATTACCTGGACCGCCTGGCCCGGGCCCTGCTGGACGAGACCTACCGGGACGACGACGCCTGGATCGTCCAGGGCCGCGCCCTCTTCGCCCAGGCCGTGGCCGACAACCGGCTGGCCGACAACGCGGTGTCCTGGGACATCGGCGTCACCCTGGCGCACAGCTTCAAGGACAAGAACATCCCCTTCAACCCGCGCAAGGACGTGCTCACCGCCCCTTACCGGGACGACAACCGCTACTTCTGGGAATTCGAGGAATTCGACTTCGACAAGGCCGCCGCAGCCGGCTACGAGTCGGTGAAGCAGGTGCGCAAGTACGTCAGCCTCATGGAGATGGTGAACGAGGTGGACAACGAACTGGCCACCGACGACGCCCAGGAAATCTGGGTGCTGCCCACCGAGTTCTACCTGGACCAGGAAGGCGTCAGCATCAACTCCCTGGAGGGCAAGGAACCCGTCTCCGACCCCTTCCACTATTCCGAGTGGGACTACCAGATCCAGCTGGAGCGCCCGGCCTGGACCACGGTGCTGGAAAAGCGCGGCAAGCTGGGCGACATCCAGCTCATCAACGACATCACCAGCCAGTACAAGCGGGAAATCCACCGCATGAAGTTCCTGCTGGACGCCATGCAGCCCCAGGGCGTGCAGCGCATCCGCAAGCTGGAGGACGGCGACGAGATCGACATCAACGCCGCCATCGCCAGCTTCACCGACATCCGCCTGGGCAACCAGCCGGACCCGCGCATCATGATGCGCAGCGTGCGCAAGACCCGGGACTTCTCCATCCTGGTGCTGCTGGACCTGTCCGAATCCACCAACGACATCGTCCACGGCCAGGAATACTCGGTGCTGGACCTCACCCGCCGGGCCTGCGTGCTGCTCTCCGACGCCATCAGCAAGGTGGGCGATCCCTTCGCCATCCATGGCTTCTGCTCCGACGGCCGCCACGACGTGGAGTACTACCGCTTCAAGGACTTCGACCAGGCCTGGGACGAGGCGCCCAAGGCCCGGCTGGCCGGCATGACCGGCCAGCTCTCCACCCGCATGGGCTCCGCCATCCGCCACGCCGGCCACCACCTGAAGTTGCAGCGCTCGGCCAAGAAGCTGCTCATCGTCATTACCGACGGCGAGCCCGCCGACATCGACGTGCGCGACCCCCAATACCTGCGCTACGACACCAAGAAGGCGGTGGAGGAAGTGGCCAAGTTCGGCGTCACCACCTACTGCATGAGCCTCGACCCCCGGGCCGACAACTACGTCAGCCGCATCTTCGGGCAGAAGAACTACATGGTGGTGGACCACGTGCAGCGGCTGCCGGAGAAGCTTCCCCTGTTGTATGCGGGTCTGACGCGATGAACACCTGCGGCCTCATGACCGCCCTGGAACGGGCCGGCCTGGTGCAGGAGATCGTGCACAATACCCCCCCAACCGCCCTCCACCTGGATGAAAGCATGAGCGACAACAAATACGTCGGCTTCAAGAACGACAAACACGGCATGACCCAACTGGGCCGCATCGTCCTGGACGGCTGGCTGTTCGGCTTCATCCCCGAAACCGAGGATTGCACCGGCTGGGAAATGGGCCGCATGCAGATGCTCATGGACAAGGTCCAGGACGAATGGGACAAATACGGCAACCTGCCCAGCCGCCTGCCGGACGACCTGCGCCAGCGCCACGTGGAGCTCTATGAAAAGGCCATGGCCCTGGCCAAGAACAAGGGCTGGAACCCGGAGCTGGGCGAGGACGATTGAGCCGGGCGGCAATGGGGTAACCACGCTTGCGAGGGGACGGGCCGCTGGTCAGCCAATCCAGACCTTGAGCTTTCACTTGTCCTCGGTCGGAAGTGTGGCGTTCGCCTGCCGCTCAACGGCAAATTCCGTTGAAGTGCCACTTGCCGGTTTCTGCCATTCCTACTTGAAAAATACGGCAGCCGCAGATCTTGCGCGCTCAAAAAAACCGAGATCGATGGGCTTACCCGCTAGTCGCAGGACGACAACATCCTTTCCGTTCATGTCACCGCGACTAGACGCGCCATTTTGAAACTCGGGCAGTAGGCTATTCAAGCGAGTCCACTGCCAACCGTTCGGCAAGTTGAACGTTTTTTCCTTCTCTTCTATCTCAAGTGGCACATCTGCCGGTTCGTCGTTGGGGTCTTGGGCGACGAGTTTGCCCATGACGGCGAGTTGGAGGAGGGTTTGTTTGAGTTGGTCGATGCTGGCTTCGGTGGTGAACAGGGTGTCGAAGTGGCTGGCGATGCGCGTCCAGGCTGCGCTGAATTTCTGTTGCGACTCGACGCGGGTGAGCGTGCCGAGCAGGGTTTCGACCAGGGCTTGGTGGGCAGCGAGGCTGTCGGTTTGCTGTTGCTCCAGTCGGTCGCACAGGGCCATGAGTTCATCGATTTTGGCGACGATGCGGTGTTGTTCGGTGAAAGGTGGCAAAGGAAAATGGTTGCCAGAAAAGTAGTCGCGCGTGATTCGTTTTTGGCCGGCGGTGCCGGTCAGCGCCTGCGGGCTATCCATCATCGCCATCAGTCGTTGCTCCGGTTGATGAGGTTGACGATCACCTTGACGATGGTGTCACGCTCGTCCGGGCGGCTTTCGGCGATGAGCAGGGTGAGGGCCACCAGGGCGTTGTCGGCCAGGCGCTTGCCGCCGTCGGGGCGGTAGAGGATGTCGTTGCGGGCCAGGAAGGCGATGAACAGGGCGGCGGCGATGCGCTTGTTGCCGTCGCTGAAGGCGTGGTTCTTGACGATGAAGTAGAGCAGATGGGCGGCCTTTTCCTCGACGCTGGGATAGAGCTCGCGGCCGTCGAAGGTCTGGTGGATGGTGGCCAGGGCGCTCTTGAAGCCCTGGTCCTTTTCCAGGCCGAACAGGCCGTCGAACTGGCCCTTCATGCCGGCGACGATGGCGATGCCTTCTTCGTAGCCGATACTTTGGCGCAGCTCGCCGGTGGTGCCTTCGATGGCCAGGCTGCCGTGGTCGTAGCGGTCGAGCAGGGTGAGGGCGTAGGCGTAGTCGGTGATGACCGCCAGGACATCCCGGCCCGCCTCGGTGACCAGTTCCTGGTGGGTAAGGGTGCGGGCCAGCAGGGCTACGGTGCGCTGCATCTCCCGCAACTTCGCGCCCTCCTCGCGCAGCCGTTGTTCGTTGAGCGTGTAGCCGGAGACGATGTGCTGGCGCAGCACCCTCGTCGCCCACTGGCGGAAGCGGGTGCCCTGGCGGGACTTGACCCGGTAGCCGACGGAGATGATGACGTCCAGGTTGTAGTGGGCGGTGTCGTAGGTTTTGCCGTCGGCGGCAGTGAGTGCAAATTTTGCACACACTGAATCTTCGGCCAGTTCGCCTTCCTGGAAGAGGTTGCGGATGTGTTTGGTCACCACCGACCGCTCACGTCCGAACAGGTTTGCCATCTGCTCTTGGGTCAACCACACGGTTTCGTGGTCCAGCCGCACCTGGAGCTGGGATTGGCCGCCCTCGGCCTCGTAGATGACGACGTCGCTCATGGTGTTTACCGGCCCAGGGCTGCTGCCAGTTCACGCTTGAGGGCACTGCGGATGTCGGTGACCTCGTTCATCAGCCGCTGGTATTGGGCCAGCAGTTCGTCCGGGTCGTGGCTGATCTGTTCGCCGACGTGGGGGTTCTTGATGTCCAGGTTGTAGTTGCGGGCGACGATGTCGGCCACCGGCACCTTCCAGGCCTGTTCGGTCTGCTCGCGGGCCTTGAAGCCATCCGCCTCGTTGCCCCACCAGGCGATCTCGGTTGCGAATTCCTCGAAGCGCATGGGCTTGGCCTTGTTGTAGCTCTTCACGCCTTCCGGGTAAGGGTGTTCGTAGTACCAGACGTGTTCGGTGGGCTGGCCCTGGGTGAAGAACAGCAAATTGGTCTTGATGCCGGTGTAGGGCGCGAATACGCCGTTGGGCAGCACCACGGCGGCGCGGCCTTGATCCTTGAGCAGCTTGATGATGGCAAAGGCGTCGCCGTTTGAACTGAAGGCGCTGGGCACATCGAGGATTTCCGCATAGCCAAGCGCTTGCTGGATGCCGTGGCTGACGGTGTGATTTTTGTCTTTGGCTTCAACCACGGTGACGGGCACGCCCGGCTCCCAGGACAGGACGTAGTCGGCGAACTTCTTTTTCTTCTTGTTACGCGACGACATGTTGCCGCGCACGACGACCGGGCCGGGGGTAAGCGTTACCTCGCGCCGGATTTGCGTCATTGGCTCCCAACCTGCTTTATTGATCGCCGGCGTGATGAACAGATCGCAGATGTCGGACTCGCTGAGTTTTTTCTTCTCGTTGCCATCCATCAAGTGAATCCACAGTTGATTGGACAATGGGTTGATTGCCCTAACAGGGAGATGATTGGCTTTGAATCCTAGCTGATCTTAGCTATGTCGGCCTATCGGCATATTTTGGCTGCTCTTCAGGGGAGATATGTATGTCCGCAATGCCCGAACAGCAGTCACCCCTTGCCCCCTGTTCTCCTCCCCCTCATGGGTGCCGCGCCCTGGAAAAGGGCCTCCGACCGGCCAAGCGCTCGCCACGGGTAACCCTGACACCACTGCGCTCGTAGGCATCGCTCCCGCCGTGAATGAGCCAGGGGGCCAGCGTCTCCTCCCCTGCGATCCTTCCGGCTTTCTGGCCGGCCTTGATGCAATCGGGGGGTGATGGTTTGTCCTGATTTGATTTCCACCGGCGGGTGGTGCGGCGGCGGCGCTTCTACTGCTTTCTGAACAGTCCGGCACGCGCTGCGTCGCTGACCGCGACGACGGCCGGATGCGACAGGCGACGCTCCGCTGATATGGCGAAGAAACGCTCCTGCATGTCTTCCGTCTGGCCCAGCGGGACGACGCCATAGTGGGCTTCGATTTCCAGCGCCATGGCCGCAGGCGCCGGGAAGACACCGGAGCCTGACTGACCGAAGGCCTTCATCAGCGCCGAATCGTCGAATTCGGCGATCACGTGGGGCCGCAATCCCCGCCGCTCCAGCCAGCGCATGAGCGGGGCGCGCAGGGCGCTGTCCTCTCCGGGAACCAACATGGGCGCGCCGTCGAGACAGGCAGGGAAGTCCTCGCCCAGACGCGCGGCGAGATCGGGCGTGGCGAAGAAGGCGACGCCGCATTCGCCCAGGGGGTGGCTGTAGCCCTTCACGTCCAGGCCCGGTGGCATGGGCCGGTCGGCCAGCACCATGTCCAGACGGTGGATGGCGAGATCCGCCAGCAGCCGTTCCAGCCGGTCCTCGTGGCAGATCAGCCGGACCGGTTCGGCCAGGGCCAGCACGGGGACAAGCAACTGGTGGGCGATGGATTTCGGCACCACGTCGGCGATGCCGACCCTGAAGGGAATGGCGAGATCATGGGGCCCGCCGCTGAGCAGGGCTTCCAGTTCCGCGCTGACCTGAAAAATCTCCTCGGCGTAGGACAAAGCCAGCTTGCCGTTCTCGGTCAACTCCATGCGCCGCCCATCGCGGTTGAACAGGGCCACGCCCAGCCGTTCCTCGAACTGGCTGATCTGCCCGGAAAGGGTCTGGGGCGTCAGGTGCAGCCGTTCCGCCGCCCGGTTGACGCCACCGAATTTCGCAGCAGCAAAAAAGTAATGCAGGTGCTTGAAGTTGAGCATGACGGTTCATCTCCTGGTTCGTGATTTTCGAATTAAACATAAAGAATTATCGGTTTGATTCGAATTTCTTCCAGCCCCCATACTGGCCCCATCCGCTTCGTTCCCCAGGAGACCCCCCATGCACATCGACATTCACACCCACGGTTTCAGCCCCACGACGGGGCTGCGCGAACATGTGGAAAAACGCCTGGGCTATGCCTTGAGCCATATCGGCGACAGCATCCTGCGTCTCACCGTGCGCCTGTCCGACATCAACGGTCCGAAAGGCGGCGACGACAAGCGATGCCTGATCGAGTTGCGCCTGAAGCAGGCGCCCGCCGTGGTGATCGAGGACGTGGAAGCCGATCTCTACGTGGCCATCGACCGCGCCGCAGATCGCGCCAGGCGCACGATGGCACGGCGCCTGGCGCGGCAGCGGGTATTCGCCCCGGTCATGCCGGCTGATCCGGAAGCGGCCTTACAGCCATGCCCAACAAACTGATCCAACTGGCCGCCGAGCGGCTTCGCGCCGGCGGCCTGGTGGCCTTTCCCACCGAAACGGTCTATGGCCTGGGCGCCGATGCCCGCAACGAAGACGCCATGCGGCGGGTGTTCGCCATCAAGGGACGTCCGGCAAACCATCCCCTGATCGTGCATCTCGCCGACGCGGCCCAGGCAGACGCCTGGGCCCGGGATATTCCGCAAGCCGCACAGTCCTTGATGGCACGCTTCTGGCCGGGGCCCCTGACCCTGGTCTTGCCGGCGCGGGACCAGGTTTCCCGGGTGGTGACGGGCGGACAGGACAGCGTGGCGCTGCGCATGCCCAATCACCCCATGGCCCTGGCCTTGCTACGCGCCTTCGGCGGCGGCCTCGCGGCGCCATCGGCGAACCGCTTCGGCGCGGTAAGCCCCACCGCCGCCTGGCAGGTGCGCGCGGATTTCGGCAACCAGGTGGACATGGTCCTGGATGGCGGATCCTGTCGTTATGGCCTGGAATCCACCATCGTCTCCCTGCTGGGCCCCAGGCCCCGGGTCCTGCGCTTCGGCGCGCTGCCCGTGCAGGCCCTGCGGGACGCCCTGGGGGATGACGGCATCGAACACGGTACCCCGACCGCCGCCGCCGGCGTCGAGACACCCCGGGTGCCGGGCAGCCTGCCGGCCCATTACGCGCCGGCCACGCCCCTGGAGATCCACGCTACCGAGGCCTTGACCGCCCGCGCCCTGGCCTTGCAGGAACGGGGCCTGCGCGTCGCGGTGCTGCGCCGCAACCGCAGCCTGCGCGGCATGCCCCTGCCCCAGTCCCTGCCCCAGTTTCTCTTGCCGGCCCGGGCGGAGCGCTACGGAAGAAGCCTGTATGCGCGCCTGCGGGAACTGGATCGCTTCGCCTTCGACCGGGTACTGGTGGAATCGCCCCCCGCCGACGAGGCCTGGTGGGCAGTCAACGACCGATTGGCCCGGGCGGCGGCCGGCAACGCGGAGGACGGGCGGCCATGAGCGCGGCTTCCCTCTGGGCCATGTTGGCACCGCTGGCCCTGCTGCTGCTCATCGGCATCGGGATTCTGCTCAAGCGGGCCCTGGCCCGCCGACGGCGTCGCAAGGGCCGCCCGGTCCTGCTCTGGCCCCGTTGAAACCCCATGCGTGAAGGAAATGCACCATGAACAAAGCCGCCCTGCTGGCCGTGGCCCGCTTTGCCCCCCGGCTCATCCAGGTCCGTCGCGGCACCTGGATCGGCCTGGGCCTGGGACTGCTGGCGCTCACCGTCCTGCTGGCCTGGGCCGCCCTGGCCTTCACCGGCTGGTTTTTCGGCCAGGCACGGGGCTGGATGGAGGACACCCCGGCCGCCACCCGGGGCGTCCTGGAACAGGCGCAGCGGGTCATCCCCGGCCCCGGCACGAGCCTGGGAGAACATCTGGGCGATCTGATGCCCGTCCTCAAGCCGGCCCGGCGCGACGTATCCGGCTCGGACCTGGGGCCGGTGCCGCGCTACCCGGGCATGGCGCGCACCTTCTGGCATCGTGAGGGCAAGATGGTCACCATCGAATACGAAGGAGAAGCGGACTACGCCGCCGTCCTCGCTCATTACGGGCAGGGCTTCGCCGCCCAGGGCTTCACCCGGACCGTGAGCACGGCCTCGCCCGGCGCCGAAACCCACCTCTACGCCAGGCAGGGTGAACAGTTGAGCCTGACGGTCAGGACCCTGCCCCGGGGCGAGGTCAGCGCCCACATCGAACTGCCCTTGCCTTGAGCCCTTCGGTCACCACCACGAGCCCCCTGCCGGAATCCCCATGCCGCCCCCGCCAAGACCGTCCCCCTTGCTGGAAATCGCCGTCACCCTGCTCGTCCCTTCCCTGATCCTCATGCAGTTGTCGCAGCCGGAGCACCTGGGCCCGGCGGCGGCACTGGTCCTGGCACTGGCCTTTCCCGTCGGTTGGGGGCTGCGGGAACTGGCCCGGGGCCGCACGTTCGGCTTGTTCGCCGGATTGGGTGTGGTGAGCCTGCTGCTCACCGGCGGCATCGGCCTGCTGGAACTGGACACCCGCTGGCTGGCGGTGAAGGAAGCCGCGATTCCCGCCGTGCTGGGGCTCATCGTGGCCGGGTCCGCCCTCACCGCCCGGCCCCTGGTCAGGGCGCTGCTCTACACCCCCGTCCTGCTCGATACCGACCGGATCGATGCAGCCCTGGCCGAGCGCGGCAACCTGGCCGCCTTCGACGCCCGCCTGCGCACCGCCACCTGGATGCTGTCCGGCTCCTTCGCCTTTTCGGCGGTGATGAACTACCTGCTGGCCACCTGGATCGTCACCAGCCCCGCCGGCAGCACCGCCTTCAACGAGGAGCTCGGCCGCCTCGCCCTGCTCAGCTATCCGGTGATCGCCCTGCCCTCCACCCTGATGCTGTTCGCGGTGCTCCTTTACCTGTCCGGCGGCGTCAAACGCCTGACCGGGCTGGGTCTGGGCGACATGCTGCGCGGCGGTTGAGTCCGCCATGGGCCTGTTAATCTCCAGAATCTGAAGGAACCCCCACGATGCATCCCAAGCCACGCCCCCCCCTATCCCCGAGCCTCCCCCTCCGCATCCTGCTGCTGTGCGCCGCTTTCCTGCTGGCCGCCTGCTCCCCGCCGCCCTACACCGATGTGGATAACGCCGGCCTGAGGCAATTGCTGCAGGACGGCGTCCCCCTCTACGACGTGCGCCGGCCCGAGGAGTGGCGGCAGACCGGCCTGGTGGGCGGCAGCAGGCCCCTCACCTGGGTGGATGGCGCGGGACGCCCGACGGCCGAGTTCTACGCCACCTTCCTGCGTGACGTGCCCCGGGACCAGCCGGTGGCGGTGATCTGCCGCACCGGCAACCGCACGGACCAGCTCGCCCGGGAACTCATGGAGAAGCACGGCTACACCCGCGTCTACAACGTCACCCGGGGCATCACCGGCTGGCTGGCCGACGGCCAGCCGGTGGTGAGGCCCGGATCACCAGTCAGGTGACCTTCGCCCCGTCTATGACACCGTCTATCAAGGGGGCCAGGGCGGCCGGGGAATGGGGACGCCATCCCGGTCAGCGACGCCGGGGCGGGCCTGCCGGATCAATGGGCGGCCATGGGGCCACCACGACTGCCGGGCCTGGCCCAGTTCGCCATCACCTGGCAGGCGCTTGCACGTGACAGATCAGGCCGAGTAGCCCTCATCCCTTGCCCCCCGCTTTCCTCCCGCTCTTGGGCACAGCGACCCGGAAATGGGGCTGGCTCTCCTGCCAGATGCGGGCCCCGTCCTGGAGCAGGAAGTCCAGGAAGCGTCGGGTGGTTTGCGACAACTTCTTGCCTTTCAGGTGCACGGCATACCACTGGCGCATGAGGGGAAAGTGCTCCACGTCCAGGATGGCCAGGCGGCCGGATTCCAGCTCCAGGGCCAGGTTGTGGCGGGACAGCACGGAGATACCCAGGCCCGCCATCACCGCCTGCTTGATGGCTTCGCTGCTGCCCAGTTCCATGTAGGTGTTGGCCGTCAGGCCGTGCTGGGCGAACAGCCGGGTGCGGGCCTGGCGGGTGCCGGAACCGGGTTCCCGGGAGAGGAAGCGTTCCTCGGCGATGCGCGCCAGGGGGATGTGCTTTTGTCCCACCAGCGAGTGGTCCGGCGGCGCCACCACCACCAGGGGGTTGTCCAGGAAAAACTCCGCCTCCAGGTCCATGTTCTCCGGCACCGTGCCCATGATCACCAGGTCGTCCAGGTTGCTCTCCAGCCGCTCCACCACCCGGGCCTGGTTGGTGATGGTCAGACGCGGCTCCACCGCCGGGTAGTCGCGCAGGAAATGGCCCAGGAGATGGGGCATGAAGTATTTCGCCGTGGTGATGGCCGCCAGGTGCAGGGGGCCCCGCACCCCTTCCTCCAGGCCGGTCATGTCTTCCCCCAGGACCCGCATGCGTTCCAGCACGTCCCGGCTGGCCTCGAACAGTTCCCGCCCCGCGTCGGTGAGGTAGAGCTTCTTGCCCATGTGTTCCACCAGGGGCAGGCCCACGCTTTCCTCCAGGCGCTTGATCTGGATGGAGACGGCGGGCTGGGTCAGGTGCAGCTCTTCCGCCACCCGGGTGAAGGAGAGGTGGGTGCCCAGGCTGCGGAACAGGCGCAACTGGTGGAGGGTGACATTGCGCAGGCGCATGGCGGTATCCAGTGCATTTACATTTGTATATGCATCTTATAACAACAATTAACTTTTGTTCATTGTTGTTCCTCAATAGAGTTTGAACCGTGTGGCGACCGGCCCCTTGGCCGAGCCGCCTTCGGAACAAACCACGCAAGAGGAAACATCATGTCTGATCTGACTGCGGAACCCGATGCCCTGGCGGGCTTGAGTGGCAAGGAACTGGCCCGGGCCCGGCGGGCCATGCTGTCCCAGACCGGGAAGAAGGGCATCGGCCTGGTGACCCGGCAGAGTGTGGCCGCCAGCCAGCGCGCCGCTGTGCCCACTTCGTCGGGGTCCACTGCCATGGCCATGCCTGCCGCCGCTGCGCCCCAGGCTGCGCCGGCCATTGTCGAGGAAGTGGCCCTGGAGGATGTTGCCATGAACATCGCCTGTGCCGTGGTGGAGCAGGCCCCGGCCCTGGCCCTGGCGGAGGCCAACGAAACCAGCATGCGGGACTACTGCCGCCAGCGCCGCCAGGCCCTCTCTTCCCAGGGCAAGGCCGCCATGAAGCCGACGGCCCGCCCCGGCAGCGCGCCCCAGGGGGCCAACGGCAACGGCCAGGCCGAAGCCCGCCAGCGCCGCCTGGAGCAAAGCCTGAAGGGCCGGGGCGACGCGCCTCCCGCCCGTCCCTCGGGCCGGGTGCGCCCAGAGGCGGAGGCCCCCGCCAAGGTGGAAACCGGTACCACCCTGTCCGGCCAGACCGTGACCGGCACCCAGGTGGAACGCACGGTGAAGGTCACCGGCAACGAGTCCGGCACCTGCCGCGCCATCACCGGCACCGAGTACATCGGCAGCGAGCAGTTCGAGGGCTTCTGCGCCGCCAAGCCGGCCCCCGCGCCGGCCAAGGTGGGCGCCAGCGCCACCGGCCGGGGCCAGATCGTCAGCGGCACCGAGGTGCGACGCAGCGTCACGGTCACCGGCGGCGAGGCGGGCACCTGCAAGCCGGTCACCGGCACCGAATACCTGGGCAGCGAAAACTTCGCCGAGTTCTGCGCCGGCAAGGGCATGACGGATCGTCCGGAAAAAGCCCCCATGGGCATGACCGCCCGCAAGGGATTGTCTGTCACCGGCAGCGACGAAGCCCGGCCCGTGGCCGTCACCGGCGGTGAAGCCGGCGCGGCGCGGGGCATCACCGGCTCGCAATACAACGATGCCGGCGTGTCCCGCCTGACCATCAACGGTCCCAGCAAGGTGGCCCTCACCCATACGATTGCCGGCCGTCCCGTGTCCGGCATCGAGGTGGGCCGCTCCATCAAGGTGACGGGCGACGAGGCCGGCTCCTGCCGTGCCATCTCCGGCACCGAATACCTGTCCACCGAGCAGTTCCAGAGCGTGTGCAGCACCCGCCCGGAAGCGGGGCCGGCCAAGGTGGGCGAGGCCGCCAGCCAGGCGGGCCAGCGCATCACCGGCAACCTGGTGGAGCGCACCGGCAAGGTCACGGGCAACGAGCCCCGGGCCGAAGGGCGGATCACCGGTTCCCAATACGAGCGGGGTGCAACCCGGGGCGAAGCGCCGGCCAAGGTGCGGGAAGCCCGTACCCTGGCCGGTAGCCGAATGACCGGCGTCATGGCGGGGGCTGACAAGCCGTTCGCCGGGCCGCCCCAAGAACGGCTTGGCCCCCTCGGGGGGCGGCTCGGTGGTTCATCCCGAGCCGGGGGCACAACACTCCCAAAATTGACCGGTGACGAGCACGGCGGGTGCCAGCGCGTCACCGGGATCGAGCAGGTCGGCAGCGCCGTCTGCACCAGCGCACCCGTGCCTGCCGTCGCCAAGGTGGATGTGACGCATACCCTCTTCGGTCAGACCGTGTCCGGTACGCCCCTGGGTCGGGGTGGGCGGGTGACCGGCGACGAACCGGGCAGCCACCTGGCCATCAGTGGCACGCCCTACGCTGCCAGCGAGCAGGTGATGGGCGCCTACCAGCTCGAAGCCACAGCAGTCCAGGCCAGCCCCCTCCAGGCCCATCCCCGTTTCCAGCCTCACACAGCGCCAACTGCGCGTCCCCGGGCCATGGCCATGAGCATGCGGGCTGCCGAACCCCGGCCAGAAGCCTTCAGCGTCTCTTCTCCGGCGCGGGAATCCTTCGGCCGCATCACTGGCACCGGCTACGGCGGCGCCGGACGGATCACCGGTCCGGTGAACATGGCCTCCGGCCTGGTGTCCGGCACCCCCGAGTTCCGTTACCGCGATGAGGGGTACAACGACAGCCGCATCGGTTTCGGCGCCTTCCCCGCCCCGGCTGCCGCGCCGGTTCCGGAACCGCCGGCCCGCGGCATCACCGGCGAAGGCCGGGACGATGGCGCCCGCATCACCGGTGACGACTGGGCCCGCAGTGGCCGGGTCACCGGCACCGAGGGCCGCTGGGCCCAGGGCCGCAATGTCACCCTGCGGGGCGAGGGCCGGAGCATGGGCGCCAGCGCCTGGGCCAACAAGGGTATCGAGAAGCCGGAAATGCCCCTGGCCAAGGTCACGGGCAGCAGCGGCAACGCCGGCAAGGGCGCGGTGATCACCGTGTCCGGCGGGGCTCGGGGCTAAGGAGGGCTGTCCATGAACACCCGTAACGCTTACGCCCTGCGCGCCCAGGCCCAACGCGGCCACCGCCATGCCCCCGGCCCCTATGGCCTGGGCACGCCGGCGGCCACCCTGCCGGCCCGGCCGGTGGAACAACCGGCCGGCGCCGACCAGCCGGGCTGGCGCCATCCCCTGGCCAACCGGGCCATGAACGCCCGCCTGGCCCACTGCGAGGATTCGGTGAAGGGTCGCTTCGACGCCATCGTGCCCGCCCTCAAGGCCCTCTCGGCCCAGCAGCACCTGGCGGACTTCCCGGAGCGGGCCCGGAGGATGGCGCGGGAACAACTGGGCTACGAACTGCCCCAGGGCATCCTGGACGACGCCTGGGTGGCCGGCCTGGACCTCAAGGCCCTGTACGCCCACTGCGCCTTCCAGTCCCTCAAGGCGGCGGTGGACCAGTTCGCCCGGGACATCAAGGCCCAACTGGAGGTGGTGCAGGACACCCGCAACTTCTTCCTCGACTGCGGCTTCCACGCAGTGGACATCAGCCCCTGCGCCGACGGCCGCCTGAAGGGCCTGTCCCGCTACATCCTGCGCCTGCCCCTCACCTCCCTGGCGCGGCGCAAGGCCTATGCCGGCGCCCTGTTCGACGTGGAGACCGACGTGCGCCACTGGAGCGCCATCGAGCTGCGCCGCTACCGGGAGGGCGTGCCCACCACGGCGGACGCCGGCACCCGCTACCTGAAGATCGCGGTGTACCACACCAGTTCCTCCGATCCCTGCCACGAGGGCTGCGCGGCCCACGGCAGCAACGAGACGAAGGCCATCGAGGCCGCCCTGGAGCGCCTCAACCAGTTCCGCCAGGCCATCCAGAACACCTTCTGCTGCGGCGCCAGCACCGACATCCTGCTCATCGGGGTGGACACGGACACCGATGCCATCAAGGTGCATATCCCCGACGGCAAGGGGGAGCTGTCCGCCTACCGCTACGTGGACAACGCCGCCCTGTATCGCGACACCGCCCACCTGTCCGCCGACGCCGCCCGGGCCGCCGTCTACGAGGCCGTCCGCACGGCCAGCCGCAAGGACGGCTGGGGTGCCGGCCAGGGCGAGCCCCACGACGGCATGCGCCGCCTGATCGGCAACCTGCTGGTGAACAACTTCTCCCAGATCGAGTACGTCAACGACCTCTACGACGGGCGCTATCCGGACATCGGCCACGCCGAGCGCTACATCAGCGTGGGCGACGGCTTCGAGGAAGTGCAGATGCGCAACGTGGCCTATTACGCCCACCTGCACACGGTGGAGGAAGGCGCCGGGGACATGGACGTGGGCATCAGGATCTTCAAGGGCCTGAACGTGAAGCACGGCCTGCCCATCCCCATCGCCATCCATTACCGCTACGACGCCAAGGTGCCCGGCGCCCGGGAACGCAGCGCGGCCAAGGCCCGCCGGGTGCGCGAGGCCATCGAGGCCCGCTATCCGGACCTGACCGCGCAAGGCCTGCTGGCCTGCTGGCTGTCGGTCCAGGACCTGCCCACGGGCAGCCCCATCGAAGAACTGGCGGGGGACGGGAAATGAAGATCATGCAGGTGGAAAAGACCCTGGTGTCCACCAACCGCATCGCCGACCTGGGCCACCGGCCCCTGCTGGTGGTGCGCGAGAAGGTGGGCGGCGCCCGCCAGGTGGCGGTGGACGCCATCGGCTGCATCCCCGGCGACTGGGTCATCTGCGTCGGCTCCTCCGCCGCCCGGGAAGCGGCCGGCAGCAAGGAGTTCCCGTCCGACCTGACCATCGTCGGGATCATCGACCACTGGAACGCGGAAGAAGCCAAGGGGGAGAAAAGCTGATGGACATCCTGCAAGTGCGTTCCGAGCTGGTGGCCACCCGCCGGGTGCCGGGGCTGAAGCACATGTCCCTGCGCGTGCTGGCGGACAGCAAGGGTGGCCTCTCCGTGGCCTGCGATCCGGTGGGCGTGCCGCCGGGCAAGTGGGTGTTCACCGTGAGCGGCTCCGCCGCCCGGATCGCGGCCGGCGATACCAAGGTCCTCACCGACCTGACCATCGCCGGGATCATCGACCAATGGGATCCGGCAACCTGACCGCCGGTGTTTTTCAACTGACTGTTTTAACCGTGTTTTTTAAACCGTAAGGAGAACTGAAATGGCAGCTGTGACCGGTATTGCGCTTGGAATGATTGAAACCCGCGGCCTGGTGCCCGCCATCGAGGCGGCCGACGCCATGACCAAGGCCGCCGAGGTGCGCCTGGTGGGCCGCGAATTCGTCGGGGGCGGCTACGTCACCGTCATGGTGCGCGGCGAGACCGGCGCGGTGAACGCGGCCGTGCGGGCCGGCGCCGACGCCTGCGAGCGGGTCGGCGACGGCCTGGTGGCCGCCCACATCATCGCCCGCGTCCATTCCGAAGTGGAAGGCGTCCTGCCCCAGGCCGCCTGAACCGAACCCGAACCTGAAGACCTGAAGGAGAAGCGAAATGGCTGAAGTGACTGGAATTGCCCTGGGCATGATCGAAACCCGTGGCCTGGTGCCCGCCATCGAGGCGGCCGACGCCATGACCAAGGCCGCCGAAGTGCGTCTGATCGGCCGCCAGTTCGTCGGCGGCGGCTACGTCACCGTGCTGGTGCGCGGCGAGACCGGCGCGGTGAACGCGGCCGTGCGGGCCGGCGCCGACGCCTGCGAGCGGGTCGGCGACGGCCTGGTGGCCGCCCACATCATCGCCCGCGTCCATAGCGAGGTGGAAGGCATCCTGCCCAAGGCGCCCGGCGCGTGAGGCGGGGACATGGACCGTGGGCCGGGCAGTCCGCCCGCCCACGGTAGCAACCCGAATTGAAGGAGAACTGAAATGGCTGCTGTGTCTGGAATTGCCCTTGGAATGATCGAAACCCGTGGCCTGGTGCCCGCCATCGAGGCGGCTGACGCCATGACCAAGGCCGCCGAAGTGCGCCTGGTGGGCCGTGAATTCGTCGGTGGCGGCTACGTCACCGTCATGGTGCGCGGCGAGACCGGCGCGGTGAACGCGGCCGTGCGGGCCGGCGCCGACGCCTGCGAGCGGGTCGGCGACGGCCTGGTGGCCGCCCACATCATCGCCCGCGTCCATTCGGAAGTGGAAGGCGTCCTGCCCGGCTCCCCCAGCGCCGCCGGTGGCGGCCGGGACGCCGAGGTCACCCGCAGCTGAGGGCTGAGCCATGTATGCCAACCCTAGACTAGCCGGTTACCTGACCCAGGCCCTGGACCATGAGTTTTCCGTGGTGCAGCAGTACCTGACCCAGGCCTGCCTGTGCGAACTCTGGGGCGAGGGGGGAGAAGGGGGCCTGGCGGCCTACTTCCGCCGCGAGGCCAACGAGGAGCAAGGCCACGCGGCGAAACTGATCTGCCACCTGCTCAGCCTGGGCCAGGCGCCCAACGGCACCCGGCTGCGGCCGGTGCGCCCGGGCCGGGACCTGCGCGAGATGTTGCTGCTGGACCGGGTGCTGGAACTGGACGCGGTGCTGCTCTACCAGGACGCCCTGCACTACGCCGAACGGTGTCGTGACCCGGGGGCGGCCGCCCTGTTCGCCGAATTGCTGGCCGACGAGCAGGGGCACCTGGCGGAACTGGACCGGATGTTGGCCGATTTGGCCGAGAAGGGCTGCGACCCGGCCCGTTTTCTGGAGGAGGTCTGTCATGTCTGAAACCGCCCCTGCCGGCTGGCAAGTGCAATCCAAGCCCCCGGTGATGACCCGCCGTTTCGATTTTCCCGACTACGCCGCCACCCGGGGTTTCCTCGACGGTTTGGCCAGGCTCTCGGAAAAGAGCGGTTATTACCCGGACCTCAACTTCGCCAAGACCCACGTGAGCGTCAGCGTGGCGGCCCGGGACGCGGCCCTGGGCCCGGAGGAATACACCTTCGCCGGCCGGGTGGACGACCTGGCCTCGGGCAAGCGCGGGGACTGAGGCCATGGCCGCCTGGGTGCTGGCCCTGGCCAACCTCAAGGGCGGCTGCGGCAAGACCACCCTGGCCCTGAACCTGGCCGCCGGCCTGGCCCGGCGCGGCAGCGTCGGCCTGGTGGACGCGGACCCCCAGGGGGCCATGGGCCACTGGGTGGCGTGGGGTGGCCAGGAAACGGCGGAAGGCGCCGGACTCCCCCGGGTGCTGGCCGCCGGGACCGACCCCCTGGCCGCCATTGCCCGGGCGTCCCGGCACCATGACCGGGTGGTGGTGGACTGCCCGCCCTCCCTGGACATGGCCGTCACCCGCCAGGTCCTGGAGCAGGCCGACGCGCTGCTGATCCCGGTGCTGCCCTCGCCCCTGGACCTGTGGGCCAGTGCCGAGACCGTGGCCGTGGTGCACCAGGCCCGGCGGGCCAACCCGGCCCTCAGGGCCTGGCTGCTGCTGAACCAGGCGGAGCCGGGCAGCGCCCTGACCCGGGCCATGGGCGCCACCCTGGCCGGCCTGGAATTGCCTGTCCTGGGCAGCGTGGTGCGCCGCCGGGCGGCCTACCGCAACGCCGCCCTGGAGGGGCGCAGCGTGTACCAGATGGGCTTCCGCGGCCGCGAGGCGGCCCGGGAAATGGATCGAGTGATCGCGGACATCGCAGGAAAGGAATGAGGGGACCATGAGCAAACTGGAAGACAAGCTGAGCGCCAGCATCAAGCCGGCCAAGGCCGGGACCGCCTCCGCGGCCGGGAAGACGGCCAGGGGCCCCAGGCCCCCGCGCGGAGCCAAGCCCGTCCCGCCGGCCACCCCAAAAGCGGCCGACCCGCAACCCGTCGCCGCCGGGGAACCGGCGCGTGCCCTCCACCCCCGGCGGGTCTGGCCGGACTGATGCCGGGAGCGGCCCCATGAAGCCCGACCCCATGGACACGAGCGTGCTCCGCCCGGCGCGGTCATCCCTCATGCGGCGACTGTTGGGCGATGAGCCCTGGCTGCTGCTGGTAATGGTCCTGGTCTGCGTGCTGGGCATGCTCGCCCTGTCCGACAGCGTACTGTGGCCCATGCTGGGGGCGGTTCTGGTGGCCATCCTGGCCCGTACCCTGCTGTGGGGGCAGTTGCGCGGCGAAGGACGGGCCACCGACGCGGACGAAGGGCAGCCATGACCTCCGGCACCCGGGCCTGGCTGCCCTTCCTGGGCTGGTTTCCCCTGAGCGGCATACAGGTCCGCGCCGACCTGCTGGCGGGCCTCACCGTGGCCCTGATCCTCATACCCCAGTCCATGGCCTATGCCCAGCTGGCCGGCATGCCTTCCTACTACGGGCTCTACGCGGCCTTCCTGCCGGTGATGGTGGGCGCCCTGTGGGGCTCGTCGCGGCAGCTGTCCACCGGGCCGGTGGCCATCGTCGCCCTGCTGTCCGCGTCGGCCCTGGCGCCCCTGGCGGCCAGCGGCTCCGAGCAGTACATCGCCCTGGCCATCCTGCTGGCCCTGATGGTGGGCGTCATCCAGCTGGCCCTGGGCCTGTTCCGCCTGGGCGCCATCGTCAACCTGCTGTCCCACCCGGTCATCATCGGCTTCACCAACGCGGCGGCCATCATCATCGCCCTGTCCCAGCTCAACAAGCTGCTGGGCGTGCCCATGAGCCGCAGCGACAACTTTCTCAACGACATCCACGGCGTGCTGCTGCAGGTGGGCGACAGCCACTGGCCCACCCTGGCCATGGGCCTGGGCGCCCTGGCGCTGATGCTGCTCATGAAGCGTTTCCTGCCGCGCTGGCCCAACGTGCTGGTGGCGGTGGCCCTGGCCACCGTGCTGAGCTGGCAACTGGGCTTCGAGCGCCTGCTCACCGTCCGGCCCGAAGCGGTGCGCGACCCCGTGGTACAGGCCCTTTTGGCCGAATACCAGGCCGGTCAGCAACGCATCGCCGTGGCTGACAAGCAATTGGCCGCCCTGCGCGAGGCGGCGCGACGGGCCGAAGGAGCAACTGCGAGTCGCGCCCGTCTGGCGGAACTCTCCTACCAGTTGGAGCTGGCCGAAGTGCACCGGGACGATGCCGTCCGGGAGAACCAGGCCCGCTTCAAGTCCCTGGCGCAGCAGCGCTTTGTTGCCGTGGACACCCCCACCGGCCCGCTCCTCTACGCCGAGGCCAGCGCCCCCGCCCAGGCCGACCGGGATACCGTCTGGCGCCTGAAGAAGCTGGACGAGAAGGGCCTGCGCCTGTCCGGCGGCGGCGAGGTGGTGGGCGCCATCCCCCCCGGCCTGCCCAGCCTGTCCGTGCCCAAGGTGGGCTGGTCCGACTTCACCGCCCTGCTGTCCGCCGCATTGGTCATCTCCCTGGTGGCCTTCATGGAGGCCATCTCCATCGCCAAGGCCATGGCCGCCAAGACCCGGGCCCGCATCGACCCCAACCAGGAACTGGTGGGCCAGGGCCTGGCCAACATGGTCGGCGCGGCATCCCAGTCCTTTCCCGTGAGCGGCTCCTTCTCCCGTTCCGCCGTGAACCTGAACGCCGGCGCGGTCACCGGGCTGTCCTCCGTGTTCGCCGGCCTGCTGGTGCTGCTCACCCTGCTGTTCCTCACCAGCCTGCTCTACCACCTGCCCCAGGCGGTGCTGGCGGCGGTGATCATGCTGGCGGTGGTGGGCCTCATCAACCCGGGCGCCATGCGCCACGCCTGGCATACCCACCGGCACGACGGCCTGGCCGCCAGCATCACCTTCGTCGCCACCCTGGCCTTCGCGCCCCACCTGGACATGGGCATCCTGTCAGGCGCGGTGGTGGCCATCGCCCTGTTCCTGCACCGGCGCATGCGGCCCCGGGGCGAAATCCTCGGCCAGCACCCGGACGGCGTGCTGGGCGGCCTGGACACCCACGGCCTGGAACCCATCAGCCGCAACGTGGTGCCGGTGCGCTTCGACGGCGAACTCACCTTCGTCAACGTGTCCTACTTCGAGGACATGATGCTGGAGGCGGGGCGGCGCTTCCCGGAGGCCAGGGCCATCCTGCTCATCGGCAGCAGCATCAACGAGATCGACGTCTCCGGTGAGGAAAAGCTGGTAGAGATCGCCCGGCGGCTGGAGCAGGGCGGGGTGAAGCTGTATCTGAGCGGCCTGAAGAAGCAGGTGCTGGAAGTGCTGGAGCGGGCCGACATCCACAAGACCCTGCCGCCGGAGCGCATCTTCCGTTCCAAGGAACAGGCCCTGAAAACCCTGCTGGAACAATACGGATAAGCCATGAGCTTCGAACCAGTGGTGCTGTTCTTCCTGCTCGGCGTGGCCGCCGGCCTGGCCCGCTCGGACCTGAAGATCCCGTCCAGCATCTACGACGCCCTGTCCATCTTCCTGCTGCTGGCCATCGGCCTGAAGGGTGGGGTGAAGCTGGCCGAGCACGCGGACGGCGGCATGCTGCTGGATGGGGCCTTCATCGTCCTGGCCGGGGCGCTGATCCCCCTCATCGCCTTCCCCCTGCTGCGCTGGGCGGGGCGGCTGAACCGCGCCGATTCCGCCTCCATCGCCGCCCACTACGGCTCGGTCAGCGTGGTCACCTTCTCCGTCGGCGTCACCTTCCTGGCCCAGGAGGCCCAGGCCTACGAGGGCCACATGATCGTCTTCCTGGTGCTGCTGGAAATCCCTGCCCTGGTGATCGGCGTGCTGCTGGCCCGCCACGGCCAGGGCACGGTGAAATGGGGCAAATTGCTGCACGAAGTGTTCTTCGGCAAGAGCATCTTCCTGCTGGTGGGCGGCCTGGTGATCGGCTACCTGGCCGGTCCCCAGGGCATCCAGCCCCTGGACAAGCTGTTCTTCGACCTGTTCAAGGGGGTGCTGGCCCTGTTCCTCCTGGAAATGGGCCTGGTGGCCGCCGGCCGGGGGGCGGACCTGCTGGCCCGGGGGCCCTTCCTCATCGGCTTCGCCATGGTCATGCCCCTGATCTCCGGCTTCATCGGCGTGCTGACCGCCTGGGCCCTGGACCTCACCCTGGGCGGCGCCCTGCTGCTCGCCACCCTCTACGCCAGCGCCTCCTACATCGCCGCCCCGGCGGCCATGCGCATCGCCGTGCCGGAGGCCAACCCGGGCCTGTCCATCGGCGCCGCCCTGGGGGTCACCTTCCCCTTCAATCTGTTCGTGGGCATTCCGGTGTATTACTGGATGGCGCAAACCCTGTACCGATTCGGAGCCTGAACATGAACACCCCCAACCGACTGCTGCTCACCATCGTCTGCGAGGCCGTGCTGGAACCCCTGCTGGAAGCGGAGCTGCCCCCCCTCGGCGTGACCGGCTACACCATCACCGACGCCCGGGGCCTGGGCACCCACGGCCGGCGCAGCGGCGCCTGGCGCAAGGAGGGCAACATCCGCGTCGACATCCTGTGCGACCCGGCCCTGGCCGAGCGGGTGGCCGAGCACCTGCGCCGCGAGTACGAGGCCCATTACGGCCTGCTCATCTTCTCCAGCCCCGTGGAAGTGCACAGCGCCTGAACCCGGTCTTCACAGCCCGAGGCACGGCCTCGTTTCACGCCCCCGCAGGTCGGGGGCGATTTTTTCCGGGCCCGGTCCGTGCCCGGCCGGCTTTCACCATCGGCACCCTGGCCGCGGCGTCGCGACAGGTTCAGGGCGCCGGAAACGGTGCCCGCCAGTCCCGGGCGAATTCGGCGAACGCCTTCGCCGGCAGGGGCTTGCTGATGTAATAGCCCTGGGTGAGGTCACAGCCGTAAACCTTGATCAGCTCCATGCTCGCCGGGGTTTCCACCCCTTCGGCCACGACCTTGAGGCCCAGGTTGTGGCCGAGGGCGATGGTGGACTGCACGATCATGGCGTCGCTGGGGTTGTTCTCCATGTCCAGCACGAAGGACTTGTCGATCTTGAGTTCATCCACCGGCAACAGCTTGAGGTAGGCCAGGGACGAGAAGCCCGTGCCGAAATCGTCGATGGACAGCTTGATGCCCCGGGCGCTCAGGGAGCGCAGCATCTCGATGGAACGCCCCGGGTTGTCCATCATCCCGCTTTCGGTGATTTCGAGGATGAGGCACTCGCCGGGCAAGCCATGGCGTTCGAGCATGCGGTCGATCTGCTCGCCCAGGCCGGTGTTCGTCAGGTCGTGCACCGACAGGTTGACGGACACCGACAGGCGATGCCCCTGGGCATGCCAGGCCGCGCATTCCCTGAGGGCCCTGTCCAGCACCCAGGCCGAGAGGGTGTAGATGCTGCCCATGTACTCGGCCAGTTCGACCACCTTGTCCGGCCGGATGTGGCCGTGTTCGGGATGCTTCCAGCGCAGCAGCGCCTCCGCCCCGGCCAGACGGCCGCTGGCCATGTCGACCTGGGGCTGGAAGTGCAGTTCCAGGTGATCGTGCTCGATGGCCTGGCGCAGGTCGTTGCTCAGGGTCAGGCGGTTCTGGCTGAAGAAATCCTGGCTGGCGTTGTAATAGGCGAACGGCTGCCGGTTCCGTTTCGAGTAGTACATGGCGATGTCGGCATGCTGCAGCAACGTGGTGGCGTCGCCGGCATCGTCCGGATAGCCGGCGATGCCGATGCTGATGCCGATGTTGATGGCATGGCCGTTGATGCTGAACGGCGCCGTGAGGGCGTCATGCATGGCTTGCGCGAGGGGCTGGGCTTCCTCGAGGGAGACGCCCTGCAGCAGGAGGGCGAATTCATCCCCCCCCAGGCGGGCGAGGGTGTCGCTCTTGCGGACCTGGCCGGCGAGACGCCGGGCGACTTCGATCAGCAGGGCGTCGCCGGCCAGGTGGCCGAGGGCGTCGTTGATGTCCTTGAAATTGTTGAGGTCCATCAGCACCAGGACGAAGCCCTTGGCGTTGCGGTCGGCCGACAGGAACTGGTATTCCAGGCGCTGGTTGAGCAGGAAGCGGTTGGGCAGGCTGGTCAGGGCATCATGCAGGGCCTGGTGCTCGAGATCATGCTGGCGCTGGCTGACCTGGCGATCCATTTCCTGGTAGGCCTCGATCAACTGCCCGATTTCCCGGGTGCTGGCCCGCAGGGCCTGGGGGGCGACCTTGTCGAAGGTGCGCGCCTTGAGCGCCTCCACCACCACGCCCAGCGGCCGGAACACCAGCCAGTCCAGGGAGACGAGGATCGCCATGATGAACGCCAGGAAGAGTCCGACCATGGTCGCGAGAAAGAGGGTCAGGGTCCGTTTGCTTTCCTGGAGCCGCTGGGCCACCTGCTTCTCATATGACTGCAATTCGCCCTCGGCATCCAGGAAGTCCTCGGTGATGTCGTTGATCAGGGGGATGATCTCGGTCTTCATGAGCAGGGTGTCGCCCCGCCACTTCTCGGATTCGGAGACGCGGCGAACCGACTGGAACAGGGCGTGCCACCTGGCCGCATCGCTCTGGATCCCCCTGATGACTTCGGCCCCCTCGAAACTGTCCTCCCTGGCGTAGGCCTGCTTGATGATCTCGATCTTTTCCAGGAGCTGGGCGTACAGGTCATCCAGGGAACGGGACTGCTCCACCAGGATCGAATTGGAGAACGAGGCAAACCGGTTGGCCAGGTAGATGCGCATCTGGGAGACCACGTTCGACCAGATGCCGTGCGCCTTCAGCAGGGTGGGATAGATCTGCGGGCTGGCGGGCTTCAGGCTCCCGCTCTCGATCTCGTTGATCAGGATGCCGAAGCCGTTCGACACGTTCTGCTGGAATGGCACCATGTCGAAGGCGGAGATGGCCATGCCCGGATACTGCCTGCGCACGTCCATGCGCGACTTGAAGAGGTCGTCACTGAGGCCGCGCAGCACCAGCAGGTCATCGTGCAGGTGCTGCACGGGGTATTGCATGTCACTCCGGGCCTGCTCCAGCGTGGCGTGAAAGGCGGCGATCTTGCCCACGGCCAGGTCGACGCTGGCCTGGATTTCCCGGGGCCGCCGTCCGCGCAGGGGATCGAGCAGGAACAGGTCGATGTCCTGGTAGAGCCGGGTGTAGTCGTTGCGGATTTCGTCGAGCTGCCTGGCCCACGCCCGCGACTGCTCCAGGCGCGCGATCACCTCCTCCTGGGTGTGGGTCAGGTCGCGATAGAACAACCACACCACGACCGCAGCGGAGACGGCGATCACGATCGTCAGCAGGATGTACCTGTTGCGCAGGCTGGGGGTGTCCAGGCTCACTGAAACCCTTTCAATGTCGAATCGGCAGCGTCATGCAAACCCGGGCCCTGAAAACCACCCCGGCCGTGGGGACAGGTACCCGCCGCAGGCAGACCCCGCTGCCGGGGACCCGTACGCCCCGGGGTTGCAGGGCGACGCCGGGCGCCTTGCCAGCTCCGGGGACCCCGGTGCTACTGGAGGGAACCGCACCGGCCAGTCCAGCGGCCCGGCCGGGTGAAGGGTCGGGGGCCTATTGAAGCAAAGTCGCCTGCGCTTGTCACTGAAGGGAATGCCTGGGTTCCGGGCACCGGGAGCGCCGGCCGGTGTTCCGGGGAAAGACGCGCGGAGGCGCCCGGCCCCGCCAGCCGCTGCATGTCCCTGGTCCGCTTGCCCACCCATGGGGCTCTACGGGCTTCGGCACACGCCCGCGGCACCGTCTCACACCTGCTCCAGCGCCCGGGACTGCCAGTTCTGCACCGCGGTGCGGCTGTGCATCTTGTCGGCCAGGGCGGGGAATTCACCTCCGAACACGTCCTCCACCCGGGCCTTGGTGGCGTGGGTGTGGGCGATGGCGGCGGCGGTGTCGTAGTTGCAGCGGGGCAGGGCTGGTCCGGCAGTCCGGGACATGCCATCCTGGTCCGCGGAACCCGCCGGGCCGGGGTTCTGACTAAGTCCGGACGGATCCCGCCTCCGGGCGTAAAAGGAAACTTCGATGCCGCTGGTGCTGTTGCTCTGGACTTCCGCCCTGGCCGTGCTGGCCGGGGGTGGCTGGCTGCTCTGCCCGGACGGGGACTGCGCCGTTCCGCTCCTGGACCGGGAAGGCCTGCGCCTGGCCGACGCCCTGCGCGCCCCGGCCCTGGACCCGGCGATGGCAGCGGTGACCTGGCTGGGCTCCCTCTGGCTGCTGCTGCCGGTGTGCCTGGGACTGGCGTTCATCCACTGGCGGGCAGGCCGTTCCCGGCCGGCCCTGCTGCTGGCGGGGGGCCTGCTGGGCGCCACGGCCCTGGCGCAACTGTTCAAGGCCTGGGTGGCCCGCCCCCGGCCGGACCTGTTCCCGGCCCTGGCCGGTCTGCCCGCCGACGCCGCCTATCCCAGCGCCCACACCATGCAGGCGGTGGCCGTGGCCCTGGCCCTGGCCCTGCTGGCCGGCCGCCGCCGGGCCTGGGCCTGGCCCCTGCTGGCCCTGGCGGCCGCCCTGGTGGGCTGGTCGCGCATCCATCTCCAGGTCCATTTCCCCACCGACGTGCTGGCCGGGGCCCTGGCCGCCGGTCTGTGGGTGGCGGGCCTGCACCGGCTGCTGGGCAGCCTTTCGGAAAGGAGGGGATGAGCCATGCGCAACAAATTCCTGGGCACCGGGGAACCGGGTTACCACCCCCTGCGCAAGCTGCGCACCGTGGTCTCCGGCCTGCGCTACGCCGTGTTCTACGACCTGAGCGTGACCTGGAAGCTGGTGGCCACGGTGCCCGTCCTCATCGCCACCCTGCTCCTGCGCGACAGCCTGGACAGCCTCCTTCTGCTGGTGGTGACCGTGTTCGTGCTGGTGGCGGAGATGTTCAACAGCGCCATCGAGGCCTTGTGCGATTTCGTCGAGCCCCGATATAGCGAGAAGATCGCGGTGATCAAGGACATCGCCGCGGCCGCCGTGGGCCTGGCCATGCTGGCCTGGCTGCTGGTGCTGGGCTTCGAAGTGGAAGAGATGTTGCGTTCGCGCTGAGAGGAAGACCGTCCATGGACACCATCACCATCGGTACCCCGGCCCTGTGGGCCGGGTTCATCGTCTTCGTCATCGCCATGCTGGCCCTGGACCTGTTCGTGCTGGGCGGGCGCCAGGCCCACAAGGTCTCGGTGAAGGAGGCGGCGGGCTGGAGCCTGGCCTGGGTCAGCCTGGCCTTCGCCTTCAACGGCCTGCTCTGGTGGCACCTGGACGGCAGCCTGGGCCGGGAGGTGGCCAACGCCAAGGCCCTGGAATTCTTCACCGGCTACCTCATCGAGAAATCCCTGTCGGTGGACAACATCTTCGTCTTCCTCATGGTCTTCTCCTATTTCGCCGTACCCCCCGAATTCCAGCGCCGGGTGCTGATCTACGGGGTCCTGGGGGCCATCGTCATGCGCGCCGTGATGATCCTGGCGGGCGCCTGGGTGGTATCCCAGTTCCATTGGGTCATCTACCTGTTCGGCGCCTTCCTGGTGCTCACCGGCATCAAGATGCTGGTGTTCGCCGACCAGGAACCGGACCTGGAGAAGAACCCGGCCCTGCGCTGGATGCGCGGCCACCTGCGGGTTACCAGCGAATACCACGGCGAGCGCTTCACCGTGATGAAGGACGGGGTACGCTGGTTCACGCCCCTGTTCCTGGTGCTGGTGCTCATCGAGGTCACCGATCTGATCTTCGCGGTGGATTCCATTCCGGCCATTTTCGCCATCACCACGGACCCGTTCATCGTCTTCACCTCCAACATCTTCGCCATCCTGGGCCTGCGGGCCCTCTACTTCCTGCTGGCCGACATGGCCGGCCGCTTCCACCTGCTCAAGTACGGCCTGGCCCTGGTGCTGGTGTTCGTGGGGGCCAAGATGCTGCTGGTGGACGTCTACAAGATTCCCATCGGCCTGGCCCTGGGCGTGGTGGGCCTGATCATCGCCAGTTCGGTGGTGGCCAGCCTGGCGGCCAGCCGCAAGCAGGGACATCGGGACTAGCGCAGGGGCAGAACGCGGGCCTCGCCGGGCGCCGGCCGGCGCAGATCCAGCAGGGCCAGGGCCCGGTGGAACTCGGTCTGGAGCCGGCGCTGGGTCTCCCGGCCGTCGGGGGTGTGGAATGCCGCCCGGTAGGCCACCGGTTGGTCCAGGGCACTGCGGGCCTGGGGCTGGAAGGCCTGCCAGGCCACTTCCACCCAGCGCCGGTACTGGCTGTCCACGAAGATGATCTCCTCCCGGTCGATGACCGCCAGGTACTGCATGGACCGGATGGGCACGAACACGCAGCCGGCCGGGTTGTCGGCCAGGAGGATGCGGGTCAGGTTGTAGGTGGCGGCGGGCAGGGCCGAATCCATGCTGGCCAGCACCGGGCCCCGCTCGAAGCTTTCCCGCTGGCTGGCCATGTCAGGGCCGGGCCGGGGCCAGGCAGCGGGCGTCCCGGCATTGGTTGACCTCCACCGTCAGGTGGTCCAGGCCCGGCACCGGGGCCAGCAGGGCCCGGTATTCCTCCAGGGGCCGGGGTTCGTGGGTGAGCAGGGAGACGATGCAGGCCCGGCTGGCGGGACCCACCCGCCACAGGTGCAGGTCGGCCACCTCGTGGTCGGGCAGGGCGGCGATGCGGCGGCGGATCTCGGCGGCGGTGGCGCCGTGGTCTTCGGCGTCCAGCAGCACCCGGGCGCTTTCGCCGGCCAGGCCCCAGGCCCAGCGGCCCACCAGGGCGGCCCCCACGAACCCCATCATGGGGTCCAGGAAGGACCAGCCCCAGACCATGCCGCCGGCCAGGGCCAGGATGGCCAGCACCGAGGTCAGGGCATCGGCCAGCACGTGCAGGTAGGCGGCGCGCAGGTTGTGGTCCACGTGGTCGTGGTGGTGGCCGGGATGGTGTTCATGGTCGTGGTGATCGTGGTCATGGGCATGGTGATCCTCGTCGTGGTGATCGTGCCCAGGGTGGTGGTCGTGATCCAGCAGCCAGGCGCTGGCCAGGTTCACCGCCAGACCCAGGACCGCCACGGCCATGGCTTCGCCATAGCGGATGGGCAGCGGGGCCAGGAGCCGTTGCAGGGATTCCCAGACCATCCAGGCCGCCACGCCGCCCAGCAGCAGGGCGCTGCTGTAGCCGGCCAGGGCCGACACCTTGCCGGTGCCGAAGGTGTAGCGGGTGTCCCCCGCATGGCGCCGGGCGAAATCGTAGGCAAAGGCCGCCAGGCCCAGGGCCCCCACGTGGCTGGCCATGTGCCAGGCGTCGGCCAGCAGGGCCATGGAACCGGTGAACCAGCCCGCCGCCAGTTCCACCAGCATGGTCAGGAAGGTGAGGCCCACCACCCAGCGGGTGCGCCGCTCCGCCTGGCGTTGTTCGGCGGTGGCGTAGTCGTGGGCGTGTTGCCAGAGGCGGAGATCGTGGGTGGACATGATTCGTGACAAGGTCTTTCCAGACATTGTGGGCCCCGCCCCTGGAAGCCTTCAACCCTTGAGCCAGTGCTGATTGCCCGGCGCCGCGCTACCCCAGGCGCAACCAGTGGTTGTCCAGGCGCAATCCCGGAGGCAGCGCCAGGGCCGTGGCGCCCGCCAGCACGGCGTCCCGGCCCCCGGCCCAGGGCTCCGGACCCTCCTGGCTCAGGGCGCAGGCTTCGGGCAAGGGCCACAGGCCCCGCCATTCCCCCGCCGGACCGAAGCAGGCCACCCCCTGGGCCCGGGGGCAGCTCACGGCGAAACCGTCGCCCAGCCGGGCCACGTCGCCGCCGTAGCCGGCCAGGGGCGGGCCCCCGGCGGTCAACAGGTCGCGGCCATCGAACACCGCCAGCACCGGCGCGGCAGCCCGGCGGGCGGGGTCGTCATGCTCCGCCTGCAGGGCGATGCCCAGGCGCCCGCCATTCCAGGCCAGGTGGCGCAGGGACAGGCGCCGGTCGGCCAGGTGCCACTGGCCCAGCAGGCTGCCGTCGCGTCCAGCCAGGCAGGCCAGGGAGGCATCCATGGCCGGCAGATCCACCTTGGCCCGGCCGGTCTCGGGCCGGGTGGGCACGCCGCCGTTGGCCACCCAGAGACGACCCTGGGCATCGGTGAGCAACTGGTGGGGGTCGATGCCCTGGGTTGGCCATTCCGCCTGCTTCTCCAGACTGGCGGCGTCGCGCACGCCGATGAGGCCGGCCCCGGTCTCCAGATCCGTTTCCGGGGTGTACAGGGTGGCGCCGTCGGCGCTGGCGACCACGTGGCCGGTGAAGGCCCGGCCCGGTTCGATCCAGCGCCAGGCCAGGGGTTCACCCGCCGCGTTCCAGCGCAACAGCCAGTCGCCCGGACGGCGGGCCACCGCCAGCAGGGTGCCGGCGGCCTCCCACAACAGGCCGTGGGCCCGGGTGGGCAGGTCCAGGGCGGCGGCGACTTCCACCTTGTCGCCAGCCAGGGCCAGCAAACCCACCTGGTATGCGCTGCCCCGCTGCCAACTGGCGGCCAGACGAGGCTGGAGGGAAGTGGCCCGGGCGGGAAGCGCCAGGGTGCCGAACAGGGCCCCCAGGGCAGAGAGGAAGTGACGGCGGGAAAGGTCGGAGTAGGTGGCCTCGCCGCTTTCTTCACTCCCCCCTTTGGAAAAGGGGGGTGGGGGGGGATTCAAGACCGTGGTGCCTTGGCGGGCCGGGGCCAAATCCCCCCTGCCCCCCTTTACGAAAGGGGGGAAAAGCTTTGGGGCGCCAGCCGCGCCGCTTTCTGCACTCCCCCCTTGGGAAAAGGGGGGTGGGGGGGGATTCAAGGCCGTGGTGCCTTGGCGGGCCGGTGCCAAATCCCCCCTGCCCCCCTTTACGAAAGGGGGGAAAAGCTTGGGGGTGCCAGCCTCGCCGCCTTCTTCACTCCCCCCTTTGGAAAAGGGGGGTGGGGGGGGATTCAAGGCCGTGGCATTCCCGGTCCCGTCGGCATTCCCGCATTCCATGCTCAATCCCCGTCCGCGTCCGAGAAGCCGATGCTCACCCCCAGGGCGGAGGCTACCTGGTCTTCCACCAGGCTCTTGAGGTCGGCCAGTTGCCGGGTGGCGGCCAGCAGTGTGTCCGTGTTGCCCCCATCCACCCCGGCCAGCAGGGCGTCGGTCCGGGCCAGGGCAGCGGCCAGGGCGGCGGCCAGGTCGCTACGGCCCCGCTGGCGCAGTTCGTCTTCCAGACCGGCGGGGCCGCCGGCCACGCCCTTCAGGGCATCCCACTGGGCGGCCCAGGCGATGGCATGGGCTCCGGCGGGGCGGCGGGGGAAGTCCGGCGGGGTGCCGGCGGTGGCGGCCACCCGGGCGGGCATTTCCATCTGGGCCCAGCGCAGGCGTTCCAGGCCCCCCACCCATTGGTTGACCCGTTCGCCGAGGGCGGCTTGGGCCTCCTGGGTGGGAGCGGGGGCGGCGGCCAGGGCCCGGGCTTCCTGGCGGATTTCCTCGGCCAGCAAGCGGGCGTAGCGACATTCCGTCGAGGCGGGAGCCAGGGGTTTCACCCAGAGCAGCCATTCCAGGGCCGGGAAGCCCTTGGCGGGGGTGCCGATGCGTTCCAGGTCCGCCAGGGTGGCGGGGGCGGCCTTGAGGGCTTTTTCGATGAGCCTGGGACGGGTGGGGCTGAAGTCGATCTGCCGGGTGCTGCGCCGTTCCAGCACCGGGCCCAGGGCCACGGCGGAGAGGCGTTCCCAGGCCAGGAGGCCGGCTGTCCAGGATTGGCGGGCCTGGTCCAGGGCGGCCGGGGTGGTTTCCGGGGTGGCGGCGCAGAGCCGGTCCAGGGTGGAGGGCAGGGATTCCACGGCCTGGGCGAAGGCGGCGGCCCGGGGGGCGAACCAGGCGGCGTGGAAGTCGGCGGCGGGGGCGAAGGTGGGGATCAGGCACAGCGCGAGGGCCAGGGGGGCGAACTCAGGCCAACCCCCCACCCGCTTGCGGACGAGGGGCTTCAGGACGGTGTCGGTCCAGGGCTTGGCGGCCATCACAGGGATTCCACGAATTTCACCAGGGCTTCCCGGTCCGCCTTGGGCATTGCCAGGACCCGGTTCCTGCTGGCTTCGGCTTCGCCGCCGTGCCAGAGGATGGCTTCCAGCACCCCCCGGGCCCGGCCGTCGTGGAGCAGGCGGTCGTGGCCGTTCACGTCGCGGATCAGGCCCACGCCCCACAGGGGCGGGGTCTTCCACTGCCGGCCGGTGGCCCGGCCGTCGGGGCGGCCGTCGGCCAGGGCGTCGCCCATGTCGTGGAGCAGCAGGTCGGTGTAGGGGAAGATGCGCTGGCCGGCCAGGGCGGGGCTGGAGAGTTCCGGCCGGGGGGGGCGGCCGGTGACGTACTCGGGCCGGTGGCAGGTGGCGCAGCGGGCATCCCGGAACAGGGCGGCTCCCCGCTTCACCCGGGGATCCGCCAGATTGCGCCGGGCCGGGGGGGCCAGGACGGCCTGGTAGAAGACCACGTCGGACCAGGTCTCGGGGTCGATCTCCGGGGCCTTGCCCTGGGCCCCCCGGGGGGCGGCCAGGCAGTCCTGCTGGGCGGCGGTGCAGCCTTCGTCGGGGAAGGTGGGGGAGGTGATGCCGATGTCGCCGTTGAAGGCGCCGGCGGTCTGGTGGGCGATGCTGGCCACGTTGGCCTTCCAGCCGAAGCGGCCCAGGGCCGGGGCACCGGTGGTGGCGTCCCAGACCCGGTTGGGCACGCCGCGAATGCCGTCGGGATCGGCGGCCTGGGCCCGGGCGTTGGCCAGGACGTCGGCTTCGGGAATGGCCTCCAGCAGGCCCACGCCGATGATCTGGGGCGCCACCCGGGGGCTCACCAGGACGTCCTTGGCCATGGGGCCGTAGCCCAGGTCCCGGAAGCCGTAGCCGGGGGCCAGCAGGGTGTAGGTCTCGCCGTCGGCGAAGCGGCCGGTGATCGCCTGCTGGCTGATGACCACCTTGCCCTCGGGCTTCACCTTCTGCACGGCGAAATTGTTGAACTGGTCGCCATAGGTGGGCTCCGGGTTGACCCCGCCGTGGGCGCCCACGCCGGGAATGGACAGGCGCAGCAGCAGGGAGACGGGCTGGTCGCCCGGTTTCGGGGGTTCGCCCCGCCCGTCGTTGACGTGGCAGCCGCCGCAGGACCGGGCGATGAAGTGTGGCCCCAGGCCGTCGCGCGCCCTGGTGGAGGCGGGGGCTTCCACCCAGTTGCGCTTGAAGAAGGAGTTGCCGATGACGAAGCGGGTGCGTTCCTCGTCGCTGAGATTGGCGGCAGGGAAGGAGAAGGCGTTGCGGCCCGTGGCGAAGACGGTGGTGTCACCGCCGGTCTTTTCTTCCGCCAGGGTGGTGGCCGAACCGGCCAGGGCGGGCAGGGTGAAGAGGCCCAGGATAACGGTAGAGGTGATTCGCTTCATGGTGTGGCTCGGAGTGGCTGGCGAGGGGCTGGCTTGGCGCCCTCCCCCGGCGGGGGAGGGGAGCATCAGGGCTGGACCAGGGTGAGTCTGGTGATGCCCACGGCGTTGGCGGCGGCTACCAGATCCTTGCTCTGTTGCACCAGGCTGTTGACGGTGGCCTGGATGCGCTGCCGGCCCGGGGCGTCCCTGGCGCCGATGATCTCCCGGTCGAAGGGGGCCTGGATGGCGCTGGCGGCGGCCACCGAGTTGGCCAGTTGGCGGCTGGTCTTGTCGGCCAGGGCGGCGTCCTTGGCGGCCACCAGATCCCGGGGGGAAGGGCCTTGCATCAGCGTGCCGTCGGCCCGCTTGTAGCGGCCCAGCCAGACGTTCTCGATGCCGGTGGCGTTGAGCACGGCGTCGCGGTGGGTGTTGTCGGAGAAGCAGGAGTGCTCGTCTTCCTGGTCCTGGCTGTTGAGGGCCACTTCCAGGCGTTCGCCGGCCAGTTCGCCCCGGGACAGGGAGCCCATGGCCACGAAGATCATGCGCAGGGATTCCTCGCCGCCGTCCACGAAGCGGCTGCGGTAGTTGAGCCTGCTGCCCGGCCGCCAGGCCTTCACCAGGGTGGTCAGATCGTCGATGAGCAGTTCGGTGGTGACGGCCAGGTATTGCCTGCGCCGTTCGGCGTTGGGGGCGGTGGTGAAGTCGGTCCAGGGCCGGGCGCCGGGGCCGGTCTCGCTCAGGTCCTGGCCCCACAACAGAAACTCGATGGCGTGCCAGCCGGTGGCGATGTTCTCCTCGCCGCCCCGCTCGTTCTGCTCGCTGATGGACTTCTTGCTGATGGCGAAACCCGGGTCGTTGATGAGCCCCGCCCCCGGGTGGCCTGCCACGCTGTCCACGTAGGACTCGTCCATGGGCCAGGCGTTGAGGCGGCCTTCCGGGCCGTTGTCGTCGTCGATGGGGCCGCCGTAGAAGCGAAAGGCTTCAGTCTGGCCGTAGAACTCCCGGGCGGCCCGCCAGGCCTTCTGGGCGGCCTGCTGGGTCTCGACGGAAGGGGCGGCCAGGAAGGCGTGGATGGCCTTCTGCATGGCCAGGGCGCCGTTCAGGGTGTCTTCGTAGTTGGCGTGGACCAGGCTGGCGTAGTGCTCCAGCACCGGGGCCACCGCGATTTCAGCGGCCAGGGTGGGCGGGGTGGCAATCAGCATCCCGGAGAGGAAAAGGGCGGAAAGCAGCTTGTTCATGGCATGTCCTTCATGCGGTGAGGATCAATTTGTTGGCGCCGGTGATGCGCAGGGCGTACTCCCGTCCCTGGTGGACGATGAGGATCACCTTGCCGCCCTGGAACAGGTCTTCGCTGCGGAAGGAGGGGGGCGGCGCCTCGCCGGTGGGCTTGGCCGGGGGCGGAGTGGAGCGGTCTGCGTTCATGGCGCGGGAAGGTGGATCAGTAGGCCAGCTTGGCGCGCAGGCCCAGGATGGTGACGTCCTCGGCGCCGGCTACGCCGCCCGGCTCGCCGATCCACTGGAGGCTGGGAGTGAGCTGGACCTGATCGTTGAGCTGCCAGGCGTAATACAACTCCACCGGCACCTCGGTGCCGGCCAGGCCCGATTCCCTGCTGGCCTTCAGCCAGCCCACCGCCAGGCCGATGCGGTCGTTGCCCCGACCCCACAGGCCGCCGTCGAACTGGGCGCCCAGGGTGTAGGCCTTGTCGAAGGCCAAGTCGCCCTTGGTGGAGAAGCCCAGGCGGGAGAACAGAGTCACGTGCTGTGCCACCTGCTGGTCCAGGGAAATGCCCCAACCGTCGTGGCGTTGTTCCAGGGTGGTGGCCACGCTTTCGGCGCTGTTGTTGGACCAGCCGTACAGCCGATAGGCACCGGCGAGGCCGCCGAAGGTCTTGCCGCTGTATTCCACCTGGCCGATGAACAGGCGGTTGTCCACGGAATCGGCAAAGTCCGCGCCGGCGCCGGCACCGAACACGGCCAGGGAGGCGGAGAAATTGTCGGCGCCGTTCACGTCGCTCACGTAACCGATGCGCAGGCCGGGGCTGGCGCCATCGTCCCCCACGCCGATGTCGCCGCCGGCATCCAGCAGGGGGTTGTGGATGAAGGCCAGGTTGAGGAACTGTTCCGATTCGTCGTCGGCGATGGCGTTGCCGTCGAAGAAGCCGAAGGGATCGATCTTGCCCAGGGTGACTTCCACCCGGCCCAGGTTGCCGGTCTGCCCCCCCACGGGAATGTCCAGTTGATACCAGGCCTGCATCAGGTCCAGGCGGGATTCGTCGCCGAAGGCGGCGGCGTTGTTGGCGGCAAAGCTGCCGATGCCCACCCCGCCGCCATCCCCGGCGCGCAGATGGGCGAACAGACGGCCTTCCGCAGCGCCAATGCGGCCCATGGGCAGTTCCACTTCCACGTCGGCCCGGGAGGTGAATTCGGTCTGGTCCACCCCACCGTGGGCGGCCTGGCCCACCAGGGTCAGGCTGGCGCCGATGCTCACGCCGTCGAAGCGTTCCAGGGGATCGGGTTTGCGGCTCAGGGCCACCACCTCGTTTTCCAGGTCTTCCACCCGGGTAGCCAGGGCCGGCGCGGGGCCTTCGGCCAGACGCTTCTCCAGCTCCGCGTTGCGGCTTTCGAGGCGGTTCAGGCGATCCTGGAGGTGCTGCACCAGGGCGGCGAGTTCGGCGTTGGAGGGGTCGGCGGCCAGGGCCGGCGCTGAGAAGGCCAACTGGGCGGCCAAGGCAAGAACAACGGGCAGAGCCCGGGAAAGGGCACCACGAGGATAGGTCATGGACGGCTCCGGTCAGTAACGGTTCAGTGGCTGGCTGGCTACTGGGGCGGAGGGCCCGATGGCTGGCGGGCACCGCGGGAGGCGGCGCGGGTTGTACTACTTGGTGAGGATGAGCTTGCCGTTGCGCGTCAGACGCAGGTGGTAACGTTCTCCGGCATGTTCGATCACCAGCACCTGCTTTTCCCCCAGCAGATCCCGAGCCCGCACGACCCCGGCCTTGGGGGCGGGGACGGTGGAACAGGCAGGAGAGGGGGGGGAAGCCGGTGTCATGAGACACATATTAATGAGAACGGTTATCAAACACAAGAAAAAACATCAAGATGACCAAGTCCGCTTCCTGCTGGCCACCTGTTCACCACGGCCCTGCCTGGGGCACACTTCGGGGCTGTCCGACCATCAAGCCCGTACCAACGCCCCGGCCCCATGAAATTCACCCCTGAATCCTTCCGCGCCTGGCCCACCAAGCGCATCACCCTGCTGGGCATGTCCGGCGTGGGCAAGACCTACATTTCCGGCATGCTGCGCCGCCACGACTGGTTCCATTACTCGGGCGACTACCGCATCGGCACCCGCTATCTGGACGAGCCCATCCTGGACCTGATCAAACAGCAGGCCATGCAGGTGCCCTTCCTCAAGGAATTGCTGCGCAACGACTGGATCGACATCCGCAACAACATCAAGATCGAGGACCTGGGCCCGGTACTGTCCTTCGTCGGCAAGCTGGGCAACCCGGACCACGACGGCCTGTCCCTGCCCGAATTCAGCCGCCGTCAGGCCCTCTACCGGGAAGCGGAGATCGCCGCCATGAAGGACGTGCCGGAATTCGTGCGCAAGGCCCGGGAGATCTACGGCTACGAACACTTCGTCAACGACGTGGGCGGCAGCCTGTGCGAACTGGAAGACGATTCGGTCATCGACCTGCTGGCCGAACACACCCTGATCCTCTACATCCAGGTGACCACCCGGGACGAGGAGGACACCCTGATCCGCCGCGCCCAGTCGGACCCCAAGCCCCTCTACTACCGGCCTGCCTTCCTGGCCGAGCACCTGCCCCTGTACATGGCCGACAAGGGCCTGGACTACATCGCCCAGGTGGAGCCCAACGACTTCACCCGCTGGGTCTTCCCCCGCTTGTTCCATTCCCGGGTGCCCCGCTACGAGGCCATCGCCGGGCCCCACGGCTACACGGTCACCTCCCGGGAAGTGGCCCAGGTGAAGAACGAAGCGGATTTCCTCGCCCTGGTGGAAGCCGCCATCGCCAGGAAACCCTGACGGAGGTCCCCATGCCCATCGTCGCCCACAACGACCTGCCCTCCCTGCAACGGCTCAAGGAAGCCGGCACCACCATCGTCCTACCCGAGGAACGGGCCGCCCGCCAGGACATCCGGGAGTTGCACGTGGGCCTGCTCAACATGATGCCGGACGCGGCCCTGGAGGCCACCGAACGGCAGTTCTTCCGCCTGGTGGGCGAGAGCAACCCCATCGCCCAGTTCTACGTGCACCCCTTCACCCTGGACGCCCTGCCCCGGGGCGACAAGGCCCGGGAACACATCGCCCGCTATTACGAGCCCTTCGACAGGATCCGCACCGAAGGCCTGGACGCCCTCATCATCACCGGCGCCAACGTCACCGGCGAGGACCTGTCCAAGGAGCCCTTCTGGGCGCCCCTCGGCGAAGTCATCGACTGGGCCTGGGAGAACGTCACCACCACCCTCCTCTCCTGCCTGGCCACCCACGCCGTGCTGCACTTCCGCCATGGCCAGCACCGGGTGCGCCAGGAGACCAAGCGCTGGGGCGTGTTCTCCCACCGGGTCCTGGACAAGCGCCACCCCCTGGTGGCCGACGTGAACACCCGTTTCGACGTGCCCCATTCCCGCTGGAACGACGTGTCCCGGGCCCAGTTCGAGGCGGCGGGACTGCGGGTCCTGGCGGAAAGCGACGAGGTGGGCGTGCATCTGGCCACCAGCCACGACGGACTGCGCATGGTGTTCTTCCAGGGCCATCCCGAATACGACACCATCTCCCTGCTCAAGGAATACAAGCGGGATGCCCTGCTGGCCGCCCAGGGCATGCTGTCCCACTGGCCGCCCTTCCCGGACAACTACCTGCGGCCCCACGAGCAGGCTATCCTTAAGGAATGGGAAGCGCGGTTGAAGGCCGCCCTCGCCCGAGGAGAACCCGCTCCGGAGTTTCCGGAAGACCTGGTGGCGCCCAACTTGGACAACACTTGGCACGACACCGCCGAGGCCGTCATCGGCAACTGGATGGGCTGCATGTATCAGGTCACCCATTCGGTGCGGAGCAAGCCCTTCATGGACGGCATCGACCCCGACGACCCCTTGGGGCTTTACCCCGGCGCGAACGTGGCATAATCCGCCGCTAATTTTTCGCTCGCAGTCTCACCGACGGAGGAAGCGATCGTGGCAACAGCAGCCAAGAAACCGGCAAGCAAGACCGTAACGAGCAGCGCCAATAAGCCCGCCGCCCCGGCGAAGGCAGCCACCAAGGCCGCCCCCGCCAAAGCGGTGGCCAAGCCCGCCGCCAAGCCCGTCAAGGCCGTGGCGGTGAAGCCGTCGCCCGCCAAGGCTGCTCCAGCGAAAGCTGCGAAACCGGCCGCCGCGCCCCTCAAGAAAGACGCGAAGAAACCCGTTACAAGCACCAAGACCCCGGCCGCCAAGCCTGCTCCGGCAAGCAAGGCCGCCGCCCCGAAACCCGTTGCCAAGCCCGCCGCCGCTCCCGCGAAGGCGGCCGTGAAAAAAGCCGCCCCGGCCCCCGCGAAACCCGCGCCCCAGGCCAAGCCGGCGGCCTCCTCACCCCCCGTGAAAGCCATGAAAGCCACTGAAACCAAAGTCACCGCCAGCAAACCCGCCAAGGCGGCACCCAAGAAAGCTCCCGGCAACCTCCTCAGCGAGACCGACGTTCTGGCCATGTCCGACAAGGACTACATGAACGAAGCCCAACTGGCCTTCTTCAAGGCCAAGCTGGAAGCCATGCGCGATGAAATCCTGGAGAACGCCCGGGAAACCGGCGAACACCTCAAGGAAAACGAGGTCTTCGCCGACCCCAACGACCGGGCCACCGTGGAAGAAGAGAATCTGCTGGAACAGCGGGTCCGGGACCGGGAGCGCAAGCTCCTGAAGAAGATCAACGCCTCCCTGGCCCGCATCGAGGAAGGTGCCTACGGCTACTGCCTGGAAACCGGCGATCCCATCGGCATCCCCCGCCTGCTGGCCCGGCCCACTGCGGAGCTGTCCATCGAGGCCCAGGAAAAGCACGAGCGGCTGGAAAAACTCTACGCCGACTGAGCTTGACGGACCCCTGGCGAAAGACCACCCGGGGCAGCCGGTTCAGAACGGGGGTTGCGACGAAAGGGGCGCTGGTCACAGCGCCCCTTTTCCATTGGACGGTCAGGCAGGTGTTCGTCGGTATCCAGGCAACGCCCGTCCCGTCCTGGCGGCGACCCTGGGCCCTGGCGTTGGCCGGGATGCGCCCGGCATCGGCAGAGGGCATTGTGCTCGGCAGGAGGCACTCACTCACAAACACGATGCGGTTCGTACCTCACCACATCCTGTCCAGTCCCCACCGTAGGATGTGGTGAGCGCAGCGAACCGCATCAACTGGAAGCCAGCGCAAGTTACGCAGCTGCCCCAGCCCTTCCTCCAGGCGAGGGAACCCGAAGGGCGACGACGTGGGGCGCACTTTCTTTGCACCAGCAAAGAAAGGAACGCGGCGCCGAGCGCCCCTGGCCAATGCCCCAACCTTACGCAATCCCGGCGGGAAGAGCCCACCCCACTCCACCCCACCCCGTTAACTGCGGCCAACAGCCGTTCAGTATGGCCGACCTATTTCTTCTTCGCCCTGGGATGGGCCTGGTCATAGACCTGGGCCAGGTGCTGGAAATCCAGGTGGGTATAGACCTGGGTGGTGGACAGGCTGGCGTGGCCCAGCATCTCCTGGACCGCCCGCAGGTCACCGGAGGATTGCAGCACGTGGCTGGCGAAGGCGTGGCGCAGGGCGTGGGGATGGACCCGGGCCTGCACGTCCTGGCGGCGGGCCAGGTCCTTGAGGGCCCGGGTCAGCACCGCCGGGCCGATGCGCCGGCCCCGCACCCCCAGGAACAGGGCGGTCTCGTCCGGGGCGGCCAGGGCGTCGCGCACCGCCAGCCAGCGATCCAGGGCCGCCAGGGCCTGGCGGCCCACGGGCACCACCCGGGTCTTGGAGCCCTTGCCGGTGACCTTCACTTCCGCCCCCTCCCGGTCCACCCCGTCCCGCTCCAGGCCGATGAGTTCCGCCCGGCGCAGGCCGGAGGAATACATGAGTTCGAACATGGCCAGGTCGCGGATGGCCCAGACGTCGTCAGCGGCGGGAGGCGCCAGCAGGCGGGCCATGGCGTCCACCGACAGGGCGTTGGGCAGTTTCTTCTCGCCCTTGGGGGGACGCAGGCCCAGGCAGGGGTTGGCCTGGACCTGCCCCTGGCGGGCCAGGTAGTGGAAGAAGCCCCGCCAGGCGGACAGGGTGCGGGCCAGGGTCTTGGCCTTGAGTCCCTGGCCGTGGAGGCCGGCCAGGGCCCGGCGGACGTGATGGGCGGTGAGGCTGTCGGGCGCCGCTTCGCCCACCCGCTCCAGAAGATGGCGCAGGTCGAAGGCGTAGGTGGCCACGGTGGCCGGGCTGTAGCGGCGGGCGGCCAGGTGGGCCAGGAAGGCGGCAATGGGGGTGGAGAGGGGGCCGTTGGCGGAGGGGGCCGAGGGAGGCTCAGGAGAGGTCATGGTTGGCCCTGGTCCGGGGAGAGTGGGGATGCGGGCCGGGGGGGGATTCAACCCCCTTGAGACGGCGGGTGCTGGCGAGCTTCACCCGTTGCCCGGCAAGAACCGGGAGATGGCCGCCCCGGACAGTTCCGCCAGCCAGGACAGGTAGAGGGTGCCCATCTCCGGGTAGAAGCGCTTGGGGTCTTCCGAGGACAGGACCAGCAGGCCGTTGAGGTTGTCCTCCCGCAGGGGCGCCAGGGCGAAGGATTTCTGGCTGGCGCCCAGGGGTTCGAACCAGGCGCGGATCTCGTCGGGCACATCGGGGCCGCAGCGGGGTTGGGTGAGGCCGGTCATGAGCACCTTCACGTCGGCGCTCACGGCGGCGAACTCCGCCAGCTCGGGGGCGTTGTCGGCCCACACCCGGACGATACCGTGGGGGATGGCGAAGCTTTCCGACAGGCTCAGGGACAGGGACTGGAACACGGCTTCCAGGCTGCGGGCGCGCATCAGGCCCAGGGCCAGGGCGTGGAGCTTGTCGCCGATGGCGTCGTTCTCCTCGGCGAACTGGATGAACTCCCGCAGTTTCAGCTCCAGGCTGCGGGATTTGTCGCGCAGGGCCAGCACCTGCCGTTCCCCCAGGGAGATGGCCTGGCCGCTGTAGGGATGGGGCACGCTGATCTCGGTCAGCAGGTCCGGGTGGCTGGCGAAGAACTCCGGGTTGAGCTTGAGGAATTCGCCGATCTGTTCGGGGGTGATGTTCATGGCATCAAATCTCGATTTCGCCTTGGAAAACAGTGACGGCCGGGCCGGTGAGGAACACGGAGTGCCCCTCGCCGGCCCAGCGGATGGTCAGGTCGCCGCCCCGGGCGTGGACCAGGACGTCGGCGTCCAGCAGGCCCCGGTTCATGCCGGCCACGGCGGCGGCGCAGGCGCCGGTGCCGCAGGCCAGGGTTTCGCCGCTGCCCCGCTCGAACACCCGCAGGCGGACTTCATCCCGCCGGAGCACTTGCAGGAATCCCACGTTGACCCGTTCCGGGAAGCGGGGATGGTGTTCGATGCGGGGGCCCAGCTCGGCCACCGGCGCCCCGTCCACGTCGTCCACCAGCCAGACGGCGTGGGGGTTGCCCATGGACAGGGCGGAAATCTCCAGCACCCGGCCCGCCACGTCCAACTCATAGGTGGTCTGGCGGGCCGGGGCGGCGAAGGGGATGTCGGCGGGCGCGAAACGGGGCGGGCCCATGTCCACCGTGACCCGGCCGTCGTCTTCCAGGCGGGGCACGATGAGGCCGGCGGCGGTTTCCACCCGGATCTCCCGCTTGGGGGTGAGGCCCTGCTCGTGGACGAAGCGCACGAAACAGCGGGCGCCGTTGCCGCACTGCTGCACTTCGCCGCCGTCGGCGTTGAAGATGCGGTAGCGGAAATCCGTGTCGGGCCGGGTGGCCGGTTCCACCAGCAGGATCTGGTCGCAGCCCACGCCGAAGTGGCGGTCGGCCAGGGCCCGGTATTGGTCCGGGGCCAGGGCCAGGGCGCGGCGCACCCCGTCCAGCACGACGAAGTCGTTGCCGGCGCCCTGCATCTTGGTGAAAGAGAGCTTCATGGACGGATTATCCGGCAGAAAGCCGGACTCAAGACAGCCCTTCGGATTGGGCCGGTACGGGCAATTCCCCCGCCAGGGCCGCCATGCGGCTTTCCAGTTCCGCCAGGAAGGCCGTCTGGTCGTCTGCCCCGTGCAGGGCCTCCCCCACGAATACGTCGCAGAAGAAGGGCACCAGCACCGGATCGCCCTTGGGCAGGGCCTTGCCCAGGCCGTGCAGGAAGACGGGGGTGACCGGCACCGCCGGCCGGCGGGCCGCCAGCACGGCGATGCCCCGCTTGAAGCGGCCCATCACTTCCGGCTCCCCCCGGCTGCCCTCGGGGAAGAGGATGAGGATTTCGCCCCGTTCCAGGGCTTCCTCGCAGGGTTTCAGGGGATCGGCGCCGCCCTTGGCTTCCCGGCGGATGGGCAGGATGCCGATGACGTTCAACGAGAACCAGGCCAGCAGGGGATTGCGGGTGAAGTAGTCGGCGGCCGCCACCGGCCGTAACCGGGGCAGCAGTGCCAGGGGAAACAGGGAGACCAGCACCAGGGTGTCCAGGTGGCTGTTGTGGTTGGCGGCGACGATGGCCGGCCCTTGGTCCGGCAGGCGCTGCCGGTGGCGCACGTTGAGGCCCAGCACCAGCAGGGCAATGGGCCGGGCCACCAGCAGGTAGAAGGCGAAGCGCAGCAGGCGGGCCACGAACCGGTCTCAGTAGTGCAGGTAGTAGAGGAAGTGGAAGAACAGGGGCGCGGTGAAGGTCAGGCTGTCCACCCGGTCCAGGATGCCGCCGTGGCCGGGGATCAGGCTGCCGCTGTCCTTGATGCCCAGGTCCCGCTTCAGGGCGGAGATGTTCACGTCCCCCACGTAGCCGGCCAGGCCGATGAGCAGACCCGCCGCCGGCGCCTCCCAGCCCGCCAGGGGGGTGAGCAGGGGCGCCAGCAGCCAGGCCGCCGCCGTGGTGGTGGCCACGCCGCCGAGGAAGCCCTCCCAGGTCTTCTTCGGGCTCACCCTGGGGATGATCTTGTGCCGGCCCAGGGTCTTGCCCCAGACGTACTGGGCCACGTCGTTGAACTGGGTGAGGAACATGAGGAACAGCACCAGGCCGGCGCCGCCCCCCGCCGGGTTGCGCTCCTCGGGCAGGGCCAGCAGGTAGGCCATGTGGGACAGGTTGAAGACGGTGAGCATGAGCCCCCAGTGCAGGCTGCCGGCGGCCCGCAGGAAACCGGCCGTCTCGCCGATGAGCACCATGCGCAGGGGCAGGAGCAGGAACAGGTAGACGGGGATGAAGATGATGAACATGCCGTACCAGCCGGTGTGCACCCACCAGAACTGCACGGGAATGGCCAGGTAGGCCCAGAACAGCACCCGCCGGTCAGCCCGGCGGGTGGGGATCAGGGACAGGTATTCCTTGAGGGCCAGGAAGCTCACGCAGGCCAGAAAGACCAGGGACAGGCTGCGCGACAGGGCCATGGCGGCGGCGAACACCCCGGCCATGACCCACCAGGAATTCACCCGGGCGGCCAACTCGGCGTAGTCCCGCTCCGGGTGGGCCCGCCTGAGCAGGAACACCACGCCGCTGGCCAGCAGCAACAGGGCGAAGATGCCCCCCAGGAAGAGGGCGGCGTTGGCGGTGAGGGCGGCGAACATCAGGGGGCCTGTTCGGCCAGGCCGTGGCGAGCCCGGTTGGCCACGGTCCAGGCCAGGAGCAGCACCACGATGCCCAGCACGTTGTTGAGCCAGCCAGCCCCGGAGAAGCCCATACCCAGGGCCAGGCCCAGGGCGCCGACGACGAAGGCCCGGTCGCTCTTGCCCATGGGCCCGTCGTAGCGGCGGCTGCCCCCCAGGGCCTGGTTGAGGACCCCGGTCATTTCGCTGAGGGTGGCCAGCAGCACCAGCAGCACCACCAGCACCGGGGAAAAGCCCGGCACCAGGGCCAGGGGCAGGTAGAGGCCGGCGTCGGAGATCACGTCCCCCAGTTCGTTGAGCACCGCCCCCAGGGGGGTCTTCTGGTCGTGTTCCCGGGCCAGCATGCCGTCGATGGCATTGAGGGCCATGCGCAGGAACAGCACCCCGGGCAGGAGCAACAGCCAGACCGGATCGCTGCCGAACAAGGCGATCAGGGCGCCGCTGCCCAGGGACAGGGCCATGGCCGCCACGGTCACCTGATTGGCGGTGACGCCGGACCGGGCAAGACCTTTGACGAGGGGGCGCAACAGCCCCTGGAAGGCGGGTTTCAGGTCGTAGATGGAGGGCACGCTTCTTCCTGGGCCAGCCTGAGAATGTAATGGGCGAAGTCCGGATCCTCTCCGCGCAGCAGATCGGGCAGGCGGGCGCGGAAGTCCTCCCGCTGGCACCACTCGCGCATGTAGTCCTCCCAGGAATGCCAGCGGCGCAACTGCTTCTCCGCCATGTCCGGCTCGTAGGCCAACAGGTAGGCCCGCTCGAACAGGGAGATGAGCATGTCGAAGATGACCCACATGCGCTCCCGCTGTTCATCGGAGAGGTCCGGGGTGGAGGCCTGGCTGCGCAGTTTCAGGTCCGGGTTGGCCAGGACCACTTCCAGGAAGTCGATGTAGGCATCGGACAACTGCTGCCAGATGGCCTCCTCCTCGTTTTCCCGCTCCTTGCGCTGGTCGTAGAGAAAGACGCCGATGGCGAAGGGCAGACCCACCACCGTGACCAGATAGGAGAGGAACTCCCAGGTTTCCAGGTCGAACAAGACGCTATCCCATCAGGCCCACGTAGTCCTTGAAGATGCAGCGGTCCATGACCACGCACATCCCCGCCTCCCGGGCCTTGTCGGCGGCTTCCTCGTGGACGATGCCCTCCTGGATCCAGATGGCCGGGGCATTGATGGCCAGGCATTCGTCAACGATGCCGGGAATGGCCGCCGACTCCCGGAACACGTCCACCAGATCCACCGGGAAGGGGATGTCCGCCAGACGGGCGTAGGCCTTCTCCCCCAGCACCTGGTCCACCGCCGGACGCACCGGGACGATGCGGTAGCCGAACTTCTGCATGGCCTGGGATACGCCGTAGCTGGGCCGGTCCGGCTTGGGGGACAGGCCCACCACGGCGATGGTCTTCACCCGCCTGAGCAGGGCCTTGATTTCCTCGGGTCCGGGATTGTCGAAAGGCATGGGATGTCCTCCTTGGGGCGTTGACCAGTTGCCATTGTAGGAACTGGCGGGGAAAAGCGCCGCTACAGGTCCTTCACCATCACGTAGTCGTCCATGATGAAGCCGTTGCCGATGTCCTCCACCACCAGGGTGGCCACCTGGAATCCGTGCTTCAGATAGGCGTCGATGGCCACCTGGTTCTGCCGGTTGACCCGCAGCACCAGGCGGCTGAAGCCGTGCTGGCGGGCCCGCCCGGCCAGTTCCGCCAGCAAGCGGCCGCCGATGCCCCGGCGTTGCCGGTCGCTGGCCACGTAGAGCTTGTCCACCTTGTAGTCGCCGTCCGCCAGGGGATGGCCGTGGGCGAAGCCCACCAGTTCACCCTGGTCCCGGGCCGCCAGCCACAGGTCGCCCCGGGCCAGCAGTTGCTTCACCAGGCCCGGCTTGTAGCGCTGGGCCAGCATGTAGTCGATCTGGGCATGGCTGATGATGCCCGGGTAGTGGGCCCGCCAGATGCGCCCGGCCAGGTCCACCAGGGCCTCCGCCTCGTCCAGGCCCAGGGGGCCGATGTCAATCCCGGCCATACAGGCTCCCCTCCCCTTCCGGCCGGGTCTTGAAGCGCTTGTGCAGCCAGAAGTACTGCTCGGGCATTTCGCGGATGCGTTCCTCGATGTAGGCGTTCATGCGCCGGGTATCGGCCTCCACGTCGCCGCTGGGGAAGTCTTCCCAGGCCGGATACATGCGTACCACGTAGCCATCCCCGTCCCGGCGTGTGATGCAGGGCACCACCACGGCCCCCACGGCCTTGGCCAGTCGGGGCAGGCCGCTGATGGTGGCCGCCGGCACGCCGAAGAAGGGCACGAAGAGGGCGTCCTTGCGGCCGAAGTCCAGGTCCGGCAGGTAATAGAACGGCAGGCCCCGGCGCATGGCCTTGAGCACCGGCTTGATGCCGTCGTGGCGGGAGTACATCTCGTTGGGCCGGTCGGGGGCGGCGAAGCGGGTCCGGCAGTGCAGCATGAGCCGGTCCAGGTGGGGATTGCGGATGCGGGAATAGAGGGACACCAGGGGCGAGAAGGCCGCCGTGACCCGCACCCCGCCGATGTTGAGGCCCACGAAGTGGGGCGCCAGCCAGATCACCGGCCGTCCCGCCCGGACCTGGGCCAGGTAGTGCTCCTCGCCCTCGATGCGGGTCAGGCGTTCCACGTCCTCCCGGCTGCCCCACCAGGAGATGGTGTCCAGGAGGCTGGCCCGGCCCATGGCGCGGAAGTGGGCCTTGAGCAGGGCGGCCCGCTCGGGCTCGCTCATTTCCGGGAAACACAGGGCCAGGTTGGTGGCACCGATGCGCCGCCGTGACGGCACCAGGGCGTGGAGCAGGCCGCCCAGCGCCTCGCCCAGCCGGCCCAGGGCCGGGGCCGGCAGCAGGCGCCAGAGCAGCCAGAGGACCAGGATCCCCAGGCGCCTCACCGGGCCGGCCCCTCGGGGGGCGTCTCGCCCCGGCGCAGGCGGAACAGGTCGTAGGACCACAGGTACTGGGCCGGCAGGCGCGCCACCGCCGCCTCCATGGCCCGGTTGGCCACGCGCATGGCGGCGGGGGTGTCGGCGGGCAGTTCCGGCAGGGGCTCGATGACCACCCGGTAGCCCCGGCCCCAGGACAAGCGCTCGCAGTAGAGCATGACGGGACGGGACCCGGTGGACTGGGCCAGGCGGTAGAGCAGGGTGGGCATGTAGCCCCAGCGGCCGAACAGGGGCACCCATTCCCCCTCCCCCTTGTTGGCCTTCTGGTCGGGCAGCACCCAGATCGCTTCCTTGCGCTTCAGGGCGGCCAGCAGGCCCCGCACGCCGCGCACGGTGGCTTCCACGGTATTGCCGTGGCCCCGGTTGCGGCCGGCCATCATCATCTCGTGGACCCACTCCTGGCGGGGCGCCCGGTACATGGCGGTGACCGGGAAGTGGGCCGCCATGTACAGGCCGGCCAGTTCCAGACAGCCCAGATGCAGGCCCAGCATGATCACCCCCCGGCCCTCGGCCCGGGCGGCCTCGATGTATTCCATGCCTCGCACTTCCCGGACCCAGCCGGTGGCCCGGTCCAGGGGACTGAGCCAGATGGGCACCAGCTCCGCCATGCCCTTGCCGAACTCGAGGGCGGCGCGCACCCGCATCGGGATCGAGCCATAGCCGGCCCGTTCCAGGTTGTCCGCCATGCGCCGCCGCAGGGAAGCCTTGCCCAGGGCGAGCAGGCCCACCAGGCTACCGATGCCGTGCACCACGGGCAGGGGCAGGCGGGCAAACAGATTGAGCAGGGTGCGGGATAGCTTCACTGGGGATCGGGAAGAGGAAAATGGTCTGGCGGGTTTGACCGGTAAAAGGACCAACGCCTAGAATTATCGAGCCGCCGAGTTAATTGCAGCAATGCATCAAGACAAATTGCGGGCGGGATACAAATGCAGCTAAAGCGTCCCGCTCCTCATCCCCGGAGCCGGTTCGCCGGACAGACCTGGGGATCATGACAGGAGCGTGACATGAGCAAAGACTACTTCTTCACTTCGGAATCCGTTTCTGAAGGCCATCCCGACAAGGTCGCCGACCAGATCTCCGATGCCATCCTGGATGCCATCCTGACCCAGGACCCCACCGCCCGGGTGGCCGCCGAGACCCTGGTGACCACGGGCCTGGTGGTGCTGGCCGGGGAAATCACCACCCACGCCCAGGTCAATTACGCCAAGGTGGCCCGGGAAACCGTGCGCTCCATCGGCTACGCCGACCCCCACCTGCGCTTCGACGCCGACGGCTGCTCGGTGCACGTGTGCTACGGCCAGCAGAGCGCCGACATCGCCCAGGGCGTGGACCGGGCCTCCGACGACTACCTGAACCAGGGTGCCGGCGACCAGGGCCTGATGTTCGGCTACGCCTGCGACGAAACCCCGTCCCTCATGCCCCTGCCCATCTACCTGTCCCACCGTCTGGTGGAGCGCCAGTCCATGCTGCGCAAGGACGGCCGCCTGCCCTGGCTGCGTCCCGACGCCAAGTCCCAGGTGACCCTCAAGTACGTGGACGGCAAGCCTGACCGCATCGACACCGTGGTGCTCTCCACCCAGCACACCCCGGAGATGGCCGAAGAGATCGACGGCAACAAGCGCATGAAGAAGTCGGCCATCGACGCCATCATCGAGGACATCATCCAGCCCGTGCTGCCCAAGGAACTGGTCAAGGGCGACATCAAGTTCCTGGTGAACCCCACCGGCGTGTTCGAGATCGGCGGTCCCCACGGCGACGCCGGCCTCACCGGCCGCAAGATCATCGTCGATACCTACGGCGGCGCGGCCCCCCACGGCGGCGGCGCCTTCTCCGGCAAGGATCCCTCCAAGGTGGACCGTTCCGCCGCCTACGCCGCCCGCTACGTGGCCAAGAACATCGTCGCCGCCGGCCTGGCCAGCAAGTGCCTGGTGCAGGTCTCCTACGCCATCGGCGTGGCCCAGCCCACCTCCATCATGGTGGAGACCTACGGCACCGGCACCGTCTCCGACGAAAAGCTCACCGAACTGGTGAAGGCCCACTTCGACCTGCGCCCCAAAGGCATCGTGCAGATGCTCGACCTGCTGCGGCCCATCTACCGCAAGACCGCCGCCTACGGCCACTTCGGCCGGGATGAACCGGAGTTCACCTGGGAAGCCACCAACAAGGTGGAAATACTCAAGGCCGACGCCGGCCGCTGACCCGGCCCCCATATCCGCCACCAGCCCCAATCCGGGCTGCGGGCGGGACATCACAGAAAACAACAAGGGCAGGCAACGTGATCAAGCAAATCCCGGTCAGCGACCTCCGGGTGGGCATGTTCGTCAACAAACTGGGGGGCTCCTGGCTGGACCATCCTTTCTGGCGGGGCGCCTTCAAGGTCGATAGCGCCGCTGCCCTGAAGAAGGTCCAGGACAGCGGCATCCTGGAAGTCTGGATCGACACGGCCCAGGGCCCGGACGTGGCCGAGCCCGTGGCCGAAGCAGCCATCCCGGACCAGGTGGAACACGCTCTGGTGGAGGACGCGACCCTGGCGGAGGACGATCCCCCTCTGCCCGAGCGGGTGGCCATGGAGCGGGAAGCGGCCCGGGCCACCAAGATCCTCGGCGCCTCCATGAAAGCGGTCACCGCCCTCTTCGAGCAAGTCCGCCACGGCCGGGCCCTCAGCGTGGACCAGGTGATGCCCATGGTGGACGAGATCGCCGAATCGGTGCTGCGCAATCCCGGGGTGCTCATCGCCCTGGCCCGCCTGCGCCGCAAGGATCATTACACCTACATGCACTCCATCGCCGTGGGGGCCCTGATGGTGGCCCTGGGCCGCCAACTGGGGCTGCCGCCACGGGCCCTGCGGGAAGCCGGCCTGGCGGGCCTGCTCCATGACATCGGCAAGGTGCACATCGAGGATGCCCTGCTCAACAAGCCGGGCCGCCTGGAGGACCACGAATTCGAAGTGCTGCGCCGCCATGCCCACATGGGCTATGAAACCCTCCAGGCCGGCGGCGGCGCAGAGGACGCGGTGCTGGACGTGTGCCGCCACCACCACGAACGCTTCGACGGCACCGGCTACCCGGACCGGCTGGCCGGCGACAACATCAGCCTCTACGCCCGCATGGCGGCGGTCTGCGATGTCTATGACGCCACCACCTCCAACCGTTCCTACAAGGTGGCCTGGCAACCGGCCTATGCCCTGCGGCGCATGACCGAGTGGCGTGCCACCCAGTTCGACCCCGCCATCTTCCACGCCTTCGTGAAAACGGTGGGCATCTACCCCACCGGCACCCTGGTGCGCCTGGCTTCCAATTACCTGGCGGTGGTGCTGGACCAGAGCGGGGAAACCCTGCTCACCCCCCGGGTGAAGGTCTTCTACTCCATTCCCAACAAACGCCGGGTCCCCCCCCGGGTGGTGGACCTGGCCCAGGCCCCCGGGGAGCGCATCCTCGGCTTCGAGGACCCGGCCGCCTGGGGCATCACCGACCTGGAAAACCTGTGGGCCGGCATGGACACCGGGCGGAAATAACGTAATAGAATCGCGGCCTTGAACCGAGGAGCGCTGCAAGGACCTCCCCAGGCTCGGTTCCCCCCGGCATGACGGGGGACTGTCCAACGGCGCTCACTTGTCCAACCCGCCGGGTGCGGGGCAGGCATGTGAGCCTCCCTCCCCGGCCATGGTATTCATCAAGGAGTCCACCATGGCTGAATTCACCGACTACAAAGTGGCCGACATGGCCCTGGCCGACTGGGGCCGCAAGGAAATCCGCATCGCCGAGACCGAGATGCCCGGTCTCATGGCCATCCGCGAGGAATTCGCGGCCAGCCAGCCCCTCAAGGGCGCCCGCATCACCGGCAGCCTGCACATGACCATCCAGACCGCCGTGCTCATCGAGACCCTCACCGCCCTGGGCGCCGAAGTGCGCTGGGCCTCCTGCAACATCTTCTCCACCCAGGACCACGCCGCCGCCGCCATCGCCGCCGACGGCATTCCGGTCTACGCCGTGAAGGGCGAAACCCTCACCGAGTACTGGGACTACACCCACAGGATCTTCGAGTGGCCGGACGGCGGTTACTCCAACATGATCCTGGACGACGGCGGCGACGCCACCCTGCTGCTGCATCTCGGCGCCCGGGCGGAAGCGGACATCAACGTCGTCGCCAAGCCCAGCGGCGAAGAGGAAACCGTCCTGTTCGCCGCCATCAAGGCCAAGCTGGCCACGGACCCCACCTGGTATTCCACCCGCCTGAAACAGATCAAGGGCGTCACCGAGGAAACCACCACCGGCGTGCATCGCCTGTACCAGATGCACGAGCGGGGCGAACTCAAGTTCCCCGGCATCAACGTCAACGATTCCGTCACCAAGTCCAAGTTCGACAACCTGTACGGCTGCCGGGAATCCCTGGTGGACGGCATCAAGCGGGCCACCGACGTGATGGTGGCCGGCAAGGTGGCCCTGGTATGCGGCTACGGCGACGTGGGCAAGGGCTCCGCCCAGGCCCTGCGCGCCCTTTCCGCCCAGGTCTGGGTCACCGAAGTGGACCCCATCTGCGCCCTCCAGGCCGCCATGGAAGGCTACCGGGTGGTGACCATGGAATACGCCGCCGACAAGGCCGACATCTTCGTCACCGCCACCGGCAACTACCACGTGATCACCCACGACCACATGGCCGCCATGAAGGACCAGGCCATCGTCTGCAACATCGGCCACTTTGACAACGAGATCGACGTGGCGTCCATCGAGAAATACCAGTGGGAGGAGATCAAGCCCCAGGTGGACCACGTCATCTTCCCGGACGGCAAGCGCATCATCCTGCTGGCCAAGGGTCGCCTGGTGAACCTGGGCTGCGCCACCGGCCATCCGTCCTACGTGATGTCCAGTTCCTTCGCCAACCAGACCATTGCCCAGATCGAGCTGTTCACCCAGACCGACAAGTACCCGGTGGGCGTGTACACCCTGCCCAAGCATCTGGACGAGAAGGTGGCCCGCTTGCAGTTGAAGAAGCTCAACGCCCAGCTCACCGTGCTCACCGACCAGCAGGCGGCCTACATCGGTGTACCGGTGCAGGGGCCTTACAAGGCCGAGCACTACCGCTACTGAGCACGGCGGCAGGGCGCCATTGACGGCGCCCCGGCACGGTTCCAGAATGGCTCCACTTTGTTTCCAAAGTGGAGCCATTCCATGCCCAATCTTTCCATCAAGTCGGTGCCCGAGGCCCTGGCGGAAAGCCTGCGCCAGCGGGCGGCCCGCAACCATCGCTCCCTGCAGGGGGAGTTGATGGCCATCCTGGAAGCGGCGGTCAGCGAACAGCCGCCCCTTGTCGCGCAAGCCGCAAACCCGGCCATTGATTGGCGTACTCGCCTGGAAGCCTTGCGCCCACCGGGTGTCTCCAGAGGGGTTCAGTCAGCGGAACAACTCGTTGCCGCCATGCGCGTAGCCCACCCCATTCCCAGGAAGTCGCCTTCATCCACCGAGATCATCCGGCAGATGCGCGACGAACATTACGGCGAAGCCTGGGTCGCCGCCGGCATCAAGGACGGCCCCTGGCCGCCTGATCAGACCGAAGACCCTCGGCCCGGTCAGACATGAGCCCGGTGCTGGTGGCCGAACCGGCAGCCCAATATTGGTCCAGGTTGCCGGCCGTGGTGGACTGCAACGTGATTGCCGCCATCGTTTTCGACGAAGAACGGCTGGACGACGCGCTCAACGCCCTGCTGGGCAAGCAACCGATCGCGCCGATGCTATTGCGCTACGAGATGGCCAACGTGGCCATGAACAAACTGCGCCGTCGCGAGTGTCAACTGAACGAGGCCCAGGAGGGTCTGGGAAGGTTCGCATCCTTTGCCATCGACCTGGTCGATGTGGACCTGGCCGGCGTGCTCACCCTGGCCGCCCGCTACAAGCTTTCCGCCTACGATGCCGCCTACCTCTGGCTGGCCGGGGAACTGGGCGCCCCCCTGCTCAGCTTCGACGCCCGACTGGTGGAGGCCGCCCGGGATCATCTGGGGCGCCTGCCCCCGGCACCGGCCTGAGCAAAAAAACAGGCAACCGAAGTCGCCTGAAAAGCTGCTGTCGCTCGTGCACAGCTCATCCCGCTCAAGGGATTCGGAAAAAGCTTTGGCCGTCTCAACTCATAAATAGCGCCAGGCCAGGTAAAGGTGGGCCACGGCGATGCTCATCAGCATCAACGGAAAGGCCGCCAGCATGAAGGGCAGGAAGCGGATGGGATGGCCCGCCCGTTCGGCGAAGCCGGCCACCACCAGGTTGGCCGAGGCCCCCACCAGGCTGCCGTTGCCCCCCAGGCAGGCCCCCAGGGCCAGGGACCACCAGAGGGTGTTGAGGTTCTCCTGGCCCACCACCGGGCCCAGGTTCTGGATCACCGGGATCATGGTGGCCACGAAGGGGATGTTGTCCACCACCGCCGAGATGACGGCGGAGGCCCAGAGGATCACGTAGGCGGTGAGGGCCAGTTCGCCGCCGGTGAAGCCCACCAGGGCGTCGGCGGCCAGCTTCAGGGCGCCGGCCTTCTCCACCCCGGCCACCACCACGAACAGGCCGACGAAGAAGAAGATGGTCACCCACTCCACCTCGGCAAAGCTCTTGTGCACCTGTTCCGCCTGGTGTTCCGCGCTCTGCCCCAGGGCCCGCAGCAGCAACAGCAGGGCCGCACCGGTCATGGCCACGGTGGCGGGTTCCAGGCCCAGGGAGTGGGCGAAGACGAAGCCGGCGATGGTGAGGGCGGTGACGGCCAGGGACTGCTTCAACAACTTCACGTCGGTGATGGCGGCCCGTTCATCGAAACCCATGACCTGGGCCCTCAGTTCCAGGCTGGTGGACAGCTTGCGCCCCCAGAACCACCACAGGGGAATGAGGGTGAGGAACAGCACCACCAAAGCCACCGGCGCCAGGTTGAAGAGAAACTCGTTGAAGGTGAGGCCCACCGCCGAGCCGATCATGATGTTGGGCGGATCGCCGATGAGGGTGGCGGTGCCGCCGATGTTGGAGGCGAAGATGATGGCGAACAGGTAGGGGTAGGGATTCAGGCGCAGGGCGTCGGTGATGAGCAGGGCCACCGGCGCCACCAACAGCACGGTGGTCACGTTGTCCAGCAGGGCGGAGAACACCGCCGTCACCAGGGCCAGCATGGCCATCAACCCCCAGGGGTCGGCCTTCACCAGCTTGGCGGACTTCACCGCCACGTACTGGAACACCCCGCTCTTCTGGGTGATGGCGACGATGACCATCATGCCGGTGAGCAGGCCGATGGTGTTGAAGTCGATGCCGGCGAAGGCCTCGTTCTGGTGCAGCACCCCGGTGAGGATCATGACCCCGGCCCCCAGCAGGGCCACGATGGCCCGGTTGATGCGCTCGGTGACGATGACCGCGTAGGTGGCCACGAAGATCGTCAGGGCCACCAGCAGGGGGGACAGGCCCAGGATCACCTGGCTGGCCTGGTGGGTCGCGCCGTGCACGTCAGCGTCCTTCCGACTGGGTGGCCAGGAAGGCCAGCAGGGTGCGGGGGCTCAGCACCCCCACCAGCAGATCATTCGCGTCCAGCACGGGCAGGGGTCGGCCGCTGCGGGACAGCAGGAGGGCCGCCTCCATGATGGGCGTGTCGGTGCGCAGCAGCGGACCGCCCTCTTCCACCAGACTGCCGGCCGGGGCGTGGACGATGTCCCGGAAATGATCGATGAGCATGGGCAGGGCGTCGCCCACGAAGGCCAGGTGATCCAGGCCATGCTCCACCCGGGCCGAGGCCGGCACGATGCGTTCCAGCAGGCTGTGCACGCTGACCAGACCCGCGAAGCGTCCGTCGGGCCCCCGCAGGGCCACGTGGTTGATGCGCTGTTCCAGCATGTGCCGCAATACCTGGCCGGCCGGGGTATCGGCCGCCAGACTGAGGGGGGAGGGTCCGTGGGAGAGGGCGCGCAGGGTCATGACGCCATTTTCGCCAGGCCCCGGACCGGCAACATTCGCGGGCGCCCGTACGGGATTAACGTACAGGCATGGTCAGGCCCCGGCCGTCCCCGCCTCCAGGCAGATGCGCACCAGTTCCGGCACGCTGCGGGCCTGCATCTTTTCCATCATGCGTGCCTTGAACACCTCCACGGTGCGGGGGCTGATGCCCAGTTCCGTGGCGATGTCCCGGTTGGGCAGGCCGGCCACCACCAGGTCCATGACCTGGCGTTCCCGGTCCGACAGCCGCTCCATGCGCGACAGCAGTTCGGCGGCCTTGGTCTGCACGGCGTGCTGGCGCTGGTCCCGGTCGATGGCCTCGGCGATGGCCGCCAGCAGGGCGGCTTCCTCGTAGGGCTTCTCCAGGAAATCCACCGCGCCGCCCTTGAGGGCCGTGCGGGCGTGGGCCAGGTCCCCGTGGCCGGTGAGGAAGACGATGGGCAGGGTGCTGCCCTGGTCGGCCAGGGCCCGTTGCAGGGCCAGGCCGTCCATGCCGCCCATGCGCAGGTCCAGGAGCAGGCAGCCCCGCCAGTCCCCCTGCCAGTGGGCCAGGCAATCCTCGGCGCTGGCGAAGGCCCGGGTGCGGTAGCCGCGGAAGTTGAGGAGCAGGGCCAGGGAATCCCGCACGGCCTCGTCATCGTCGACGATGGTGATGATGGGTTCGGTCATGGGCGGGGATTATGGGGTGGCTTCATCGGGGAGCCAATGGACCCGGCCGTCGCCGAACACCAGGGCCACCCGCACCGCCTTGCCGGGGTGGAGGGCCCGGGCCGCCGCCCGGTAACCGGCCATCTGGGCCAGGTGGGGGGCGGCCCGGCGGGCCAGGTCCGGCTCCCCCAGGCCGCCGGTCTTGTAGTCCAACACCCAGACGGCATCGGCGAATTCCACCAGCCGGTCCAGGCGGGTGAGGCGGCCCTCCGGGTCCAGGCAGTCCATTTCGTTGCGGGCCGCCCGGTGCCGGTCCGGGTCGAAGGCCGGGGCCAGTTCCGGGATGGCCAGGATGCGCCGGGCCATGGCCGCCACCGGGCCGGGATCGGCCAGGTTGAGCCGGGCCGCCAGGGTGGCCTCGTCCTGGCCTTCGGTGCAGCCTTCCAGCCAGGCGTGGACCTGGACGCCGAAATCGGCTTCCGGGCCGCCCGGATCCACCCGCTGGCCGATGGCCACCTCGCCGTCCACCTCGCCCTGGCCCGGGGCCGCCCCCCCAGGCGGCCTGGCGGGCGGGGCGGGGGCCTCGGCCGGGGGCCCTTCCGGCCAATCCATCTGCGGCAGGGCCGCCATGGCCTCTTCGTCCAGGGAATCCCTGGCCAGCCCCAGCCAACTGTCCTCCCGGTTTTTTCCCTCCGGATTCTCCACCCCGCTGATGAACAGGGCCTGGCGGGCCCGGGTCATGGCCACGTAGAGCAGGTTGAGGCGTTCCCGTCGGGCCTGGGCCTTTTCCCGGTCGAACAGTTCGTCCCGCCCCGGGCCCCGCCAGTCCTTGCTGCCATACAGGGAGAAATGGCGGGGCCGGTCCGCCTCCGGCGGCCAGTCCAGGCAGACCCCGTAGGCGTCGTCCTTGCCCCCGGTCTGGTCGGCCTTCACCAGGAACACCACCGGGGCCTCCAGGCCCTTGGCGCCGTGGATGGTCATCATGCGCAGGGCGTCCCCGGCGGCGGCGGGGGGCTCGTCCGGGGCGTCCTGGCCGGCCTTGTCCCGCCACTGGCGCAGTTCTTCCAGGAAGCGGGCCAGGCTGGGAAAACGCCCCCCGGACAGGTTCAGGGCCAGGGCCAGGAAGCCGTCCAGGTTGGCCCGGACCGTGGCCCGCAGCCGGGCCGGCACGGCCCGGGCATAACGTTCCTGGACCCGGCCCTCGTGGTAGATGCGATCCAGCAGGTCGTGGACCGGCAGCCGGCCGGCGCTGGCCCGCCAGGCGGCCAATTGGGCGCCGGCCTGCCGGGCGGCCTCCGGCCCGCTGGCCAGACGCCGCCACCAGGGGCCCTCGCCCCGGGACAAGGCCAGCAGTTCCCCGTCGCCCAGGCCGAACAGGGGCGACTTCAACACCCGGGCCAGGGCCAGGTCCTCGAAGGGCGAGACCAGCACCTTGAGCAGGTCCGTCAGGTCGCCGGCTTCCAGGGTGTCCAGCAGGCCGCCCCGCCGGTCGCCCACATAAGGAATATGGGCGGCCCGGAAGGCGGCCTCGAAGTCCTCCAGCTCGCCCCGACTGGCGTAGAGCACCAGCACGTCGGCATGGCGGGCCGGCCGTTCCCCGTCGCCGTCCCGGACCCGCAGCCGGCCCACCAGCTGGCCGATGCGCCGGGCCACCCAGGCGGCTTCCAGGGCCCGCTTGGGGGCCAGGCTGGGGGGCGGCGTTTGCAGGGGATGGCGGAAGGGTTCTGCCCCGTCGCCCTCCCCCGGGGACAAGGGCTGCACCTCGCACCAGCCGGGCAGGCCGGCCTGGTGGGCGGCATGGGGCTGGAAGCCCGGGTAGTCCTCCCGCCCGCCGAACAGGGCGTTGACCCAGGCCACCACCCGGGGCGCGCAGCGGCGGGTCTCGTTGTGGGGAAAGTGCCGGGCCCCGTAGCGCTGCTCCAGCCATTGGGCGGCAGCCCCGAACAGCCGGGGCTCGGCGCGGCGGAAGCGGTAGATGGACTGCTTGGGGTCCCCCACCATGAAGACGGTGGGCCGTTCGCCGTCGGCCCCGTAGGCCTCCAGCCAGGTCCGGAGGATGCGCCATTGCAGGGGGTTGGTGTCCTGGAACTCGTCCAGCAGCACGTGCTTCCAGCGGCAATCCAGTTTCATGAGCACGGCGGCGGCGGCCTCCTCGTCGGCCAGCAGGCGGGCCGCCTCCAGTTCCCCGTCGGCGAAATCCAGCCCCCCCCGTTCCGCCTTGCAGGCCTGATAACTGGCCAGATAGGCCTGGCCGCAGCGCAGGCCCAAACGGTTGAGGACCAGGGCCCGCTGGTCGGCCTGGCGGCGGCGCAAAGCCTGCACGTCCTCGGCCAGGGCGGCGTAGAGGTCCAGGTATTCCTGTTCCCGGCCCTGTTGCCGGGCGGCCAGGGCCTTGCTCCACTTGAGGGCCCGGGGCTCCCCCGCCTGGGTCAGCAGGGCCCGGTCCAGGGCGGCGGCCCCGTCCGGGTCGTCATCCGCCAGTTCCAGGGCCCGGTCCAGATGGGCCAGCCGCTTGGCTTCGCTGTCCAGGTGCGCCGCCTCCACCGCCAGGCGTTCCCGGAAGGCGGCCAGATTGGCCCGGAAGCCGGGCTGGGCCCACAGGCCGGCCGACAGGTCCTCGTCCTCCCCCACCCCCAGCAGGTCCTCCAGGGCCCGGCCGGCGGCGGCCAGGGGGTCCGGTTCCTGGCCGAAGGCCGCCCACCACTCGCCCCGCCGTTCCAGGAGGCCCTCCAGCAGGGTGCGGATGTTGCCCAGCTTCACCGCCCCGGCCAGGGTGGCGAAGGCCGCCTCCTCCGGCCCGCCCCGGGCCCGCCCCAGGCCCTCGGCGAAGGCCTGCCAGGCCTCGGCCCGCAACAGGGCCCCGTCCTCGATGACCTCCCCGGGCAGGCGCAGGGCCAGGGGCGACCGGGACAGCAAATGGAAAAACCAGCCGTGGAAGGTGGTGAGCATGGGCCCGGGCCGGTCGGCCATGACCCGCTCCAGCAAGCCCCGGGCCGCCGGTAGGGCTCCCCGGGCCGCCTGTTCCGTCAGCCCCCGCTGGACCAGGAAGTCCACCACCGCCTCGTCGGGCAACAGGGCCAGGTCCGCCAGCCAGCGGTCCAGGCGCTCCCGCATCTCCGCCGCCGCCTTGCGGGTGAAGGTGATGGCCAGCAGTTCGGACGGCGCCGCCCCGGCCAGCAGCAAACGCAGCATGCGCGACACCAGCAGCCAGGTCTTGCCGCTACCGGCGCAGGCTTCCACCACGGCGGAAGAGGCCGGGTCCAGGGCGGGGAGGAGGGGGTTGGTCATGGGAGACAGCGGCGGACAGGCAGCCATTATCCCGGCCCTCGCCCCCCCTGGGTCAAATGTCCTAACGCGGCAGGCATGTGACGAAAATCGTCACATGCCATCCTGACCCGGGGTTAGGCACGGTCGACCCCGGCGCTGCCGCGCGCACCCTACACCCGGGCCGGGAAGCCCGGAACCATGGGGATTCCCCCAGGGGCTAAAGGAAAATCCGCAGTAGCCGATAAAGGGTCTGGCCGGGACGGAAAGACTTGGCACACATCTCGCTCAGAGCCAACCGCAGCCCACCAGGGCGCGAATTCAACCTTCAGGAGAGTCATCATGACATCACAACCCATGCGTCGCATCCAAGCCGGCTTCACCCTGATCGAACTGCTGATCGTGGTGGCCATCATCGGCATCCTGGCCGCCATCGCCGTGCCGGCCTACCAGAGCTATGTGGCCCGGGCCCAGGCGTCGGAAGCGTTTGCGCTACTGGACGGGCTGAAAACCCCCATGAACCTGTACATCGGCGAAGCGACAAGTGGTCAGGCTTGCTCAGGTGGGCTGAACTCCACCCTGACGACGACGGGCCAATACGGTGGTGTTTCTGCTACGGGCAATACCCCGACCTGCACGTTGGTTTATACGTTTAATGCCGGCAAAAATAACAATGGCACTGTCTCACTGGTATATGACACTTCCGATCTCAACTGGGATTGTGACACGGATGCCACTGTCGAGGCCAATGGCGTGGCGTGCCCGCAATAACGGCATCACTTCAATTCAGGTTTCCAGCACAGCCCCTCTACGGAGGGGCTTTTCATTTTCATGACCCGATGAGTTCCCCAATACCGGCCTGCCGAGCAGGTTCTGCCATCCAAAGCCTGACGCTGGCTGGATTGCTCGTGTTTCCGTTTGTTCTGCCCTGGCACTACCAGCCGATCATGTCCTTCCATATGGAGTGGTGGGCCTTTTTCCTCGGTCTGGTCCTCGCCGCGGCCTGGCTGGCCTGTCAGGCGCGCCCCGTCATTTCTCTGTCCCGCCCGGGTCTGGCCCTTGCCGGCCTGGCCGGCCTGATCGCCCTGCACACGCTGCTCACCGACCCGGTCTATCCGGCCCAGGGTTGGCTCAGCATGCTCTATCTGGTCTGGGCATTGCTGCTCATGGTGGTCCTGGGCGGCCTGGCAGAGCAGCAACCCCGGGACGAGATCCTGGTCATCCTTGCCTGGGCCCTGCTGGCCGGCAGCGCCTACAACGTCCTGGCCAGCCTTGTCCAGGCATCGGGCATCCATGCTCCGCTCATCGATGCCTTCACCAGCACCGGCTTCGGCACCCTCAGCGTCGGACTCATCGGCCAGCGCAACAATTACGCCGACTACCTGGCCATCGGCCTGGCGGCCACCTTGTATCTCCAGTTGAAGAACAAGCTCCCCTGGTATGCCATTCTGCCCCTGGCCGCCCTCCTGACCCTGGGCATGGCCCTCTCCGCTTCCCGTTCGGTCTGGCTGTATCTAGCGGCCATGCTGGCCCTGGCCCTGGTCTGGCGCTACCGGGCTGACAACCCGGCCGGGCGGCGGCTCGTCTGGTACGTCCTGTCACTGACGGCCGCTTTCCAGGCCTGGCAACTGCTCATCCCGGTCATTTTCCCCGTCTCGGGGGTGCAAACGGCCAATTTGCGCATTCTGGAATCCGCAGATGAATTCCCGGTGCGCCAGGCCATGTGGGAAGACGCCTGGCGCATGTTTCTGGCCCATCCCTGGCTGGGGGTGGGTCACCAGAACTATGCCTGGAACCATTTGGAGTTGATCCGGGCCGGGACTTCGGCCTTCTTGGATCAACCCGACCGCATGGAGCTTTACCGCTGGACCCATGCCCATAACATCGTGCTGCATCTGCTGGCCGAATTCGGCCTCGCCGTGCTCCCCCTCCTGCTGGCCATGGGCTGGTGGTTGGGCCGGTTCATGGTCCGCGTCGTCACGCTGGAACAGTGGTTCATGGCCGCCGCCCTGGCCGTGCTGTCCCTGCACAGCCTGCTGGAGTACCCCCTCTGGTACGCCAACTTCCTGGCCCTTTTCGCCATCATGCTTGCCCTGGCGGACGAGCGCCCCCTGCGCTTCGCCATGCCCCTGGGCAGCCTGCGCCGCCTGGGCGGGCTGATTCTGCTCCTCGGCTTTGCCCTGGCCGGATTTGCCTACCTCACCAATCACGCCCTGGAGCGCGCCTGGGCCAACGCGCGGCAACCCGTGCGCAATCCGACTACCAACGCCGATTTAGGCAGGGATCTGGACGTGGCCCAGATGAACCCCTTCCTCCAGCCCATCACCGACTCCATGTTTGCCCAGTTGCCCATTCCGGAGGGGACGCCCAGGGAGTTGGTCGAAATGAAGTTGCGCCTGAACGCCAACGTCATCCGTTTCGGCGGGGACGCCACCCCCTATTTCCACCACACCACCCTGCTCTGGCTGGCCGGCCGCCACCAGGAAGCCGAAGCCTGGCTGCACCAGGCCGAGCGGCTTTTTCCGGGACAGTTCGAGCCCTATCTGGCCATCGTGGAGAACAGCTTCTCGGCCAGACCCGGGATGGCGGCATTCCTGGACATGACCCGCCGCGTGAAGGCCAACCGCCAACCGCGTCGACAGGAATAGGGCACTCAGGCACCTCGATCGGGGGTTGCACTCCCGGCTTCAGGAGCGTGGGGAATCTCCCCCAGCGGTTCGTTTTGTCCCGGCAGCGTCTGGCCGATCCAGCCCCATAGCTGCCTTTTCATCGCCATGACATCCCCCCCCCCGCTTTTACCCAGGTCTGCAACGGTGTTCAGGAGGCTTGCCACCGCTTCGACGGAGACCTGGCTCGCCTGAGCGATACGCAACTTGGCGTGGGGGGTGGGCAATGTGTTTTCGCTGTCGGCGAGCAATTCCTCATACAGCTTTTCCCCGGGCCGCAGGCCGGTGTAGCGGATGGGCACATCCCCCTCGTCCTTGCCGGCAAGGCGGATCATGAGCCGGGCCAGGTCGACGATGCGGATGGGCTCGCCCATGTCCAGCACGAAGATTTCCCCGCCGCGCCCCATCAACCCGGCTTGCAGCACGAGTTGGGCGGCCTCGGGAATGGTCATGAAGTAACGGGTGATGTCCGGATGGGTCACCGTCACCGGCCCACCCGCCTCGATCTGCTGCCGGAATTTCGGGATGACGCTGCCGGATGACCCCATCACGTTTCCGAACCGGACCGACACGAAGGCTGTCCCGCCCCAGCCCTCGGCCTGGAGCGCCTGGCAAACCATCTCCGCCGCCCGTTTGCTGGCCCCCATGACGTTGGTCGGGTTCACGGCCTTGTCCGTGGAGACCATGACGAATCGGGATACGCCAGCCTCCCGGGACTCCCGGGCCAGCACCCAGGTGCCCAGCACATTGTTGGCCAGGCACTGGAATGCGTTGTCGTCCTCCATCAGCGGCACATGCTTGTAGGCTGCGGCATGGAATACCAGGGCGGGCGCGTGTTCATTCAAGACTTGCCGCACCCTGGTCTCATCCTTCACGTCGCCGATCAGGCAGGCGATGTCCAGTTCCGGAAAGCGTGACTGGAATTCCTGCTGCATCTGGTACAGGGCGAACTCGTTCAGTTCGAACATGACCAGCCGGGCCGGCCTGAATGCGGCGATCTGCCGGCAAAGCTCGGAACCAATGGAACCGCCGGCCCCCGTGACCAGCACGGTCCTGCCCGCCATGAGCTCGCTGAGCCCCGCATCGTCGAGTTGCACCGGGGCCCGGCCCAGCAGGTCGTCCAGTTCGATGGGGCGCAGGTCCGCCACCGAGACCTTGCCCTGGACGATGTCCTCCAGCGAAGGCACGGTGAGGAGGTGGATGCCCAGGGTATCGCAGGTGTCCAGCATCCTTTTGCGCAGACCCGGCGTTGCCGTCGGCATGGCCAGGATGGCTTCGCGGACGGACCTCTCGCCGACCACCCTGGCCAATTCCTCGAGACCGCCGAGCACGGGAACACCTTGTATCAACCGCCCATGAAGGGCGGGGTCGTCATCCAGGAGGCCCACGACCCGGATCTCCGAGCGACTGCGGGAGACATCGCGGAGCAGATGATCGGCGGTGGCGCCGGCCCCCAGGACGAGGCAGGGACGCGATTCCCCCATCGTCATGCCCAGACTCCGGTCCTTCCAGGCCCGGTAGAGGAATCGACTGCCCCCCATGATGAGCACCAGCAACAAGGGGTCCAGCAGCAGAATTGAACGCGGGACGACCGCCTTGACCCGGAACATGATGATGCACACCGGGACCAGGACGGCCGCGACACCCACGGCCAGGAGGATCCGCTTGAGGTCGGGAAGACTGGCGAAGCGCCACAGGCCCCGGTAGAGCCCGAAGCGCCAGAACACCAGGGATTGCAGGGGTACCACCCAGACCAGGGTGGCCAGGGCCGCGGACAGATACTCGCCGGGCAGAGCCATGTTGAAGCGAAGCCAGTAACTGCCCAGCCAGGCCAATGTCGTCGCGGCCACATCGTGGACGATGACCACCGCGATGCGGGGATTAAGCTTCACTGCGCCTCCATCTTCGTTCGATGACCAGGGCCAGGGCCAGATACAGGCCGGCCCAGGCACCCAGCAGCCAGGCGTCGACCTGGGGGACCACCAGCAGCGCCAGGGCGCTGGCCCCGGCTGCGGCCATCAGGGCATATGCCGCCAGCGCCAGGCGCCGGTGGCTCCAGCCCAGGCGCACCAGCCGCTGATAGTAATGGTCCCGGTGGGCCCGCCATAGCCTTTCCCCGGCCAGGCCCCGGCGAAGCAGGGTCAGGCTGGCGTCCACCAGGAAGGGGGAAAAAACCAGCAGGGGAAAAGCGGCCGGCCAGGCCCCTTCACGCCAGCCGGCCAGCCCCAGGCCGGCGGCCAGGAAACCCAGGGGGATGGCCCCCGAATCCCCCAGGAACAGCCGGGCGGGGGGAAAGTTGAAGGCCAGGAAGCCCAGGGCGGAGAGGGCCACAGCCAGACAGGCCCGTGCCAGACCGACGTCCCCGTGGAGGTGGGCGGCCCAGGCGAGGACGGAGAACCCGATGAGGGCCATTCCCCCCGCCAGTCCGTCAGTCCCGTCCATGAAGTTGTAGAGATTGGTGGACCAGACGAGCAGCAGGCATACCAGGACCAGGGTCCCGCCATCCAGGCCCATCTCCAGGGTCAGCAGGCCGGCGGCCAGGACATGGGCCGAAAGCCGCAGGGCCACCGGCAATCCACGCAGGTCGTCGAACCAGGACATCAGGGCCAGCAGGCCTGCCGCCAGCCAGAGTGCGGCCAGGTCCCCCGTCCCGGCCACCGCCAGGGCCGCCCCCAGCCCGGCTGCCAGGCCCACCCCCCCCACCCGGGGAACCGGCCGTTGGTGCAGGGAACGTTCGTTGGGGTGGTCCTGGGGCAGGCGGTGGGCGCGGGCCATGAGGCCGGCCAGCACCAGCAGGCAGACGGCCAGGGCCAGCAGGGGAGCCAGCCAGAGCGAGGTCATGTTTGCCGCTCCCGGGCCAGGAACCAGGCCACCGTGTCCGCCAGGCCGGCGTCCAGGGACTGAACCGGCTGCCAGCCCAGTTCATCGCGCAGGGGTCCGGGATCCACGCAGAGTGATCCGGTGAGGCGGCTCACTTCGCTGCCCCGGCCCAGCAAGCGGCCCATCCCCTCCAGCCAGGCCGGCGGCCAGGGCATCAGCCGGGCCGGGCGGCCCATGCGGGTGGCCAGGCGGCGGATCAGTTCCGCCGTGGAAACATCCTCACCGTCGGCGGGCAGGTAGACCCGTCCCGCCGCCCGGGGCTCGGTCAGGCAGCGGGCCACGGCATCCGCCAGGTTGGCCACGCCCACCAGGCTGCGCCGGTTGTCCACCCCCCCCAGGGGCAGGGGCCAACCCCGGCGCACCCATTCCATCAGGCGCAAAAAATTGGCCCCAACGCCAGGCCCATAGACGAGCGGCGGACGCAACACGACCCATTCCAGGCCGGTTTCCCGGCCCACCCGGGCCAGGGCCTGTTCCGCCGCCCACTTGGATTCGCCATAGGCGTCCTGGGGCCTGGGCGAATCATGTCCCCGGAATGGCCGGCCCGGCGTCGTGGCCTCGCCGTTCACCTTGATGCTGGATAGGTAGACGAGACGGCGGACCCCCGCCCGGGCTGCTTGTCTGGCCAGGCGCTCGGTGCCCGCCACGTTGGCAATCCGGTAGGCCGAAACCGCGTCGGATTCCGACTCCCGCAGCACATGGACCCGGGCGGCCAGGTGCACCACAGCGTCACAACCGGCCAGGGCTGCACGCCAGTCCGTGTCCGGACCGAGTTCGCCAACCCGCACCCAGCCGGGCCCGGCGGGTGCGCGGCGGCTTGAAGCGCACACCACCCAGCCAGCCCGTTCCAGCACGGGCTGAAGGCCCCGGCCGATGAAGCCGGCCGCGCCAGTGATCAGCACCCTGCCGGTCAAGACAGCAGCTCCCGATAAACCGCCAGGGTTTCGGCGCAGACACGTTGCTGGGAAAACTCCGCTTCCGCCCGCAGCCGTCCCCGCTCGCCCATGAGCCGGCGCTGTTCCGGATCCCCGATCAGGCGGGTCAGGGCCAGGACCAGGGACGGTACATCCCGCGCCGGGACGAGATACCCATTGTCACCGTCCAGCACCACCTCCCGGCATCCTGGCACGTCGGTGGTGACGATGGGGCGGCCGCAAGCCGCCGCCTCCAACAGGGACTTGGGCAGGCCCTCCCGATAGGAGGGAAGACAGACAATGGCGCTGGCGCCAAACGTTTCCGGCATATCGTCCCGATGCCCCCACCATTCCACCACGCCCTCGTCCACCCAGGCTTTCACGGTGGCCTCGGAAACGCTGGCTGGGTTGGCCAGGTCCGGGGCTCCTGCCAGGACGAAGCGGGCAGGCAGCCCAGCGGCACGTATCCTCCGGGCCGCTTCGATGAATTCGCCGACCCCCTTGTCCCATAGCAAACGGGCGGGCAGGAGAACCAGGGGTATGCCCCCCGCCTCGGGACGAGGGGTATAATGCTGGGTATCCACGCCGGCGCCCCGGATCAAACGCACTTGCCCATCGGGTACTCCCCAGGCGGTCAGGACAGCGGCATCGTCCGGGTTCTGGACAATGGCCCGGCCCCGCCCCACCAGGATCGGCATGAGCCGGCGCAGCAACCTGGCCAGAACGGGTGCGCGACCTCCAGCGCTGAAGAGGAAGCCCAAGCCGGCAACAGCGGCGACGACGCGGCTTATCCCTGCGAGTCGGGCAGCCACTCCCCCCAGCAGAATCGGTTTAAGCGCCACATGATGGACGATATCCGGCCGCTCATGCCGGTACAGGCGCCAGATTCGGAGTATCCCGGACATATCTGCCAGGGGACTTTCAATGCCCCGACTTATTTCCATGGGCACCAAGCGGATCCCGGCTGCTTCAATCAAGTCTCGATGGCGCCCTGGCCTTGTAGCCACCACGACATCAAAGCCCATATCCACGGCAGATCGGGCAAGGGCCAGGCGGTGGGACACGAAATACCAATCCTCGCTCACCAGAAAAATGATCTTGGCACGCAGGGATCTGGCTCGATTGGGCAAGCTACTCACGATCTCCCCGGACCCTCTGTCCTTCACATACGACTTCGATCAACAACCTGGCCAAGGTGGGTGCCATGGTTTCCAGTGAATACTCCGCATCCACCAGTTGTCGCCCCGCTTCACCCATGCTGAGACTTGCCTCCCTGTCACGCTGGAGGAATGTAAGCGCATCCAGCCAAGCCTCATCCGAATCGGCCAGGAAGCCATTGACCCCCGGTTTGACGATCTCCCGATTCACCCCCACCGGTGACGCGATGACCGGCAATCCGGAAGCCAGGTACTGGATCAGCTTGTAGCCGCATTTGCCACGCTCCCAAGGGGCGTCCGGCAAAGGCATGATGCCGACATCGAGTTCGCGTAACTCCATCGCTTCTGTTTGCTCGGACCAAGGCCGTGATTCAATGTTCAGCCCGGGCCATTGGAAACGGGCACCGATTACCCGCAGTTCCAGGGGAAACGTCTGCGCGGCTGCGGCGAGGATGGGTGCGATGCCGGCAAGGTACTTGACCGTGGCGGGAGAGCCGATCCAGCCAACCCTCAGGACCTGACGGTCCCTGGCCACGCTGGGGGCATAGCGGGCCAAGTCCACCACGGTCGGCAGGATTTCCACCCGGCGGGCGCCGGCGGCCCGCGCATGCTGGGCAAGATATTCGTTGCCGCTGATTACCAATGCGGCATGACGGATCACCTGATCGATCTTGCCCGGAAACAAGGACCGGCGTGTTCCCTCCAAACCATCGTACCGATGAAAGAGCGCATCGTCGTAATCCACCACGTAGGGTATGCCTGAGCGGAACAGCCAGGTTTCAAGCCAGGCGGGAAATCCTGGCAACAGCTCCTTTTCCAGCCAAAGAAGATCGAAATCGGCGGCATGGCGAAGTGCCCGGATTCGGGCCAGATAATCGCCGATCACCTCATGCCATGCCGTTTTCTTTCCGGCATAGAGACGTTGCAGGTAGTTTTCCCGGAAGAGGGGTTGCACCGAAATTTGCAACCCGGATACGGCCAATGCCGGCAAAAACTGGAATGTGCGCAAACGACTGCTTGCTCCCAAACGGGTGTAGCGAGGCAGGGACAATATGCGGAGCGGCCGCCCTTGCATAGGACCATCCGGCATGGTCATCCGAATTTACCCAGACGATTCGCCATACCATGCCGTATTCCCCGAAGCATCATGGCCAGATGCGCACGGCGCGGATGGGCAAATACTGCGTAAAAAACAAACTTTCGAATCAGTCTCCAGCCATCCGACAACTTCCAGACCCAGGGTACCCATGACTGGCGATACAACCAGACCGCATTGCGAAAATAATAGTAGTGCCGCAATGATTGATGCATGGGCACGGCTTGTCCTGCCACCTTGACCGGTTCATCCCCCAGACGATGAATCATGTTCGCGGCACAAATCCCAAATGCCTGGAAACCACATCGCCGCGCACGCAAATGCCATTCCCGGTCCACATAGTCGATGAACAAATCGCCATTCATGGGGCCAACTGCGGCCAGCACGGTGATGGGGATCAAGCTCCCGGATGCGATGAGGCCATCCACGGCATGGGTCTCGATACCCGTCTCGCAGTTCAACCACCTGGTCCGCAATCCCTCGCTCCGAAAAAAGGATGTACGCCTTTGGAGGTGCGCATCGGTGAGCCTCGGTCCCACTGCAGATGGACATAGCCCCGCAGCAAGCAGTTCTGCGTGGGCTGCGAGGAGAATCCCTACCATGTTCTTGGCCGGCAGGCTGTCCTGATCGAGAAGCAGGATGTGACTGGCTCCTTGGCTGCGGGCCCACTCAATACCCTGATTCTGGGCATAGGCAAGGCCTGAATTTTCGGAAAGCAGGAGAACATGGATCTCACCATGCAGAGCCATTTCGGCAAGCACGCTCTCAACCTCCACATCCGACCCGTTGTCCACCACGACCAGCGCGTCCACCTGTGGTCGCGTGGCAGACAGCAATTCGGTCAAACGCGCCAAGTCCGGCTCATAACACACCACAACGGCAATGGTGGTCGTCTTATCCATCGGACGTGCCGGCCGGAGTTCCTGCCAGGTCAAGCATCGCTTCTGCAAGGCGCCGCCTGTCGTAGGCATCGATCTCCGCCTGGTTCCGGGAAACGCGCCAGGGGTCTCCGTTGAGGAGTCCCAGGAGGAAAGCTTTGATCCGGTGCGTATCCGTCCCGCAGGTCAGCCCGCACCCGGTTCGCTCCAACAAACCCTCCACGCCCGAATCATGGCCTGTACCAATCGACAGAATGGGGGGACCAGCGCGAAGATACTCGAAGATTTTTCCGGTGACCACGCCTCGCGCTCCGGCATGGTCAAATTCAAGAAACAGCAAGGCGTTGGCGTCCCTTTGCATGCGCAAAGCCTCATTTCTCGGCACTAGGCCCAGATACTCGACAAAATCGGCCACGCCTTCCAGGGCAGCCAGATCATCTGCGTTGGCACGGTTGCCACAAAACAATACTTTCAGCCTGTCGGGGCCGACCCCATGGCTGTCCCGCACGTCCCTGATGGCTTTGAACAAGGGCGAAGGGTCCTGGCTGCCGGGATAAAGAGACCCGGTATAGAGGATGCGAACGCACCCATCATTGGGAAAAGACGCCTCGCTGGACTGACTGGGATAATCCTCCGGGTCGAAGCCATTTGGCACCACGACAACCTTATCACCGTGGTTCCTGCGCAGCGTTTCGGCCAGGGGTTCGGAAACCGTGGTGAGGATGTCAGCCTGAGCACACCAGCGCCGTTCCAGCCATTTCTCGAAACCCCGCAAGCCCCAAAGACCAGGATAGATGTGGTTGTCACTCCAGAGATCACGCCAGTCCGCGATCCATTTTCCGGCCAGTCCTTGTCTTTTGAGCTCATAGGCAGGCCGGTGCACACAATAGGGTCCTGCCGTGCTGACCACCAGGTCCCAGCGGGAACCTGACACAGCCCGATACGCGGGCGCTGTCCAGAGATCCATGGGGTCAGGCATCCGGCAACTGAGGGCAACGCCGGTTCGGCGCTGCCAGTTGGCAAGCAGCTGGCGCAGCCGTAGCTTGAGGCCGTGCTTTACGGTGGCGGATCCAGACTGGGCATTACAGGCAGCCCCCCCACTGCTCAAACCGAAAGAGCTGCGCAAGCGTGCCCAGCCGGGAATGGGAACTTCGAGGGTAGTAAATCCGGACAAGGGCAACGCCAACCCTGACAGTGCCTCCCCCTTGGGGGGGGTCAGCACTGTAACCCGATGCCCACCGCGAGCCCAATACTTTGCCCAGGTGTAGGGGCGCAGTGAAGCAATGGAATTCTGTGGTGGAAAAAACGCCGTGATGATCAGAATCTTCAATGTTTTCAATCTTCCTGCGGCAATGACTTGGCAATGTCTTACAACAGCGAGAGAAAAAGTTCACGCTCGACACCGTGCTGCAGATTCGAGTTATGCCAGAGAAAACTGAAGTCTCCTCCATATTCAAGGGCAGACTGCTTGAGTTTGTTCATCATGTCAGCGGCCTCTTGTCCATGCCCCAGACCAAGGTAACGCGCCGACATAATGGTGCATTCCATCATGATCAGTGGCCTCTGGCGCAGTTTCAACGCTGCCTGGCGCTTCCAGCTCCACATGGAAAAAGATTTCCCTGTGCCATAGCGAAATCCGGGCAGATCAGCATATCCCCCGGTGGCGTCGTACTCGAGGCCCGCTTCGTCCAGATGATCGGCTGTTTCAGCCGCATCCCAGCGGAGGAAATGCTGCCGGTTACCGATGATATCCGCACCAATTCCGTTGTGATGGCATGTTGCCGCCAGACGCTCCAGTTCTTGCCTGATTACGCCCCCATCACGAAAACTGTTATAGCTGGCATGTAGCCCCAGTTCGTGGCCGCGACGATGGATGTGCCCCATGAGAGACAGGATTCTTGGCTCTTCGATGCGATAACATCCATCCACTGCACCTGCCGAGTGGCCTGCGATAAAGTTGAATGCAGCCCGCCTCCCAGCTTTGTCACAGGCGTCCATATACCAGTCGAAAGTGTGATTGGGATCCAAGGAATAATCCCCCCGTCTGCTTGCCAGATGATTTCGCACTCGCTTGGCAATGACACCACCATGCTTCCGGCGGATCAGATCACGCACCGAGGAAACCAATACCCGCCAGCCATCTCGGGCATCACAGTCATAGGGCACATCCACGTCGCATCCGACATGTACGGTTCCCGGACTTGACTTGCGGACAATATCCGGCCAAAGGAGCCGCATGCATCGCCACAGGACTTCGACATATTCATCCACAACGGGCCGAAGTAGAAAGCCACATCTGGCAGCCAGGGAAGCACCGCCTGGAAATCGCCCATGGAGATCACGCTGATCGAGAATGATTTCCTCGTAGCGCGAGAGCATAAAAAAAATTGTGCCTAACACATCAATATCCAATCGAACTGAGTCAGCAGCAACAGTCAGACGGCCAAGTCGGCTCTCACCCTGGCAGAATAGAACAGGCAAGATGCCTCTGAATGACGAATGACCATCATCCAAACAGTAGGACCACTGAGCCAGCGGAGGATTAGGCAAGGATTCATGCCCAAGCCACATGCGCGCGGGCATGGAAAAAAAATCGTCGGGAAGGAGAAGTTCACCACGCCTGCCTGCGCATTTAATGCACCACCCTGGGCGATTCGTTTGGATTATCCGAAATTCCAAGCCAAGAAATTCCCCAAAAACAACATGGGCCACATAATCTCGAGCATAACGATGACTTCCACCCGCTTCAATCAGGAGCATACCGTCCACTTGCCCAATTTGCCAAAAATGAAATTGACAACCCCCATTTGCCCCGATTCATCAATTAGCCACCAATCCGATACCCAAGCCGGCCCGCAACAACACCCACCATTTCAGCAAAACTCCTTTTTTCTTCATCGGCCCAGTGATCATAGAAAGGAAAGTCCCCATCCCTTTGAACATTCAGAGGCCGCTTCAGAATCCCGGTCACGCGCGATCCAGCCAAGTCAGGCAAACCAATGAAATTCTGCAACTGCCCGAGGGCAATCGGGTCTGCGCTATATATATCCTCCGATTTCATCAACAAGGTACGCTCCGCTGGCAACTTGCCGGTGAAGTCAAGAATCCATTGGTTTGTCTCCGACCAGAGCCAGCAATTTTTTTGGAATGGGCTCCAATTTTCCCATGAAACTGCATCATCACTACCGACTTGAGGCTGGATACGCGTATGATCTGCCGGATGACCTTGATACCAACGCCTACGCATCCCTGAACGAACAACATCTGCAGGATTGCGGACTAGATGAATGAATTTTGCACCGGGTAATGCACGTGCAATGAGTGGCGACAAAAACGTGGCATGGGGACTGGTCTCCACGTAGGCGCGGCCAATCTTGCCGGCATGATGAATAATGTCAGACCTGGCTGCCTGAAATGCAAATCCAGCAAACTCGGTTTCGAGAATTTCGGGACTCATGTACGCTGCTTTGGACAAGCCAAAGAGAAGCGGACGAGGCTCATGGCGAACGAGCAAGTCCGGTGACGTTGCAAGCAGAGCAGCGAGGGTTTTAGTTCCGACACGCCCCGTGGAAAGACAGAAAAACACATCGATCTGCCCATCCGCTCCTGGGCTTCTATTGCCGGGGACAACAAAGGCCTTGAGGCGCTCCAGGGAAAAGCCGGGTGGATTGGTAACAATATAGTCGGCAACAAGACGGACACTGGCCAGAAAATGATCAAACGGAGATCCAATGGTCATTGATTGCATCCTTGGCAGGGCGCCGCAAATCTCGAATTCACTAAGAAACGGCATTCAATTCAAAAGCCCTCCATTTACCCCAATCCTTCACCTGGGCCATTAGTACAACTCAAGCGCAACAGTTGGCGCAATGAACCCGGATGGAATCGATGTGTGGTCACCACCGCCGGACAGGCTGGACCTCCATGGCCACATCAGCCATGCCGTGCTCGCACTCAAGTCACAGATTCTAGCCGCCCCTAGCAAACCGTCTCCTGGGAAAACGCTACCCAAGTGTCCTGTCGCTGCGTCACACCAGACAGTGGCGGACGACGCCAACGCCCGGATTCGTAAGGCTTGCGCCGGATGCAGCACCTGCAAACAGGACAAGGGAGATGCTCACCGGCTGGAAAGGGCGCACATGGTTCCATGACAGCCTTTGTCATGTGGGAGCAGCACACCCTGCCCCTGGTGGGCCGTACTACCCGCTCGGTTTCGCCAAGAACCATCAAATATCTGGCCCGGATTACTGTTGCGACCAGCCAGAGCCTTATGATTGCCCGTGATGACATCAAGCCCAGACTGAACCTATGAAGACGAGCAGACAAATTCCTCCGATCGTAGATCGTAAAATTCGCGTTGCATTGCTTGGCTGCGGCCGCATCGCTCGGAATCATTTGGGGGCCATCGCCCAGCATCGCCAAAATCTGGAACTCGTGGGGGTCTGCGACAACGCCCCGGACAGATTGGCCCAGGCGGTATCCCAGACAGGTGCAGAAGGCTTTGCCCAGCTCACCGACATGCTACACAACACCCAGGCGGATCTGGTGGCCATAGCCACGCCCAGTGGTCTGCATGCGGAGCAAACCATACAGATTGCCGCCAACGGCAGGCATATCATGACCGAGAAGCCCATGGCGACCCGCTGGCAGGATGGCAAGCGCATGGTACAGAGCTGCGATGCGGCCGGGGTCCATCTGTTCGTGGTCAAGCAGAACCGGCAGAACGCCACCTTGCAATTGCTCAAGCGGGCCATGGACAAAAAACGCTTCGGCCGGGTTTACATGGTGACCATCAACGTCTTCTGGACGCGTCCCCAGGACTATTACGACAGCGATGACTGGCGCGGCACCTGGGAATTCGACGGTGGCGCATTCATGAACCAGGCCAGCCACTACGTGGATTTGCTGGACTGGCTGATCGGCCCCGTGGAAAGCGTGCATGCCTATACAGCCACCCTGGCACGAAACATCGAGGTGGAAGACAGTGGCGTGGCCCTGATCAAATGGCGTTCCGGCGCCATGGGGAGCGTCAATGTCACCATGCTCACCTACCCGAAGAACCTGGAGGGATCCATCACCATCATCGGTGAAAAGGGCACCGTTCGGGTGGGCGGGGTGGCGGTGAATGACATTCAGCATTGGGAATTCATGGATCCCGACCCGGATGACGAACTGGTCAAGGATGCCAGCTATGCCACTACCTCCGTTTACGGGTATGGTCACCCCCGCTATTACGACAATGTGATCAAGGTATTGCGGGGCGAAGCTGCGCCTGACACGGATGGACGGGAAGGCCTGCGCTCCCTGGAGGTGCTGATCGCCATGTACCGCTCGGCCCGCGACGCGCGCCGCGTCGCCCTGCCCCTGGAGTACTGATGGATCAACCCGAAGTCTTTATCCACGCCACTGCCATCGTGGACGAGGGCGCACGCATCGGCGCCGGCACCCATGTCTGGCATTGGGTGCACATCTGCGCCGGCGCGGTGATCGGCGAGCGGTGCTCCTTTGGCCAGAACGTCTTCGTCGGCAACCGGGTGGTGATCGGCAATAACGTGCGGGTCCAGAACAATGTGTCCATATACGACGACGTGACCCTGGAAAATGACGTGTTCTGCGGCCCCAGCATGGTGTTCACCAACGTCATCAATCCCCGCTCCCACGTGCCGCGCAAACATGAATACAGGGCAACGCTGGTGAAGCAGGGTGTCAGTATCGGTGCCAACGCCACCATCCTGTGCGGCCACACCCTGGGTGAATATGCCTTCATTGGCGCAGGGGCGGTGGTGACTTCAGATGTTGTACCCTATGCTCTGATGCTGGGCGTGCCCGCCCGCCGGGCCGGGTGGATGTGCCAATGCGGCACACGCCTGCCGGATTCGGTGGGTCTGTTCGACTGCGCGGCCTGCGGCACCCGCTATGAGATGACCGAAAAGGAATGTCGCCCCCTTTGAAGCTCGCCATGGAATTCATTGATCTCAGGACCCAATACCACGAGCTGAAGGAATCCATCCACAGCCGGATCGAGCGGGTGCTCGAGCACGGCCAGTACATCATGGGGCCCGAGGTCGGAGAGCTGGAGGAGAAACTGGCGGCCTACACCGGTGCTTCCCATTGCATCACTGTCGCATCCGGCACGGAGGCCCTGCTCATCTCCCTCCTGGCCCTGGGCATCAAGGCGGGCGACGAGGTGATCACCACCCCCTTCACTTTCGTCGCCACCGCGGAGGTCATCGCCCTGTTGGGCGCAACACCCGTTTTCGTGGATATCGAACCGGATACCTGCAACATCGATGCACGGCTGATCGAGGCGGCCATCACCCCCAAGACCCGGGCCATCATGCCGGTGAGCCTCTATGGGCAGCCGGCGGACATGGACGAGATCAACGCCATTGCAGCCCGGCATGGCCTGCCGGTAATCGAGGATGGGGCCCAGAGCTTCGGCGCGGTATACATGGGCCGCAAGAGCTGCAATCTTTCCACCATCGGCTGCACCAGCTTCTTTCCCAGCAAGCCCCTGGGCTGCTACGGCGATGGTGGCGCCATCTTCACCAGTGATGACGCCCTGGCCAAAACCATGCGCGTGATTCGCGTTCATGGGCAGGAACGGCGCTACCACCACACGCGCATAGGGGTCGGGGGACGAATGGACACGCTGCAATGCGCCATTGTGCTGGCTAAATTGGAGCGGTTCGACTGGGAACTAGACCAGCGCATTCATAAGGGGGGGGCAGTACAACAGGTTGATGGACGATACAGGTATTCCTCGCGTTCGCCAGCGTTCGGATAGGACCAGCGTGTTCGCTCAGTACACCGTTTTCATCGATGAACGGGAAAGGGCTCGGCACCTGCTCGAACAGGCCGGAATACCCACCGCCGTTCACTACCCTGCGCCCCTGAATCGACAACCGGCCTATCGTGCTTCATGCCCTGAGCGTTCGACTCCAGTTGCCGACCTCGCGGCGTCACGAGTGATGAGCCTGCCCATGGGCGCCGACCTGGCCGAGCGGGATATCCACACTGTCGTAGCATCATTGGTCGGTGCGAAAGCACAGAATCTGGCAGAGGGGAGGACAGATTGAAAGCGGTGATTCTGGCTGGCGGGCTGGGCACACGTATCGCCGAGGAAACCCACCTCAAGCCCAAGCCCATGATCGAGATCGGCGGCCGACCGATCCTGTGGCACATCATGAAGATCTACTCCTCGCACGGTGTGAACGAATTCATCATCTGCTGTGGCTACAAGGGCTATCTCATCAAGGAATATTTCGCCAACTACTTCCTGCACATGTCGGATGTCACTTTCGACATGGCAGACAACCGGATGGAAGTCCATCAGCACAAGGCGGAGCCGTGGCGCGTCACCCTGGTCGACACCGGCGAGGACACCCTCACCGGCGGGCGCCTGAAAAGGGTTGCCGACTACTTGAGTGGCGAGGATTGCTTCTGCTTTACCTACGGAGACGGCATCGCCGATATCGACATTTCCGCCGAAATCGCCTTTCACCGCCGGCACGGCAAATGGGCCACCGTTACAGCGGTGCAGCCTCCAGGGCGCTATGGCGCCCTGGAGATGTACGGCGACATGGTATCCGGCTTCACGGAAAAACCACGCGGCGACGGCGGCCTGATCAATGGCGGTTTTTTTGTACTTTCGCCGCGCTGCCTTGACTTGATCCCGGGTGATGAAACCAGTTGGGAAGGTCAAACCCTGGCGCGCCTGGCCGAGCAGGATCAGCTCATGGCGTTCTCGCACCTGGGTTTCTGGCAACCCATGGACACCCTGCGTGAAAAGAACCTGCTGGAAGACCTGTGGGCTTCAGGCAGGGCACCCTGGAAGATATGGACTTGAACCGGGCCTTCTGGCAGCGCAAGCGGGTATTCCTCACCGGCCATACCGGATTCAAGGGGGGATGGCTGGCGCTGTGGCTGGCCGACATGGGAGCCGAAGTGCATGGCTTTGCGCTGAACCCGCCCACCGACCCCAACTTCTTCACGGTCACAGATCTACACAGCCGTCTGGCCAGCAGTACGATTGCCGATATCCGCGACGAAACTGCGCTGACCCGCGCCATGCAATCCGCTCGTCCCGAGGTGGTGTTTCACCTGGCCGCCCAGTCACTGGTGCTCCATTCCTACGCGGCGCCGGTGGAAACCTACGCCGTCAACGTCATGGGCACGGTGCACTTCCTGGAGGCCGTGCGAAAAACAGGTGGTGTGAAGGCAGTGGTCAACGTCACATCCGACAAGTGCTACGAAAACCGGGAATGGGTCTGGCCCTACCGGGAAAACGAGGCCATGGGCGGTTTCGACCCCTATGCGAGCAGCAAAGGCTGTGCGGAGCTGGTCACTGCCGCATATCGCAGGTCGTATCTGGAGCCTGCCGGGATCCATGCCGCCACCGTGCGCGCCGGCAATGTCATCGGCGGCGGGGACTGGGCCGCCGACCGGCTGCTACCGGATTTCTTGCGCGCCCTGGATGCGGGCCAGCCCCTCGCTATCCGCTCCCCCCTCGCCACGCGTCCCTGGCAGCATGTTCTGGAACCGCTATTGGGCTATCTCATGTTGGCCGAGAGGCTCTGCACGAAAGGCCCGGCCTTCGCGGCGCCATGGAACTTCGGCCCCGAGGAGAACGATTCCCGGACGGTGCAATGGATCGTCGAGACCTTATGCAGCCAGGTATCTGGCGCGGCATGGCGCTGCGACGCCGTGCCCCAGCCCCACGAGGCGCACACCCTCAAGCTGGACAGCGCCAAGGCCAAGGCCGAGCTGGGCTGGCGGCCACGCTGGCATCTGGAGACTGCCCTCGCCATGACGTTGGCCTGGCATCAGGCCTGGAGGAGCGGCCAGGACATGTCCGAAGTCAGCCTGCGACAAATTCACGAATACGAAGTGGCAACCAAGCAGGCATGAACACCCGTTTCGACCTCCTTGCCACCCCGATCGCCGGTCTGCAGGTCCTGCAGCGCAAACCCATCGGTGACAACCGGGGCTACCTGGAGCGAATGTTCTGCATGGATGAATTGCAGTCCCTGGTTTCCAGCAGGCAGATCGCCCAGATCAACCACACCCTGACGGCCAGGCGAGGCACCGTGCGCGGCATGCATTTCCAGAAGTCGCCTCATGCCGAGACCAAGTTCGTGAGCTGCCTGTGGGGGGAGGTATTCGATGTCGCCGTTGACGTCCGCGCCGATTCTCCCACCTTCCTGCAATGGCACGCCGAGCTGCTCAGTGCCGACAACCACAAGACACTGGTCATCCCGGAGGGCTTCGCCCATGGATTCCAGACCCTCAGCGACGACTGCGAGCTGCTGTATTTCCACACCGCCGTTTACCAGCCGGCCGCCGAAGCCGGCCTGCATGCCGAAGACCCCCGGCTGGGCATCCGCTGGCCCCTGCCGGTTTCCGGCTTGTCACTGAAGGATGCCGCGCACCCGTTCGTGAGCAGCGACTTTTCCGGCAACACACCATGAAGTGTCGTCATTGCGGCGCCGAACTCAGGCTGCCACTCGTGGATCTGGGCAGCGCCCCTCCCTCCAATGCCTACCTGACCGGGCAAACCCTGCATGCCCCGGAAAAATGGTTCCCCCTGCGCGTCCTGGTATGCGAACGCTGCTGGCTGGCACAAACCGAGGATTTCACCCAGGCAGCCGATCTGTTCGATGCTGACTATGCCTACTTCAGCGGTTTCTCCAGCAGCTGGCTGGCCCATAGCGAGCGCTACGTTGGAGAAATGACAGCCCGTCTCGGCCTGACCAAAGACAGCCACGTGATCGAGATCGCCGCCAACGACGGCTACCTGTTGCAATACGTCAAGGCACGCGGTATCCCCTGTACTGGCGTGGAACCCGCCGCGAGCGCTGCCGCTGCTGCCCGTGCCAAGGGCATCCCGATCGTGGAGGATTTCTTCGGAGTGCGGCTGGCCCGGGAACTGGTGGCCCAGAGCAAGCAGGCCGACCTGACGACAGCGAACAACGTGCTCGCCCACGTCCCTGACATCAACGACTTCGTCGCAGGCTTCGCCCTACTGCTCAAGCCCCAAGGCGTAGCCACCTTCGAGTTTCCCCATCTCATGCGGCTGATCGAGGAAACCCAGTTCGATACCATCTACCATGAGCACTTTTCCTATCTGTCGCTGACGGCTGTCGAGGGCATCTTTGCCGTAAACGGGCTGGCTGTGTTCGACGTCGAGGAGTTGCCCACCCATGGCGGCAGCTTGCGCATATTCGCCCAGCGCGCAGATTCCGGCCGGCACATGCGCGAGCCGCGGGTAGACCGTGTGTTGGCGGAGGAAGCCCGGCGCGGCATGAACAGGGCTGCTTACTACGCCGGTCTCCAGGCCAGAATCGACCAGGTAAAGGACGACTTCCTGCTGTTCCTGCTGGAATGCAAGCGGCAGGGGAAACGCGTGGCAGCCTACGGCGCGGCCGCCAAGGGCAACACTCTGATGAACTACGCAGGCATACGCCCCGATCTGATCCCGTTCGTGGTGGACCGCAATCCCGCCAAGCAGGGAAAATACATGCCAGGCAGCCGCATCCCCATCGTGGATGAGGCCAGGCTAAGGGAAGAGAGGCCTGATTTCGTCGTTATCCTGCCATGGAACATCAAGGCTGAAATCATGCAGCAGTTGGTCTACATCCGGGCCTGGGGTGGCAGTTTCGTGACGGCGGTGTCGCGACTGGAAGTGACATGAAGAACCGCATCCTCTACACCAAACCCTCGATTACCGAAAAGGAAGTCGAGTACGCCACCGACGCTGCGCGCAACGGCTGGGGCGAGCGCTGTCATGAATACATCAACCGTTTCGAGGAGTCGTTCAAACAGCACTTGGGCGTGCACTATGCCATCGCCACCTCCAGTTGCAGCGGGGCGCTGCACATGGGACTGGCCGCGTTAGGGGTCGGACCGGGCGACGAAGTGATCCTGGCGGAGACAAACTGGATCGCCAGTGCGGCCCCCATCACCTACCTGGGGGCCAAGCCGGTTTTTGTCGACATCCTGCCGGACACATGGTGCATCAACCCGGAGTTGGCCGAGGCGGCCATTACCCCGCGCACCAGGGCCATCGTCGCCGTGCACCTCTACGGTAACCTGTGCGAAATGGATCAACTCCTGGCGATTGGTGATAAGCATGGTATCCCGGTCATCGAAGATGCGGCGGAGGCTATTGGCTCTATCTACCATGACAAGCGGGCCGGTTCCATGGGTAGGTTCGGCACGTTTTCCTTCCACGGCACCAAAACGCTGACGACCGGGGAAGGCGGGATGTTTGTCACCAATGATCCGGATCTGTACGAACATGTCCTCACCCTGAGCAACCATGGACGTGCTCGGGGGCAGACCAAGCAGTTCTGGCCGGACATGTTGGGATTCAAGTACAAGATGTCGAACATCCAGGCTGCCATCGGGTGTGCCCAAATTGAGCGTATTGACGAATTGATCCATGCGAAGCGCAACATCTTTTTGGGCTACAGAGAGGGATTGAAGGATTTGCCCCTTCGCATGAATCCAGAGAAGATTGATACAGTGAATGGCTATTGGATGCCCACCATCGTTGTTGATGAAGGCGTACCCTTCGATCGAGATCATCTTCTGGCTTTATTCAGGAAAGAAGGGATTGATGGCCGCGTTTTCTTCTGGCCATTATCCTCATTGCCCATGTTCGATGCTCAGATTGAACACCAAGTCTCCTATGGCATATATCTCCGCGCCTGTAATTTGCCCAGTTATCACGACATGAGCATCGCTGATATCAATCGGGTTTGCAAGGTGATATATGAGAGCATGCAACGTGGGAGAGAATATTGAGTGTAGATGAGATCAGCCGGTCGCTGGGCGAACACTATTCCCGTACGTTCGCGAGCCATGGCCAGAGGCCAGAGGGAGTGGATTGGGGCGTTAACCCAGACGATCACCGCATGAGATTGGACCGGATGTTGGCCGTGACAGAGTTAGGCATGCCCCACCGCAATCCACTGTCCCTATTGGATGTGGGGTGTGGTTATGGCAGCTTACTTGACCTGATCCATGAGCGCCGTATGTCTGTCGATTATCACGGCATTGATCTGTGCGAGCCCATGATTCAGGCCGCCAGGGAGAAATTCCCCAATGCACGATGGTCAACCGGCGATATCCTGAAACTGGATGCGACGGAAAATTATGACTATGTCGTTTGCAATGGAATACTGACCCAAAAACTGGATGCTTCAATTCGCCAGATGGATGAATACGCGAAGGCCTTGGTTACCAAGATGTTTTCGCTGTGCAACATAGGCATCGCCTTCAACACGATGACCACTCACGTCAATTTCATGGCACAAAATCTTTATTACCGAAACCCCGTCGAGTTGTTGGCATGGTGCATGACAGAATTAACCCCCCGCATACGCATGGACCATGCTTATCCAATGTTTGAATACACCCTATACCTCTATCGTGAAGATGCCCCGGGGTTGGGGTATGGGGCTCATCGCAAGTCCACAGGCTGATGACGCGTCTGGGGATTGTTTGTTCGAGTGGTGGCGCTGTATTCGTTGCCGCCATGGACTTGCTGCGAGAATGCGGATACAGGCCTGTCACAGTGGTCGTTACCGATCGGCCTTGCGGCGTGGAAAACGAGTGTGAGCGCCTGGGGATTGAATGGCGGCGGATAGAGGACCCAACTCGCGAAGGTTTCAGTCGCCAAGCTGCCGCTTGGCTGTTCGATAAGCACCAGGTGGATTGGACCTGCCTGTTTTTCTCGAGGCTGGTGTCATCCGATCTGTTCGCGCGGGGTATCTGTCTGAACATCCATCCATCGATTCTCCCGGCTTTCCCAGGATTTGGTGCAGTGCGCAGAACTTTGGAAAGCGGATCCCGCTTCATGGGGGCCACGGCTCATCTGACCGATGAGTCATCGGATGCAGGCCCGATTCTGGGGCAGGTGATTGCACCTATTCCACACGGCGCGTCGGTTCAATTGCTTGAGCGACTTTCATTTGCCCAGAAACTGTATCTACTCCTGGTGCTGTGGGAACTGGCCGAACACGACGCACTTGCAACACTCATTGACCATGATGTTTCAGCCTCGGTTCTTCCCATACTCTCCTGGGCCAACCCCGCCTTGCAAGACCAGCGACTCGCAGAAGCTTTCAATAAGTTTCTGAGAAATGAGGGCATCGAATGGTTGCGTTGATGCCCCCCCGAAAAATCGGAAAAATTGTCATTTCACAGTCGATGTATTTCCCATGGGTCGGCCTGCTAGAACAAGTGCGACTGGCTGATATTTTTGTTCATTACGATGATGTTCAGTACACGCGCGGCTTTTTTAACCGTGTGCAGATCAAAACCGCTCATGGAATGAAATGGATAACCGTACCGATCAGAGACCTGCATCGGGGTCAGAAGATCAATGAAGTGTATATCGATGATCGGTCTGACTGGCGCAGCCAACATCGGGACATCCTGCGACAGGCCTATGTCACAGCGCGCTTTCGGGATGAAATGCTGGCTTTGATGGATCGTGTATTCGAGCAACCTGCGACGACCTTGGCGGACGTATCCAAGGCATCCATTCTGGTAATGGCAGATTACTTCGGGTTGACAGATGGCTGTCACTTTCTGGATTCCGGCACACTTGGTATTTCAGGGAGCAGCAGTCAGCGCCTACATGATATTGTCAAAACGCTGGGAGGCAACGTCTATATAACGGGTCACGGGGCACGCAATTACCTGGACCATTACCTTTTCGAAAAATCGGGCATCGCCGTGCAGTATATGGACTACCAGTACATACCATATCCTCAACTCCACAGCGAGTTCACTCCCTATGTCACGGCTCTTGATCTCGTAGCCAACCGTGGGCGCGAGGGTATTCAAGTAATTCGCTCAACATCAATTGACTGGAGGGATTTCGCGGATGAACCCCACTGAGCAATTCCGTGCGGAAGTGAACGAGAATATCGAGACATTGGGGCGAGATCTCGATTTGCAGGCTCTATCACGCATCTGGATACGTGAAATCAGCCCACACAAATGGGCCTATAATTTTTCCTGGCTGGGCAGGCCTGCGATTCAATTCCCCAACGATGCCTGGGCCATGCAGGAGTTGATCTGGGCAATCAAGCCGGATTTGATCATCGAAACCGGGATCGCCCATGGTGGTTCTATCATCTTCAGCGCTTCGATGCTTGCGTTGCTCGACATGGCGGAAGCGATCGAAAAGGGGGCAACGATTAATCCCATGAAATCCAGTCGCAAGGTGCTGGGTATCGATATCGACATCCGCTCCCACAACCGGGCAGCCATAGAAGCCCACCCCATGGCTTCCCGGATCCAGATGATCCAGGGCTCCAGCGTCGCTCTGGAAGTTGTCGAGGAGGTGAGGCGGGTAGCCAAGGGCTTCAACCGGGTGCTCGTCTGCCTGGATTCCAACCATACCCACGAGCATGTCCTGGGAGAGCTTGATGCTTATGCACCGCTTGTCTCCCAGGGGAGTTATTGCGTCGTCTTCGATACCATCATCGAAGATATGCCAAGTGGCATGTTTCAAGACCGACCTTGGGGACCTGGAAACAACCCAAAAACCGCAGTAAGCGAATACCTGAAAAATCATCCAGAGTTCGAAATTGACAAAAGCATTCAACACAAGCTTCTGATAACAGTGGCTCCAGAGGGATTCCTCAAGCGAATCCGCTGAACAGGAAGCAATAACACCCATTCTCCATCAGCCCGCTTCCATGACCATAAAACAAGAGCCCCCCCCGTCCGGACGGGGGGCCGTTCTTCGCCACGCCCTGAACTACTTTTCGTCACATGCGGCACTGGCATTTCTGCATTTGATCTCAATCCCGATATTCACTCGCCTGCTGGTTCCCGGCGAGTATGGGCTTTACCAGATTTTCAATAGCTATGTAGCGATCGGTGCCGTTCTGTTTACGATGAACGTGGCTTCCTCCGTCACACGCCGAACCCTGGAAGCCGATGGCCACGATTCCGGATTCATGGGTAGCATATTGTTTCTCACCGTTGGCACTGTTGCCATGGCCGCCATGGCGACACTGCCTTTTACGATCATTGTGGCAAAAGGTCTGGGCATCACCAGCGAAATGGTCTACCTGCTGTATCCGGCCATCCTGTTCGCAGCGATCTTCAACGTGTTTCATGCGCAATGCGTCGCCACTCAGAAAAGCAAGGTCCTTTTTGTTGTCTCGGTTTTACGGGGCTATGGCGGGGTAACCCTTGGGGTGGGGTTGCTATTTTTTCTGGCTTCAGAACGCCATCTTGGTCCGATACTTGGAAGCACAATTGCCTTTGGCATAGTTGCCATCTGGGTGCTGCTCACGCTGGCAAGACAAGCGCACTGGGAACCCTGCAAGGAACACTTCAACTACATGGCCGTTTACTCCCTGCCTCTGGTGTTCTATTCCTTAGGCAACATCGTGCTGGGGCAACTGGACAGGATCATGATCAACAAAATGATCGGCCCGGCGGAGGCGGGCCTTTACAGCCTCGCCTACAATGTGGGCATGTTGCTCGACATGGCCAGTACGGCGCTACATTCTGCTCTTGTGCCCTATTGGTTCAAACATCTTAATTCAGGCGAACGAGGCAAGGCAGATGATTTGTCTGATTTTAACTTCCGTATCACATTGAGTTTCGCGCTGGGCCTGATCTGCTTCAGCCAGGAGTTGTTGCAGATTCTGGCGAGCAGAGCCTTTCAGGAAGCGCTGCCGATCATTCCTATCATTGTTATTGGCTACGTCTTCAATTCAGTATACAAAATATACCTGCGCGAGGTGTCGTATTCAAAGCGAATGTGGCATGTATCCATAATTGCCTTGATCGGTGCCGTGTCGAACTGGGGACTCAATTTGTGGTTGCTACCAGTATTCGGTTATGAGGCAGCTGCCTACACAACTCTTGTCTCATTTTTGTTGATGGTCTTCATTGCTTGGTTCGTCGTGCGGCACATCCTGCACATCGATGCATTTCCTCTCGTGCGGCTGTTCCGGCCGACCATGATTTTTCTGCTTGGCGTAGCAGGACATTACGCAATCTCCCAATCCATGGGTGGCGACTGGACTGCCTTGCTGGCCAAATCTGCCTTGTTTGTCGTGCTCTCTGCCGTACTGTTGAGGGCATGGCCTTTGCATTCAACTCGAGCCGGATGAATCTGAGGTAAAAAATGCCGACCGTAACCGTTGGAGTCATGGCCTACAACGAGGAAGCTCATCTTGTCTCAACTCTGGATTCGATCCTGAGACAGGGGTATCAGGATTACGAGGTCATCATCGCAGATAACGCCTCCGATGACAGTACACCGGAGATCGCGCAGCGATACGCGCGGACTGATCCCCGGGTTAGGCACTTCCGCCAGAGTAGAAATATTGGGGCCATTCTGAATTTCCACACCCTGGTTGAGCAAGCGCAAGGACAATATTTCGTCCTGGCCGGGGCGCACGACCTTTGGTCCGACAACTATTTGGAACACCTGGTCGCCGCATTGGAGACCGAAGATCAGGCAGTCCTAGCATATGGACGCACAGTCTGGGTGGATGAACGGGGACAGCGTCAGGACCGGGCGGTATCCTTTCTAGATACGTCTGGATTGAGCCCATTGGCACGTTTCAACATTACTCTGTGGGGAAACCAGCATGCTTTATACGGCATGTACAGGCTATCCACACTTCGCCAATGCCGCACAAATTTACTGATAATTGGAAATGGAGCCGTACTGCTAGGCGAACTTGCATTGCGCGGCTATTTCATAGTTGTGCCGGAAACAACTTGGTTCAGAAGATTGGTGCGTGAGCCGGAAACGACTGATCAAAGACTAAAACGTTACTTCTCTGTGCTTTTTCCCAACCGTAGGCACAGATTTTGTCCGCATTGGCGCATTCCTTTCGAGTACATCCGGGCCGTTCTTCAATCACCCCTTAGCATGCACAACAAGTTATTGGCGATTATTTGCTGCGGCTCCGTCTTCATTATTCAGCGGCGAAACATGATATCGGATTTAGCCTCCTTGGTCAGCCGAACCATTCGCCTAAAATGGCACGGAGCAGCACCCTGGAAAAAAAATGCTGACAAAGAAAGACCGTGCGCTTAAGAGATTTGGCACACCTTGCCAACTTATTGCATCCGGGTTTTTCAGCCACTGAAATTGGGCCTGGGTGACAGGCAGCGCAGTCCGTTTCCGTCTGGGGGAATGCCGCCCGGAATACCCGCCGGCAGATCAAACCGGATCGACCTACCCACGCCACTTCGGCAATACCCGCAACCTGCGGAAACTCTCCCTTACCACAGCATCGGGCAGGCGTATTCGCATGCACCCCCCACCAGCCAGACCAGTCAGGGGAAATAGGTCAGCGCCAGATCGGCCACCACCAGGTGGATGACCATTTCGACGAGCAGTCGCAGTCGGGAGACGAGCGGGCTTACCAGCCGCGCATCGGACAGGCCATCAAGGTTCCCTTTACCGGACGTGGTTGGTCACAGCCTCCTTCCCCAGCAACTCCCTGACATACCGCACCGGAATCGCATAACTGATCCCGCTGGGATTGCTCAGCACGTTCTCCTTGGCTCCCTTCACGTACACCGCGTTGATCACGCCGATGACCTGGCCGCTGTCACCGTCGTAGAGGGGACTGCCGCTGTTGCCCGGGTAGGCAGTGGCGTCCAGTTGGTAGATCAGGAAGGGGGTGTCGGCCCGCTTGATAAGATTGGCGGTGAGCTTCCGGGCGCCGGGCAAGGGGGAGAAGACCGGGGCGATGGCGGCCAGGCCTGCCCGGTGGGTGGCGGGGTAGAGGCCCAGGGCGGCGCCGATGGGGTAACCGGTGAAATAGTAGAGCTGGCCTTCCCGGGCCTGGTCGGCCTGGCTCAGGGACAGGGCGGGGACAGGGTCCCCCTCAATTTTCAGGAGGAGCAGGTCGTGGTCCGGGTCGGCGGCCACCTTTTCCGCCCGCCGGGTGTCCACGCCGGTAGGGCCGCGCAGGAACACGGCCAGGTGCTCGCCCTTGTCCTCTTCCATGTCGTTGGGCGGCACATGGGCATTCGTAATCACGTGCCGGCCGTCCCCCACCACAAACCCCGTCCCGGTCAGCCTGGCGCGGGGATTGCGCAGGGGATGCTGGGAGCCCACCCCCACCACGGAGGACTTGATGCGCGGCAGCAATTCGACGATATCGGCCCGCGCGGCGGGACAAAATCCGCTCAATGAAACGGCGAACCACGCCGTTAACAGAAAGGTTGTCAGCACCGTGCCCATGGTGTCCTCCGTCAAGGCCGCCATCATGCCATGGGCTTTCATCGGTAGAATGTCACCGCTTATTTTCTCGGGAGTCGCAATGACCATCGTCGCTGTTGTGGGCTTGGGCTACGTGGGCCTGCCCTTGGCCGTCGAATTCGGCAAGAAGTTTGAGACCATCGGCTACGACCTGTCGGAAGCCAAGATCGCCAACTACAAGAACTACTGTGACCCCACCGGCGAGGTCAGCAGCGAAGACCTGAAGGCGGCGACCCGGCTCACGGTGAGCACGGATCCTTCTTCCATCGGCAAGGCCGACGTGATCATCGTGGCCGTGCCCACCCCGGTGGACGAGGCCCACATCCCCGACTTCTCCCCCCTGGTGGGCTCTTCCACCACCGTGGGCAAGTACATGAAGAAGGGCGCCATCGTCTGTTATGAATCCACCGTCTATCCCGGCGCCACGGAAGAGGTCTGCATCCCCCTGCTGGAAAAGCACTCCGGCATGAAATGGATGCAGGACTTCCACGTGGGCTACTCCCCCGAGCGGGTGAACCCGGGCGACAAGGAACGCACCATCACCCGCATCGTCAAGGTGGTGTCCGGCGACGACGCCCCCACCCTCAAGGTGTTGGGCGACCTGTATGAGTCGGTCATCGTGGCCGGCGTGCACCGGGCCAGCAGCATCAAGGTGGCCGAAGCGGCCAAGGTCATCGAGAACACCCAGCGGGACCTGAACATCGCCCTGATGAACGAACTGGCCCTGATCTTCGACCGCCTGGGCATCGACACCCTGGAAGTCCTCCAGGCGGCCGGGACCAAGTGGAACTTCCTGCCCTTCCGGCCCGGCCTGGTGGGCGGCCATTGCATAGGCGTGGACCCCTATTACCTGACCCACAAGGCCGAGATGCTCGGCTACCACCCCCAGGTGATCCTGGCCGGCCGGCGCATCAACGACGGCATGGCGGCCTGGGTGGCCCAGCAGACCGTGAAGAACATGATCAACGGCGGCACCCAGGTGAAGGGTGCCAAGGTCATCGTACTGGGCCTCACCTTCAAGGAAGACTGTCCGGACCTGCGCAACTCCAAGGTGGCCGACCTGGTGAAGGAACTGCAATCCTTCGGCTGCGACGTGTCGGTCCACGACCCCATCGCCGAGAACAGCGAGGCCGAACACGAATATGGCATCAGCCTGACCGCCTGGGACAAACTGCCCGCGGCGGCCGACGCCATCGTGGCCGCCGTCTCCCACAAGCAGTACAAGGCCATGGCCCTGGCCGACATCCTGGGCAAGCTGAAGCAGGGCGGAGTCTTCACCGACGTGAAGTCCGCCTACGACCCGGCCGCCATCCGCGCTTCCGGCGCCGTACTCTGGCGGGTGTGAGCCCCCACCACCCCATCGCCGACGGCGGTGGGGTGGCAATCCCAGTGAAGAATTCCCCATGACTGCATATTCAGACCTGCTGGCTCAGCTTCCTTCTGCCCCCAAGACCTGGCTCGTCACCGGCGTGGCCGGTTTCATCGGCTGCAACCTGCTGGAGCGCCTGCTGACCCTGGACCAGCAGGTGGTGGGCCTTGACAACTTCGCCACCGGCCATCGCCACAACCTGGAGCAGATCCGGGCGGCGGTGACGCCGGCCCAGTGGGCCCGCTTCCGCCTCATCGAAGGCGACATCCGCAAGCTGGAGGACTGCCAGGCGGCCTGTGCCGGGGTGGACTTCGTGCTGCACCAGGCGGCCCTGGGCTCGGTGCCACGCTCCCTGGAAGACCCCATCACCACCAACCAGTCCAACATCGACGGCTTCCTCAACATGCTGGTGGCCGCCCGGGACGCCAAAGTGACCCGGTTCGTCTACGCCGCCTCCAGCTCCACCTACGGCGACCACCCGGGCCTGCCCAAGGTGGAGGACGTGATCGGCAAGCCCCTGTCCCCCTACGCGGTGACCAAGCTGGTCAACGAGCAGTATGCCGACGTGTTCGCCCGGGCCTACGGCTTCAAGACCATCGGCCTGCGCTACTTCAACATCTTCGGCGCCCACCAGGATCCCAACGGCGCCTACGCCGCCGTGGTGCCCAAGTGGACCTCGGCCATGATCCACAACGAGCCCCTGTACATCAACGGCGACGGGGAAACCAGCCGGGACTTCTGCTACATCGCCAACACCGTCCAGGCCAACCTGCTGGCGGCCACCGCCCGGCATCCCGACGCCGCCAACCAGGTCTACAACGTGGCGGTGGGGGACCGCACCACCCTCAACGACCTGTTCGAGTCCATCCGTTCCATCCTGGAACCCCGCTTCCCCCACCTGAAGGATTTCAAGCCCATCTACCGGGATTTCCGGGCCGGCGACGTGCGCCATTCCCTGGCCGACGTCAGCAAGGCCCGCACCCTGCTGGGCTACGAGCCCAGCCACCGCATCCACGAAGGTCTGCTGGAAGCCATGGACTGGTACGTGAACGACCTGACCCGGCGTGGGGAAGGCTGAGACGGGCCCTGCCCTGGCCACCCCGGGGTTTCCCCCCTGTGGCAAAGGGGGGCAGGGGGGATTTTCAGACGGTCGCCCAGCAGCCACGGGAGCAAAATCCCCCCTGGCCCCCCTTCATGAAAGGAGGGAATGGGGGGTGGTCTGGTTTACCGTCTTGCTGGCCACCCTCCTCCTCGCCCTGCCTGCCCGGGCCGACCTGCCCCCTGCCCTGGCCCAGGCCCTGAAGCAGGCCGGCATCCCCGACAGCCACGTGGGCGTCCTGGTCCAGGACCTGGACAGCCCCACCCCCCGCCTGGCCCACGGAATCGAGCGCTCCTTCAACCCCGCCTCGGTAATGAAGCTGGTCACCACCCTGGCCGCCCTGGACACCCTGGGCCCCGCCCATGTCTTCAAGACCCGGGTCTGGGTGGAGGGCGAAGTCAAGGACGACGTACTCACCGGCAACCTGATCCTGCAAGGCGGGGGGGACCCGGGCCTCACCCGGGAGCGCTTCTGGCTGCTGCTGCGGGAGATCCGCGCCCGGGGCATCCGGGAGATTCGCGGCAACGTCCTGCTGGACGGCAGCCTCTACGAACTGGAGCCCATCGACCCGGGCGCCTTCGACCAGGCGCCCCTGCGCCCCTACAACGCGCCGCCGGCCGCCCTGCTGGCCAACTTCAACGCCATGAACCTGCGCCTGGCCCCCGTGGCCGGCCAGGTCCGGGCCAGCCTGGAACCGGACCTGGCCCTGCCCCTGGACAACAATCTGGCGGGGGGCGACGGCCTGTGCGGCAACTGGCGGGAAAGCGTCGGCCTGCGCCTGGAGGAAGGCCGTCTCATCCTGGAGGGCAGTTATCCCCTGGCCTGCGGCGAACAGCTTCACCCCCTCAACCTCCTCGCTCCGGAGGCCAGCGTGGCGGCCTGGTTCCGCGCCCTGTGGCTGGAACTGGGCGGCCGCCACAGCGGCGCCATCCTGCCCTGCATCCCCGGCCCCGAGGCCCGGCTGCTGCTGGAGTTCGACTCGCCCCCCCTGGCCGAGTTGGCGCGGGACGTGAACAAGTTCAGCAACAACGTCATGGCCAAGATGCTCTTCCTCAACCTGGGCGCCGCCCGCTTCGGCGGGCCGGCCACCTGGGACAAGGGCGCCCGGGCAGTGCGCGCCTGGCTCGCCGAGCAGGGCCTGTGGAGCCCGGAGATCGTCCTGGAAAACGGCTCCGGCCTGTCGCGCATCGAACGCATCTCCACCGCCAGCCTGGCCCGCCTGCTGGCCTGGGCCGCCAGCCGCCCGGCCTACTACGAGTTCGCCGCCAGCCTGCCGGCCGTGGGCCTGGAAGGCACCCAGAAGGGCCGCCTGGGCGATTCCCCCCTGGCGGGGCGGGCCTGGCTGAAAACCGGCAGCCTGAACGGCTCCCGCAACCTGGCGGGTTACGTGCTGGGGGCGGACGGCCGTCGCCGGGTGCTGGTCATGCTGGTCAACCACAACCAGGCAGCCGCCGCCGGGAAGGCCCAGGACGCCCTGCTGGCCTGGGCGGTGGCCATGGATGACGGGTCCGGGACAGCCCGGCCGCAGGGGGGAAAAGCCGGCCCCTGAAACAGCAATTAACCATTCACTTATGCACATCGGAGGGCTTGACAAGCCGATTCGGCCAGAATAGGGCGAGCCCCCCGATTGAATTCATTAACTCATTGTTTTTATATCGTATTTTTACTGCCCATTTTTTGGGCCCATGCCCTAAAGTGGCGTCCCGTAAGGATATTTTTCGGTTTGATGACGCCTTGTCCACACAGTTATCCACAGGTTCCGTGGACAAGGGAAAAACCCTCAATCGGGCCCTCCCGTTCCCCGGCTTTCTTCGCAAATCACTTTAACTTCCCGTGGTAGCCCCCCTGCCCAACCCCATCGCCCGGGTGGCCCTGGACACCCCCCTGGACAGCCTGTTCGACTACCTGGCCCCGGAAGCCACGGCCGACGACATCGGCCGCCGGGTGGAAGTGCCCTTCGGCCATCGCCGCCAGGTAGGGGTGCTGCTGGAACTGGTGGACCGCTCCGACCTGCCCGCCGCCGCCCTCAAGCCCCTGGGCCCCATCGACCGGACCACCCCGCCCCTGCCCGAAGAAGTGCTGCACCTGGCCCGCTTCGCCGCCGGCTACTACCACCACCCCCTGGGGTCCGTGCTGGCCGGCCTGCTGCCCCCGGCCCTGCGCCGGGCGGAAAGCTCGCGCCGGACCCCGCCGCCCACGGCCTGGCGCCTCACCGAAGAGGGGCAGAGCGCCCTGGCCCAACTGCCGGCCCGGGCCACGGCCAAACGGGCCCTGGCAGAACGGCTGACCCAGGGGCCCCTGGCCCACGCCGATGCCAGCGACCGGGAACGCCCCCTGTTGCGCGACTGGCTGGCCAAGGGCTGGGTAGTCGTCCTGGCCCCCGAAGACGGGCCGGCCGATCTGCCCAGCGTCCCCGGCCCCGCTCTCAACGCTCAGCAACAGGCCGTCCTGGACGCCTTCCGCGCCGGCCCGGCCGGCTTCGCCCCCTGGCTGCTCCACGGCGTCACCGGCAGCGGCAAGACCGAGATCTACCTGAACCTGGTGGCCGACGCCCTGACCCAGGGCCGCCAGGCCCTGGTGCTGGTGCCGGAAATCCACCTGACCCCCCAGCTCACCGAGCGTTTTGCCCGCCGCTTTCCCGGCCGGCGCCTCATCGGCCTGCACAGCGGCCTCAACGACGGAGAACGGCGCGCCGCCTGGCTGGATGCCCTGGCCGGCCGGGCGGACATCGTCCTGGGCACCCGTCTGGCCGTGTTCACCCCCCTGCCCCGCCTGGGCCTCATCGTGGTGGACGAGGAACACGACGGGGCCTACAAGCAGATGGAAGGCATGCGCTACTCGGCCCGGGACGTGGCCGTCTGGCGGGGCCGGCAGCGGGACGTGCCGGTGCTGCTGGGTTCCGCCACCCCCTCCCTGGAATCCTGGCGCAACGCCAAGGCCGGCCGCTACCGGCTCCTGAGCCTCACCCGGCGGGCCAACGCCCAGGCCCGCCTGCCCCGGGTGGACCTGGTGGACAGCCGCACCGACCGGCCCAAGCTGGGCCTGAGCCAGCGTCTGGTCGAAGCCCTCACCGAGCGTCTGGAACGGGCCGAGCAGAGCCTGGTGTTCATCAACCGGCGGGGCTACGCCCCCACCCTGTTGTGCAACGGCTGCGGCCACGTCTTTCCCTGTCCCCGCTGTTCCGCCCACCTGATCCTGCACCGCCACTCCGGTGGCTACCGCCTGCTCTGCCACCATTGCGGCCTCACCGCCCGCCCACCCGACGCCTGCCCCCAATGCGGCGGACTGGACCTGCGGGCCGCCGGCCAGGGCACCCAGCGGGTGGAGGAAACCCTGGTGGAACGCTTCCCCGAAGCCCGCATCCTGCGCATCGACCGGGACACGGCCGGGCGCAAGGGGGCCTTCGCCGCCATGCGCGAGCAGGTGGAGGCCCGCCAGGTGGACATCCTGGTGGGCACCCAGATCGTGGCCAAGGGCCACGACTTCCCCCACCTCACCCTGGTAGGCGTCATCGGCGCCGACCAGGCCCTCATCTCCCCGGACTTCCGCGCCACGGAACGGCTGTTCGCCCAGCTCATGCAGGTGGCGGGCCGGGCCGGACGGGCCGAGCGGCCCGGCGAGGTGCTGATCCAGACCGGCTACCCGGGCCACCCCCTCTACCAGGCCCTGGCCCGCCACGACTACCCGGGCTTCGCCGACGCCACCCTCAAGGAACGCCGGGGCGCCGACGCCCCCCCCTTCGTGAGCCAGGCCCTGCTGCGGGTGGACGCCGGCAGCGAAGAAGCCGCCCTGGGCTTCCTGCTGGCCGCCCGGGAAGCGGGGACGTCCCTTGACCCCGGCGTGCTGCTCTTCGACCCGGTGCCCGCCCTGCTGGCCAGGGTGGCCAACCGGCACCGCTACCAACTGCTCCTGCAATGCCCGGCCCGGGCCCGGCTGCGGGCCTTCCTCTCGGCCTGGATGACCCGGCTGGCCGCCCTGCCCGCCCGGGGTTTGCGCTGGAGCCTGGACGTGGATCCGGTGGATTACTGAGCCCCCGCCGGGCCCCGGCCCGGATAAAAAAAACTTAACTGGCGCCGGCAATCCTGGGGATTAGACTAAGGCAAAGCCATAAGCAAAGAGACAAGGATGGAGACAACGGACGCGCTGGACGCCGTCCTGGCCCGCCATGCCGGCCGGCCGGAACGCCTCTTGCAGGCCCTCATCGAGGTCCAGGCCGAACATGGCCACGTACCGCCGGCCGCCGCCTCGGCCCTGGCGGAAAGCCTGGGCGTGCCCCTGGCCCGGGTGTGGGGGGTGATCGGTTTCTACGCCTTCCTCAGCGACCGGCCCCAGGGCCGCTACCGGGTGCTCTTTTCCGACAACATCACCGACCGCATGCAGGGCAACCAGGCCCTCCTGGCCGCCTTCTGCGAGAAGCTCTGGGTGGAACAGGGCCGCCTCTCGGAAGACGGCCTGGTGTCCGTGGACACCACCTCCTGCACCGGCCTGTGCGACCAGGGTCCGGGCCTGCTGGTCAACGGCCGGGCCCTGGGGGGGCTCACCCGGGAAAAACTCGACCGGGTGGCCGACCTGATCCTGGCCCGGACCCCCATGGACGACTGGCCCGCCGAACTGTTTGAAATCCACGACAACGTCCGCCGGGCCGGTCCCCTGCTGGACCATGGCCTGGCCCCCGGCGAAGCCCTGGCCGCCGCCCTGGCCCGGGATGCGGAAGACACCCCGGAACAGGCCGCCAACGCCCGCTCCTGGCGGGAAGGCCACGGCACCCCGGCCGGCGCCACCGCCACCCTGGAAGAGATCAAGCGGGCCAACCTGCGGGGCCGGGGGGGTGCCGGCTTCACCACGGGCCTCAAGTGGGAAGCCTGCCGCAACGCCCCGGGCCAGCCCCGCTACGTGGTGTGCAACGCCGACGAAGGGGAACCGGGCACCTTCAAGGACCGGGTGCTGCTGGCCCGCCAGGCCGACCTGGTGTTCGAGGGCATGACCGTCTGCGCCCACGTGGTGGGGGCCCGCCAGGGCTTCCTCTACCTGCGCGGCGAATACCGCTTCCTGCTGGATCCCCTCAACGCCGTGCTGGACCGGCGCCGGGCCGCCGGGCTGCTGGGCAACGGCATCCTGGGCCGGGCCGGCTTCGACTTCGACATCGAAATCCGCCTGGGGGCCGGCGCCTACGTGTGCGGCGAGGAATCGGCCCTCATCGAATCCCTGGAAGGCAAGCGGGGCGTGCCGCGCAACCGGCCGCCCTTCCCGGTGACCCACGGCTACCTGCAGAAGCCCACGGTGGTGAACAACGTGGAAACCTTCGCCGCCGCCGCCCTCATCGCCAAACACGGCGGCGACTGGTACCGGGCCATGGGCACCGCCAAGTCGGCCGGCAGCAAGCTCCTGTCGGTGGCCGGCGACTGCGCCCGGCCGGGCATCTACGAATATCCCTTCGGCACCCCGGTGAGCCAGGTGCTGGCCGACTGCGGCGCCGGGAACACCCTGGCCGTGCAGATCAGCGGCCCCTCGGGGGTGTGCATCGACGCCTCCGAGTTCCACCGGCGCATCGCCTTCGAAGACCTGCCCACCGCCGGCGCCTTCACCGTGTTCGACAGCAGCCGGGACATGTTCGAGGTGGCGCGCAACTACAGCCACTTCTTCGCCCACGAAAGCTGCGGCTTCTGCACCCCCTGCCGGGTGGGCACCGCCATGCTCAAGACCACCCTGGACAAGATCGCCGCCGGCCACGGCACCCCCTACGACCTGGCGGAGATCGACAAGCTGGACCGGGTGCTGCACATGAGCGCCCACTGCGGCCTGGGCCACACCGCCTGCAACCCCACCCTGGACACCCTGAAGCGCTTTCGCCCCATGTACGAACGGCGCCTCAAGTCCCTGGACTTCGAACCCGCCTTCGACCTGGACGGCGCCCTGGAACGGGCCCGGCAGATGACCGGCCGGGACGACGCGGGGGCGCACCTGAGGACGGAGCCATGAGGTGGGCGTCTGGCGCGAGCAGGGGTGGCGTCATCCGCCGGGTGACTCCGGGATTCCCCTGGTTGGGAAAGCCCCCGTTCCGGGATGAAGAGGATGCGGAGGAATTCAGGACATCGGCCCTGGCCACCCTCGGCAAATCCCCCCCAGCCCCCCTTTACAAAAGGGGGGAGAACCCCGCGACGGCAGCAAACCTCGTCGGATTGGCCACTCGCATATTCCCCCCTTTGGAAAAGGGGGGTGAGGGGGGATTCAAGACATCAGCCCTGGCCACCCTCGATAAATCCCCCCCAGCCCCCCTTTACCAAAGAGGGGAGAACAGCCCCGCTGAGGGGACCGCTCTCCTCACCCCACACTCCTCACCCCTCACCAACAAATGACTGACGCCACCTTTCTCCTCGACGGCGAGGAAGTCCCCTTCCAGCCGGGCCAGACGGTGATCCAGGCGGCCCTGTCCGCCGGGCGCTACATCCCCCACCTGTGCTACCACCCGGAGTTCAAGCCCCACGGCAGTTGCAAGGTGTGCACGGTGAAGGCCGACGGGCGCCTGGTGGCCTCCTGCACCCTGCCGGCCCAGGCGGGCATGGCGGTGGAAAGCGACAGCGACGAGGTCAACGACCTGCGCCGCACCCTGGTGCAGATGCTGTTCGCCGAGGGCAACCATTTCTGCCCCTCCTGCGAGAAGAGCGGCAACTGCACCCTCCAGGCCCTGGGCTACGACCTGGGGGTGATGACCGCCGGCTTCCGGCATTTCTTCCCGGACCGGCCGGTGGACGCTTCCCACCCGGACATCCTGCTGGACTTCAACCGCTGCATCCTCTGCGAACTGTGCGTGCGGGCCTCCTGCGAGGTGGACGGCAAGTGCGTCTTCGCCCTGTCCGGCCGGGGTCTCACCAAGCATCTGGTGGTCAACGCCGAATCGGGCCTGCTGGCGGACACCGACGTGGCCCTGACCGACAAGGCCATGGAAGTCTGTCCCGTGGGGGTGATCCTGAAGAAGCGGGTGGGCTTCGCCCAGCCCATCGGCCAGCGCCGCTACGATCCCCAGCCCATCAGCGCCCAGGCCCTGCGGGACGCGCCCCGGACGGCCGACGGCGCAGGGAAATGCACGGCTTGTGAGGGGAAGGAGTGACTGTGGCAAACAGCAAATCCCCCCCAGCCCCCCTTTTGCAAAGGGGGGAGCAACAACCCCGCGACGGTGTCCCCCCCTTTGAAAAAGGGGGGTCAGGGGGGGTTTCGTCCCGCCCCGCACACCACCCCGTCCCCGCGCAGCCGGACCCCCACCATGCCTAAACTCAAAGTCGCTACCACCTCCCTGGCCGGCTGCTTCGGCTGCCACATGTCCCTGCTGGACATCGACGAGCGGCTGTTTCCCCTCCTGGACCTCATCGAATTCGACCGCTCGCCCCTCACCGACATCAAGCACTGCGGGCCCTGCGACATCGGCATCGTGGAAGGCGGCATCTGCAACGCGGAAAACGTCCACGTACTGCGGGAGTTCCGGGCCAACTGCAAGACCCTCATCGCCATCGGCGCCTGCGCCGTCACCGGGGGCCTGCCCGCCCAGCGCAACCACCTGGACCTGGGGGCCTGCCTGTCGGAGGTCTATCTCACCGAAGGGGGCCTGGAACACGGCCTGATCCCCAACGACCCGGAACTGCCCCTGCCCCTGGACAAGGTCCACCCCCTCCATGAAGTGGTGAAGGTGGACTACTTCATCCCCGGCTGCCCCCCCTCGGCGGACGCCATCTGGAAATTCCTCACCGACCTCATCGCCGGGCGCACGCCCAAGCTGGGGCACGGCTTGATCAAGTACGACTGATGGGTAAAGCGATGCTTGGGCTGGAAAGGCGGAATCCCCCCCAACCCCCCTTTAACAAAGGGGGGAGCGGGTCGCGGTTCAGACCAGCCCTTCCCCCCTTTTGTAAAGGGGGGCTAGGGGGGATTCCAACGCCCGCCATTCCCACCCCATTCACCGAGGACCCCACCCCATGACCCTGCAACTGGAAACCGCTCCCCACCCGGAAACCCTGCGCCGGGTCGCCATCGAGCCCATTTCCCGGGTGGAAGGCCACGGCAAGGTGACCCTGCTCATCGACGAGGACAACCACGTCCGGCAGGCCCGTCTGCACATCGTGGAATTCCGCGGCTTCGAGAAGTTCGTCCAGGGTCGGCCCTTCTGGGAAATCCCGGTCATGGTCCAGCGCCTGTGCGGCATCTGCCCGGTGTCCCACCACCTGGCCGCCTCCAAGGCCATGGACCAGATCGTCGGCGTGGACCACCTGACGCCCACGGCGGAAAAGCTGCGCCGGCTCATGCACTACGGGCAGATCCTGCAATCCCACGCCCTGCATTTCTTCCATCTTTCCTCCCCGGACCTGCTGTTCGGCTTCGGGTCCGAGGTGGCCCGGCGCAACATCGTCGGCGTGGCCGCCGCCCATCCGGACGTGGCGAAACAGGGGGTGCTGCTGCGCAAGTACGGCCAGGAGGTCATCCGGGTCACCGCCGGCAAGCGGGTCCACGGCACCAGCTCCGTGCCCGGCGGGGTGAACAAGAACCTGAGCAGCGAGGAACGGGACCACCTGCTCAAGGACATCTACCCGATCATCGCCTGGAGCCGGGAAGCCGTGGCCCTGGCCCGGCGCCTGTTCGAACAGGACCTGGAGCGCTACAACAGTTTCGGCCGCTTCGACGCCCACAGCCTGTGCCTGATCCGCGCCGACGGGGCCATGGACCTTTACCACGGGGGCCTGCGGGCCCGCACGGTGGACGGCAAGACCCTGTTCGACCACGAGAACTACGACCACTACTGGGAACACATCCACGAAGAGGTGAAGTCCTGGTCCTACATGAAATTCCCTTTCTTCCGGGAACTGGGTCCCGAAGCCGGCTGGTACCGGGTGGGGCCCCTGACCCGGGTGAGCCAGTGCGACTTCATCCCCACCCCCTTCGCCGACCACGAGCGGCGGGACTTCCTGGCCTTCGACGGCGGCAACGCGGCCGGCGCCACCCTGGGCTACCACTGGGCGCGCATGATCGAGATGCTGCACGCCGCCGAGATGATCAAGGAACTGCTCCACGACGACGACCTGCTGGGCCAGGACCTGCTGGTCACCGGGGAACGCCGGGAGCGGGGCGTGGGCATGATCGAGGCCCCCCGGGGCACCCTCATCCACCACTACCGGGTGGACGAGAACGATCTGGTGGTACGGGCCAACCTCATCGTCTCCACCACCCACAACAACCAGGCCATGAACGAGGCCATCCGCCGGGTGGCCAGCCAGTACCTGGACGGCCAGACCCTCACGGAAGGCCTGCTCAACCACATCGAAGTCGCGGTGCGGGCCTTCGACCCCTGCCTGTCCTGCGCCACCCACGCCCTGGGCAAGATGCCCCTGGAACTGGAACTGCTGGGCCCGGACGGGGCCCTGCTGGACCGGCTGGGCACGGCCCCGTGACGGGGGAGCCGGCCCCCACCCTGGTCATCGGCATCGGCAACCCCAGCCGGGGCGACGACGCCCTGGGGCCCCTGCTGCTCAAAGGCCTGGCAAGCCTGGCCCTGCCCGGCGTGGAACTGCTGGAGGACTACCAGTTGCAGGTGGAATTCCTCCTGGACCTGGACGGCCGGGCGCGGGTGGTCTTCGTGGACGCCAGTGTGGCCGGCGACGCCCCCTTCCGCTTCAGCCCCGCCGGGCCCCTGCCCGACGCCAGCTACACCAGCCACGCCCTGGCGCCGGAAGCGGTGCTGGCCGCCTATGCCCGCCATTTCGGCCGGCCGCCACCGCCGGCCTGGACCTTGGGCATCCGGGCCTACGGCTTCGAGCTGGGCGACGACCTGAGCCCGGAAGCCGCCGCCAATCTGGCCGCCGCCCAAGAATTTCTGACCGGATGGCTGGTCCGGCAGCGGGCCCCTTAAGGAAACGGCCCGGCCGACCGATAAGACGGGTGTAGTCGCCTATTTTCAGCCGGTTCCCAGCCCCCCATGGCCAAGCACAAAGTCTTCAAGGACCCCAAGACGGGGCTTTCCCTGCGCATCCCCTCCCCGCCGCCCCTGGTGGACGAACTGGAGCAGGCTTTAGGAAATCCCAACACCAACATGGACATCATCGCCGGCCTGGTGCAGCAAGATGCGGGCATCACCGCCGGCCTGTTCAGGACCCTGGCCACCCCCATCTATGGCCTGCGCAAGCCGCCGGAAACCGTGGCCAGGGCCGTCTCCCTGGTGGGCCTGCAAACCATTGCCGACCTGGTGGGCGGGCTGTCCATCCAGGCCGCCCTCTACGGCGAATCCCTCTTCTATCCCTGGTTCTGGGAGCGGGCCAACGAGATCGCCCGCTATGCCGCCGCCATCGCCCACCGGCAGCGCATGGTGTGCAACATCTTCCCCGAACACGCCCACCTGGCAGCCCTGTTCGTGGATTGTGGCGTGCCCATCCTGATCCAGCACCTGGAACAGTACGAGTACCCCTTCATCACCGCCAGGGGCCACGTCTGGCCCCACGTGGTGGCCGAGGACCAACGGCACAACACCGACCATGCCGTGGTGGGCTATCTGGCGGCCAAACACTGGCGCCTGCCCGGCTACGTGTGCGAGGCCATCCGCTGGCACCACGACCCGGTGAACGTCAACGATAAGGCCGCCACCATGGTGGCCATCCTGCAGACGGCCATCCACCTCTACAACGTCAATGCCATGAAGGAAGACCACGACTGGCCCGGCCTGCGCCGCAAGGCCCTGGCGGAAATCGGCGTGGCCGAGGAAGGCCTGCGGGAATTCGAGGACGACCTCAACGAGCGGCTGGCCGCCCACTGAGGCGGGTCAGAGTTTGTAGCCCACGTGCAGGGCCACCACCCCCACGGTCATGTTGAAGTAATCCACCTTCTGGAAGCCCACGGCCTCCATCATGCCCTTCAGGGTTTCCTGGTCGGGATGCATGCGGATGGATTCGGCCAGGTAGCGATAGCTTTCCGGATCCTGGGTGACCACCTGGCCCAGGCGGGGCAGCACCTGGAAGGAATAGAGATCGTAGAGGGGCGCCAGGGGTTTCCACACCTTGGAGAACTCCAGCACCATGAGTTTGCCCCCGGGTTTCAGCACCCGGCGCATTTCGGCCAGGGCCTCTTCCTTGTGGGTCATGTTGCGCAGACCGAAGGCCACGGTGACCAGGTCGAAATAGTCGCCGGGGAAGGGCAGCTTTTCCGCATCGCACTGGGCCACGGGCAGCATGAGGCCCTTGTCCAGCATGCGGTCCCGGCCCACGCCCAGCATGGAGCCGTTGATGTCGGTGAGCCAGACTTCCCCGGTGGGGCCCGTCTCCTCCGCCAGCAGCCGGGCGATGTCGCCGGTGCCGCCGGCAATGTCCAGCACCTTCGCCCCCGGACGCAGCCGGGCGTGGAGAGCGAGAAAACGCTTCCAGACCCGGTGCAGGCCCATGGACATGAGGTCGTTCATCACGTCGTAGCGGTCGGCCACGGAATGGAAGACCTCGGCCACCTTGCGGGCCTTTTCTTCCTCGGCGACGGTCTTGAAGCCGAAGTGGGTTTGCTTGTCGGACATGGGGGGCGGTGAGGGGTGAGGGGTGAGGGGAAAAATCAGTGGGGACGGAAGCCTTCGGGGTTGCCCACGCCGTCGCCGAAGAAGTACTTCTCGGCCTGCTCCATCAGGTATTTGCGGTGCTGGACATCGGCCAGGTTGAGACGGTTCTCGTTGATGATCATGGTCTGGAGCTTGATCCAGCCCTGCCAGGCTTCCTTGGAAATGCTCTCGAACACCCGCTTGCCCAGCTCCCCGGGCAGAGGGGGAAAGTCCAGACCTTCGGCCTCCCGGCCGAGTTTCACGCATTGCACCATACGCGCCATTTGCTGCTCCAAGTCAGTGATTCCAATGAAAGCGATGGTAGCCGAAAAACCCCCTCCCGGCCCCCCTCACTCCTCACTCCTCACTCCTCACTCCTCACTCCTCACTCCTCACTCCTCACTCCTCAC
>DYIY01000036.1 GCA_020723405.1 Thiobacillus denitrificans | reverse complement strand
CCACGCCGCCCCTGTAGCTCAGTGGATAGAGCATCCCCCTCCTAAGGGGAGGGTCACACGTTCGATTCGTGTCGGGGGCACCAAATAATCAATTGGTTAGTGAGTGCATTCTGATGATTAAAAATCTCCGTGCTACCGCTGTGCTACCCAAGTCGATCGCGACTCAGTTTGTTGGTGACGACAAATTATCGCAATTGGCTGCGACTTTCTGTCGGAGGTGGACCTTTTTCGAAGGGGCCAGCCTCAAGATGAAGTTGTCCAGGACCAAGTGAGAAAAAAAGAAGGCGCCCAAGCGGACGCCTTGAAGAAGATCGCCATTGCGGCGATCAGGGAGGTGCCGGGATTATGTGTTTGAACCTGGCAGGCTGCCAGCAGAAATGTGGATCCCTTCAACGCATTTATGATCTCTTCAGGCGCCAAACATGCCTAAACTCTCCGGCGGCGGGGCTGCTATGATCCCCGGCGCCTTACACCACCCGCCCAATGGAGAGACCAATATGAACAAATCCGAACTCATCGAAGCCGTTGCCGCCAAGACCGAGATGACCAAGGCCGCCGCCGGCCGCGCTGTCGAGGCCGTGCTGGATAGCATCGCTGAGACAGTGGCCAAGGGCGACACCGTATCCGTGATCGGTTTCGGCACTTTCGAATCCCGCAAGCGCGCCGCCCGCACCGGCAAGAATCCGCAAACGGGCGAAGCCCTCAAGATTGCCGCGACCACCGTGCCCGCCTTCAAGGCCGGCAAGGCCTTCAAGGATCGCGTTGCATCTGCTGCCGGCAAAAAGGGCGGCAAGAAGAAGTAAAACCGGGCTGGTGGATCCAACTGCTGATCCACCAAGTACAAAGCCTGGAGGGGACATTCTCGACCCCCCGGGGTTGGGAGCAAACCATAACGCGCATTGCCATGACGGCCCAGCCCGCATGGCCAATGCTGAGTACAAGAATTCAGGGATGAGGAACCACACGCCGCTCGACTTCGTTTTCTGGTCCAGGCTCGACGCCTGGAGCTATCGCGACGCCGCCTTGCTGTTGTGCGGCTTCGATCCCGACCGGCTCAAAGGTGCCGGTATACGCCTCGATGGTCGGGAACTACCGGAGGCGTTCACCGAGGCATCCAAGGTTTATCGCATCCTGAAGAGCGGGACCAACGGGGGGCAGCAGACCATCCATCCCTACAATGCCATCGAGCACGCGCTCGGCAAAGGCTTACCCCTCCCCGGGGCATTGCTGGAGGCGGTACGCGAGCGTTTCCGCCTGGAGCGCAAACGGGCCGGACGGGAAGGGGGTGTCGGCCTGGACATAGCCGATGAGGTGGAGCTCAACCCCCGCAGCAAGCAATTCCTCCTGCGCCTGATCTACGTCCTGGCGACCCAGGGATACGGCCTCAAGCTGGATGCCACCTACGTCGATGCCAGCGAAATCGTCACCGACGCCGAACGGCTCGGGCTCGTCCTGGACCGGGGCACCATCGCCCGCTACCTCAAGGAAGCCCGGCAGCAGGCCGAAGCCATCAGCGGCAACGATTAGGCTGGCGCTCCGAGCCAACCCGGGCGGCTCGATCGTGCCGCCCCGCAATGGGTGGCTTAATCCAGACACATCGGGCACTACCGCGCCGCACGCCGCCACACCGCGGTTACTCCCGGCGCACGCCGCTTAATCCAGCTTTCCCCGCTTTTGCCAAACGCACGGGCCATCGCCTGACGGTCCGTGTTTTTCCTTATGAATCAATGATGACCGTCCGATGACCTCGGTGTTCGTCTGGACCGGATGCGCGCCATCCCCAGCGGACTCACGAAGGAAGTTTTTTCTTATCGTCCTACCCACTGCGCAGACGCGCTGGGCAATAACGGAGGTCCATCATGTCCCAATCGGCTGTACAACAACTCGAAACCCACCCGATCCTGGCGAGCCTGCTGCGTTCAGATCTTCTCACCACTGAACAGGCGGCCGTCTATCTGGGCTTGAATCCGCGCACCCTGGAGGTGTGGCGGTGCACCAAGCGGCATGCCATCCCCTACATCAAGGTCGGTCGCCTGGTGAAATACCGCAAAGCGGAACTGGATCTCTGGCTGAGCCGGCAAACCGTCGGCGGCAACGCGGCCTGATGCCATGAACCGACCCACGCCTGTGCCCAGGAACGTTGGTGGCGATTGCCGCAACGGCAACCTGCGGCATACGAGGCAATCATGATCAAGCTCGCCCTGGTCAGTACCAAGGGAGGCGTGGGCAAGACCACCCTGGCCGCGAATCTGGGCGCGCTATTAGCGGACATGGGATTACGCGTGCTGCTGATCGATGCCGACGAGAAGCCCTCCCTGTCCAAATACTTTCCCCTCCGGCATCCGGCGCCCCATGGCCTCACCCGGGTCATCACCCGGGGCCTGGTGACTCGGGAGGCCATCACCCCTATCGACCTGCCGCGACTGGCCGGCTGTCTGGACATCGTGGTGTCCGACAGCCCGGAGATCAACCTCTCGGACTGGCTTTACAGCCGCATCGACCGGGCCGTGCGCCTGAAGCTGGCCCTGCGCTCGCCAGACGTGGTGGACCACTACGACTGCGTCATCCTGGACGCCCACGGCGGAGCCGGTCCCCTGGAGGACGCGGTGGCCCTGGCCGCCGATCTGCTCATCTCGCCGGTGCGGCCCGATGTATTGAGCGGCTCGGAGTTCATGGACGGCACCCTACGCATGCTGGAGCGGCTGGATGCTTCCAGTGCCATCGGCGCGGGACTGGGCCCCATGAAGGCGGTCATCAACTGTCTGCGCCGCTCCAAGAATTCCCGGCTGGTGGCGGACACCATCCGCGAGAACTTCATCCGCGCCCAGGGTCGGGTGACCATGCTGGATACCGTGATCCCCGACGCCAATGTCTACCAGGCGGCGGCCACCGCGCAGGTGCCGGTGCATCGTTTCGACCGGCAACGCGGCGCTGCCTCGCCCTCCGCCCACGAGGTGATGCATCGGCTGGCCTGGGAGTTGGTCCCCTCCCTGCGTGGGATCTACGCCGGACAGGAGACTGGCCATGTCCGGTGAGCGGGGCCGGATGTCCGGCTGGGCCATGGGCAACGCGGCTTCCCCAGCTGGCGACCCACACCAGACACTGCGCGACCGGCTCACCCTGCCTGGCCCCGAGGATGCCGCCGTGGGACTGAAGCGCGGCGACGACCTGGACGGCGCCCGCATCCTGGTGCCCGTGCTGCAAATCCGGCCCTACGACCGCAACCCGCGCCGCGCCATCAATCCCCACTTCGAGGAGATCAAAGCCTCTATCCGCGCGGTGGGCCTCCTCACTCCCTTCAACATCACCCGCCGGCCGGCGGAGGCGCATTACATGGTCTGCGGCGGCGGCAACACGCGCCTGACGATCCTGCAGCAGCTCTTTCGGGAAGGGGACAGCCGTTTCGAGCAGGTCGAGCTCACCTTCAAGGCCTGGCACGGCGACGCCGAGGCCATCGCCGGCCACCTGGGTGAGAACGAACAACGCGGCGAGATGTGTTTCTGGGACAGGGCCGCCGGCATCATGGACGTCAAGGCGGCCCTGGAAGCCCAAGGCGGTGCACCCCTTTCCCTTCGCCAGTTCGAGGCCGAGCTCAAGCGCCTGGGATTGCCGGTGGCCCTGGCCAACATCAGCCTGATGAAGTTTGCCCTGGACAGGCTCGCCCCCCTGGGCCAGCGCCTCACGGGCCTCGATGTGAAACGGCTCCAGCCCCGGATGAACCTGCTCAAGCGTTTCGCGGCGCTGTGGGAGATGGATGAGACCGTCTTCCAGGCGCGCATCGTCGATCCCTTCCTGCACGAACATGTCCTGAGCCTGGAGCCCGAGACGGGCGCCGAGGCGGAGCGCCTGATGCGGCGCTGGGAATCCGCCCTGGCCACACACTTCGGCATGGAGGGCAAGCGGCTCGCCCTGATCCTGTCCGCCATGGAGAAGCAGCCGGGCGCGCAGCGAGCCGACCTGGAGACGATCACGCCGCCTGTGCCACGGCACATCGAGCCAGGCAAGACGGGGCCGGTGCCGCAGGCAGTCAATTCCGCATCGAAGGAGGTCGACACCAACAACCCGTCTCCCCAGGAGGATCAAGGCATTCCCTCCGATACCCTCGATATCTCGGACTTGCGCCAGCAGCTCAGGGAAGCCGCCGAGCGACTGGCCCGGGCCGGCGGTGTGGCCAGCTGGTTCTCCCCAATGGATGGGCTTCCCCTGGGCTACTACATGGAAGCCGGTGCCCTGCCCCAGGATGAGGACATGGACCTGCGGCGCACCCTCTGGTGGTTGCTCGCCGTGGCTTCCGGCCAGATGGACCCCGACCTGGCCCGATCCATCCCGGAGTCCTCCCGCTGGCGCCGGGTCTATCTCAGAGAGGCAGGCATGGACGAGTCCGCCTATCCTATCCTGGTGGAGGACGACCTGCTCGCCTACATCTCCCAGGAGGGTCAGGCCACCCTGGAGCCCTGGTCACTGCTGCACCTGTTGCAGGATGAGGTGCTGGCCGGCCACTGCTTCGAACTGGCGCGGCTCACCGTGTTGGCCCGTTCTGCCGATGCCGTCGCCTATCGGCACCTGGCCGAGGCGACCCACAGACGGGGGCGGGCATGATCGCCCTGGATGAACCCCACCTGCGGCTTCAGGCCCTCTCCCTGCTGCTGACCCGCCTGGAGCGGGGCGAGCCGGTCACGCCGGATGACGGGGGATTGAATGAACGCGCCCTCCAGCGCTTGCGCAGCCTGCCACTCGGCGAGCTGGCACGGCTGGCGGCCATCAAGCATCTGCGGGTCGGCATCCTGGTGGATGGGGACAGCCTCGACTATGCGCTGCGCACCCTGGACCGGCTCGATCGGGAATCCACGTTGCTGGAGCGCTGCGTCGCCCATCATGCACCGCGGGCCTTGCTGGCTGAGCTTTTCGGCCCCCAGGCCATCGCCCTCGCCGGCCGGCAGCGCAGACAGCGAGGCGAGCAGGCTCCACGCGGGCGCCCACCCCTGCCAGATTCAGAGACCCGAGACAGCATCCACACCCGCTGGCATGTCCTCCTGGCCAGTGGCCTGAATCCGGCGGAACGCTACCTGGCCCTCGCCGATGCCTACCCGGAACTCTCCCTGGCCAGCCTGCATGCCGTGGTTCATGAGTTCGACGGCTAGCCATGGACAGATTGAAGTCACACCCCGCTGCCTCAGGTCTGCCTCTGGCCACGGCGCTGATGCTGGATATCTTCGACGAGCCCATCGTCTTTCATCGCGCCTACGTGCCCATCGCCGGGAGTATCACCGCCGCACTGTTCCTGTCCTATGCCGGCTATACCAGCGCGGATCTGCCGGAAGAGCGTGAAGGCTGGTTCACACGCACCCAGAACGAGTGGGAACGGGATACGGGTCTGACCCGCCGGGAGCAGGAGACCGCCCGCCGGCGACTGCGCGAGCGTGGACTGCTTGAAGAACGCCGGGTGGGCATGCCGGCGGTGCTCTGGTACCGGGTGAACTGGGCAAGGCTGCGTGATGGCCTGGAGCGCCAGTCGCGCAGCCATTGGGCAGGGCGGCTGGATGAGTAGTACCGGCCTGCCCACCCTCACGTTCCACCTGAACCGGCTCAAGTCCCTGGTCGAGGGGGACTACATCACCTACTTCCCGTCGCTGACACCCGTGTGCGGCAGTTACAAGGCCGCCGCCATGCTCTCGGTGGCCCTGGCCTGGACGCGCAACTGGCTGCACAGACACCCGGAACGGGAGGGCTGGTTCTGGAAGACCCGCGATGAGTGGCTACGGGAGACGGGCCTGTCCCGGCGTGAACAGGAAAGCGCGCGCAAGGCATTGGTGATGCGGGGCCTCCTCAGGGAGGCCAGGCGGGGCATGCCCGCGCGCATGCATTACCGCCTCGACCTGGATTGCCTGGGAGCGTTGCTCGCGCGGACCGCCCCATCGCGCCTCGCCACCTGGGATTGGGACGATCCCCAGTTGCGCCGGCTGCTGGGCCGGCCAGTGGCCCTTTATCGCCGCCTGACCTGGGTCGCCGGCTCCCTCTCCGGCGGCCTGCTGCTCTCCCAGTTGCTGATCGCTTGTCGCAGGGATCTGGCCTTGAACCGAATGGCCGATGGCTGGATCAGGCATTTCCCCCAGTTGGTCGGACGTCATTGCCAGCTGACTCGCCATGAGGTGGATGGCGCAAGGACCCGGCTCGCCGAGCGAGGCCTCCTGGAAGCGCACTTCACCAAGTCCCTGCCCACCCATCGGGTGGTGCGCCTTTCCTTCGAACGCCTCATCGTCGCCCTGGAAGGGAATGAGGCCACCAGTCTGTCCCATAGCGCCAATCAAGCCTTGGACGAACCGCCCATCCAGACCGGCGCTTGCCGCCATCCTGGAGAGGGACCAAGCGCCCAACAGGCATTGGACGAAGCGCCCGACAGGGATGCCATGAACCGCCCAACCAGTCGGCCCCTTTCCGGAAACTCACCATCTGGCGCCAAGCCGCGCCCTGCGCGGGCTGGCGGCCATTCCTCGCGCGCGGGCGAACTACGGCAAGAAATAAACCCCTACCCACCCCCAGCCCCCTCCCCGGTGAGCACCGTCGGATCGTCTCCGAACGGCCATGAACATCGGAGTAGTGGGGAAGGTGAGCCCAAGCCAACGTCGGAACCGCCCCTCGTCTTCTCCGGCACCCTGCTGCCGGCGGAGCAATCAATCGCCCAGCAGTGGCTAGCTGACCTGGCCCCCGCCCTGCGCCAGCTGGTGCTGGACGAACATGCCGGCATGGTGCGGGGCCGGGAAGTACGCAATCCCCTGGGCTATCTGCACACCCTGATCCAGGCCGCCCGAGCGGGCCGCTTCGTGCCCACCATCGCCTTCCGGGTCGCCCGGGCCCGAGAGGAAGCTCAGACCCGGGCCGAGGCCCAGCGCCAGGCGCGGGCCGTGCTGCGCCAAGACCCGGACCCCGCTGCCCGCCTGGCCGCCCGTGAGCATCTGGCTCGTATGCGGGCGCAGCTGGGCATGGGTTCGCAAGGCGGGGCGGGATGAGCTCGCCGAGGAGCCTGGTCCGTGTTCGCACTGCGAACACCCTGGAAGAGGCCGGGCCTGGATCAACCCCTTGGGTGTTCGCAGTGCGAACACCTCGACCAGTCCGTAACTGGCGCAACCCACTCCTACCGGCATGGCGCTGGCGCAACTTGAACCCACGAGGACCACGATGAATTCACCGATTTCCCAGACCACCCCGACGTTTCACCCATTCGCCGATGGCTATGACCTGGAGGCCGAACGCCTGGCGTTGGCAGACCTGCTTCAGGCGGAGCAGCCGGATGAGTCCGACCCCCGCTGGCCCAGGGTGATCGAATACACCGAGCGCCTGCGCCAATTGCAGCAGATGCAGACGGCCTGGCAGTTGCGCAAAGGCGCGGATGCGGTGGTGCCGGATACCGAGGCCGCCATCCAGGCGGGCAGTCTGGTGGACGAGGCGCCGGACGCCATGGTGTTGCACACCCAGGAGGCCCATCGACTGTTCATGGGACGGGGTCGGGATCCCCAGGGCAACCTGCAACCCATCGTCGGCGGCAAGCGGGTGGCCGCAGCCCTGCGTTCCATCTGGTATCTGTCCGGGAACGACAACCCCTACGCCGACTGGGCGCTCATCGACACGGGCGAGCGGATCCAGCAGCTCAAGGCGGCCCTGGACGATCTGGGGCGGACCTGCGAGTCACGCCTGGAGGCCGCGGCCCGCAAGGGGCTGATCTTCTCGATTCTCAAGTCCCGGGAGCCGGTCTCCCTGGAGTTGGGCTTCCGGTCCCCCTATGGCTACACCGTGGCGGGCCTGATCGTCGAGTACGACTTCCGGGTGCGCCAGGTGAAGACCCTGGTGCGCAAGGACCTGATGACCGATGAGGAAGGTCGCAAGTTGATCCGCGAGGTGACCCGCCGCATCCGGGGGGTATTCGAGACGCCGGTGCGTTTCGAGCGATATCTGATTAGGCAGGAATTGCGCGAACTCTCCCGTACCGATTGGCTGCCCGGCGCCGATGGGGAAGCGGGCAAGCGGGTGAAGGCGGTGACCGGCATCTTCGGCGAGGTGCCCAAGGCGGTCTTCACCGGCACCGTGGCGCCGCGCCATACCCGCCGGCGGGTGAATCTGAGCGAGAAGGAGCTGGCGCTGTTGCAGCGCGTCGCCGAAGGGGCTCTGGATGGCGAATTCGCGGGATCGGATGCGGCCAGCGGGGAAAACGCCCTGCTATGAGTCCGGCCATGGTCTCAGCTGATGTTGTCAGCACCCCGGACATGTCCATAAAGGGCTTTAAGGGTAAGGGCGCGGCCTGGGCCAATGAAACCCGCGCCCGGCTGGCCGGCATCCGGAAAGACATGCAAGCGCTGGCGCGGCAGACCCGAGCGGTACGCGGACATGACTACCTGCTTACCGTGCACGTCCGCAAACACAACGGCCAGCATGTCCTGCGCTGGCGTATGGCGGGTCGCCCCGCCCGGCACGTGACCTGGGCGGCCATCGCCGGTCAGGTCGATCTACTGCCCCCCGCCTTGGCCGACTGGTATCAGCGGGCGCATGTCGCCGCCCTTTGCCTCAACCATCAGGAGATGGCGGCACGTCATGAACTGCGGCTGGCCGAGCGTTACCGGGAGGAAGTGTTCGCACTGCGAACACCCCCAAAACGAACTTCCTGATTTCCATCCCCGCACCCGGCCGGGTACGGGTTCCAAACCGGCGAACGAAAGGAGCCAACATGCCGAACAACTATCAAGGTACGGGCAATCTGGGCGAAAGCCCCGCCCTCAAGACGGTCCAGGTCAACGGGGAAGACCGCAAGGTGGCGGAGTTGCGCGTGTTCTTCGACAACTACCGGGCCGATGGCCAAGGTGGCCTGGAGCAGACCGGCGGCCACTGGCTGGATGTCTCGCTCTGGGACTACAAGGCGGAGCAGGCGGCGCGGCTCTTGCGCAAGGGCGCCCGGGTGCACGTGATGGGCCGTCTCGAACTGGACAGCTGGACAGACAGGGAAACCGGCGAGCCCAGGGAGAAGCTGCGGGTGGTGGCGGATGACGTGCTGCTGTCGCTGACCAGGGTGAAGGGGGTGGAATTCGAGCCCCGGCGGGGAGAGGAGGAACGCGCTGCCAGTTGAGGTGGCAGGGGCTCAACCAGAGCTCAATCCATGCTTCGGCAGGATGGATCGGGCAGAAGTGAACCTGGACCCGCCGTTTACGGGATCGGGATGCTTGTCATTCGAGCGGCAGCAAGACTCCGAGGCCTGCCTGACGAGCTACTTCAGCACCTCGGCCTAGGCCATTCAAGAAGCTAGCTGACTTGGTCAGTAATATGCCGTTAAGCTGCCCCTTTACGGCCAGTACGCTTTACGGCCGCGCCGCAATCTGGCGAACTCACGCCTAGACCCGCTCCTAGCCATTACCATCATCACAACAGCCGGTGTGGAACTTGTTTATTGCCCATGTTCAGACCGGCTGCAGAAAGGGAGATGATGGCATGGGTAAGAAGTCCCGAGAAAAGAGGCAGCGCAGACTTGCGCGAACGGAAGCCGATCCTGGCTTTCTGCTGCGTGAGATGCGGGGATTTCATAAGCAAGTCGCTGACGAGGTAGATCAGGAAAATTCATTTCACAAGCGCCTCGAGGCGACGCGCGCGCTACTCCGCCAATATCAGCGCCTCGATGCAGCTATTGCGCTGAGTGTCTCAGAGTTGTGGCCAGCCAACGCGGGGAGCCCTGTTAAACACATCTATGCCTGGGGGGTTCTTCTAGATCTCCCGGACGATGTCCCAGAAGGGATGTCCATCGCTAGCTATGCAGACTTCAAGGCGTTTGCAGAGACCCTGTATGAGACGTGGCCTGAGTTTCCGATGCTTGAGGACTTCTCTCCCGAGGCCGACTGGGGTCAAACCAAGGTACGCCTTGGCCAATCGTTTGTGCCGATGTTCTACGGTAGCTGCATTGAACGCACGCCCGACTTCGTAGAGGCGTTCCGAATCACTTACGCGCACATTCCCGAGGCCCTAGCCCACATGGATCTCGCCGTCGCGTTGCAAGCGCGGATCATCGAGGCGATGCCCGACCTGGTGGCAGCTCCCGCAGAAGAATCGCAACGAGCCCACGTCGAGGTACCTCCTGAGGACTTTTGGCTAGCTTGTAGGTCAACGCTACTGCAGGTCGGCGCAGATATTGCTGACAGGCGAGACAAAGCGGGTGGCGCACTGGAGACCAGCTTTAGCGCTTTCAAGGCACCACTGACATGGAGCGCCTTCGGCGACGCCGCAATGCAGGGAGCTGCACTTCCCTTCTTGGCGGTCGAAAGCGACGGCACTTGGGTGCCGATGTCAGTTCGCAGCGCCCCGGGAGTCGTCATTGACCATTGGGCCAACAAAGAATTGGCTGGGGTCAGCGCTCATACGCATAGGAGGCTTGCTCGGTTCGTGGCCGAGCGATTCCGAGGGACAGTCATGGGCCCCCTAACGCTCTTGGTCGGTGACACTGCCAGTGAAGACTTCCCTATCAGTTGCGTAATCTCGGCCGACTCTGGCGTGTATCTCATATGCGCATGTGACCACGCAGTAAGCGTCCAACCGCCCCACCTTCCCCCGCCCCGTGAGGCTATGCAATCTCCG
>DYIY01000017.1 GCA_020723405.1 Thiobacillus denitrificans | reverse complement strand
AACTGGGTGGACAACACCGGCGACAAGAACTCCGCCGAAGCCACCATCGGCTGATTGCCCCCACGCCGGAAGAAAGCCGCCCTTGATGGGCGGCTTTTTTTTGCCCGGGCCCCGGCTGGCACCCCGTGTCCTCCGCCTGCGTAAGGTCCGCGCAAGCTTGGCAAAGGATATTCCCCTCCAGGAGCCTGCCCGCAAGGAATGGTGGGCGTTAGCGGTTGCGGGCGACTATTCCCAAGTTTAATAGTCGGGTTTAATCCCGCTTATGCCAGATGGTGTGTTTCTGTTTCAGAATCTGCTTTGTCAATCGCGGCACCCCACTACATACCGGACCCATCCGGAGGAGACGACCATGCAATACGAAGCGTTTTATCGCCGTTCCATTGCCGAGCCCGAGTCCTTCTGGGGTGAGCAGGCGGAACTGATCCACTGGCAGAAGAAGCCGGAGCGGGTGCTGGCCTACGACAGGCCCCCCTTCCGCCAGTGGTTCTCCGGGGGCGAGACCAACCTCTGCTACAACGCCGTGGACCGGCACCTGGCCCAGCGGGCCGACCAGGCCGCCTTGCTCTACCTGTCCACCGAGACCGGCGAAGAGAAGCGCTACACCTACGCCGAGCTGCACCGGGAAGTGAACCGTTGCGCCGCCGTGCTGCAAAGCCTGGGGGTATCGAGGGGTGAGCGGGTGGTGATCTACATGCCCATGATCGCCGAGGCCATCTTCTGCGTGCTGGCCTGCGCCCGCCTGGGGGCGGTGCACTCGGTGGTGTTCGGCGGCTTTGCCGCCCACAACCTGGCCCTGCGCATCGATGACGCCCGGCCCTGCCTGCTCATCTGCGCCGACGCCGGCATGCGGGCCGGCAAGGCGGTGCCCTACAAGCACCTGGTGGACGAGGCCATCAAGGAAGCCAAGTTCCCCCCCGCCAAGGTGCTCATCGTGGACCGGGGCCTGGACCCGGACATGCGCCGGGTGGCGGGCCGGGACGAGGACTACTGGGACCTGCGCGACGACTTCCGCGACGCGGAAGTGCCGGTGACCTGGCTGGAAGCCAACGAGCCCAGCTACATCCTCTACACCAGCGGCACCACCGGCAAGCCCAAGGGGGTGCAGCGGGACGTGGGGGGCTACGCGGTGGCCCTGGCCGCCTCCATGAAGTACATCTACGGCGCCAACCCGGGCGAGACCATGTTCACCACCTCGGACATCGGCTGGGTGGTGGGCCACAGCTACATCATCTACGGGCCCCTCATCCACGGCATGACCACCATCGTCTACGAGGGCCTGCCCATCCGCCCGGACCCGGGCATCTGGTGGAAGATCGTGGAAGAGCACAAGGTCACCACCATGTTCTCTTCCCCCACCGCCATCCGGGTGCTGAAGAAGCAGGACCCGGCCTGGCTGAAGAAATACGACCTGTCCAGCCTGCGCTACCTGTTCCTGGCCGGCGAGCCCCTGGACGAGCCCACCTCCCGCTGGATCAGCGAGGGCCTGGGGGTGCCGGTGCTGGACCACTACTGGCAGACGGAAACCGGCTGGGCCATGCTCACCTACCTGCCCGGCGTGGAACTCAAGCCCAACCGCTTCGGCTCCCCGGGCTTCCCCGCCTACGGCTTCAACATCAAGGTGGTCAACGAACTGACCACCGCCGAATGCGGCCCCGGCGAGAAAGGCGTGCTCACCGTGATCCCGCCCCTGCCGCCGGGCTGCCTGACCACCGTGTGGGGCGACGACAACCGTTTCGTGAACAGCTACTTCGGCCAGTTCGAGAAGGAACTGCTCTACAGCTCCTCCGACTGGGCGGTGCGGGACGAGGACGGCTACTTCTTCATCCTGGGTCGCACCGACGATGTGATCAACACCGCCGGCCACCGCCTGGGCACCCGGGAGATCGAGGAGGCCCTGCAGGCCCACCCGGGCATCGCCGAAGTGGCGGTGGTGGGCCTGGCCGACGAACTCAAGGGCCAGGTGCCCGTGGGCTTCTGCACGGTCAAGGATCCGTCCCGCATCGCCGATGCCGCCGGCCGGGCCCAGCTTGAGAAGGAGTGCATCGACAAGGTGGCGGAGCTGCTGGGCCCGGTGGCCAAGCCCCACAAGCTGCATTTCGTCACCGCCCTGCCCAAGACCCGCTCCGGCAAGCTGCTGCGCCGTTCCATCCAGGCCCTGGCCGAAGGCCGGGAGACCGGGGACCTGTCCACCCTGGACGATCCCAACGCCCTGGAGGAAATCCGCAAGGCGGTGGGCAAGTGATGTTGCTTTGCTTCCCCCCTTTTTCTTCCCCCTCTGAAAAAGGGGGATTGAGGGGGATTTAGCCACCGTTGCACGCCAGCAATCCGCAGCGAAATCCCCCCTAGCCCCCCTTTTTCAAAGGGGGGAACCCAGTTTGATTTTGAGGACATGACATGACTTCACCCACTTCCGCCGGCGCCCGCTTCCGCGCCGCCGTCGCCGCCGAGAAACCCCTCCAGGTGGTGGGCGCCATCAACGCCTACGCCGCCCTGCTGGCCGAGCACTCCGGCTTCCAGGCACTCTACCTGTCCGGGGGCGGGGTGGCCGCCAGTTCCTGCGGCATTCCCGACCTGGGCATCACCACCCTGGAAGACGTGCTGGTGGACGCCCGGCGCATCACCGACGTGACGGGCGTGCCCCTGCTGGTGGACATCGACACGGGCTGGGGCGGCGCCTTCAACATCGCCCGGGCGGTGCGGGCCCTGACCCGGGCCGGGGTGGCGGCGGTGCACATCGAGGACCAGGTCATGCAGAAACGCTGCGGCCACCGGCCCGGCAAGGCCATCGTCTCCCAGGCCGAGATGGTGGACCGGGTGAAGGCGGCGGTGGACGCCCGCATCGATCCCGAGTTCGTCATCATGGCCCGCACCGACGCCTTGCAGGCGGAGGGCCTCCAGGCCGCCATGGACCGGGCCTGCGCCTGCGTGGAAGCCGGCGCCGACATGATCTTCCCCGAGGCCATGACCCAGCTGGACCAGTACGCCGCCTTCTCCAAGGTGGTCAAGGTGCCCATCCTGGCCAACATCACCGAGTTCGGCGCCACGCCCCTCTATTCCGTGGACGAATTGCGGGAGGCGGGTGTGGGCCTGGTGCTCTACCCCCTGTCCGCCTTCCGGGCCATGGCCAAGGCGGCCCTGGGGGTCTACGGCGCCATCCGCCGGGACGGCCACCAGAAGAACGTGGTGGACGCCATGCAGACCCGCATGGAGCTGTACGACCACCTGGGCTATCACGCCTTCGAACAGAAGCTGGACGAGTTGTTCAAAGCGGGTAGCCCGTAGTCGGTAGCTCGTAGCCATTTCATGCGCGCCTAGAGCGCGGAAGCACAAGCTACCGACTACCAACTACCGACTACCCGCTACCCACAAGGAGACGACATGAGCGAAACCACGCAAACCCCCGCCGCCCCCAAGCCGAAGAAATCCGTAGCCCTGTCCGGCGTGGTGGCCGGCAACTCGGCCCTGTGCACCGTGGGCCGTACCGGCAACGACCTGCACTATCGCGGCTACGACATCCTGGACATCGCCGACGTGTGCGAATTCGAGGAAGTGGCCCACCTGCTGATCCACGGCCACTTCCCCAACCGGGAGGAACTGAAGGCCTACAAGATCAAGCTCAAGGCCCTGCGCGGCCTGCCGGCGGTGCTGAAGGCGGTGCTGGAGCAACTGCCGGCGGCGGCCCACCCCATGGACGTGATGCGCACCGCCGTGTCCACCCTGGGCTGCATCCTGCCGGAAGAGGAGAAGCAACCCCTCCTGGGGGCGCGCAACATCGCCGACCGGCTCATCGCCGGCCTGGGTTCGGCCCTGCTCTACTGGTACCACTTCAGCCACAACGGCCGGCGCATCGAAACCGAAACCGACGACGACTCCATCGGCGGCCATTTCCTGCACCTGTTGCACGGCGAGGCTCCTCCGGAAATCTGGGTGCGGGCCATGCACACCTCCCTGATCCTCTACGCCGAGCACGAGTTCAACGCCTCCACCTTCACCGGCCGGGTCATCGCCGGCACCGGCTCGGACATGTTCTCCGCCATCACCGGGGCCATCGGCGCCCTGCGCGGCCCCAAGCACGGGGGCGCCAACGAAGCGGCCTTCTGCATCCAGTCCCGCTACGACAACGCCGATGAAGCCGAGGCGGACATCCGCGCACGGGTGGCCAACAAGGAAGTCATCATCGGCTTCGGCCACCCGGTCTATACCGTCTCCGACCCGCGCAACGTGGTGATCAAGGCCGTGGCCAGACGCCTGGCCGACCATGCCGGCAACCACAAGCTGTACAGCGTGGCCGACCGGCTGGAAGCGGTGATGAAGGAGATCAAGAACATGTTCCCCAACCTGGACTGGTTCAGCTCCGTGTCCTACGCCATGATGGGGGTGCCCACCGCCATGTTCACGCCCCTGTTCATCATTTCCCGCACCACGGGCTGGGCCGCCCACGTCATCGAGCAGCGCATCGACGGCAAGATCATCCGGCCCTCGGCCAATTACACCGGGCCGGAGGACCAGAAGTTCGTGCCCATCGATCAACGACCCTGAACTGATTTGTTCCCCCCTTTCATAAAGGGGGGCCAGGGGGGATTTCGCCGGCGTGTCCAGTCAACAACGGTTGCAAAATCCCCCTCAGTCCCCCTTTGAGAAAGGGGGAAGAAACACTGCAAACCCTGCCACTTGAGGAACCCTCCATGTCTGCCCACGACATCCGCTCCGCCGAACGTCCCCCCTTCGACACCATCCTGCAATCCATGGCCGACTACGTCATGGACTACGACGCCAGCCAGTCCGCCCTGGCCATGGAGACGGCCCGTTACTGCCTGATCGACTCCCTGGCCTGCGCCCTCATGGCCCTGGACTACCCGGAATGCAGCAAGCTGCTGGGTCCCGTGGTGCCCGGCGCGAGCATGGCCGGCGGCACCCGGGTGCCGGGCACCTCCTACGAGCTGGACCCCATCAAGGCCGCCTGGGACATCGGCTGCCTGGTGCGCTTCCTGGACTTCAACGACACCTGGCTGGCCGCCGAGTGGGGCCATCCTTCCGACAACCTGGGGGCCATCCTGGGCATCGCCGACTGGCTGTCGCGCAAGCGGGTGGCCGAGGGCCAGGCGCCCATGACCATGAAGGAAGTGCTCATGGCCATGATCCAGGCCCACGAGCTGCAAGGCGTCACCGCCCTGGAGAACGCCTTCAACCGGGTGGGCCTGGACCACGTGATGCTGGTGCGCATCGCCTCCGCCGGGGTGGCGGCGAAAATGCTGGGCGGCACCCGGGAGGAAGTGCTCAACACCCTGTCCCACGCCTGGGTCGACGGCTGTTCCCTGCGCACCTACCGGCACGCCCCCAACACCGGCTCGCGCAAGTCCTGGGCGGCCGGCGACGCCAGCTCCCGGGGGGCCCGGCTGGCCATGATCTGCCTCACCGGCGAGATGGGCTATCCGTCCGCGTTGACGGCCAAGACCTGGGGCTTCCAGGACGCCCTGTTCCGCGGCAACGAGCTCAAGTTCAGCCAGGGCTTCGGCAGCTACGTGATGGAGAACATCCTGTTCAAGATCAGCTTCCCCGCCGAGTTCCACGCCCAGACGGCGGTGGAATGCGCCATGGCCCTGCATCCCCAGGTGAAGGACCGGCTGGACCAGATCGAGCGCATCGAGATCGAGACCCAGGAAGCGGGCTGCCGCATCATCGACAAGACCGGCCCCATGAACAACTACGCCGACCGGGACCACTGCATCCAGTACATGGTGGCCGTGCCCCTCATCAAGGGCCGCCTCACCGCCGACGACTACACCGACGCGTGCGCCGCCGATCCGCGCATCGACCGGCTCCGTTCCCTGACCACCGTGAAGGAGAACCCCCGTTTCACCAGGGAGTACCTGGAGGCCGACAAGCGCTACATCGGCAACAGCGTGCAGGTGTTCTTCAAGGACGGCAGCAGCACCGGGAAGGTGAGCATCGACGCCCCCATCGGCCACCGCCTGCGCCGGGCCGAGGGCATCCCCATCCTGGTGAAGAAATGGGAAGCCGCCATCGCCGCGAAACTGTCGGCCAAGAAGTGCGCGGCGCTGAACGCCGTGTGCGCCGATCAGGCGGCCCTGGAGGCCATGCCGGTGCAGGCGTTCATGGCGCTGTTGGCCGTCTGAGGTCGGCGCGTGGGGGCGAGCCTCAGTCGCTTGCCCCGTCCCCCACGAAGGGATTGCTGCGCCGCTCCCGCCCGAAGGTGCTCATGGGGCCGTGGCCGGGCACGAAGGCCACGTCGTCCCCCAGGGGAAACAGCTTGTGGCGGATGGCGTGGATCAGGTCCCGGTGATTGCCCCGGGGAAAGTCGGTGCGGCCGATGCTGCCCTGGAACAGCACGTCGCCCACGAAGGCGTGGCGGCTGGCCGGTTCGAAGAACACCACGTGGCCCGGCGTGTGGCCCGGGCAGTGGATGACCTGCAGGCGCAACCCGCCCAGTTCCACCACGTCGCCTTCATGGAGCCATTGGTGGGGGTGGAAGGGCTCCGCCGGGGGAAAGCCGAACATGCGCGCCTGGTCGGGCAGGGCGTCGAGCCAGAAGGCGTCGTCCTCCTGGGGCCCCAGGATGGGCAGGTCCAGGCGGCGGGAGAGGGCCAGGGCGGCGCCCACGTGGTCCACGTGGGCGTGGGTGAGCAGCAGCTTCTCCAGTTTCACGCCGGCCCGTTCCACTTCGGCCAGGAGCAGGTCTGCATCGCCCCCGGGGTCCACCAGGGCCGCCCGGCCGGTGGCCGCGCACCAGACCAGGGAGCAGTTCTGTTCGTAGGGGGTGACTGGGATGACGCGGAACGGCATGGATCAGGTTTCCAGGAAAGGGTAGTCGGTATAGCCCTCCTCGCCGCCGCCGTAGAAGGTGGCCGGATCGGCGGCGTTGAGGGGCGCGTCCCGGCGGTAGCGTTCGGGCAGGTCCGGGTTGGCGATGAAGGGCACGCCGAAGGCCACCAGGTCGGCCCGGCCGGCGGCCAGCACGGTGTTGGCGCTGGCCTTGTCGTAGCCGGCGTTGGTCATGAAGACGCCCTTCCACACGCTACGCAGTTCCAGGGGATCAAAGAAGGGGCCGGCGGCGCCGGGGGCGTCCTTGCCCATCTCGGTGACGTGCAGGTAGGCGAGATCATGGGCGTTGAGCAGTTCCACCACCCGGGTGAAGGTGCCTCGCGGGTCCCTGTCCTGCATGTCGTTGAAGGGCTGCACCGGCGACAGGCGCACGCCGACCCGGCCGGCGCCCCACACGCCGCAGACGGCGTCCAGGACTTCCAGCAACAGGCGGGCCCGGTTGTCCACGCTGCCGCCGTAGGCGTCGCTGCGCCGGTTGCTGCCGTCGCGCAGGAATTCGTCCAGCAGGTAGCCGTTGGCGGCGTGCACTTCCACCCCGTCGAAGCCCGCCGCCAGGGCGTTCTTGGCGGCGATGCGGTAGGCGTTGACGATGTCCGGCAGTTCCGCCACGTCCAGGGCCCGGGGCGTGACGAAGGGCTTGGGGCCTTCGTAGGTGAAGGCCTCCCCGGCCGGGGCGATGGCGGAGGGGGCCACGGGCAGGGCGCCGTCCGGTTGCAGGTCCGGGTGGGAGATGCGGCCCACGTGCCAGAGCTGGCAGAAGATATTGCCCCCCGCGTCGTGGACCGCCGCCGTCACGTCGGCCCAGCCGGCCACCTGGAGGCCGTTCCACAGGCCCGGCGTGAAGGGATAGCCGGCCGCCTCGGGGGAGATGCAGGTGGCCTCGGTGAGGATCAGGCCGGCCCCGGCCCGTTGCCGGTAGTAATCCACCTGCAGGGTGCCGGGCACCCCGTCCCGGCTGGCGCGGTTGCGGGTGAGCGGTGCCATGACCATACGGTTCTTCAGGGTATGGGCACCCAGTTGCAGGGGGCTGAACAGATCGATCTGGGCCATGGGTTGGTTCCTCCGTGTGAAGGCTGCTAGCCTAGCGGTCCCCACGCGACACCGCCAGCCCATGTCTTCCACGCCACCCGATGCCCTGCTGTTCCTCTCCGGCCAGTGTCCCCATTGCCCCGCCGTGCTGGCCGGCCTGGGTGAGCTGCTGAAGCGGGGCCTGCTGGGGCGCCTGGAGGCGGTGAACCTGGAGGCACAGCCCGGGGCGGCCGCCGACCTGGGGGTCCGGGCCGTCCCCTGGCTGCGCCTGGGCCCCTACGTGCTCTCCGGCACCCGCAGCCCCGCCGAACTGGAGACCTGGGCCCGCCGGGCGGCCGACCCCGCCGCCATGGCCGACGCCTTCCACGATTATCTCAAACAGGGCAACGCCGCCCGGGTATTGATCATGGTGGGGGAAGACCCGGCCCGGCTGGCCCACCTGCTGCCCATCCTGGCCAACCCGGACGCCAGCCTCAACGTCCGCCTGGGCGCCGGCATGGTGCTGGAGGAGCACGCCGGCAGCCCGGCCCTGGCGGCCCTGCTGCCCGGACTGGCGGACCTGGTCCGGAATGCCGATGCCCGGGTGCGGGCCGACGCCGCCCACGTGCTGGGCCTGACCCGAGCAGCCGCCGCCCGCCCCGAACTGGAACGGCTCCTCGGGGACGCCGACGCGGAAGTGCGGGAGATCGCGGCGGATGGTCTGGCATCCCTGTGAACCCGGACACGCTCCTGCCTGTCTTTCACTTCAGACCCCATCACCCGGCCACACCCACCCTGGAGGTCCCATGAAAACCATCCTCACCATCCTGCTGGCCCTGCCCCTGCCGGTTTTGGCCATGAACGGCATGAACTGGCTGGCATCCCCGGCCAACCCGGAATACGTGGCCGAATGCGGCTCCTGTCATGTGGCCTTCGCCCCCGGACTGTTGCCAGCCCGGTCCTGGCGCAAGCTCATGGGGGGGCTGGACAAGCATTTCGACGACGATGCCAGCCTGGAGGAAGCCCAACGCCTGTCCCTAGAGCGCTACCTGGTGGTCAACGCCCTGGACGGCACGGATACCACCTGCCGCCAGGACATGATGGCCCAAAGCCTGTCCCGTCGGGACACGCCCTTGCGCATCAGCGAGACCCCCTACTTCCGCCGCTTCCACCAGGGCCTGGCGGAAAGCGCCTGGAAACATGAGAAGGTGGGTTCCCCCGCCAACTGCGGCGCCTGCCACACCCGGGCCGCCGAGGGGCGTTATGACGAATCCCAGGTCCGCCTGCCCCCCGGCCTGAGCAAGCTGGAGAAAAGCTGCAAGGAGCGCTGCTGATGGGTGCGGACCTGCTGCGCCAGGCTGCCTACGTGAATGGCGCCTGGCTGCCCGTCCAAGACCAGGCCGCCCTGGAAGTGGCCAACCCGGCCACCGGTGAATGCCTGGGCCGGGTGCCCCGCCTGGCGCGGGCGGACGTGGCCGCTGCCGTGGCCGCCGCCCACGCCGCCTTTCCCGCCTGGCGGGACCGGCCGGCCAAGGAACGGGCGGCCATCCTGCGGCGCTGGCACGACCTCATGTTGGCCCGGCGGGAAGCACTGGCCCGCCTCATCACCCTGGAACAGGGCAAGCCCCTGGCCGAAGCCGGGGGGGAGATCGACTACGCCGCCGGCTTCCTGGCCTGGTTCGCGGAAGAGGCCAAGCGGGTCTACGGCCAGGTGATCCCGTCCCCCTGGCCGGGCCGGCGGGTGCTGACCCTGAAGCAGCCCCTGGGGGTGGCGGCCCTCATCACCCCGTGGAACTTCCCCGCCGCCATGCTCACCCGCAAGGCGGGCGCCGCCCTGGCCGCCGGCTGCACGGTGGTGGCCAAGCCCGCCGCCAAGACCCCCTTCACCGCCCTGGCCCTGGCGGCCCTGGCCGAAGAGGCCGGCGTGCCCCCGGGGGTGTTCAACGTGGTCACGGGTGACGCGGGCGAGATCGGCGCCGAACTCACCGGCAACCCCCGGGTGCGCAAGCTGTCCTTCACCGGCTCCACGGCCGTGGGCAAGCAACTCCTGGCGGCCTGCGCCGGGGACGTGAAGCGGGTCTCCCTGGAACTGGGGGGCAACGCCCCCTTCATCGTCTTCGACGACGCCGACCTGGATGCGGCGGTGGAAGGCGCCCTGGCCTCCAAGTACCGCAACGCCGGCCAGACCTGCGTCTGCGCCAACCGCCTGCTGGCCCAGGACGGCATCCACGACGCCTTCGTGGACCGCCTGGCGGCGGCGGTGGACAGGCTGCGGGTGGGCAACGGCCTGGAGCCCGGGGTGGAGCAGGGCCCCCTGGTGGACGGGGCGGCGGTGGCCAAGGTGGAAGCCCACATCCAGGATGCCCTGGAAAAGGGCGCCCGCATCGCCTGCGGCGGCAACCGGCATGAACTGGGGGGCCACTTCTTCCAGCCCACCGTGCTGGCCAATGTCACTCCGGACATGCGCATCTGCCGGGAGGAGACCTTCGGCCCCGTGGCCCCGGTGCTGCGCTTCGCCGACGAGGCGGAGGCCATCGCCCTGGCCAACGCCACGGAATCCGGCCTGGCCGCCTACTTCTACGCCCGGGACATGGCCCGGGTATGGCGGGTGGCGGAAGCCCTGGACTACGGCATGGTGGGGGTCAACGCCGGGGTCATCTCCACCGAGGTGGCGCCCTTCGGCGGCATGAAGCAGTCGGGCCTGGGCCGGGAAGGGGGCGGCGAAGGCATCGACGCCTATCTGGAAACCAAATACGTCTGCCTGGCCGGGCTGTAGGTCCTTCCCCCGGTGAACACCCTGCCCCTCCCCTGGCTGCTCCTGCTGGGCAGCCTCATCGCCATCGGGCCCCTGTCCATCGACATGTACCTGCCGGCCTTCCCGGTGATGGCGGCGGACCTCGGCGCGGAACCCGGCACGGTGGAACTCACTCTGGCCAGTTTCTTCGTGGGCCTGGCCCTGGGGCAACTGTTCTACGGCCCCTTCAGCGACCGCTTCGGCCGCCGCCCGCCCTTGCTGGTGGGCCTGGCGGTCTTCACCCTGGCCTCTTTGGGCTGCGCCCTGGCCGGCAACGTGGAAACCCTGGCCGCCTGGCGGTTCCTGGCCGCCCTGGGGGGTTGTGCCGGCATGGTCATCACCCGGGCCGTGGTGCGCGACCGCTGCACCGCCCGGGAGGCGGCCCGGGCCTTCTCCATGCTCATCCTGGTCATGGGCCTGGCCCCCATCCTGGCCCCCCTGCTGGGGGGCTGGGTGGTGACCCACCTGGGCTGGCGGGCCATCTTCCATCTGCTGGCAGGTTTTGGCGCCCTGGCCTTCCTGGCCGTCTGGCTGGGCCTGCCGGAAACCCACGACACCCGCCACGAGCCCCCCCTGCGCCTGGGGCCGGTGCTGGCCGACTATGCCAGCCTGCTGGCCAGTCCGTCCTTCCTGGGCTACACCCTGGTGGGGGGCCTGGCCTTCGCCGGCATGTTCGCCTACATCGCCGGCTCCCCCTTCGTGCTGATCCAACTGCATGGCCTGCCCACGGACGCCTTCGGCTGGGTGTTCGGGGCCAATGCCCTGGGCTTCGTCCTCCTCAGCCAGATCAACGCCCGCCTGTTGAAGACCCGCCCCCTCACCGCCATCCTGGCCCGGGGCGTGGCCCTGCCCGCCCTGGCCGGCCTGGGCCTGGCCCTCTGTGCCCTGGCCGGCTGGCTGCCCCTGCCCCTGGTGTTGGCGGGCTTCTTCCTCTACGTGGCCAGCCTGGGCTTCATCGGCCCCAACGCCGCCGCCGCCGCCCTGGCCACCCACGGCCAGATGGCCGGCAAGGCCTCCGCCCTCATGGGCAGCCTGCAATTCGCCCTGGCCACCCTGACCGGCAGCCTGGTGGGTTTCTGGCACGACGGCAGCGGCCTGCCCCTCATGGTGATCATGGCCCTGGGTGGCGGCGGGGCCTGGCTGGCCCACCGCTGGGTGGCGGGGCGGCATGGGGGGCACGGATCGGGGGATGGCAGCAGCAGGGAGAAGACCAAAGCGAATCCGCGCGATTGACGTGTAAATAATTTACACGTACTGTGATCGGCACCATCAGGGAGGGAGGTGCGTCACGAATGCCCACTCCTGCTGGAATCCCTTGAACTACCCAACAGGAGTGCACCCATGAATACGTTTACCCGGGCCCTGGCCTCCCTTGCCCTGGCGGTCGCCGCCAGCGTGGGCTCCTTGGCTGTCCAGGCCAGCGCCAGCGACATCGAATTCGCGCCAACCAGTTCCTCCGGTCATGACTTCAACCACGCCCCGGTGGGCCAGACCTTCGTGGCCGTGGCCAGTCAGGTCAAGGCCGGCCTGTATCTGGCCGACGAGACCTCCTTCACCAACTGGCTGGCTGCCTTGTATCCGGGCCAGATCCTGCCAGGCTCCTATCCCTACCCCGTGGCCGCCAGCATCTCCGTCAACGTGAAACTGCTGAAGGGCGAGGGCTCGGGTGGCGAAGTGCTGGATAGCCGGGACGTGGTCCTGACGGCGCCCTTCATGGGCTATCTGGACGTGGATTACGCCGCTGCCGGCATCACCCTCACCCCGGGTGAGCGCTACACCCTCCTGGTCAGCGATGCTTCAAACCAGGCCTATCCCAATGGGGTGGTGGGCTGGGTCGTGCCGAGCGTGTTCAGCAGCACCGACTTCTACAACGACCAACCCCTTGGCGCCTACGCTGAAGGCCGGCCCATTCTGCAGGACGCCCTGGTGGACATCGACGTGGGGATCGGCGACAACGCCTTCCACGTGGTCAGCACGGGCGGGTCGGAGCAGTCCCTTGCGGTGGCCTGCACCGGGGCCAATGCGGTGATCACCTCGGTGGGCCGGGATTTCCTGGTGGTCAATGGCGGCGCGGCCCTGGCGGACCACGTCTGGTATGCGCCCCAGAACGCCACCACCTTCACCGGCGGCACCACCACCTTCCTGACCGGCGAGCTGATCAATTACACCGGCGTCCTGGATTCCGTGGCCGGTTGCTACGCCGACACCATGACCGTGATGCCCGCTCCCGCCCCGGTGCTGATATCCGGAACCCTGGCCAATGGCGTAGTGGGTAAGGTCTATTCCGCCTCCCTCACGGCTTCCGGCGGCGTGTCGCCCTACACCTGGAGCGCCACTGGCGTGCCCTCCGGCCTGAGTTTTGCCAACGGGGTGTTGAGCGGAACCCCCCGGAAGGCCGGCACTTTCAGCCTGGCCGTGACCGTGACCGATTCCCTGGGGGCCAAGGTCACCACGACATACACCGTGAAAATCAACAAGCGCTCGTAACGACGCGGCATGTCCGGGCCGAGGGCCTGGCCGGCATGCCGGCCAGGCCCTCGGCTTGTTCATCTACCCCTGCCGGGCCAGGCGGGCCGCCTCTTCCTTGCGGGCTTCGTCGATGACCTGCATGACCTCGTCCAGGTCCACCCGTTTCTCCACGCTCCGGTGCTGGCCGCTGAGGGGGCTGTCGGGGCGCAGCTCGCCGGCTTCGTAGAGGGACCAGATCTCCTGGCCGTAGCGGGTGGCGGGGAGTTCCGGGGCGAACTGGCCGAAGTAGCTGGCCAGGTTGTCCACGTCCCGCTGGAACAGGCGCCTGGCGTTGTTGTTGGCGGCGGCGTCAATGGCCTGGGGCAGGTCGATGATCACCGGGCCTTCCGGGTCCACCAGCACATTGAATTCCGACAGGTCGCCGTGGACGATGCCGGCGCAGAGCATGCGCACCACCTGGCGGATGAGCTGGGCGTGGTATTGCCGGGCCAGTTCCGGATCCAGGGCCACGTCGTTGAGCCGAGGGGCGGGCTCGCCCTGGGCATCGGTGACCAGCTCCATGAGCAGCACCCCTTCCAGGAAGTTGTAGGGGGTGGGCACCCGCACGCCGGCGGCGGCCAGGCGGTGCAGGGCGTCCACCTCGTGGCGCTGCCAGGCGGCTTCCACTTCCTCCCGGCCGTAGCGGGTGCCCTTGGCCATGGCCCGGGCCTGGCGGCTGTTCTTGACCTTGCGCCCTTCGGTGTAGTCCACGGCCTTGTGGAAGCCCCGCTTGTTGGCCTCCTTGTAGACCTTGGCGCAGCGTACTTCGTCGCCGCACAGCACCACGTAGACCGTGGCCTCCTTGCCGCTCATGAGTTGGCGGAGGACGGCATCCACCAGGCCGTCGGTGGCCAGGGGTTCAAGTCTGCTGGGGGTTTTCATGGGGCGGGGCGGAGGGGTGGCGAGGGCCGCCCGGGTCGAGGGGAAGCGGGGATTATCCCGGATCGGCGCCTACTCCACACGGCCACGGCCGGCCTTGATGGCGCCCCGCCGGGACTTGCCTTCCAGGCGGCGGGTCACCGAACCCCGGGTGGGCTTGGTGGGCCGCCGTGGCTTCGGCGTGCCGGAGACGCTGTCCACCAGTTCCTGGAGCCGGGCCAGGGCTTCGTCCCGGTTCTTCTCCAGGCTGCGATGGACCTGGGCCTTGATGACCACCACGCCTTCCTTGCTGATGCGCTGGTCCCCCAGGGCCAGCAGCCGGGCCTTGATCTCCTCGGGCAGGGTCGAGGCGGCGATGTCGAAGCGCAGATGCACCGCGTTGGCGACCTTGTTGACGTTCTGGCCCCCGGCGCCCTGGGCGCGGATGGCGCTGATCTCCACCTGGTCCGGGGAGATGGGGTAGGGGGAGGGAGAACCAGCCATGGCCGCCAGTGTGCTACCCGGAAGCCCGCCCGGCGAGGGGCTGGCGGAATTTCGATCCGCATCGGAGCCGGACCCGACGACAGCGGCAAGCACCCAGAGGCCCGAAGCATTGGTGGCCCTGCCGGGCGCCTTGAACTAGTGGGTCCTGACAACACCCCAAAAGAGGAGACTGTCATGCACCACACCCGTGATGTGAACGACTACCTGCGCCGGCTGCTGGTGGCCGTGCTGCTCTGCCCGGTGGCCACCGGCGCCTGGATCCTGTTCCTCCAGGCGGGCTTCAGCTTCGATGGGGTCATGGCCTACATGGGCGAGCTGAGCCGGCACTATGCCGCCCTGGGCCTGGGCGAACAGGCCGCCTTCCGCTTCCAGGTCTATGGGCTCTGGGCCATCCTGGCCTTCGTTTTCCTGTTCCTCACCTTCGCCCTGAGCCCGCCCCATTTCAGCTATCGCTTGAAGAAGGATCAGCGGGGCTGGAGCACGGACGTGGTGGAGGAATAATCCCCCGCTCCCGGCCGGGCCTCCGCCCGGCTTCACTCGTGGCGCAAGGCCTCGATGGGATCCAGCCGGGCCGCCCGGCGGGCCGGGAAGTAGCCGAAGATGACGCCGATGGCGGCGGAGAAGCCGAAGGCCAGCAGATTGATGCCCGGGTCGAAGGCGTAGGGCACCTGCATCAGGTCGGCCAGGACCATGGACAGGCCCGTGGCCAGCAGGATGCCGATCAGGCCGCCCAGGCTGGAGAGCACCACGGCTTCGATGAGGAACTGCAATAACACTTCCTGTTCCAGGGCGCCGATGGCCAGGCGGATGCCGATCTCCCGGGTCCGTTCGGTGACCGAGACCAGCATGATGTTCATGATGCCGATGCCCCCCACCAGCAGGCTCACCGCCGCCACGGCGCCCAGCAGGGCGGTGAGCACCTGGGTGGTGCCGGACAGGGTTTCGGCGATCTGCCTGGTGTCCATGACGTTGAAATTGTCCTGCTCGAGGTCGGCGATGTGCCGCCGCTCCCGCAGCAGGCCTTCCAGTTGCTGCTGGACCTTGCTGGTGGATACCCCGTCCCGCACCGAGATCATCAGGCCCGCCACGTCCTGGCTGCCGGTGAGCCGGCGCTGCACGGTGCGCAGGGGCATCACCACCACGTCGTCCTGATCCCGGCCCATGCCCGACTGGCCCTTGGCCTGGAGCAGGCCCACCACGTCGCAGACGAATTGCTTGACCCGGATCTGGCTGCCCACCGGGTCCTGCTTGCCGAACAGTTCCTTGCGCACCCGTTCCCCCACCACGCAGACCGCCGCCCCGGCCCGCTCCTCCCCTTCGTTGAACAGGCGGCCCGAGGCCAGCTTCCAGGCGCCGGCGTGGAACCAGTCCCGGCTGCTGCCCTGGATGGTGGTGGACCAGTTCTGCCCGCCGGCCACCACGGTGACTTGCGAACTGGCCATGGGCGCCACCCCGGCCAGGCCCGGGATCTGAGCGCGGATGGCTTCCGCGTCGGCCAGCTTGAAGGACGGCGCCCCGGCGCTGTCCCGGCCCGGGCCCAGGCGCTGGCCGGGCATGACCATGAGCAGATTGCTGCCCAGGCTGGCCACCTGGGCGGACACCGCCTGGGTGGCGCCGTTGCCCAGGGTGACCATGGTGACCACCGCCAGCACGCCGATGACGATGCCCAGGATGGTGAGGAAGGCGCGCAGCAGGTTGCGGCGGATTTCCCGCAGGGCGATGAGCAGGGTGTTCCAGATCATGCCGGTGTCTCCCTCGGCGTGTTGCGCTGGTCGCTGTCCACCCGCCCGTCCACGAAGTGCACCACCCGCCGGGCGTAGGCGGCCATGTCCGGCTCGTGGGTGACCATGAGCACGGTGATGCCCAATTCCAGGTTCAGGCGGGTGAGCAGTTCCATGATCTCGTGGCTGCGCCGGGTGTCCAGGTTGCCGGTGGGTTCGTCGGCCAGCAGCACCGTGGGCCGGGTGACGATGGCCCGGGCGATGGCCACCCGCTGCTGCTGGCCGCCGGACAGTTCCGCCGGGTTGTGCGTTTCCCAGCCCGCCAGGCCCACCTGCTCCAGGGCCGCCCGGGCGGCGGCATGGCGGGCCGCCACCGGCTCGCCGCGATAGAGCAGGGGCAGTTCCACGTTCTCCAGGGCCGAGGTGCGGGCCAGCAGGTTGAAGCCCTGGAAGACGAAGCCCAGGTAATGGCGGCGCAGCAGGGCCCGCTGATTGCGATCCAGGTTTTCCACGTGCACATCCTGGAACAGGTAGCTGCCGCTACTGGGGGTGTCCAGACAGCCCAGGATGTTCATCACCGTGGATTTGCCCGAACCGCTGGGGCCCATGACCGCCACGAAATCCCCGGCCTCCACCGCCAGATCCACGCCGGCCAGGGCCTGGAAGGCAGCCTGGCCCTGGCCGTAGGTCTTGGTGACGGATTGGAGGGAGAGGAGGGACATGGGTGAGGGGTGAGGGGTGAGGGGTGAGGGGTGAGGGGTGAGGGGTGAGGGGTGAGGAGTCAGGGGTGAGGGGGGTTAGGGATGAGGGAACGGGGCCGTGGCAAATCCCCCCCAGCCCCCCTTTAAGAAAGGGGGGAGCAGGTCTTCGCGGGGGAGAGGGGGGCAGGCTTCGCCGACGGCGCCGTTCTCCCCCCTTTTGTAAAGGGGGGCTGGGGGGGATTCAAGACTTTTCCATCCCCGCCTCACTTCACTACTCCCACCTCATCCGTGATCACCGCCATCCCCGCCTTCAGCTCCCCGCCCAGCACCTGGGTATGGCTGCCGTCGCTCAGTCCGGCCTGGAAATCCACCGGCACCGGCTGGCCGTCGCGCAATACCCAGACCCGCTGGGTGCCTTCGGCCTTCACGGTACCGGCCTTCTTCTCCGGGGGCGCCGGGGGCCGGGGCAGCAGGGCCGAGAGCAGGCCGCCGGAAGGTTTGGCCGCTGCCGTTTCGGGCGGGGTGAAGCGCAGGGCGGCGTTGGGCACCAGCAGGGCATCCCGTACCCGGGCGGTGACGATCTCGGCGTTGGCGGTCATGCCCGGACGCAGGCTCAGGTCGGCGTTGTCCACCTGCAGGGTGGTTTGGTAGGACACCACCTGGTCGGTGCTGGTGGCGCCGAAGTTCACCCGGGTGATGCGGGCGGCATAGTGGCGGCCGGGCCAGGCATCGACGCTGAAACGGGCTTCCTGGCCCTCCTTCACCTGGCCCACGTCGGCTTCGTCCACGTCCACTTGCAGTTCCATGCGGGTCAGGTCTTCCGCCAGGGTGAACAGCACCGGGGCTTCCAGGGAGGCCGCCACGGTCTGGCCCGGTTCCACCTGGCGGGTGAGGACCACGCCGTTGATGGGGGAAACGATGCTGGCCTTGGCCAGGTTGGTGCGGTCGGATTTCAGGGCCGCCTGGTTCTGGGCCACGCTGGCCCGGGCGCTGGCCTCGCCGGCCACGGCCCGGGCCAGGGTGGCTTCCGCCGTGTCCAGTTCGGATTGGGCCGGCACCTTGCCGCCGGACAGTTCCGCCACGTGGCGCAGGCGGGCCAGGTTGGCCCGGGATTCGCTGACCGTGGCCCGGGCCTGGGCCACCTGGGCTTCGGCGGCGGCCAGGTTGGCCTCCGACTTGGCCACTGAATCCTGGAGCTTGGCGATGTCCAGGCGGGCCAGGAGTTGGCCCTTCTTCACCCGGTCATTCACGTCCACCAGCACCCTGTCCACCGTGCCGGACAGTTCGCTGCCCACTTCCACTTCGTTGGTGGGGGCCAGGGTGCCGCTGGCGGAGACGGTGACGGTGAGATCGCCCTGGCTGGCTGCTTCGGTCTGGTAGCCAGGTCCGGCATTCCGTTCCGCAGGACTCATGAGCAGGTAGGCGAGCAGGAGCAGCAGGGGCAGTCCGATGAGCAGCAGCAGACGGCGGCGGCTTTTCCATGGAGAGGACTGGACGGATTCGACCAGGCTGGCAAGGTTGATGGGTGTGGTCATATCAGCGTGTCCCGGGGCGGTGAGGGGGAGGCGGGCACAACTTGCCAGCCGCCGCCCAGGACTTTGTACAGCCGCACCAGGGCGGTGACGCTGTCGGCCTGGGCGATGGCCAGGCTGTCCTGGGCGGTGAGCCGGGTGCGTTCGGTTTCCAGCACGGTCTGGAAGTCCACGCTGCCGGCTTCGTAGCGCTGGCGGGCCAGTTGGGCGGCCAGGCCGGCCGCTTGCTCTGCCGCCTGGAGGGCGGTGACCCGTTGCTTCAGATTGGCCAGGCTGGACAGGGCGTTTTCCGTTTCCTCCAGGGCGGTGAGCACCGCGCTTTCGTAGGCGATGAGGGCCTGCTCCTGGATGGCGTTCCGGATCTCCACCTGCTGGCGCAGGCGGCCGCCGTCGAACAGGGTGGCGGACAGGCCGGCCAGCAGGCTGCGGGTGAAGGCGGCGCCGCTGAACAGGTCGGCGGGGTTCAAAGCCTCCAGGCCGAAGCTGGCGGACAGGCTCAGGCCCGGGTAGCGGGCCGCCTGGGCCTCGCCAACCCGGGCGGTTTCTGCGGCCAACCGGCGATCGGCGGCGATCAGGTCGGGCCGCCGGGTCAGTACCTGGGCGGGAATGCCCGTTGCCACCTGTTCCGGCAGTTTGGGCAGAGGACGGGTTTGGGCCAGGGCGTCCGCGAGGGGTTTGTCCAGGTCGCCGGGGTTGCGGCCCAACAACACCGCCAGGCGGTTCACGGCTTCGCTGCGGCTGGTTTCCAGGCTGGGAATCTGGGCCCGGGTCTGTTCCACGCTGCTGCGGGCCTGCTCCACGTCCAGGCGGCTGGCCAGGCCGGCCTGATGGCGCCAGTCGGTGAGTTGCTGGGTTTGTTGCTGGCTGTCCAGGTTGGCCCGGGCGATGGCCAGGCGGGCCTGGCTGCCACGCAGGTCCACGTAAGCCAGGGCCACTTCCGCCACCAGGCTGACCTGCACCGCTACCATATCGGCCTCGCTGGCGGCCAGATCGGCCCGGGCTGCTTCCTCGCCCCGCTTCAGGCCGCCGAACAGGTCCGCTTCCCAGGCGGCGTCCAGGCCCAGGCCGTAGATTTCGCTGCTGGCCCCGCTGCCGCTTTCCTTGCTGCTCCTGGCTGCGCTGGCGCTGGCCGAGGCGCCCAGGCTGGGCAGCCGCTGGGCCCCGGCCAGATTCCGGCGCGCCCGGGCTTCCCGCACACTGGCCCGGGCGGCGCGCAGGTCCGGGTTGGCGGCCAGGGCGTTTTCCACCAGGGCGGCCAGGGTGGTGTCACCCAACTGTTGCCACCAGGTCGCCAGATCCGGGGCGGGGGAGGGAGACTTCACGGCGGCGGCCGGGCTCGTTGACCAGGCGGCCGGCAGGGCCAGGGCCGGGGTCTGCTGCTCGGGGCCCAGGACCGTGCAGCCGCCCAGCAGGATGGCAGCCAGCAGGGCGAGGAAGCAGGGTGGACAGGTACGGTTTGGCATGGCGACAGGATGGCGTAAAGGCCGGTGAATTCCCGTCATCACGCGGTTAAGCGGAGTTAAGAAGTGTTCCGGAGTGTGAGCGCGCTCGCCTCATCGCTTCCGCCGCAGGGCCATGTGCTGTTGGACCATGGACCCGATGCGCCGGGGCCAGTCCCGTTCATCGGGGAAGGACAGCAGGTGTTGGAAGGTGCCCCGCACGAAGGCCCAGGTGTCCAGGGCCATGGCGTTGGGGTCCAGGCCCGGGGCCAGGGTGCCCTTGTCCCGGGCCCGCTGGTAGGCGATTTCCACGTCACGGAGGAAGTCCAGGCTGGGCTTGAGGAGCTCGGCGAGGATTTCGGCGAATTCGTCCACGTATTCGCAGCGCAGGAACACGATGTCGAAGAGCTGGCGCACCTGGGGGCAATCCATGATGCTCTTGAAGAAGTCCTGGACGGTCTGCTCCACGCCGTCCAGGGGATCGGCCAGATCCTCCGCCAGCAGGAGTTCGTGCATGTGGTCGATGAGGGGCAGGGTGATCTGCTCCCGCATGGCGAAGAACAGCTCGGTCTTGTTGGCGAAGTGCCAGTACACGGCGCCCCGGGTCACCCCGGCGGCCCGGGCGATCTGATCCAGGGTGGTGCGGCTCACCCCCCGCTGGTGGAAGACCAGCAGGGCGGCGTCCAGGATCTGCTGGCGGGTGAGTTCCGCTTCGGCCTTGGTCTTGCGCGCCATGTCTCTTCATGCCCGGGCGGGCCCTCCTGGATTCGGGGTAGGGGAACACGAACCGCAACAATTTGTCGTCATGGTAGTGGCGTTTGGCTCCGTCCATCACGCTTGGCCGAAGCGAAAAATCGAGAAAAACTGAATGCCGTTATTTTACATACATTCGTGTTTGTATATACTCCGTCCACATTTTTTTGCTGGAGAAAGCACCATGGCCCCTTCCTTCTCGACTCCCCGGCGTGCCCGGCCGGCCTGGCTTCTTTCCCTGGTGCTGGTGGCAGCCCTGGCCGGCTGTTCCGGCGGCCAGGAGGAACAGGCGGGGGCCGGCGCTCCCGGCGGCGGCATGCCGGCCCTGCCGGTGACGGTCATCGAGGTTCAGCCCACCCAGGTGCCCATGGCCGTGGAGGTCATGGCCCAGACCGAAGGCGCCAAGGAAACCGAGGTACGGGCCCGGGTGGGGGGGGTGATCGTCAAGCGGCTCTACGAGGAAGGGGCAACCGTGAAGGCGGGCCAGCCCCTGTTCCAGATCGACCGGGCCCCCTATGAAATCACCCTGGCCCAGGCCAGGGCCGCCCTGGCCGGCGCCAAGGCCCAGGCCGACCAGGCGGTCCGGGAGGCGGCCCGGCTGAAGGGTTTGCTGGACAAGCAGGCCGTCAGCCGCAAGGAATACGACGACGCGGTATCCACCGATGCCATCTCCCAGGCCGCCCTGGCGGCGGCCGAGGCCACCTTGCACCAAGCGGAACTGAACCTGGCCTGGACCACGGTGACCGCCCCGGTGGCGGGCCAGTCGGGCCGGGCGGTGAAGTCGGAGGGCAATCTGATCATCAAGGATGCGGACAACCTGCTCACTTCCATCCACCAGACCAACCCCCTGTGGGTGCGCTTCAGCCTGGCCCAGAGCGATACCGCCAAGCTGGCCGGCGGCCATCTGGACCCGAAGAAGGTGACGGCGGTGGAACTGGTGCTGCCTGACGGCTCCGTGTTTCCCCGCAAGGGCCGGCTCAACTTCCTGGCCAGCCAGATCGACCCCACCCTGGGCACCCAGCAGTTGCGCGCCGAGTTCGACAATCCCGACGCCGCCCTGCTGCCCGGCCAGTTCGTGCGGGTGCGCCTGGCCACCGGCCTGCGCGACGGGGTCTACCTGGTGCCCCAGTCGGCGGTGATCCAGAGCGACATGGGCCGCCTGGTCATGGTGGCCGGTCCGGACAACAAGGTGGCGCCCCGGCCCGTCCAGGCCGGCGACTGGTTCGGCAAGGACTGGGTGATCCTGGGCGGCCTGCAACCCGGCGACAAGGTCATCGTCGACAACCTCATGAAGCTGCGCCCCGGCGCCCCGGTGCTGCCCCACAAGCCGGGCGAGATGCCGCCGGGCATGGGCGGGCCGGGTGCCGGCGCACCCGGCGCGGGCAAGCCGGCCGGCAAGGGTTGAGGTAGCAAACCATGTCCCGTTTCTTCATCCACCGGCCCATCTTTGCGGCCGTCATCTCCATCATCATCGTCATCGCCGGGCTGGTGGCCTCCCAGGTCCTGCCCGTGTCCCAGTATCCCCAGATCGCGCCGCCCACGGTGCTGATCACCGCCACCTATCCCGGTGCCTCCGCCGAGACCCTGGCGCGCACCGTGGCCGCCCCCATCGAGGAGCAGTTGAACGGCGTGGAGGGCATGTCCTATTTCAACTCCTCCGCCTCGGCCAACGGTTCCGTGATCATCACCGCCACCTTCGAGGTGGGCACCGACATCGACCAGGCCTCGGTGAACGTGAACAACCGGGTGAAGGCCGCCGAGCCCCGCCTGCCGGAGGAAGTGCGGCGCAACGGGGTGATCGTGCAGAAGCGCTCCAACGACATCCTGCTGGTCATCGGCATGGAAACCCGGGACAGCCGCTACGACACCCTGTACCTGTCCAACTACGCCAGCCTGAACATCGTCGATGAGCTGAAGCGGGTGCCCGGCGTGGGCGACGTGACCGTGTTCGGCGCCCAGGACTACGCCATGCGCATCTGGCTGAAGCCCGACCGGATGGCCCAGCTGGGGGTCACCACCAGCGAGATCGCCGCGGCGGTGAAGGCCCAGAACGCCCAGAACGCGGCGGGCAAGATCGGCCAGGAGCCGGCGCCGGACGACCAGGTGCTGGTCTACACCGTGACCGCCAAGGGCCGCCTGGTGACCCCGGAGCAGTTCGGCGACATCGTCATCCGGGCCGACGGTCCCGGCGGGGTGCTGCGCCTGAAGGACGTGGCGCGCATCGAACTGGGGGCCAACAGCTACGAGCAGACGGTGCGCCTGGACGGCAAGCCCACCATCGCCATGGGCGTGTTCCTGCAGACCGGGGCCAACGCCCTGGAAACCTCCGAGCGGGTGGAAGCCCGCCTGGAGGAGTTGAAGGCCAAGTTCCCCCAGGGGGTGGGCTACGTGATCCCCTTCAACACCACCCGCTTCGTCAGCGCCTCCATCGCCGAGGTGGAACACACCTTGGGGGTTGCGGTGCTGCTGGTGCTGGGGGTGGTGTTCCTGTTCCTGCAAAGCTGGCGGGCCACGATCATCCCCATGGTGGCGGTGCCCGTGTCCCTCATCGGCACCTTCGCCGGCCTCTACGCCTTCGGCTTCTCCATCAACACCCTCACCCTGTTCGCCCTGGTGCTGGCCATCGGCATCGTCGTGGACGACGCCATCGTGGTGCTGGAGAACGTGGAACGGCTCATGGCCGAGAAGGGCCTCAAACCCTTCGACGCCGCCGTGGAGGCCATGAAGGAAGTCCAGGGCGCGGTGATCGCCATCGTCCTGGTGCTCTGCGCCGTGTTCGTGCCCGTGGCCTTCCTGGGGGGCATCGCCGGCACCCTGTACCGCCAGTTCGCAGTGACCGTGGCGGTGGCGGTGGTGATCTCCGGGGTGGTGGCCCTGACCCTGACCCCGGCCCTCTGCGCCCTGCTGCTCAAGCCCAGCCACAAGGAGTCGGCCCTCTTCCGGCCCTTCAATCGCTTCTTCACGGCCCTGACCAATTTCTACGTGCGCACCGTGGGCCGCATCCTGCGCCACGGCATCGTGGGCCTGGTGCTGTTCGCCCTGGTGATCGGCGCCGGAGCCTGGCTGATCCGCCTGGTGCCGGGCAGTTTCGTGCCCTCCGAGGACCAGGGCTACCTGATCTCCGCCGTCATGCTGCCCGACGGGGCCACCCTGAAACGCACCGGCGCCACCGGCGAGCAGATGCGCCAGACGGTGGCCCAGGACCCCGCCCTGGCCCACGCCTTCGTGGTGTCCGGTTTCGACCTCATCGGCGGTGGCAACAAACCCAACGCCGGCACCATCTTCCTGCCCCTCAAGCCCTGGGACGAGCGGACCACGGCGGCCGACGACCTGGCCATGAAGTTCATGGGCGCCGGCATGATGCTGCCCGACGGCCTGGCCCTGGTGTTCAACCCGCCGCCCATCATGGGCCTGGGCACCGCCGGCGGCTTCGAGGTCTACGTGCAGAACCGGGCCGACGGGGACCCCATGAAGCTGCACCAGGTGGTCCAGGATTTCATGGCGGAACTGCAGAAGCACCAGGAATTCTCCCGCATCAACACCTTCTTCCGGCCCACGGTGCCCCAGTTGTTCGTGGAAGTGGACGAAGCCAAGGCCATCGCCCTGGGCGTTCCCCTCACCAGCATCTACGAAACCCTGCAAAGCACCATGGGCTCCCTCTACGTGAACGACTTCAACAAGTCGGGCCGGGTCTACCGGGTGCACCTCCAGGCCGAGGCGGCCTACCGCCTCAAGCCCGAGGACCTGGGCAAGGTGTACGTGAAGAGCGGCACCAGCGGGGCCATGATTCCCCTGGCGGCGGTGAGCACGGTGAAGAACGTCATCGGCCCCGAGCAATTGGAGCGCTTCAACGGCTTCGTGGCCGCCAAGATCCTGGGGGACAGTGTGCCCGGCGTGAGTTCCGGGGACGCCATCCGCCTGGTGGAGCAGGTGGCGGAAGCGACCCTGCCCGACGGCTACCAGATCGCCTGGACCGGCCAGGCCTACCAGCAGAAGCAGACCGGTTCATCGTCCACCCAGGCCTTCGTGTTCGCCATCATCATGGTGTTCCTCATCCTGGCCGCCCAGTTCGAGAAGTGGTCCCTGCCCCTGGCGGTGATCATGGCCGTGCCCTTCGCCCTCACCGGCGCCCTGGTGGCGGTGCTGAGCCGGGGCATGCCCAACGACATCTACTTTCAGATCGGCCTGGTGGTGCTCATCGGCCTGGCGTCCAAGAACGCCATCCTGATCGTGGAATTCGCCACCCAGAAACTGGAACAGGGCATGTCCCTCATGGACGCCACCATGGAAGGCGCCCGCCTGCGCTTCCGGCCCATCGTCATGACCTCCCTGGCCTTCATCCTGGGGGTGGTGCCCCTGGTCTGGGCCAGCGGCGCCGGCGCCGCCGCCCGCCGTTCCATGGGCACCGGCGTGTTCGGCGGCATGCTGGCCGCCACCTTCATCGCCACCCTGTTCGTGCCCCTGTTCTTCAAATGGCTGTCCCGGGGCAAGTCCGGCCGGGTGGCCCAGCCCGCCGTGGAGGTGAAGTCATGATTGCCCGTCCCCGATCCGCCACCCGGCCGTTCCCTCACTCCGGTAAGGGCGAGAGGGCCGGGGTGAGAGGCGTCGCCCTGCTGGGCGTTCTGGTCCTGGCCCTGACAGGCTGTTCCGCCCTGGGACCCGATTACCAGCGGCCCGCCAGCACCCTGCCTGCCGCCTATGCCCAAAGTGCCGGCAGCGAAGCGGCCGCCGTGGAGGCGGCCTGGTGGCAGCGCTTCAACGACCCCGTCCTCAACGAACTGGTGGACCAGGCCGTGGGCGGCAACTTTGACCTGAAGGCCGCCGTGGCCCGGGTGGAAGAGGCCGAGGCGGCCCTGCGGGAAGCCGGCGCGGCCCTGACGCCCTCCGTGGACCTGAGTGCCGATTCCAGCCGCAGCCGATCCAGTTCCAAAAGCGCCACCTTCAACAACGCCATGCCCATCTACCGGACGACCCACAGCCTGGGCCTGTCCACCGCCTTCGAAGTGGATTTCTGGGGCCGCCTGCGCCGCACCAGGGAAGCCGCCCGGGCCCAGGCCCTGGCCAGCCGCCATGCCCGGGATACGGCCCGGCTGTCCCTGGCCGGCATGGTGGCCAACACCTACCTGGGCCTGCGGGCCGCCGACGCGCAACTGGCGGTGAGCCAGGAGACCCTGGCCAGCCGGGAAGCCAGCCTGAAGATCGTGGCCAGCCGGGTGGACGGGGGCCTGGCCTCGCCCCTGGACCTGCGCCAGGCGGAAGGCGCCCTGGCCGCCGTCCGGGCCCAACTGGCCGGGTTGCGCCAGCAGCGGGCCCTGGCGGAAAGCCAGTTGGCCCTGCTGACCGGCAATCCCGCCCTCAAGGTGGAAATGGGGGACCTGCGTACCCTGCCCCTGCCGCCGGTGCCCCCGGCGGGACTGCCCTCCAGCCTGCTGGAGGCCCGGCCGGATCTGCGCCAGGCGGAGGAGACCCTGGTGGCCAGCAACGCCCGCATCGGGGTGGCCAAGGCGGCCCTCTACCCCACCATTTCCCTGACCGGCGGCCTGGGCCAGGAGAGCAAGGACCTGTCCAACCTGTTCTCCTCCGGGGCCCGCACCTGGAACCTGGGCCTGGGGCTGGTGCTGCCGGTGTTCGACGCCGGCGCCAACGCGGCCCGGGTGGACCAGGCCAGCGCCCGCCAGCAGCAGGCCCTGGCGGCCTACCAGCAGGCGGTGCATACGGCCTTCAAGGAAGTGAACGACGCCCTGGTGGGCCTGCGCGAAAACGCCGAGGCGGAGGACGCCCAGGTAGCCCGGGTGACGGCCGCCGAGCAGGCCCTGGCGGTGGCCCGGGCCCGTTACGAGGCGGGCTATTCCGCCTATCTGGACGTGCTGGATGCCCAGCGCAGCCTGAACGACGCCCAACTGGCCCAGGTATCCGCCCGGCAGAGCCGGCTGGTGGCTGCGGTGGACCTGTTCAAGGCCCTGGGCGGCGGCTGGCGGGAGGCGGACAGCCCGGCTGCGGCCGGCCAGTGATCCGGGCTCAGGGGGCCCCGGCCGGCTGGCCGGTGACCCGGGTCTCGGCCACGGCGCCCAGGCCGGAGGCCCGGCGGGCCGTGGCGTAGGCGGTGAATTCCAGGGGGCCCGGCGCCCGTCCGGTGAAGTTGGTACAGACCGTGCGGCCGGCCCCCGGGGCCAGAGCGTCGAAGGTCCAGGTGAGGCGGCTGTCGTCGTCCACGTCGGGACCGCCGGATACGCAGCGCACCTGGCCGTTGGCCGGGTAAGGCAGGGCCAGGGTGGCCTGGGGCTCGGCCAGTTCTCCCACGTTGCTCAGAGTGCAGCACAGTTCCACCAGGGTGCCGGCGGCGGCTTCGGCGGGGGCGCTGCACTCCAGGGCCAGTTCCGCCACCGGGTCGGGTTGCTGGGCTTCCACCCAGAAGTTGCTGCACGCCTTGGGGGTCACCACCCGGTAGCGCCGTTCTCCGGAAATGAAGGAGAAGGCGTAGGCCTCGATGGGTTTCTTGCCCGCCCACAGCACGTTGTGCAGCACGTCCACCTTGCCCTTCCTGCGGGTGGACATGGCGGGCAGCAGGGTGTTGCGGGGGATGCGCAGTTCGGTCACCGGCGCCTGGGCTGCCGCCTTGCGCAGATCCTCCATGTCGCCCAGATAACCGCTCATGCGCGCCACCGTCTGCACGTCATCCCGCAGATCCTCCCGCAGCAGGGTGCGGCGCAGGTCCTCCACGCTCTTCAGCGGCGGGGCGAAGCGGGTGGCCGGGTTGCCCAGGTGGGTGGCCCGGTGCGGGGTCTCCTGGGCGGTGGACGGGCCCGGGGGGGCCAGCAACAGGACGGCCAGCATGAGGTGCGGCAAAAGGGGGCGAAGGCGATGGGTGATCATCCTTGATTACTCGGTTGAACCTAGAAACGGCGGTTGGACGCGCCCGATGGTACGTTCTGGCGGGTGATTGGCGCGACGCGACGAGAGCGGGGCCACCCGGAGGGTGGCGGTCAACGAAGGTGCGGGAATCAACATCCTTGCGGCTTGACGTGAACAATGGAGCGGTGAACGGAGGCATCGAGGTTCATGGCTTGGCTCGGCAGGGAGGATGGCCAGAAGTCTAATCCACCCCGGTGAACCCTGTCCCCCTGGTCGGATACGGCCGGGCAGCGGCGATTCTTGCCGCTTTCCGCCGGACCGGCCCCATGGGCGCCGGCAATTTCCGCCAAGGGCACGGCAGGTCTTGCCGACGGCTGGAAACGGCTGCCGAAACACGGCCCGGCGGGGGCCCAGGCCCACGCTCCCCCCTTGGGAATGCTGCCGTTCCTTTACCTGTGTTAACTCGTTTTTACCTTATCAATCAATGTTTTATCAGCAATCTGGCCGATAACTTGCATGTACGGCGGCATGGCTCCCCGTCCAGTCGGACCCGTGGGTCGCAGTCCACCGTTCCAGGTGGTTTTCATCGCGAGCAAGCAAAGGAGTCGATCATGATCGGCGGCATCAGCAGCAGTTCGGCCTTCACCCAGATGGCCAGCACCCTGTTCTCCAAGCTGGACAGCAAGGATCAGGGATACGTGGAACAGAGCGACCTGGAGTCGGCCTTCTCGACCCTGGGCAGCAGCGGCGCCAGCGCCGAACAGGTCTTCAGCACCCTGGACGGGGACGGGGATGGCAAGGTCACCGAAACGGAGTTTTCCGACAGCCTGCAAAGCCTGCTGGATGAGTTGCAAGGCCAGATGCAGGCATCCCGGGGCGGCGCCATGTCCGGCATGCCGCCCCCGCCTCCGCCCCCGTCGGAAAGCGATGCCGGCCTCACCCAGGAGGAGTTGTCCACCCTGGCCGAGGAAATCGCCGGCACGGACAGCGCCATGTCCAGCCTCATGGCCAGCATCGCGGCGGACTTCGACACGGCGGATGCGGATGGGGATGGCAAGGTGAATCGTGCGGAGGCCATGGCCTACCAGAGCGCCAACGGGCAAAGCGAAAGCGAGGGGACGACGGACTCGGCCTCGGGCACCGCCGGCAATGGGGATGTGCTGCGGCAGATCCTGGCCCTGCTCAAAACCTACGGCCAGATGGACGGGGGCGACACCTCAAGCCTGGTGACCCAGGCCTGAGTCCCGTTGGCCGCCCCGGCTCAAGGCCGGGGCATATCCGGGCCGGGCCCTTCCCATGGTGCCCCCCTGGGGGGCCGGGGAGCGGCCTGTCCAGCCAGCCGCCCCTCCGCCAAAACCTGGAGGATCTGGGCGTCGGCCAGGGCATGGATGGCAGCGATGCGCAGCAACTGTCCTTCGTCCAGATACCCGCTCCACACCGACAGGGGAATCGACACCCTGGACTCCCAGGCGCCCGGGGGAGGCGGTGGCGGCACGCAGCGGCCCCCATGGGCCATGGAAAGGCCATCGGGCCGGGTCGGAAGCGGGGCCCAGGCGGCGCCCGGGACGGGGTTGGCCCAGGGGCAATCGCCCATGGGCGGCGGCCCGCGACGCGGCACATCCGGGCAGGGGGCGTCCGCCGTCGGGACAGGGAGGGGATCGGCCAGGGCCGTTCCGGCCAGCCCCAGGCCGGCAAGCAGCAGCAGAAGGCGGGGGGACCAAAGAGAGGGGGACATGATCGGAATCTCCTGTGTTTGCACAATGGCCGGCGCAGGGACCGTGCCGGCCCGGCAAGTCTGCCCAGGCGGGGGTAAACCCCGGTGCCGGACGGGTAAAAGTCGGTAAATGCAGGCCATCGCGGACATGCCGGGGGGTTCCCCTGGTTATCATTGCGCATCGCGTTTCCCAACCTGCCCATGACCATGCCGAAGATTCTGTTGATCGACGACGACGTGGTGCTGGCCGGCATGCTGAGCGAATACCTGGAACGGGAAGGATTCGAGACCCGGGCGGTGTACGACGGCAAGGCTGGTGCCGAGGAAGCCCTCACGGGCGCCTACGACATGGCCGTGCTGGACGTGATGATGCCGCGCCTGAACGGCATCGAGGTATTGCGCGCCATCCGGGCCCAGAGCCGGATGCCGGTGGTCATGCTGACCGCCAAGGGAGACGACGTGGACCGCATCGTGGGCCTGGAACTGGGTGCCGACGATTACGTCCCCAAACCCTGCACCCCCCGGGAACTGGTGGCCCGCATCCGGGCCATCCTGCGCCGGGTCCAGAGCGCCGGCCCCGGCGAGGAAGCGGAGTGCCACTGCGTGGGCCCCCTGTCCCTCTGGCCGTCCCGGCGCCACGCCGAATGGGCGGGCCACCCCGTGGAACTGACCAGCACCGAATTCAACCTGCTGGAGGTCCTGGCGCGCAATGCCGGCCGGGTGGTGACCAAGGCGGAACTGTCCGAGGCCGGCCTGGGCCGGCGTCTGGCCCGTTTCGACCGCAGCGTGGACGTGCACATGAGCAGCATCCGTCACAAGCTGGGCACCCTGCCGGACGGCCGATCCTGCATCCACACCGTGCGCGGCATCGGCTACCAACTCATCCGGGAGTGATCCTTGGGGCGGCTGTTCTGGAAGTTCTTCTTCGCCTTCTGGCTGGCCCTGCTCCTCGCTGGCGGCGTGGTGGGAACCGTGGTCTGGTTCCACAAGCGGAGCGTGGAGGAGAACAACCAGGAACTGGCCAAGGGGCCACCGGCCATGTTCCTGGTCAAAGCCGCCAGCGCAACCCTGGTCCATGGAGGCCGCCAGGCCCTGCTGGATCTGCTGGAGAAGATGCGCGACGACCCCATGGCCCAACTCTTCGTGGTGGACCAGACCGGCCATGATCTGCTCGGCCGGGATCTGCCCCCCGCCGCCCTGGAAGAAGCGCGGCGACGCATGGCCCTGGCCACCCCGGACCCGATCGCCGTGCGGGGCCGGGACCCGCTGGGCCAGGAATACCTGATCTTCGCCACCGCCCGCCCTCCCCTGGGCATGCTACCCGGCAAGATTCCGCCGCCCCCCCATGGCCACCTCCCCTACCCCCCGCCGGACCATGCCGTGCGCCCCGGCGGACAGCCACCCACGCCCTCCCCCTGGGTGCCGATGATCGCCGGCCTGATGGCCAGCCTGGGTTTCAGCGCCGTGCTGGCCTGGTACCTGGCCAAGCCCATCCGCAACCTGCGCGTCGCCTTCGAGGAGGCTGCCCGGGGCGATCTGGACGTGCGGGTGGCCAAGGCCATGGGCCGCCGCCGGGATGAACTGGCCGACCTGGGCCGGGATTTCGACAGCATGGCCAGCCGTCTGCGTGATCTCATGGAAACCCAGCGCCGGCTGTTGCACGACGTGTCCCACGAGATCCGCTCCCCCCTGGCCCGCCTCCAGGCCGCCATCGGCCTGGCCCGGCAGATCCCCGGGGAATGGGAAGCCAGCCTGGACCGGATCGAACGGGAATCGGACCGGCTGGATGCCCTGGTGGGGGAACTGCTCACCCTGTCCCGCCTGGAGGCCGGCATGGGGGGCGCCCAGCGGGACCTGCTGGATCTCTGCGATGTGGTGGGCTCGGTGGTGGAGGACGCCCGCTTCGAGGCCGTGACGCTGGGCAGGCAGGTGATCTACGACTGCACCGGCCCCCTGCCCATGCGCTGCCGGGGGGAACTGCTGCACCGGGCGGTGGAGAACGTGGTGCGCAATGCCCTGAAATTCACGCCGCCCAATGGCAGCGTTGAGGTGCGTGTGGGCCCCGGGGGGCCGGGCTGGATGAGCATCATCGTCGCCGATCGGGGGCCCGGGGTGCCGGAGCAGGATCTGGAAGCCATCTTCGTTCCCTTCTACCGGGACGAAGCCGGGGCCGGCGTGGGCTTCGGCCTGGGCCTGGCCATCGCCAGACGGGCCGTGGAAGCCCATGGCGGCACCATCAATGCCCGCAACCGCCCGGGCGGCGGCCTGGAAATCCGCATGCATCTGCCCGCCGGAGGCGGCCTGGACGAGCCGCCCGAGGAACGCCGCGCCGCCGGGTGACGGGCTGCCCCTTCAGGTTCCGGGCAATTCCAGGCTGAACAGTCCCCCCAGGGCCTGACGAATCTCCGCCAGGCTCAGGTGCCGCTGGATGGGGTTGCCCGGGGCCATCTGGTTGCTCATGCAGGCCAGACTGCGCACCGGCTGGGCGGCATCCGTCAGGATGAAGGTGGTCTTGAAATAAAGCAGGGTGGGGCTGCCGTCGTCGTGGAAGGCCACCCGCATGGGCCGAAGGGGCATGACCGGCAGGCCGGCAAAGGTTTCCACGCTGCGGATCACCCGGGTGATGGCGAAGCGGCCCGGAGCCACCCCCTGGGCCACCTCTTTGCGGGTGTCGATCTCGAAGATGCAGAAGGGATCGTGTTCCTGCACCGCGTTGCGCGCCACCACCCGCCCGTATTGCAGGCGCAGGCTGGCCGCTTCAGGGGGGATATCGAGGGGCTGGAGGAGGCGCAGGTGGCCCCGGGGCCCACCGTCCGGCGTGACGGCACACCCGGCCAGCAGGCCGGCCAACAGAAGCGGGATGAGGGAAACGGGGGTGGGTCCCATGGTCGTGCTCCGCAATGGCATGTCCTTCAGATGCGCTTCCGTCCGGAAGGTTTCCACACCCCTGGGGCCGGCTGCCCGGTGGAAGCCGGCCAGGGCACGGGGGTGAACCCCGGCCCGGGCGGGTTCCACCACCCCGCGCCAGGCCCGGACCACGTTTCCCTTGCCCGGCAGGCCCCTTTTGCATTGCCAGCCGGCGCGGCCCGGCGGTAAGGTAGCCCCCCTATGGAAACCCATGAATGCATCGTCATCGGCGGCGGCGTCAGCGGCCTGGTGGGCGCCAGCCGCCTGGCCCGGGCCGGCCGTTCCGTCCTGCTCCTGGAAGCCGAATCCCGCCTGGGGGGCTGTGCCCGGACCTGGCGGCCCCGCCCGGATTTCTGGCTGGAACTGGGCGCCCACACTGCCTACAACTCCTATGGCCCCCTGCTGGAAGCCCTGGCGGACCGGGGCCGGCTGGGGGAGCTGCTGACCCGGGAAAAACTGGGCTATCGGTTCATCGACCACCAGGGGGCCACCAGCTCGCCCATGACCCGCCTGGGCTTCGTCGAGGCGGCGCTGCATCTGCCCTTCGGCCTGGGCCGGCCCAAGGCCGGCCGCAGCGTGGCCGAATGGTTCGGCGGCCTGCTGGGCAAGGGCAATTACCGGCGGCTTCTGGCCCCGGCCTTCGCCGCCGTCCTGTCCCAGCCCGCCGACGCCTTTCCGGCCGAATGGCTGTTCCGCCGCAAACCCAGGATGCAGGAAGCGCCGCGCAAATTCACCTTTTCGGGCGGACTCCAGGGACTGCTGGAAGCCTTGGCCGAAGACGCCCCCTTCGCCGTCCGCCCGGGGGCCGCGGTGACGGCCCTGACCGGTGGGCGTGACGGTTACGAAATCCGGGTGGGCGACGAGCGCCTGGCCTGCCGCCAGCTTTTCCTGGCCGTGCCGGTGGATGCCGCCGCCGCCCTGCTGGCCCAGGTCCATCCGCAAGCGGCCCGCATCCTGGCCGGTTTTCCCATGGCCAGCAGCGAAGCCCTGGGGGTGCTGGTGCCCGCCGACCGGGTGGGCCTCCAGCCGGTGGCCGGCCTGATCGGCGACGAAGATGATTTCTGGTCCGTGGTGAGCCGGGACATCCTGCCCCACGAGTCCCTGCGCGGTTTCACTTTCCACTTCCGTCCCGGCCGCCTGGACCGGCAGGGCAAACTGGATCGGGCCGCCGCCGCCCTGGGGGTGGCCCCCGGCGATTTCCTCGACGTGGCCGAATGCCTCAACCGCCTGCCCGCCCCGGGGGTGGTCCACCCGCCCCGGGTGGCTGAACTGGATGCCCTGCTGGCCGGAGAGCCCCTGGCCCTGGCCGGCAACTACCTGAATGGTCTGTCCCTGGGAGACTGCGCCGAACGGGCCGCCCGGGAGGCGGACCGCCTGCTCAACCTGAAGGAGAGCTGACATGCCCAGCGTATTGGTGCCCCTCGCCCACGGTTTCGAGGATCTGGAAGCCGTCACCATCGTCGATCTCCTGCGCCGGGCCGGGGTGGCCGTGGTCACCGCCGGCCTGGAACCGGGCCTGGTGCTGGGCAGCCGGGGCACCCGCATCCAGCCCGACGCCACCCTGGACGACGCCCTGCAGATGGACTACGACCTGATCGCCCTGCCCGGCGGACTGCCCGGTGCCGACCACCTGCGCGACGATCCGCGCATCCGCTCCCTGCTGCTGAAAATGTCGGCCAACGGCAAGTACACTGCCGCCATCTGTGCCGCGCCCATGGCCCTGGCCGCCGCCGGTCTGCTGGAAGGCAGACGGGCCACCGCCTACCCCGGCGTGCTGGACAGCCTGGACCTGCCCGGCACCGACAAGCGGGGCGACGCGGTGGTGGTGGACGGCAAGGTGGTCACCTCCCGGGGGCCGGGCACCGCCATGGACTTTGCCCTGACCCTGGTGGAATTGCTGTCGGGCCGGGAAAAACGCGATCAGGTGGAAGCCGGCCTGGTGCGCAACAAATAAGGAGTGTGGCCATGCAAATCCGCGACGTGCTGGAAGTCAAATCCGCCGACGAACTGTTCTCCATCGGCCCCGACGCCAACGTGGCCGAAGCCGTGGCCCGCATGGTGGAACGGGACATCGGCTCCCTGGCGGTGATGCGCGGCGACACCCTGGTGGGCTTCGTCACCGAGCGGGACATCGTGCGGGGCATGCACCGGGTGGGCGTCTGCCTGACCGACAACCGGGTCAGCGATCTGATGGAAAAGGAACCCCTGGTGGTCACCCTGGACGACTCGGTGGACTACGCCCGGGACGCCATGACCAAGAGCCACACCAGCCATCTGGTGGTGCTGGACGGCAATCGGGTGGCGGGGGTCATCTCCTTCCACGACCTGGCCCGGGCCTGTCTCAAGGAAGCCAATTTCGAAAACGCCCTGCTCAAGCGCTACATCAAGCACTGGCCCGAGTGAGGGCTGCCAGTTCTCCCGCGTCGAAGCCGGCCGCCAGTCGGGCCGGCTCGTTGAAGGGCCGGCGGGGCCGGGGCACGAAGGGCTGGTCCAGCAGGTGCCTAAAGGCCTCGGCCGGTTCCAGTCCCCGTTCCCTGCACAGATGGCGGAACCAGCGGTCACCCGCCGCCACGTGGCCGATCTCATCGTGCAGGATCACGTCCAGGATGGCCGCCCCGGCCCCATCGCCGTAGCCGCGCAGCTTGCGCTGGATGTCCGGGGTCACGTCCAGGCCCCGGGCCTCCAGCAGGCGGGGCACCAGAGCCATGCGCGCCAGGGGGTCGTGGGCGGTGCGCCCGGCCATCTCCCACAGGCCCCCGTGGGCGGGAAAGTCGCCGTACTCACGACCCAGGCTGCGCAGATGGTCGCGCAGCAGGCGAAAGTGCAGGGCTTCCTCCGCCGCCACCTTCAGCCAGTCGCCACGGAAGGCATCGGGCAGACCGGGAAAGCGCCGCACCGCATCCAGGGCCAGATTGATGGCGTTGAACTCGATGTGGGCCAGGGCGTGGATGAGGGCGGCATGGTTTTCCGGGCCGCTCAGTTGCCGGCGGGGCATGGCGCGGGGGTCGGCCAGCAGGGGACGGTCGGGGATGCCGGGGTGATCCGGGGGCGGCCCCGGGTCGGCGCGGCCCTCCAGCCGACCTTCCCGCCAGTGCTCCAGCAGGTCCCGGGCCCCCTCCAGTTTGGCTTCCACGTCCCGGGCCGCCAGTACGGCTTCCACGGCCGTCCACAGGTTCATCGCGGCAACAGACGCTCGATGCGCGGCAGCCAGTCGGGCAGCAGCCGGGTGGCCAGCCAGCCCAGGGCCACGCCGCAGGTATTGGCAGCCATGTCGTAGATGTCGCCCTGCCGGTAGCCGCTCAGGTCCTGGAGAATTTCCAGGATCAGGCTCAGGACGATGAGCAGCAGGGCCAGACGCCAAACCTGCCTTTCCAGTTGCAGCCACCAGGCCATGAGGGCGGCGTAGCCGGCGAAATGGTTGAGCTTGTCGCCGTAGGACATGGCCGAGGGAGGCGGATGGGGCGTCAGAGACAGATAGACCACCGCCACGATGAGACACCAGCCCACGGCCCGCCACAGGCCGGGACGATCCAGACCGGGGGCATGCATCAGCGGTATTCGGCGATTTCGTCCAGGGCCAGGCGCTGCTTTTCGCCGCCTTCATGGGCACAGAAACCCAGGGGCAGGATCAGGGCGGGCAGTTCCCGGGCGGGATCGATGTTGAGCAGGGCACAGACCCGGTCAGGGAGAAAGCCGCCGATGGCACAGGAGTCGAGACCGATGCCGGCCGCCGCAGTCATCATGTTGGCCGCCGCGATGTGGCACTGGGCGCTGCTCCAGGCGGCCACGTCGGTGGCGGCGTGGAAATCCCGGTAGTTCTTCAACGCCCCTTCCAGGGCGGCCGGGTCCGGGTATTCCCGGGCCATGAGCCGGCGCAGGTGGGGCGAATCGGGATCCATGTCGGCGATGCGGGCCAGGATCACCACCACGGCACTGGCACTGCCCACCTGGGGCTGGTCGAAGCAGGCCTGTTGCAGGGCCTGCTTGTCGGCGGACTGGGTGAGCACCAGGAACTTCCATTGCTCCAGGCCGAAGGAGGAGGGCGACAGGCGCCCCGCTTCCAGGATGAAATCCAGGTCCTCCGGGGCCAGGGCCTTGTCCGCCTGGAAGAGATGGCAGGCGTGCCTGCGCTGGAACAGATCGAGTAGATTTTGTTTCATTTTGCGTGGATATTCTGGGGATTCGGTAGTTTAACAGTCGCGCCCACCTGTAATGAGTCTGCCCATCCCGGAATTCAAGATCCTGCTCTACGGACCGGACTTGCCGCCGTCCGGTGTGCGGGGGCGGGCCAGGTTCGAGGCCGACCGGCTGGTGGTGCAGGGAGGAGGCCGGGACATCAGCGTGGCGGCCAGCCGCCTGTCCCTGGAGACGGGGGGCTTCGATGGCCGCCAATGGCTGGTCGCCTGGCAGGGCGCATCCGGCCGGATGACCTGCATGCTCCAGAGCAAGGAGGCGGTGGACGCCTTCATCCGCCTGGCCCCCGATGAAGTGGCCGGACAATTGACCCGGACCCGCCGCGCCCTGGGCCGGGAGAAGCGGCACTTCACCCTGGGCATGGCTCTGTTGCTGCTCGTCCTGGCCCTGCCGCTGCTCCTGCTGGCCGGCTTCTGGGTGGCCGCCGAGCCCCTGGCCGGGTGGGCGGCCGCCCAGGTCAGCCAGGTCCACGAGAAGCGTCTGGGCGATGTGGCCTTTGCCCAGATCCACGACGAACTCCGGTTGATCGAGACCGGCCCGGCCCAGGATGCCGTGGAGTTGATCGGCCTGCGCCTGTCCGGGGGCGAGCCGGGCTTCCGTTACCAGTTCCATCTGGCCCACGACGACCAGGCCAATGCCTTTGCCCTGCCCGGCGGCCATGTGGTGGTCTACACCGGGCTGCTCAAGCAGATGACCTGCGACGACGAACTGGCCGGGGTGCTGGCCCATGAGATCAGCCACGTGCGCCTGCGCCACAGTCTCCGGCGCCTGATCCAGGGCCTGGGCTGGCGGGTGGTCCTGGTGGCGGCACTGGGTACCGGCAGCCAGGGGTGGATGGGGGACCTGCTGCACACCCTGGGAGAATTGCACTACAGCCGGGAGATGGAACGGGAAGCGGACCTGGGCGCCCTGGATTTGCTGCGCCGGGCGGGCCTGCCGGCGGGGGGGTTGGCCCGCTTCTTCGAGCGGCTCACCCAGGAGAGTGGCCAGTTTCCCGTGCTGCTGGCCAGCCACCCCGCCAACGCCGAACGGCTGGCCGCCATCCGGGATGCCCTGACGGAACATGGCCCCTACCCCAACCAATCCATGGACATCGACTGGGCCGCCGTGCTCGCCAACGTGGCCGACGAGGATGTGAAATGAATCACTGCCCCTGACAGGCCGGGCCCCTAAACTGGCCCCCATTTTGTTGATCGCGCAATGCGCAGGGAGAAACCATGGCCGCCCACGCACCGGACAAGCCGAAGACAAGATCCGCAGGACGCGCCAACCGCCAACCCCGGGCGGCCCCCCTTCAACCTCCTGGACTACAGCCCACCGCCATGGACATTGCCGGACTCCGCAAGCACAGCGTCATCTTCGAGGCCCTCAGCGACGAGGAAGCCGCAAACCTCATGCAACTGGCCCGCATGGTCAACCATCAGGCCCGCCACACCATCTTCCAGGAAGGGGAGCCCGGCGACCACCTGTTGGTGGTGATGCATGGCCGGGTCAAGGTCAGCCTGGTCTCACCGGAGGGCAAGGAAGCCATCCTGAGCATCCTTGAAGCCGGCGACGTGTTCGGCGAAATGGCCCTGTTGGATGGCGGCCCCCGCAGCGCCACGGTGACCACCATGGAGAAGTGTTCCTTCCTGGTGATCTGGCGCCGGGATTTCCTGCCCTTCCTGGAACGCAATCCCCAGGTGACCTTGAAGCTGCTGGCAGCCCTCTCCAAGCGGCTGCGGGCCACCAACGACATGGTGGGCGGATTGAGCTTCCTCAACCTGCCGGCCCGGCTGGCCCGCATCCTCATCAACCTGGGCCAGCAGTACGGCAAGGTCACCGGTGATGGCATCGTCATCGGCATCAAGCTGTCCCAGGAGGAACTGGGCAACCTGGTGGGCGTATCCCGGGAGAGCGTGAACCGGCAGATCCGGGTGTGGGTCGAGTCCGGGGTGCTGGATTACTCCCACGGCACCATCATCCTGAAGAATTCCGACCTGCTGTTCCGGGAGTCCCTGAACACCGGCGGATGAGGGGCCGGCAACGGCCCCGGTCAGTCTCCGCGCTTCTCCAGCCAGGCCAGCAGGGTGGCATAGAGTTTGTCCGGATTGACCGGCTTGGCCAGGTGGTCGTTCATGCCGGCGTCCAGGCAGGTCTGGCGATCCTCAGCAAAGGCGTTGGCCGTCATGGCGATGATCGGCGTCTGGCGGTTGAGGGATTCGGCCCGGATCGCCAGCGTCGCTTCCACGCCGTCCAGGTCCGGCATCTGCATGTCCATGAGGATCAGCCCATAGGGGTGCTGTTGCGCCAGTTCCAGCGCCTGCCGGCCGTCTTCGGCCAGGTCCACCGCCAGGCCGGCATCCTCCAGCAGGCCCCGCGAGACATCCATGTTGATTGGCTCATCTTCCGCCAGCAGGATGCGCGTTCCGGCAAATTGGCTCTTCAGGCGGGTTTTGGGCATCTCTGCCTGGCGCCCCTCTGCCCCGTCAACCGGCGCCACCGGGGCCCCATCGCCGGCCTTGCCGAGACGGACGGTGAACCAGAAGGTACTGCCCGCGCCGGGCCTGCTTTCCACGCCGATCTCGCCGCCCATCAGTTGCGCCAGACGCTTGCTGATCGCCAGCCCCAGCCCGGTGCCGCCGTATTTGCGCGCCATGCTGTTGTCGGCCTGCTCAAAGGCCGAGAAGAGGCGCTGTTGCGTGCCTGGGTCAATGCCGATCCCCGTGTCGGCCACTTCCCAGCGCAGCAGCATATGCTCCGCGTCATCCTCGATGCAGCGGCAGCGCAGGGTGATGGCCCCGGTTTCGGTGAATTTGAGGGCATTGCCGGTCAGATTCAAAAGGATCTGGCCCAGGCGCATCGGGTCGCCGTTGAAGCGGGAAGACGGCAAACCCGGCTGCAGATCGATGAGCAGTTTCAGCCCTTTCTCGTTGACCTTGTGGCCGATCAGGCTGGCGATGTTCTCCAGTATCTCGCCCAGGCGGAAATCGACGTGCTCGAGCTTCAGCCGCTCGGCCTCGATCTTCGAAATGTCCAGGATGTCGTTGATGACGTGCAGCAGATGGGCCGAAGCAGTCTTGGCCTTGCTGAGCTGGTCGATCTGTTTCGGGTCACTGGACCTGCGCAGGGCCAGATCCGTCATGCCCATGATGGCGTTCATCGGCGTGCGCAGTTCATGGCTCATGTTGGCGAGGAAAGTGCTCTTGGCCCGGCTGGCGGACTCGGCGGCCTCCTTGGCGACGCGCAGGGCCAGCGTGCGTTCCGCCACCAGGGATTCCAGACCCTGGCGGTAACGCTCCAGTTCCGCATCCGCCTGCTTGCGCCGGGTGATGTCGCGGGTGACCCCGAGCAACAGGGTGCGCCCACCCACCCGCAAGGGCACGGAGTGGGCATCCAGCCAGCGGGGGGTACCCTTGAGCCCGACGATTTCGAATTCCAGTTGGCTCGCCCCGCCGGCCATCACCTGGCCGACATGGGTGGCGAACGCTGCACGACACGGCGGCGCGACGATGTCCGCCATCGGCCGGCCGGCCACCTGGGCCAACGAATCCGCCTCGATCATCGCCAGCCCGGCCGGGTTCATTTCGATCAGGCAGCCCTGCTCGTCCAGCACCTTGATGCACTCCGGCTCGGTCTCGATGATGGCCCGCAGGCGCGCCTCGCTGCTCGCCAAGCCGGCCTCGGCCGCTGCCTGGGCCGCCCAGGCCCGCGCCAGTTTCCAACTGCCCAATCCCAGCAGTGCGAACAGCAGGGCCGCGATCAAGCCCAAGCGCGACCAGACCCCATGGACGACCTCATCAAGGGTCGCCGCCGGCAGATGGGCCACGGATTTCCAGACGTATTCACGCCTCTCGACCTCGCCGCGACTGGGCACGAAGGCCTCGGCTGCCCCTGTGCTCGATATCTGGCCGACGACCAGGGGATGCACGGTCTGCCAGGTCCACAGACCGTCGGCCAGGCGCACCTGCCCACTGTCCGTGGCGCGCACGCGCTGCCAGGCCTGGGGAGCGCGCACGGCGAGGGTCTGCTCGGGCCGCTTGAACATGAATCCCCATTCCTCGTCCTGCCGTGGACTCTTCAGCCAATAACCATCGCGATTGACCAGCATCACATGGTCGGCCACCTCCGCCGTGGCCCGCCCGAATCCATCCAGCATGTCGCGGCCGTAGTAGTTGACGATGATGATGCCGCGCTTTCTTCCCCGGCCATCCGCCACCGGCGTCGCAAGGCGCACCATCGGCTTGTGGGGCACCTCGATCCTGTCGTGTTCGATGTTGAGATCCAGGGGCGACACGAAGACTTCACCAGGAGCGAGCCTCATGGTGTCGGTGAAGAAATAGCGTTTTCCCTTGTTCTGGAGTTGCCCGGCGGGAACCACCACCGCTTCGCCCCTGACGGCATCGACGCGCACGATCTCCATGCCCGTCTCGTCGATCCAGCGCAGTTGATCGTAGATGCCCTTGCTGCTGGAGAAGCTGGCGAAATGTTCGGCCAGATGGGCCCGATGGGCCGGCTGCGGATCGTCCAGAGCCTGGCGCGTGGCAACGTTCGTGGCCAGATAGGCCAGATCACGGGAGAGGTTCTCGATCCTGCCCGTCAACACCCCGGCACCGAGCTGGACGTACAGGGTTTCCCGGCTTTGCAGCCGCGTCATCTCTTTTTCGATCTCGCCCATGCCAAGCACCACGACCCCAACCAGGACCAGGGCCGACAAGGGCAGAAAGACGCGCAGGAACGTCATGGGCATTGCGTGGCGTGCGATGAAGCCGGAACGAACCGGTCCTATGTTACCCCTTACCCAAGGCCAACGTCGGCCGAGCGGACAGGATCAAAAAAAAGGGCGCTGTCGCCAGCGCCCTTTTCCATGTGCATCGCCATACTGGCCCGGGCCGGCATCCAGAAGGCGTCCGCCCCATCGGGGCGGCGTCCCTGGACCCCGGCTTGCCGGGTGTCAGCGGACGCGGACTGGAGGTCAGCGCCCGCACGGAACGGCCCGGGACGGCCGCGCCGGATTGCCGCCGGGTCCCGCTCAGTTGGGGGTCAACCCCAGGGCCCGCACGGTTTCCACGCTGACGTAGCCGTCCTGGGCCAGGCCCTTGGACTTCTGGAAGTCGGCCACGGCCTTCATGGTGGCGGCGTCCAACTGGCCGTTGGCGGAGCCGGGGTCGAAACCGGCGGCCTTCAGGGCCTTCTGGATGTCGGTCACCTTGGCCGGGGTGGCGTTCACGTCGCACAGCACCTGCACCCAATATTCCTGCACCGGGCAGACCAGCACTTCCTTGGGCACGTCGGCGTATTCGGCGGGGACGGGCACGCGCACTTCCTTGGCCGCAGCCACCAGCTTGGTCACTTCCCGCTCGGCGTATTCGGCCGGGATGGGGATGCGCTTCTCGGTGGCGGGCTGCACCACGGTCATGATCTCCCGCTCGTAGTCCACGGGCACCACCTTGGTCACGGTGGTGGCGGGCTTAACCAGCTTCTTCACTTCCCGTTCGGCGTACTCGGCGGGAATCTGCACGGTCCTGGTGGCGGCAGCGGATTTCAATACGGTCTTCTTGACGGTCTGGTACTCCGCCGGGATGTCCTCGTAGCGCACGGTGGCCGGGCTCTTCACCACCTGGCGGGTGACATCCTGGTATTCGGCGGGCACTTCCACCAGGCACATGATCTGGCCGGTGCTGGTGTCCACCTTCTGGATGTTGGTCTGGGTACCGGGTTTCCAGGTGGTGTAGGCCTCCCGGACCAGCTTCTTCTCTGTGACGGTCTCGTACACGGCCGGCACTTCGATGGCCTTGCGGCTGGCGGGCTTCACCAGCACCTTCTCTTCCACGGTCTCGTACACCGCGGGCACTTCCTCCAGCCGGGTGCTGGCTTCCTTGACCAGGACTTTCTCCTTCACCGTCTCATAGACGGCGGGCACGACTTCCTGGATTTCCTCGCTCTGCACCCGCACCTTCACGGCCTTGTAGACGGGAGGCAGGATCTCGATGCGCTCGCTGGCTTCCTTCACCAGGACCTTCTCCTTCACCGTCTCGTACTTGGCGGGCACGGTCTCGATGCGCTCACCGGCTTCCTTCACCAGCTTGCGGGTGGCTTCGGTGCGGAAGGTGGCGGGCTTGGCCACCTTGGCGTAGCACTCGCCAGCCTTGGCACCGCTGGGCACCTTGTCGCCGGTGACCGCACCGGCGGGCAGGGGACAGGCAGGCGCGGGAGGAGCCTTCTTGGCCACCGGGGCCGGGGTTTCCTCGACGCAGTTCTTCTCGAACAGACCCTGGCCCGGGCAGCCGATGGTGCGGTACAACTCGTAGTTGGTGGTCTTGCCCTGGTTCGAGGCCGCATTGCTCGGATCGTAATAGCGGGATTCGGCCAGGCTGACGGTGGCCAGACTGCCACAGCCCAGGGCCAGCAGGGCGACGTTCAGGGATTTAAGGGTGATGCGCATGACAGGCTCCTTGGAAAAAAGCGGGTATGGGGGCTTCTGATGCCTTATGCCGGGACACGATGGGCGGCTCGGAAGATGCCGACACCGTACAGCAGGGTGGTTCAATAAACTGTGAGGGGATTCACAACGGGGAAGTTACCTCGACCGGCTGATGCAAAAAAACGTCTTCCCGGCTGGCGGCGAACTGGCGCCCTGCCGGGAATGTATTAGTAGTACATCCTATAGGTTTAGAAATACACCAGGCCCGGACAGTTGTCCATGCGCCGACTCAAACCCATCCCCTGGCCTGAACCATGGAATTCGCCCGTCCCCTGACCCCCGCAGTCCTGCTCCGCCGCTACCAGCGCTTCCTGGCCGACATGCGGCTGGATTCCGGCGAGACGGTGGTGGCCCACTGTCCGAATACCGGTTCCATGCTGGGTGTGAACCGGCCGGGCAGCCGGGCCTGGCTGTCCCCTGCGGACAACCCGGCGCGCAAGCTGGCCTGGACCTGGGAGTTGGCGGAAGGCCCCCGGGGAGGTTGGGTGGGCATCCATACCGGACGGGCCAACGCACTGGTCCGGGAAGCGCTGGAGGCCGGTCTGATCGCCGAACTGGCCGGGTTCACCGGCTTGCGCATGGAGGCCCGCCTGTCTGCCCGGAGCCGCACCGACCTGTTGTTGGACTTCCCCGGAGGCCCCTGCTACGTGGAGGTGAAGAATCTGACGGCAGCCGCCGATGGCGGGCAGGGTTTCTTCCCCGACGCGGTGAGCGAACGGGCCCACAAGCACCTGGACGAACTGTCCGCCGTCGTGGCGGCCGGGGGCCGGGCCGCCGTGGTGTTCTGCGTGCAACGGGAGGATGTGGAGGAGGTGGCGCCCGCCGACCACATCGACCCGGAATTCGGCCGGCGCTTGCGGGCGGCGGCCCGCCAGGGCGTGGAACTCTTCGCCCTGGGCGCCCGCCTGAGCCCCCGGGGCATCACCCTGGCGCGGCGCTTGCCGGTGCGCCTGGCGCCCAGGCCTCAGCCGATGTAATTGAACAGGGACAGGCTGGAAGTCATGCCGAAGGCCTGCTGGGCCGCTTCCAGGCTGGTCATGCGGCTTTGCAGTTCGGCGATGGCCGAGGTTTCGTCCAGCAGGAGCAGATCCGACAGGGCGTTCTGTTCCTGGGTAAGCAGGGACTTGGTGGTTTCCTGCACGTCTTCCACTTCGGCGTAGGCGGCGGCCACCCGGTGGTTGATGAGGTCCAGGTTGGCGATGGCGTCGTCGATGACCGCCAGCCAGCCGTCGATGTCGGCCTGGTCCAGCACGCCGCCCTGGAGGGTGGCGATGGCGTCGTCCAGTTCCTGGAGCAGGTCGCTGCCGGCCACGCCGCTCTGCATGACTGAATCCAGGTTGTCGTTGACCTGGATCTGCCGGCTCACTTCCACTTCGATGGCGCGGGTACCGCCCGGGTTGGGGGTGCCACCGTAGGTGGTGGCGCTGGTGGTGCCGTCCAGGGGGTTGGCGTAGGGCTCGTTGACGGTATCGAAGCCGCCGAAGATGTAGTTGCCGCCCGGATCCCGGGTGTTGGCCAGGTCCAGGATGTGCTGGGCCAGGGATTGCAGTTCCTGGGCGCCGGAATCCAGGATGGTCTGATCGAAGGAATCCCCCATGCCCACCAGTACGGCCCGGGCATCGTTGAGGGTCTTGTCCAGTTCCTGGAGGACGGTGCTTTCGTAGGACAGGGCGAACAGGGCCCGATCCTGGTTGTTGACGAACTGGGCCCGGGCGGCCACCCGGGTGGACAGCCCCAGAATCTTTTCGGTGGCCAGGGGATCGTCCTTGGGGGCCAGGATGCGCTGGTCGGCGGCGATCTGCTGGTTGAGGCGGGCGATGCTGCTCTGGTTGTCCAGGATGCCGGACAGGCTGCCCTGGTAGAAGGTGGTGGACGCGATGCGCATGGCTGCCTCCTTAGCTGATGATGCCGAGCAGGTCGTCGAACAGGCTGCTGGCCACCTGCATGGCCCGGGCCGCCGCCTGGTAGGCCTGCTGGAAACGGATCAGGTTGACCGCCTCCTCATCCAGGTTGACGCCGGAAACGTTCTGCTGGGCGCTGACCGCCAGGTCGGTGAGGCTGGTGTAGGTGGTCACGTTCAGGTCGGCGCTGGCGGCCAGGCTGGCGGTGCGGCTCACCGTCTGGCTGTAGGCCTCGGCGAAGGTGACGGTGCCGTTGTTGAGGATGGCGCTGGTTTGCAGGGCCAACAGGGCCAGGGCGTTGCTGTTGTCCCCGGGGCCGTCGGCGGTGGCGCCGGCGGCCGCCACCAGGTTGGGATCGGTGATGAGGGTGGCCATGTCCCGGGAGTAATCCCCCAGGTTCAGGGTCCAGGAGTCGCCGGCCGCGGGTGCGGTGCCCACCGTCAGGGTGAAGCCCTCGTTGGCGGTGACGGCGGCCAGGGTGCCGGTGAAGGTGGCGCCGTCGGTGGCCCGGGTGAGGGTGTAGTCGGTGCCGTCGTAAGTCAGGGTGTAATCGCTGTTCTGCAAGTCCAGGTCATCACCCAGGGCCAGGGTGAGGGTGCCGGTATTGCCGGCGTCGGCGACCAGGGGATTGGTGAAGAAGTCGGTGCCCGCGTTGAGGTTGTAATCCAGGCCGGCGCTGTGGATGGCGTTGAACTCCAGGGCGATGGACAGGCTGATGCGGTTCAGGTCGTCCAGGGCGGGCTGGATCACTTCTTCCCGCACCGCCAGGATGCCGCCCATCTGGCCGCCGTTGACCAGATTGGAGTCGAGGATGAGGGTGGTGCCCCCCACGTCCAGGGCGGGCAGCAACAGGCTGCTGTCGTCCGGGTCGGCCACGGTGCTCATGCTGTAGGCCGAGGCCCCCACCACCAGGGCCTGGCCGCTGCCGATGTACAGGTTGGTGGTGCCGTCGGACTGTTCCACCAGGGAGACGTTGATCAGTTCGTTCAACTGGCTCACCAGGGTGTCCCGCTGGTCGCGCAGATCGTTGGCCGGCTGGCCGGTGCCCGCTTCGGCCTTGCTGATGTCGCTGTTGAGCTGGGCGATCTGGCCCGAGTAGATGTTGACCTGGTCCACCAGGGCGTCGATGTCCTTGTTGCTGGCCTCGATGTAGCCGCGCAACTGGTTGTCCAGGGTGTTCACCAGGCCGGTCAGGGTGCTGCCGGAGGAGAGGAGCACCTGCCGGGCGGCGTTGGAGGTGGGGTCGTTGGCCACCTCGCTCACGGCGGCGAAAAAGCTCTCCAAGGAGGTGTTGAGGCTGCTGCTGTCGCTGCCCAGCAGGGAATCCACCTGGCTGGCATAGGCGGCATAGGTCTGGTAACGGGAGAGCTGGGCCTGGTTGAGCAGCACTTCGCCGTCCAGGAACTGGCTGTAGAGGCTGCGCACCGTGTCCACACCCACGCCGGTGCCCAGATAGCCCGAGCCGGTGTACTGGGGCGTCAGGGCCGAGAAGCTGACCTGCTGGCGGCGGTAGCCCTCGGTATTGACGTTGGCGATGTTGTGCTCGGTGGTGGCGATGCCCATCTGGGCCGCGCTCAGGCCCGAGAGGGCGACGCCGAAGATGCCGGATCCCATGGTTTTCTCCTTACAGGCCGGCGTTCGCCACGCTGGCGATGACGGCCTTCAGTTTGCCGGCGTAAGCCGGGTCGGTGGCGTAGCCACCGGCGGCCAGGCCGTCGGCGAAGCCCGCCGCATCCTGGCCGGCGGCCAGGGCATCGGCATAGCGCGCCTTGAGCAGGTTGGCGTAGTCGCTGAAGGCGGCAGCGTAATCGGCGTAGCTGCGGAAGCGCTGGGTAAGCTTGGTGGCCAGGCCGCCCCGGTATTCGGTGGTGGTGGTCTCCACGGCGGCCCCATCCCAGCTCTTGCCGGCCTTGATGCCGAACAGGTTGTGGCTGGTCCTGCCCTCCCCGTCCTTGATCTCCCGGGCACCCCAACCCGACTCCAGGGCAGCCTGGGCCAGGATGAAGCGGGCCGGCACCCCGGTGGTCTGTTGGGCGGCCTCGGCATGGGGACGCAGGCTGTCCAGGAAGCGCTGCTTGCGCTCGGCGGCGTCCTGGGGCGGGGCGACCGTCTCCTGGCCGGCGGCGGCGGGGACGGTCTTCTGCCAGGCGGGAGCGGCGTCGGCGGGGCGGCGTTGCCAGTCGCCGGACAGGGCAGGGGGAGCGGTCGGGGCTGCCCCGGAAACGGCTGCGGGCGCTGCGCTGGAACTGCCGCCCTCCCCCGTCGGCGCCGGGTGGCCGGCGGTGGTGGGGGCGGGAATGCCGGCCTGGCGTTCCAGATGCTTCACCAGCATGTCGGCGAAGCCCAGGCCCCGGCCCTTGGCCATGGAGGTGGCCCATTGCTGGTCCAGCAGGCCCCGGTAGAGCTTCATGCTCTCGCCGCCGTCCAGGGGGTCGTCCTCGCTGCTGAAGCGGGTCTCCCGCAGGGTCTTCAGCATCTGGGCGATCATCAGGGCCTCGAACTGGCGGGCGGCACCGGCCAGGGATTCCTTGTCGCCGGCGGCTGCCCGGGCCTTGAGGGACCGGGCGTCGGCCAGATCCACGGCCAGGCTTTCGGGCAGGGCGGCGGCGAGCATGGCGGCCTCAGATCACGTCCAGCTCGGCCTTGAGGGCGCCGGAGGCCTTCATGGCCTGGAGGATGGCCAACAGGTCCTGGGGGGTGGCACCGATGGCGTTGAGGGCCTTGACCACTTCGTTGAGGGAGGCGGAGGACGGCAGCACCACCAGTTCGCCCTTCTCGTTCTTCACCTGCACGTCCGCCTTCTGGGTCACCACGGTGTCGCCGCCGGCCAGGGCATTGGGCTGGGACACCTGGGGCTCGGCGGTGATGGTGACCGACAGGTTGCCGTGGGCGATGGCGCACTGTTCCACGGTGACCAGCTGGTTCATGACGATGGAACCGGTGCGGGGGTTGATGATGACCCGGGGGGTGGGGGTGCCCGGATTCAGGTTCAGGTTCTCCAGACGGGCCAGGAAGGCCACCCGCTGGCCCGGGTCGGCGGGGGCCCGGACGCGGATGACCCGGCTGTCCAGGGCCAGGGCCACGCCCTTGCCCATGCCCCGGTCGATGGCCTCCACCACCCGGTTGGCGGTGGTGAAGTCGGCGTCCCGCAGTTCCAGCTGGACGAAGTCGCCCTGGCCCACCTGGGTGGCCACCGAGCGCTCCACGGTGGCGCCGGAGGGAATGCGCCCGGCGGACAGGTGGTTGATCTGGGCCGAGGAACCGCCGGCGGAGGCGCCGGCGCCCCCCACCAGCAGGTTGCCCTGGGCCAGGGCGTAGATCTGGCCGTCGGCGCCCTTCAGGGGGGTCATGAGCAGGGTGCCGCCGCGCAGGCTCTTGGCGCCGCCCAGGGCGGAGACGGTGACGTCGATGGGCTGGCCGGGCTTGGCGAAGGGCGGCAGGGTGGCGGTGACGATGACCGAGGCGGCGTTCTTGCTGGAGGGGCTCTGGCCCGGGGTGAGGCCCAGGTTGCCCATGAGGTTGGACAGGCCCTGGGAGGTGAGGGCGGAACTGTCGCCGGTGTTGTCCAGGCCCACCACCACGCCGTAGCCCACCAATTGGTTGGGGCGGATGCCGTCGATGCCGGCCAGGTCCTTGATGCGCTCGGCCAGGGCTGGGGCGGCCAGGAAGCTGGCTGCCAGGAGGAGGAAGGCGAGGATGCGGGTCATGGCGCCACTCCGGTTCAGAAGGGCAGGATGGTGAGGAAGAAGCGGGCCAGCATGGAGGTGAGCTGGGACTGGTCGATGCCCTGGCTGTTCTTGGACTCGAACTGGGCGTTGGCCAACTGGGTGGAGTTCACGGTATTGGCGGCGGTGATCTGGGCCGGGTTCACCACCCCGGCCAGACGGATGTATTCGGTGTCGCCGTTGATGGCCAACTGCTTCTCGCCTGCCACCACCAGGTGGCCGTTGGCCAGCACTTCCACCACGGTGACGGTGATGGAACCGGAGAAGGAGTTGGAGTTGGTTTCGTTGTCCTTCAGCTCCACCTTGTTGGAAGCGGAAGGCTCCCAAGTGGTGGCCCCCAGGACGCCGGCACTGCGCCCCAGGACCGTGGGGGAGGGAATGTCGATGGAGCCGTTGGCCTTGCGCTCGTCGGTGGTCTCGGACTTGCGCTTGGCTTCGGTCTTTTCCACCAGATTCACGGTCAGGGTATCGCCCACCCAGCGGGCCCTGCGATCCTCGAACAGGGCCATGGCCGGCCGGGGCTGGAAGGCGGCGCCGGTCTGGAAGATGGCGCCGTTGGCCTGCATGGCCGCCACCGGCTCGGGCCGCACCCGCAGGGGTTCCTTGATGGCGGTGGCCGGGGGCTGGCCGGCGCAGCCGGCCAGCAGGGCGGTGGCGACGAAGGCGATGGCCGGGACTTTCATGGTCTGCTCCAGCAACCCGCGTCAGATCTGGGTCAGACGCTGGAGCATCTGGTCCGAGGTGGTGATGGCGCGGGAATTCAGTTCATAGGCCCGCTGGGTGATGATCATGTTCACCAGTTCCTCCGCCACGTTGACGTTGGAGGTCTCGATGAAACTCTGGTTGAGGGAACCCAGGCCGTTGGCTTCCGGGTTGTCCACCTGGGGCGGGCCCGAAGCGGCGGTCTCGATGAACAGGTTCTCCCCCTGGCTGGACAGGCCGGCCACGTTGATGAAGGTGGCCAACTGGATCTGTCCCAATTGGCTGATGGTCTGGGGGTTGCCCGGCTGGGTGGCGCTCACCACGCCGTCCCGGGAAATCGTCAATTGGATCGTGTCCTGGGGCACCTGCATGTTGGGCAGCAGGGGGTAGCCGCTGGCGGTGACGATGGTGCCCTGGCTGTCCACCTGAAAGGAACCGTCCCGGGTGTAGCCGGTGCTGCCGTCGGGCATCTGGATCTGGAAGAACCCCTTGCCGCTGATGGCCACGTCCAGGGTGTTGTTGGTCTGTTGCAGGCTGCCCTGGGTGAAGATGCGTTCGGTGGCCACGGTGCGGGCGCCCACGCCCAACTGGAAACCGGAGGGCAACTGGGTCTGCTGGGAAGACTGGGCGCCGGGCTGGCGGATGGTCTGGTAGAGCAGATCCTCGAAGATGGCCCGGGCCCGCTTGAAGCCGGTGGTGGAAACGTTGGCCAGGTTGTTGGAGATCACGTCCAGTTGGGTCTGCTGGGTGTCCAGGCCGGTACGGGAGATGTGCAGGGAACGGAGCATGGCGGGCTATCCGGTTAGTTCGCTGAGAGCACCTTGTCGGCGCTGCGGTGGTTGTCCTGGGCAGCGGACAGGACCTTCATCTGCATCTCGAACTGGCGGGCCAGGCTGACCATGTTCACCAGGGCCTCGGCCGGGTTCACGTTGCTGGATTCCAGGGCGCCGGAGACGAGCTTCACATTGCCGTCGGCTTCCGCCGGCTGGCCGTTGGCGGTGCGGAACAGGCCGTCGTCGCCCCGCTTCAGCTCCCCTTCCGGGGGATTCACCAGCTTGATGCGGCCAGCCACCGCCACGGCCTGGAGGTTGCGGCCCACGGGCACGTTGGAGACGGTGCCGTCCTTGGCGATGAGCACGTCCTGGTCCGGGGCGATGGCCAGGGGCCCGCCATCGCCCAGCACGTTGAGGCCGTTGCTGGTTTGCAGGATGCCGTTGGTGCTCACCTGGAAGTGGCCGGCCCGGGTGTAGGCCTCCTGGCCGTTGGCATCCTGGACGGCGATCCAGCCCTGGCCGTGGATGGCCACGTCCAGGGGCCGGCCGGTCAACTGGATGGCCCCTTCGGTGTAGTCGGTGCGGGGCGTGGTCTCCAGCACGAAGGCCCGGGTGCGGGCCCCCTCCCCCACCACGGGCAGGGCGCGGAACACGTTGAGTTCCTGCTTGAAGCCGGTGGTGGAGACGTTGGCCAGGTTGTGGGACACGGCGGCCTGCTGCCGGGTCACTTCCCGGGCACCGGTCATGGCGACGTAGATGACGCGGTCCATGGTCAGAGGGTGAGGAGCGAGGGGTGAGGGGTGAGGGGTAAAACCCGGGGGGCGGACGTGTTGCCCGCACCACGGCTTTCACACCGCATCCACGCCTGGAACTGTTTGCATACCCACATCGCTTCTCTCCTCACTCCTTACTCCTTACCGCAGATTCACCAGGGTCTGGAGGATCTGGTCCTGGGCCCGGATGGTCTGGGCGTTGGCCTGGTACATGCGCTGGGCCACGATCAGGTTCACCAGTTCGGCGGTCAGGTCCACGTTGGATTCCTCCACGGCACCGGCCTGGACGTAGCCCAGCACGCCGCTGCCCGGGGAACCGGACACCGGCTGGCCCGACTCGGAGGTCTCGAACCATTGGTTGTTACCCACCGGTTGCAGGCCCTGGGGGTTGAGGAAGCTGTAGGTGATGATCTGGCCCAGGGTTCGGGTCTGGCCGTTGGTGTAGCTGCCCAGGATCACCCCTTCCCGGTCCACCGAGACGCCGGCGATGCGGCCCGAGGCGTAGCCGTCCTGGCTCAGGGCGGAGACGCCGGAACTGCTGCCGTACTGGGTGAATTCGGTCAGGTCCAGGTCGAATACCAGGTCGGCTGCACCGGTGCCCAGGGTGGCGGCGGGCACGGTGACGGACACTGCGGCGGCGGCGGCGCCGTTGATGTCGTCCATGACCCCGGCGGTGGTGAAGTCCAGGGTGCCGGTGTTGCTGGCGTTGCCCGGGAACATATCCACCTGGTCGCCGTTCACGTAGGCATCCACGTTCCAGGCGTTGTCGGCGGTCTTCTGGAAGTAGAGGACGAAGCCGTGGTCGTTGCCCGCTTCGTCATAGACGGTGAAGGAAGTGGAGAAATGGTAGGTGTCGGCGTCGGCCGGATCGATGGCGGTGGCGGCGATGGCCGTCTCGGAGGAATCCAGGTTGGCTTCCAGGCTGGCGTCCTCGGTGACCTTGGGCGGTGACGGCGCCAGGGAGATGAGCAGGTCGGTGGGGGCGCCGCCGATGATGTTGCCGCTGGCATCGGCCACGTAACCGGTGAGGCGCATGTTGGCGCTGTTGACGATGTAGCCCGTGGAATCCAGATGGAACTGGCCGTTGCGGGTGTAGGAGATGACCCCGTCCTGGCTCATGCGGAAGAAGCCTTCGCCGCTGATGGCCACGTCCAGGGGGTTGTCGGTGACGCTGATGTTGCCCTGGGTGAACTGTTGCACCACGTCGGCCACCTTGGCGCCGATGCCCACCTGCAGGCCGCTGCCGCCATACAGGGAGGTGGCATAGACGTCGGCGAAATAGTTGTTGGACGCCTTGAAGCCCACCGTGGAGGTGTTGGCGATGTTGTTGCCGATGGCGTCCAGACTGCTGGAGGCGCCGTTGAGCCCGCTGAGGCCTTGCTGGAATCCCATGTGCCGCTCCTTAGAAGTATTGCTTGATCTGGTCCAGGGTCCGGGATCCCAGGCCGGCGATGTCGGCCTGGAGGGTGGACCCGTCCAGGGAGATGCTCATCACGCTGCCCAGGGCGTAGGCGGTGTTGGTCACATCCTCCCCATCCGCCGTGGCGGTGACGGTAAAGCTGTAATCCCCCTCCTCCAGGGCGGCGCCATTGCTGTCGGTGCCGTCCCAGGTGAAGTAGACGAGACCCGCATCCTGGGCGCCCACGCTCAGGGTGCGCACCAGGAGGCCGTCGTCGTCGTAGATGTTGACCTTGAGGGTGTCCACGCTGGAGTCCAGATCCACGGCGCCCAGGGCGCCGCTTTCGGTCAAGGTCAGCAGATCCCCTTCGGCCAGCACTTCACGCCCCACCAGGGAGGCCCCCTGGACCACCTGGCTGTTGAGCATCATCGAAGACAGGGCGTCCACCGTGGAATTGAGCTGGTTGATGCCCTCCACCGTGGACATCTGGGCCAGTTGAGTGGTCAGCTCGGCGTTCTCCATGGGATTCATGGGATCCTGGTTCTTGAGCTGGGTGACCAGCAGGGTGAGAAAGCGGTCGGAAATTTCCGCCGCCGCATCCTCTGCCGCCGTGGTGGTCTTGCTGCTGGAACTGGTGTTCAGGGAATCCACCAGGGCGGAATAGTCGTAGCTGTTCGTGGAGATGGCCATGGCATGGATCCTCAGGTCTGGGCGATGGCCAGGGTCCGCTGCAAGAGACTCTTGGTGGTGGCCATCACTTCGGCGTTGGTCTGATAGGAACGGGAAGCGGAGATCATGTTGACCATCTCCTCCACCGGGTCCACGTTGGGATAGGTGACGTAGCCCTGGCCGTTGGCCAGGGGGTGCTTGGGGTCGTAAACCATGCGTGGCGGCGCCGGGTCCTCGATGACCTCTTTCATGCGCACCCCCTGGGCCCAGGGCGCGGACTTGTTCAGGGCCACCGCCTGGAACACCACCTGTTTAGCCTTGTAGCCCTCGCCGGTGGAGGCATGGGCCGAGTCGGCGTTGGCCAGATTGGAGGCCACGGCGTTCAGGCGCATGGACTGGGCGGTGAGCGCCGAGGCCGCGATGTGATAGACGTTGGTCAGGGACATGGCTCAGCCTCGACTCAGCGCTCTGCCAGGGCCTGGCCCATGGTCTTGAAGGAGGAGGCCGCCCGGTCCAGCAGGAATTGGTAATGCAGGGCGTTGTCGGCAAAGTGGGCCCGTTCCACGTCCGGATCCACGGTGTTGCCGTCCAGGCTGGGCTGGACGCTGGCCCGGAATTTGACGTTGGCACCCATGCCACCGGCACCCCCCACGCCATCCAGATGCCGGCCCGAGGTGCGGGCCAGGGCCAGGGGACCCTCCGCCGCCCCCATGGCACCCCGCAGGGCGGTGGCGAAGTCCAGGTCCCGGGCCTTGTAGTTGGGGGTGTCGGCGTTGGCGATGTTGCTGGCCAGAATCTCCTGGCGCCGGGCGCGCAAATCCAGTGCAGTCTGGACGAAGGCGATTTCCTGGTCGATCTTGCTCAGCATGGGGGCTCCGGAGTCCCGCAGGGAAGGCGGAACAATGCAACCCTTATGAGCAATCCCCGTGCCAGACCAAAATATTACTGCAAGCCTTTGTTTTTTATGATTTCATCAACGATGCCGGTGATTCTTGCCGGATCCGGACGGCAAGACCGGCCGGGACCGGCAAAACTTGCCCGGGCCGTTCAGCCCACTTCCACCCGGTTGCGGCCGTGGGCCTTGGCGGAATACATGGCCGCGTCGGCCCGGGCCAGCAGGGCTGACTCTGTCTCCCCTGCCAAGCGCTGGGCCACCCCGGCGCTGAAGGTGATGAGCACCCGCTCGTTGTCGTGCATGAAGAACTGGCGGGTCAGTTCCCGCTGGATGCGTTTGAGCACCTGCTCCCCTTCCTCCGCCTGGGTATTGGGCAGGAGGATGAGGAATTCCTCGCCGCCATAGCGGGCCAGGATGTCGGTGGGCCGCAACAGGCCCTTCACCACCTTGGCCAGATGGCGCAGGGCCTGGTCGCCGGCCTGGTGTCCCAGGCCGTCGTTGAGCTTCTTGAAGTGGTCGATGTCCAGGAGGCCGATGCTCAGAGGCGCGTCCAAACGATCAGCCCGGGCCAGTTCCCGGGAGAAGGCCTCGTCCATGCCGCGCCGGTTGAGGGCCCCGGTCAACTGGTCCTCCCGCACCAGGTTGGACACCTGGGCCAGTTCCTTCTCCAGTTCGTGGATGCGGGTCTCCGCCTCCTCGGCCTGGGCCCGGGCCTGGACCAGCTCCACGTGGTTGGAACGCAGGGCTTCGCGCATGCTGTCCATGTCGGCCACCAGGCCGCCCACCAGGCCCCCCAGTTCGCTGATGTCCCGGGCCTGGACGATCTTTTCCGAATACTCGCCGATGCGGGCGTGGTAGCCGTCGGCGTTCTGGCTCATTTCCCCCACCCGGGCAATGAAAGTGTTGATGAGGGTCTTCAGCCGGGCCTTGGCCTCGTCCAGACTGCCCTTCAACACCCCCTGCTTGAAGGCCAGTTCCCGCAGGCCCCGTTCGGCCTCCAGCAGGGCCTCGGCCTGGAGATCGCCGGCCATGAGGTTTTCCATGGCGGCGAACTGGCCCGACAGCCAGGCCTCGTCCCCCACCAGTTCACCGATGTTGAGGAACAGCAGGCCCATGAGCCGCTTCAGACCGGCGGCCAGATCGTGGTCGTCCTCCATGCGCGCCAGCAGGGCCCGCCACAGGCTGGACCAGGAGGCGTACTGGTCCGGCGACAGATCGCTGGCGCCACGCAGACCCCGGGCCAGGGCCAGGGCCTGGCCGGCCAGGTCGGGACAGGGTGCGTCGCAGGTCTTGGCCAATTGCTCCAGGTTGTCGGACAACACGCCGAGCAGGGGCCGGCAATCCCGTTGGCCGGTCTGGTCGGTGGATTCATCGGGCCGTGCCGCGTCTGGCGGGGGCACCTCGTCCGCCGCCCCGCCGGTCTCCTCCGCGCCGCCCTTGGCCCAGCTTTGCGCCAGGGCGCCAAGCTTGCCGTGGAGCTTGGCGTCGTCGCCGCCGAAGTTGATCAGCACCCGCTCCAGCATCTCCCGCTTGCGCGCCTGGGTGAGGCCGGACTGGTGGGTGTCCCAAGCCTTGACGAGGGGACGGATGACCTCGGACCAGCGCACGCTACCCGACTCCTCCGCAGGCTCGCCCGCCACCTGGTGATAGGCCTTGCGGAAGTTGTCCGGCGTGGGCGGCAGGCGCCGGGAAGCCAGTTGCCGGATGGCTTCCCGGGCAATTTCAGCGGGGGCTTTGCTTTTTTCCATGACGGATTCGGCTCGTGGATCGTGGCGGTCTGGTGCGTTCGCACCGTCCGCATATTGCCATGGCTGTGCCAATATAGGATCAATGAAAACCCAGCCCGCCCCGTCGTGACCGCCCTCCTGATCCGCGTCCTCACGCTTCTGCTGGTCGCCCTGGCCGGCTGCCCGGCCCCCCTCCGGGCGGGCCAGGAACGCCAGGATTTCCGCGTATTGCGGGAACAGGCGGCCCGCTGGCTGGAACAGCAGGCCAACACCACCTGGCCGGAGACCCTGGCCCAGGCCCAGGTCGGTCCGGTCGACGAACGTCTGCGCCTGGCCCGCTGCCCGTCACCCCGCTTCTTCCTGCCTGCGGGGGGAAAACTGTGGGGCAACGGCAGCCTGGGGGTACGCTGCGCCGAACCGGCCCCCTGGAGCCTGTACGTGGGCTTTCGCAACGCCATCCAGGGCCCCGCCCTGGTGGCACCCCGGCCCCTGCCCGCACGGCACGTTCCGGCCCCCGGGGAACTGGAACTGCGCCAGGTGACCTACGCCCAGGCCCCCGACCGCTACCCCCGGGAAGTACCTGATCACGCCCGCCTGAGCCGGGCCCTGGCGGCCGGCCAGGCCCTGCTGGTGGACGACCTGGACATGCCGGAGATCATCCGGGCCGGCGCCCGGGTCCGGGTCGTCGTCCAGGGCAGCGGCTTCAACGTGGCCCAGGAAGGCGCCGCCCTGAACAGCGCCGGCCTGGGGCAGCCGGTGCGGGTGAAGATGCCCTCCGGACGCATCATCCAGGGTGTGGCCACCCGGGACGGCCAGGTGGCGGTGGCCCCTTGACGGCCGGGTGCGGCCATTCGGCACGGGCCCCTAAAGCCCCCGGGCTCCCTGCCGTTAATGGCCCTACTACCAGGAGACGGAGGACTCCATGAAAATCGAAAACCCCCTCACGGGCGCTGCCCCGACCCGGATCCGGGAGGCCAAGGCGGCCCCGGCCAGACCTGTGCGCTCCAGTGGACGCGCACCGGGCAGCACCGACGTGCGCCTCACCGCCACCTCGGGCAAGATGCGGGAACTGGAAACGGAGCTGGCCGGCGTGGACGTGACCGACTCGGGTAAGATCGAGTCCGTACGCCAGGCCATCGCCGACGGCCGCTTCGTGGTTGACGAGGAGGCGGTGGCCGACGGTCTGATCCAGGAGTCCGTCGACCTCATCGCCCACCGCCAGGACAAATGACCCCCATAGAACAAAGCCTTGCCCATCTGCGCCGCGAACTGGAAGCCTTCCTCGCCTTGCTGGAAGAGGAAGGCAAGGTGCTGGGCGTCGGCAACGCCGACCTGTTGACGGGTCTCACCGAGCAGCGCCGCACCCAGAGTCTGCGCATCGCCGACCTGTGGAAGCGCCTGGCCGGCCAACTGGGGACGCTCCCCCAGGCAGGCTTCGAGGCCCTGCGCGACAAGGCCCTGGCCGGCAAACCCGCCACTCCGGCCTGGCAGACGGTCGAGGGGCTGGTCCGGGAGGCGGCCCGGCTCAACCAGGCCAACGGCCGGCTCATCGAAGAGCAGATGCGGCGCAATCAGGCCGCCATGCAGGTGCTGCGCAACGCGGCGTCGAGCCGCACCCTCTACGGCGCGGACGGACGCATGAGCGATTTCTCCAACCTCAACCGAAGCATCGACAGCGCATGAACACCTTGATCCTCAACGTCACCGGCATGCGCTGCATGGGCTGTGTGAACAGCGTGAAAAACCTGGTCTCCGCCCTGCCCGGCGTGGCCAGCGTGGAAGTGGACCTGGCCTCCGGCCGGGTGGAGATCAGCCACGACCCGGCCCGAGCCGATCTCCCGGCCATCCGCCAGGCCATCGAGAGCGGCGGTTTCCAGGTGGCCTGAGGGCGTCAGGAGTCAGGCAGGTCGATGAGCGCGTGACTTCCCGGCTGTCCACTGGAAGAATCGCGGTTTTCCGACGACCCGCCGCCGAGTTGAATCATGAGCATCAAATCCGACCAATGGATCCGCCGCATGGCCCGGCAGCACGGCATGATCACGCCTTTCGAGCCCGGCCAGGTGAAGGAGGCGGCGGGCCAGCGCATCGTCTCCTACGGCACCTCCAGCTACGGCTATGACGTTCGCTGTTCCAACGAATTCAAGCTGTTCACCGACATCAACACCACCATCGTGGACCCCAAGCACTTCGACCCCAACTCCTTTGTTGAAGTCAAGGGCGATTCCTGCATCATCCCCCCCAACTCCTTCGCCCTGGCCCGCACGGTGGAGTACTTCCGCATCCCCCGCAACGTGCTGGTGGTATGCCTGGGAAAATCCACCTATGCCCGCTGCGGCATCATAGTGAACGTGACGCCTTTGGAGCCCGAATGGGAAGGCCACGTGACCCTGGAGTTCTCCAACACCACCCCCCTGCCCGCCCGTATCTACGCCCACGAGGGCGTTGCCCAGATGCTGTTCTTCGAATCCGACGAGGTGTGCGAGACCTCCTACCGGGACCGGGGCGGCAAATACCAGGGCCAGACCGGCGTAACGCTGCCCAAGATCTGAACACCCGCTGATGGGCTGCCTGGCGAGGGTGCGAGGTTCTTGCACCCTGGCACGACACCCCGTTGCCATGCCGCTGCTTCCAGGGGGATATACCCCCCCGGGAAGGCCGCCATGGCCTGGTCCCTGCTGACTTGTTCCAGGGCCCTGCCCCCCGTGGGCCCCTAGAAAGCCCCCCAGACAGCCCTGCTTGCGTCGCATTGTCGCGCGTCCGTTTGTCGCGCGGCATTTTGCCTAATTTCGGATAGCGATATCGCGAGATAAATTCCCCCCGCTTCCATACGGGTAACCGTGTGTTGGGTGCTCCTCCATCCGGAGGGGCACCTTTTTTCCAGATGCCATCGCGGGGAGATGTCGGCCATGTTCCTGACAGGAAAACCATCGCGCCGGGGCGGGACAAAGCGGCCCGGCCTGACCCGGGAAATCACCCTCACCCTGTTAGCCAAGTTGCTGCTGCTCTACGGCCTTTGGGGGGCATTTTTCAGCACTCCCCCCTTGCACAGCATGACCGAGGGCCTGGATCCCGGCCTGGTCGCCAAAACCCTGATCTCCCCCCCAACACCAACGAATCCCCACAACCCTTGACCCAGATGGAGTTCCGCCATGGTGACTGAAGAAGTCGTCGACCTTTCGCGGTTGCAGTTCGCCGCCACCGCTTTCTACCACTTCCTGTTCGTGCCCCTGACCCTGGGCCTGTCCTTCCTGCTGGCCATCATGGAGACCACCTATGTCATGACCGGCAAGGAGATCTACCGGGACATGACCCAATTCTGGGGCAAGCTGTTCGGCATCAACTTCGCTCTCGGCGTCACCACCGGCATCACCATGGAATTCCAGTTCGGCACCAACTGGGCCTACTACTCCCACTACGTGGGGGACATCTTCGGCGCGCCCCTGGCCATCGAGGGCCTCATGGCTTTCTTCCTGGAATCCACCTTCATCGGCCTGTTCTTCTTCGGCTGGAACAAGCTGAGCAAGCGGGAACATCTGGTGATCACCTACCTGACCGCCATCGGTTCCAACCTGTCGGCGGTGTGGATCCTCATCGCCAACGGCTGGATGCAGAACCCGGTAGGGGCGGAATTCAGCTGGGTGACCATGCGCATGGAAATGACCTCCTTCTGGGACCTGCTGTTCAACCCGGCGGCCCAGGCCAAGTTCGTGCACACGGTTTCGGCAGGCTACGTGACCGGCTCCCTGTTCGTGCTCGGCGTGTCGTCCTGGTATCTGCTCAAGGGCCGGGACCTGGAGTTCGCCAAGCGCTCCTTCCGCATCGCCGCCGCCTTCGGCTTCGCCTCGGCCCTGTCGGTCATTGTGCTGGGTGACGAGTCCGGCTATGCCGTGACCGAACACCAGCACACCAAGCTGGCGGCCATGGAAGGCATGTGGGAAACCGAAGCAGCCCCGGCCAGCTTCACCCTGTTCGCCATCCCCGACGACGCCACCCGGAGCAACCGCATGGAAATCAAGGTGCCCTATGCCCTGGGCCTGATCGCCACCCGCTCCACGGATACCGTGCTGCCCGGCATCAACGATCTGGAGAAGCACGCGGCCCAACGCATCGCCCGGGGCGCCCTGGCGGTGGTGGCCCTGGAGAAGCTGCGGGCCAAGACCGCAGACGAAGCCACCAGGCTCCTGTTCGAGACCCACAAGGCCGACCTGGGCTATGGCCTGCTCCTCAAGAAGTACACGCCCGACGTGAGCCAGGCCACGCCCGAGATGATCGCCAAGGCGGCCCGGGATTCCATCCCGGCGGTGGCCCCCATGTTCTGGACCTTCCGCATCATGGTGGCCCTGGGCTTCCTGTTCCTGGCCCTGTTCGGCCTGTCATTCTGGTTCTCCGCGAAGAACACCTTCATGGAAAAACGCTGGCTGCTGAAATGGGCCGTCTGGTTCATCCCCATGCCCTGGATCGCCTGTGAAATGGGCTGGTTCGTGGCGGAATACGGCCGCCAGCCCTGGACCATCTACGGGGTGCTGCCCACCCATCTGTCCACCTCCACCCTCTCCCCAGAGAGCCTTTACGGCTCCATCGCCGGCTTCATGTTCTTCTACACCGGCCTGCTCATCGTGGAGTTGTTCCTGATGTTCAAGTACGCCCGGCTGGGCCCCAGTTCCCTGGGGGTGGGGCGTTATCACTTCGAAACTTCCACGCGACCGGCCCACGCCTGACGCCCCGGACAAGGAGAAAAACATGCTGGATTACGAAACCCTGAAAATCATCTGGTGGCTGCTGGTGGGCGTGCTGCTGCTGGGCTTTGCCGTCATGGACGGCCACGACATGGGCGTGGGCACCCTGCTGCCCTTCGTCGGCAAGGACGACGTGGAACGACGCATCGTCATCAACACCGTGGGGCCCCACTGGGATGGCAACCAGGTCTGGTTCATCACCGCCGGCGGCGCCATCTTCGCCGCCTGGCCCCTGGTCTACGCCACCGCCTTCTCGGGCTTCTACTGGGCCCTGTTGGCGGTGCTCTGGGCCCTGTTCTTCCGCCCGGTGGGCTTCGACTACCGCAGCAAGGTGGCCGACCCCCGCTGGCGCTCGGCCTGGGACTGGGGCCTGTTCGTGGGCGGGGCCGTGCCTTCCCTGATCTTCGGCGTGGCCTTCGGCAACCTGCTGCAAGGGGTGCCCTTCCACTTTGAAGACAACCTGATGCCCGTCTACACCGGCACCTTCTGGGCCCTGCTCAACCCCTTCGCCCTGCTGGCCGGCGTGGTGAGCCTGGCCATGCTGGTGTTCCACGGCGCCAACTACCTGATGGTGCGCACCGAAGGGGCGGTTTACCAACGGGCCAAACTGGCTTCCCTGATTTTCGGCGTGGTCATGCTGGCGGCCTTTGCCGGCGCCGGCGTGTGGGTGTCCCAGGGCATCGACGGGTATGTGATCACCTCTGCCGTGGACCCGGGCGCCCTGCCCAATCCCCTGGACAAGACGGTGGAACTGAAGGCCGGCGCCTGGATGGCCAACTTCGCCGCCATGCCCCTGCTCTGGCTGGTGCCCGGCGCCGGCTTCCTGGGCGGCATCGCGGGCCTGCTGTTCGCCCGCATGGACAAGCCGGTGCTGGCCTTCATCGGCAGCGCCGTGGCGGAACTGGGGGTCATCGGCACCGCCGGCGTGGCCATGTTCCCCTTCGTCATGCCTTCCTCCAGCGACCCCCGTTCCAGCCTCACCGCCTGGGACAGCGTGTCCAGCCACCTGACCCTGGACATCATGTTCTGGGCCGCCCTGATCTTCACCCCCATCGTCATCAGCTACACCGGCTGGGCCTACAGGAAGATGGCCGGCAAGGTGACCCCGGCCTTCATCCAGGCCAATGACCATTCCGCATACTGATCGTTGACCGTAAAGGAGAGAAACATGTGGTATTTCGCCTGGGTGCTGGGCCTGTCAGCCGCCCTCATGCTGTCCGTGTTGAACGCCATGTGGTACGAGGCCCAGGAATGCGCGAAGGAGGAAAACACGGCCGGATGAACTCCGGCGAGGTGCCTGGCCCGGGCACCTTTCGGCAAACCCCGCAGCCTGTGGCGCAAGCTGTTCGACAAGGGTGCGGACCTCGGATCAGCAACAAGTCGCCCCGGCGAATGCCCAAAGGGCACAAGAGCCGGGGTTTTTCCTCCTGCGACAGGCATCAGGTTTTTTCCCGGCCCCGGGCCAAGATTTCACACTCCCAGCCGGTCCGGCTTCCTATAATCCGCGCCATTCGCTCACCCACCGCACCACCGAGGAGAGGCCATGCGCTTCCGCTTTCCCGTCGTCATCATCGACGAAGACTTTCGCTCCGAGAACGCCTCGGGTCTGGGCATCCGCGCCCTGGCCAAGGCCCTGGAGGACGAGGGCATGGAAATCCTCGGCGTCACCAGCTACGGCGACCTGTCCTCCTTCGCCCAGCAGCAGTCCCGGGCGTCCGGCTTCATCCTGTCGGTGGACGACGATGACTTTTCCTCCGAGGAAGCCGACGAGACCATTGCCGAGCTGCGCTCTTTCGTCCAGGAGATCCGTTTCCGCAACACCGACATTCCCATCTTCCTCTATGGCGAAACCCGTACCAGCCGGCATATTCCCAACGATGTGCTGCGGGAACTGCACGGTTTCATCCACATGTTCGAGGACACGCCGGAGTTCGTCGCCCGCCTGATCGTGCGGGAGACCAAGGCCTACCTGGATTCCCTGCCGCCCCCCTTCTTCCGGGCCCTGACCCATTACGCGGCGGACGGTTCCTACTCCTGGCACTGCCCGGGACACTCCGGCGGTGTGGCCTTCCTGAAATCCCCCGTGGGCCAGATGTTCCACCAGTTCTTCGGTGAGAACATGCTGCGCGCCGACGTGTGCAACGCCGTGGACGAACTGGGCCAACTGTTGGACCACACCGGCCCGGTGGCGGCCTCGGAACGCAATGCGGCGCGCATCTTCAAGTGCGACCACCTGTTCTTCGTCACCAACGGCACCTCCACCTCCAACAAGATCGTCTGGCATTCCACCGTGGCGCCCAACGACATCGTGGTGGTGGACCGCAACTGCCACAAATCGGTGCTGCACTCCATCATCATGACCGGTGCCATCCCCGTGTTTCTCATGCCCACCCGCAACAACTACGGGATCATCGGGCCCATTCCCCGCTCGGAATTCAACTGGGAAAACATCCAGCGGAAGATCGCCAACCACCCCTTCGCCACGGACAAGAACGCCAAGCCCCGGGTGCTCACCATCACCCAGAGCACCTACGACGGCATCCTCTACAACGTGGAAGAGATCAAGAAGGAACTGGACGGCAAGATCGACACCCTGCACTTCGACGAGGCCTGGCTGCCCCATGCCACCTTCCACGGCTTCTACAACGGCATGCACGCCATCGGCGCCGACCGGCCCCGCTGCCAGGATTCCATGGTGTTCTCCACCCAGTCCACCCACAAGCTGCTGGCCGGCCTGTCCCAGGCCTCCCAGATCCTGGTGCAGGAATCGGAAACCCGGAAACTGGACCGGGACGTGTTCAACGAAGCCTTCCTCATGCACACCTCCACCAGCCCCCAGTACGCCATCATCGCCAGTTGCGACGTGGCGGCGGCCATGATGGAGGAACCCGGCGGCACCGCCCTGGTGGAGGAATCCATCGCCGAAGCCCTGGATTTCCGCCGGGCCATGCGCAAGGTGGACGAGGAATGGGGCGCCGACTGGTGGTTCAAGGTCTGGGGCCCGGTGGAGCTGGCCGACGAAGGCATGGGCAACCGGGAGGACTGGATGCTGCGGGCCGGCGAACACTGGCACGGCTTTGGCGATCTGGCTCCGGAATTCAACCTGCTGGACCCCATCAAGGCCACCATCATCACCCCGGGCCTGGACGTGGACGGCGACTTCGCCGACTGGGGCATCCCCGCCGCCATCCTCACCAAGTACCTGGCCGAGCATGGCGTCATCGTGGAAAAGACCGGCCTCTATTCCTTCTTCATCATGTTCACCATCGGCATCACCAAGGGCCGCTGGAACACCATGGTGACCGAGCTCCAGCAGTTCAAGGACGACTACGACCGCAACCAGCCCCTGTGGCGGATCATGCCGGAGTTCGTGGCCAAGCATCCCCAGTACGAGCGCATCGGCCTGAAGGACCTGTGCACCCAGATCCACGAGGTGTACAAGGCCAACGACGTGGCCCGGCTGACCACCGAGATGTACCTGTCCGACATGGTGCCGGCCATGCGCCCCGCCGACGCCTTCGCCCGCATGGCCCACCGGGACATCGAGCGGGTGGAGATCGACGACCTGGAAGGGCGCATCACCTCCATCCTGCTCACCCCCTACCCGCCGGGCATCCCCCTGCTGATCCCGGGGGAGCGCTTCAACGCCACCATCGTCCGCTACCTCAAGTTCACCCGGGAGTTCAACGAGAAATTCCCGGGTTTCGAAACCGACGTGCACGGCCTGGTGAAGGACAAGACCAACGGCCACGTGCGCTATTTCGTGGATTGCGTGGCCTGACGCTAGTTAGCCCGTGGCTGGCTCCACCAGCCCGAGCAAGGGCCCCAGGTAGGCTTCATAGCGCCGCCAGCGCTCCTTGGAGGCCTTGTAAAGGGGCTGGCGCACCTGCCACTTGCTGGCGGTGAACACGGCCCGATCCTGCTTGTGGAAATCCAGGACACCGGCTTCCCATTCCAGGCCGAGGAAATCCAGCAATTTCCTGGACTCGCCCTCCGGATCGTCCACCAGGCGTTCATAGTTGAGTTCGTGAATGGCGCCAGGGGGAAGTACCTGCTGCCAGTGGTCCATGAGCCTTCGATACTGCCGGTACCAGAGGGCCAGGCTGTCCAGGTCCCATTTATAGGCGTGGGCGTCGGCCAGGTCCTGGAAGTAGATGGACAGACAGGCGTCGATGGGATGGCGGGTGCAGTGCACGATCCGGGCTTGGGGAAAAACCGCGTGGATGAGGCCCAGATACCAGTAATTCTCCGGCATCTTGTCCACCACCCGGCGTGCCGGTCCGGGCTCCAGTGCCTTCAGGTAACCCGTCGCCAGACCCTTGGCCACCGCTGCCGAATAATTGCCCGGGAAGGCGGCCAGGACGGGCTTGCCGGCCCGGGACCAGTACACCAGTTCCCCCGCACCACGGGCCTGGGAATGGCTGCCGATGAGCATCTCCGCCAGAGTGGTGCCGGAACGAGGCGTACCCACCACCAGGACGGGCAGGTCGGAGTGGCTGCCGGCGGGTAGCCTGGCTACCCGTTCGGCCGGAAAGAGCTGCATGATCCGCTCCGCTTCCCGGACGTAGATCTGGGGTTCCAAAGGGACCAGGGCCCGCACCAGGCCGTTACCGGCCTGGTAGTGGCGGAAGGAATCGTCATAGCGGCCCAGATCGGTGCAGACCTTGCCCAGGGCGAATTCCAGCCTGCGCCGCTCGAGCCGGGAAGCCCCGGACAGGAGGGCTTCCATGGTCGCCAGCAAGTCCTGGTCGGCCTCGGTGAACCGCCGGCTCTTGGCCAGCAGGCAATAAGGGTCCGGCGCCGTGGGGGCCAGAGCGATGGCTTTCCTGAGCCAGGATTCCGCTTCCGCAAGCCGGCCGACGAACAGATCCGCCTCGGCCAGCTCAACCAGAAGTCGGGCTGCATCCCCTGGCCGGGCCAGGCGTTCCAGGGCCTGTGTCTCCTGGTCCCGCGCCAGCTCGGCATGGCCCTGGGCAGCCAGAACCAGAGCGAGCCAGAGCCCGGTCCGCTCCGGCTGGAACCCCGCCTCCCGGGCGCGAAGCAGGGCCTGTTCCGCCCCGGCCAGATCGCGCAGGAAGTAGCAGGCCTTGGCCAGCAAGGCCAGAGCGGGACCATGGCCAGCCGACAGGGCAAGGACTCGCCGGAAGGCGGTCATGGCCTGGGCTGGCCGGCCATCTTCCAGTTGTGTGACGGCCAGATTGAACCAAGCCTCCAACAGCCCGGCATCCAGCATCAAGGCGTGGTTGAAGGCACCCTCCGCTCCGGAGACATCCCCTCCCCTGCCCAGAATCTGGCCCAGAAAATTGTGCAGTTGGGGGTTGGCCGGCGCGAGTTTCAGACCCGTCTGCACTGCGCGCAAGGCCGCCTCGGCCTGACCTGCCTGGAGCAGGGCCATGGCCAGCAAGCCATGCAACATGGGCTCCCTGGGTCTTCCGCCCAGTGCCTGTTCGAAAAGCCGGACTGCCTGCGTTGCGTTGCCCTGCTGTTGCTGGAACAGGGCCTGCTGGATCAGTTGCTCGACGGGAACGGCAGGCACGGTCCGACTGCTCGCAGGCATGGCGGATGCGCCGCTGCCGCAGCAGCGCTTGTACTTCTTGCCACTGCCGCAGGGGCAGGGCGCGTTCTTCGCAGGACTTTCCATGGAGGTGCAGCGGTACAGAAGGGCAGAACCGGCCGGCAAGGATACCGGCTTGGTTGCCGTAGAATCCACCAACAATCAAACCGTCCTGGGAGAAATGCGGCCATGTCGCGCCAGCCCCCCGCCTCCATTTCCCCGGAAGTCTTGCCCCGGGCCCTGATCCTGGCCCTTGGGCTGCTGCTGGGTGGCTGCGCCGCATCCCCCAAACAAGGGGGCTGGTTCGCCCTGCGCTGGATGGAAAAGCCGGGCGCCCGGGGCCCCTCCACCCAGGCCCCGGAACAGGATCAGGCCCGCTTCGAGCAGATCCTGTCCTTCGACGCCGGGCAAGGCGACGGGGCCTTCTCCCAGGTCAGCCGCCAGATCCGCGAAGGCGACGTGATCGCCTACCGGATGACCATGAAGGATGCCTATCGGGACATCCTCATGCTCAAACTCAGCAAGGTGGGCTACCGGGTTTTCCGCTACGGCCACCTGGCCATCGCGGTCAGCGATCCCGTCAACCCCGCCCGCCTGCGGGTTTTTTCCAGCGAGAGCTTCAAGGGCCCCAACCTGCGCGAGGACATTGCCAGCCTGCGCCAGCACGACTTTGACGTCTACCGCCTGGATAAATGGCAACGGATCGACCGGGCCCGCCTGCACGAGTTCGTCCAGGCCAGCATGCACAAGGCTGGCAAGTGGACCGGCTACGATTTCATGGGCTTGTTCGGCCTGGCCAATTCCAACCTGCGCCCCACCGCGCCGGAAAACATCGGCCACGACTACATCTGCTCCACCGTGGTGGTGGGCGCCCTCTACTACGCCGGCCTGGAACTGGACGCCATCCAGCGGGAAGGCCTGCTGGATCTGGTCACCCCCGCCCAGGTGGTGGACAGCCGGGGCCGCTTTTTCACCGCCGGCAATCTCGCCCTGGAGACCGAAACCAGCGATTGAAGATCAGACCGGCCTGACGCGTGGCGGCATCAGCCCCAACATGTCCAAGGCGCATCAACGCTGGCCGGTGGGCGTGTCGCCGAACAGGCCCTTCAGGCTGGCGGGGCGGGAACGCCAATACTGTTTCGGGGCCTGGACCCGGGCCCCCAGCCGGGCGGCGGCATGCCAGGGCCAGCGGGGATCGAAGAGCATGGCCCGGGCCAGGGCCACCAGGTCGGCCCGGCCTTCGGCGACGATGGACTCGGCATGGTCAGGTTCGGTGATAAGCCCCACGCCGATGACCGGTACCTTGACCTGGGCGCGCACCGCCTCGGCCAGGGGAATCTGATAACCCGGCTCCAGGGGCTTGCTCTGGCCGGAAGCCAGGCCGCCGCTGGAAACGTGCACGTAGGCGCAGCCCCGGGCTTCCAGAGCCTGGCTGAAGGCGATGCTCTGGTCCACATCCCAGCCCCCGTCCACCCAGTCGGTGGCGGAAATGCGCACCCCCACGGGCTGCTCGGGGGAAAAGGCGGCCCGCACCGCTTCGAACACTTCCAGGGGAAAGCGCATGCGGTTTTCCAGGCTGCCCCCATAGGCGTCGGTCCGGTGATTGGCCAGGGGTGAAAGGAACTGGTGCAGCAGGTAACCGTGGGCGGCGTGGACCTCAACCAGGTCCAGGCCCAACCGGCCGGCCCGCCGGGCGGCGGCGGCGAAGGCGTCGCGGATGCGCGCGAGCCCCGCCCGATCCAGTTCCGCGGGCGCGGGCTCCCCCGCCCCGTGGGGAATGGGGGATGGCGCCACGGTTTCCCATCCCCCATCACCGGGCAGCAGCAGGCTGCCGCCCTCCCAGGGCGCCCGGCTGGAGGCCTTGCGCCCGGCATGGGCCAACTGGATGGCCAGGGGCATGTCCGCGTAGCGACGCACGGCCCCCAGCACCCGGCCCAGAGCCTGTTCCGTGGCGTCGGAATAGAGGCCCAAGTCGGCGGGACTGATGCGTCCCTCCGGGCTCACGGCGGTGGCCTCCAGGATCAGCAGGCCGGCCCCCGAGACGGCCATCTGGCCCAGGTGCATCAGGTGCCAGTCGGTGGCCCGGCCGTCCTCTGCGGAGTATTGGCACATGGGGGCGATGACGATGCGGTTGGCCAGTTCCAGTTGGCCGATGCGGAGGGGGGAGAACAGGGTACTCATGGCATGGTTCCTTGAAAAATCGAGGCCACAGATGGCCATCCGGGAGTGCCCCCTGGCCAGGGCATGGATTGTGTCGAAAACTCTTACACCCACAAACCAGCCAATAGACAGGTCACTTTGAATTCATAGGGTTGTACGCATGGCACAGAGGCTGCTTGATTTGCCGGACGGACTTCTGGTTCTTCCGTCTCACACCGGTGACACAAACGGTGAATTCCACGAACTGCATTTTGCCGGAGGAGGCATCCATGAATCGTAAGATCATCCACACCCTTGTTCTGGCTGCGCTGACAACCCTTTCCATTCCCGTCCAGGCCGATCTCTCCGGGCGCGACCTGGATGGCAACCTCTCCACCGTGGAAGCCGTGTACGACGCGGTGTTGAACGTCACCTGGTTGGCAGACGCCAACTACGCCATGACCAGCGGATACGACGCGGATGGGCGCATGGCTTGGAGCGACGCCCTAGCCTGGGCGGATCAACTGGATTATTTTGGCTACACCCAGTGGCGGCTGCCCGCAGCAGACCCGGACTGCGGCCATTTCGCCCTCGACTGCACCCTCAACGAACTGGGCTCACTCTATTACCTGGGCCTGGGGGGCGAAGCGGCGGGCAACCTGCTGACCACCCACAACGCTGATTTCGAGCTGTTTACCAACATCGAAACCGCCAGCGGCGGTGTGGGTACATATTTCACCGCCGACGAGAATGCGGGCACACCGAACGCCTGGGCCTTCGCGATGCAGACCGGTTACCAGCGCTTGATCAGCAAGAGTGGCGCCAACTATGCCTGGGCGGTTCATGACGGGGACATCGGCGTCCCCACGACGCCCATCCCCGAGCCCGAAACCTATGTCCTGATGATGGGCGGTCTGGCGCTGCTGGCCTGGAAGACACGACGCAGAAGGCTCCCCCGCTCCTGATCCTTCTCCTGGGGCACCTCAGACACACCAGCCAAGCAACGCTGCTCCGGCGCGCCCGGACCCCTCAGGGGCTTTCATGACCGGATCAAACGACACAACTGGCGCAACCCCGCCAAGGCCGGGGCCACGGCCGGGTTGTCGCTTTCCTTGGGGTAGACCACGAAGGCCGGCAGGCCGTAGCGCGGCGCCCCGGCCACCTCGTGGAGGCGGCCCGTGGCCAGCAGCTCCCGGGCCATGCGCTGCGGGATGTAGCAACTGCCGCCGTTGGCCAGGATGAGCTGGACGGCCAGCCAGCCGATGTTGACCACCAGGGGCGGCGGCTCCAGATCCGGGTAGCTGCGGGTGTGCTGGATCTCGAAGGCCCGCCCCCATTCCACGTAGATGTAGTCCCGGCCCGGACCCCGGTCGTCGGGCCGGGTGCTGACCAGCACCAGGGTTTCCTCGAACATTTGCTCGACGATGAGCCCGGGGCTGTGGCTGGGGGTGTACATGAGGCCCATGTCCAGGGTGCCCTCGATGAGCCCGCGCATCAGGTCTTCCTCGAAGCCGATGCCGGCGCGGATGGCCACGTCCGGATCCCGGGCCCGGAGTTGCCCCACCCAGCCGGCCAGGAGGTTTTCCCATAGGGCGATGCGCCCGCCCACCCGCAGGGTGGCCCGGTAGCTGCCGGGCAGGCCCACGTGGTGGCGGGCCTGCTCGGCGGTGAGCAGCAGACGCTTGGCGTAATCGGTGAACCGCTGGCCGGCCACGGTGAGCACGGCCCCGGCCCGGTTGCGGGTGAACAGCCGGGCCCCCAGTTCCTCTTCCAGGCGCTGGATGCGGGCACTCACCGTGGATTGGGTGACGTGCAGCCGGCTGGCCGCCTCCAGGAAGCTTCCGGAGGCGGCGATGGCCAGAAAGGTGCGGGCCTGGTCGATGTCCATGACGGACTTTATATCGTATTTATCGATATTTAGTAGCGATTAATATCGTTTGATAAATATAAGCAAAAGCCGATACTTTCCCCATCCGTTGTCTCTTGTAGAAAGGCTTGCCCCATGGACATGACCCTCCCCCACATGGCCCACCGCGACGCCGAGGGCTACCTCCTCGACCCGGAAACCTGGGATCGGGACATTGCCGCCGAACTGGCTGCAGAAGAACGTCTGGAACTGGACGAAGCCCTCTGGCCCATCATCGACTTCATGCGCGCCTACTGGCTGGAACACCGGGTGGCGCCCGATGTGCGCCATGTGGTGGACTTCCTGGTGGAAGACCTCGGCCTGGACCGCAAGGCCGCCAAGGCGCGGATCTTCGAGTTGTTCCCCTACGGCTACGTGAAACAGGCCTGCAAGGTAGCCGGCATGATGCGGCCCCGGGCCTGGAGTACGGGTTGAATGGTCAGGGGCAGACGCTGCCGGCGCCAACGGCCGCAGTGAAAGAACTGACACCAGGGCCTTCCCCCCTCAAGGGGAGACGGCCGGGGTAGGTGGCGGTGATGCGCTTTGCCATGGATGGTGGGGCTAAGCCGGAACCGCCGAAAAGTCCGCCTTGTTATGTACGGCAATTTGCCGTATTGTCGGCATCAGGAGGACAAAACCATGCCCGTCGCCATCCCTACCGCCCGTCTCGAAGCCCGAATCAGCACCGATCTGCATGCGATGCTCAAGCGTGCCGCCGAGCTTCAAGGCCGCACCATGACAGATTTCGTGGTCTCTGCCGTGCAGGACGCAGCGCAACGCGCCATTGAGCAAGCCGAGATTACCCGCCTGTCGCTAGCTGATCAGGAATGCTTTGCGCAAGCCCTGTTGTCGCCACCGAAACCGGCCCCTGCATTGGAACGTGCCTTCGCTCGTCGTAAAAAGCTCCTGCGCACCGAATGAGCAGTGCACCGTTCCTGCTCGCGCCGCTTGATGCAACGCATGACCGTACAGCCTTCCGCAGCGATTCGGAGCCGCTGAATCGCTACCTGAAAGAACAAGTCACCCAAGACATTCGCCGCCGCGTGGCTGCCTGTTTCGTGGCTTTGGCAGACGTGCAGCGCATCGCGGGCTACTACACCTTGGCATCGGCAAGCCTGCTGCTGGCCGACCTTCCGGCCAGTACTGGCAAGAACCTGCCGCGCTATCCGACCGTACCCGCCGTTCGCATGGGGCGCTTGGCTGTCGATCGGGCATTCAAAGGCCAAGGACTTGGTGGCGCTCTGCTGGCCGATGCGCTCGACCGTGCCGTCCGCTCGGAGATTGCCGCCTTCGCCCTGATGGTGGACGCCAAGGACGAGGCGGCAGCAGCTTTCTACCGGCATCACGGCTTCATTGTCTTGCCAGACTCGCCGCTTACCCTGTTCTTGCCGCTAGCGACCGTCCAGCGTTCTTGAAACTCGCCGTTCCACACCGCTTGAACCGAGAACGGTTTTCGAGAACACCCCCAGCCACATCGACGTAACACCGCACCATCTTCCCGGCAAGGCTTCTCGCAAACCCTCGTTTGCGAGAAGCCAATGCACAGCCCTTAGCAGGCTGGCGAGAAACCCCCGGCGGCCTCAAATCTGAAGTGCAACACCTTGGATGTCGTAAGGTGTGCAGATGTAAAAACGAACCTCGTACCAACAACTTCTAGCCAAAGGGTAGAGTAGAGGACAGGCGAGAGCCTGTTCTCTACTCTACCCTTTAGCTCCGTATTCGATCCAGCTGCCGTCGGGGAGGTCGATGCGCTTGAGTTGGCCCACGTCGTCGTAGGTGTAGTCGGTAAGGCGGGTACCCACCAAAGTCAGCTTCGCGTTCGATTCTTGGCTAGAAAACTATTCGAAGCTGACCCCTTTAAGCTGCTGCCCCGGCAGCCTGAGGTTGTAGCTCACACTCTTCCCATCCTTGTCCGGGTCCGTGTTGGCCGTCCCCACCCCGAAGGCATCCCCGTCCCATTTCCAGACGATGCGGTTGGCGCTGTCCAGCAGCACCCGGGGGGCGTTCAGGTGGTCGGCATGGACGTAGTAGGTGCCTGAGGGCGTCAGCACCGCCGCCGGCTGGTCCTCCAGCCACACGGTTTCTTGCAGCAGGGCGCCGTTCTTGTCGTATTCCCCCAGCAGTTTGCCGAGTTCGATCACCAAAGGCACCAAAGGGGTCAGCTTCGCGTTCGATTCTTGGCTAGAAATCAATTCGAAGCTGACCCCTTTGGCTACTCCTTTGGCTTTTTTCTTTGGCTCCCTGGACCTGACAGCTAATCAAGTCGCCCTCCCGCACGAAGAGCGACGAAAAGCAATGCGGCCCCCAACAAAAAAAATAATACCGCCCATTTCAGATCCAAGTCGTACAACAACAGGCCATATACGCTTATACCAGCCATTGCGGCCCCAACCATTGCCGCACCATCTGCAATCTGCTGAAAAAGCACACTGCGCTTTGTATTCATGGCGCCTGAATATTTGATATCTGGTCAGATTGGCACCAAAGGTGGCACCAAAGGGGTCAGCTTCGCGTTCGATTCTTGGCTAGAAAACAATTCGAAGCTGACCCCTTTGGCTCGACGGTGCTTATTTATTTCCCTTAAGCTTCGCCTCAAGCCTGGGTCGAATTAATGCCCAGGTTTCCGACTGATACTCGATTGCAGCAGGAAGCCCTGCGGCGATTGCCTGATTCAAGAGGGCTTCGCCACGTTCGATGTCGGACCAGTCTTTATTTCTCATTCCTCGCGAAATTAGCCCCACGGCAAGGTCATAAACGGCTTCCGGGTCGTTTGTATTTACCGCCACTCGTAACTGGGCAAAGTGATCTTCGTCCAGCTGCTTTTCATCCTCCAAGTCCCTCGGAAGGTTCAATCCCTTCGAACTCTTGGCATTCAGAAATGACAGCACAAGCCGACCAATTGCTCTTTGAAAATCTGCTGGGGCTCTGGACCGAACCTCTTGAAGAGGGAGGCGAAGAACCTCTTCTGAGCTTGTGCTACCGTCGTCACACGATTTTCTTTCGCGAGCGAGTAGCAAGTCAGATGACTCATCAACAAGAAATTCGATGGAAGGTGTACTCACTTGCATTTCTCCTTGCAATCTTTGCGGCACTGGACGTATGAAGCGACTGCGACTTCCTCGCAAGCTTTTCTTGTCCGAAAATCCTGATACATTCCACCAAGTGCCCGGCAGTAATCATAGTCACGGTCAAGTTGGTCATCACATTCTTGGCAATCATCATTGTTTGGCGAACCACCGGTCGAAGACCCTGACCCTGGCAAAGAAGGCGAAACATCATCCCAGACAGATCCGCTCGGAGTTCCAATGTCATCCCAGACCGATGAATTGGCATTATTCGTACCACCACCATTCTGTTGATGCCACCAAGTAGCACCACCCGATGCAAGTGCTGCCACCTCCATCCAGAATTGAGGAGTTGCCAAGAACGCCCATTGACCAGTCGGATCGCTGAATATCAGCGGATTCAAGTTCCCATAAACAAACGGATTCGCCCCCGCCCCCACCCCCAGCGGATCCACTAATCAAAGGGGTCAGCATCGCATTCATTTTCATATTCATCCTCCAAATCAAAAT
>DYIY01000035.1 GCA_020723405.1 Thiobacillus denitrificans | reverse complement strand
GAAAAGAACACCAAGCAACTCTTCACGCTGTTTGGCCTGGCCAATCTGGTGCTGGGGGCGTGTCCCTGGAAGTGGTGTAAGAGCTGATGGTGGTGGTGTTGCCGTGGAACCGGGGTGTCGCCCCCGCGGGGGCGACACCCCGGTTCCACGGCGGCGGCGATCGGGAGGTCATCGAAGAACTCCGGTAAGGTTTGGGTAGCGAACTCAACCTGACCGCAATGGAGAACTCGATGACCGAAGACAGAATGCAACTTTCAGAGCTGCTTGAGAAGGCCGGCGCAGGCGACATGCTGCGTGAAATGGTCGGTTTTATCGCCCAGCGCCTGATGGATCTGGACGTAGACAACCGCTGTGGCGCCAGTCATGGCGAGCGTAGCGAGGAGCGAATCAACTCCCGCAACGGCTATCGCGAGCGACCCTGGGAGACCCGGGCTGGCAGCGTCGTCTTGCGCATCCCCAAGCTGCGCCAAGGCAGCTACTTCCCGCCCTTCCTGGAGCCGCGGCGCACCGCTGAGAAGGCCCTGGCAGCCGTGGTCCAGGAAGCCTACGTGCGAGGCATTTCCACCCGCTCCGTGGACGATCTGGTCCAGGCCATGGGCATGAGCGGCATCTCCAAGAGTCAGATCTCCCGCCTGTGCGCCGAGATCGACGAGCGGGTTCAAACCTTCCTCAACCGTCCGATCGAGGGCGATTGGCCCTACCTGTGGATCGATGCCACCTACCTCAAGGTTCGGCAGGCCGGGCGGATCGTCTCGGTGGCCGCAATAATCGCCATCGGCGCCAATACCGATGGCCGGCGCGAGGTGCTGGGGATGCACGTCGGGGCCTCGGAGGCAGAACCCTTCTGGACCGAGTTCCTGCGCAGCCTGATGCGCCGGGGCTTGCGCGGGGTGAAGCTGGTCATCTCGGATAGCCACGAGGGTTTGAAGGCAGCGGTGCGCAAGGTGATGCACGCCACTTGGCAACGTTGCCGGGTGCATTTCATGCGCAACGTCCTGGTTCATGCCCCGGCCGGCCAGCGCCGCATGGTCTCCGCCTTGGTCGCCACCATCTTCGCCCAGGAAACCGAAGCCGCCGCTCGATCCCAATGGCGAGCAGTTGCTGACCAGTTGCGTGAGAAATTCTCCAAGCTGGTCAAGATCATGGACGAGGCCGAAGAGGATGTCCTGGCCCACATGAGTTTCCCCAGGGAGCACCGGTCCAAGATCCACAGCACCAATCCCCTGGAGCGGCTCAACGGCGAGATCAAGCGCCGTACCGACGTCGTGGGCATCTTCCCCAACGAGGCTGCCATCTACCGCCTGGTGGGCGCCTTGCTGTTGGAACAAAACGATGAATGGGCCTTGCAACGCCGTTACATGACCCTGGAAACCCTCGCCGTCCTCGGCGAGAATCCCAACGTCAGCCTGCCCGCAGTCGCAGCCTGATCATGGCCCCCCCCTTCCGGAGCGATGACTTTCCGGTCGCTTCTTACACCACTCCAAGGGACACAATCTGGTGCTGGCGCGCAAATGGTTGTTGGCGCCTGATGCTCAAGTTGCGTCCGCTGGATGATGAAAGGCGGGAAATGCGCCAAGAAAACCGTCAATTTCGACTCGCCAAGAGCAATTTTCAGCATCCACCGCGCAAATTCGTGTTCGCCACGTGGTTTGCTTCCCTGGGGTGCGTTGCAATCAGCATTTGTTCAGCGCTTCCCTAGCACGGCAGCCGCAGTCTCGGATTTTCTGGGTCTGCCCCGCAACCTGACCTTCCGCCGCTGCCCGGTGGTCCGCCCGGTGATCTCGATAAACTGAGAACCAAACATCGGCTGCCCCTGATTCAGTTCCAAGCGGACGCGCCATTTGCGCGCACTGATCAGGGGAAATCGAGCCTGACCCTTTTGACTCCGTTTGATTTCGCCAAACGGCCCCCTTTGGCTCCGCTCAGTCAGCGGCCGGCATTGAACTCCGGCAGTTCCAGCGCCTCCGCAGGCGTCAAAATGCGCAGCCCCGTTATGGGCGGTACATCCAGTAAGTCCCGGTCACCAGTGACGAGCCAGGGTGACTGGGCAGCCAGGGCAGTGTGGATGAACTTGTCGTCCTCGACATCCCGGCAATAGGCCCTCGCTGCCATGGCGGGGGACACTTCCACCCAGAATGCGGCGGCGTCGATGTCGTGCAGGAGGCGGCGCCGCAGGTCCATGCTCAAGTAGCGGTCGAACTTGGGTTTCCACAAACGGGCGTCCAGTTCGGCAAAGGTGGCCGCCGAAAACACTGCGACGCCCTGTTCGAGCACCCGCCGCACCACCTTGGAAGGCGCACCATCCGGGGTGAGGGCTGCGCTGATCCAGACGTTCGTGTCGATCACCACCCGCAATGCTTCAACTTTCATCGGCCAGCAACGCATCCACCTCGGCCGGCGTCAGCCCGGCGCTGGCAGCAGCGCCGGCAGATTCGTCCAGCGTATGCAGCAGCCGATTGGCGAAAAACTCGCGCATGGCTTCGTAATCCTGGGCGCTGACCATCACGCCCACGACGCGATCATGGCGAAGTACCCGGACAGGTTCCCGTTGCGCCTTGTCGAGAAATTCTCCGAAATGGGTCTTGGCTTCGTTGGCGGTCATGCTGAGCATCGATTGGGCCTCACGAATCTGTTCCTTGAAGCGCTCAATCTAAGCGAATCGTTCGATTTAATCAAAATTTATTTGATTTTCCGGAGTGCAGTTCCATCGCGTTCGACACTGTATTCGTGGGAATGGCGGCGTGCGGGGTGCCCCTTCCCCGCAAGCGTGAGAAGGTCGGAATGAGGGAAATTTTCTGAAGGGGCGGTGCGCCCCAGGCCCCTCATCCCTGGCCCTTCTCCCGCTTGCGGGAGAAGGGAGAGAGGCTCAGCCAGCGGCCTTGGCTTCCAGTTCTTCCCAGCGGGCCAGCTTGTCCAGCAGGGCTTCCTCGATTTCCGTGCTGCGCTGGTGCAGGCCGGCGATGCGGGCTGCGTCGGCGAAATTGGCGGGGTCGGCCATGGCTTCGGCGAGGCTGGCCTGTTCGTTTTCCAGGGCGGCGATTGCCTCGGGCAGGGCTTCCAGTTCCTTCTGTTCCTTGTAGGACAGGCCAGCCTTCTTCGGCTTGGCGGCGGGGGCCGGGGCGGGCTTGGCCTGGGCACTGGGGGCCGGCCTGGGGGCGGACTTTTCAGCGGCGGCCTGGCGGTCCCGCCAACCCAGCCAGTCGGCGTAGCCGCCGGGGAATTCCATGAGCCGGCCCTCCCCGGCGAAGACGATGGACTGGGTCACCACGTTGTCCAGGAAGGCCCGGTCGTGGGACACCAGGATCACCGTGCCCGGGTAGTCCTGGAGCAGTTGTTCCAGGAGTTCCAGGGTGTCGATGTCCAGGTCATTGGTGGGTTCGTCCAGCACCAGGATGTTGGCCGGCCGGGCGAACAGGCGGGCCAGCAGCAGGCGGTTGCGCTCGCCGCCGGAGAGGGCGGAGACCTTGGCCCGGGCCCGTTCGGCGGGGAACAGGAACTCCTCCAGGTAGCCGATGACGTGCTGGCGCCTGCCGCCGATCTCCACGTAGTCGGAGCCCGGGGAGATGGTGTCGATGAGGGTGGCCTCTTCGTTGAGGCCTTCGCGGAACTGGTCGAAGTAGGCCACTTCCTGGCGGGTGCCCCGGCGGATGCGGCCCTGGTCCGGCTCCAGGTCCCCCAGGATGAGCTTGATGAGGGTGGTCTTGCCGGCGCCGTTGGGGCCGATGAGGCCCAGCTTGTCGCCGCGCAGGATGCGGGTGGTGAAGTCGCGGATCAGGGTGCGGCCGCCGTAGCCGTGGCTTACGTGCTCGAACTCGGCGATGAGCTTGCCGGAGCGTTCCCCGGCGCTGAGGGCGAAGCCCACGTTGCCCAGCCGTTCCTGGCGGGCGGCCCGTTCCCGGCGCAGGGATTCCAGGCGGCGCACCCGGCCTTCGTTGCGGGTGCGGCGGGCTTCGATGCCCTTGCGGATCCACACTTCCTCCTGCTTCCAGAACTTGTCGAACTTGCGGTTCTGGGCGGCTTCCACGTCCAGTTGCTCGGCCTTGCGGGTTTGGTAGGCGGTGAAGTTGCCCGGGTAGGGGCGCAACTGGCCCCGGTCCAGTTCCACGATGCGGTTGCACACCCGGTCCAGGAAGGCCCGGTCGTGGGTGACGAAGAGCAGGGCGCCGGGGAATTCGGCCAGCAGGGTTTCCAGCCATTCGATGGCGGTGAAGTCCAGGTGGTTGGTGGGTTCGTCCAGGAGCAGCAGTTCCGGGTCCGAGGCCAGGGCCTGGGCCAGGGCCACCCGCTTCTTGCCGCCGCCGGACAGGGTGTCCACCGCCACGTCGGCCACCAGGCCCAGGCGGTCCAGGGTTTCTTCCACCCGGCTGTTGAGCCGCCAGGCGTCGTGGACTTCCAGTTCGTGGGACAGGCGGGCCAGTTCCGCCATGGCTGCGCTGTCGCCACTGCCGGCGGCATGGGCGGCGGCGTGGTAGGCGGCCAGCAAGTCCCGGGCCGGGCCGGCCCCTTCGGCCACGGCTTCGAACACGGTGTGGCCCGGGGTGAACTGGGGTTCCTGGGGCACCAGGGCCAGGCGCAGGCCGGGCTGTTTCCACACCTCGCCGGTGTCAGGTTTGATGGCGCCGGACACCAGTTTCATCAGGCTGGACTTGCCGGCGCCGTTGCGGCCGATGAGGCCGATGCGCTCGCCCTTGTCGATGACCAGGGAGGCGCCGTCCAGCAGGGGCCAGTGGCCATAGGCGAGTTCAAGCTTGTCGAGGATGGCGAGGGGCATGGCGTGGAATCTGTGGGGCAGGTTGGCGGGGCGGCTTCCCCCTTTGCACAAGGGGGACGGAGGGGGATTTTGCCGGAGGAGGGAGCGCTGATGTCGGCAAATCCCCCCTAACCCCCCTTTTTCAAAGGGGGGGATCCGGTTGGGGTGGGGGAAAGGGCTTCCTTCGTGGCTGGCCGGCTGGTTTTCTGCCCCCTTTGTAAAGCCCCCATTCGGGGATAAAGGGGGGATTTGACAGGGGGTGGGATGGCTGGTGCCCCCCCCAACGCCCCTGCCCCCCATTTCAAAGGGGGAAGGGGCCCCGGTCAAACCAGTTGCGGCCGCCCCGTGAGGTAGCCTTGGCAGAGCTGGAAGCCCATGTCCAGGCAGAGAGCGGCTTCGCCTTCGGTTTCCACCCCTTCCGCCAGGGCGGTGGAGCCCACGTCCCGGACGATGCTCACCAGGCGGGCCACCATCTGCTGCTTCTTCTCGGACGCCCGGTCCAGGTCCCGGATCAGGGCCATGTCGAACTTGACCACGTCGGGGGGCACTTCACCCAGTTCATTGAGGCGGGCCTGGCCGGCGCCGAAGTCGTCATAGGCGAAGAGGATGCCCATGTCCTTGAGACGCTGGGCCATGACCTTCATCTTGTCCACCTCGGCCACGGCGGTCTCGTGGACTTCCAGCACCAGCTCCATGTTGGGGGCGATGGTGATGAGTTGGCCCAGGCTTTCGTACAGCCGTTCGGTGAACATTTCCTTGGGGTGGCTGTTCATGAACAGACGCAATTTCTCACCGCCTCGGGCGGCGGCGGCCCGGGCGCCGGCGGCCCGGAAGGCCTCGCTGATTTCCACGTCCTTGCCCAGGGTGGCGGCCAGGGCCAACAGGCGGATGGGAGCCTGGGGCAGGGCAGGATGGTTGCCCCGGCCCAGCACTTCGTAGGCGGCGATGCTGCGGTCGGCAAAATGCACGATGGGCTGGTAGGCCACGGTGAGCATGTCCTTGTCCAGCATTTCCAGGAATTCCTTTTCCTGGAGCAGGAAGTTCTCCGGCAGGCTCATGCTGCGGCTGAAGAACATGGTGTGGTCGGCGCCGGTATCCTGGGGGATCTGGGGTTGTCCGGCCTTTCGCTTGAGGCGGAATTCCGAGGTGCCGAAGTGGATGATGTCGCCTTCCTTGAGGGGCGAACTGTGTTCGATGCGCTCACGGTTGACGAAAGTGCCGTTGGTGCTGCCCAGGTCCACCACCTTCAGGCCGCCCTGGCCGTCGGCCTCGATCTGGGCATGCATCCGCGAGATGTCCCGGGAGGCCACCGCCAGTTCGCAACTGGCGTCCCGCCCCACCCGGAAGGGCATTTGTTCGATGGGGATCAGCAGGTTGTTACCCCCTGCCGCCGCCCCTTCCAGATACCAGGTGTGGATCATCGCTGCTCCTCATTGCTTGCGTGCCAGCCTTTCCAGGGCCAGGCCGATCTGGCGTTCCGCCGGTGAGAAGCCGGGGTGCTGGGCCAGGAGTTGTTTGAATGTGTCTATGGCGGTATCGAACTGCTTGTCATCCATCTGCCGCAGTCCGGCCTCGTAAGTCTGCCAGGCTTCGGGGGGGAAGCCGGCGCCTCCCTGGCTGGCGGCATGGCGGCCCTGGCGGGCGGCGATACGGCCGGCCAGGTCCTGTATCTCGGCTACCAGCTCCTCCTCGGTGCCGGTGATGCCCTCGGACAGGAGAATCTGGGAGGTTGAGACGTCCACCAGGCGCACGTCTGCCCGCACCACCGGCCCCAGGGCCAGGTATTCGCCGAACACCATGGCCCGGGCCCCCAGGATGCGGCCCAACTTCAGGCGGGCGTCCTGGTCGGCCACTTCGCTGGCGCCCAGTTTCTGCTCTTCCAGAATCTCGCGCAGCCGCACCCGCTCCACCACCCGCAGCCCGGGCACCCGGGACAGCCTGGACAGCATGACCTCCGGCAGGATGCGGGCCAGGGGGTCCACCGCCACGATGGCGTCCATGGGACCGACGGTGTTGTTGTCGAAATCCCACAACACCAGGGTGTCGTCCGCCCGGAGCGGCAGCGCCAGGAGGAAGATCAGCAGGGCGAGGAACAGGCGTGGCATGGCAGATCGGTCACTGGGCCTGGATCACCCGCTGGTTCTTTTCCCAGGCACCGGGCTGGCCCACCACTTTGGCGTAGGACAGGCCGTCCTGGACTTCGGTGACCTGCAACTGGCCCAGGCGGCTTTCCTTGTAACCCAGGATCTTGCCGTTCAGTTCCACCGGTTCGGGCTTGCCCAGCACGTTGAACTGCTGGCCGGCGGCCACTCCGTGCTTTTTGCCCAGGTTGAGGATGACCTTGTCGCCCTCCACCATGGCGATGCGGCCCTTCACCGGGTACTTGTCGCGCAGGGCCTGGGCCACCGCGTCGGCCATCTTGCCGGCCAGGGCGGCGGGGTCGGGATTGCCGCCCACCTTGTCGGAGGTGGACAGGGCGATGCCGGTGGTTTCGGTGTCGATGAGGCGCAGGCTGGCCTGGCCGTTGTCACCCTGGCGCACGCTGCCCACGGCGGTCAGTCGGGCAGCCAGGATGCGACCCAGCTTGAGCTGGGTGTCCGGGTCGGCCAGTTCAGAGGAACCCAGGCGCAGTTCGGCCAGCAGCTTGTCCAGCAGGGCCCGGTCCACCACCTGGATGCCCTTGGCCGCCAGGGCGCCCTGGAGTTCATGTTGCAGCACGCCTTCCATGCCGATGCGGCCGGACAGGGAGACGGGACCTTCCTCGCGGAAACCCAGCACGCTCACCACCAGGGGCGGCGTGGTCCAGTCGTCACCGGCCGGGGCCTGGGCCTGGCGGGCCTTCTGTTCCTTGAAGCGGGCGGCCAGGTCCTTCACCGTCTCGTCGATGTAGCGCTGCCGTTCCAGATCCTGCTTTTGGGCCATGGCCTCCTGGGCCTGGCGCATGAGGCCGTGCAGCAGTTTGTCCCCCGGGTCCAGGGCCTGGGCCTTGCGCAGGGTTTCCAAGGCCTGCTTGGGATCGCCGGTCTCGGTCATGAGGGCGCCCAGGTTGCTCACGGCCTCCACGGAATGGGGGTTTTCCTTCATGGCGGTCTTGAAGGAGGCCAGGGCGATCTTGGGTTCTTTCTTGCGCAGCAGGTTGCCCTGGGCCAGGGCGGCATCGGCCTTCTGGAAGCTGAAGTCGCCGTCGGCGTCTTCCTTGGTGGCCACCGCCAGGGAGTGTTCGGCCTTGGCGTTGTCACCCTGTTGGTTGAGGGCCCGGGCCCGGATCAGGTTGGCGGCCACCCGCTTGGGGGCCAGGGCGATCACCGCGTCGGCTTCCTTGAGGGCCGCGTCGGCCTGGCCCTTGGCCAGCAGGGTCTCGGCCAGGCCTTCACGGCCGCGCAGGGCGGCTTCCTTGTCCTTGCTGGACAGCAGCGCCGTAAAGACCTTCTCGGCTTCGTCCAGCTTGCCGTCCTTCAGCAGGCTGTAGCCCTTGCCCGCTTGGGCGAGGGAGCCGCCGCCGGCCTTCTCGGCGGATTCGAAGACGTCCTTGGCGATGGCCGGCTTCTTGCGCTGCAATTGTTTCTCGGCCAGGGTCACCAGCACGGCCTGGGTGGAGGCGCCGCCGCCCTGCATGGCGCTGAGGATCTCGCCCCGGGGTCCGGTGACGTAGGTGGTGGGCAGCACGTATTGGGCGTTGTAGAGGGCCAGGGTGCCGGCATCGGCGGCCACCACCTGGATGTTGCCGCCCGCCACGGGCAGGGCTTTCTTCAGGGTGTCCAGGTCCTGCTTGCCCATGGCGATCACCCGCAGATTGTCCTGGGGATGCTTGGCGGCAATCTCGCGCAACTGCTGGATGCCGGTGAGGCAGACGGGACAGTCCTGGGTGGAAAAGAGATAGACGATGCCGAGGTCGGTGTCTTCCAGGGCTTTCTGGGTAACCTTGCCGCCCGCCGTGGAAACCAGGCTGAAGGGAGGAATGGTTTCGCCCTTCTTCGGGGCGGCCCAGGCGGCCTGGGCCAGGAAAAGGCTGGCCAGGATCAGGGTGACGGGCTTGATTCGCATGTCTTCCTCCTTATGCAAATGTAAATGGTGTTGACAAGACTCGCATATTCATTGCAGAGGCGTCAAAGTGATCTGGAAGGGGACTTCTTTATCCTTGACCACTTCCACGTTGGCTTCAAGGTCGTGGTGGCCATCCTTGCGTACCACCAGGCGGTGGACCCCAACCGGCAGTTCCATGACCGAAGGGGACACGCCACCGAAGCGGCCGCCGTCGATGAGCACCACGGCCCCCGTGGGTTCCGTCTCCACCCGGATGAAACCCTTGGCTTCGACGGCGGCAGCCGGCGCGGGGGCCGGCGCCTCGCCCGGCTGCCCCCCGGTCAGCAACATAACGCCGCCCCCCAGCAGCAGGATGACCGCTGCGGCGATGCCTATCAATTTCTTGTTGCGCCCGGCATCGGGCTGGGCGTTTGCCCCCGGTGCCGCGAAAACGGTGGCCATGGGGTCGCTGACCTGGGGGCGCAGGCCGCTCATGGTCACAGTCTTGTCCGGATAACCGTCCGGACCCTCCGCAGGCTGGGCCCGGGTGGCGGCCACGGTGGGGGCATCCCCCCCCACCACCACGGTGGCCCCCGTATCCCGGGCCGGCGCGGGCACGGCGGCAGCGGGTCCGCTGACCATCATGGTGGCGTCGGAACTGGCGTCAGGCGCCATGGGCCGGCCGGCCAGGGCGGCGTCCAGGGCCTGGGCGAAGGCCTGGGCGTTCTGGAAGCGCTCGTCGGGCCGCTTCGACAAGGCCTTGGCCACCACGGCGTCGAACAGGGTGGGGATGGTGATGTTCAATTCAGAGGGCGGAATGGGCTGTTCCTTCAGCACCTTGTGCATGATGCTGGCGAAGGAATTGCCCACGAAGGGCTTTTCCCCGGTGAGCAGTTCATAGAGCAACACGCCGGTGGAGAACAGGTCGGAACGGCCGTCCACCCGTTGGGCCATGAACTGCTCCGGCGACATGTAGCTGGGGGTGCCCAGCACGTTGCCGGCCTGGGTGAGGGTGGAGGACTCCAGACGGGCAATGCCGAAGTCGGTGACCTTGATGCGCCCGTTCTGCAACACCACGATGTTGCTGGGCTTCACGTCACGGTGCACCACGCCGTTCTTGTGGGCAAAGCCCAGAGCGTCCAGCAGTTCGTCCATCATGCGCACGATGCTGGCCAGATCGAAGCGGATATCCTCGGCCAGGTAGGCTTTCAACTCCTTGCCCTGGATCAGTTCCATGGCGATGAACACCCGGCTGTTGTCCTCGCCGTATTCATAGACCTGGACGATGCCGGGATGGTTGAGGCGGCCGGCGGCCTGGGCCTCCTTTTTGAAGCGTTCCAGCAAGGTGGCCTTTTCCGTGCCCTCGAGCAGATCGGCGCGCAGGGTCTTGAGGGCCACCTCCCGCTCGATGAGGGGGTCGAAGCCCCGGTAGACCACGCCCATGGCACCCCGGCCCAGTTCGCCGAGGATGCGGTATTTGCCCAGTTGTGTGAGTTCGTCGCTCATCGTGCTTCCACTTGCTGTTCGAGCCACCGTCGCACCACGGCCGCCTGGGCCGAGGACGGGGCGAGTTCAAGATAACGGGAGAAGTTGCTGCGGGCCGAGGCCCGGTCACCCAGGCCTTCGGCATAGACGATGCCCAGGTTCAGATAGGCCAGGGCGAAGCGCGGCGCGGCCGAGATGGCCCGCACCAGGGCATCCCGGGCCTCGCCGTGGCGCCCCTGGCGAATCTGGACCAGGGCCAGGTTGTTCAAGGCTTCCGGGTAGGGATTCTTCTTCAGGCTGGCGGTGAGGAAATGCTCCCTGGCCTCGTCCAGCCGACCCTGGCCCAGACGCACGAGCCCCAGGTTGTAATAGGCCTCGGCCGCCCAGGGGGCCAGTACCAGCAGATCCAGGTAATGGCGGGCCCGGGTTTCGTCATCCCTGGCGGCCTGGGCCAGGGTCCACAACCGCTCTGCGCGGGCCCGGGCGTCCGCGCCACCCCCCTGGGCCTGGAGCAGATCGGCAAACAGGGCCGCCGGAACCGCGAAATTGATGCCGTCGGACTCACTCAGACGGCCGTGCATCACGCCCACCACCTGGCCCTGGCCATCCACCAGGGGACCGCCGCTGTTGCCCTGGTTGATGGCGAGATCGGTCTGGATCAGATGTTTGCCCTGGAGCACTCGGTCCGGGGTGCTCACCACCCCCCGGGTCAGGGTGTGGGACAGTCCCAAGGGGCAGCCCACGGTGAACACCTCCTCGCCCAGTACGGGCTTTTCCCGCTTGAGCGGCAGACCGCCCGGATCGGTCAGGGGCACCTTGAGCAGGGCGGCGTCGCCGGCCTTGTCCAGGGCCAACACCTTGGCTTCCACTGCGGCCCCGCCCGGGGGATGGACCAGGATGCGCCGCGCCCCCTGGACCTGATGCCTGGCCGTGGCCAGGATGCCCGGGGCCACGAAAAAGCTGCTGCCGATGGCCTGGCTGCCGTCGGGAAATTCACTCACCAGACAGGCCACCTGGCGCCCCGCCCGTTCGTAGGGATTCTCTGCCAGGCCGGGGCCGGCCAGAAGCAGACAGAGGGTGGCGAACAGGAGGCGGCCCATGGCGTTCACCGGGCCGGACGGGCGTGGAATCGGATCAAGACTCCTCCCCGACGCCCTGCCGCAGGTAGAAGGCATACACGTCGCCGCCCAGGTCGATCTGGTCGTCGGCGCTCAGTTCCAGCCAATCCTCCCCCACGGGACGCTTGTTGACCCGGAGGCTTTCCCGTCCGGCCACCTTCATGATCACGTAGCCCTTGGGCCTGCGCAGGATGGCGGCGCTGCTGCCGTCCGGCCGGCTGAAGGTCTGGATAAGCCGGTCCAGGATGACGTTTTCACCAGCCCGGCTGCCCTGGACCCCGCGCAGTCCACCCAAGGGGCCGGCAAGGCGGCGTTGGCGGGCGGTCTCCACGGTCTCCCCGCCTCCTCCGCCGCCCACTGACTCGCCCTCGAACATCATGGTCTGGTCGAAATCCATGGTGCTGAGAGCCCGCTGGTTCACGTACTGGATGCGGTAGGGACCGATCTCGATCTGGTCCCGGTTCTGCAGGATGCGCCGCTTGACGGGTTGGCCGTTGACCAGCGTGCCGTTGGTGCTGCCCAGGTCTTCCAGGATGTGGTCGTTGCCCACGGTGAGCAGCACGGCGTGTTCCTTGCTTACGCCGTTGGCGTCCAGCACCACGCCACTGGAAGCCTGGCGGCCGAGGCTGATGCGATCGTTGTCGATGAACCGGTGCATGGGGCTTTCCCCGGCCCGGGTGATGAGCAGTTTCGCCATGCCGCGCCCCCCTTATTTGCCAAACAGCCAGCCGAACAGCCGGGCGAACAGGCCCTTCTCCGGGACCGGTGCCACTGACCGGGACCCTGCCGCCACCTCGTCTGGCGGCGCGGCCCGGGCCGGACTCCAGGCCAGGGCCACGGTCACGTTGTCGTGGCCGCCATTGTCGTTGGCCACTCCCACCAGCACCTTGGCGGCCAGGGGCGGGTTGGCTTCCAGTTCGGCAAGCACCAGTTCGATGTCGGCATCCGCCACCATGGTGTTCAGGCCGTCGCTGCACAGCAGAAAACAATCCCCCGGACGGACGTCAACGATGTTGACCTCCGGGTCCACGTTCTCCTCCACCCCCAGGGCCCGGGTCACCAGGTTGCGGTTGTGGGATTGGCGGGCTTCCTCGTGGGTGATGAAACCGGCCCCCACCTGCTCCTGGAGCAGGGAATGGTCCCGGGTCAGGGCCTGCAGATGCCCCTCACGCAACCGGTAGATGCGGGAATCCCCCAGATGGGCGATGACTGCGGCATCACCCCGATCCAGCAGGAGGACCAACGTGGTACCCATGTTGGCCCGCTCCGGGGAACTCCTGGCGCTACGGCGGATCTCCCGGTTGGCTTCGTGGATGGCGTCCTTGACACCCTGGACCACGATCTCCAGGTTGGCGTCGGCGAAACGGGGCATGTCCACCAGCCGGGCATGGACGGTTTCCACGCACAGCTTGCTGGCCACCTCCCCGGCCTGGTGTCCGCCCATGCCGTCCGCCACCAGGAAGATGCCGTTCCTGGCGTCAACGAGGTGGTTGTCCTCGTTGTGGTCCCGGAGCATGCCGGTATGACTCTGTACCGTGACTTCCATGCTTGCCGCTCTCCTATGCTGGTCTTATCGGCCCTTGGCGCGTGCCGGCCACAACAAGTCCGCCGCCGGACCCGGGTCCGCCGGATGCCGGGTGGGATTCTCCGGCCAGCCGCGCCAACCCACAATGTAGCCCGGCCATGGCCGCACGGATAGTGGGGGATCGTTCAGGAAGGCATAGGCGGATCATCCGGATGGCTCATCCCCATGGATGATGCGGCGGATTCACCGGGCGGATCAGCCCGGGCCGCCAAGTCCGCCAGCAACTCGCCGGCATGCCGGACCGGCTTCACCCGGGTATAGACCCGGGCCATCCGCCCCTGGGGATCGATCAGAAAACTGTAGCGCCGGGCGAAGCGCAATACGCCCCAATCCGCCAGAGCCCCGTACGCCCGGGCCACCCGCCCCTCTCCATCGGACAGCAGAGGGAAGGGCAGGCCATGGCGTCGAGCGAACGCGGCGTGGCGCTCCGGAGAGTCCAGGGACACCCCCAGCACCGCCACTTCCAAAGCAGCGAAGCCTGCATGGGCGTCGCGCAGGGCACAGGCCTCCCGGGTGCACCCCGGGGTGTGGTCACGGGGGTAGAAATACAGCACCAGCCAGCGCCCCCGGTAATCGGCCAGGGATCGCCACACCCCCTCGCCATCCGACAGACGGAAATCCGGCGCGAGCTGCCCCTCCCGGGGAAGTCCGCCGCCCCGGGGTCGGACCAGAAACCGCCACAAGCCGTTCATGACGGCCAGGCCGGCCGGCCTGGGTTAGAATGCCGGCCCACGCCGCCCCTGTAGCTCAGTGGATAGAGCATCCCCCTCCTAAGGGGAGGGTC
>DYIY01000016.1 GCA_020723405.1 Thiobacillus denitrificans | reverse complement strand
AGAGCGATGTCATGAAGGTGCAGGCGAAAGAGGACCTGACCCTGGTGTCGGCCAATGCCCAGGTGGATTTCGCCGGGGCCAAGCGCATTGTGATCGCGGTGAAGGGGGGCGCGTCCATCATCATCGATGGGGGCATCACCGTGCAGTGCCCGGGGACCATTACGGTGAAGGCGAGCAAGAAGTCGTTTAGTGGGCCGACCTTCCTCAACCGGGAAGCCCTGTCCTTCCTGCCCCCGGACAACCATCACGTACAGCCCATCCTTTATTGGGACGGCACCGACGACCCGGTGATCAGCCGGCGCTTCCGGGCCATCCTCGAAGATGGCCGGGTCGTGGAAGGCAGCACCGATGCCCAGGGCCATGCCCAGTTTGCCGACGCGGCCCACTTCCAGCACGCCACCATCGAAGTCCTGCCCGAGGAAGGCTGAGCGCCATGGCCATCAAAGACCCCCACGACAACGACTATTACCTGCGCAACAACCCCAACCCGCGCATCCGGGAGGCCTATCGCAACGGCGAACGGGTGGGCATGGTCACCACCGTCCCCAAATCGATGGACCCCAAGAAGAAGGTCTACTTCAAACGGCCCCAACCCTGCGTGACGATCCTGGTCCACGGCGTCAACGACGTGGGCGAAGCCTATGCCACCCAGGCCGCGGGAATCTGCGAGGGCCTGAACCACCGCCTGGGACGGGCCGACCTGACCCCGGGCAACTGGGACGTGCCCCGTTCCTGCCCCAACACCCGGGTGGCCACCTATGAACGGCGCTACGAGGAACAGGGCTACAACGCCATCATTCCCTTCTACTGGGGCTACCGGCCGGTGGACAAGGCCACCTACGAAGCCGACCAGGCCCGCTACCGGGAGGAACTGCGCCGCCGGGGCCCGGCTGGCGCCGAAGCGCCCTACGATGCCTATTACCTGGACGGCCGGTCTGACCCCAAACGGGGCTTCCAGAACGTGGATTGCTTCAACAACCGGCTGGACGAACAATTCGCCAAGAACGGCGGCGTCTTCGCCAATGCCACCAGCAACCTCATCGACATGTGGGGCCCGGGAGGCAAGCTCTTCGGCGTGGTGCGCTTCCTGTCCACCCGCTTCACCGACGACCTGAGCCATCCCATCTACGACAACCCCCACCGCATCTATATGGTCAACGCCGCCCAGCGGCTGGCGAACCTGATTCGGATGATCCGTGAGAACCCCACCACCAAGAACGATTCCATCAACATCGTGGCCCACAGCCAGGGCACTCTCGTGGCCATGCTGGCGAACTTTCTCGCCGCGACCGACAAAGAAAGCGTCCGCCCCGCCGACTGCCTGATCCTCAACCACTCGCCCTACAGCCTGGAGACCCCCACCCTGGAAAGCTGGCAATCCCTGGGGCCCCAGCAATCGGCCCGGGCCCGGGCCGACACCCTGGTGAACTTCTGCAAGCTCATGGACCAGCACAAGCTGGCGGGGCCAACCGCCGAGGTGTTCCGTCGCATGGGCATCGCCCATTCCAAGGCCATCGCTGACGCCGATTTCATGCGCGACAACCACGGCAAGGTCTTCAACTACTTCTGTCCCCATGACCAGGTGGTCTCCCTGCTCAACGTCCAGGGCATGGGCTGGCAAGGGGTGGCGCCGTCGGTCTCCGACCGGGCCGGACCGGCTTTCGTGCAGCGCATGTTCCTCCATGGCCGGGCCCTCAGCGCAGCCCCGGGGAAGGTGGCCCTGCCGGAGTGGGACATGCCCACCGCCAACCGGGATCTGCCGGAGGGGGCCATCCGTGATCTCAACGGGCCCCGGCTGCCCGATCTGGGCTTCGTCTTTGAACTGCCGGGGGGCTGCCCCACCCTGGGAGCCTCCGACTGGGGGGTGAACAGCGCGGCGGCGGCGGTGAAGGGCACGAATCTGGTGGTGGAGCCGGGTTTCCTGGCCGATCCCCGGCCGGGGGCCCCGCTGCCCCCGCCGGGCAGCGTCCGGGATCTTCCGGCCGGAGAGGTCCAGGCGGTGCAGAGTGCCTTCCGGGGCCAGGGCAAACCCTGGACCCTGGTGCGCGTGGTGCAAAGTGCCGGGGGGCTGCGGGTGACCCGCCTCATGACGGCGGAGGAACTGGAAGCCCAGGCTCAGAAGACGCCTACGTCCACTTCCCACCATTCGGCCATCGTGCTCAACCAGCAGGCTTCCCGCTGTGTGACGGCCTTCGATCTGGCCATCGGCCGGTGCAGGAGTTACGACGAAACCAAGATCGATGGGGGGAAGTTCTGGCAGAAGCTGTTGCAGGTGGCGGATTGGCGGGATAGTGACGTGGATCGGGATCGGGATTACTACACGAAGGGCATCCTTCCAAAAAAGGATGTCAAAGAACAAATGAACAAGCCACCATCCATTCCCGGCATCGTCAACGAAACCACCGACATGCAGGTCTATGGGGATGAACTTCAGCGGATTGATACCGAGATCACTGAATTGAAGCGGGACCAGAAGCGTTGGCCACCCCTTGAATGGAACGAGAAGATGCTCAGCCTTGAGCGGCAAAGGGAAGCCCTGGTCTCCGCCCAACGTACCGCTTCCCAGAAGAGCCAACTCTACCCGGTGGCGCACCAGCCATGAGGCCACAACCATGGAGCAACCGCTGATGGGACTGATCTCGCTCTGGACCTTGGCACTGGCCGGGGCCGTGTTGTTTCTGTCCAAAGGTCGTTTCACAGTGCCGGCCCGCTGGCTTGCAGGCGGTCTGGCCCTGGTCACGCTCCTGCCCTGGCTGCCATCCAGCCACGCACAACAACCCCGCAAGCCTTCGACCCAGGTGGTCTATCGCTTCGATGAGCACCGCTACCTGGAACTGGTGGGCTATGGCTGTGAGGGGGCGATTTATTACGTGGATCCCCGGCGCAACATCCGAAACCCCTATATCGAGCAGTTTGGCCAGGTCTTCCTGCCCCGTTTTGTTCATGCCGACAAGGATGGGGACTTCATCTTTTTGCCCTTGGACGACATTTCTGGTTTCAGCATTTCCAAGGATCAAGGCAAGACCTTTGAGGATGCCCGCTGGGTCGGTCTCATCGACTTTGGCGTAAGGGAAGTCAAAGCCATCACCGTCGTCAACCGGCAAGCCTTCATCGAGACCCGGGACGGGCGGCTTTTCATGACGTCTAAGCCGTTTGGGAAGAACTGGGGTTACTTGGTCATTGACACTAAGAATCACCTGCCCAACACCATCTACGCCGAACGGCCCAACTTCCAGAACATGCCCACCAAGGTCCCCCCGGTCAAAGACTACAAAGGCTGGACCGAAATGCACTGCGATCCGGACCTGGAGGGTGAACCCATCCCCACCCTGGGATCCCGGTGGAATGCCTTCCAACAGGACGTGGCGGCCTTCCTGGGCAATACCGTGGCCTGGCCGGTCACCTGGCTGGCGCGGGTGTTGGAGGCGGGGCCTGCGGTCTGATCGTGGGCCCGGGCCGACACCCTGGTGAACTTCTGCAAGCTCATGGACCAGCACAAGCTGGCGGGGCCCACCGCCGAGACCATCGGTCGCATGGGCATCGCCCATTCCAAGGCCATCGCCGACGCCGATTTCATGCGCGACAACCACGGCAAGGTTTTCAACTACTTCTGTCCCCACGATCAGGTGGTCTCCCTGCTCAACGTCCAGGGCATGGGCTGGCAAGGGGTGGCGCCGTCGGTCTCCGACCGGGCCGGACCGGCTTTCGTGCAGCGCATGTTCCTCCATGGCCGGGCCCTCAGCGCAGCCCCGGGGAAGGTGGCCCTGCCGGAGTTGGACATGCCCACCGCCAACCGGGATCTGCCGGAGGGGGCCATCCGTGATCTCAATGGGCCCCGGCTGCCCGACCTGGGCTTTGTCTTCGAATTGCCGGGGGGCTGCCCCACCCTGGGGGCCTCCGACTGGGGGGTGAACAGCGCGGCGGCGGCGGTGAAGGGCGTGAATCTGGTGGTGGAGCCGGGTTTCCTGGCCGATCCCCGGCCGGGGGCCCCGCTGCCCCCGCCGGGCAGCGTCCGGGATCTTCCGGCCGGAGAGGTCCAGGCGGTGCAGAGTGCCTTCCGGGGCCAGGGCAAACCCTGGACCCTGGTGCGCGTGGTGCAAAGTGCCGGGGGGCTGCGGGTGACCCGCCTCATGACGGCGGAGGAACTGGAAGCCCAGGCTCAGAAGACGCCTACGTCCACTTCCCACCATTCGGCCATCGTGCTCAACCAGCAGGCTTCCCGCTGTGTGACGGCCTTCGATCTGGCCATCGGCCGGTGCAGGAGTTACGACGAAACCAAGATCGATGGGGGGAAGTTCTGGCAGAAGCTGTTGCAGGTGGCGGATTGGCGGGATAGTGAAGAGGATGAGGACCGACCGTACTACCACAAGGGCATTCTGCCGAAGGAGATAAAGAAACAAATGAACAAGCCCCCGTCCATCCCCGGCATCGTCAACGAAACCACCGACATGCAGGTCTACGCGGATGAGTTGCATCGGGTGGACGAGCAAATCGCCAGGATGAACCAGGAACGAACCCGCTGGCCTACCCTGGAATGGGAGGCGAAGATGAAGGGGCTGCAAACCCAGCGCCAGTCCATTCTCCTGCGCAGCAATGCGGCCACGGGGCAAAGCCAACTCTATCCGGTTGCCCACCAACCATGAGGCAACAACCATGGAGCAAACACTGATGGGGCTGACCTCGCTTTGGACCTTGACCCTGGCCGGGGTGCTGCTGTTTCTGGCCAAAGGCCGTTTCACAGTGCCGGTTCGCTGGCTTGCAGGCGGCCTGGCCCTGGTCACGCTCTTACCCTGGCTGCCATCGAGCCACGCGCAGCAACCCCGCAAACCTTCGACCCAGGTGGTCTATCGCTTCGATGAACACCGCTACCTGGAACTGGTGGGCTATGGCTGTGAGGGGGCGATTTATTACGTGGATCCCCGGCGCAACATCCGAAACCCCTATATCGAGCAGTTTGGCCAGGTCTTCCTGCCCCGTTTTGTTCATGCCGACAAGGATGGGGACTTCATCTTTTTGCCCTTGGACGACATTTCTGGTTTCAGCATTTCCAAGGATCAAGGCAAGACCTTTGAGGATGCCCGCTGGGTCGGTCTCATCGACTTTGGCGTAAGGGAAGTCAAAGCCATCACCGTCGTCAACCGGCAAGCCTTCATCGAGACCCGGGACGGGCGGCTTTTCATGACGTCTAAGCCGTTTGGGAAGAACTGGGGTTACTTGGTCATTGACACTAAGAATCACCTGCCCAACACCATCTACGCCGAACGGCCCAACTTCCAGAACATGCCCACCAAGGTCCCCCCGGTCAAAGACTACAAAGGCTGGACCGAAATGCACTGCGATCCGGACCTGGAGGGCGAACCCATCCCCACCCTGGGGTCCCGGTGGAATGCCATCCAACAGGACGTGGCGGCCTTCCTGGGCAATACCGTGGCCTGGCCAGTCACCTGGCTGGCCCGGGTGTTGGAGAAAGGTCCGGCAGCGTGATCAGTACGTCTTGTACGGCAGGAACTTGCCGTTCAGGACGATATTGACCCGGTCGCCCTTCGGATCGGCCACCCGTTGGATGTCCATGGAGAAGTCGATGGCGCTCATGATGCCGTCGCCGAATTCCTCGTGGATCAGGCTCTTGATGGTGGTGCCGTAGACCTGGATCAGCTCGTAGAAGCGGTAGATCAGGGGATCGGTGGGCACGGCGGAAGGCAGGGAGCCCTTGTAGGGCACCACCTGGAGCTGGACGACGGCTTCTTCCGGGAGTTCGAGGATCTTGCCGATGGCTTCGGCCTGTTCCTTGCTGAAAGTCATCTGCCCCAGGCAGCCGGCGGTGGTCCACTCCTTGCTGTGGCCCACCACCTTGGCGATGTCCTCCCACTTGACGCCCTTCTTGAGCTTGTTGGTGATGATGAGTTCGGTGACGTCGTTGCGGTTCATGACAGGGTTCCTTGTCGAAAATGAAGGGGATGGTTAAGGGGGTTTAAGGCCGCCACCGGCAGGGCGGGCTGGTGCAGATGGCGCACCCGCTCGCCCTCCTGTACGGCGTCCACGTCCGGCTCCAGGCCAGGGCGCACCAGGGGCGGATGCAGGGCGTCGTAGCCCGCCGGCACGTTGTCGCGGAATTCCTTGGAACGGCTCACCAGGAAATCCACCAGATGGTTGCGGATCCGGTAGTAGTGGGGATGCTTGTGGATGTCGTGGCGGGACCGGTTCTTGGGCAGGGTGTTGACCACGATCTCGGCGATCTTGGCCTGGGGCCCGTTGGTCATGAGCACGATCTTGTCGGCCAGCAGGATGGCTTCGTCCACGTCGTGGGTGATCATGAACACGGTCTGGTGGGTCTCGGCGCAGATGTTCACCAGCTCGTCCTGGATCACCCCCCGGGTCAGGGCATCCAGGGCGCCGAAGGGCTCGTCCATGAGCAGCATCTTGGGCTGGATGGCAAAGGCCCGGGCGATGCCCACCCGCTGCTTCATGCCGCCGGAGAGTTCCGCCGGCTTCTTGTGCTCGGCGCCGGTCAGGTGCACCAGGTCGATGTACTTCTGGCAGTGGGCCCGGATCTTGTCCTTGCTCCACTCGGGCCAGCGGGACTTCACGGCGAAGGCGATGTTCTCCATCACCGTCAGCCAGGGCATCAGGGCGTGGCTCTGGAACACCACGCCCCGGTCCAGGCTGGGGCCGGAGACTTCCCGTTCGTCCATGATCACCGTGCCACCGCTGGCCTCGTCCAGGCCGGCCAGCACGTTGAGGATGGTGGACTTGCCGCAGCCCGAATGGCCGATGATGCAGACGAACTCGCCCTTGGCGATCTGGAAGTGGATGTTCTCGAACACCGTCAGGTTCTGGCCGCCCCGGGGGGCGGGGAAGACCTTGGCCAGGGATTCGATCTTGAGGAAGGCATTTTCCATGGGGTTTCTCCGACCATTCATTCGCGATAGGCGACCAGGCGGGATACCCAGCCGAACATCAGGTCCAGCAACATGCCGACCACACCGATGGAGAGGATCGCGAAGATCACGTTGTTCAGGGACAGGTTGTTCCATTCGTTCCAGACGAAGTAGCCGATGCCCGTGCCCCCCACCAGCATCTCCGCCGCCACGATCACCAGCCAGGCGATGCCCATGGAGATGCGCATGCCGGTGAGGATGGTGGGGGCTGCCGCCGGCAGGATCACCCGGAAGGCCTTGCGCAGGGGGTTCACCTCCAGGGTCAGGGCCACGTTGAGCCACTCCCGCTTCACCGTGGCCACGCCGTGGGCGGTGTTGATGAGCATGGGCCACAGGGAACAGATGAAGATGACGAAGATGGCCGACAGGGACGAGTCCTTGATGGTGTACAGGGCCAGGGGCATCCAGGCCAGGGGCGAGATGGGCTTCAGCACCTGGACGAAGGGGTCCAGGGCGCCGCGCATCACCGGCGACATGCCGATGACGAAGCCCAGGGGGATGGCCACTGCGGCAGCCAGGAAGAAGCCCGCCAGCACCCGGGCCAGGGAGTAGCCCAACTGGATGCCGATGCCCTTGTCGTTGGGCCCGTTGTCATAGAAGGGGTCCGAGACCTTCTCCCAGATGGTCTTGCCCACCTCGGCCGGGCCGGGCAGGCCCGCCTTGGGGGCGTCGCTCCCCCCGGCCAGGCCCATCATGCGGGCGTACTCGTCGTTAGCGGCGGTGGCCGTGGCGGCTTCCGGCAGGGTGGCGGCATACCAGACGAAGAGCAGCACCAGCAGCATCAGCAGGGACACCATCGAGGAACGCATCCAGAGTGTCTTGCCCATGGCTCAGCCCTTTCTGATCTTGAAGGATTTCAGATAGGCGTCCGGCTTGGTGGGGTCGAACTCCTTGCCCATGATCACGTGCTTGGCGTAGTTGGACGGGGGCTCCTTGTAGCCCAGCTCGGCCATGCGCTTCCGGGCGTCGGTGGCCAGGAACACGCTCTCGGCCACCTGCTTGTAGTTCACGTCACCCTTGATGTAGCCCCAGCGCTTCAACTGGGTCAGCATCCACACCGCCATGGACTGCCAGGGGAAGGGATCGAAATCCACCCGGTCCGGCACGTTCCTGATGTTGCCCAGGCCATCGGCGAAGCGGCCGGTCATCACCTGTTCCAGCACGATCTCCGGCTGGTTCAGATAGTTGGCCGGGGCGATGGCCTTGATGATGGCCGGCCGGTTCTCAGCCTTGTGGGCGTATTCCGTGGCCAGGGCGATGGCGCGGAACATGGCGGCAAAGGTGTTGGGGTTCTCCTTGGCGAAACCCTCGCTGACCCCGAAGGCGCAGCAGGGGTGGCCGTCCCAGATGTCCCGGGACAGGGTGTGGATGAAGCCCACCCCTTCGAACACCGCCCGCTGGTTGAAGGGCTCCGGCCCCAGGAAGCCGTCGATGTTGCCGGCCCGCAGGTTGGCCACCATGTCCGGGGGCGGCATGATGCGCAGTTCCACGTCCTGGTCCGGATCCAGGCCATGCTCGGCCAGGAAGTAGCGCAGCAGCAGGTTGTGGATGGAGTAGTCGAAGGGCAGGCCGAACTTCATGCCTTTCCAGGACTTGGGATCCATCTTGTCCTTGTGCTTGATGTGCAGGGTGATGGCCTGGCCGTTGATGTTCTCGATGGCTGCCACGTCCGTGGGTGTCGCCTGGGAGCCCAGGCCCAGGCTCATGGCCAGGGGCATGGGGGAAAGCATGTGGGAGGCGTCGTATTCCTTGTTGATCACCTTGTCCCGCACCACCGCCCAGCCAGCGGTCTTCTGCAGGGTCACGTTGAGGCCCTGCTTGGCATAGAAGCCCATGGGGCCGGCCATGATGATGGGCGTGGCGCAGGTGATGGGAATGAAGCCGATCTTCAGATCCTTCTTCTCCAGGGGACCGGGCTCGGCGGCCAGGGCCGTGGCGGCGGACAGGGGGAAGAAGGTGGACAGGGCGGCATAGGCGGTGCCGGCCCCCACGGCCTGGAGGAAGGCCCGGCGCTTGGCGTCTTCCGGGAAGAGGGCACGCATGACCGTGGATTCCACCACCCGGGCCATCACGGCTTCTTCGCCCTTGGGGTCGGCCAGGGCCTTGTCGTGTTCTTCCTGGCTGTGGTGCCGGCCGCAGGAACAGCCACCGCGACGCAGGTGGACCTTGGCACTGAAGGGGTTCTTGAATGCTGACATGTTGAACTACTCCTCTCGACTGTGGGCTTGCCCCCGACAATCAGCAGCATTCGTGCCAACTGACAAATTTGTTCAAATATTTGTCAACAAACATACCAAAGAGCTGCTAAACCCTTGTTTTGTAGTCAAGCATTCCTGACGGGGTCAAAAACACCGCACCAGGGGAGTGCGCCGAGGACGGGCCCTTGCACCATCCCCAAATATCCCCGGATTTCATGGCCCGATGGGCTGGATATTCGGTCAGGAGAGGGACGCCCCTGTCCGGTCTTCCCTTGGACCAAGAGATTAAATTGGGCCAAGGTGATCACACTTTGATAACAATTTGTTAATCTAAGAGCCAATCCCTCTATACCTCATCAAGGCCGACCATGGACGACGCCCTCCAACCCCGCACGATCCCGGAACGCCTGGTGGACGAAGAACTGCTGGTGATCCGGGAATCCGTGGCCCTGCTCAGCAAGAGCCAGGACGAAGGCCTGGTGTTGCGGGAAATCCTCCACCTGCTGTCCGAGTTTCTGGGCCTCAACCGGGGCCGGGTGGTGCTGCCCGACCCGGAAACCGGGGAACTGCGCATCGTCCACGCCTACGGCCTCACCCAGCAGGAGATGGCCCGGGGCCGCTACCTGCCCGGCGAGGGCATCACCGGCCGGGTCATGAGCAGCGGCCAGACCGCCATCGTCCAGGACGTGGACGAGGAACCCTTGTTCCTGTTCCGGGCCGTGGCCCGGGACAAGCTGCCCCAGGAAACCGTGTCCTTCATCGCCCTGCCCCTGGAACAGGCGGGGCGCATCGTCGGCGTGTTGGGCGTGCACCGGCTGCGGGAACGGCCCCGCCCCCTGGCACGGGACCTGCAGGTGCTGAAGATCGCCGCCACCCTCATGACCCACGTGATCCTGGTCAACGAGTTCATCCGGGAGCGCACTGGCCGGCTGGAATCGGAGAACCGGGAATTGAAATGGGCCTTGACCAAGGATCTGTCCACCTATGGTTCCTTCGGCATCGTCGGCGAATCCCTGCAATTGCGCCGGGCCCTCAAGCAGATCGAACAGGTAGCCCAGACCGAAGCCACCGTGCTGCTCCTGGGCGAATCGGGCACCGGCAAGGAACTGTTCGCCCGGGCTCTGCATCTTTCCAGCCCCCGGCGGGACGCCCCCTTCGTCAAGGTCAACTGCGGTGCGATTCCGGAAAACCTGGTGGAATCGGAGTTGTTCGGCTATGAGAAAGGCGCCTTCACCGGCGCCACCGGCAGCCGGCCCGGCTACTTCGAACAGGCCGACGGGGGCACCCTGTTCCTGGATGAAGTGGGAGACCTGCCCCTGCCCATGCAGGTGAAGCTGCTGCGGGTGCTCCAGGAACACACCATCCAGCGCATCGGCGCCCGCAAGGAAGTGCCCGTGAACGTGCGCATCGTGGCGGCCACCAACCAGGACCTGCAACTCCAGGTCAGCCAGGGCAAGTTCCGCCTGGACCTGTTCTACCGGCTCAACGTGATTCCGGTGCGCCTGCCCGCCCTGCGGGAGCGCAACGAAGACATCCGCCATCTGGTGCGCTACTACCTGAACCAGATCAACCAGGGCTACCAGCGCAACGTGAACATCGCCCCGGCCGCCATGCAACGGCTCATGGACCATCCCTGGCCGGGCAACATCCGTCAATTGCGCAACGTGCTGGAAAGGCTGGCCCTGCTGGCGGAGGACAGCGTGATCAGCGAAACGGAAGTGATCCACGTCCTGCAATCGGAGTCGGTGACCACCGCCCCGACCATCGAGGCGCCCGCCGCCGCCATGGCAACGGCCATGGGCCACCCTGCCCCACTCCCGGCCCTGCCCGGCGAAGTCCGGGTGCGGGCCTACCACAGCGTCCAGGAGACGGACCGGCAGGCCATCGAACGGGCCCTGCTGGAATGCCATGGCAACAAATCCCGGGCCGCCCAGACCCTGGGCATGACCCTGCGGCAACTGAACTACCGCTTGAAGATCCTGGACATCGACTCACCCCGGAAGAAAGCAGGCAAAAGGCCGAATTAACAATTTGTTATACAAATGCTAATTTGTGTTTACATTTTAGACGATGCGTTGACCCTCCCTCCTTGACGGGGTTTGTAAATCGCGAATTTTCCCTTTTAGTTCAATGTATTGACAATTTTTCAGACAATTGGCACGGCCATTGCTCTAGGTAGGTCACCCCCCAGGGGCCAACACTCAACCTGACCGAACCGAGGAGTAAGACATGTCCGAAGCCACCACCCTGCAAGCCAAGACCGTCCTGGAACCCATCGACGCCAACGGCCTGGCCAATCTGGCCGCCAAGGGCAAGGCCAACCCCACCAACGTGGTGACGCTCAAGGCCAAGACCGTCTGCGAAAGCAAGTTCCGCAACCTGACCTACGTGCGCACCCTGGAAGCCCACGTGATCGACGAACCCCCCCATCTGCTGGGCGACGACACCGCCCCCAACCCCTCCGAAGCCGTGCTGGCCACCCTGGGCTCCTGCCTGTCCGTGGGTCTCCATGCCAACGCCGTGGCTCTGGGCATCAAGCTGTCCAAGATCGAACTGGAACTGGAAGGCGACATCAACGTCACCGCCGTGTGGGGCGTGGGCGACCTGGACCCGGCCAAGAAACTGGGCTTCACCGACGTGCGGGTGAAAGTGCATCTGGAAGGCGACGCCAGCGAGGAAGAACTGAAGAACCTGGTGGCCCATTCCAATGCCTGGTCGCCGGTGGCCAACACCCTGCGCAACCCGGTCAACCTGACCGTCGATCTGGCCTGACGGGCAGGCCATCCCCCCGTTGTTCCACGTCCCCGGCCCGGCCGGGGTGATGGCCCCCATTTGTCTGCCATTTCGTCTGCCCCACTTTGCTCGCTTACAGGAGAACTGTCATGGACACCCCCGCCCGGGAGACCGCCTCCCAAGTCATGAAATTCCCGGATGCCGGAGCCCAGGACGTGCTGTCCGGACTGGCTAAACTCATCGCCGACGAACTGGCGCCCAAGGTGGTGGACATCGACGTCCACGCCCAGTACCCCAAGGACTTCCTGCACAAGCTGGGGGACTTGGGCGGTCTGGCCAGCCTGACCCCCGCCACTCTGGGCGGGAGCGGACGGGGCCTGAAACACGCGATCCAGGTCATCGAGGAAGTCTCCAAGGAGTGCGTTTCCACCGGCTTTCTGGTCTGGGCCCAATACGCCCTCCAGTGGTATCTGCTGAACAGCAGCAACACGGCCCTGCAACAGAAGATCCTGCCCCGGGTGGCCATGGGCGCCAAACTGGGTGGCACCGGCCAATCCAATTCCATGAAATCCTGCTGTGGCATCGAGGAGGCCCGCCTCAAGGCCAACAAGGTCGATGGCGGCTGGATCATCAACGGCACCCTGCCCTGGGTATCCAACATCGGCACCGATCACTACTTTCACATGGGCGCCCGGGTCGAAGGCGAAACCGGCCTGCTCATCGGTCTGGTCCACGGCGACCATCCGGGTCTGACCCTGGTGCCCAGCCCCCACTTCGTCGGCATGGACGGCACCAACACCTTCGCCTGCCAGTTCCGCGATGCCTTCCTGCCCGACGACCAGGTGGTCTGCCGTCCCGGCGCGGAATTCGACGCCTTCCGGGACCGTACCAAGTCCGCCTTCATCCTTCTGCAGATGGGCATGGGCCTGGGCCTCATCGACGCCTGCGTGGCCATGATGAAGCGCTCCAATCGCACCCACGCCCACGTGAACCGCTACCTGGACGACCAGGCCGAGGACATCGAAGCCCTACTGCTGGAAGCCCGGGCCGCCACCTACGCCCTGGCTGAGCGCATCGACCGGGACGGCAGCGCCCCCTATGTGAAGGACACCCTGGCCCTGCGCCTGGCGGGCGGAGAAGCCAGCCTGAAGGCGGCCAACGCGGCCATGCTGCATCTGGGCGCCAAGGGCTATCTGCAGAACAACCCGGCCCAGCGGCGCCTGCGGGAAGCCTATTTCATCGCCATCGTCACCCCGGCCACCAAGCACCTGCGCAAGGAACTGGCCGAAATGGAACAAAGCCCCGCCTGTTGCGTGGCCTGAGGAGCAAGCATGATCACCTTCAGCGTCAAACTCGATACCGATACGGCGGCGGCCAGGCTCATCGAAGCCGTCCAGGCGGTGCCCATGGGCCTGGTGGCCCACGTCAACGGCCAGGCCAACTGCGCCAAACGGGGCATCACCGTGGCGGCGGACCAGATCCTGGAAGTGTTCCGCCCGGACTTCGCCATCCGGGTCTGGAAGGCCCACAAGCCGGCCGGCATCGACATTCCCCTGCGCATCCATCTCTACGAAACCGCATCCGGCACCCAGGTGGCCTTTCGCACCGCCCGGGAGGTGTTCGCCCCCTACGCCAACCCGGAACTGGATGCCATTGCCGGCGAACTGGACCCCCTCTTCGCCGGCATCCTCGGTACCCTGGAAGCCGACAAGGAGCCCTGACATGAACATGCCCATGGAACTGGACCCGGCCATCGGTACCCGCCGCTGGATCTGCCTGGTGTGCGACTACGTCTACGACGAGGCCCAGGGCATCCCGGAAGAAGGCATCGCCCCGGGCACCCCCCTGGAGGCCATTCCCGACACCTGGGCCTGCCCGGATTGCGGGGTGACCAAGGCGGATTTCGAACCTTACGTGGACTGATACCGGAAACCGCCCCATGTCCCCCGTCGTCATCGCCGGCAGCGGCCTGGCCGGCTATACCCTGGCCCGGGAACTGCGCAAGCTGGCCCCGGACCTGCCCATCACGCTGATCACCGCCGACAGCGGCGACCTGTATTCCAAACCCATGCTCTCCAACGCCCTGGCCCAGGGCCATACGCCCCAGGGTCTGGTGCAATCCTCCGCCGCGGAGCAGGCGGAAAAGCTGAACATCCAGGTGCGCAGCCACTGCCCCATCACCGCCCTCCACCCGGCCGAACATCGTCTGGACACCGGCCAGGGCCCCATGGAATACGGCAGGCTGGCCCTGGCCCTGGGCGCCCGGCCCAGCCACCCCGGCTTCCCCGGCGCCGAACTGGCCCTGAGCGTCAATCACCTGGACGACTACGCCCGGTTCCGGGACCGCCTGGCCCCCGGGGCCCGGGTGGCCATCCTGGGCGGGGGGCTGGTGGGCTGCGAATTCGCCAACGACCTGGCTCTGGCCGGCCATCCCGTGGAACTCGTCGAACTGGCCGACCGGCCCCTGGCCCGCCAGGCACCGCCGGCCCTGTCCCGGCGCCTGCAAGTGAAACTGGAAGCCCTGGGCGTGGCCTGGCATTGCGGCCGGCGGGTCACGGGCCTGATGGTGCAGGGGGAAGGCTACCGTCTCAGCCTGGATGATGGACGGGAGCTGGCAGCCGACCTGGTCCTATCGGCAATCGGCCTGACCCCGGCCACGGAATTGGCCCGGGCAGCGGGCCTGGAAGTGGGTCGGGGCATCCGGGTGGATGAAAGTCTTGCCACCAGCGCAGCGGCGATCCATGCCCTGGGCGACTGTGCCGAAGTGGTTCCCCAGGGAGGAACCGCCCGACCCGGTCTCCTGCTGCCCTATGTGCTGCCCCTCATGCAGCAGGCCCGGGTCCTGGCCTCGATCCTGGCGGGCAACCCCGCTCGCCTGAGCCTCCCCGCCCTGCCAGTGGCGGTCAAGACTCCTGCCTGCCCCATGGTGGTCTGCCCGCCCCCGGACAGCACCAACGGCCGCTGGCACACGGAACGGGATGACGAAGCTGGCGCCATCCATCACTTCCTGGCTGGGGATGGCAGCCTGCTGGGCTTCGCCCTGGCCGGTGATGCCTGCACCCAACGCCGGACCCTGGCAGGCAGAGTACCGGCCTTGTTGGTCTGAAGGCCATGGTTCCAGGCCCGTCGGGCCCCTCGACCGGGCTTCAAGTTCGCGGCGGTTCTGACCGTTATGGGGGCTCCACCACCCCCGGGGAACCACCATGTCAATCGGTTTGAGTGATGCAATCCAACCCGAGCCGCTCCAACCAGGCCCGGAAAGACGCAAGCGCCCCGATCTGCGCGTGGCCTTTGAGCAGGTGGTGGGGAAACTGGCGCCCTTCTTCTCCAAAGGCGTAAGTCTCAACGGGACAAGCAACGAGTACTGGGCTGCCCGGGTGGTGGGCGATGCCCTGCCGGACCTGGACCATCATGACGTGAAGGTGCTGGTGGACGCAGCAGCCCGCTACTATCGGGATGGGCAGGCCTGACGCAGACCCGGGCGGCTCACAGGGCGTCGTTGCCTTCGGCTTCCACTTCAACCACGGTTTCATGGCAGGCGCAACGCAACGAACCCGGACGGGTCTGGCTGGCGCGCAGTTCCTGCATGCGCGTCTGGCAGGACTGCTGATTGTCGAAAAACTCCGTTGGGCCGTTTTTCACGGGCTCACCCGGGTTGAGGGCAAAGAAGGTCAGGAGAACCAGGCTTTTCATGAATCACTCCATAAAATTTTGTTATGTGTATATAAGCATATTATTATTTTTATGCCCAACACTTGACCCACGAAGTCAGGAATCCAGGGCCATGAGTGTGGTCATTACGCCATCCACGCCCGCACCGGACGTGCCAGGAGTCTGTCGGACTTAACGGAAGATCGGCTGCAAATTCGCCGGAGCGGTCCATTTTTTCCGCTTTCATGGGCAATGGTTCGACTATTGCCCGGCGAAAACGACAAAAACGGTCCCCACTCTGGCGAAATTTCGCTTGGATTCTTCGAGTCCGACAGGCTCCTAGATGATCAATTGCGCTGATAGACCACGAAGTGGAAGCCCAGGCCCTCGGCGTTCACGTGGCATTCCCGGGCCGTCTCCCGCCAGGGGCCGCCGCTGAAGTCGGGGAAATGGGCATCCCCCGGGTAATCAGCCTGGATTTCAGTAATGTACAGACGGTCAGCCAGAGGCAGGACCTGGGTATAGAGTTCCGCCCCACCCACGAAGAAGATTTCCGGATCCGCCCCGCAGGCGTCGATGGCCGCCGGCACGGAGTGGACGGTGAGACAGCCCGCCACCCGATAGGCAGGATCCCGGGTGACGATGACCGTGGTGCGTCCCGGCAGGGGTTTGCCGATGGATTCGTAGGTCTTGCGCCCCATGATGATGTGGTGGCCCATGGTCAGGGCCTTGAAGTGCTTCAGGTCTTCCGAGAGACGCCAGGGCAGGCTGTTGTTGACGCCGATGACCCGGTTGCGGGCCATGGCCACAATGAGGTTGCGCATGGCTGCTCCTACACCGCAACCGGCGCTTTGATACCCGGGTGGGGATCGTAAGCTTCCAGGAGGAAATCCTCGAATCTGAACGCGAACAGGTCCGTCACCGCCGGATTCAGGGTCATGGTGGGCAGGGTGCGGGGGTCCCGGGACAATTGCAGTTTCACCTGCTCCATGTGGTTCAGGTAGATGTGGGCATCCCCCAGGGTGTGCACGAAGTCGCCGGGTTTGAGGCCGGTCACCTGGGCCATCATCAGGGTCAGCAGGGCGTAGCTGGCGATGTTGAAGGGCACCCCCAGGAAGATGTCGGCGCTGCGCTGGTAAAGCTGGCATGACAGCCTGCCGTCGGCCACGTAAAACTGGAAGAAGGCATGGCAGGGGGGCAGTTTCATGTGTTCCAGTTCCCCCACGTTCCAGGCCGAGACGATGATGCGCCGGGAATCCGGGTTGTGCTTCAGGGTGTGCAGCACTTCGCTGATCTGGTCGATATGACGACCGTCCCGGGTGGGCCAGGAGCGCCACTGGTAGCCGTAGATGGGGCCCAGGTCGCCCTTTTCGTCGGCCCATTCGTCCCAGATGGAGACGCCGTTTTCCTTCAGGTAGGCGATGTTGGTCTCGCCACGCAGGAACCAGAGCAACTCATGGATGATGGACTTCAGATGGACCTTCTTGGTGGTCAGCAGGGGAAAGCCTGCCGCCAGGTCGAAGCGCATCTGGTGGCCGAACACGGAGACGGTGCCGGTGCCGGTGCGGTCGGCCTTTTTCGTGCCGTGGTCGAGGACATGTTGCAGCAAATCCAGGTATTGCCGCATCAGACGCCTTCCTTGAGCAGGTGCTGATAGACCAGGTTCATGATGATGAGCCTTTGGGATTGACTGAGTTCGCCGAACTGGATGCCGAAGGACTTCATGGTCTTGCCCTGTTCGTCCTCCTCTTCGGCCAGGGAGCGGATGATAGCAGGGGTCCGCACGTACTCTTCCATGTCGCCCAGGTTGACCTTGAAGGAAAGCCAGAGGGTCTGATCCTTCTTCCCCAGAGCCATGGGCGAGAGCAGTTTGGCGCCGCCCACGCTGATGTCCACCAGTTTGCCGGCCCCCGTCTGCCTGCCCTCCTCCGCGTCTTGCACAGCCACGATGATGGCCACTGGCGCCCGCATGGCCTTGCGGATGCGCATGGCCTGCACGGTTTCCGGGTAGGAGAGGTGCAGGTAGGGAAAGGGTTGGAGCTGGGCTTTCAACACTTTCGCCTTGAAGGCGCAGACGTTGAGGCCGGAGAAGGCGCGGACCAGAAAGGTCTGGCCGTCGCGGATGAAGATCAGCTTGCCGTCCACCATGGGTGCGGTGACCAGCACGCTTTTCGGCTTCAGGATGCCGATGACGCGCACCGAAAAGCGTTCCGTCTGGCCTTCCAGCAGGGGTTGCAGTTGCAGGGTGTCGTCGGGCATGAGCTTCACCGCGTCGAAGCCCAGGCTCTCTTCCTGGGGCTTGGCCGCCGCCCCTCCCGGTCCGGGTTTGCCTTCCTCCAGTGCCGTCTTCGAATAGGCGGGGCGGGTCGGCCGGTTCTCACGGAACAAGCCTTTCTCCAGCAGGACTTCGAGTTGATGTTCGCTGCCCACGACCACCCCCCTGTTGAGCAGCAGGTTGCGGTCCGAGTCGAAGATGGCAAAAGGCAGGGGCTTGCCCACCTCGATCTCGGACTTGCGCACCGGCATCAGGAAGTCTTGTTCGGCCATGCTCGTCGTCTCCTCGTCAGGGGCCGCGCTGGGTGTAAACCCCGGCCTCCGTTTCCGGTGCGCATTGTAGGGCGCCCACCGGTGGCTGTGCGCGCCGTCACACTCCGACCCGTGTCCTCATCTCAATGCAGGGCCGATTTGCCCAATTGATCCAGGATATCCAGCAATAGCCGGCGGCCCAGGGGACCCATGCCCTTGGCCAGCCGGTCCCCATCCCGCTCACCGTTCACCAGGCGGCGCATGACGCCCCCCAGGCGGGCCATGTCGCCCCCGGCGCGCACCATCTGCTCGGCCATGGCCGCCAGGGCGGCCAGGGCCTGGGCATCGCCCCGGGCCGAGGCGTCGATCAGGGCCGCCAGGCCCGGCGCAGCGGCGGCGGCTTCGGGTTTGGCATCCAGGGGGGGCAGGCTGGCCGGATTGTCCAGGCCCCGCAGCACGGCCTCCACGATGATCCGGTCCTCGGCGTCCAGGCCCAGCTTGATGGTCTCGTCGCGACGCCCGTCCACCACCTGGCGCAGGGCCCCCGCCAGTCTGGACCACCCCTGTTGCTCGGCCGCCGCCAGGGTGTCCATGAGTTCGGACAGGCGGGAACGGTCGCGCAGAGCCCCCACCACCGCATGGATGAAAGGCGCGTGCATGCGCAGCACCTGCTCGACCGCGTCAGGCAGGCTGGCCATGGATATCGGCAGTGTCCGGTTCTGCAGCAAGGGGGCGCCAGACGCCATCCAGCAGCCCCTCCATGGGTTGATAGCCCTGCTTGTAAGCCATCTTCCCCGATTCGGCGATCCAGTAGCCCAGGTACAGCCAGGGCAGGTTCATCTCCCGGGCCAGGCGCAACTGGGCCAGCACCCCGTATGTGCCCAGGCTGCGCCGGCTCAGGTCAGGCTCGTAGAAGGTATAGACGGCCGACAGGCCATCCTGGAGGCGGTCCACCAGGGAGACCATGACCACTTCCCCATCCAGGGTGAATTCCACCAGGGCACTGTCCACCCGGCTTTGCAGCAGAAAGCTGCGGAACTGCTCCCGGTCGTCCTGATCCATGCCGCCACCGGCGTGGCGGGCCGCCTGGTAGCGCCGGTAAAGCTGGTAATGGACTTCGTCATACACCAGGGGCTTGAGGGCCATGCAGAGGTCGGCGTTGCGCACCCGGCAGCGCCGCTGGGCGCGATTGGGTTCGAAGTCCGCCACCGCCACCCGCACGGGGATGCAGGCCTGGCAGGTGTCGCAACGGGGCCGGTAGACGTGATGGCCGCTGCGCCGGAACCCCAGGCGGACCAGTTCGCTGTACACCCGGGTGTCCACCAATCCTCCCGGCGCGGCCACCTGGGAACGGGCCTGGCGATCGGTCAGATAACTACAGCCGTAGGGCGCCGTCAGGTAAAACTGGAGACGGAACAGGGGCAGTTCGTTGAGGCTGCTCACGCGCCGGCCCCTTCCATCCATTTCCCCGGCAGGCCGGGCCGGGCCGTCAAGTCGGCCAGACGGGCGGTGAACACGGCCCGGGGAATTTCCCGGGCCCCCAGGGAAGCCAGGTGGGCGGTCTTCATCTGGCAGTCGATCAAGCCGAAGTCATGCCGCGACAGGTGCCGCACCAGATGGGCCAATGCGATCTTGGAGGCGTCGGTCTGACGCGAGAACATGGACTCGCCGTAGAACGCCTTGCCGATGGCCACGCCATACAGACCCCCCGCCAGTTCCGGGCCGTCTTCGCCTTCAATCCAGGTTTCGAAGGAGTGGGCATATCCCGCCTCGTGCAGTTCGCCATACGCCTCGACCATGGCCGGAGAAATCCAGGTGCCGCCGGCTCCGGGCCGGGGCGCAGCGCACTCCGCCATCACCCGGGTGAACGCCGTGTCCACCCGTACCTCGTAATCGGCACGGGCCAGGCGTTTCTTGAGGGAACGGGAAAGCTTGAATTCGTCGGGGAAGAGGACCATGCGCGGATCGGGAGACCACCAGAGGATGGGTTCCCCCGGATTGAACCACGGGAAGATGCCCAGACGATAGGCAAGAAGCAATCTGCCCAGGGACAGATCGCCCCCGGCTGCCAGCAGGCCGTTGGGCTCGGCCAGGGCCCGTTCGAGGGGCGGAAAAGGCGTCTGCCGGTCCAGCCAGGGAATCACGCCGACGCAGGCCCTTCGCCAGCCCCGCCGGGGGCGCGCAGGGTCACCCCCGCCTCCTCGGCCAATCCCGCCAATTCCAACAGGGAACGCACCCCGGTCTTGAGCAGGATGTGGGAGCGATGGGCCTCCACGGTGCGGAAACTCACCCCCAGAGCCTGGCCGATTTCCTTGCTGGAGTGGCCGGCCAGGGCCCGGTCCAGGATGTCCCGCTCCCGTTCCGTCAGGCGTGCCAGCCGATCCTGGAACTCCCGCCTCAGGGACAACCGTTGCCGGATCTGGCGGTCCCTCTCCAAGGCCTCCCGCACCCGTTCCACCAGCTCAGCTCCGTTCACCGGCTTGGTGAGGAAATCCATGGCACCGGTCTGCATGGCCCGCACGGTGGTCGGCACATCTCCATAGGCGGACATGTAGATCACCGGACGACCATCAGCCCGGCGCCGCAATTCCTGGTGCAGGGCCTCGCCGCCCATCCCCGGCATGCAGATGTCGAGGAGCAGACAGCCGGCTTCGTCGGGGTGCCAACTGGCAAGGAAACTCTCGGCGCTGTCATGGGTCCGGCAACGCAACCCGGCCGTGTCCAGCAACATGGCGACGGCCTCCCGGATCACCGCATCGTCATCGACCAGGACAACCGTGGGAACGGGCATGCTTGAATGGGCAGGGATCATGTTGTGATGGCCGATACTAACCCGTTGTGACACGACATGGTCAGGCGCCCGTCCGCCCCAGGGGCAGGCTGAAGCAGAACCGGGCGCCCCCCCCGGTCTCGGGCTCGTGCCAGAGTCGCCCCCCCTGGCCTTCCACCAGCGCCCGGCTGAGGGCCAGGCCCATGCCGATGCCCCGGGTCTTGGTGGTGAAAAAGGGCTCGAACACACGCCCCGCGATGGCCGGATCCACGCCCGGGCCACGATCCACCACACACAGCCGCAAATGGCTTTCGTTCTGGCTCATTTCCACCGCAACCCGGAAGTCACGGCCCCGCTGGCCGGCCGCTTCCAGTGCATCCGCCGCATTGCGCAAGAGATTGAGCAGCACCTTCTCGATCTGCAACCGGTTGGCCCACACCGGACCCAGGCCGGCCGGTGCCACCAGGTCGATGGCCAGGTGCGTCCCCTGGCTCGCGCGAACCAGGGGCGCGACCCCCTGGAGGAGATCGAGGGGATCCACCACCTCCTGGGTGCCCTCCGCGTGGCGCAAAAAATCCATGAGCTCACGGACCACGTGGCCGGCCCGCTCAGCCTGGACCGCCATCCCCTCCACCGCCCGCGCCAACCGGTCGGGGCGGGGCTGGATATCGTCCAGCAAGCGCAGGGCCGCCTCGCCGAAGGTGGTGACGGCACTGAGGGGCTGGCCGATCTCGTGGGCAATGGCCGCCGCGGTCTGGCTGGCCACCTGCCACTCCAGGATCTGCTGGAACTCATGACGCAGGGCATGCATGGCCGATTCGGTTTCCGCGTGGGCGGTGCGCAGGCGCAGGCTGCGCAGGCCGAAGGCCAGTTCCCCGGAAAGCTCGGCCATCTGCAGGCGCTCCGCCTCCGGGAAGGGATCGGCCTCCCGGCTGCAAAGCACCAGCACGTCCTTGGACTCCCCCCACCCATCCACCAGACGCAAGGTAGCACTCGCCGTACACCCCAGGGCTGCCGCCACGCACCGCCAGTCCGGCCCGGCTGTGGCGTCCACCGGCATCGTCCCGCTGCCGAGCGGGGCCACCCCCACCCCCGGCGGCATGACCGCCGGGTCGCCTTCGGACGGGACGGCAGGTTGCCAAAGCACCCCCAGGGAAAGTGGATCAACCCGCCCATCATGGGCGCGGGCGGCCAGCAGACACCCCCCCTCCGCCCCCGCATCGGCCACGCCGATCCACACCAGGGGATAGGTGCCCTCTTCCACCAGGATACGGCATACCGCCTCCAGAAAAGCCGGCACGTCGGTTGCCTGGATCAGGGCCTGGGTGATCTGTCCGATGGCCCGTTCCAGACGCAGACGGCGCCGGGCCGGTGGCGTTGGGCGGACCACCAGCAGCCGCTCGCCCGCCCCACCGGCCAGCACCGTGGCACGGATTTCAACATCCAGTTCCCGGCCATCCAGCCGGTGCAAGCGGGTCTCCTGCAAGGAATCGTCCACCGTCCCGGCCAGCCAGGCCAGGCATTCCGGCGGCAACAGCCTGGCCAGATCCTGCGCTTCGTCCTGGTCGGCGGCGGCACTGCCCAGCAGACGCCGGCCTGCCGGATTGCACCACGTCAGACGTCCAGCCTGAACCAGAACCAGAGCGTCCGGCAAGGCGGCCAGCAGATCCTCGGCCAAGTGTTGGCAGTTCTTCATGGCAATGCATCCCTTGATGGACAGGCTGGCGGCGGCCGGGCAGACCGCCCCTTGCACCGGCTTATCGACCCCCGGCCCCCGATCTGAAATCCCTGCGTGCCAACACTTACGTACAAATTCTTAAGTGTGCACACATATATCGAAAGTTATATCGCCTGCCGATACTGTAGATGAATTCGAGACATTGATATCGCATTTCAATCCACCGTTCCAACACATCATTCTGCCACCGCCATGAAAACCATCCTTTGCGTCGATGACTCCACCACGGTCCTTCTGAGTTTGTCCGCCATTCTGACCAAGGCGGGCTACACGGCGGAAAAGGCCGCCAGCGGTGACGAGGCGCTGGGCAAGCTCAAAGGCGCGCTCAAGCCCGACCTGATCATCACCGATCTCAACATGCCCGGCATGAACGGCATCGAGTTCATCAAGCAGGTCCGGCTGCTGCCCGCCCTGCGTTTCGTGCCCATCCTCTTCCTCACCACCGAATCCCAGCAGGCCAAGCGGGCCGAAGCCAAGGCGGCCGGCGCCTCGGGCTGGCTGGTCAAACCGGTGAACGGCGAAGAACTGCTGGCCACCATCAAACTGGTCATGCGCTAGGGCCGTCATGGACAACACCCGCTACCTGAAGCGACAGGTTCTGGTCTTCGTCGTCGCCATCCTCCTGGTGGCCCTGACCGTTTACCTGTTCCACGATCCCTTCCACGCCCTGTTCCTGCCTACCCTGGGCATCAGCGCCCGCATGGGGGATTCCATCGGCATGGTGGCGGCCGGTCTGTTCACCTTCGCCATGCACTGGCTCGTCTCCTACCTCTATTTCAAGGACCCCAGCGTGGGGGCCGGTACCGCCCTGACCCGGCTGGAGGATGAAAAGCAGCGGGATCGGGACAACGCCGTCCGGGTAGCCGGCGAACTGAATGAAGTACCCCGCTTCAACGACGTGCTGCGTGGTCACCTCAGCAACGTGAGCCAGGAAACCGAGGCCGCCGCCCTGTCCATCATGGAGCAGTTGCAGTCCATCGACGGGGTAGCCGGAGAACTGAACCGCTTCGTGGCCGACAGCACCGAGGAATCGACCCGCCTCATCCAGTCCAGCACCCGGGAAGCGGCCGACAACAAGGCCCTCATGGACACCATGCACGGCTACATCGGCGCCCGCATGGCCGAAGGCCGCAAGGACCTGGAGCGGGTCCAGGCGGTCATCCACGAATCCCAGCAGCTCACCGCCCTGGTGGAACTGATCCGCACCATCGCCGGCCAGACCAATCTTCTGGCCCTCAACGCCGCCATCGAAGCGGCCCGGGCCGGCGAAGCCGGACGGGGCTTCGCCGTGGTGGCCGACGAAGTGCGCCGCCTGTCCAACCAGACCGCCGAAGCGGTCACCCAGATCAGCGACGGCATCGGCCGGGTGAGCCAATCCATCGAATCCCAGTTCAAGGACAAACTGTCCCACGACAACCTGCAAGGAGAACAGGCCAGCCTGGAAGGCTTCGCCAACGCCCTGGCCCAACTGGAAGGCCGCTACAGCGACCTCATCAACCGCCAGGGCGAGGTGCTGGGCACCATCCACGACGGCAGCAACCGCCTGGCCGACATGTTCGTCCAGGCCATGGCCAGCGTGCAGTTCCAGGACGTGGTACGCCAGCAACTGGAACACGTGAGCCATGCCGCCACCCGTCTGGACGACCACCTGCGCCAACTGGCCCAGGTGCTGCGCCAGCCGGACACCCCTTTCCCCGACACCGTGGCCCGTCAACTCGACGCCATGTTTGACGGCTACGTGATGGACAAACAGCGGCAGATCCACGCCGGCCAGACGGGGCGGAGTGCTGCGGCCCCGAGCACGGGTCCCAAGATCGAACTCTTCTGAAAGGGCATCCACCATGTCCGCCCCCGTCACCACCCGTCTGAACCTGGACGGCAATCTCACCATCTACGAGGCCCCCGCCGGCAAGGAAAGCCTCATGGCCGCCCTGGCCGCCCTGGCCCCGTCCCAGACCCTGGAACTGGACCTGGCCCGGGTGGCCGAGATCGACAGTGCCGGCTTCCAGTTGCTGGTGCTGGCCAAGCAGGAAGCCGCCCGTCAGGGCAAGACCCTCAACCTGGTGGCCCACAGCCCCGCCGTGGGCGAGGTGCTGGACTTCTTCAACATGGTCGGGTACTTCGGCGATCCCCTGCTGATCCCCGCCCAGCGCCGGGCCTGAGGAGGGACCATGGACGAACTCAAGCAAGCCTTCGTGCAGGAAAGCGGCGAGCAACTGGAGCACATGGAAGACACTCTCCTGCTCCTGGAGAAGTCCCCCGAAGACGGCGAAGCCATCAACACCCTGTTCCGCGCCGCCCACACCATCAAGGGCGCCGCCGGGGTCATCGAATGCGGCTTCATCGTCGCCTTCACCCACGTGGTGGAGAACGTACTGGACGTGCTGCGCGACGGCGAGATCCAGGTGAGTCCCGACCTCATCGCCCTGCTCTTGCAGTGCAAGGACCACATGGGCGCCCTCATCGCCGTGGTGGCCGCCGAGGCCAGCGAACCCGGCCCGGATCGGGAGGCCCAGAGCGAACGGCTGGCCGCTGGCCGAAGCGGAAGTCCAGCCCCAGGACAGCGGCCCGGGCCACGACTGCTGGCACATCTCGGTGCGGTTCGGCAGCGAGGTGATGAAACAGGGCATGGACCCTTTGGCCATCCTGCGTTACCTGGCCACCCTGGGGGAGATTGCCCATCTCTCCACCCTGGTGGACACCCTGCCCCCCGCCGCCGAGATGGACCCGGAAGCCTGCTACCTGGGTTTCGAGATCGATCTGAGGAGCAGCGCCGACAAGGCCGCCATCGAACGGGTCTTCGACTTCGTGCGGGACGACTGCCTGCTGCGCATCCTGCCCCCCTACGCCAAGGTGTCCGACTACATCGCCCACATCGAGGCCCTGCCCGAAGACACCATGCGCCTGGGCGAGATCCTGGTGAAGTGCGGCGCCCTGACGGCCGAGGAACTGGCCGAGGGGCTGCAACACCAGGCCCTGCTGGCCCAGGGCCCGGCGGACGATGAAGCCGCCCCGGCCAAGCCGCCCATCGGCGAGATCCTGGTGGACAAGCAGGTGGTGCAGAAGGCCATCGTGGACGCCGCCGCCGCCAAGCAGAGCCAGGTGAGCGAGAAGAAGGCCCAGGAGGCGAAGCTCATCCGGGTCCAGGCCGACAAGCTGGACAGCCTCATCAATCTGGTGGGGGAATTGGTCATCGCCGGGGCGTCGGCGGCCCTGCTGGCCCAGCGGGCCAAGGACCCGGCCCTGTTCGAGGCCACCTCGGCCATCACCCGGCTGGTGGACGAGATCCGCGACGGGGCCCTGCGCCTGCGCATGGTGCAGATCGGCGAGACCTTCAACCGTTTCCACCGGGTGGTGCGCGACGTGAGCAAGGAAATGGGCAAGGACATCGATCTCCTCATCACCGGCGCCGAGACGGAACTGGACAAGACCGTGGTGGAGAAGATCAGCGATCCGCTGATGCATCTGGTGCGCAATGCCATCGATCACGGCATCGAGGCGCCGGCCTTGCGCCAGGAACGGGGCAAGCCGGCCAAGGGCAGCCTGCGCCTGAACGCCTATCACGAGTCGGGCAGCATCGTCATCGAGGTGGGCGACGACGGGGGCGGGCTGAACAAGGAGCGCATCCTGGCCAAGGCGGTGGAGAAGGGGCTGATCCCCGAAGGGGCCGAACTGGCCGACCAGGACATCTACAAGCTCATCTTCGAGGCGGGCTTCTCCACCGCCGAACAGGTCACCAGCATCTCCGGTCGGGGGGTGGGCATGGACGTGGTCCGGCGCAACATCGAGGCCCTGCGCGGCAGCGTGCACATCGATACGGCGCCGGGCCGGGGCACCACCCTGGCCATCCGCCTGCCCCTGACCCTGGCCATCATCGACGGCTTCCTCACCGGGGTGGGCGACGCGGCCTACGTGGTGCCCCTGGATCTGGTGGAGGAATGCATCGAGCTCACCAGCGAGGCGGCCAGCCGGGACTACCTGAACCTGCGCGGCGAGGTGTTGCCCTTCCTGCGCCTGTCCGAGCAGTTCGGCCATGGCCGTTCCGCCCGCCGCCGCCAGAGCGTGGTGGTGGTGCGCTACGCCGGCCAGCGGGCCGGCCTGGTGGTGGATGAGCTGATGGGCGAGTTCCAGACGGTCATCAAACCCCTGGGCCCGGTCTTCTCCCAGCTCAAGGGCATCGCCGGTTCCACCATCCTGGGCAGCGGCGACGTGGCCCTGATCCTGGATGTCCCCAATCTCATCGCCCGCACCACGGCCACGCCCCAGGCGCGGCTGGGGTTGGCGGCTTGAAGCATTTTTCTCCCAGCAGCGGATAGGAGCGCGTCATGTTCAAGAATCTGAAAATCGGCACGAAACTGGCCATCGGCTTCGGCCTGGTGGTGGCCTTGCTGCTCATGATCGCCGTGGTCGGCATCCTGCGGGTCGGCGACCTGGACGCCAGCATTGAGGAAATGGTGCATGAGCAATACCCGAAGGTGGTGCTGGCCAACACCATCATTGATCACGTCAATGAGGATGCCCGCTCCGTCCGCAACATCATCATTACCAACGACCGGGAGGAAATGATCAAGCAGAAGGCCCGGATCGACGGTAACAGGCCCAAGTACACCGAGTGGTACGGCACCCTGGAAAAAACCACGCTGGATGAAGCCGACAAGGAAAAACTCAAGGCCGTCCTGGACAGCCGCCCGCCCTTCGTCCAGGCCCGGGACAAGGCCCTTGAACTGGCCATGCAGGACAAAAAGGCGGAAGCGGCACAATGGCTTTTCTCTGAGGTGCGAAAAGCGCAGGCCATCTATTTCGAAGCCATCAACGCCATGATCGAGCACGAGACCCAGAACATGGAAAAGGCCGGCGTAGCGGCGGCTGAGCTGGCCAACAGCACCCTCACCTTGATCGTCATCCTGCTGGTCGTGGCCATCGTCATCGCCCTGCTGGGTGCCTGGCTGGTCACCCGCAGCATCACCAGGCCGCTGGCCCTGGCCGTGGATGCCTCCACCCGCCTGGCCGACGGCGACCTCACCGTGAGCCTGGAATCCGACAGCAAGGACGAGACCGGCCAGTTGCTCGCCGCCATGCAGGCCATGGTGGGCAAGCTGTCCCAGATCATCGCCGAGGTGCGCGGCTCCGCCGACAACCTCACCTCCGCCTCCGGGCAGATCAGTTCCACCTCCCAGAGCCTGTCCCAGGCCTCGTCCGAGCAGGCCGCCAGCGTGGAGGAAACCTCCGCTTCCATGGAACAGATGAGCGCCTCGGTGAACCAGAACGCCGAGAACGCCAAGCTCACCGACACCATGGCCACCAAGTCCTCCAAGGAGGCCGTGGAAGGCGGTGCCGCCGTGAAACAGACCGTGGAGGCCATGAAGTCCATCGCCGACAAGATCGGCATCATCGACGACATCGCCTACCAGACCAACCTCTTGGCCCTGAACGCCGCCATCGAGGCGGCTCGGGCCGGGGAACACGGCAAGGGCTTCGCCGTGGTGGCCGCCGAGGTGCGCAAGCTGGCCGAACGCAGCCAGGTGGCCGCCCAGGAGATCGGCGAACTGGCCGGCTCCAGCGTGAAAATGGCCGAGAAGGCCGGCACCCTGCTGGACGAGATGGTCCCCTCCATCCAGAAGACCTCCGACCTGGTCCAGGAGATCGCCGCCGCTTCCAGCGAGCAGTCCTCCGGCATCAACCAGATCAACACCGCCATGAGCCAGCTCTCCCAGATCACCCAGCAGAACGCTTCGGCTTCCGAGGAACTGGCGGCCACGGCAGAGGAGATGAGCGGCCAGTCCGAACAACTGCAACAGCTCATGGCCTTCTTCAAGCTGGCCGGCGGCAGCAGCCCGGCGGGCATGCCCGCGTCCCGCGCCAAGCCGGGCCGTGCCGCGCCCCGGGTTCAGGTGCAGGAGGATCCCAGCGAGCGCGACTTCGTACGTTTCTGAGGAGGCCACCATGGGCAACCTCGTCACCACGGGCAAAACGGCCATCGCCACGGCGGCGGCCGACGAAAACCGGCAATACCTCACCTTCATGCTGGGGGGGGAGGTCTTCGCCATCGGCATCCTCAGCATCAAGGAGATCATCGAATACGGCCACCTGACCACGGTGCCCCTCATGCCGGAGCACATCCGCGGCGTGATCAACCTGCGTGGCGCCGTGGTGCCGGTCATCGACCTGTCGGCCCGCTTCGGCCGTTCCGGCTCCCAGGTCACCCGGCGCACCTGCATCGTCATCCTGGAGGTGACTGCCGGGGAGGACGGCGCCGGCCAGCAGGACATCGGCGTGGTGGTGGATGCGGTCAACGAGGTGGTGGAGATTCCGGCCAGCCAGATCGAGCCCGCCCCCGCCTTCGGCGCCCGTATCCGCACCGACTTCATCCAGGGCATGGGCAAGGTCAACGAGCGCTTCGTCATCATCCTCAGCGTGGACCACGTCCTGTCGGTGGAGGAACTGGCGGACCTGGGGCGTATGCATGCCAGCTTGCAGGGGAATGCCGCCTGATCCACCCTTGCATCCTTCTCTCAACCTCCGACCAACCGCCGGCTTCCCCTGGTTGCCGACGGGAGAAACCGCCGCCATGCGTCAGAACCTGACACTCAACGATCAGGAATTCGATTTTCTGAGAAAACACTTGTATCGGGCGGTGGGGATCAACCTGACTCCCGAGAAGAAGGCCCTGGTCACCGGCCGTCTGGGCAAGCGCATCAGTGACCTGGGATTGGCGAGCTTCGGAGAGTATTTCAAGCGCATCGCCGGCAATCTGGACCCGGACGAAAGGCAGTGGGCCATCAACGCCCTCACCACCAACGAAACCAGTTTCTACCGGGAACCCCAGCATTTCGCCTTCCTGAGCGAAGTGATCGTTCCCGCCCATGACCGGCGGGAAACCTTCCGGGTCTGGAGCGCGGCCAGTTCCACCGGCGAAGAACCCTACAGCATCGCCATGCTGCTGGCCGAGCGATTGCAGAAGGCGCCCTGGGAGGTGATGGCTTCGGACCTGTCCACCAAGGTGCTCGATCTGGCCCGCCGGGGGCTCTATAGCCTGGATCGGGCAGACCGGATCCCCAAGCCCTACCTGCGCCGCTTCTGCCTGAAGGGCGTCGGCGCCCAGGAGGGTATGTTCCTCCTGGAGCCCTGGCTGAGGGAACGGGTGCGCTTTCTGCAGGTGAACCTGGTGGAGCCCCTGCCCAAACTGGGCATGTTCGACCTCATTTTCCTGCGCAACGTGCTGATCTATTTCGACCCGCCCACCAAAAAGCGGGTGGTGGAACAGTTGCTGGCCCACCTGAAGCCGGGCGGCCACTTCTTCTTCGGCCATTCGGAAAGCCTGACCGGCCTGGTGGCCGGACTGGAACCGGTGAGGCCGGCCATCTACAGGAAACCGTCATGAACGGCCCCCCCGACAGCGGCTTCGTGGAGGTGTTCCTCCACCCCGGGGATTTCCACTTCGGCGATGCCGCCACCCGCATCGTCACCCTGCTGGGCTCCTGCGTGTCCATCACGGTCTGGCACCCACGGCTGCTGGTGGGGGGCATGTGCCACTTCATGCTGCCCTCCCGGGGGGTCATCCCGGAAGGGGCAAGCTATGACGGCCGCTATGGCGATGAAGCCATGAAACTGCTCATGGGCCATATCTGGCGGCTGGATGCGGATCCGCGCCAGTTTCAGGCCAAGGTGTTCGGCGGGGCCAACATGTTCCCCATGCAATGCCAGCGCAATGAACTGAACGTGGGGGAGCGCAACCTGGAGATGGCCCTGGTACTGCTGGAACGATTCGAGATACCCATCAAGGCCCGCCACGTGGGGGGTGACGGCCACCGCAAGCTGATGTTCGACGCATGGAGCGGTGACGTATGGCTCAAGCACCAGCCCATGACCACCGCCAAGGGGCCGGCACCATGCTGAGGCCCATCAAGGTCATGGTGGTGGACGACTCGGCCGTGGTCCGCCAGGTCATGCTCGACGTGCTGGGCCGGGCACCGGACATCCAGGTCATCGGCACGGCGGCGGATCCCCTCTTCGCGCTGGCGAAGATGCAGGCCGAGTGGCCTGACGTCATCACCCTGGACGTGGAGATGCCGCGCATGGACGGCATCACTTTCCTGAAGAAGCTCATGGCCGAGCGGCCCACCCCGGTGGTGATCTGTTCCTCCCTTACCGAGCGCGGGGCGGAAACCACCATGCAGGCCATGGCGGCCGGTGCCCTGGCCATCATCACCAAGCCAAAAATCGGCGTGAAACAGTTCCTGCACGATGCCAGCAACGATCTTTTGAGCGCCGTGCGCGCCGCCGCCCAGGCCAATCTGGGCCGACTCCGGCCGCCACCCGCGCCCCCCCGGCCAGCCGCGCCGGATCCGCTGGCGGCCAACCAGGAAGCCATGGCCCAGACCACCCAGAACATCGTGGCCATCGGCACCTCCACCGGCGGCACCCTGGCCCTGGAAGTGCTGCTCACCGCCCTGCCCTCCATGTCGCCGGGCATCGTCATCGTCCAGCACATGCCGGAGAAGTTCACCGCCGCCTTTGCCGAGCGCCTGGACAGCCTGTGCCAGATCCAGGTGCTGGAAGCCAGGCATGGCGACAAGGTGGTGCCCGGCCGGGCCCTCATCGCCCCGGGCGGCAAGCACATGCAGGTCCGGCGCAGCGGCGCCCAGTATTACGTGGAAGTGGCCGACGGCCCCCTGGTGAACCGGCACAAACCTTCGGTGGACGTGTTGTTCCGCTCCACCGCCCGCAGCGCCGGCCGGAACGCAGTGGGCGTGATCATGACCGGCATGGGCGACGACGGCGCCCGGGGTCTGAAGGACATGCACGATGCCGGCGCCCGCACCCTGGCCCAGGACGAAGCCACCTGCGTGGTCTACGGCATGCCCAAGGAGGCCGTGAAACTGGGGGCCGTGGATCTGTCCCTGCCCCTGACCGCCCTGGCGGGCGAAATTCTCCATCTGGCCCGGTCATGAGGCGCTGACATGACCCTCCCTGCCATGGCCCAGCAGAAACCCGGCACCCCGCTGCCGGCCGCCCGGGTCGCTCTGGCCTTCTTCGGACTGGCCAGCCTGTGGAGTCTGGCCGCCGACCGCATCCTGGCGTTGCTCATCGGGGCCGCCCTGCCGGGGGGCGGGCTTCACCTGTTCATGAACCTGGTCTTTGCCGCTGGAGGCGGTGGTCTGCTCTACGTCCTGCTGACCCGCTTTCCGGTTGGCGGAGAACGGCGCGCCATGGCCATTCCCCAGCCCCGTCCCTGGTCCCCCCTGGCCACCTTCATCCTCTTCGCCCTGGGCCTGATCGGAACGGGTTTCTACATCTTCGATCACCAGCGGGACCACTTGCGCGCCGAAAGTGAAGCCCAGTTGAAGACCGTGGGCGAGTTGCGCATCGAACAGATCAGCCAATGGCTGCGCATTGCCCAGGCCAATGCGCGGCAATTCGGCGAGGGGTCCCAGCTCACCGAGCATTTCGCGGCCTGGTTGGCCTCGGGCCGACGGGATGCTTCCCGGGCGGAGCGTCTCCTGGCCCGCATGGACATCTTGAAAACGGTGCACGGCTACAGCCACATGGTCGCATTCGACCAGGCCGGCAAACCCAGCCTGGGGGATCTGCCCGATGCCTGGATGCTCGAGCACACCCAGGAAGCCCTGAAGGCCATGGCCACGGGCCACATCCAGTTGGTGGACTTCCATCAGCACGGCCAGGGCAAGACGGAACCCATGGTGGGCATGATGGCGCCCATGACCCTGGGCCAGGGCGCCGAGCGGCGCATGGTCGGGGCCCTGCTCTTTTCCCTCTCCGCCCGGGACAGCCTGTTCGCCCTTCTGCGCCGCTGGCCCACCCCCAGCGCCAGCGGCGAAACCGTGCTGATCCGTCGGGAAGGGGATCAGGTACGCCACCTGTTCGCCTCCCTGGATCCGCCCTCCAGAAACCTGGGTCCCGTGCTGGCAGTCCATGCCCAAAGCCCGGCCTTCCGGGCATTCCAGGGGGAAAGCGGCATCCTGTCCAGCGGCCGGGATTTCCGCGGGGAACCGGTTCTGGCCTACGCCAGCCCGGTGCCCCACACCCCGTGGATTCTGGTGGCCAAGCAGCGCGCCGCTGAAGTGGACGCCCCCGTGCTCCGCCTGGCCAGTTCCACCGCCCTGGCCACCGGTCTGCTGCTGGCCGCCAGCGGGCTGGCCTTCTGGCTGTGGTGGCGCAACCTGGCCCACCGGCAACAGGCCCAGTTGCTGGGCAAGGAACTGGAACGGCGGGTGCTGGAACGGCATTTCGATTTCCTCTCCCGCTACGCCAACGAAGCCATCCTTCTGCTGGATCTGACGGGCCGTATCCTGGAGATGAACGACCGGGTCCAGGACATGTATGGCTATGCCAGGGAGGAACTCCAGGGCCAACCCCTCTCCCTGGTGCATCCGCCCGACGGGCTGGTGGCCCTGGACGCCTTGCTCGGGCGCATCCTGGCGGAAGGCCAGTTGCGCGTGGAAACGGAGCAGCAGCACCGGGATGGCCATCGCTTTCCGGTGGAGTTCAGCGCCCGCCGCTTCCAGGTGGAGGGCGTCGAGCGCCTGCACGTCATCATCCGCGACATCTCCGAGCGGCGCCTCGACGAGGAACAGTTGCGCATGCAGGCCCTGGTGCTGGACCAGATCCAGGACAAGGTCACCATCACCGACCTGGCTGGCGTCATCACCTACGTCAACAAGGTGGGCCATCAACCCCTGGATCGGCAGGACGAGGAATTCATCGGCCACCACGTGAGCGCCTACGGCGACGAACCGGAATCGGACGCCAGCCAGGCCGAGATCATCCGTGCCACCCTGGAACGGGGCGGCTGGACGGGCAAGGTCATCAACCTGACGGCCCGGGGCGACAAACGGGTGATCAATCTGCGCACCAGCCTGATACGCGACGGCGCCGGCCAGCCCCGCTTCATGGTGGGTCTGGGCACCGACATCACCGACCAGGTCCGGGCCGAGCAGGCCTTGCTGGACCGGGAAGCCCGCTATCGGGCCGTCATCGAGACTTCGGCGGACGGCTTCTGGGTGTTGGACCAGGCCGGCCGCCTGCTGGAAGTGAACGAAGCCTACTGCCGCCGCTCCGGCTACAGCCGGGAAGAACTGCTGGCCATGTCCCTGTCCGCATTGGAAACCCAGGAGTCCACAACGGCCATGGCGGCTCGCCGGGAGCAGGCGAAAGCCGCCGGCAGCGTCCTGTTCGAGACCGTCCACCGGGCCCGGGACGGCAGCCTGTGGCGGGTGGAGGTCAACGCCAGCTTCGCCCCCATCGAGGGGGGGTTGTTCTTCGTATTCCTCCGCGACGTGGGCAAGCGGAACCGGGCCGACGCCCTGTTGCGCACCCGTCTGCGCCTGTCGGATCTGGCCCTTACTGCCGGGGTGGACGAATTGATGCAAGGCGGTCTGGATGCCGCCGAACAGTTCACCGGCAGCACCATCGGCTTCTTCCATTTCGTGGACCCGGACCAGGAAACCCTCGCCCTCCAGGCCTGGTCTGCCAACACCTTGCGCCACATGTGCACGATGGCGGGCAAGGGCCTGCATTACCCGGTCAGCCAGGCCGGCGTGTGGGCCGACAGCGTGCGGGAAAGGCGGGTGCTGATCCACAACGACTACCCCAACCTGGCCAACCGCAAGGGGCTGCCGGAAGGCCATGCTGCGGTGCTCCGGGAACTGGTGGTGCCCATCCTGCGCGGCGACCGGGTGGTGGCCGTACTGGGGGTGGGCAACAAGTCCAGCGACTACGACGGCGACGATGTAGAGGTGGTCAGCCAGATCGCCACCCTGGTGATGGACGTGGTGGAACGCAAGCGGGCCGAGGAAGCCCTGACCATGACCAACGCCCGATTGCTGGAAGCCCAGCGCATGGCCAGGATGGGGTACTGGGAATATGACGTGCCAGGCGACCGGGTCACCTGGTCGGAGGGGGTGTACGACATGCTGGGGCTGGACCCGGCCCTGCCTCCCCCCAATTTCGCCGGCCACCGGGCCATCCTCCACCCCGACGATTTCCCCCTGTTCGAAGCCGACGTGCAAGGTGCCATCCAACGCGGCCTGGCCTACCAGCACGAAGTGCGCATCCTGCGGCCCGACGGTGCCGTGCGCCACCTCTGGCATACGGGCCAGGCCGAACGGGACGGCCAGGGCCACGTGCTGCGCCTGCGCGGGACCGTGCAGGACATCAGCGAGCGGCGCCAGGCCGAAGCGCGCCTGGAACAGGCCACCCACTTCGACGTGCTGACCCGCCTGCCCAATGCCAGGCTCATGCTCGAAAAGACCGCCAGCGCCCTCCAGGCCGGCGGCCAGGAGGGCAGCAGCATCGCCCTGCTGCTCCTCAATCTGGACCGCTTCGCCCAACTCAATGAGACCCTGGGGCGGCCCGCCGGAGACCTGGTGCTGGCAGAAGTGGCCCGCCGCTGGCGGGAATGCCTGCCGGAAGGCTGCCAACTGGGCCGGCTGGATTCCGACCGCTTCCTGGTCCTGGCCCCGGGCATGCACGACGACCGGGAGATCAAGGCCGTGGCCGACACCCTGACCGCCGCCCTGCGCCAGCCCATCACCGTGGACCAGGGCGGCCGCAGCGCGACCCTCACCGCCTCCATCGGCATCGCCCTGTATCCGGCCGATGCGCGGGACGCGGCCGCCCTGCTCCACGCCGCCGAGGACGCCATGCGCGGGGCCAAGGCAGAACGGGGCGGCCAGGCCCGCTTCTATGACCGGGAACACGCCCGGGCCGCAGTGGATTGGTTCGAGACCGAGACCGCCCTGCGCCTTGCACTCGAACGGGACGAATTCATCCTCCTCTACCAAGCCCAGATCGATGTGATGCATGGCCGCGCCGTGGCCGCCGAAGCCCTGATCCGCTGGCGGCGCGAGGGCCGGATGATCCCCCCGGCCCAGTTCATCCAGGTGGTGGAGGGCACCGATCTGGCCGAACCGGTGAGCCGCTGGGTACTCCGCCAGGCCTGCCGCCAGGCCCGCATCTGGCTGGACCGGCAACATCCCATGCGCGTCGCCGTGAACATCTTCTCCGACCACGTCACCTCGGGGCATCTCCTGGATGACGTGACGGCGGCCCTGGAGGAAAGCGCCCTGCCCCCGGAACTGCTGGAACTGGAAGTGCTGGAATCCTCCCTGCTCAAGAACCCTGAAGCCGCCGCCCGCCACCTCCGCGACATCAAACGCAAGGGCGTGCGCCTGGCCTTGGACGACTTCGGCACCGGCTACTCCAGCCTGGGCTACCTGAAGCACTACCCCTTCGACGTGCTGAAGATCGATCAGATCTTCACGCGCAACGTCACCCGGGATCCGGAGGACGCGGCCATCGTCCGCTCCACCATCTCCCTGGCCCATAACCTGGGCATGCGCGTGCTGGCCGAGGGCGTGGAGACGGAACCCCAGTTGCGCTTCATGGCCCGCTACGGCTGCGACCAGGTGCAAGGCTACCTGCTCGGCCGGCCGGCCAACCCGGAAGACGTGGAAACCCTGGTCATGGAACGCCGGGACCTGCGTCCCCGGCGGGACCCCAGGGAAGCCATCAGCCGGAACGTCCTGGTGGTGGAGGACGAGGCCCTGGAAGCGGAACGCCTGACCATGATCCTGGAGGACGCGGGCTATCGGGTCTTCGTCGCCGAAGATCTGCCCGGGGTACTGGACGTCATGGGCCGGGAACGCATCGACCTGATCATGGCCGACCACTATCTGGCCCAGACCACCGGCGTGGAGATCCTGACGCGCATGCTGCAACTCTTCCCCGACGTGCCCCGGGTCATGGCCTCCGCCTCCACCGACCACCGGGTGGTCATGGAAGCGGTGAACCAGGCGGGCATCCGCGCCTTCCTCATCAAACCGGTGCTGCCGGACACCCTGCTGGCCACCCTGCGCGGCATTCTCCAGGAGGAACGACATGGCTGACCGGCATCCCAAAGGCGCAAGGTGGCGTGCCTGGGTCTGGCTGCTCTGGCTGGGCACCCTGCTGCTGGCCGGTTGTGACAAGGCCCCGCACTCCGCAGGGCCCCGCTACGGGGAAGCCCCGGCCCAGCAGCAAACCCGGATTTATCGCCTGGCGGTGCACCCCCTGCACAACCCGGCGCGCCTGTTGCAAGCCTATCAACCCCTGGCCGACTATCTGGCGGACGGCATTCCCGGCGCCCGTTTCGAAGTGGAAGCCTCCCGGGATTACGCCGATTTCGAACGCAAACTGCGCACCGGCGGACCGGATCTCCTGCTCCCCAACCCCTGGCAGGCCCTCCAGGCCATGGATTCGGGCTACACCGTGCTGGCCATGGCCGGCGATGCGGAAGACTTCAAGGGCATACTCGTCGTGCGCCGCGGCAGCCCCATCCGCACGCCGGCGGACCTGAAGGGCCGGACCCTGGCCTACCCCTCGCCCACCGCCCTGGCGGCCTGCATCATGCCCCAGTGGTATCTCAGCCAGGCGGGCCTGGACGTGAACCGGGATCTGGTGAACCGCTACGTGGGCTCCCAGGAGTCGGCCATCATGAATGCCTATCTGGGCCAGGCCGATGCCGGCGTCACCTGGCCGCCGCCCTGGCGCGCCTTTGTCCGCCAGTACCCCGAGAAGGCTGCGGAACTCCAGGTCATCTGGGAGACGCCACCCCTCATGAACAACGCCTTCATGGCCCGCCGGGATCTGCCCGTCGAGCTGCGCGGGCGCATCCGTGACCGGCTGCTGGCCCTTCAGGACAGCGAAGCGGGCCGGCGCATCCTGGCCGGCATGGAGACCGCCCGTTTCCACCCGGCATCCAACGCCGACTACGACCGGGTGCGGGCCTTCGTCGCCCGTTTCGAGGCCCGGGTGCGCAAAGTGGAAAAGCCATGAGGACGCGGCCATGAAATTCCCGGCCGTCCCCAGGCTGTCCGGGGTGCGCGCCCAGCTCATCCTGGGGGTGGCCCTGGTCCATGCGCTGCTCATGAGCCTGTTCGTCTGGGATCTCACCCAGCGCCAGCAGGAGCGGCTGCTGGAACGCCAGGAAGAACAGGCCCAGGCCCTGGCCCACTCCCTGGCCGTCTCCGGCGCGGTATGGCTGGCGGCCCGGGATCTGGCCGGCCTGCAGGAGATCGTGGAAGCGCAACGGGACTATCCGGAACTGGCTTTCGCCCTGTTCACCGACCGGCAGGGGCAGGTTCTGGCCCACAGCCAGCCCACCCGGGTGGGCAGCTTCGTCACCGATCTGCCGGCCATCCTGGAGATGACCCTGCTCAACCGGAACGCCGCCCTGGTGGATCTGGCCTACCCGATGACCCTGGGGGGGCGGGAAATCGGCTGGGCCCGGGTAGGCATCGGCCAGTCCCAGGCCAATGCCCAGGCCCGGCAACTGGTCATTGAAGGCATCCTCTACGCCCTGGCCGCCATCCTGCTGGGCTCCCTGCTGGCCCTCTGGCTGGGCAATCGGCTCACCCGCAAGCTCTACGCCATCCGCGCCGTGGCAGATGGCATCAGCGAGGGCGTGCGCGACCGCCGGGTGCCCGACCTGGGCCATGACGAAGCGGCCATCCTGGCCCGGGACTTCAACGCCATGCTGGATGCCCTGGACCACCGCGACGAGGACCTGGCCAAGACCAGCCGGGAACTGGCAGAGCGGGAAAACCGCCTGCGCACCCTGGTCAACACCCTGCCCGACCTGGTCTGGCTGAAGGATCCGGCAGGGGTCTATCTGGCCTGCAATCCCCGCTTCGAAAAATTCTTCGGCGCCACCGAGGCACGCATCGTGGGCCATACCGACTACGATTTCGTCAGCCGGGAAACGGCTGATGCCTTCCGTGCCCATGACCGATTGGCGGTCAGCCGGGGGGCCCCGAGCATCAACGAGGAATGGGTCACCTTCGCCGACGATGGGCACCGGGAACTGCTGGAAACCATCAAGACCCCCCTGCGCGACGGGGCCGGCAACCTGGTGGGCGTGCTGGGGGTGGGACGGGACATCACCGCCCGCAAGCGCAGCGAGGATCTCCAGCGTTATGCGGCCTTCCAGGCCGGCGTGGCGGAGATGGGGGTCTCGGTCCTGCATAACGTGGGCAACGCCATCACCTCCGTGTCGGGGGATGCGGACAATCTGCGCCAGTGCGGCGACGACCTGGCCCGGTTGGCCGATCTGTTGCGCCAGAGCGCCCGGGACAGTGAGGCGCGCCTGGCCAACGGCGGCGAGCTGGCCGATGAGATGCCGCGACTGCTGGCGGTCCAGCGGGAAGCGGCCACGGCCATCGAACAGATCGGCGGCAAGCGACTGGCCGACCGGGGCCGGCGCATCGCCGCCAGCGTGCGCCACATCGCCGACATCATCCGCATCCAGCAAAGCGCGGCCCTGCCCAGCGCCAGCGCCAGCACCTTCGACCTGGGCAACGCCATCCAGGATGCCCTGGCCATGCTGGGCGAGACCCTGCGCCACCATGGCATTGCCGTCGAAGTGGACCTGCCCGCCGACCCCGGCACGGTCACCCTGCCCCGCAACCAGTTGCTCCAGGCCCTGATCAACGTATTGAAGAACGCCTACGAGTCCATCCGCCAGCACCAGGCCGCAGGCCATGCCGGCGGCCGCATCCGGTTGCGGGTGGAGCCCTTGGGACCAGATCGCCTGCGGCTCACGGTGAGCGACAACGGCATGGGCATCACCGCGGAACAACAGACCCGTCTCTTCAAGTACGGTTACTCCAGCAAGCCGGACGGGCATGGCTTCGGGTTGCACGCCACCGCCCTGTTCGTCCAGGAAATCGGCGGCACGATCCGCCTGGAAGGCCAGGGCACCGGTCAGGGCGCCATCCTGAGCATGGAACTGCCCCGCCACTTCAGCCCGCAGCCGGGGGGTTCGGCCATGGCCGGGGGGGGGGATCGGGACGGCCCGCCCTCCGCTGCCCCGCCCGCATCCGAGACGCCGTGACCATGCTGCCCGCCCGGCCCACACCCCTGCTGGCCCCATGCCGGGTCGGCATCGGCCTGTTTGCCATCAGCCTGCCCGGCCCGGCCCTGGCCAACGCCGGCCATGCCACGGCCTGGAACGCCCTGTGGGCCGGCCATCCCTTCGGGGTGGGCCTGGCCATCCTGGCCGGCGTCATGGTTCCCGGACTGCTTCTGCTGCTCTTCCGCGCCAACCGGCGTCTGGCCGAGGCCAACCGGACGGCCCGGGCCAGCGCCGGGCAACTGGATCTGGAGCGCAGGCAACTGCGCACCCTGTTCGAAACCCTGCCCGACCTGCTCTGGCTGAAGGATGCCCAGGGCGCCTACCAGGGCTGCAACCCGCGCTTCGAGGCCCTCTTCGGCAAGGGGGAAGCGGAGCTCATCGGCCGCCGGGATCAGGATTTCCTGCCGGCGGAGATGGCGGAGCAGTTCCGCGCCGAAGAGCAGAAGGCGGCGCAACTGGGGCACCCCGTCAGGGACGAACGGATGCTGACCTTTGCCGACGGCCATCAGGAATTGCTGGAAACCACCCGGACGCCGATGTATGACAAGGATGGCCGCCTGCTGGGCGTGTTGGGTCTGGCCCATGACGTCACCGAACGCCAGCGGGCGGAACGGTTCCTGGCCCTGCAACACGAGTTCGCCGGCCTGCTGGTGGACGATCCGGAGCGGGAAACCCTGCTCTCGGCCATCCTGGACACCGCCCTGAAACTGCCCGACCTGGACGGCGGCGGCCTCTACTGGCGGGAAGCGGACGGCGGCTACCGGCTGTGCCGGCAGCAAGGCCTGAGTCCGGCCTTCATCGCCCAGGCCCAGCACCTGGCGCCGGACAGCCCCCAGGCCCGGGTGATCCGCGCGGGCCGCCTCCAGTGCGCCTGCACGTCCTGTCAGCCCCATTGCACGGATCCGTCCCTCATCGACCGCCCCCTGCTGCGCGACGAGGGAATCCACGCCCTGGTGGTGTTGCCCATTCTCGTGGAAGGTGAACCCCTGGCCAGCCTCAACCTGGCCAGCAAGCACAGCCCCAGCACTTCGCACCGGACCCTCACCGCCCTGGAAACCCTCACCCGCCAGTTCACCCGGGCCCTGGAACGGCTCCAGGCCCGTGAGGATGCGCAACGGCAGCGGGCCAACCTGGACAAGCTGCTGGACTCCCTGGGCGACATGATCTTCGTGGTGGACCTGGAAGGAAAGATCCTGCACTTCAACAAGGCCGTGCAGCGGATGCTGGGCCATGGCCCATCCCTCTTGGGCACCCCCGTTGCCGGCCTGCATCCGGCCGAGTTTCGGCCTATGTTGAACCAGACCATCGGCCGGCTGCTGAGCGGCCGCCATTCCCCTTGTCCCTTGCCGCTGCTGCGGGCCGATGGAACCCGGATCCAGGTGGACACCCAGATCATTCCGGGCGAGTGGAATGGGGCACGCTGCCTGTACGGCATCTGCCGGGACCTGACCGAGCAGACGCGCATCCTGGCCGCCCTGCGGGAAAGCGAGGCGAACCTGCGCCGGGCCCAGGCCGTCTCCCGCACCGGCAGTTGGCACCTGGACATCCCCGGCAACCGGCTGACCTGGTCCGAGGAAACCCATCGCCTGTTCCGGTTGCCCCAGGGGACGCCCCTGTCCATGGAAGACTTCCTGGCCCTGGTTCATCCGGACGACCGGCAACGGGTCGAAGAGGCCTGGCGGGCAGCCCTGGGGGGAGCCCCCTACGACCTGGAGCACCGCATCCTGACGGGGGGTGGCGTGCGCTGGGTCCGGGAATTGGCGGAAGTGCGACGGGCGGAGGACGGCAGCCCCCTGTCCGGCGTGGGCACGGTCCAGGACGTCACCGAACGCCGGCAGATGGAAGAACTGGGCCGGTACGGCGCATTCCAGGCAGGCGTGGCCGAAATGGCCGTGTCGGTCCTGCACAACATCGGCAACGCCATCACCGCAGTGGTCAACGACACCAATGCCGTGAGCCGGGCGGGCGAGGAACTGGCCCGGCTGGGGGCCCTGCTGGAACGCAACCTGTTCCAGGTGAACGCCAGCCTGTCGCCCCAGGGCCTCAACCGGACGGACAGCGAACACCTGATCGCCATCCAGACCCAGGCGGTGTCGGCCATCCAGCGGCTTTGCCAGCGGGGCCTGAGCCAACGCAGCCAGCGCATCAATGCCAGCGTACGGCACATCGCCGACATCGTTCGCCTGCAACAGGACGCTTCCCTGCCGGCCACCCGGGAAGCCCCGTTTGATGCGGGCCAATGTCTCAACGATGCCCTGACCATGCTGAACGACACCTTGCAGCGCCATGGCATCAGGGTCAGTCTGGAGCTGGCCCCTGGCCTGCCGCCCCTGCAATTGTCGCGCAACCGCTTGCTGCAAGCCCTGATCAACGTGTTGAAGAACGCCTACGAAGCCATCCGGGCCAGGCCGCCGGATCCGGGATTCTGCGGCCTGATCCGCATCTTCGCCGGACCGCTGGGGCCCCAGCGTTGCCGGATCCAGGTCACCGACAATGGCATCGGCCTGCCCCCCGGCCTGGAACAGGAAGTGTTCCGCTTCGGCTTTTCCACCAAGGCCCGGGGCAGTGGATTCGGCCTGCACGGCACGGCCCTGTTCGTCCAGGAAATGGGTGGTGAGATCCGCCTGGAAAGCCCGGGTGACGGCCAGGGGGCCTGTCTCACCCTGGAACTGCCCGCCGTTCCCCCTGACCGGGAGCGGCCCACCCCACAGGAATGGAGCAGCAGATGACCGAAATCGCCGGCCCCGGCCCTTACCGCGTTCTGGTGGTGGATGACGATGCCAGCCTCCGGGAGACCTACCGCCACATCCTCATGCCGCCGCCTTCCGAACTGGGTGCCCTGGAGGCCCTGATCGCCGGCAACAAGCCCCCCCGGGCGGAGGCCACCAGCCTATTCCAGGTGTTGGAAGCCGACCAGGGCGAGACCGCCGCGATCCTGCACCGCCAGGCCCTTGCCCGGGGCGAACCCTGCCAGGTGGCCTTCATCGACATGCGCATGCCGCCGGGCTGGGACGGGCTGCGGACGGCCGTGGCCTTGCGCGCCCAGGACCCGACCTTGTACGTGGTCATCGCCACGGCCTTCTCGGATTACGACGTGAATGCCTTGCAGTCGGCCCTGGGCCATGACGTGGTGCTGTTGCGCAAACCCTTCAACCAGGAGGAGGTCTTCCAACTGGCCCGCACCCTCTGCCAAAGCTGGGAGACCCGGCGGCGCCTGGAACTGCTCACCGCCCGGATGGAGGAAAGGGTTCGGGAACGCACCCGGGAATTGGAACAGCGCACCCTCCAGCAGGCGGTTCTGGCCGAAATTGCCACCCGCATGGTGGAGTTGACCGGCTACGAGGATTGCGACGACGCCGTGCACTGGTGCCTGGCCCACCTGGGACGCCTCCTGGATGCCGACGGTTGCGCCTTGCTGCGTCTGGACCCCGGCTGGCAGAGCTACTCCATGACCCACGAATGGACGGCTTTCGGGGTCCCGTCCATGACGCCCCAATTCCAGCATCAACCCCTGGCCACGGTCATGCCCATCCATGTCCGGCTAGTCCGGGACGATGCCTGCGCATTTTCCGATCTGGCTGCCCTACCCACCGAAATGGCCGATCTGGGCGCGCGTCTGGCCGGCCACTACCACAGCCTGGGCATCGTACCTGTCCAGCTTGGTGGACAATTGGTCGGGGCCCTCGCCATCGGCCACACCCAGCCCCGCAGCGGACGGGATGGCCAGGAGGAAGCCCTGCTGCGCACCGCCGGACACATCCTGTTCCGGGCATTGGAAGCCCATGAGCAGTCCCGGGCCCTTCTGGAGCAGAGCACCCGCCTGGACACCGTGAAGCGTCTGGCCCACATCGGCACCTGGAGCCTGGACGCCGGCAGCCGGCAGGCCATCTGGGACGAGGAAGTCCGCCACATCCTGGGCATCGGGCCCGAGGTGCCGGCGGGCCCCGAGACCCTGGCCGGCCTGTGCCATCCGGAAGACCGGCCGGCCCTGCTGGCCTCCCTGGATGGAGCTCTGGCCCGGGGGACGCTCCACCAGGTGGAGTATCGGGTCCGCCGCCCGGATGGCCAGGAGCGCCTGTTACGCTGCTGGGGCCGGCCGGAACGGGGGCCGGACGGCGGCATCCTGGGACTGACGGGCATGATCCAGGACATCACGGAATTCATCAGGAGGGCGCCATGAAAACCCGGCTTCTCCCCCATCTGTTGCGACTGTGCCTGATCTGCCTGCCGGTTCTTTTCCCGGGGACAGTCTCGGCAAAGCCGACTCTGGTATGGGCCGTCCTGGACTTCCCCCCTTTCCAGATCCTCTCCGGCCCCCATGCCGGAAGCGGCAGCTTCGACGGTGAATTGCAGGCCCTGATGGCGGCCATGCCGGAATATGAACATCGGGTGGTAACCATGAGTTTTTCCCGCCGCAAGGCGGAATTCCTGGCAGGCACCCCCATGTGCACGCCAGGCATTTTTCTTCCCCCGGCCCAGGCCCTCAAGCTGGCCATTTCCCGGCCGGCCCTCACCCACCTGGACAACCGGGTGGTCTATCTGCCGGACAAGGCCCACCGCTTCGGTTCCGCGCCGAGCCTGGACGTGGAAACCCTGTTTCATCGCCCGGACCTGGTGGGTGGGCTGGCCCAGAGCCGCTCCTTCGCCCCGGTGGTGGATGGGGCCCTGAGCCGCCACCAGGGCCAGCATCATCTGGTGGTGCGCGCCTTGAGCGGAGAGGTTCTGTTCCGCATGTTGCTGGCGGGTGAATTGGATTACCTGATCATGTTTCCCCACGAGGCGGCCTTCCTGGCGGCAACCCTGGGGGCCGGGATGGCGTTACACACCCGACCGATCCGCGGGGTGCCGCCCTACCAGTACACCCACGTGGCCTGCACCGGCAACGACTGGGGGCGGGGCATGATCGCGCGGATCGACGCGGTGCTGGACCAGGAGATGGACAAACCCGCCTACCGGGCCCTTTCCGAGCGCTGGTATCCCAAGCCCGATCAGGCCCGGGTGCGCCGCTACTTTGCCGGCATGGTCAGGGAGCGGGCCGGGCCGGCCCGCTGACGGTGTTCACCGTTCAGTTGAACAGCGCGGCACCGCTCACCGCCAATCCTTCCAGGGCTTCCAGCACCCTGAGACTGGAGGTCTCCATGCGCGCCACCCAGGCCAGGGTGGCCTGGCCGTCCCCCTGGCGGTGGGCCGCCAGGGCCCCGTGGGCGGAGTCGTGCACTTCCTTGTGGGGAGCTTCCAGGTTCCGGAAGCCGGGCAGACTGGAGAAATAAGCCTGGCCGTCCCCCTGGTAGTACCACTTGCCCAGCCGACAATGGGCATGGTCACTGAACTGCTCCTCCTTTTCCTGGGAAAGCCCCAGCAACACCTGATAGACACGGAATTTGAAGATCAGGTGGTCGATCTTGGCCAACTCGCAGAAACTGCGCAGGCTGGATGCGGACACGGTGCGCTCCATGCCCGAAGCCAGATCCAGCAGATCGCCCATGGCCTGGGCGGAGGCCTTGCCATCCTGGCTGAAATCCTGGGCGTGGCCCGCCAGGGCTTCCATCTGGGCCCGGCTGTTGCCGCTGTCCTCCCGGATGCGTCCCACCAGGGTGGTGATCTCGCCGGTGGCATTGGCGGTGCGTTCGGCCAGTTTGCGGACCTCGTCGGCCACCACTGCGAATCCCCGCCCCTGTTCACCCGCCCGGGCAGCCTCGATGGCGGCGTTCAAGGCCAGCAGGTTGGTCTGATCGGCGATGTCCTTGATGAGCTGCACGATCAGGCTGATTTCCTGGGCCCGGCCATCGAGCCGCTCCACCTGATCGGAGGCGCTGTTGGAGCCCCGGACCAGATCTTCGAGATTGCCGGAAATCCGTTCCATGGCCTGCCGGCTGGCGGCCGATACGGATTTGGCATTCACGGCCTTGGCCTTGCCGTCCTGCATGGCGGTGGCCAGGGTGGCAAAGCCCGACTGCACCTGGATCAGGGAGTCGCCGAACACCTGGAAGTTGCCCACCAGGGCACGCAGGCGGGCCACTTCGCCGGATTGGCAGCGGGCTTCCTCCGTGGCCCTGGCGGCGGCGGCCTCCAGGGTTTCCCGTTCCCGGCGCAACTGCTCCAGGTCGGTTTCCAGACGGTTGATGCGGGCTTGCAGTTGCTGTTGTTCTTCCCTGCGCGCGAAAAACATCGGTGGGATCTCCTGGGCTGGGGCGTGGGGGGAATCGCGGACACAACGGTCCGTAATGTAATGGCAACATGGCGCCCTGTCCGTCAGAGGAGCCCTACACGGAAAATGGTCAAAACAGGAAGCACCCGGCACCCTGCTCCCTGAGCCTGCGCCGGGCTTCCCGCCAATCCGGGTAGAGCCGGGCGACTTCGGCCCAGAAGGCGGGAGAATGGTTGCGCTGGCGGAAATGGGCCAGTTCGTGGCAGATCACATAGTCCGCCAGGGCCGGCGCCACTTTCAGCAACCGCCAGTTCAGGCTCACCACGCCGCTGGGCGACAGGCTGCCCCAACGGGTCCGGGCGTCCGACAGGCGTAAGGGCGGCAGGGGCCGGCCCGCCAGGGTGGCCTGGTGGGCCAACCGCCCGGCCAGCCAGGCCCTGGCTTGGCGCCGATACCAGTGCACCACCCGGGCGGCCAGGGTCTCCAGGGGTCCGGCGCAATGGAGCCGGTCACCTTCCAGGCGCACTTCGGGCCGCCCGCTTCCGGGTTCCAGTACCAGGGTCAGATGTCCGCCCTGCCAGGGTAGCCGGGCGCCGTCTTCCCAGGCGAAGCTGCGGGCCTGGCGTTGGCTGCGCCCCAGGTGTTCGGCCAGCCAGGCACGGTGCAGGGCCAGGAAGGCTTCCACCCGGGCCAGGGGAAGTTGCAGGGGCGCGTTGACGATGGCTTGCCCCCCCTCCGCCACCCGCAGGGCCAGGGTACGCCGGGCGGAACTGCGCTTCACCAGGATGTCACCTTCCAGGCCGGCCAGCACCCGGCCCAAGGGAAGGCTTTCCTCCCGCCGGACCACCGGGGCCCGGCGTCGCACCAGCCGTCTCACCAGCCCTGCCGGGCCAGGGTCCGGCGCAGCCAGGCGATCTGGGTTTGCAGGGACAGGCCCTTGGGGCACACGTCCTGGCAGCCCAGCAGGCTCATGCAGCCGAACACGCCGCTGTCGTCACCCACCACCTCGTAGAAATCGGCGTCGCTGCGGACGTCCCTGGGGTCCAGGTGGAAGCGGGCGATCTTGTTCAGGCCCACGGCCCCGACGAAATCCGGGCGCATCTGGGCCGTGCCGCAGCCGGCCACGCAGCAGCCGCACTCGATGCAGCGTTCCAGTTCGTAGATGGCTTCGGCGGTGGCCGGCTCCATGGGCGCTTCCAGCCGGTCCGGGTCCGCGTCCCCGGCATCGTGGAGCCAGGCCCGCAGCCGTTCGCTCATGGCCCGCATCCACTTGCCGGTGTTCACCGACAGGTCGCCGATCAGCTCGAAACCCGGCAGGGGAAACAGGCTGATCCGCTCCGGCAGTGCAGCGGTCAGGGTGCGACAGGCCAGCCCGGGCCGGCCGTTGATGAGCATGGCGCAGGAACCGCACACCCCGGCCCGGCAGACGAAATCGAAATTGAGCCCCGGGTCCTGCTCGTCGCGGATGCGGCCCAGGGCCACGAACAGGGTCATGCCCGGCGTCTCGTCCAGCACGTAGTCACGGGTTCCCGGCCGGGACGAAGCCTCCCTCGGGTTGTGCCGGAACACCGTCAAGGTCAGCCGCCGCCCCATTCCCTCATCCCTCATCCCTACGAAAACCGCTCATCCAGCCGCTCATTCCGGCCCCGGTACTGCACTGGCAGATACTGCTTGAAGGCCATCATGTGGGTCTGGCGCTTGTGCCGGTCCGTCTCGCCCTCGCGGAAATCGTCCACGTCGGCCTGGCGCAGGGCGGTATGGGGATGGTCGATGATGTTGCGCTCGCCGTAACCCCGGAATCCGGGGGGCAGTTCCATGAACATCACGTCCAGCACCTCGTGGTCCAGGCGGGGCAGGTCTTCCCCGCCCCGCCAGCAGGCCAGGCTGCGGTTGAGCCAGTCCCGGTCGTTGCGGGCCGGGAAGTCTTCGCGGAAGTGGGCGCCCCGGCTCTCGGTGCGGGCCAGGGCCCCCATGGCCACGGTGAGGGCCAGCTTGAGCATGCGCGGCAGGCGGTAGGCCTGGACCAGTTGCGGGTTGGCGTCCAGGCCGTGGTTGGCCATGGCCAGGCGCTGGCTGCGCCGGTACAGGTCGGCCAGTTCCGCCACGGCGGATTCCAGGGCCGGGCCGTTGCGGAACAGGCCCACGCTGTCGGTGAGGATGGCCTCCATGCGCCGGCGGATGGCCACGCCATCCTCCCCGCCCCGGCCGGCGGCCATGGCGGCCAGGCTGGCCTGCTCCCGTTCCAGGCATTCCCGGGCCAGGGCGGTGGAGAAGTTCAGGTCCCCTTCCGGCGAGGCGCAGAAATCGGCCACGTATTCGCCGATGAGCATGCCGGCCACCACGGTTTCCGCCACCGAGTTGCCGCCCAGGCGGTTGAAGCCGTGCAGGTCCCAGCAGGCCGCTTCGCCGCAGGCGAACAGCCCCGCCAGCCAGGGGGACTGGCCCCGGTAGTCGGTGCGGATGCCGCCCATGGAATAGTGCTGGGTGGGCCGCACGGGAATGGGCTGGCGGGCCGGGTCGATGCCCAGGAAGTATTGGCAGATGTCCTTTACTTCCCGCAGGTTCCTGTCGATGTGGGCGGCGCCCAGGCCGGTGATGTCCAGCCACAGGTGGTCGCCGTAGGGGGACCTGACCCCCTTGCCCTTGCGCATGTGCTCGGCCATGCGCCGGGACACCACGTCCCGGGAGGCCAGTTCCTTCTTGTCCGGCTCGTAGTCGGGCATGAAGCGATGGCCGTCGGCGTCCAGCAGGAGGCCCCCGTCGCCCCGGCAGCCTTCAGTGACCAGGATGCCGGCGGGGACGATGGCGGTGGGATGAAACTGCACGGCTTCCATGTTGGCCAGGCGGGCCACGCCGGTTTCCAGGGCCAGGGCTGCGCCCATGCCTTCGTTGATGAGGGCGTTGGTGGACACGCCCCACAGGCGCCCGTAGCCGCCGGTGGCCACCACCGTGGCCCGGGCCAGGAACACGGACAGTTCCCCCGTGATCAGGTCCCGCACTACCGCGCCGTGGCAGCGCTCGCCGTCGTGGATCAGGGCCAGGGCCTCCTGGCGCTCCAGCACCGGAATGCCCTCACCGATGACCCGGTCGGACACGGCGTAGAGCATGGCGTGGCCGGTGCCGTCGGAGGTGTGGCAGGTGCGCCATTTCTTGGTGCCGCCGAAGTCCCGGGCGGTGATGAGGCCGTGGGCGGCGTCGGCTTCGCTGATCACCACCTTCTGGCCGTTGATGACCACTTCCCGGTCCCCCTTGGCCACCCGGTTCCAGGCCACGCCCCAGGCGGCCAGTTCCCGCACGGCCTTGGGGGCCATGTGGCAGAACATGCGCGCCACGATCTGGTCGCAGCCCCAGTCGGAGCCCCGCACCGTGTCCTCGAAATGCACGTCCTCGTTGTCCCCCGCCCCCTTGGCACAGTTGCCCAGGCTGGCCTGCATGCCCCCCTGGGCGGCCACGGAGTGGGAACGCTTGGCCGGCACCAGGGAGAGGATCACCGTGTCCAGGCCCCGGCGCCGGGTGGCCACGGCGGTGCGCTGGCCGGCCAGGCCGCCGCCGATGACCAGCACGTCGGTCTGCTGGATCTTCAAGTCCGGGTCTCCTGGACCGGGGCGTTCCACACACCCACCGGCCGATAACGCTCGCCGGCCTGATCGGCGTGGTCCATGCCCAGCTTCACGTAGGCGGCCAGGGAGAAGAGGCCCAGCACCAGGAAGAAGACCGTCATGCCCCACTTGAGGAACAGCAGGCGGCGCCGGGCCGAGGCCGGGTCCCGGAAGCCGATCCATTTCACCGCCAGCCGGTACAGGCCCACGCCGCCGTGCAGTTCCACGGCCAGCAGCAGCACCAGGTAGAGGGGCCAGAAGCCGCCGCTCCATACCCGGTCGGCGGATTCCCAGGGGCCGATCAGTTCCGGGTGGACCAGCATCTGGTAGAGGTGCACCGGGGCCAGGAAGAACATGGCGAAACCGGTGGCCACCTGGAGCAGCCAGAGCCGGGTGTCGCCGTGGCCCAGGCGGCCGGCATGGCGCCAGAACACCGTGTACTGGGTCCAGTCGCCGGGGAACTTGCGCAGGGCCAGGAAGGCGTGCAGCACCAGGACGGCAAACACCAGGGCCACCACCAGGGAGACCAGGCCCGGATAGGGCCGGCCGAAGATGAAGTAGCCCTCGAAGAAGCGGGCCACGGTCCAGAAGGCATCAGGGCTGATGAGGATGGTGGAGACGAAGCCCATGTGGGCCCACATGAACAGGCCCAGGAACAGGCCGCTGCCGCTCTGCAGCAGGTCCAGGCGGGCGGGCCAGGGACTCGTTCGGCGGAAGGGGGAAAAAGGGGAAGGCCGGGGGGCAGGCGGGGCGTTATTCACGACTTCAGGCTCCTGTGGGCATCTTACGCCTGCCGGCGCCGTCGCTAAAGCCTGGCCATGGTGTTTTCGATCCAACTTTCGGTGTCCGCCAGCACCTGGGTAGGCTTGCGCCCCAGGGTGGGGATAGGCGGGCCGATGACCACGGTGATGAGGCCGGGCCGCTTGACGAAGGCGTTCTTGGGCCACAAACGCCCGGCGTTGTGGGCCACCGGCAACACCGGCACGCCGGCCTTGGAAGCCAGCCAGGGACCGCCGATCTGGTAGTTGCCCTTCTCGCCTGGCGCCACCCGGGTGCCCTCGGGGAACACCAGCACCCAGAAGCCGCCCGCCAGGCGGGCCTTGCCCTGTTGTTCGATCTGCTTCATGGCCTCTCGGCCGGCGCCCCGGTCGATGGCGATGGGGCTGAAAAGGGCCAGTCCCCAGCCGAAGAAGGGAATGCGCAGGAGGTTCTTCTTCAGCACGAAGGAAAGGGGTGGAAAGATGCTCTGGAAGGCGATGGTCTCCCAGGCCGACTGGTGCTTGGCCAACACCACGCAGGGGTCCCTGGGCAGGTTTTCCAGACCCTCCACCTGGTAGCGGATGCCCACCACCACCCGGGCCAGCCACATGACCATGCGCCCCCATTGGGCGATGGCCCGGTAGCGGGCAAGAGGGGGAAGGACGAAAAGGAACAGGGCCAGCAGGCCGAAGGGAATGGTGAGGACGGTCTTGAGCAGAAAGAACAGCAGGGAACGCAGGAAAAGCATGGGTGGATGAGTCATTCCATTTCGGAGATGAGGATGTTGGCGGCTTCCCTGAGGTCTTCGCAGATGGTCACGCCTTCCGGCAATTCGCCGCCTTCGAGGGTGAGCCGCCCTTTGCCCGTCTTCACCAGGATGGGCCGGGCTCCCACGGACAAGGCGGCCTGGACGTCCCGCAGGGCATCCCCCACGGCGGGCACGCCGGCCAGGTCCACATGCATGCGGTGGGCGATTTCATGGAACAGGCCCGGCTTGGGTTTGCGGCACTGGCAGCGGGAATCGGCCGGGTGGGGGCAGAAGAACACCGCGTCGATGCGGCCGCCAGCCTGGGCCACCAGCTTGTGCATCTTGGCATGGATGGCGTTGAGGGTGGCCATGTCGAACAGGCCCCGCCCCACGCCTGACTGGTTGGAGGCCACCACCACCCGGTAGCCCGACTGGGTGAGGCTGGCGATGGCCTCCAGGCTGCCCGGGATGGGATTCCACTCCTGGGGACTCTTGATGTATTGGTCCGAGTCGAAGTTGATGACCCCGTCCCGGTCCAGGATGACCAGCTTCATGGGCTTCCCGCGGCAGCTCTGTCGGAGGGGGTATTCTGGTCCCCGCTGCGGCCCTGCTCAAGGGTGCCCCAATGAGCTGCCTCCTCTGCGGTCTCGCAACGGTTGCGGCCGTTGTACTTGGCCAGGTAGAGGGCTTCGTCGGCCCGACGCATGAATACGGCCAGACTCTCGCCGACCTGCCATTGGGCCACGCCCTGGCTGATGGTGAAATGCATGACCGTGTCCCGCAGCCGCACCGGGGTGTTCTCGGCTTCGTGGCGCAGGTTCTCGGCCAGGGCCGTGGCGGTGGCCAGATCCGTGTCGGGCAGGAGCATGACGAACTCCTCGCCCCCCAGACGGGCCAGCATGTCCACTTCCCCCAATGCCTGGCGGCAGACCCGCACCAGGACCTTCAGCACCTCGTCCCCGTGCATGTGGCCGTAGGTGTCGTTGATCTGCTTGAAGTAGTCGATGTCGGCAATGAGCAGGGACAAAGGGCTGCCCTTGGCGCGGGCCCGGGCGAAGGCTTCTTCCGCCAGGTCGAAGAAATGCCGGCGGTTGGCGATGCCGGTCAGGGGATCCCGCTGGGCCAGGTCGCGCAGTTCGGCTTCCAGACGCTGGCGGATTTCGATCTCCCGGGACAGGTGCTCGTTGGCCAGGCGCAGGATGTGGGCGTCCCGGTATTCCTCCCGGGTCAGCCGGCTGATGCGGTGGGCGGTGAGGATGCCGAACAGGTTGATGGCCGCCAGCAGCAGGCCCAGGGTCAACACGTAGTTGGCCGGCGGCTGGAAATGGGCCACCAGCAGCCACATGAAACCCAGGGTGGAAAAGACCGCCACCGCCGTGGCCAGCAGGAACCGGTTGGGGATGAATACGTACACCCCCAACAGCATGACCATGAGGCTCATGCCGTGCCAACCGGATTCATAGGGGCGCAACAGGGTGATGGAGAGGAAGCCGGCCAGGGCCAGTGCTTCCACCAGAGTGGGCGTCATGCCGTCCATCAGGAGGCGCCACCACCGGCCCGCCGTGATGGCCACCAGGATGCCGGCGGCGCAGATGGTCAGGCGGGTGATGAAGATGAGCAGGTATTCCTCGGCCCCCCCCACCGCCAGATAGTCGGTGATGGCGAAGGCCAGATAGAACAGGGCGGCGATGGTGATGGCATGGCGGGTTTCCCGCACCCGGGACTGGTGGGTGGCCTCCCGGAAAGCCAATTCCACCGCCGTCTCCGCGAATTCGGCGGTGAACCGGGAAATGCGGTAGTCGCCGTAGGCCTCCATCTGCGGCAATTCCTCCCCTACCTGGCCGTCAATTGGGCAATATCCGCCACGCTGTTCATCAGGCGGCCGAGGGCCTGGAGCAGGGCCAGGCGGTTGGCCCGCACCAGAGGCTCTTCGGCCATGACCATCACTTCGTCGAAAAAGCGGTCCACCGGGGCCTTGAGGGCGGCTTGGCGTTTCAGGGCGGAGGCGTAATCCAGGTTGGCCAGATCGCTCTCCACCCGGGGCGCCAGATCGGCCACCGACCGGTGCAGGGCCTTCTCGGCATCCTCGGCGAACAAGGCCGGGTCCACCTCCCCCGTCACCGCCACGCCGGCCTTCTTCAGGATGTTCTGGATGCGTTTGTTGGCGGCGGCCAGGGTCTCCGCCTCGGGCAGGGCCACGAAGGCCGCCACGGCATCCAGGCGGGCCGGCACCCGGTCGATGCGGGTGGGGGCCTGGGCCACCACCGCTTCCACCTGGTCCTGGGCCCGGCCGTTGTCCTTGAGATAGACCCGCAACCGGTCCTGCATGAACTGGAACACGTCCACCGCCACGCTGGCGGACACCTGTTCGGCGTCAAACTGGCTGCGGGCCAGTTCCAGCAATTGCATCAGATCCAGGGGCAGGGCCCGTTCCATGAGCATGCGCAGCACCCCCAGGGCGGCCCGGCGCAGGGCGAAGGGGTCCTTGTCGCCGGTGGGGATGGCGCCGATGCCGAAGATGCCGGTCAGGCTGTCCAGCCGCTCGGCCAGGGCCACGCTCAGGCCGATGTTGTCGGCCGCCAGCTCGTCGCCGGCAAAGCGGGGCTTGTAGTGGTCCGCCACCGCCTGGGCCACCCGGGCGTCCTCACCGTCGTGGAGGGCGTAATAGAGGCCCATGATGCCCTGGAGCTCGGGGAACTCGCCCACCATGTCGGTGGTGAGGTCGGCCTTGGCCAGCAGGGCCGCCCGTTCCGCCAGGGCCGGGTCGGCCCCCAGCTTGCCGGCAATGGCGCCGGCCAGCTTCACCAGGCGGCGGATGCGCGCGCCCTGGCTGCCCAGCTTGTTGTGATAGACCACCCGCTCCAGGCCCTCCACCCGGCTGGCCAGGGGCTTCCTGCGATCCTGGTCGAAGAAGAACTTGGCGTCGGCCAGGCGGGGCCGCACCACCCGCTCGTTGCCGCCGATGACGGCGGAGGGATCGGCGGGACGGATGTTGGAGACGATGAGGAACCGGTGGGTGAGGCGGCCGGACTCGTCCAGCAGGGGGAAATACTTCTGGTTGGCCTTCATGGTGAGGATCAGGCACTCCTGGGGCACTTCCAGGAAGGCCTCCTCGAACTGGCAGAGCAGCACGTTGGGCCGTTCCACCAGGGCGGTCACCTCGTCCAGCAGGGCCTCGTCCTCGATGGGCCGGACGCCGCCCCCCACCTGGCTCGCCGCCGCCTGGAGCTGGCGGACGATCTCGGCCCGCCGCTCGGCGAAACCGGGGATCACCGCACCTTCGCCGACCATCTGCTCCACGTAGCTGTCGGCATTGCGCAGGCTCACGGTGGGGCTCGCCGCTTCGAAGCGATGGCCCTGGGTCTGCCGGCCGGCCTCCAGGCCCAGGGCGGAGATCGGCACCACCGCCGCGCCGTGGAGGGCCACCAGGCCGTGGGCGGGCCGCACGAAGTTCACCGTGCTCCAGCCGTCCTGGAGCTGATAGGTCATGACCTTGGGAATGGGCAGCTTGCCCAGGGCCTCGTCCAGGGCCTTTTGCAGACCGGCAGCCAGGGTGGCGCCGGGCACCACGGTATCGAAGAACAGGGCCTCCGCCTTGCCGTCCGGGGCCCGCTTGAGTTGCGGAACCACCTCGGGGGTGAGCCCCAGGGCCGCCAGTTTCTTGACCAGGGCGGGCGTGGCCTGACCGTTACCGTCCAGAGCCACGGCCACGGGCATCAGCTTCTGGGATACGGGCTTGTCCGCGGCCCGTTCGGCGACGCCGGACAGGTGGGCGGCCAGGCGGCGCGGCGAAGCGTAGGGGGTCACCACGCTGTCACCGCCGACCAGGCCCTGGGTCTTCAGGGATTCCGCCAGGGTGGCGGCAAAGGACTCGCCCAGCTTCTTCAGGGCCTTGGGCGGGAGTTCCTCGACGAACAGTTCGACCAGCAGGTTGTTTGCGCTCATGCTGCCTTCTCCATGCGGGCCTGCACTTCCTCGGCCCAGGCCCTGGGCGCCATGGGGAAGCCCAGGCGGGCCCGGGATTCCAGGTAGCTTTGCGCGACGCTGCGCGCCAGGTTACGAATTCTTCCGATATACGCGGCCCGCTCGGTGACCGAGATGGCGCCCCGGGCGTCCAGCAGGTTGAAGGTGTGGGCGGCCTTGAGCACCTGCTCGTAGGCCGGCAGGGCCAGTTGCCGCTCCATGAGCAGGCGGGCCTGTTTTTCGTGGGCGTTGAAGGCGGTGAGCAGGAACTCCACGTCGGAATGCTCAAAGTTGTAGGCCGATTGTTCCACCTCGTTCTGGTGGAACACGTCGCCGTAGCTGACCCCGGGGGCATATTCCAGGTCGAACACGTTCTCCACACCCTGCAGATACATGGCGAGGCGTTCCAGGCCGTAGGTGATCTCGCCGGTGATGGGCTTGCAGTCGATGCCGCCCACCTGCTGGAAGTAGGTGAACTGGGTGACTTCCATGCCGTTCAGCCACACTTCCCAGCCCAGGCCCCAGGCGCCCAGGGTGGGGTTTTCCCAGTCGTCTTCCACGAAGCGGATGTCGTTCTTCTTCAGGTCGAAGCCCAGGGCCTCCAGGGAGCCCAGGTAGAGCTCCAGGATATTGGCCGGGGCCGGCTTCAGCACCACCTGGTACTGGTAGTAGTGCTGCATGCGGTTGGGGTTCTCGCCGTAGCGGCCGTCCTTGGGCCGGCGACTGGGCTGCACGTAGGCGGCCTTCCAGGGCTCCGGGCCCAGGGAACGCAGGAAGGTGGCGGTATGGGAGGTGCCGGCGCCGACTTCCATGTCGTAGGGCTGGAGCAGGGCGCAGCCCTGTTCCCCCCAGAATTTTTGAAGGGTGAGGATGATGTCCTGGAATGCGGGCATGGTGGCAAGAGGGGATAAAGAGGTGCGATTCTAACCGCTCCAGGCCCCGATCCGCCCAACTGACGGGAATTTGACGGGCTGTCCGGCCGTTCGCCAGGCAACTTCGCGTTCAGGCGAAGAAATCCTGTCAGATCAATGTGTTCTGCCTGGGCACGGGGTTTGCATGGTTCCCCTCAAGAGACCGGAGGACACCATGACCCTGACCCTGACACCCAGCCTGACCATCCGCTTCCGCCGCGCGGCCGACAACGCCGCCCGGGTAATCCGCACCCAGACCCGCCGCCTGTCCATCACCAGCCTGTCCTTCCTGAACATGGAAGTGATGGTGTTCAAGTACCACGTGAAGTGATCCCGGCGGGGATCGTCAGCCAGGCGGCCAGGCCGCCGCCCTGCCGGTCCCTCAGTTCCACCCGCCAGCCCTGGGCATCGGCCAACTGGCGGACGATGGCCAGCCCCAGTCCGCTTCCCCCCGAATCCCGGGCCCGGGAAGCCTCCAGCCGGAAGAAGGGCCGGAATACCGCCTCCCGTTGTTCCGCCGGGATGCCCGGCCCCCGATCCAGCACGCCCACCCGGATCTCTCCCCGGTCCTGGCCGAGCACCAGATCCACCGCCTCTCCGCCGCCATAGCGCCGGGCGTTTTCCAGCAGGTTGTCCAGGATGCGCCCCAGGGCCGCCGGGCTCACCCGGGCCGGACAGGGCGGACCGGGCGTCCAGTTGACCGGGCCCAGGCGCCCCGCCCGGGCTGCCGCCTCGCCCAGGGTGCCGTTCAGGTCCAGTTCGTCCTGGTCGTCGGCCCGCAGGGCCCGGGCAAAGGCCAGCATGTCGCCGATGAGCCGGTTCATTTCGTCCAGATCCCCTTCCAGCCGGGCCACCATGGCCGGGTCCGCGCCGTCCAGCATGGACAGGGCCAGCTTCATGCGGGTGATGGGGGTGCGCAGGTCGTGGGAAATGCCGGACAACAACACGGTGCGGTTTTCCAGCAGACTTTGCACTTCTTCGGCCATGCGGTTGAAAGCCGTGGTGAGTTCCCGGATTTCCACAGGCCCCGTCTCCGGCAGCCGCTCCGGTTCCCGTCCCTGGCCCACCTCCCGGGCCTTGTCCGCCAGGCCGGCCAGGTCGCGGCTCATCTGACGGACCATGAACAGGGCGGTGAGCAGGGTCAGGCCGGCGCCCAAGAGAAACACCCCCACCGCCGCCAGGGGGGCCTCCAGGTCATAGCGCAGCCGGTCATAGCCCACCCGCAGCCGGGTGCCGGCCACCTGGATTTCCAGCCAGTCCCATCCGCCGTCGGGTCCCTGCTTCAGGGTCATGGTCTGTCCGGTGCGGCTGCCCAGGGCCTGGAGCAGCAGCCCGGCAAAATAGCCCGGCTCTGCGGCCGCGTCGGGCAGGGAAACCTTGGCCGCTCCCAATTCCAGGTCATGACGGAAGGACAGTTCCATCTCGTAGTCGGCCCGGGTGGCGGGGGGCAGTTCCACCCAGGTCTGGGCGGCCAGGTGGATCTTGGCCGCCAGATCGTCGGCGGAACGTTCAGCCAGGGGCTGGATGACCATGCGCCAGACCACGCTGAAGGCCGCCGCTTCGAATACCAGGAAGGCCGCCAGCAGGACGGCGGCGGTGCGGCCGAACAGGGTTTCGGGCAGCAGCCTCACCCGCCCTTGCCCTTGGGGGAGAACAGGTAGCCCTGGCCCCACACGGTGCGGATGTACACCGGATTGGCCGGGTCATCCTCGATCTTCTTGCGCAGCCGGGTGACCCGCACGTCGATGGAGCGGTCGAAGGGGTCCCGATCATAGCCCTTCAACCAGTCCATGATCTGGTCCCGGGACAGGGCCCGGCCGGGATGTTCCACGAACAGCTTGAGCAGGGTGAACTCGGCCTGGGTGAGGGGGATGTCCTGGCCGTCCCGGGCCAGGCTCTGGGCGGCCACATCCAGGGCGAAGGGGCCGAAGCGGACCGTCTCGCCGACCTCTTCCTCGGCCTTGCCGCCGCCCCCCCGGCGCAGCACGGCGCGGATGCGGGCCAGCAGTTCCCGGGGATTGAAGGGTTTGGCCAGGTAATCGTCGGCCCCCACCTCCAGACCCACGATGCGGTCGATGTCCTCTCCCCGGGCGGACAGCATGATTACCGGCACGGCTCGGCCGGCCTTCACCCGCCGGGTAAGGGCCAGCCCGTCCTCACCGGGCAGCATCAGGTCCATGACGATGATATCCGGGAAGGCGGCGGCCAGCCGCTCGTCCATTTCCTTGCCGTCCCGGGCCGTGGCCACGCTCAGACCCTGCTTGGCCAGATAGTCGGCCAGCAGGTCGCGGATGCCCGCGTCATCGTCCACCACCAACACTTGGGGATTGTCGTTCACAGCTTTTTCTCCGAAACACTCTGTTACAAATCTATCCGAAGCGGAAACCCACGTGTTACCCCATGTGCCTAGCATGGGAAACGTACAAGGAGACAACCATGAAACCCGGCCCCCTGAATTCCAGAAACCTGCTGCTTGCCCTGCTCCTGGGCCTGGCCGCCCTACCGGCCCAGGCCCGGGACGACGACTACCGCAGTCAGGGCCCCATGCAGGCCATGCTCGCCCAACTCACGCCGGAGGAGCGCCAGGCCCTGCGGGAGCGCTGGGAACAGGCCAGCCCCGAAGAACGCTTGAAGCTGCGCCGGGAGTTCCGTGAGCGCATGTTGCGCCAAAGGGACGGCTTGGGCGACCGCTGGAGCCAGGAAGATCGGCGGGGACCGCCAGTCCGGGACGACCGGGAGCGGACCGGCCGGGACGACCGGGATGATCAGGGCAGCTTCGGCACGGGATTCGAACGGCGTCGCCACGAGAATGGCCGGTTCGAGAACCTGCCCCCCCGGGATGTTCCCTATCCGGGTGAATTTTTCGACCGCCGCGGCGGTCGTGACGGCAGCCGGGATGGCGGCCGGGACCGTTGACCCACTACGTAACGAGAGAAGGAGTTTCACCATGCGCACTTCCACCCCCCTGCTGTTCAGCGCTCTGTTCGCCGGGGCCATGGCCCCGGTCCAGGCAGCCAATTTCCAGGACTCCGCCCAGGTGATGTCCAGCACCCCCGTCTATGAAAGCGTCAACAAACCGCAACGGGAATGCTGGGAGGAACAGGTGTCCACCAGTGAAGTCCGCTCCGATGGCCGCTCCTATGGCGGCGCCATCATCGGTGGTCTGGTCGGCGGCCTGCTCGGCAACCAGGTGGGCAAGGGCAACGGCCGCAGTGTGGCCACTGCCGTAGGCGCCGCCACAGGTGCCATCGTCGGCGACAACATCGACAACGACGGCCACCAGGGCCGGACCGCCAGCCAGCCACGCACCGAGCAGCGTTGCCGCAATGTGGACAACTGGACCCGCCAGCTCACCGGCTACAACGTGACCTACCGTTACCAGGGCCACGACTACAACGCCTTCCTGCCCTACGACCCGGGCCAGACGGTGCGGGTCAACGTGAACGTGAGCCTGGCCGAACGCTGACCGCCCTCCCTGCCGGGCAACGGTTTTGCCGTCGCCCGGGCATGGGTTACAGTGCGGCACTTTGAATAACCTGATCCAGGGCGTGCGGCCGCGACATTTCTCCAGCCTGTTTCTGTTGGCCCTCCTCCTGGCAACCCTGGCCCGGGCCTCAGTCGAAACCGATTTCCAGGCGGCCCGGGAGGCTTACCAGAAGGGCCGGATGGACCGTTTCCAGAAATATGCGGAGCGGATCCCCGCCGACCATCTGCTGGCCCCCTACATCCGCTACTGGCGGCTGAAATCCAACGACCCGCCCGTGCAGGCGCAGTTGGATTTCATCGCCCGCCACCCGGACAGCCACCTGGCCGACCGGTTGCGCGGCGATCTGGCCCGCCAGTTCGGCAAGGAGGAGAACTGGCCGGCCTTCCGGGAACAATTCCAGACCCTGCTCAAGCCGGACCAGGAACTCCAATGCCTGGCCCTGCGGGCCCGGCTTGCCGATGCCGACAAAGGGGCGGAAGGTGAGGGCCTGGCCCAATGGCGCACCTTCCGGGATCTCCCCAGCGCCTGCGATGCCCTGTTCGCCACCCTGGCCGAGCGGGGCGTGCTCAGCCTGGAAGACCGCATGCTGCGCCTGCGCCTGGCCCTGGACGCCAACAACCTGCGCCTGGCCCGGGAGGTGGACGCCGGCTTGCCGGAAGCCCTGCGCATGGAGGCCGATGCCCTGGCCCGGGCCCAGCGTCAGGATCTCCGCCTGCTGGCCAACCCCGGTGAACGGCGGGCCCAACGGGAGGCGGGCCTGCACGTGCTGACCCGTCTGGCCAAGGATGAACCGGTGGCTGCGGCCCGGCTCTGGGAGCAGGACCAGTTGGCCTACACCGAGGAGGAAAGGCAATTCGGCTGGGCCCAGGTCGGCATGCACGCCGCCCGGCTCCACGACGCCCGGGCCCTGGACTGGTTCGCCAAGGCCGGGGTACCCCGGACCGAGCCCCAGTTCCAGTGGAAGACCCGGGCCGCCCTGCGCGCCGGCAACTGGGTGGAAACCTACCGGACCATCGATGCCATGCCGGACACCATGCAGAACGAGCCGGTCTGGCGCTACTGGAAAGCCCGGGCCCTCAAAGCCCTCAACGCGGCCTATCCGGCCAACCAGTTGTTCGCCCGGTTGTCCCGGGAAATCCACTATTACGGCCTGCTGGCCGAAGAGGAACTGCCGGCCAAACTGGAAGCCCGGCCGGCCGACTACAAGGTGACCCCGGACGACCTGAAGAGCGTCGAGTCCCTGGCCGGTTTCCAGCGGGCCCTGCTGCTGCGCCGCCTGGGGGACACCGGCAACGCAGTGGCGGAATGGGAGCGCACCCTGCGTGGCCTGGAGGACCGGCTCCTGCTGGCCGCCGCCGAACTGGCCCGCCGGGAGGAATGGTATGACCGGGCCATCATCACCGCCGAGAAGACCCGGGATGTCCATGATTTCGACCTGCGCTACCTGGCCCCCTATCGGGATCTGGCCAGCGCCTACGCCCAGGAAAACGGACTGGATGAAGCCTGGGTCTTCGGCCTCATGCGCCAGGAATCCCGCTTCGTGGATTACGCCCGCTCATCGGTCGGGGCCCAGGGTCTCATGCAGATCATGCCCGCCACGGCCAAGTGGATTGCCCGGCAACTGGGACTCAAGGCCAACGCCCACAAGGAGGTGGGCCGGCCCGAAACCAACATCCGCTTCGGCACCTACTACCTGAAGCGCATCTTCGACGGCCTGGACCAGTCCCCCGTACTGGCCACCGCCGGTTACAACGCCGGCCCGGGCCGGGCCCGCAAATGGCAAGCGGCAACCCCTCTGGAGGGGGCCATCTACGTGGAGAACATCCCCTTCGCCGAAACCCGGGATTACGTGAAGAAGGTGCTGGCCAATGCCATGTTCTACCGGGCCCGCTTCGGCGGGGTGAGCCAATCCCTGAAGGACCGTCTGGGAGTGATCCCCCCCCGGCCCGGCACCCCTGCACCGGACAGGGATGAGGCCGCCCCCCAACCGGAGTAGCGCCCCCGGTCCCGGACGTTAGAATGGCGTCCTTATCCTCCTCATCACGCCTGCCATGTCCCAGCCCACCGTCTGTGTTCTCGGCGGTGGCGGCTTCGTCGGCCGCCACCTGGTTCCCCTCCTCGCCAACCAGGGCTGGCGGGTGCGGGTCCCGGCCCGGCGCCGGGAGCCGGTCAAGCATCTGATCCTGCTGCCCGGAGTGGAAGTGGTGGAAACGGACATCCACCAGCCCGGGGAACTGGATCGCCTGTTCCAGGGCGTCCAGGCAGTCATCAACCTGGTAGGCATCCTCCACGAAACGGCCCCGGCCGGGGGTGAGGATGAGCGGTCCCGGCGCGGCAGCTTCCAGCATGCCCACGTGGGGCTACCCGGCCAGGTGGTGGGCGCCTGCCGGCGCGCCGCCGTCAGGCGTCTGCTGCACATGGGGGCCCTGGGGGCGAGCGAAACCTCCCCCAGTGCCTACCAGCGCTCCAAGGCCCAGGGGGAAGCCCTGGTCCGGGCTGCTGCCGATCTGGAGGTCACGGTCTTCCGCCCCTCGGTGATCTTCGGCCCGGGGGACAGTTTCCTCAGCTTGTTCGCCCGCCTGCTGCCTCTGGCCCCGGTGCTGCCCCTGGCCGATGGCCACGCCCGTTTCCAGCCCGTCTTCGTGGGCGACGTGGCCCGGGCCTTCGCCACTGCCCTGAGCCGGCCTGAAACCGTGGGCCAGGCCTATAACCTGTGCGGTCCCCGGGTTTATTCCCTGGCGGAATTGCTGGGCCTGACCGCCCGGGAACTGGGTCTCAAGCGGCTGATCCTGCCCCTGGGCCCCGGCCCTTCCTACTGGTTTGCCCGGCTCATGGAACTCAAGCCCGGGCGCAAACTCATGACCCGGGACAACCATTACGCCATGCAGGCGGACAACGTCTGTCCGGACGGCTTTCCCGCCGTGTTCGGCCGTCCCACCCCCCTGGAGGCGGTCATCGGTTACCTGCGGGAAGTCCATCCCCGCCGGCATTACGATCCCTTCCGCCGCCGGGCCGGCCGATGACCTTTCCCCCCCCGGTCCGGGCCTACGTGGTGGGTGGCGCCGTGCGCGACCGTCTGCTGGGCCTGCCGGTCCAGGACCGGGATCACGTGGTGGTGGGCGCCAGCGCGGAACTGATGGCCAGCCTGGGCTTCCGTCCGGTGGGCAAGGATTTCCCCGTATTTCTCCATCCCGTCACCCAGGAGGAATACGCCCTGGCTCGCACGGAACGGAAAACTGCGCCCGGTTACCGGGGCTTTGTAGTCCATGCCGCGCCCGACGTGAGCCTGGAGGAGGACCTGCTGCGCCGTGACCTGACCATCAATGCCATGGCGGAAGACGAGGACGGCCGGATCATCGATCCCCACGGCGGCCAGGCGGATATTGCCGCGCGGACGCTGCGCCACGTCTCCGATGCCTTCGTGGAGGATCCGGTGCGCATTCTGCGCGTGGCCCGCTTCTCTGCCCGCTTTCCCGATTTCAGCGTGGCCCCGGAGACCCTGGCCCTGATGGCCCGCATGGTGGCGGACGGGGAGGTGGATGCCCTGGTGCCGGAACGGGTCTGGCAGGAACTCAGCCGGGGCCTCATGGCCCGTCGCCCGGCACGCATGATCCAGGTGCTGCGGGACTGCGGCGCCCTGGCCCGCCTGCTCCCGGAGGTGGACCGTCTGTTCGGGGTACCCCAGAACCCGATCAGCCACCCGGAGATGGATACGGGCCTGCATCTGCTTGCCGTTCTGGACCAGGCCGCCCTGGCCGACGCCGATCTGCCGGTGCGGTATGCCGCCCTGCTCCATGACCTGGGCAAGGGCCTGACGCCCCGGGAACGCTGGCCGGATCACAGCGGCCACGAGGAACGGGGCATGGCGGCGGTGGACGCGGTGAACGAACGGCTGCGGGTTCCCGCTGACTGTGCCGGTCTGGCGCGGGTGGTGTCCCGATGGCATGGCCGTGCCCATGCCGCCAAATCCCTGGATGCGGAAGGCATGCTGCACTTGCTGGAGCAAACCGACGCCCTGCGCCGACCGGCGCGTTTTGCCGCCTTTCTGCAAGCCTGTCAGGCGGACTTTCGCGGTCGGCCGGGTTACGAATCCCGCCCCTTTCTCCCGGCGGATCGCCTGCACCGCGCACTGGAGGCAGCCCGGAACGTGCCGGCCGGTGCCATCGCCAGCCAAGCCCCCGATCCCGGTGCCATCCCCGGCCTGATCCATGCCGCCCGGGTGGCGGCCATACAGGAAGCCCTCCCCCCATGAACCCGGACAATGTTTGTGGTCTACCCGCCCTGGCCGACCTTCCCCCGCTCCTCGCCGGCGAAGTGGCCCGGCTGGCCCTGCCCCTGGAGGCACCGGCGGGCACCTGCCTGTTTGACGCCGGTTCGCCCTGCCAGGCCCTGCCACTGCTTCTGGCCGGCGACATCAAGGTCAGCAAGCGGGCGGAGAACGGCCGCGAAATCCGGCTCTACGGCGTGCATCCGGGGGAACTGTGCATCGTCACGGTGAGCTGTCTGCTGGGCGGTGTACCCTACCCGGCCACCGGTGTGGCGGAAACGCCCGTATCAGCCGTCACCCTGCCCCGCCCCCTGTTCCTGCGCCTGACGGCGGAACATCCGCCCTTCCGGGAACGGGTCTTCTCCTTGTTTTCCGAGCGTTTGACGGGGCTCATGCAACTGGTGGAGGAAGTGGCCTTCCGCAAGTTGGACCAGCGTCTGGCAGCCTGGCTGGTGGCCCGGGGCCCGACCATCGCCGCCTCCCATCAGAGCGTGGCGGACGAACTGGGCAGTGTGCGGGAGATCGTCTCCCGCCTGCTCAAGCAATTCGCCGACCAGGGCTGGGTCCGGCTGGGCCGGGAGCGCATCGAGGTGCTGGACCCGGCGGCCCTGCGCCGCCTGGCCATGCCCGTCTGATTTCCCGGCTCAGGCGTCCGGGGGCACCATCCCGTTGCGGATGGCGTAGCGGGTGAGGCCTGCCACGTCGTGGATGTTGAGCCGCTGCATGAGCTGGGCCCGGTGGCTTTCCACGGTCTTGACGCTGACGTGGAGCTGGACGGCGATCTCCCGGGTGGCATAGCCCCGGGCGATGAGATGGAGTATCTCCCGCTGACGCGGAGTCAGACGGTTGTCACCCCGGTGGGCATGACCCGGTTCGTCGGTGCGCAGCACGTCCTCGATGGTGCTGACCGCTTCCTTCAGGTTGGTGAGCACGGAGCGGTGTTTTTCCCGGGCTTGGCGCAGGGATTCCAATGCATGCTTCTGGGAAGTGACGTCGGTGCAGAAGCCGATGAAACCCAACAGGGCACCTTTTTCGTTGTAGTAGGGACGGCCGGACTTCATGAACCAGCGGTAACGGCCATCCTTGCGGCGCAGGCGGCATTCCAGACTGAAGGGTTGCAGGGTTTTGATCGCCTCGTTGACCTGGTCAGGCCAGGCGTTGGCGTCGTCTGGATGCATGGCGCTCAGCCAGCCGTTGCCCAGGCACTCCTCCAGGGCACGGCCCGTCACCTCACGCCAGGCGCTGTTCACGTGCTTGCACTGGGCATCAGGCCCCGCCACCCAGACCATTGCCGGCACCCAATCCAGTGCCTTGAGCATATCCGGGGTCAATTCCGAGACCGCTGCTAGGTTGTTCATCGTTATCAACTCCAAAAAGGGGCTGGCAGGGCTTTACACCCTTCAGGTCGCGAAAGATTATTGATTTGGATCATCAGGATAAATAGGGAAAAACCTGATTTCTTTGTCAGGATTTTCTCAGGCCTGAGTTCCAGACCCGCGAATTTACTGCCTTGCGGGCCAGTGGCATGGATACCCCTACCTTAAAAGACGTTTTCATTCCGTCACTTGCGTGTAAGCATGCCGGTCTGGCTGGTCTGGGGGAATCTGTGTAACCAAAGTCACTGAACAGGCCTCCCGGCACGCATAACCTGTCGCCATTCCCTCTGCGCAGGGAATTCCCATGTCCCTTTACTTGTCTGGAGGATGGAAATGAAAGCCAACGTCGGCGGCATCGACCGCATTCTGCGCATCGTGGTGGGTCTGGCCCTGATCGCCTGGGCCATTCTGGGTGGTCCGGTATGGGCCTGGATCGGCGTGGTGCCCCTGGCCACCGGACTGATCAAGTTCTGCCCGGTCTACCCCTTGCTGGGCATGAACACCTGTCCCATGGACAAGTGATCGCGCCACCGGCCTGAATGACAACGCCCCCGGTCGGGGGCGTTGTCATTTGAGGAACAGACGATAGGCCGGATTGCGGGTCTCGTTCCAGTAACGGTAGCCCAGGCTGTCCAGGAACTTCTGGAAGGCGCGCTGCTGGCCAGGGGGGACCTGGATGCCAGCCAGTACCCTGCCGTAATCGGCGCCATGGTTGCGATAGTGGAAGAGACTGATGTTCCAGCCCTGGCTCATGCTGTCCAGGAAGCGCATCAGCGCCCCGGGCCGCTCGGGGAATTCGAAGCGGTAGAGGACCTCGTTCTCCACCTGGGGGGCCCGCCCCCCCACCAGATGGCGGATGTGCAGTTTGGCCATCTCGTTGTCGGACAGATCCAGCACCGGCAACTTGTGCCGGTTCAGGCCGGTCACCAGCTTCTCCACCTCGGCCCGGTTGTGGACCTGGATGCCCACGAAGACGTGGGCTTCCCCCGGGTCGGAGAAACGGTAGTTGAACTCGGTGATGACCCGGCCGCCGATCAGGGCGCAGAAGGCCTTGAAACTGCCCGGCTTTTCCGGGATGGTCACGGCCAGCACCGCTTCCCGGTTTTCCCCCAGTTCGGCCCGCTCGGCCACGAAGCGCAGCCGGTCGAAATTCATGTTGGCCCCGGAAGCGATGGCCACCAGACGGCGGTTTTTTGCCTTTTCCCTTTCGCACCACGCCTTGGCCCCGGCCACCCCCAGGGCCCCGGCCGGTTCGAGGATGGAACGGGTGTCCTCGAACACGTCCTTGATGGCGGCGCAGATGGCATCGTTGTCCACCCGGATCACTTCGTCCACGTATTGCTGGCAGAGGCGGAAGGTTTCCTCCCCCACCTGCTTCACCGCCACCCCGTCGGCGAAGATGCCCACCTGGGGCAGCAGGACCCGCTCCTTGCGGCACAGGGAACGGGCCATGGCGTCGGCCTCCATGGGCTCCACGCCGATGACCTTGATCTCCGGCCGCAGGCGCTTCAGGTAGGCGCCGATGCCGGCGATGAGGCCGCCGCCGCCCACCGGGACGAACACCGCGTCGAGGGGATTGCGGGCCTGGCGCAGAATCTCCATGCCGATGGTGCCCTGGCCGGCAATCACCTCGGGATCGTCGTAGGGATGGACAAAGGTCTTCTTCTCCTTGCGGGCGATGTCCCGGGCATGCTTGTAGGCATCGTCGTAGGAATCGCCGTGCAGCACCACGGTGGCACCCCGCTTGGCCACCGCGTCCACCTTGATGGCCGGCGTGGTGGCGGGCATGACGATGGTCGCCTCGCATTTCAACACCTGGGCCGACAGGGCCACGCCCTGGGCATGGTTGCCGGCGGAGGCGGCCACCACCCCCCGGGCCAGTTGCGCCTTGGTGAGCCCCACCATCTTGTTGTAGGCGCCGCGCAGCTTGAAGGAGAACACGGGCTGCATGTCCTCCCGCTTGAGCAGCACGGTGTTGCCCAGGCGGCGGGACAGGTTGGGTGCCTCGTCCAGGGGCGATTCGATGGCCACGTCGTAGACGCGGGCGAGCAGGATGCGCTCCAGATAGTCGGTCATGCTTCGCGTTTGATGGGGGCGGCAAAGGCCGCTATTCTCAGGGTTTCCGACCAAACGACAAAGCGAATCGCGACATGATGACCCAAGATGAAATGAAGCAGGCCACCGCCCGGGCCGCCATCGAATACGTGCCCGCCGGCATCATCGGCGTGGGCACCGGCTCCACCGCCAATTTCTTCATCGACGAACTGGCCCGCGTCAAGGGCCGCATCGACGGTGCCGTGGCCTCCAGCGTGGCCACCGCCGAGCGCCTGAAAAAGCACGGCATCCGGGTCATCGACCTGAACGAGGCCGGGGAGATGGAAGTCTACGTGGACGGAGCCGACGAGATCACTCGCCACATGGCCATGATCAAGGGCGGCGGTGGCGCGCTGACCCGGGAGAAGATCGTCGCCGCCTGCGCCAAGAAATTCGTCTGCATCGCCGACCAGAGCAAGCTGGTGGACGTGCTGGGCAAGTTCCCCCTGCCGGTGGAAGTCATCCCCATGGCCCGTTCCTACGTGGCCCGGCAACTGGTGAAGCTGGGCGGCAACCCGGTGCTGCGCGCCGGCTTCACCACCGACAACGGCAACGTGATCCTGGACGTGCATGGCATGAGCATCCTGGATCCGGTGGCCATGGAGGCCGAGATCAACCAGATCGTGGGGGTGGTGACCGTGGGCTTGTTCGCCCGCCGGGGCGCCGATGTGTTCCTGATGGGTACACCGGAGGGGGTCAGGACCCTTTCCCGCTGAAGCCTGACCGGGGCCCTCAGCCCCGGCTGTCCAGGTCGTCGAAAGCGTCCTGTTCGGTCACCGGCACTTTGTACCGCTCGGTGGCCCACTCCCCCAGATCGATCAACTTGCAGCGTTCGCAACAGAACGGGCGCCAGCGGTGCTCCGGGCGCCACTCCACGTCCTGGCCACAGGTGGGGCAGGCGACCACCGTGAACTTGTCCGCCATGGTTTGTCCTTCTCCGGGTTCAAAAACAAAAGGGCGGCTCACGCCGCCCTTTTCGCCTGACGGGGTTCAGACCGAGAAGGAGGAACCACAGCCGCAGGTGGACACGGCATTGGGATTCTTGATGACGAACTGGGCGCCTTCCAGTCCTTCGGTGTAGTCGATCTCGGCACCCATCATGTACTGCATGCTCATGGAGTCGATCACCAGGGTGACGCCGTTTTTCTGCATGACGGTGTCGTCTTCGTTCTGAACTTCGTCGAAGGTGAAACCGTACTGGAAGCCGGAGCAGCCGCCACCGGTGACGAATACGCGCAGTTTCAGGTCGGGATTGCCTTCCTCGTCGATGAGGGCCTTGACCTTGTTGGCGGCGCTATCGGTGAAGTTCAGGGGGGTCATTTCGGTCGCGGCATTCATCGCGATACTCCTGGAATAAGGGGTTCAAGTGCTGGGATTATTGGCGCCGGTGCCTAGCCCGTCAACCATGGGCTAAGTATGGCCAAGACCCGGAAAATCAAGGCATGACGGGAATCTGGGTCAGACCGCTGTGCTCCGGCTTGTCGAACAGGATGTTCATGTTCTGCACCGCCTGGCCGGCGGCCCCCTTCACCAGGTTGTCGATGACCGACAGCACCACCACCGTATCACCGCCCTGGGGCCGGTGTACGGCGATGCGGCACAGGTTGGAGGCGCGCACGGAACGGGTCTCCGGATGGGACTTGGCCGGTAGCACGTCGACGAAATACTCGTCGGCGTAGCGCTGCTCGAACAAGGCCTGGAGGTCCACGTCCCGGGTCAGCTTGCAATAGAGGGTGGCATGGATGCCCCGGATCAGGGGGGTCAGATGGGGCACGAAGGTGAGGCCCACGGTCCGCTCCCCGACGAAGCCCGCCATGCGGTTGAGGCCCTGGCGTATCTCCGGCCAGTGCCGGTGGCCGGGCACGGCGTAGGCCTTGAAGGTATCACTGGACTCGGCGAACAGGGTGGGCACCTCCGCCTTGCGGCCGGCGCCCGATACACCGGACTTGCAGTCCGCCACCATCCAGGAGGTGTCCACCACGCCGGCTTCCATCAGAGGCAGGAAACCCAGTTGCACGGCGGTGGGGTAGCAACCCGGGTTGGCGATGAGCCGGGCACCCCTGATCTTGGCCCGGTTGATCTCCGGCAGGCCGTACACGGCCTCTGCCACCAGATCCGGACAGGCATGCTCCATGCCGTACCACTTGGACCATTCGGCGATGTCGGTAATGCGGAAATCGGCGGCCAGGTCGATGATCTTCACCCCGGCATCCAGCAGTTCCCGGGTCTGCTGCATGGCCACGCCGTTTGGCGTGGCGAAGAACACCACGTCACAGTCCTTGAGAGGTGCCTCCTCCGGGGTGGAAAAGGCCAAGGACACCCGCCCCCGCAGGGAGGGAAACATGTCCGCCACGGGCATCCCTGCCTCCTTCCGGGAGGTGATGGCCGCCAGTTCCACATCCGGATGCTGGGCGAGAAGACGGAGAAGTTCGACCCCGGTATAGCCGGTGCCGCCGACGATGCCTGCCTTGATCATGTGGGTGCGCTCCAATGAAAAACGGGGGGGATTCTACAAGGGCTTCGGCCACAGGCTGATGACAAACCCGCAATAAAAAAGCCGCCTGATCGGGCGGCTTTTCCGGCTTGGTGCAGCAATCAGCGCTTGGAGAACTGCTTGCGGCGACGGGCCTTGTGCAGACCGACCTTCTTCCGTTCCACTTCGCGGGCATCGCGAGTCACCAGACCAGCCTTCTTCAGGGTGCCCTTCAGGCCGGCATCGTATTCGATGAGGGCGCGGGTGATGCCGTGGCGCACGGCGCCGGCCTGACCGGTCTCGCCACCACCGGAGACGTTGACCATGATGTCCAGATTGCCGTCACGCTCGGTGAGCTTGAGGGGCTGGCGCACGATCATGCGGCCGGTTTCCCGGGAAAAATATTCGTCCACGGGCTTGCCGTTGACGACGATCTTGCCGGAGCCGGCCTTCATGAAGACCCGGGCCACGGAGCTCTTGCGCCGGCCGGTGCCGTAGTAGTAGTTGCCGATCATGCTCGGGTTCCTCAGATTTCCAGGGTTTGGGGCTGCTGGGCAGCATGGGGATGCGCGCCGCCGGCATAGACCTTCAGTTTCTTGATCATGGCGTAGCCCAGGGGACCCTTGGGCAGCATGCCTTTGACTGCCTTCTCCAGAGCGCGGCCGGGGAAGCGGGCCTGCATCTTGCCGAAGTTGGTCTCGCTGATGCCGCCGGGGAAGGTGGAATGGCGGTAATACTTCTTGTCCAGTTCCTTGTTGCCGGTGACACGAATCTTGTCCACGTTAACCACGACGATGTAATCGCCGGTATCCACGTGGGGGGTGTAGATGGCCTTATGCTTGCCACGCAGGCGGCGGGCGATCTCGGAGGCCAGACGGCCCAGCACCTTGTCGGTGCCGTCCACCAGGTACCAGCCGTGCTGGACCTCGTGGGGCTTGGCGGAAAAGGTTTTCATGTGGCGTTCCAAATAGGGACTTCGGAAAAACGCGCATTCTATTGTTGGACATCCCGGCTGTCAAACCACTTTAACATCGGCGGGCAACTGCCGCCTCGGCTTGCCAGCCGGCATCGGGACCGGGACACTGGATGGCCATGGCCCTTTCCAGCCTGACATCCCTTTTTTCCACAATCCGCTCTCCGGCCAGCCGGTTGGCCGGTTGGCCGGTATTGCTCCTGCTTGGTCTGGCTGCTCTGGGCCTCAGCATCCCGGTCTATCGCCATTCGGGCGTTCTCATGGACCTCGGCGCCCCTCTGGGCATCCTGTCCTTGCAGTTGACTTGTTCCGCCCACTCCGCCGGGGAGATGCTGGCGGCATGGGGCATTGCCGGCATGCATCACGCGCGGCTGAGCCTTCTTTGGGACTGCCCCTACGCCATCGCCTATGGACTTGCCTTGTCCGGCCTGGCTTGGCGTCTGGCACACAGGGCCGTCCTGGCCTGGCTGCCGTTGTTGGCGGCCGGTCTGGATCTGCTGGAAAACGCCTGCCATCTCATGCTGTTGAGCGCGCCCGCAGGCCCCTGGGCCCTGCCCGCCTGCCTCTTCGCCTTGGCAAAATGGGGCCTGCTGGGCTGCTGGTTCCTGGCCCTGGTCTGGCTGCTGCTGGTCGGTCACCGCCGATCCGTCTGAAATCCGCTCTTGGCGGAAGTGATGGCTATCGGGAGATAATGCCGGGTTCCTTTCCCATGCGGATTTCCGCCGGCCATGCCCCAGGACTCCCCCCCCAACCAGAGCAACCCCACCGCCCTCTTCCAGCGTCAGGACGTGGAAGCCTGGCTGGGCCGTGGTGAAGTGGCCAAAGGGGAGGGCTACCTGGATCAGGTCAGCGAACTGGAGATTGGCGAAACCCTCCTCACCGCCCGGGTCCAGGGCACCCGGCCCAAGCCCTACCGGGTGGACATCCGTTTCCACGAGGATGGCCGGGGCGGCTGGCGGCCTGGTTTCCATTGTTCCTGTCCGGTGGGCGGCCACTGCAAGCATGCGGCTGCGGTCCTGTTGCGCACTCTGGAGGAACGGGAGCGCCCCGACCAGATCCGCCCGGAAGTGCTCAACTGGGTCCACGAACTGCGCCGTCTGGCCGACACGCCCAAATCGGGCAGAAAGGCCAAGGCCACGCCGTCCTCCCGCCTTTTCTACCTGCTTTCCGGCCCGGACGGGCGCAATGAATACCGGGTCAAGTGCGTCAAGGCCCGCACCGATGCCCTGGGCCGGCCCAGTGGGGCACTCCAGGGTTGGACCGGTGTGGAACGGGCCCTGGTGAACCCGCCCCAGTTCGTCGATGAGGACGACCTGGCCATTCTGCGCCTGCTCTGGTCACCCCGGCACCGCCACCTGTACAGCGATGCCCTGCCGCTGGATCCGCGCACCGGTGATGAAGTGCTGCGCAAGCTGCTGGCCTGCGGCCGCTGGCTCATGGACCGGGATTCCCGTCTGCCCTGGCGCCTGGGTGCCGAGCGCGGGGCCAGCCTGGCTTGGCGCCAGGACGCTCTGGGTCGCATGCACGCCCGTATGGTGAGCCAGCCCGAAGCGGCCCGCACCGTCCCCCTGGACCCTCCCTGGTACCTGGATGCCGTGGCCGGTGAAGCCGGCCCCCTCGCTCTCAACGTGCCTGCGCCTTTGCTTCGGCAACTGCTCACCGGGCCATCCCTGTCCCATGCCGAGGCCCAGGTGTTGGCCGCCACCCTGGCGGAGATCGCCCCGGAGCTGCCCTCCCCCACCGGCCACAGCGAGAGCCTGCGCGTCATCGATGCCCCCGCCCGCCCCTTGTTGCAAGTTGCCACGGTGCCCATCTTCGGCCTGGCCGGTTATCGGGACTACAGCGACACCTGGGAACGGCGCCAGTTCGACTTCGCCGTGCCATTTTTCCAATTCGCCGACCAGCGCCTGGCCTGTGATGACAAACGGGATTTCCTGACCCTGGAGAACGGAGAGACGGTGCGCTTGAAACGGGATTCCCAGCACGAAACCGCCCTGCTCAAATCCCTGCTCCAGATGGGCTTCACCCCCATTCCCAGCCACGCCGTCTACGCCGGCCGCCCCCTGCCCCGGCCCTGCTACGGCCTGGCCTGTGAAGCCGCCTGGGAAGACTTCATGGCCGACACCCTGCCCGCCCTCAAAGCCGCCGGCTGGGAAGTGGAACTGCCCGCCGATTTCCGCCACGACTACCTGGACGTGGAGGAATGGCACGCCGAAGTGGCCGAATCGGCCCCCGGCTGGTTCGACCTGAGCATGGGCATCGTGGTGGACGGCCGCCGCCTGGCCCTGGCGCCCCTGCTGGCCGGTCTGTTCAGCCGGGAGCCCCGCTGGCTGGACGCCAAATCCGTGGAAGCCATCCCGGACAAGGCCTGGGTGGCCCTGGACGGGCCCGACGGGCGGCGCATCCGCCTGCCTGCCGAACGCCTGAAGCCCGTGGCCCGGACCCTCATCGACCTGTTCGAGGGGGGGATCGGCCACGACGGCAGCCTGCGCGTGGCCCGCCTGGACGCCCCCCGCCTGGCGGAACTGGCCGATCTGGGCCGCTGGCAGTTCCGCGGTCTGGACGCCGTCCGGCAACTGGCAGAGCGCCTGCTGCACAGCCATGGAGTGAAAGCCGTGGCCACCCCCGAGGGCTTCGCCCTGGAACTGCGCCCCTATCAGCAGGAAGGCCTGGCCTGGCTGCAATACCTGCGGGAACAGGACCTTTCCGGCATCCTGGCCGACGACATGGGCCTGGGCAAGACGGCCCAGACCCTGGCCCACCTGCTCACCGAAAAGGCGGCTGGCCGTCTCGACAAGCCGGCCCTGGTGGTACTTCCCACCTCCCTCATCTTCAACTGGAAGCACGAGGCCGCCCGTTTCGCTCCGGGTCTGAAGGTGCTGTCCCTGCACGGCAAGGAACGCCACGGCCAGTTCGAACGCCTGGCCGACCATGACGTGGCCCTGACCACCTACCCCCTGCTTTGGCGGGACCACGAGATATTGGAAAAGCAGGAATACCACATGCTCATCCTGGACGAGGCCCAGACGGTGAAGAACGCCGGCAGCCAGGCCGCCCAGGTGGTACGGAAGCTCCGCGCCCGGCATCGCCTGTGCCTCACCGGCACGCCCCTGGAAAACCACCTGGGGGAACTGTGGGCCCAGTTCGACTTCCTCCTGCCCGGTTTTCTGGGCGACAACAAGAGCTTCACCCGCATCTGGCGCAACCCCATCGAGAAGCATGGCGACGTGGGCCGCCGGGACCTGCTGGCCCGCCGCCTGCGCCCCTTCATCCTGCGCCGGCGCAAGGAGGAAGTCGCCCGGGAACTGCCCCCCAAGACCCTCATCCTGCGCACGGTGGAATTGGAAGGCGGCCAGCGGGACCTCTACGAAACGGTACGCAGCGCCATGGATGCCCGGGTTCGGGAAGCCATCGCCGATCTGGGTTTCCAGCGCAGCCAGATCGTCATCCTGGACGCCCTGCTCAAGCTTCGCCAGGTCTGCTGCGACCCCCGTCTGCTCAAGTCCGAGACGGCCCGCAGCGTAAAGGAGCGGGCCAAGCTGGACCTGCTCATGGACCTGCTGCCGGAAATGGTGGAAGAAGGCCGGCGCATCCTTCTCTTCTCCCAGTTCACCTCCATGCTGGACCTCATCCGCAAGGAACTGGACCAGGCCGGCCTGACCTACCTCCTCCTCACCGGCGACACGGTGGACCGGGAAACCCCCATCCGCCGCTTCCAGGCCGGCGAAGTGCCCATCTTCCTCATCAGCCTGAAGGCCGGGGGCATGGGCCTCAACCTGACCGCTGCCGACACCGTCATCCACTACGACCCCTGGTGGAACCCCGCCGTGGAGAACCAGGCCACCGACCGGGCCCACCGCCTGGGCCAGACCAAGCCGGTGTTCGTCTACAAGCTCATCGTGGCCGGCAGCATCGAAGAGAAGATACTGGCCCTCCAGGAACGCAAGGCCGAACTGGCCGCCGGCATTCTGGCCGAAGACCACCAGGGGGAGGTCAAGTTCGGCGAATCCGACCTGGCGGCCCTGCTGGCGCCCCTGCCGTGAACGCGAGTACCAGAACCACCTGCTCCCCCCTTTGGAAAAGGGGGGGCGGGGGGGATTTAAAACCCGCGCCTTCCCGACCCTGCAAATCCCCCCTGACCCCCCTTTTTCCGCCACGGCGGTAGAGCCATGATCCGCCTGCAGAAACTCACCCTGATCCGCGGCACCAAGCCCTTGCTGGAACAAGCCGACCTGAGCCTCAACCCGGGGGAGCGGGTGGGCCTCATCGGTGCCAACGGCTCGGGCAAGTCCAGCCTGTTCGCCCTGCTGCGCGGGGAACTCCACGCCGATGGCGGCGATGCGGATTTCCCGGTGGCTTGGCGGGTGGCCCACGTGGCCCAGGAAACCCCGGCCCTGGAACGCAGTGCCGCCGACTATGCCCTGGACGGAGACACCACCCTGCGCCGCCTGGAGCAGGAACTGGTGGACGCCGAAGCGGCCCACGACGGCCATCGCATCGGCGAACTCCATGCCGCGCTTCAGGATGCCGACGCCTACACGGCCCGGGCCCGCACAGAACAACTGCTGGCCGGCCTGGGCTTTTCCCGGGACCAGATGGACCAGCCGGTGGCCAGCTTTTCCGGTGGCTGGCGCATGCGCCTCAACCTGGCCCAGGCCCTCATGTGCCCCTCGGACCTGCTGTTGCTGGACGAGCCCACCAACCACCTGGACCTGGACGCCATCCTCTGGCTGGAAGACTGGCTCAAGCGCTACCGGGGCACCCTCATCGTCATCTCCCACGACCGGGATTTCCTCGACGGGGTGGTCAACGTCATCGCCCACATCGACCAGAAGAAGCTCAAGCGCTACGGCGGCAACTACTCCAGCTTCGAAACCCAGCGGGCGGTGAACCTGGCCCTGTCCCAGGCGGCCTACGAAAAGCAGAGCCGGGAGCGGGACCACCTGCAATCCTTCATCGACCGCTTCAAGGCCAAGGCCTCCAAGGCCAAGCAGGCCCAGAGCCGGATGAAAATGCTGGAGAAGATGGAGGAGCTGGCCCCCATCCACGCCGCCGCCGCTTTCAGCTTCGAGTTCCGGGAGCCGGACCGGGCGCCCAACCCCTTGCTGGTGCTGGATGAGGTGGCCGCCGGCTATCCCCCTCCAACGACGGGGGAGGGGGAAAAACGCGTCCTCTCGGGCCTCACCCTCACCCTCCAGGCCGGCCAGCGCATCGGCCTGCTGGGGGTCAACGGCGCCGGCAAATCCACTCTCATCAAGACCCTGGTGGGGGACCTGCCGCCCCTGTCGGGCACGGTGACCCTGGGCAAAGGACTGGCCATCGGCTACTTCGCCCAGCACCAACTGGACATGCTGCGCCACGATCAATCCCCCCTGTGGCACCTGAGCCGGCTGGCGCCCACGGTGCGGGAACAGGAACTGCGCAATTTCCTGGGCAGCTTCAATTTCACCGGGGACATGGCCAGCAGCGTCATCGCCCCCTTCTCCGGCGGCGAGAAGGCCCGCCTGGCCCTGGCCCTCATCGTCTGGCAGCGGCCCAACCTGCTGCTGCTGGACGAACCCACCAACCACCTGGACCTGGAAACCCGGGAAGCCCTCACCGTGGCCCTGGCCCAGTTCGAGGGCACCCTGGTGCTGGTGTCCCACGACCGGCACCTGCTGCGGGCCACCACCGATGAATTCCTCATCGTCGCCGACGGCAGCCTGAAGGCATTTGACGGGGATCTGGACGACTACCGGGACTGGCTGTTCCGCACCAAGCTGGCCCAGCCCGCCCCCGCCAGGGAAGCCCCCGCCGAATTGCCCCCGGCGGCCCGGGAAACGGCCGCCGACCGCAAGGAACAGAAGCGCCTGGAAGCCGAGGCACGGCAACGCCTGGCGACCCGGCGCAAGCCCATCGAGGCGCGCATCCAGCGGCTGGAAGAGCTCATGGCCCGCCTGGAAACCCGAAAAGCTGAATTGGAAAGCCTGCTGGCCGCGCCCGACGCCTATGCCGACAAAAACCGGGAAAACCTCAAGCAGCAACTCTTCGAGCAAGCGAAGGTGGTGAAGGAACTGGAGGAATTGGAAGCCGACTGGCTGGATCAGCAGGCGGCCCTGGAAGCCCTGGACTGAAGCTTAGCGGCGCAGGGTTTCCAGCAGACCCCGGGCGGCGTCTTCCACCATGTCCAGCACCTGGTCAAAGCCCTGGCGACCGCCGTAGTAGGGATCCGGCACTTCCAGGTTCGGGTAGCGCCGGCTGAACGACAGGAAAAGCCGCACCTTGTGCTTGTGCTGTTCGGGGCAGCGGCGCAGCAGGCCCGCCAGGTTTTCCCGGTCCATGGCCAGGATGTAGTCGAAATCCTCGAAATCCGCGTCGGAGACCTGCCGACCGCGCAGATCAGAGAGATCGTAGCCCCGCCGCTGGGCCGCATCCCGGGCCCGGGGGTCCGGAGGCGAGCCGACGTGATAGGCGTGGGTGCCGGCGGAATCCAGGCGCACCCGCTTGCTCATGCCGGCCTCTTCGAGCATGTGGCGGAAAACGCCTTCGGCGGTGGGGGAACGACAGATATTGCCCATGCAGACCATGAGCACGGCGGGCTGGATACTGGGTGGTTTCATAGTGGCTTCAGAAAACGTCGCGGGGGCGGGTGGTCCCGCCTTGTCCTCAAGCCTGCCTTCTCGGGGCAGACCTGGGTATTTTCCTTCAGGGCAGCAGGAAACGGAATACCGCGCCTTCTTCGTTGAACAGCCGCAGTTCCCCGTGCCGGCCATTGTTGTCGTGGGCCTCGGCGATCAGCCGGGCAAAGCGCAGGCCCAGGCCGGTACCCGCCGAGCCGTGGCCGCTGCCGCCGCTGCCGTAGGCCAGGATGTGGTCCGGATAGCCGGCTGAATCGTCGCGCACCGTATAGGCCAGGCAGCCGTCCACCATGTCGGCCTCGATGCGCAGCCGGGAACGCGAATGGGCGAGGGAATTGTGGATGGCGTTGATCAGGGCCATCTCCACCAGACTGCGGTCAAAGAACCACAAGGTGGGCACCTGATCGCCCACCAGGGTATCCACATGGAGCCGGTCCCGGGCCAGGGATTGGGCGGTATCCCGTAATTCCCGGAGCATTTCCACCGGTGCATAGGCATCCACCACCGGATGCAGTTCACCACTGTCGGCTTTGTAGATGAGCAGGGCCTGTTGCAGTCTTTCCACGCTGCGCTGGGAAAGCAGCCGGGCCTCGTCCAGGGGCTGGTCGTGGTCCGGATGCCCCTGCACCGGGATGGTGTCCAGGGTCATGATGAGCAGGCCCAGGTTGTTCTTGAGTTCATGCATGAGAGCGGCATAAAGGTCCAGGTTGTCGAATTTCATGGTGCCTTCCTGCGGATGCCGAAATGATGTTCCACGTCCCTCAGTTTGCTCTTCAGGTCAACCAGGCGGGCATGGCCGGGAGATTGCTTCTCCACTTCTCCCAGAAGCCGGATGGCCTCATCCAGGAGTTCGTGGTCCATACCGTCGGAATGGAGCCGCTTGATGAGCACCCAGATGGTGTTCATCAGGATGCGGGTGTTGAAGGGTGCCACCCGACAAGCGGTGAGGAGCTTTTCCGAAGCCCCCTTGTAGTCGCCCTTGTGGGCCAGGATCACGCTGTCGTTGTTGAGTTTGCGCACGTCGGCGGTGGCCTCGCTGAGCACCTTGTTGCCCGCCTCGCCCCGGCCCGACTCTTCATAGAGCTTGCGCGCCTTGGCCAGCAGGGTCTCGCTGTCGTGGGCATTGCGCGCCACCTCGCTGACGATGGCGTCGGCTTCGGCATGTTGGCCGTGGGTCATGAAGGCGCCAGCCATGTCCAGCATGATCCGCTCGTCGATGCGTTGCACGCCCCGGCGCAGACGATTGGCTTCCTCCAGAGCCTTCTTGGCCTCCTCGGGCTTGCCGGCTTTGGTGTGGGCCAGGCTTTGCACCACGGCGGACACCAGTTGCCCCTCGGGACTGGAGCCCAGCAGGGAGCGGTTTCTCTTGAGGGTGTCCATGGCCGCGCCCACGTCGCCCTGGTCCACCTGTACCCGACATAGGTTGCCGAAGTCGGCGGGAGAGACGAAAACCGAATGCTGGCCCTTTTCCAACACGGCGGAATAGGCGTTGCGGGCAATGTCCAGGTCACCCCGTTCGTGGGCGATGTCGCCCAATTTCTGCTGTCGGCGCACGGTCTTGGCGGAAATGGACACGCCCTTGAGCAAGGCCTCCTGGGCCCCCGCGCTGTCGTTCTGGTTCAGACGGACCTCGGCCAGGAGATCGTAGGCCGACACCATTTCCGGGGTCTTCTCCATCACGTCGTGGAGCAGTTCTTCGGCTTCCTCATCCTTCTTCTGATGGTGCAGGGCCTTGGCCAGGCCCAGCCGGGCCCAGGGAATGGCGCGCAGGCTGATGACCTGACGATACAGGGCTTCCGCCTCGTCGAAACGGCCCATGGTATTGAGCACTTCGCCCTTGAAACGCAGGGCATCAACCAGATAGCGGGGATAGTCGCGGATCAAGGCATCGCAGGCCAACAGGGCCAGATCCAACTCATGGGCCTCGAAATGCTGGTAGACCTTGGCGAAGGCCAGCTTGCGCATCAGGATGGTTTCCAGCCGGTTGCGCATGACCTCGGCACTGAAGGGCTTGATCATGTAGTCGTCGGGCGCCAGTTCCGCCGTGGCCACCACCTTCTCGTAGACCGACTCGGCGGTGACCATGACGAACACGGTCTCCAGCTTGATGAGGCCCCGATGCCGCAGTTCCTCCAGCAATTGCTGGCCGTCACGGCCTTCTCCCAGGTTGAAGTCGCAGAGGATCAGGTCATAGTGGTTGTTGCCCACCTTGAAGATCACTTCGGCCGCGCTGCCGGCCAGATCGATGCGGGAGATGCCGAAGTTGGACAGGGTCAGCTTCAGGGCACTGCGCATGCCCGGATAGTCGTCCACCACCAGGGCTCGCAGGGTGCCGTAGTTGATCGTATGCTCGTCGCCCTTGATGGCCTTCAGGGACATGCGTGTCCTCCAGGTTGTGCCTTCATGTCGGAATACTGTCTGGTTATCGGCAGCATCCCGCCGGACTGAATGGCCAATTTGCGGCTCATTCCACGCCGAATACCTGCTTTTTCAGTTCATGCATCTGATCCCGCAACTGGGCCGCCTTTTCGAACTCCAGGTTCTTGGCTGCAGCCAGCATGTCTTTCTCCAGGCGTTTGATCTGCTTCGCCAGTTCCTTCTCGCTCATGGCTTCGTAACGGGCCCGGCCCTGGGCCGCCTGGAGTTCCTTCTGGGCCCCTTCGGCGTCATAGACGCCGTCGATGATGTCCTTGATGCGCTTCTTCACCCCCACGGGAACGATGCCCTGTTCCACGTTGAAGCGGGTCTGCTTGGTCCGCCGCCGCTCGGTTTCGTCGATGGCCCGGCGCATGGAATCGGTGATCCGGTCGGCATAGAGGATGGCCGTGCCGTTCAGGTGGCGGGCGGCCCGGCCGATGGTCTGGATCAGGGAACGCTCGGAACGAAGGAAGCCTTCCTTGTCGGCATCGAGAATGGCCACCAATGAAACCTCTGGTATATCAAGGCCTTCCCGTAACAAGTTAATGCCGATTAGCACATCGAAAACGCCCAGACGCAGATCCCGGATGATCTCCACCCGCTCCACCGTGTCGATGTCCGAGTGCAGGTAGCGCACCTTGATGCCGTGGTCGGCCAGATACTCGGTGAGCTGTTCGGCCATGCGCTTGGTCAGGGTGGTGACCATGACCCGCTCGTTCTTGGCCGTACGCAGAGTGATCTCGGACATGAGGTCATCCACCTGGGTGGTCACCGGGCGGATGATCACCTCCGGATCCACCAGGCCCGTGGGCCGTACCACCTGTTCCACCACCTTCTGCTGGTGCTGCACTTCGTAGGGCCCCGGGGTGGCGGAGACGAACACCGTCTGGCGCATCACCTTTTCGAACTCGTCGAAGCGCAGGGGCCGGTTGTCCAGGGCCGAGGGCAGGCGGAAACCGTAGTCCACCAGGTTTTCCTTGCGCGCCCGGTCGCCCTTGAACATGCCCCCCACCTGGGGCACGGTGACGTGGGACTCGTCGATGAACATCACCGCATTGGGCGGCAGGTAGTCGATGAGGGTGGGGGGCGGTTCCCCGGGATTGCGCCCGGACAGATGCCGGGAGTAGTTCTCGATGCCCTTGCAGAAGCCCAGTTCCGCCAGCATCTCCAGGTCGAAACGGGTGCGCTGCTCGATGCGCTGGGCTTCCACCAGCTTGTTGTTCTGCTGGAAGAATTCCAGCCGGTCGGCCAGTTCCACCTTGATGTTCTCCACCGCGTTGAGCACCACGTCCCGGGGGGTGACATAGTGGCTGGAGGGATACACCGTGAAGCGGGTGGCCTTGTGCAGCACCTGGCCGGTGAGGGGGTCGAACAGGGACAGGCCGTCCACCTCGTCGTCGAACAGGGACACCCGCACCGCCGTCTCGGCGCTTTCCGCCGGAAAGATGTCGATCACGTCCCCCTTCACCCGGAACACCCCCCGCTTGAACTCCATCTCGTTGCGGGTGTACTGCATCTCGGTGAGCCGGCGCAGGATGGCCCGCTGGTCCAGACGCTCCCCCACCCGCAGATGCAGGATCATGCCGTGGTAGTCCACCGGGTCGCCGATGCCGTAGATGGCCGACACGGTGGCCACGATGACGCAGTCCTCCCGTTCCAGCAAAGCCTTGGTGGCGGACAGGCGCATCTGCTCGATGTGCTCGTTGATGCTGGAATCCTTCTCGATGAAGAGATCCCGGGAGGGCACGTAGGCCTCCGGCTGGTAATAGTCGTAATAGGAAACGAAATACTCCACGGCGTTGTCCGGGAAGAACTCCCGGAACTCGGCGTAGAGCTGGGCCGCCAGGGTCTTGTTGGGCGCCATGACGAAGGCCGGCCGGCCCAGCCGGGCGATGACGTTGGCCATGGTGTAGGTCTTGCCGGAGCCGGTCACCCCCAGCAGGGTTTGAAAACGCAGGCCCGCCTCCACCCCCTCCACCAGTTGCTGGATCGCCACGGGCTGGTCCCCGGCGGGAGGAAAGGGTTGATGCAATGCAAAAGGACTATTGGGGAAAGTGACAGGCAAGTTAAAATCCCGCGCGCAAAATTTCAGCCCATTCTATGCTGGCGGCGCCCTGGTCTGTCGCCAGTCTTACCCTAAAGGTATTCCCTTGGAACTCTCCCGCCGCGTCCAGAACATCAAGCCCTCCCCTACCCTGGCGGTCACCGCCCGGGCCGCCAAGCTCAAGGCCGAGGGCAGGGACATCATCGGCCTGGGCGTGGGCGAACCGGACTTCGACACCCCCCAGCACATCAAGGAGGCGGCCATTGCCGCCATCCACGCCGGCTTCACCAAATACACCGCCGTGGGCGGCACCCCCAGCCTGAAGAAAGCCGTCATTGACAAGTTCCAGCGGGAAAACGGCCTCAGCTACGCCGCCAACCAGATCCTGGTCTCCTGTGGCGGCAAGCAGAGCTTCTACAACCTGGCCCAGGCCTTCCTCAACCCGGGTGATGAAGTCATCATCCCCGCCCCCTACTGGGTGTCCTACCCGGACATGGTGATCCTGGCCGAAGGGGTTCCGGTCATCGTCCAGGCCGGCATCGCCCAGGGATTCAAGATCAGCCCCGCCCAACTGGAAGCCGCCATCACCCCCAGGACCCGCATGCTGGTCATCAACAGCCCTTCCAACCCCAGCGGTGCCGTCTACGGCAAGGAGGAACTGGCCGCCCTGGGCGAGGTGCTGCGCCGCCATCCCCAGGTGCTCATCGTCAGCGACGACATGTACGAGCACATCCTCATGGCCGACGGTCCCTTCCACAACATCCTCAACGCCTGTCCCGACCTGTACGAGCGCACCATGGTCCTCAACGGCGTGTCCAAGGCCTACGCCATGACCGGCTGGCGCATCGGCTACGCCGCCGGCCCCGCCAAGATCATCGGCGCCATGGACAGCATCCAATCCCAGAGCACCTCCAACCCCACCTCCATCTCCCAGGTGGCCGCCGAAGCCGCCCTCAACGGCGACCAGGACTGCATCCAGCCCATGCTGGCCGCCTTCCGGGACCGGCACCGCTTCGTGGTGGACGGGCTCAATGCCATCCCCGGGGTCAAATGCGTGCCCAGCGGCGGCGCCTTCTATGCCTTCCCCGACGTGAGCGAGGCCATCGCCCGGCTTCACGCCGCCGGCAAAATCCCCGCCAACAACGACCTGGCCCTCAGCGAATATCTGCTGGAGCACGGCGTGGCCCTGGTGCCCGGCTCCGCCTTCGGTGCCGAAGGCTGCATCCGCATCTCCTTCGCCACCTCCATGGACAATCTGAAAAAAGCCGTGGAACGCATCGCCAAGGCGTTTTCATAAGCCGTCCTTATTGACCGGAGACCGCGTCCCCCGTATGATCGCGGCCTCTCGATTCCCCGATAGCTCAGTCGGTAGAGCGACGGACTGTTAATCCGCAGGTCCCTGGTTCGAG
>DYIY01000015.1:68127-96628 GCA_020723405.1 Thiobacillus denitrificans | reverse complement strand
CCCGACACGAATCGAACGTGCGACCCTCCCCTTAGGAGTTTTAAGGTCTAAACTTTAACCAGATTTTATGAAAACCTATATGCTTTGATTTAACAGCATAAATTGGTATCCTGTATTGCACTGAGATACACGGAGCTGCCTGATTTTTTACCTTTTCGGTAGCACAGGGGTAGCACAGGAGGACGTTCCCCTCTGTGCCAACGACCCTTCTCCATCTTCAGGGTTGAAACATGGCCAGTGAAAAAATCCGTTTTACTCGTACCGCTATTGCGGCAATCAAACCCCCTGCCGCAGGGCGGACATACTATCGAGACGAGGGGCAGACTGGTCTGGTTCTGGATGTGACCGCGAACGGGACCAAGATCTTTCAGTTGTATCGCAAGGTCGGTGGACGGCCTGTTCGTATTGCCTTGGGCAGGTTTGATCCTGAGTTGCCGGAGTCCCGTGAACTTTCCCGTGACCAGGCAAATGGCAAGCCTCATGATCCTCTTGCCTTTATCGGCAACACCCCCAAGCTGAACGTGCGCATGGCCCGTGCCCTGGCTGTGGCGGTCTCGGCTTCCCTCGATAGGGGCGAAAATCCATCAGCTGAAAAACGGGCTCAACGTCGCGCGGCTGCTGAGGAATTGACCTTGAGAGCGGCTTTCGATCTTTATTATTCCGATCACTTGGTACCGCGGGGGAAGCGCAAGTCCGCCGAGATTTCGAATATGTTTGCCCGCTACCTGGGTACGGTCACTCCGGGACAAAAGAAGCCGCGTGGGCAGGAACGGAAAAAATCTCCCGGTGCCGTCGATTGGGAAGAGCGCCGCCTGTCAACAATCACCACAGCAGAGGTGAGACGCATGATGGCCGGCCTGAAGGAAGGTGGGAGCTTGTATGCGGCGAACATGGCTTTTGTCCTGTTGCGTGCCATCTATCGCAAGATGGCCGAATGGCGTCTCTACGCCGGCCACAATCCCTGTGAAGGTGTGAACAAGTACCCGGAGAAGGAACGGGCCCGATTCATCAAGTCAGATGAACTACCAGACTTGTTCTCTGCACTGGCCAACGCACCAGAGAACATCAGGCATTTCGTTCTCCTTGCCCTGACCACAGGGGCTCGACGATCTAACATTGCTGCAATGCGCTGGGCAGACCTGGATTTACAAAACGCTTTATGGACAGTCCCTGGCGAAGTTTCCAAGAACGGCACGCCAATGGTCATTCCCCTTACGGCCATTGCCATGGATGTCCTGAACGTCCGGACAGATAACTCTCCAACCTGGGTATTCCCTGCCACATCTGCCAGCGGGCACATGGTAGATCCGAAAAAAGCCTGGAAGGCTTTGCTTGTGGCGGCTGGACTGGAAGATCTGCGCATTCATGATCTACGTCGATCTCTGGGATCATGGGCAGCCATTCAGGGAGCCAGCTTAGCCATCATTGGCGCCGCCCTTGGACACAAGTCCACTGACGCCACCCGTATCTATGCCCGTCTGACCGTGGATCCGGTGCGTGATGCAATGGAAAAAGCCACCAGCGCCATGGTGGCAGCTGGAGGGCTGATAGGGGGGATTGAAGTGGCTAAATTGCGCGAGTCGAAACCAAAGAAGAATAAGGATTGAACCATCGCCGTTGGTAGTTGGAAACCGAGAAAAGCTTGGATTCGTAGCGAGCATTACGGTAAACACTCATCGAGGTCTCCGCATCGAACGTGCCCTGATGATCTGGTCCAACCGCGCCCCATCGATGTCCGTATTCATCTGCATCCAGAGCGGCAGGTGGTCGGAAAGCTGGAACGTGAACTTGTCCTTGCCGAGGCCTGGGAACAGGGGCTGGCTGTCACCCTGATAGAAATCCAGCACACCGCCGAGGTTGGTGAAGTTGTCCGGGTAGGCGGCGTAGTGCAGGATTTGATCGTAGCGCTTGCCCTTGGCCAGGTCGGAACCGAACTCCAGCTTTTGCAACGCCCTGGGGATGCTCAACCCCTTGCTGGTGATGGCATCGAACAACGCTCCCTTGCGGCTGGGAATGTTGAAGTCCCCCATCACCAGGATGTCCTTGTCTTCCGCCGTATCCTGCCGCCGCTTCAGGTCCACCCACTCGGCCAGGGAGCGAATCTCCGGCAGTCGATCGGCGTCCTTGTCGCCCCAGCGGATGTGGGCAACGATCACCACGAAATCGAAGTTCCCCGAGGAAAACGAGGCCATGTAGGGCATGCGCCACCAGGTGAACTCCGGAACGTATTCGCTGCCCGACTTCTTGCGTGGTGGATTCACGCTGGCCGCCAAGCCGGTGAAGGTCACGGCGCGATGGTCATACACGAAAGCCAGACGTTCACGATTACCGCCGGGGTCCGGCATCATGTCCGAATACACCACCCGCCAATAGGGACCGAGAATCTTGAGCACACGCCCGAGGTCGGTGAGGTCGTCGCGCAACTCCACCAGGCTGACCAGATCGAACTGGCCCATGATCTCCGCGATGTAATGGATGGCCGCCTCGGAACGGCGAACCTTGCCGAGCTCGCGCACATTCCAGGTAGCGATGTTGAGGGTCTCGTCCAGCTTCGAGGAGGGAATCCTGGCGGCCTGGATGCGATCACGCAAGACCTTCAGGCCGCTGGCGATATCGAGAGGAAGATCCCCGTGGAACATGGCATTGTCCTTTCAAGGTGTAGCCAAGCGAGGCCATCTTCACCCTGACGACGGGGGGCATCAAGGCGTGGAGAGGAACTCACAGGTACTTCTTGAGATAAGTCCACTGCACCCGTGACAACAACCCTGTCAGCAACGCCAGAGGAATGACGATCCACTCCGGCCGGACACTCACCGGCCACATGAGGTAGACCATCGCCCCCATGCCCAGCCCAGCGAACTGGAAGAACTTGGCGCGGTGGTACATGGAGGAGGACTCCCTCCCCGCGCAGGCGCGTCGGATGTGGCGCTGGGTCAGCCCGTCCACCAGCCCCAAGGCCCATATCAACAGGAACAAGGGCGCCGCTCCCATCAGGATCGCCAGCCGCACCCCGAAAATCTGCGCCCGGAGCATGGCCAGACGGATCTCGTCCTGGAGGGGATAGACGAAGTCGTTGCGGGCGATGAGGTCGCCGCCGTAGTAGGTGACATCCGGACGGGCCGGCAGGAGGGCCGCGTTGGTCATCCAGCGCTCGATGGGGACCAGCTGGAAGAAGAAGCCGTACACCCCCTTGGCGCAGGTCCGGGCCAGGCCGGTCAGGGGCGCGTCCGGGCGCAGGTCGTGGGTGAGGGTCAGATCGCGGCTGAGGGTCTGCTGTGCCTGTACCAGGCCATGGGCCTCGCCCCACACCTGCTTGGCCAGGATGACCTCCATCCCCATGGCCGCCAGGGCCATCAGCGCTAGGGTGAGCCAGGCGTAGAAGACCAGCTTCAGCGGCCACAGAAACACATTGTGGGCCGCCAGCCCCTCGTCCCGCCTAGAAGCCACTGCCCTTGCCCTCCACCACCACGTGCCGCAACCAGTCCGGGCCGTCGAAGGGGTGCATCTCCCCGGTAACCCAACCTGCACCCTGCGCGAACTCCCCCGGCGTCACCCGCACGTACCGACCCCGCATGTCCTCCGCCACCGCCTCCAGGTCCTCCGGCATCATCGGGTCGTGCTCCGCATCCGGTAGGGGCAGGCGCAGCTTGTAGAGCCGGCCGCCCTCGATCAGGGCGAAGGCCTGGCCCTTGGGCAGGCGGGTGAGGTCGGCCGGGCTGATCATGGGCGCGACACGGGCGCTCAAGCGGTCCTCGTTGCGGCTGGTGAAGTCGGAGAAGTCCAGCGGATCGTTGCTGTCCGAGGCCTGGCTGGCGCTCATGGTGGTCACCAGTTCCACCTCGTCCAACTGGTCGGTGAGGATCTTGGCCGTATCCGCATTCTTCACCCGCAGCATGATCAGCGTGTTGAGGTTGCCGCCGATCTGCTGCGCCTTGGCCCGAGAGCCGATGCGCGCCTCCACGTCCGACCAGGTCTGGGTGTAGACCGTCACCTGGTAGCCCGCGCCACCGGCCTTGTTGAGCAGCGGGATGAATTCGTCGCCGATCAGTTCGTTGAACTCATCGGCATGGATGGAGATGCGCCGCTTCGGCGCCGGCGCCGACTGGCCATAGGTCTCGCCGTGCTTGTAGATGCGCCCGGCGGTGGAGGTCAGATCGGAGAACATGGAGTTGCCCACCGCGCCGGCCACCTCGTAGTCGCTCAGGGCGTCCAGGCCCACGTAGACGATGCCACCCCGGTTGATCACCCCCATCCAGTCGAACAGCGGCCGGGTATCGTCCAGATTGCCCATGTCCGGTGAGACCAGTTCCGCCACCTTGCCGGTGGTGAGCTTCTCCAAGAGCGGGATCAGGGAGGCCACCAGCTTGTTGAAGTAGCTCTGCTCGTAGCTGATGATCTTCATCAGACTCGCCGCCGTGTCGTCGTGCAGGTTCTGGGCGCGGAGGTACTCCAGCAGCTTCACCACCTCCAGGTTCCGGTTCTTCATCGCCCGGTCCAGGCTCTTGGGGTCCACCTCCAGGGCCTCCACCGCATCGCGCCAGCCTGCCGCGCACGGCTCCCGGTCCAGCCAGAAGCGACAGTAGTCCAGCACCAAGGGTTCGATGTCGTTGGCGTAACGGTAAATGTCCTGGTAGGAGGGCGTGCGCCCCAGGGCGGTCATGGCCTTGGACATGGCGTTCACGAAGCCCCAGACGAACTGGGCGAAGTTCGCCCCCTCGCCCTCCTTGGGCAGCTGGTTAGTGATGCGGGTGGCCACCTCGGTCACCCGCGAGAAACTGCCCACCGGGTTGTAGCGGGCGGAGAACTCCGGATAGCCCAGGTGGAAGAAGTGGAACTCGCCCGCCCGGCCGGCGCGCCGGGCCTCGGCGTACATGCGCTTTAGCAGGTCGGCGTCCCCCTTGGGGTCGAACACGATCACCACATCGCCGCGGCGGATGTCCTGGGTGATGAGGAGCTCCGCCAGCCGGGTCTTGCCTACCCGGGTGGTACCCAGCACCAGCATATGGCCCACCCGCTCGCCCAGGTCCATCCACACCGCGTCCTCGTCCGGCTCCACACCGTGGATGGCCGCGTCACCCCCCACCGGCGGCAGGGGGGCGACCGGGTTCCACCAAGCCTCGCTACGGGTGAGCCGGCCCAGCCAGTCAAGGGCCGTGCCCTCCACGCCCCGTTCCAGCCGACGAGCCACCCGGTACAGCCAGCCCGGCCGCAGCAGCTCCCGGTAGACCGGGTCGCGGGTGTCGTGCAGCCGCTGGGAATGGCGCCGGTCCCAGGCGAAACCCATGCCCAGGAACAGCCCCCGCTCGGACCAGGGTATGGCCTCGGCGCTCAGGCGGTAGCGGGGCAGGCGCCGCAGGTTGGCCTGATAGCGCAGCAGCTGGCCAGCCTGCGCGAGACGCCAGCCGGCATGCAGCATGAGGCCAGCGGCGACCAGGTAGGCCAGCACCGGCGGCAGCAGAAAGGTCTGGGGGCTGAGGACGATGCCCAGGGCGGCCAGGAAGAACACCCCGGCCGGGACGAACTCCACCGGCCGGCGCAGCAGGTTCTCCACCGGATAGGCCATGTGCCGCTACGCCACCCCGGCGGCGCGCAGATCCTCCAGGAGCATGTCCGCGCTGACCTCGCAGTCATAGGTACCCACGAAGACAGCCTCGGGGCGTTGCAGCCAGCGGACCTCCAGTTGGCCGCCGGACGAGCAGGAGACGATCACGCCCTCGAGCAGGAACACCGCGCGCGGCGTGTCGCTGGCGAGGATCCGCTCCAGCAGGGATTCGAGTGGGTCGGGGAGGATGGGGAGTGGGGTCATGACAGGATGTCCTGGGGAGGTTGGGCGTTCACCTTGACGAGGTGGGGATTGGCCGGAGGCACGGGTTCGATGAAGCGCTGGGGCGCACGGATGATCATCACCGACAGCGAGCTGCCGGCCTGGCCCCCGCGCCGCACCACCTGGTAACGATGCACGTTGGTCTTCCTGGGGCCCAGTTCATGCCAGCCGGCCTTGATCACCTCCCGCTGGATACCTGTGCCCAGCTTGTCCGCCGCCAGGGTAGAGGGCGTGCCGTCGCCCTTCTCCCCGAAGCGCTCGGCGAAGTGGCGGAAGATGCGCGGCGAGACCAGCAGCATGCCCTCGGCCGCGAAGTGCACCATGGCGCCGGTCTCGTTGTAGGCAATGGCCCCGCCCGCCAGACCCTGTTGCAGCCAGGCCATGAAGCGCAGGGCGGCCTCGGAGGGAGGCTGGGGGGTGTTCCTGACGGTCTTCTCCGCCTTGGCCCTGGCGGGCCGGTCTGGCTTGTCCGGCAGGCGCATGGGGGCGATGCGCCCGCCCACCGGCGGGCTGGGTAGGAAATGCTGAAGGTCGCGCTCCGTCTCCAGGAATTCCTCCTCCTGCGGGGTGACCGGCACACCATGCCGATCCGGGGTCGACATGGGGGGCAGTCGGGTCACCCCCTCGGCGGCCGACAGGCTGCCGTCCCCCTCGGCCGAAGAGACTGCCGCCACCGCTGGCGTGAGGTCGGCTACCGGAGCGTCCATGGGCGCCTGGTCTTTCCCTTGGGGCGGGAACTCTTCTTCGACCTCCGCCGCACTCATCAGCGGAGTCACCTGACCGGCGAAGCCGGCTGGATACCGCGCTGCCTCGGCATAAAGCCTATCCAGGGGAAAGCGCAGCAGGGTCAGCACCTGGTCGAACCCCTCCATCCTCACCCTCACCCGCCAGATGTCCCCGCCGCTGTCCGGGTTGGGGATCAGGGCACCGTACTCCTGCCAGACGTCGAACAGCCGGTCGTTCTTCTCCGGCCCCGGGATGCCGGCGGCGGACTCGTGGGCCGCGAGATAGGCCCGCACCTCGTCCGCCAGGCGCTTGGAGACAAACCAGACACAGCCGTCGGCGACAAACCCCGCCGCGCCCGGCCGGTTCAGGGGCAGACGCCCCCCTTCCGCCAGCATGCGGCGCAGGGCCTCCATCAGCCGTTCGATCAGGGGCACCGCCCGAGCGCTGGCGAACCGGGTACGAGGGCCTTCCAGCAGGTTGCGGCGCACCGATTCCCGGTCCGCCTCGATGACGATGCGGGCCAGGGCACCGGTCTTGTCCTCGCCGGCGAGAAAGGCGCTGAGCTGGGCCAGCAACTCCACGTCCTCGGCCAGCCAGGCCAGGGTGGGCTGGGGCACCAGCCTTTGCATGAGGAAGACCCCCAGGCGCTGATGGGCGGTGTAGTCCCGACCAGCCGGCAGGCCCGCCACGGCATGGGTCAGGCCATCGAATGTCACCCGGTAATGCAAGGTCCCGCAGGCCGCCATGTCCCCGGCCAGGGGTGACCAGGTTCCCTCGCCACGCCGCTTGGCGAGGATCACCCGCATGTCCGCCAGCGGCTTGCCCACGTCATGCAGCAGCGCAGCCAGGAACACCCCGAAGGTCCAGCGATGCTCCCGGCGCTGGATGTCCTCCGGGGCCACGCCGGAGGGCAGGACCTGGGCACGCCGCAGATGCAGGGCGATGTTCGCGGCCTCCAGGGCATGCAGAAGCAGGCCTCCGGGCTGGGCGTGATGGTGGGATTCCGAGGCGGGCAGCAACTGGACGAAGACCATGAACCGGCCGAGGGTCTGCCCGTAGTCCCGCTCGAAGTTGGCCGGTGTGAGACCGGTCTTCACCCGGAGGGCGTCGATCTGGACCTGCGCGCCCAAGTGCTGTGTCAGATCCATCGCGGACAGAACCGGCATCCAGCCAGCGGGTACAGCGGAACCAGGGAGCTTCCTGATCCGTGGAGCACGAGTGGCAAAGACAACGGCCACCCCCGTAACCACGCTGGCCGTGCCGAGCAAGACGGTGAGTGTGTCCATCATCTTCCATGGCGGTGAGCGGGGCCATGGTCACCACGACGTGGGCATGGGCATCCACGAGGACGGACATGATTCATGGCAACGCTGTCGGGTGTGCGGGTCGTGCTTGGCCCGTTCATGACTGGTCGGCCCTTGCAGGGAGGGTTGGCGGCGGGACTCTATGCGGCTTCCCCAAACCCCGACAGTGAAAAACCGCGATATCTGGTTGCTGTTTTACACGCGACGCTTGGTCATGGGCTCAACAGAATCTGGCCGAAGGGAGAGCGTGAGGTAGATACACCGCTTGTCAGCAGCCTCCCCCAATCAGGCCCTATGAAAGAGTGGCAGGATGGTACGAAGCAGCTTTGTGCGAAGCGCTGGATGAAGGGTCGGGGCTAGGAAACCATCATCCCAGGATTTGGTCTTTGGCGGGCTAGATGGGGCAGCAGTTGTACTTGGGGGCTATCACGCTAGTCACGTGAACAGAAGCTTTCAGAAGCTTTTTTGTAGGGCCGGAATGAACCTGAACCGGTCCGTTGGAGGAACGTCCCTACAGTCATTCGAGCGTCTGGTAGGCGCTGAATCCAGTCCTAGGGCCTGTGCGAACGAGCCGGACAAAGCCGATAGTGAGCCTGCAGCCAGAGTCGGTCGGCAACAAATAGGTTACCTGCTGCACAGCTTAAATTTGTTTCAAAGTTGAGTTTCGCAATCCGGCCAATACATACTTTTGGAATGATTATGTTCGCATTGAAATCTTCCGGTTGAGTGGCTGTTCATCTCCGTTCACATGGTGTGTGTGAGTGCCTTGATCGCCTCGATGATGGCCGGATTGTCGAACTCGCGTCCGCTCACGGCGCGCTAGACCACCCGCCCCTGGGGGTCGACGACAAAGGTTGTGGGCAGCCCCTTGACCTTCCAACCCTGCATGGCGCTGGAATCCAGATCCAGCAGGATGGGAAAGTTGGGGGCGGGTTCGAGTTGGCCGGTGAAGGCGAACACCGTGTCGGTGTCCTCGCCCACGTCGACGGCCAGGATGGCCACACCAGGCAGGGTTTGGCGGAGCCGTTCCAGGGACGGCATCTCGCGCCGGCAGGGCGGGCACCAGGTGGCCCAGAAGTTGACCACAACCACCTTGCCCTTCAGCGCCCCGAGGTCATGCAGTTTGCCATCCAGGTCGATGAGCTTCAGGGCCGGCGCCGGGCGGGCCGGCGTGACGGCGGTCAGCCCGTGGCCAAGGGGTGGCAACTCGGCGGCGGTGAGCGGCACGGTAAACAGGGACAAGATCAGGCACGACAGACTAAGGCACACAATGGACATCGATCAGTTTTCCTTCAAAGGATTGACCCACCACCCGCCAGCGGGCAATCAGGTCGAAGCGAGTGCCAGGCGGCAGGCCGGCGCTCAGCATGCCCTGGTTCCAGTCGCCAGGCTCGTATTCCTGCTCGGGCGGAAACTGCGCCCAGCGGAAGGCGATGACGGCCGGTTCCGCCAGGCCACGCCGTCGCCATTCGGCCAGCCAGTCGTCCACCGGCCGGGGTGGCCGGGCGGCTTCGGCGCTGGCAACGGTCCAGTCGGCGAGGCGGAAGGCCACCACGCCCGGCGCGGCTTCATTGCGCAGCACGGTCATGAAGGTGCAGGAGGTAGCGTAGACCTCCGCCGTGTCGGCCGGGAAACCCCGGTTGAGGTAGAAGGCGCGCAACTGGTCGGGCAGGAGCTGGGTCAGGGATAGGAAGACGCCGTGTGTGCTGGTAGTCCAGGTGCGCGCGCCGGTGTCGTGATCGACCATCACCTCGGATCCGGCCGCCAAGGCGGGCAGGAACAGGGCGGTGATCGGGCGGGCTGCATGCATGGGGAGGTACTCGCGGTGGCGATGCCGCGATTATCGTGAAATGTCCGCCGCCACGCCGAGAAAGCCGCCCCAGGGCAAGCGGCCGGGCAGCCAGGGCTCCAGCCGCCGGGCCGTGACAGAGCCGCCGGGCAGGAATACCGCCGTCCGCGACACCGACCGGCCCACCTGCAAGCCGACCAGGGCCGCGCGCACCGCCGTCGCCGTGTCCCAGCGCGCCCCCTGGTAGGTGCCCCGGCCGCCGGCCCGACCCTTGTCCAGCCATAGCAGGCTTGTGCGATTGAGCAGGCCGAGCACCATGCGCCGGCGTGCCACCCGCGCCATCTCGGCCAGGGCGCGACGCCAGTCGGGCACGAAGCAGAGGGCCGTCACTGAAACCACGGCGTCGAAGCTGGCATCGGGGAATGGCAGGACGCGGGCGTCGGCCTCCAGGTAGGCCTCGCCGGTGGCGTGGCCGCGGGCATAAGCCAGCCGTTCCGCATCGTTGTCCAGCCCGGTGACGGTGAGGCCGGTGGCGGCGAAGCGGCGGGTGAACCAGCCGGTGCCGCAGCCCACGTCCAGCAGGGTCTCGCCCGCCTTCGGCGCCAGCAAGGCATTGAGCAGGGCGAATTCGGTGTCGCCGATCCAGCGCCCGCGCGGGCTGTCGTACCAGGCGTCATAGTCCGCCGGGGTCATGCCGCAAGCACGCGCCAGGCCGCGACGAGGGCTTCGGCAGCCTCGGTGATCTCCGCCCCGGTGGTGAAGCGCCCCACCGACAGGCGCACCGCCCCGGTCGCACGGGTGGCGTCGCAACCCATGGCAGCGAGTGCGCCGGATACCGCGTGCTGGCCGGCGTGGCAGTCCGAGCCGGTGGAAGCGGCCACGCCGGGTGCGCACTCCAGCACCTGCCAGCCGGCCACGACGGGGAAAGAGACGTTGAGGGTATTGGGCAGGCGTTCGCTGGCATGACCGTTGAGAACCAGGCCGGGAATGGCGTGGGCCAGCCGGACGTGCAGGCCGTCGCGTAGGGTGGACAACCGGGCGCTCTCCGCCGACTGTTCCACGCGGGCAATCCGCGCCGCCTCGCCCAGGGCGACGAGATGGGGCACGTTCTCGGTGCCCGGCCGCAGGCCGCGCTCGTGGCCGGCACCGAACTGGATCGCAGCGATCGGCGTGCCAAAACGGACGTACAGCGCGCCCACGCCCTTGGGGGCGTAGAACTTGTGCCCGGCCAGCGTCAGCAGGTCGGCGCCCAATGCGTCCACGTCCACCGGGATCTTGCCGGCGGCCTGGGCGGCGTCGACATGCATGAGCGCGCCGCCGGTATGGGCGCGATCGGCGATGGCGCGCACCGGCTGGATGGTGCCGACCTCGTTGTTGGCCAGCATGACCGAGACCAGGACGGTGCCGGCGGCGATGTCCAGTTGCGTGGGATCGACCCGGCCGGTGGTGTCGACGGGGATCGTGCCGGCCCCCATCTGGCGCATGGGCGCCACCACGGAGGGATGCTCGACGGCGGAACATCGCATGGGCCCCGGCCGGACCCGAGCCGTGCCCAGAATGGCCAGGTTGTTGGCCTCGGTGGCGCAACCGGTGAAGACGATCTCCTCCGGTTGGGCGCCGATGAGGGCGGCCACCTCGGCGCGCGCCGCCTCCACGGCCGCCTTAGCGCGCCGGCCATACACGTGATCAGAGGACGGGTTGCCGTAGCCTTGCTTCAGCCAGGGCAGCATGGCGTCGAGGACACGGGGATCCACCGGGGTGGTGGCGTTGTAGTCGAGGTAGATCGGGTCGGTCATGGCGGGAATCCCGGACGTGGCGCCGGCGGATGGGTTTCGATGCGTTCCACTCGCTCGCCGTCGCGCCAGATGCGCAATTCGCCCGGCGCGAAGGGCGTCCAGCTGGCGGCGGCGCCCAAGGGTTCAGTAGCCACCAGCACCGTATCGCCTGCGCTCTTGTAATGCAGCCGGTCGTGGCAGTAGGCAATCAGGTGCTCGCCGTCGGAGAGCAGGAAGTTGAACTTGCCGTGCCGGGCGATGGCCTCGCTGACCGCTCCCAAATCCGTCGGCCAGCCCCCCTCGGCGTGGCTGAAGTGCAGGGTGGCATGGCGCAACAGATGGCAGAAGGCGAATTCGGAATCGGTCTGCCCGTCGGGTGCGCACACCCGGCCGTGGATTTCTTCTTCCATGGCCACCACCTCGGGCACCAGGCCGTTGTGGGCGAAGGCCCAATGCCGGCCACAGCATTCGCGCGTGAAGGGGTGGGTGTTGACCAGGGTATTGATGGGTGGAAAACGAGCCTTGCGCACGTGGGCAATGAGCAGGTCGGCGCGCAAGGTGTCGATCAGACCAGAGAAACGCGTGCTAGCGCAGCCTGGCACGGGTTCCTTGTCGAGCCGGAAGCTCCCCGGTTGGCCCGATTCGCGCCAGGCGACGCCCCAACCGTCCGGATTGTCGGCCGTCTCGCCCCCATGCCGGCGGAACTCGGCCAAAGGCATTTCGCGCCCCGCGACGGGGCGGCTGGCGGAAAGGCCGAACAGTTCGCACATGGCCGCTCAGCCGAGCGCCTGTTCCAGGTCGGCGATGAGGTCGGCGGCATCCTCCAGGCCTACCGACAAGCGCAGCATGGCATCGGAAATGCCGCGCCGGGCGCGCTCCTCCGGGGTCAGGCCGTGATGGGTGGTGGTGCAGGGCTGGGTGACCAGGCTTTCGACGCCACCCAGGGAGGGCGCCAGGGCGAAAAGTTTGAGCTTGTCAGCAGCCCGTGTCGCCGCCTCGCCGCCGCCCTTCACCTCGATGGTCAGCATGCCGCCAAAGCCATTCATCTGCCGTTTAGCGAGCGCATGGCCGGGGAAGTCCGGCAGGCCGGGGTAGAGCACGCGCTCGACACCGGGATGGGCCTGCATTGCCAGCGCCACCCGCATGGCCGTGGCGTTCTGCCGTTCCACCCGCACCGGCAGGGTGCGCAGGCTGCGGGCTAGTTGCGCCGCGATCTCCGGGGCGATGGTCTGGCCCAGGTTCTTGCGCCAGTTCCATACCCGCGCGATATCGGCCTTACGGCCCATCAAGGCCCCGGCGGTGAGGTCGGAATGGCCGCCCAGGTATTTGGTGGCGGAATGCACCACGAAATCGGCGCCCAGGGCCAGCGGGTTCTGGTTCACCGGCGAGGCGAAGGTGTTGTCCACCGCCACGAAGGCCCCATGGGCATGGGCCAGTTCAGCGATGGCGGCTATGTCGAACTGTTCCAGGGTCGGATTTGTCGGCGTCTCGAAAAACACCAGGCCGGCGCCGCGCTTGAGCAGCGAAGGCAAGGCACCCAATTCGTTGCCCAAAAGGAAATAGCCGGGTGCGCCCAGGCCGGGCAACTGCGAACCCAACAATTCGAGCGTGCCGCCATAGGCATCGCCCAGGCAGACGATGCCTGGCCGGCCATAGGTCAGGAATAACGCGGACTCGGCCGCCATGCCGGAACAAAAGGCCAGGGCCGCTTCCGCCCCCTCGATGGCGGCAAGCTTTTCCTCCAAGGCTTGGATAGTCGGGTTGAGCCCGTAGCGGGTATACAGTGCGCCCGGCTTGCGCCCATCCACCACATCCAGGATGGCGGCGGTGGAAGGGAATTTGAAGGTCGTCGTGGTGTAGATCGGCGTGTGCGGCGAACCGTGAGGATCGACGATCTCGCCAGCGTGGACGCAGGCGGTGGCCAGGGCGGTCTGTGGGGGTGTCATGAATCTTCTCCGGAAAGAACATGGGATTGTGGGGTAAATCTCAGTTCAGCCATTTGCGCAGCCAGTAGCGTTCATACGCCGCCTTCGCCCAGTGCATCAGACGGCCTGGGGGGCGCATGAGGACCGCCGGGGCGGGCTCGGCGTAGAAGTTGCCGCTGCCGAAACCGGCGCGGCCGTCGCCGATTTCCAGGAAGCAGGCGCCGTGGCCGTCGAAGGTCTTGGCCATCGGCTCGCCCCTGAGTTCGGCGGCGATGTTGTGCGCCACCACCTCGGCCTGGGCCTGGGCGAACACGGCGGCCTTGGGTAGCGGTTTGCCGCTGGCGAGTGGGATGCCCACCATGTCGCCCAGGGCCCACACCCCCGGAAATCGCGTTGCCAGGGTGCCGCGATCCACCTCGACCCAGCCGCTTGCGCCGCACAGGCCGGCTTCCCGTACACAACGTGGCGCCCGGTGTGGCGGCACGTAGACCAGCAGATCGAAATCGGCCCGCGCACCGTTGGCGAAAAGGATGGACCGGCTGGCCGCATCCACCTCTGCCACCGCGTGTTCGGGGTGGTAGCCGATGCCTTTGGCTTCCACCATGCCCCGGACCTGCCGCGACACCTCTGGCCCCGCCGAAGGCATCGGCCCGGGCTCGGGCGTGTAGAGGTCGATGGCGACGGACTGGCGCAGCCCGCGCCGGCGAAAATCGGCTTCGAGCAGCATGGCCGCTTCGTAGGGCGCCGCCGGACATTTGAACGGCAGGGCGCTGACCAGAACGGTGATGCGGCCGGCGCGGAATCTCTGCCGCGCTGCATGCAGCCGTTCCGCGCCCGCCGGGTCATACAGGTTGATGCCCGCCGCCTCCAGGCCCGGCACGGCCTCCGGGGCCAGTTCGGCACCCAGGGCCAGCACCACATGGTCGCCGGCCAATTCTCGGACATTCCCCTGCCCGTTCACCCGGGCAGCGCGTCGGGCCGGGTCGATGGCCTCCACCTCGCCCCGCACGACTTCGATGCCGTGCGCCGCCAGATTCGCCAGGGGTCGGGTGATCGCCGCGCGTGACCGCCGCCCCAGCATCAACCGAAAGTACGCGGACTGGAAGACGAATTCCGCCGCCCGCTCCACCAGCACGATCCGGTGATCGCGGGGCAACAGGGCGCGCAGGCGGCGCGCCGCCACCACGCCGCCGATGCCGCCGCCAAGAATCAGGATGGTGTTCGTCATGCTCGCCCTCCTTGCGTTACGTCCGGATGGGACGGATCGCTCAGAACACCGGGATCAGCGCGTAGCCCTTGGACTGGTAGCCGATCAGGGAATTGAAGGTGTTCGCCACCGGCTGCACGCCCTTGACCAGCTTGGCGTTGTCGGCCTTCATCATGCGCGTGGTGATGCCGCAGGCTTCGAAGCGTACGCCTCTGCCCGCCAGTTGTTCGATGCGGGCGGCGATTTCCATCGTGGTGGCGGCATGCTCGGACGGGATCAGCTTGTCGTCGCCGCTGACAAAGCGCACGGCGGGGCCGCGGAAGGCGACCACCAGATCAGGTTCCACCCCTTGACGCTTCAAACCGTCCAGGGTTTCGCCGACGATGTTCAAGGTAACCAGCATGGCGTTAGGGTTGCCGGTGGCCATGTCGAACAGCCCTTTCCCGGCCTTGACCCCCGCCAGCGCGTGCTGGTCGTCCAGCTCGGCGGCCGAGATCGGGCCAGCCAGCGTGAACAACAAGGTCAGCATCATGGAACGGGTCTTCAGTGATTTCAGGGTCATCGTCCTTCTCCTTCAGGTGGGGTTGCGCAGCCATTCGGCCCGCTGTCGGGCCGTCTTGTCTCCGCCGGCGGGCCGGGCGGAATTCTTAAAACGTCAGGTTCATGTCTGCCCGCATCACCACTTCCTTGTAGTAGCGGGCGGGCTCGGCCAGTCGGGCACCGTCGATCAGGTTGCTTTCGCTCATGCCGAACAAGGGCACGTTCAGGGGGCAGGCCAGCACCTGACCGCCTTCGTGGGTGAACATGAAGAACAGGTCTTCCACCGAGGGCACGTCCAGTTCATCCATGCGCATCATCACCGCTTCACCCAGTTCCGGCTGATCGGGCAGGCAGGCCAGCGCGCCCACCCTGTCGCGGTGAACCGCGTTGACCCCACGCGAGCCGAAATACACCGTCACCTCCGCGCCCTCCCTAAGCAGGGACAGGGCCGTCATCATGGCGTTGAACACCTGGCACAGCTCGTCGTGGAAGCACATGACCGAAACCACCTTCTTCGTCGTTTCCATGATGTCTCCTTGTTCAACCTTCCTCTTCCAACATGCGATCCAGCGGGACTTCCAGGGCCTCCGCCAGACCGAACATGGCGTCTTCCAGCACGCCGTGGGCGATCAGCTGCGCCAACAGGTCCGCCGGCATCAGGATCACCCCGTCGCCCGGCTGGACGGGCACGCCATTCAGCCACAGGCTGGGGAAGCCCTCGCCATGGGCGTCGCGACGGTCGCTGAAGACCAGTTCGGCGCGGGCCTTCAGCTGGCGTTCGAGCACGTCGGCGTAGCCGGCATAGAGTGTGCAGCGCCCGCCGGGCGGCTGCTGGGAAATCACGCGGACGGTCAACTCCATGGTCAAGCTCCGATCACGCTCTTGAACAGGATGTAGGTGGCCACAGCCACCAGGAACCAGGCGAAGGACTTCTTTAGCGCCTCCTGCGAAATCCGCTTGGAGAAATGCGCCCCCAGGAAGCTGCCCGCCACGGTCACCGCCGTGAAGCCGCCCATCACCGCCCAGTCAATGGGTACGCCGCCCATGTAGCCGATAAATCCCGCGTAGGACTTGGCGGCGACGATGGCCAGGGAGGTGCCCACGGCGGTTTTCATGGGAATGCCGGAGAGCAGCACCAGGGCCGGCACGATCAGGAAGCCTCCGCCCACGCCCACAAGGCCTGTCAGCACGCCGACGCCGATGCCGTGCAGGGCGATGTGGGTCATGCAGGGGGAGAAGAAATCCTGACAACCGCCCAGGGCCGCCGTGCCTCCACCGGTGCTGATCACCCCGCCCGCGGCCGCTGTGGGAACCACCTTCGCCGGCTTCAGCATGCGCCAGGCGGCGGCGTACATCACCAGGGCGAACAGGCCCAACTGGACCACCACCGGTGTCATCAACCCGAGGCGAGCCCCGGCGAAGGTGCCCACCACGCCGAACAGGCCGAACACCAGGGCCACCCGCACGTCCACCAAACCCCGGCGCCAGTTGTCCAGGCCGGACACCGTGGCGGTGACCGCCACCACGCCCAGGCTCATGGCGATGGCCGATTTGGGCTCCACGTGCAATAAATACATCAGCGCCGGCAGGGCGATGATGGACCCGCCGCTGCCGAACAGGCCCAGGACGATGCCGGTGACCAGGCCGGCAATGATTGAAAAAGGATCCATGATGCGACCTCAAAAAAAAATGGGTTGAGGAGGGTCCAATTAGTGACTAACATTCTAACGACGATTGGAGTATTAGATGGAAAACACCGGAAGGCAAGTGAAAGATGCGCTCTATGCCCAGGTCACCCGCATCGGCAAAGCCATGTGCAGCCCCAAGCGCTTGGAGCTGATTGAACTGCTGTGCCAGGGCGAGAAGCCCGTGGAGCGGCTGGCCAAGGAAGCGGAGATTTCCATGAAGCTGGCCAGCGCCCACCTGAAGGAACTGCGCCAGGCCCATCTGGTGGAGGCCCGACGGGACGGCAAGAACATCTACTACCGGCTCACCAGCGAGGCGGTGGCGGATTTCTGGGTGGCCATGCGCGCCTTGGCCGAGGACCGGCTGCTGGAACTGCGCACGGCGCTGGCCAAGTTGGCCGAACATGCCCACGAGTTGTTGCCCATGGAACGGGAACAGTTGCTGGCGCGGGCGGAGCGGGGCGAGGTGGTGGTGCTGGACGTGCGGCCGGGCAACGAATATGCCGCCGGCCACCTGCCCTATGCCCGTTCCCTGCCCCTGGAGGAATTGCAGCAGCGTCTCGCCGAATTACCCCGGGACAAGCCGGTGGTGGCCTATTGCCGGGGGCCCTTCTGCCTGATGGCGGTAGAGGCGGCGGAATTCTTACGCAAACAAGGCTATCAGGCCGTCCGCTTCGAGGACGGGGTAGCCGAGTGGCGCTCCCATGGCCTGCCGGTGGTCCTGGAATCCTGACGAAACGAGACGGAGTCAAATATGTTCCGCATCCTGGTGATCTTGAACGACGCCCCCTACGGGTCCGAGCGCAGCTACAACGGCCTGCGCCTGGCGGACTCCCTGGCGCGCAAGGAGGGCACGGAGGTGCGCGTCTTCCTGATGGGCGATTCGGTCATGTGCGCCAAGTCCGGGCAACTCACGCCCCAGGGCTTCTACAACATCGAGCGCATGCTCAAGCCCGTGCTGCGCAACGGCCAGGTCGCCGCCTGCGGCACCTGTATGGAGGCGCGCGGCGTTACCCCGGACATGCTGGCCCAGGGCGTGCACAAGGGCACCCTGGAAGAACTGACGGAATGGACCCTGTGGTCCGATCGGATTCTTGATTTCTAGGCGCCGCATGCCGACGCCGCCGTTCCCCCCACTGATGCAGGAGACCGCCATGAACAAACGACTCAACTTCGCCCTGACCCTCGCCCTTGCCGCCCTGGCCACCCAGGCCGCCGCCCAGCAATCCTTCGCCGTGCCCGGCGCCATCGACGCCGCCGGTCGCAAGGTGCTGACCTTCGTCAACAAGGACCCGCCCGGCCAGCGCTGCAACAACAACCTGCAAGTGGCTTCCGAGATCGCCAACTTCTATCGCCTACCCATCCAGTTGCTGCCCACCAGCCTTGTGCCCCATCTGCCCGCCCCCAGCGTGTTCTATGGCGGCCAGATGATCACCGCCGACGGCAAGGACCATAACGGCCTGTCCAGCTTCCAGCTGGTCGCCGACGTGCTGGAGATGGAAGGCGTCACCAAGCAGCCCAAGCCCGGCCTGCTGTTCAACGAGAAGGTGCGCAAGGAGTACGAGGACCTGCGCGGCATGATCAAGAGCGGCGGCAAGTAATGTCACGCACGCTGTTCATCGTCAACGATGCCCCCTACGGCGACGAGCGCCCCTACAACGCGCTGCGCCTCGCCCAGGCCCTGTCCCACGAGCCGGAACAGGAGATCCGCCTGTTCCTGATGGGCGACGCGGTGTTCATCGCCAAGCGCGGCCAGAAGCCGCCCAACGGTTTCTACAACCTCCAGGTCATGCTCGGCAAGATCGCCCGCCTGGCCCCCCAGCGGGTGGATGTCTGCGGCGTGTGCATGGAGGCGCGGGGCATGGCGGACGAGGAACTGATGCCGGGAACGGAGCGTTCCGCCATCGAGAAACTGGCCTACTGGACGAACTGGGCCGACAAGGTGCTGGTGTTCTGAAAGTCACGACAACAAGGAGACACCCATGAACTTCGAACAATTCGTGCTCGGCCACGAACCCGCCATCCGGCTCTCGTTCTTCCTGGGCATCTTCGCCCTGGTTGCCCTTTGGGAGCTGGCCGCTCCGCGTCGGGTGCTCCGTGTCTCGAAGATGCTGCGCTGGTCCAGCAACCTGGGCCTGGTGGTGCTCAACACGGTCATCCTGCGTCTCGTCTTCCCCCTGGCGGGCGCTGGCCTGGCAGCCTTCTGCGCGCAACAGGGCTGGGGCCTGCTGAACCACTTCCAGGTGCCGGCCGTCCTGGCCATTCCCCTGGCGGTGGTGGCGATGGACTTCGTCATCTGGCTCCAGCACGTCATGGTCCACGCCGTGCCGGCCCTGTGGCGGCTGCACCGGGTGCACCACGCCGACCTGGATTACGACGTGACCACCGGGGCGCGCTTCCATCCCATCGAGATCCTCCTGTCCATGCTCATCAAGTTCGCCACCATCACCGTGCTCGGGCCGCCGGTGGTGGCCGTGGTGATCTTCGAAGTGCTGCTCAACGCCACCGCCATGTTCAACCACGGCAACATCCGCCTGCCCGACGGGATGGACCGGGTGCTGCGCCTCTTCGTGGTGACGCCGGACATGCACCGGGTGCACCACTCGGTGGAGGACGACGAGTGCAATTCCAACTTCGGCTTCAACCTGCCCTGGTGGGATCGCCTGTTCGGCACGTACCGGGACCAGCCCCGCGCCGGACACGAGGCCATGGCCATCGGCATCCGTGGTTACTCCAATACAAGCGAGGTGGATCGCCTGGACGGCATGCTGATCCTGCCGTTCCGGGGCGAGATCACCGACTACGCCATCAACCGGCGCAACTTCGGCGAGGCCGCCAAATGAACAAGTCCCTGCCGCGCCTCCTCATCGGTCTGGCCCTGCTGGCCACCATCGCCGTTGCCATCCTGAACCGCGACCGCTTCGACGCCGCCGCCCTGCAAGCCTGGGTGGAAGGCGCCGGCGCCGCCGGGCCGCTGCTGTTCATGGCCATCTATGCCCTGGCCACGGTGCTGTTCCTGCCCGGCTCGGTCATCACCCTGGTGGGTGGCGCCCTGTTCGGGCCGGTGTGGGGCACATTGTGGAACCTCACCGGCGCCACCGTGGGCGCCTCTCTGGCCTTTCTCATCGCCCGCTATCTCGGCGCCGACTGGGTGGCGCGCAAGGCCGGGGGCCGCGCCAAACAGCTCATCGACGGCGTCGAGCAGGAAGGCTGGCGCTTCGTCGCCTTCGTGCGCCTGGTGCCCCTGTTCCCCTTCAATCTGCTCAACTACGCCCTGGGCCTGACGCGCATCCCCTTCCTCGCCTACGTCATCGCCTCCTGGCTGTTCATGCTGCCCGGCGCCATCGCCTACACCTGGCTCGGCTACGCCGGACGCGAGGCCCTGGCGGGGGGCGAAGGCATGATCCGTAACATCCTCATCGCCCTGGCCCTGCTGGCCGCCGTGGGCTTCATTCCCCGCCTGGTCAAGCGCCTGCGCGCCAAGCCCGGCGTCACCCTGGACATCCCCGGCCTGAACGCCCGCCTGGGGGGGGAAACCGGGGTGCTGGACGTGCGCGATGCCGCCGACTTCGCCGAGGGCCACATCGCCGGGGCGCGCAACATCCCCCTGCCGGAACTGAAGCAGCGCCTGGCCGAACTGGAAGATTGGCGCGACCGGCCCCTCGCCGTGGTCTGTCGCACCGACAAACGCTCCGCCCAGGCAGTGCAGATGCTGGGCGAGCAGGGCTTCAAGACGCCGCTGCTGGTGAAGGAAGGCATGCAGCGCTGGAAGAACGACGGCCTGCCCTTGAGCACGGACTGACCACGAGGAGCGGCCATGCACACTCAGGCATTGATCACCCACCAGCCCCGCGCCGCCGGTCCCGCCACCCAGGGCTCCCTGCCGCGCCGCTATCCCATTTGGGTCCAGGCCCTGTCCATGGCCGCCTTCACCCTGGCCTTCGTCGGCTGGCTCAACGAAACCTGGCTGTTCTGGTTCGACAACCCCATCTGGCTCAACCGCTACACCGAGTACGCCATCATCTTCGGCTTCGGCGTCTGGCGGATTTATTCCGAGGAAAACCCCTATACCCGCAAGCGCCTCATCGTCCTGGTGGCGGCGGTCACCGGCCTGTGGTGGCTGGTCCCCTGGCTGGTGCCCATGTTCGAGCCCTACATCGGCTACCAGTGGGGCCAGCCGGTGTTTCCGGCCCTGCACGTGCCGGGCACCATCACCTTCTTCCTGGTGCTGGCGGCGGTGTTCCTGTTCGGCCGGCGCGTAATCTGCGGCTGGAACTGCCCCTGCGTCGGCATCCGCGAAACCGTGGGTTTCGCCTTCCGCGACCGCACCCCGCGCGGCAAATGGGCCTGGGTGCTACGACACATCAAGTGGTTCTTCTTCGTCTTCTACGCCGGCGTCATCGTCGTCACCCTCTACCCGCCTAACGCCTGGACGGTGAGTTTCGTCGGCCTGTTCTACCTGCTGGTGGCCATCACCTATTTCGGCACCTTCTTCGCCGCGCCCCTGATCGGCAACCGGGCCTATTGCCGCTACCTGTGTCCCTACGGTTCCACCTTCGGCCTGCTCAACCACGCCGGCTTCTACGGCATCCGCATGGACAAGGACAGATGCGTGGACTGCCAGCGTTGCGAACAGGTCTGCGACATGGGCATCCCGGTCTGGCGCCAGGGCAAGGCCAGCGGTCGGGTCACCGGCATCGAGGACTGCATGGGCTGCGCCCGCTGCGTGGTGTCCTGCCCCTCCGAGGCCCTGGAAATCCGCGACTTCCGCAACTGGCTGAAGCCGGCGCTGCGGCAATCCGCCTCCCACCTGCTGGGCAAACCCTTACCGGCGTCAGCCCCGCGCGAACTGCCGGCGCCCCTGCCCGCCGCCGCGCGCCTCGCCGGCTGGCAGGAGGGGACCACGGCCTTCGACCCCGAACTGGCCCGCGCCCAAGCCGCCCGCTGCCTGGACTGCGGCGCGCCCGGCTGCCGCAACGCCTGCCCCCTGGCCAACCGCATCCCGGACTGGCTCCAGGCAGTCGCGAAAGGCGACCGAGCAGGCGCCGCCGCGATCCTCGCCGAAACCACGCCCCTGCCCGAGGTGTGCGGCGCCCTGTGCCCGCAGCACCGGCTGTGCGAAGGCGGCTGCACCCGCGCCGGCGAGGCCGAAGGATTGAAAAACGGCGCCGTCACCATCGGCGCCCTGGAAAAGTGGGTGGGCGCCGCCGGCCTGGACCTGCCCCTGCCCGCCCCCGTCGCGCCCCTGGGCAAGTCGGTGGCGGTCATCGGCGCCGGGCCGGCGGGCCTGGCCTGCGCCGACCGCCTGATCCGCGCCGGGGTGGCGGTGACGGTATTCGACCGCAACACGATGGCCGGCGGCCTGCTCGCCACCGGCGTGCCCGCCTTCAAGCTGGATAAGGCGCAGTTGGCGCGGCGCATCACCCGTCTTGAAAACCTGGGCGTGCGCTTCGAACTGGGCGCGGAGGTGGACGCCGAGCGCTTCGCCAGCCTGCTCGACAGCCACGACGCCGTCTTCCTCGGCACCGGCGCCCAACGCTCCCGGCCCGTCTCCCTGCCGGGGCGTGAGTTGGACCGGGTCGGCGATGCCCTGGAGTTCCTCGCCTCGGTGAATGCCGGCGCCGCTCCCCGCCTGGACGGCGAATGGGTACTAGTGCTGGGCGGCGGCGACAGCGCCATGGATTGCGCCCGCGCCGCCCGCCGCCTGGGCGCCCAGGTCACGGCGGCCACGCGCGGCGCCTTGCGCGCCTCGCCGAAGGAATTGGAAGCCGCCCGCGAGGAAGGCGTGGCCTTGCTGGAAAACCATGCGCCCCAAGCTTTGAATGGAGAGGGCTCGGTGTCCGGTGCCCGCCTGGAGTCGGGTGGACAGCCCGTCGAACTGGCGGTGGACCGGGTTATCCTGGCCCTGGGCCAGATGCCCGCGCCGCCGCCCTGGCTCGCCGCCCACGGCGTGAAGCTGGACGAGGCGGGCCGCATCGTCGTCGATGCCCGGGGCCGCACCGGCCACGCCCGGCTCTACGCCGGTGGCGACAACACCCGGGGCCCCGACCTGGTGGTCACCGCCATGGCCGCCGGTCGGCTGGCCGCCGAGGGTATGCTGGAGTCCTTCAGCCTGGGCGGGCGCATCAGGGAACAGTCCCGCCGCCTGCTGCCCGCCATGCCCATGCGCGCCACGTCCGAGGCCAAGGCCGCGTGATGCTGCCCGCGCTCCTGCTGGTCCTCCTTCCAGTCGTCGCCCCGGCCATCGCCAGCCACCAGTGGGGCGATGTGGACATCTGCGAGACGCGCAAGGACATCATGCCGCCGGACATGGCCGCCAGCCAGTTGCCGGAATCCGATTCGCCGGGGGCGAGGGTACTGCAACGGTATTGCACCCAGTGCCACTACCTCACCGGACCGGGCCGCCACACCCGCGAGGAATGGCCCGACGTGCTGCGGCGCATGGACGCCCTCATGGGCATCTCCCACTTCTATCGCGGCCTGCTGGGCCGGGTGGCCATGCCGGATGAGGTGGAGAAAGCCTCCTTGCGCGAGTACCTGGACCGCCACGCCCTGAAGGCCCTGCCGCCGCCCGCGTCGGGCACGCCGCCGGTGGGCGCGGAACGCGCCTGGCGTGCCATCTGCGGCGACTGCCACGCGGTGCCGGACCCGCGCTCCTACCCGGAAGCCGCCTGGCCGGCCCTGCTGGCGCGCATGGAGGCCCGGCGCGGCGTCATGGCGCGCCAGCCGCTCACCGGCGCCCAGAAGGCGGCGGTGGAGGACTACCTGGCCGCCGCCTGGGGCCGGCCCACGGTGTCCGGCTCCGGCCACCAGGGCGCCACCCTGCCGCTGCCCTCCGCCGCCACGACGAGCGAAGACCCGGCGGGGCGGATGATCAGTCTGGCCGCCTTCTTCGGTCTGGCGGCTCTGGGCATCTGGCGCTGGCGGCGGAGGAGCGCCTGACATGGCCCGCTACGCCCGGGGCGTCGTCCTCTTCGCCGCGCTGGCCATCGCCGCCGGCTACGCCTGGGTGGACTGGAACAAAAGCGGCCCCGGCGACGGTCTGAATTCCCGGCTCTGGCAGCCGGACCCGGCCTTCGGCTACTGGCATCCAACCCGCTTCTACCAATACGACGGCCAGATGAGCGGTCAATTCAAGGGCGAGGAATGCATAGCCTGCCACGAGGCCCTGACCCCCGGCATCGTCGCCGACTGGCGCGCCAGCCGGCATTCCGCCCCCAAGGGCCGCGCGTCGGTGACCTGCGAGGCCTGCCACGGCAACGACCACGCGAAAATCCGGATGCCCGACCGCACCGTGTGCGCCGGCTGCCACGCCCGCCAGCACGACGAATTCCTGGACGAACGCCGCTTCGGCTTCCCCAGCCACGCCCTGGCCATGGAGCGGGCGGTGGACGCGCCCCACTTCGCCGACAAGCCCAAGGCCGAGGTCACCGCCTGCCTGCAATGCCACTCGGTGGCGGAGAAGTGCGACTCCTGCCATACCCGCCACCGATTCAGCGCCGCCGAGGCGCGCCGGCCCGAGGCCTGCATGACCTGCCACTCCGGCCCGCCGCATCCGGACGACGACACCTATTTCGCCTCCGCTCACGGCAAGCGCTACCTGGCCGACGCGGACAAGACCGACTGGAGCAAGCCGCTGGCCAAGGGCAACTACACAACGCCCACCTGTGCCTATTGCCACATGGCCGGCGGCAAGCACCAGGTCGCGGACAAGGCCATCTGGAAGTTCGGCCTGCTGCAGGTGAACCCGCTCACCTCCAACAACGAGGTGAAGCGCAAGCAATGGGTGGCGGTGTGCGCCGACTGCCATCCGGCGGACTGGTCCCGCCAGCGCCTCGCCGAGATGGACGCGGAGCGCAAGCGCGCCTGGGCCAAGCTCAACGCCACCGAAGCCACCCTGCGCGGCCTGCGCGGCGCCGGTCTGCTGCATCCCAACGTCAAGGAACGCCCACCCTATCCCCTGGACAAGCCCGGCACCTGGTTCGCGCGGGAGCGCATCGGCTACTACGATGGCCAGGCCTCGGCCTTCTACAACGTCTCGCCCATCGAGCGGGACTACTTCGAGATGTGGTACTTCGCCAACCTGGGCGCCTACAAGGGCGCCGCCCACGGCTCGCCGGGGCACGTGGGCCAGGGTCATGCCGGGATGGATATGGCGAAGCAAGACATCCAGGCGCGGGCGAAGGCGCTGGAGCAACAGGACAAGCCCCCCGCCGCCGGCCGCTGGTGGCTGGAGGGCGAGTACACCAAGCACAACCGGGAGCAGAACTGATGCGTTGGCTGCCCTTGTTCCTGCTCCTGGGCATCGCCGCCGCCCAGGCCGCCGCTTCTGCCAACACTCCAGCCAAGGCCCCCCCCGGCCGCTTCAAGGACGCCCAGTGCATCGCCTGTCACGGCCCGGACAGCCCCGAGGTGCAGGGCTGGCGCCTGTCCAAGCATGGCGTGCTGGTCAGGATCAGCAGCCCCGGCCGCGCCCCCGGCTGCGTCGATTGCCACGGCGCCGAAGCGCACCGACCCGCCAATCCCGAGGCCATGCGGGAGGTCTGCGGCAAGTGCCACTCGCCGCGCTACCTGGAAACCCTCGCCGCCAACGGCCAGCGCATGGTGGCGGTGGGCGAGATGAAGCAGCGCGAAGCCCTGGCCCTGCTCGCCCAGGCGCGCCGCCAGTTCCCGGCGGAACGGCTTCAGGCCATGGAAGCCCACTACCACCACCTGCAACAACACCTGCGCAACATTCACCTGGGTGTGGGCCATCAGTCGCCGGACCACCAGTGGTGGCATGGCCACCCGGCCCTGGACGGCGACCTGCTGCGCATCAAGGGCGCCTACGACGACCTGCTGCGCGCATCGAGAAAACAACCCTGAGGAAACCCATGCACGAACTCGTCAAGAACTACTACGGCAACCAACTCAAAAGCACCGCCGATCTGCGTACCTCCGCCTGTTGCGATGCCAGCCTGATGCCGGAATGGATGAAGCCCCTGCTGGCGCGCATCCACCCGGAAGTCATGTCGCGTTATTACGGCTGCGGCCTGGTCTGCCCGGCCCTGCTCGACGGCCTCTCCGTACTCGACCTGGGCTGCGGCTCGGGCCGGGATGTCTACGCCCTGGCGCAACTGGTAGGCGAGGCGGGCAATGTGGTAGGCGTGGACATGACCGAGGAACAACTGGCCGTGGCCGAGGCCCACCGGGAGCACCACCGCCAGGCCTTCGGCTTTTCACGGAACAACGTGGAATTCAAGCTGGGCTACATCGAGCGCCTGGACCAACTGGGCCTGGCTGACGCCAACTTCGACGTGGTCGTCTCCAACTGCGTGGTCAACCTCTCCCCGGACAAGGAAGCCGTGCTGCGCCAGGTCCACCGTCTGCTCAAGACCGGCGGCGAGTTCTACTTCTCCGACATCTACGCCGACCGCCGCGTCCCGTCCGAACTGCGCAACGACCCGGTGCTGTACGGCGAATGCCTGGGCGGCGCCCTGTACTGGAACGACTTCCTGCACCTGGCCCGCCGCTGCGGCTTCGCCGACCCGCGCCTGGTGGAAGACCGCCCCATCGCTGTTACCGACCCGGCCCTGGCGGCAAGGGTGGGCAATACCCGCTTCTTCTCCGCCACCTACCGCCTGTGTAAGCTGGACGGCCTGGAGCCCGAGTGCGAGGACTACGGCCAGGCGGTGATCTACAAAGGCGGGGTGCCGACCCAGGAACACCGCTTCGTCCTCGACAAGCACCACGCCATCGAGACGGGCCGCGTCTTCCCGGTGTGCGGCAACACCTGGCGCATGCTTGCCGACACCCGCTTCGCCCCGTATTTCGAATTCATCGGCGATTTCTCCCGGCACTACGGCATCTTTGCGGGATGCGGTGGCGGGTTGCCGTTCGACAACCCGGATTCCGGGGCAGCAGTGGCGTGTTGTTGAGGCCAGTATCCAATCAGGCCGAACGGCCAGGAGCGGCAGTTCAGGTAGTCAAGGCGATCGTCTCAAGATCGGCCAGAGCTGCCGTTGTTAGGTGGATGTCCTTTCGTCTGCTTCGAGCCTTATAGTGGTCGCATATGTCTAGAAGAACCCGAGGCGATTAACCAAGACATAGAAAGCGATGACCACCAATCCTGGATTCGACGACCTCAACAAGCAGTGTGAACGCAGCATCACGAAAATGAGCAATGCCGAGGCGCTCGCACACATTGGCCAGGTGATCGATGATGCCTTCGACACATCCTTCGAGCGTGGCTCCAAACGCGCGCTTTATTTGCTCGACGAATTATCCAAACGAGAGCTCATCAACACGGATGGTGCCCTGGTAGAGTATTTCCGAGCCAATGCTTGGGCGGCGCTGTCGCATATAGCGAATGTCCGACGATCCTGGTCTTGGGAAGCACCAGAACGGCAGGCAGAACTGCTTGCACTATCGCGCGCCTCAAACCATGCTGGCTTTGCGAGCCTCGATCAGGTTCGTCAATGCCAAATCCTTACCAACCACGCGAACCTCCTAAATACCGTCGGTCGCACGATCGACGCGATCGCCGTTTGGGACGCTGCTCTGAAGATTATTCCGGGGTTTGCGATGGCGCGTGGCAACCGGGGTTGCGGACTCAAAAGCTATGCTGGCATGGTAGTTGATAACCGTGAACGTGCGATCACGGCTTTGCATGCCTTCGACAGTCTTCGTTCGTCGATGGCCGAGGACGCACTCTTCGATTCCGGTGATCAGCGGGAGGCTATTGTCTATTTCGACAATCAAGCGATGGAAATCGCTGGCGCAGTCAATATTGACGCGGTCCGGGAGGTGCAGAACCTCGATCTTGGTAATGAAGGCCGCTCGAAAACCGAACGCGCCTATCGTCGCTGGTGCCTTGAGCACCGTCTCTTCCTGTGCCCCCTGAACGATCTTGGACCGCATCTTGCGGCAGCCACCGACGACCTAATGCTGCCGCCTCTGATCGAAGGGTTGAATGACCGCCCCGACGGACATCTACCCCCGCCAATCGTTGGCTTCTTCAGTCAGATGAAGCAGGAGTATGCCTCGGCGCGCTTCATGCTGTTCGAGGGAATAAGCAGCACACAGGTCCACTTCTCGGATCGCGGGGTCGCGCTCACCAATACGCTCGACTATCCGCTCTATTCGTTAGCGAGCGAGCGGGTCCGCACTGCCTTCCGCATCGCCTATTCTTTGCTCGACAAGGTCGCTTTTCTGGTTTTTCGCTACTGGAACTTAGACAAAAAACATCCTGACAGAGTTAGCTTCAAGAACGTCTGGATGGTCGAGGGTAAGGCATGCCTGCTGCCACAGTTCGAGAAACACGACAATTTGCCACTACGTGGCTTGTTCTGGTTGTCGAAGGAGCTGTTTGATGACCAACTCAAGCAGACCACCGCCGCCGATGCTCGTGAACTGCACAGTATCCGCAATGCGCTGGAGCACACCTATCTGCGTGTAAGCGAAGGCTGGACCAAACCGTTCATGATCAACGGGACGAGCAACGGCAGCTTCGGCATCGCCATTGGCAGCGACGAACTCGAAGCCAAAGCGATCCGAGTCATGCAGATGGCACGATCCGCACTGTTCTACGTATCCTTCGCAATCGGCGTCGAAGAACGGAAGAAGCGACTCGCAAATCCAGGCCAGCTCATTGCATCGATGCCACTCTATGATCTCGAAGATAAGCGGAAGCGGCGCGATCGATTCTAGTCCGGTGCGAACCTTGGATTTTTCTCACATCAAACGGC
>DYIY01000015.1:25038-68117 GCA_020723405.1 Thiobacillus denitrificans | reverse complement strand
CGTGGCGAATTCGCAGCCGACCACACCTGCGCCCACGATGCACATCGTGCCGGGCAATTGCTGCAGCTCACCCATCGCAGTCGCATCCAGAACGCGCGTGCCGTCAAACGGCACGCCCGTTGGGGGCGGGTCAATCTGTTCGCGAAATGCGGCTTGTCAGGAAAGGTGAGCTATGGCTAGTGCAATCGGAGATGCTGAAGAGCAGGAGTGGCTGTCGACTATTCGAGCAAGAGAGGGCGTAGTCGAAGGGCTCATCAAGCTCAAGCTAATACATGCACAAGGTTTTAGCCTCCTGCTGCCAGAGCTGCTAGTCGCGGAAGTCGGCGGCTGGAAATGGTATCAACCAAAGTTCTTCACGGCGTGTTTGCTGCATTATCTAGATGGATTTGCCATCTGCAATCTTTGGATAGACCTCAGTGAGGAGCCGCCTCGCTTGTCGATTCAGTTCACTTCCGGCCAGTTGGTTCGCAAGTTTGAGGACGGTTCCCACCTCTACAGCTGCTTCATCTCAGGAGCGTCAGATCTCGCCGCAATTGCGACAGGAACTTGCACCGTCAGCGATGACAATGACTTACTGCTTGACCTCTTCCACCACACGACCCCGGAATACCGAAAAGCTATTGAGGAAAGCGGGCACTTCCGTTCTTCGCAGTGGAATGTCCAGGGCACAAAGAAGCTCGAGAACGTCGGCTATGCCTATTTCACCAGCCTTCCAGACATCCAAACTAAACATGACCTTCAACGCATCGCCATGGCGTCAGATGAGCAGATCGTCTTGATGCCCACGAACGCGCGCAGTTGGGCGGATGCAGTTTCAATTCGCGTTTATCGTGAGAACACTTGGAACCGACGGGCTACGCTGAAAGTTTCGGTGCCGGCAAGCGCCATTGCTTCCCAGCACGTCTACCGCCACGCGCCTCGTGGAGAGGTCGTTCACTTTGAACTCTGTCATCCCGAGATCTTTCGCGTAGGGCTTGTGCCCGGCGCCGTCCTGCCCTTCGAGGGTGGGCGTGTCCAGCCCGTACTGAATGACCTTAAGCGGTTCGACTATGTCGTTCTGGGAGACGCCGACACAGCCATCGGATTAGAAGCTCCTTATGATGAGGAGAACACCAAGGCGCTGTTCATCGTAGAGCGCTGTCCTGATGAGTCGATCTTTGATTTCTGGAGGCGCAATGCCAACACTGATCAGTTCAATGGACGCGAGTTCGAGCGGATGCTCTTCGAGCCGCCTGACGACAAGGCCGACTAGCACTTCCCCACAGAACCTAAACCGGCCCGCCAAGCGTCCCTATCATGCCAGTCAAACGGCTGCAGGGCTCTGAAACCTGTCTTACGACCTATGCGAACTTCTCGGCCAAAGTTGCCGTTGGGCTATCACATTCAATCAGGCAGCAATGGGTCAGCTACCTGTCGCACAGCCTCGAGACCGTTCCAATGGCGGCATCTCCCACCGGCGCGCAAATGCCACACAGATCCAATGGCATTGCTTTATTACGTTGATCGGGCGCACCCTGAGGTAGTTGCTACTCGTCGGTACGGCACGCCAAGTTTGTCGGAGGTCGCCTTGGTGCGCATCCCAGAGGTACCTGTGATCGGAGGATCAATTAGGATCGGTTTGTTTTGGCAAGTCTTGTGAGGTCGCTCGGCCTCTTGCGCCGGCCCGGAACCTTGACGATCAAGATCAGCCGTGACTGGAATTCGCCGCTGCGGCGGACGTGGCGCATCTCAAACAAGCTCGTTAGATGCGGAGTACCTTCGCGGTTCGGTGTCGCCAAATCGAGCACCAACAGTACGCCCAGCCGGATGCTGATGTTCTGGTAGTCCGTTGTTTGTGCTGCATACGATTTGAAGAGCGCATCGAAGGAGCAGTCTGTTTCCTCGCGCTTTACCTCGACAATGAGACGTTCGGGGCCAGATCTCAGGCGTATATCGGCTCTGCCACTCGCAATGTTTGTCGGTTCAAGGTCGCTCCCTGCTGCATACGTTGCCACCCAGCGAAAAAAATCCTGCTGTAGTTCGTTCTCGTGAGGCAGTGAACCGTCATCGCGTTCGAAGAGGTAGGCGCCAGTTGGGTCGTCGCCCTTAGTCAATTCCAGGCGATTGAAAACAAAACGGACCAACCAGAGAAGCACGGTGTCGAATAGACAAGTCCCGTTCGTATTCGCGCTGTAGTCGGTGTGCCCCCGTGCCTCCTTACAGCAGCGTTCGATGACATCGACTTCGGCGCTTGTCAGATTGGCAAGTTGCAACGACACGGCGTTCGTGACTACACCGATGACATTCCTCTGTTCTTCCGGGATGTTGGACCTTGCGATGATTGCGGCGAGCGAGGTCCGTTCGCTCGCCGCCTCAGGAGGGTTTTTCGGATTGCCTGACTGTTCAATGAAAGCATCAATCTGTGCTATCAGATCTCGCGCTTCCGCGGCCCATTCATGGGTCGCGTTTTGTTGGATCCACCTGCGCACTTGATGCGCCTGTCCGGCCTGCGTGGCGACACTTGCGCGTATTCGAGGTCTGACCATCGCTTCGACGCCACCGTGCTGATCTCGACGCAAGATCGATCGACCCGCGCTGTACACAGACAGGAGCCCCTCTTCGATGACAGCTGCCGGTTCCCACCAACTCGGTTCGTCAAGTGAGCCTGCCAGTCCTGCTACGGCACTGGCCAACACGCTCCAACACGCCGCCTCGGTCTGTCTCGCCCCCAACCACGGAGGGCCGGAGCCTCCGGACCAAGCGTGCAGCTCGAACGCGTGCTGCTGAACACGGTCGCTCACGGTACCGAACGATGTGCTTGCAGCACCGCTGTGGAAGCTTAGGAGTAGATCAAGGCCGTCGAGGTACAAGCTGACTTCCGGACGGTGCTCAGATACTCCGTCGGACTCACCAAACCAGTCTCTAGCCTCACGGAAGGCGGTGGCTGCCGCGTTGCTGTCCACTCTGTCCATGGCTTCAGCAAGAGTAGCCATCCCCAACTCGAAAGCTGCCTCAGGCCGGACCGCTTCGAGTTGGACGAGTTTGCGCAGAACCTCGACTAGTTCCTTGTCGCGCCAGTGCGAAAAAGCGACGCCGACAATCTTGGCGGCCCGTCGCAGGAACTCTGTGTCGTCGCCTGGTGCAAGACCGAGGAAGAAGTCCAGTAGGCGAAGCTGCCAGCGTCTGTTGTCGCCGGCCCAGCGAAACGCGCCATCAAGCGCTGCGCCGCGCGATAGCCCAGATAGCGAATGGTCGCCGGTTGCTGCCTTTGCCAGGAACAGCATGAAGCAACACTCATCTCCGTCGTCCGGCAGTGGCCGATGATGTTCAAGGATATCGACCGCCTCAAGGAGTACGAAGTCAGTTGTCGCGACCTCCAATAGATCGTGCAGGACACCCTTGTGCGCGTCTCGATCAGCCGCCTTGGCATTGCTCCACCCCAACACAAGCGGGTGAAGCAGCTCGGGCATCATGGGCGAACTGCCGAGCGATCGTGCTGCTGGCGCGAGCTTCGTGACCCCCCCAAGATCTGCCAACTGCCAGTCTCGCCCACTCTTCATGACCTCTATGAGTTCGGCTTCGATCGGATGCATGCCAGTCACCATAGGAAGGCGTTGCCGGCAACCTCACGACGATGCGTTTCCGGTATGTGATCGGTTATCGCCTTGGATGAGATGCCGGCAACGAACACCTGAAAATGCGGTAGTTTGGTGAAGACTGACTGAAGCCCGGCAATAAGGTGATCCACGTCCACGTGAGATACCTCTTGGGCTGCGGGCGAATCAATCATGAGCAGTCCCGGGTGCCGACCAATACCCCGCGCTTCAGCAATTTCGATCATCGCGAGAACGGCCGCCACCTTCAGACGTAGCTTCTCGCCTTCCGTCACCTTGCTGTAGCTTGTGGGTACTCCCCCTTTAACCAACGACAGTGTCGCGTTTCCCTTCAGTGACGCTACCGACAGATTCTCCATTCCGAAGGCCTTGGCGTATTCAACCAAGCGTGCTGAAACATCGGTGAGCAATCCGTCCCGCACGGCCTTAACGCGAGCCTCCGTTTCCGCAACGACAGCAGACAAAATTTTCAGTTCGCCGCTTCGGTCGTCATCTTGCGCAACTGGGCTTATAGAGGCTTCTTCCAACCGGCCTTCCAGAACCGCCACGGCCATTGCGACCTCTTGCCGCTGCACTGCGGAACCTAGCTCCTTAGAAGCCGACTCAAGGCGACTTTGTAGGAGATCAGCTTTTCCTCGAAGGGCGGCCAATTCATTTTCCGCTTCGTCTTTCTTGGCCAAGGCGCGTGCTACTGCGGCCTCCGATGCCGCAACCCGTTCTTGCAACTCAGCCTTGATCACTTCGCCGTCTTCGGAGTTCGTGATCGACTCACCACAAACAGAGCATGAGTGCGTGGAACTTTCAAGTTCCTTCTTCGCCTTGGAAATCGTGTGATCGCAGCGAGGGCAGCACTTCGGTTCCAGGCGACGAAACACTGCCATCGCGGACATGGCATCCATGTGTGTCTGGAGGTCCCGCCGATCTTCCTGGTGGACGGTGGTTAGTTCTCGGAGCGCGGCAACGGCGCGTTCCGCACGTTCGACCAAGATTCGCTCTTGGCGACGAACATCGGCCAATTCGGTCGCATCGGTATCAATGGCGTTGCGCACGGCCTCATCGCTTGGAATCTTCGCTAGCTCAGCACGTTTCTCTGCCAGTTGGGCGTTTATGTTTGCAATGCGTGCTTTGGTCGCCTCATGTCCCTGTTCATTTCTTCGCACAGAAGCTTGAACCGTTTGCTCAACGAGCTGGCACGCGGTCTTCGCAGCAGCGAGTGTTGAAACCCATGGGACGCCGAGGTACATCTGCATCAGCCGTGATGTGAGACCGGTCGCAACGGGCATATCGCCAAGAAGTACCTCGTAGTTGGTGCCGATGAACATGGCGCCTGAGAAGGCTACCCAGCTATGCGTTACCGATTGCCCCCCGTCCTCTCCTCCCTGTCGCAAGTTCGATATCGGATCCATCGCGAACGTGCGCATGAAGAAATCCGCCATGACTGCTTCGAACTCGCCATCGGTCGCAAAGTCGGCAAGAACGGTTCTCCCCGGATCGCCTCCAGTAGCGCCGGGCGCAAGAATACGGTAGAGATTGCCGATGGGCTCGCCCTGGGTATTGGCGACGATCTCGTATTCGTCTGAATCAAGGAGAAAACCAAGCCGCACGGCATGAACCCATCGCCTCACATCGTCTTGCAGGTTGCTTGACGGTCTTCCTCTTATCATCCATCGAACAATCTCGATGATGGTCGACTTGCCCCGTAGGTTGTGCTCAGAGAGCATAGCCCACAGGCCGTGATCAAGGGCCGTCCATGAAAACGCGAAAGTGCCAGCGTTCGCGACGCCGTCCTTCGCGCCAGAAAACTCGATCTCTCGCAGAACAAGCCTGCGAGGCTGGGCGAGTACAGGTGATGGTTGAATTCGGTGAGCGGAAAGGACTCCCTCAACTGCGCTAGTCTCCGCTTCCGCCCTCGTAGCTATCGCTTGTAGCCATTCTTCTTTGGGTTGCGCCATCTTTCTCCCAATCGCTAGTCGGATTGCAGCTGCGTTATGCGAACTCGCACATCTTCGGTGATGGCAGGAATGACCCCGCCCAATTTGGTCTCCGCGTAGCTCGCGCGCTTGTACTGTTTCTGCTTCAAAGCTGTCCCGCCCATGGTGCCGGCAACCTTTGCTACCAACTCGGCCCTGTCCGCGTACCACTGAAGGATTGGCTCTTGCGATACTGCGGTCGAGCAAGTGTCATAGCCGGTCTTCGTAAGAACGAAGTCTGTCTCCAAGACCTTGTTGTTGGCTCCCTTGATGCCAGTGATGCGAACGAGATCCCGTGACCTCAGTAGCGACAAGGCATCATCCAGGCGTTCGTAGGCGCCAAAGAAGTACCGGACCATCGGAACGCGGCGAAGGTCAGGTTCCTCGTCGTCCAAGATCGCCTGCGCTGCTTCGTAGTAGTTCTTGTCCTTTGTCTCCGCGAACAGATCAAGCAACTCAGCCGCAAGATAGTCTGGATTTCGCATCCAGAAGTCGAACGCTTGTAAGCGTGCTTCCCCTTTGAAGATGAGAGCATGCTCAGCTGCCGGTGGCTCAACGGGGCTACCTCCTGCCCTCAAGACGAACAGAATTCGCAGGGCGTCACGATGGGGTGACCGAACCGTCATGCTGCCTTTCCTCTTCTCGAAATAGGCGTTGTCGCTGGCCAACGCCCATGAGCCCGCAGCAGACGCGCTGTCGTGAGGCCATCCATGAAAACAATCTGGCAGGGGGCGACAAAACTTCGTGCGAACGCAAACGCCTCTGCCTGCTTGCGGACGGCGGCGCCAATATCATGGCAATGCTGAACCACGTAGATCTGGGCAGGAATGTTGAAGAGGCGGTAGAGTTGGTCGCCATTTTTTCCAAGGTCAGTTGGCCTCATCGGGTGAAACCGTGCTGGCCCCTTGAGCAAGAACGCCGCTGTGTGACGGCGGCTATTAACAAGCAAGTTGGCCGACAGCACATCGCTTTCCTCTCCCCCCCAATCGCTGGGCACTGAATGCTCGCCAAGCAGGCAACAGATCAGCTCTTTGACGGCCAGTTCCGGGATCATGGTCATGCGCTTGAACTCGGCTTTGGAGGGAAACCAGGTCTCGTCCATTCCGGTGAACTGCTCGATTTCCTCAGGTCGCAGTTCGAGCGTCGGCACGAATGGCGAGGTCATCGTATGGCTGCTTGCGACCAAATCCCCCACAACGTAAGGCACGGCGCGGATGACGGCGTCGTCGATCCCAGTGATGTAGCCAAACGCGAACAGGCGCGTCGAGCCAGACATGCGGGTGTACGCAGTGTCATTCACTAGACCGTTCTTGGAAAACTCGAAGACAAGCTTCTTGTCGGCAAGTGGCTCGTCAAGCTTCTCTGTGAGACTCAAAGCAGGGGTTTTGTTCGCAACGGCGAAGCCTTTGCCAGTGACGTGACCGTTGTAGATGAACGGAACACCTTCTTTCAGCCCACCTTCAAAGGCAAGTTGCGGCAGCGTCTTCACACTACCTCCGGCTATCGCCTGCAGAAGGTATGAGCCGACTGCATTGGAAAGGATCGCCGCCGACATCTGGTCATCTTGGCCTTGAAGGGCCGCCACAATGTGCGCAGGCAGGCGCTGGGAATTCAGCAGACCCAGAAGGCGATCGCGACTCAGGTAGAAAGCTGTCAACCGCGCCTTGTCCAGCGCCGATACCGTAGGTCTAAGACTCTCGTCCAATTCCTCATGCAGTTCAAATAAGGGCGGGTTGCTCTTTTTCATGAGAGATCGGGCGATTACCAACTCTTCCTGGTTTCTAAATTCCTGCGGTTTTATGGCCTCGCCACCTACAATCCATCCTCGCTTCCGAGCAGTTCTCGACGGTTTCCGTGGCCTACACACTTGCCCCCAAGCAAGCTCTGCACCGCAAGGTCGCAGGCATGCCAACGTGCCTTATGGCCGACCGTCTCCGCCGGCTGGTTTTTGCCGAATAGTACGCGGACGGCATCGTTCTCGATAGCGGCCAATCCCCACGAATAATCAAGAATCAGGCACCAATCTATCCTATTGCTGACGGAGTAACCGAAGAAGCCCACCGGCCGCTAAGGCCGACCAGCGGTAGTTCACATCGCCCCCGCTGGCTGACTGCAACAAGGCGGGTGCCGCCTGATGGAAGCCTGGCTAGCAGCCGTTCAGAAAGGGCCGATCACAGCAGTTTGGTCCAGCCATTTCGGTAAGTAAGCCAGGTCGCCCGGCTCGTCGATATCCCTGAGTGATTCGCCCACCCACACTCGCCAGCCAAGGCTCGCCATACGTTCCAGGGTAAGGTGGGCAACGGCATCGGTACTCCACGGCATGTCGGCGAACAAGCCGGAATGGAACTGCCGCAGGCCCAGCAGCGGGTAGCCGCCGTCCTCGGCGGGATACATGACTGCGTCATGGCTTTGCAGGCAGGCGGCGGCTTTCCGCAGGCGTTCGGCATCGAGGCCGGGACAGTCCGTGCCCATCAGCAGCACCATTTCACCGCCGTCGATGCGCCGTTGCGCGGCGCGGGCCATGCGCTCTCCCAGGTCACCCTCGCCCTGGGCGCTTGTGGCAATGTCCGGCGGCAGGATGAAAGACAGCCAATCGGCGCCGCCCGGTTCCGGACTCATGCACAACTCCACCGGTCCGATCCCGGCGGCGCGGGCCTGTTCCAGGGCGTGGTCCAGCATCAGAGCCGCCAGCCAGGCCGCGCCTTCCGCCCCCAGGGCCGGGATTAGCCGGGTCTTTACCCGGCCCGGCACGGGAGCCTTGGCGAAGATCAGGATGCGGGTGGGTTTCACCGGTTGTAGCGGCGCGCCAGCCGTTCCGCCGGCACGCCACGCCAGTAGTCGAAGCGCAGGCGCCACATGAGCAGGATGGTGCGCCATGCGCCGTGCGTATCCCAGCGCCGGCCGGAGGTGGTGACCCGCTCGCGCGGGCAGGCGGGCGGGCCGAGACGCTTGAGGCGCCGGGAAAGTTCGATGTCCTCCATCAATGGCTGATTGGGGAAGCCGCCCACGGCCTCGAAGGCGGCGCGGGTGACGAAGAGGCCCTGGTCGCCGGTGGCGATGCCGGTGAGGCGGGAGCGCAAGTTCATCATGCGCGCGATGACCATGAGCCAGGGAGAACGGCCCGCGATACGCACGTCGAAGCGGCCCCAGGGATGCCGCGCCAGGGCCAGGCCGATGACCTCCACCGCATTGGCAGGCAGGTGGGTGTCGGCGTGCAGGAACAACAGCGCGTTACCGCTGGCGGCGGCGGCCCCGGCGTTCATCTGCCGGGCCCGACCGCGCGGCGCCTGAATGACCTGGTCGGCCAGGGGCGCGGCCAGGGCCGGGGTGGCGTCCGCGCTGCCGCCGTCCGCCACGATCAACTCGTGGCCTGCGGCGCGCGGGGCTTGCAGGGGCTCCAGGGCGGCGGCGATGCCTTCCGCCTCGTCGAGGGTGGGAACGATGATGGACAGGCGCATGGCGGCCGGTCTGGCATTCATCCCTTCCGGCGCATCCTTGCCAGCCGCAGCGCCAGCAGGCCCCCTGGCAGCAGGTGCCAGAACACGTCGAAGATGTCGATGGGGCGGGTGAGGGTGCCTTCGGCCAGCATGCGGGCCTTTTCCACCAGGTGGGGTTCCGGCGTGAACGGGGCGCCGAGCATGAGAAGGGTTACCACGATCAGCAGGGGCAGGGGGATGTCGTCGATGAAGCGCATGGGGGTTCCTTGATTTATTTCCGCCGCCAAGCGTGAAAGCGTTCCAACCAGGCCACCAGGCCGCGGGGAGCGTGGGCGCGCTTCCATTCCCCGGCGGCGTACTTGGCCGCTTCGCTCCAGGTGGGGTAGGGGTGGATGGTGCCGAGCAGCTTGTTGAGTCCCAGGCCGTGCTTCATGGCCAGGGTGAATTCCGCCAGCAGTTCGCCGGCGTGCTCGCCGACGATGGTGACGCCCAGGATGCGGTCCTTGCCGGGCGGAGTGAGCACCTGGACGAAGCCGTGGGCAGCGCCGTCGGCCAGGGCCCGGTCCAGGTCGGCCAGGTCGTAGCGGGTGATTTCATGGGGAATGCCCCGGGCCTTGGCCTCGGTTTCGTTGAGGCCCACCCGCGCCACCTCGGGGCGGGTGAAGGTGACCCGGGGCATGACCCGGTAGTCGGCCTTGAAGCGGCCGATGAGGCCGAGCAGGCCCGAGAACAGGGCGTTGACCGCCGCGTACCAGGCCTGGTGGGCGGCAGCGTGGGTGAACTGGTACGGCCCGGCGGCGTCTCCGCAGGCATAGACGCTGGGGTGGCGAGTTTGCAGGTATTCGTTGACCTCGATGGTGCCGGAGCGGGTCAGGGGAATGCCCAGGTCCTCCAGGCCGAAGCCTTCCACCCGCGCCTTGCGGCCGGTGGCGCAGAGCAGAACCTCGAAGGGGATGGCCTCTTCGCCCTCCTTGCCGCCCACGATCAGACGCTGCTCCCCGTCAACGGTCTCGCAGCGCAGGGGCTCGCTCCCCTTGAGCAGGCGGACGCCGTCGGCGGCCAGGCCCTGCTCCACCTGCGCGACGACCTCGACATCCTCCTGGCCCAGCAGGCCGGAACGGGCCACCAGGGTGACCCGGCTGCCCAGCCCGGCGAAGGCCTGGGCCAACTCGCAGCCGATGGGACCGCCACCCAGCACCGCCAGGCGCCCGGGCTGGGTGTCCAGGGACCAGACCGTGTCCGAGGTGACGTGGCGCACCGTGTCGATGCCGGGAATGTCGGGAATGACAGGCGCGGCGCCGGTGGCCAGGACGATGGCGCGGGCGGAGAGGCTACGCGAGCCTTCGTCGGTATTGATCGCTACCGTCCAGGGCGAGGTCAGCCGGGCGTGGCCCTGGATCACCTCCACCCCGAGGGCGGTATAGCGTTCCACAGAATCGTGGGGCTCCACCTGGCGGATCACCGAGCGCACCCGGTCCATGACGGCGGCGAAATCCACTCGGGGCGGTTCCTGGACGATGCCGAACTCCCTCGCCCGGCGCATATCCGCCAGCAGGCGGGCGGCGCGGATCAGGGCCTTGGAGGGCACGCAGCCGGTGTTGAGGCAATCGCCGCCCATGCGGCCGGCCTCGATGAGGGTCACCTTCGCTTTTACGGCGGCGGCGATGTAGGCCGTCACCAGGCCGCCGGCGCCCGCGCCGATAACCACCAGATTGCGGTCGAAGCGACGGGGTTTTCGCCAGTCGCTCAAGAAGCGCACCCGGACTCGCCCAGCGCCCCGTCGCAACTGCTGCCCTGGCCGGCGGTGCAGCCGTAGCAGTGCTGCGCGACACGGATGGGGGCATTGTCGAGGCCGGCATGCAGCAGGTCCGCAAGGGTGGCAGGACCGTTTCCCACCAGGCCCAGCATCTGGTTGAAATCGCAGTCGTACAGGCGGCCGCGCCAGTCCACGCTGACCAGTTCCCGGCACATGACGCCGGCCAGGTTGGCGGGGTTGTGGCTGGATTTGAGCAGGGCCATGTAGTCCGCGAACGTGCCCTTCGACAGGAGCGTGCTGCCAAAACGTAGGATGGGCATGTTGGCGATGGTCAGAAGCCGGTTGAAAACGATGCCGTGGCGGTCCAGGAGCGACTTCTTGTAGGCCGCTTCCAGCCCCGCCTGGGGGGGCGGCAGTTGGGCGCCACCGGGGTTGTAGACCAGGTTGAGGGCAAGCCCGCTGCTGATTTGCCCATACCCCAGGCTGTTCAGCCGTTTCAACCCCGCGATGCTGCGCGCGTACACCCCCTTGCCGCGTTGCTTGTCCACGTTGTCTTCCAGGTAACAGGGCAGGGAAGCCACCACTTCCACCCGCTGTTCCACGAGGAATTCGGCCAGGTCGTCGAAGCCCGGCTCCGACAGGATGGTCAGGTTGCAGCGGTCGATGACCTTGACCCCCAGGGCGCGGGCGGCGTCCACCAGCCAGCGAAAACGCGGATGCAGCTCCGGCGCGCCGCCGGTGAGGTCCAGGGTTACCAGCCGACGTGCCGCCAGCACTTGGGGGATCAATTCCACCAGGGCATCGTCCATCACCTCTGTGCGCTTGGGGCCGGCGTTGACATGGCAATGCAGACAACTCTGGTTGCAGCGGTAGCCCAGGTTGACCTGGAGGGTAGTCAGCCGCGTCCGGGTAAGGGCCGGGAAATCGGTGGGGGTCAGCAGGGGCAGAGTGTCGAGCATGGCGGTTCCAGGTTGCGTGGCGATAGTAGCGGCCACGGGCCCCGTGGGCCAGATGGGGGGCTTCAAATGGTAGTTTTGAATCTGGCGACGGGGCGCCGAGCCGGGGACACTCAGCCTGGCTTGGAGACCGGCCTTGGACTCATCCCACGCTTGGAGTGGAACGACATGACACTGCGCACCCTGATACTCGCCCTCGGCCTGGCTTTGCCCCTGGCTGCCCCCGCCGCCGAGAATCCCGCCGTGGTGAAGTCCATGGAGGAATACATGGACTTCACTGAATACGGCTCCAGCATCATCTGGCCGGAACAGATTCCCGCCGAGGACTGGAAAAAGGTGTTCGTGATCGACGCGCGCGACGCCGCCCAGTACGCCAGGGAACACATCCCCGGGGCGGTGAACATCGAATGGCGCCAGGCCATCGCCCGGCGCGGCGAGATCCCCAAGGACCGCACGGTGGTCTACTACTGCAACACCGGCTCCCTTTCAGCCCAGGCCGTTTTCGCCCTGCGCCTGCTGGGCTGGGACAACGTCAAGGTGCTGCAGGACGGCCTGGAAGGCTGGAAGAAGAAGGGCGGTTTCAAGGCCAACGAACTGGCCAGCAAGCCGGCGGGGCACTGACGCGGCGAATGCCCGCAACCCTTTCCTGACGGAGAAATACGATGCACGACCTGCAAGCCGCCATCGAGGTGCTCAAACACGGCGGCGCCATCATCTACCCGCTGCTCGCCCTGGCCCTGGCAGCTCTGGTGGTGATGCTGGACAAGGCCCTCGTCTACCGCCGCCACGCCCGGCTGCCCGAAGCCCTGCGCCAGTTGGTGGAAACCTACGGCTTCAGCTGGGACGACCTCGACCGGCACCTGACCGAGCTGGGGCCGCGCAACTACTTCAGCCGCTTTTTCCGGGTCATCATGGACAACCGCGCCAAGCCCGCCTGGTGGGTGGAATCCCGGGCCGGGGACGAGGCCCAGCAGATCGAGAAATCCCTGGGCCGGGGCCTGTGGGTGCTGGACACGGTGGTCACCGCCGCGCCCCTGCTGGGCCTGCTGGGCACCATCCTGGGCATGATGCAGTCCTTCAAGCTCATCGGTGCCGCCGGGCTGGTGAACCCGGGGGGCGTCACCGCCGGGGTGGCCGAGGCCCTCATCGCCACGGCCCTGGGCCTGCTCATCGCCCTGGTGGCCCTGTTCGGCTACAACTTCCTCACCCGGGCCCAGGCCCAGACCCTGGACGAGATGGAGCGCCTGGGCACCCGGCTGGTGGATCACATCCGCCTGGATGCCCAGGATGCCGGAGCCGGCCGTGAAGCTGCGTAGGCTGCGCCAGGCCAAGCGGGGCCGCATCGAGATCATCCCCATGATCGACGTGATGTTCTTCCTGCTGGCCACCTTCATGCTAGCTTCCCTGGCCATGCAGCAGCTGAACTCGGTCAAGGTCGACCTGCCCCAGGGCGCGGCGGCGCCGATGGAGAAGAAACCGCCGGTGACCCTGACGGTGACGCCGGACGGCAAGCTGTTCCTGGACAAGACGCCAGTCACCCTGGATAGCCTGGCCCCCACCCTGAAAACGCTGCTGAACCCCGCCGACCCCAGCGTAGTCATCGCCGCCGACAACGCGGCCACCAACGGCGTCATCGTCCAGGCCATGATCAAGGCCAGGGAAGCTGGCGCGAAGCATTTCCTCATCGCCGTCCAGCATGGCCGATGAGGCGGCCAACTCGTTGGCCACCGAGGCCGGCTTCGACTGGCGCCTGGACAGCCCCTGGCGGCGCCTGCCCATCACCCTGCCCGGCGCCGTCCTCGTCGGCCTGCTAGGCCTCTGGGCCGGGGCGTTGTTCATGCCCGTGGAACGGCCAAGCCCGCCTGAATCCTCCCCTCTCGATGCCCAACTGATCGAACTGCCGCCCCCGCCGCCGGAAGAGATCGAGAAACCCCGGCGCGAGCCCCCACCGCCCCGGGACGAGGCCCAGCCCGAGCCAACGCGGGCCGAGGCGCCCAAGACGCCCGCCTCCCTGGCGGCGCCACCCGCGCCCAGCGCGGAGGAATGGCAGCTGGCATCCACCTACACCCTGAAGAACAGCAAGCGCTACCGCAATGCCTGGGGCCAGCAGGTGCGAAGCCAGATGGGCACCGCCGTGGCGGGCCCGGACCAGGGGCAGGTCCGCTTCCGCATCACCATCAACCCGGACGGCACCCTGGCCCAGGCGGAAGAACTGTGGTCCACCTCGGCGAAGGCCTCGGAGCTTGCCCACAAGGCGATCCGGAACATGCCCCCGCTGCCGCCCACGCCCACCGGCAAGCCCCTGGTTTTCGAGCAGACTATCTCCTTCCTACCCTACGAGACGGGCTGGCCGCCGTCCTACAAGTACGACTGCCTGCCGGACCCGCCCCAGTTCAAGAACCCGTTTGCCTGGGATGGCGCCTCGCCACCGCCGCCTTCCATCCCACCGGCCCAGGTCCGCGAGGAACGCTCCCCCGACTGCCATCCCAGCGAGGTGGAAGCCAGCTTCGAGGAAGAAGACACCGAGTTGCATCGCCAGATCGAACGCAACCGTTGGGGCCGTTGATCGGGAGGACGGGGTACACCGCCCAGCCTGCCGCCGAAGCCGCGCCGCAAGCGACGGAGGTGGCATCCCAGGCCGCGTGCGACCCTACCTCCACGGCGAGCACGATCCAGGAGTAAGAACGGGAATTGAAACGCCAGAGGAGAAAAACAGATGGGGTCGATAAATTGAGGCTGACTGGCACTGAATTGGGAAGCTGACGTTCGCGAAGGGCACAACGTTTGCCCCTTTACCTTTACCTTTACCCTTCCCCTTCCAGCTCGGCCCCTTCCCCCTTGAACCCTTTCCCCCTGCCCGGCCATGAGGGCAGGCCCTTTGGGTAGGGCCCTTCCCCTTCTCGTTTGACAGCCTTTTCGGCTTCCTTTGCCGGCGGTGATGGTTGACCTGCATCCGACCCACGGTGGTGGGTTGCTCTTGCCCCGGCATTAGCACGGCCCTCCTGCTCCGTCTCGAAATAACGCGAAGAATCCATTTCCCTTTTCGGGGCGACGGCCTGATCCCCCACGCCTAGTCTTCCTCCCCGTTGTGACCTCCTCCTTCGCGCCCCCCTCGGGGGGCTCTTTTTCTCCGGTGGCCAGGAAGATCAAAGTGCACCCTCAAACTCAATCAGTATGGACTGGTTCGTTCGCATGGCCGCGTGCCTGACCCTGGCGCTGGCGAACGGCGCCTCGGCCTGCTGGGACGAGGCGGCCCGGGCCCATGGCGTGGAACCCTGGCTGCTCTACGGCATCGCCGTGGTGGAGTCCGGCCTCGATCCGGCCGCCCTGAACCTGGGCCACATGGGGCACACCGGTTCCTATGACATCGGGCTCATGCAGATCAACTCCCGCAACCTGCCGGCCCTGGCGAAACTGGGGGTGGCCCCCGAGCATCTGTGGGACCCCTGCACCAGCATTCTCGTGGGCGCGCGCATCCTGCGCGAAAAGATCGACCGGCACGGCAATGGCTGGGAGGCGGTGGGGGCCTACAACGCCGCCTGCACCCGGCTCAAGGGTGCCGCCTGCCGCAAGGCCCGCATGGATTACGCTTGGAAGGTGTACCGGGCCATCGGGAGGGCGCTGCGGTGAGAGCCGCACTGGCCTGCTGCGCCCTACTCGTCGGGTGCTCGGTCCAGCCGGCGGAGCCGGTGGCTGGCGTGTCGAGCATGCCCGCTCCCGCTTACCTGGGCATTGCCCAGACCGGCCACGGCCGGGAGGCGGTGTTCCGGCTATGCGCAGACTGCCCGACGCCCACGCGCAAGGTGCAGGCGCCCGTGCCGCCGCCCATCCGGCTCGTCGAGAAACCCAAGCCGAAGCCGCTACCTCCCCCACAGGAGGAGCGCATCACCCGCGCGGTCCACTTCCCCTTTGCTTCGTCACGGCTGACCGCCGGGGAACGGCAGGCCCTCGACAGCCTGCGTCCCCTGCTGCTGGAGGCCCGTGCCATCGCCCTGACCGGCCACACCGACCGGGTGGGGAATCCCGCCTTCAACCATCGGCTGGCCTTGCACCGCGCCGAGACCGTCCGCCAGGCTCTGCTGGACCTGGGTATCCCGGAGGACCGGATCGTCCGGGTGGAGGCCGAGTGCTGCATCGAGGCGCCCCCCCCGATGCATCCCCCCGCACGTCGCACCGACCTGGATCTGCTGATCATGAGGCCCACCCCATGAGCGTTGCGCCCGGCCGCCCGAAGCAACGCGAACTTCCCCCCGGGGGGATGGCGCATGGCGCCAGGGGGCACACATGAGCGAGCGGGAATGGGAGCCGGGCTACAAATCCGTGCTGATCCGTGAAGAGACCAAGCGGCGCCTGCAGGAACTGCGCAAGGCCCTGCCGGAGCGCGACTTCAACCAGGAGCGGCGCCTGGCCACCGCCGCCATCGAGTACTGCCTCACCGATGCCGTGGCCCGGGCGGGCTTTCTGGCCCTGGTGAAGGACATCGTGCGCCTGGACCTGGATACCGGCTGATTCCGAGACGACGAGACGCAGAGACGACGAGACCACCCCTTCATTTCCACAGGAATCTTCTTTCATGAAACTCACCCACAAACTCGCATTGCTACTGGGCGGCCTGGTCATCGGCGCCGGCCCGGCCCTGGCCGGCGTGCCAGCCGACCCGGAGTTCGCCGCCCTGTCCGCCCGCGTCACCAACTGGGCGACCGGCAACCTGGCCATCACCATCTCCATCGGCGCGCTGATCATCGGCGCCGTGGTGGGCCTGGCCCGGGTGACCGCCATGCCGGCGCTGACCTCCATCGTGTTCGCCATCCTGTTCTCCCTGGGTGCGGGCCTGATTACCGGCATCATCGGCGCGGTCATTTAAGTCCGACGAAGGCCATGGGCGACACCCGCATCCCCACCCGCCTGGACGAGCCCGCCCGCATCCTCATGTGGGACGCGAGCCAGGTGGGGTTGCTCGTGGCCTTCGTCTTCCTGGGCATCCTATTGAAGGATCCCATCACCTGGATTGCCGCCGGCCTGACGCTGGCCCATGCCCTCGGCAAGTTCACCGGTGGCCGGCACCGGCGCTACCTGTTGCACTGGGCCTACTGGCATCTGCCCTTCGGCTCGGGGTTCAGCCGCACGTCGCCGTCCCACCTGCGGGAGTTCATCGGATGAACCCGGAGCAGGCATGAACCCCCTTAAGATCAGCGCCGACCTGGAAGCCCGCACCGGCATCGGCCGGGCCGTGCAACTGCTGCTGGCAGTGCTGTCGGCCACCAGCCTGCTGCTGGCTCTGCACGTCTTCCTGCATCAGGATCGGGACCGGATCACCTTCCTGCCGCCCCAGATCGAGCGGGGCTTCTGGGTGGAGGCTGACCGGGTGTCACGCGACTACCTGGACCAGATGGCCCTGTTCGTCCTGCAACTGGCCTACAACGTCACGCCGTCTTCCGTCGATTTCCAGAATGCAGCCCTCTTGAAGTACACCGCGCCCGAGGCCCATGGCGCCCTGGAGAAGGCTGGCCGCCTCGCGGCCGAGCGAGTGAAGCGCGACCAGGTCGCTACCCTGTTTTCCCCGAGAAGCGTCCTGCACGACAAGTCCGACGAACTGCGTCTGGCGGTGCAGGGTGAACTCACCACCTACGTGACCGACAAGGCCTCGCCACCCCGGGCGCTCACCGTGCTGGTGGCCTTCCGCTATGACGGCGGGCGCACCGTCGTCACCACCCTCAAGGAGACCTCGCAAGATGATCCCTTCGGCCAAGTTGTTGACCGTTGAGCTTCGGCTGCTGGCCGCTAGCTTCCTCGTGCTCGGCGGCCTGTTGCCGCCGGCCTGGGCCTTGCAGGTCCTGCCGGTGCGCGACGGCGAGACCGCCTTCGCCCGCATCGCGGCTGATGAGCTGACGCGCATCGCCCTCTCGGAGGGCCGCATCCAGTCCTGGCACGCCCTCAAGGGGCGGCTCGCCATCGAGAAAAACGCCCGCACCGGCCAGATCTACGTGCGGCCTCTGGAGCGGGGCGAGCCCGCCTCCCTGTTCCTGACCGCCGACTCGGGCGCCACCTATGCCCTGACGCTCCAGCCCGTGGACATGCCCTCCGAGAGCCTGATCCTGAAGGACCCGGCACGACGGGTGGCGAAACCCTCAGTGGCCGAGCAGGCCGACTCCAGGCAACGCATGGTCAAGTCCCTGGCTCTGATGATGGCCACTGACACCCTGCCCGGCGACATGGAGGTGCGGGAGCGGGGCGAGACCCTGCGCCTGTGGCAGGGCAGCCACTTCGTGCATCAGCGCTCCTGGCTGGGCACTACGGTGGTGGCCGACCTGTTCCAGCTCACCAACACGGGCAATGCCGAACTGCGGGTGGCCGAAGCGGAGCTCTTCCGTCCCGGCGTGCTCGCCGTGGGGGTGGAGAACCACGCCCTGAATCCCGGTGAAGCCACCCGCGTGTTCGTGATCCGCCAGCGGGAGGGCGACGAATGATCCTCGACGGCAAGAACGATCGAGCCGGCAGGGGCGCCAGGCCCATGCTCTCCGCCGCCGCGGCGGCCATCCGGCGCCGGCAGGCCCTGATCGCTGGCGGGGTGTTGATCGTGGTGGGTCTGGGCCTGATCGGCCTGGTGGCCTTCATGCGGGCGGGCAAGTCCCAAACCGGCGCCGGCCTGCCGGAGAAGCCCGTCCCTCTGGCGGTGGCACCGGCCGGTGCCGGGGTGGATCCCAAGGATGCCTGGCGCGGCCAGGAAGGCACCCGCATCGACCGCCTGGAACGTTCCCTGGCCGAGCTCAACGACCTGATGAAGCGCCAGGAAGCGGAGAAAAACGCGGTGTCCAAAGTACCCGGATTTCCACCGGGCTTGCCTTCGCTGCCGCCGCCTCCGCCCCTGGCCCCCACCCGGCCGGTCTCGGTGGTACCCCTGCCGCCACCCATCTCGGTGCCGGGCCAGCCGGCCCCGCTGGGGGTTTCCCCTGCCATCCTGGAGAGGGGCATCGAGTCCGGCGAGATGGGGCCGGCACCAGATGCCCGGCCGGCAACCGAGCCGACCGCCAACAAGGACCGGCAGGCGGCCAAGACCCCCGGCACCTACCTGCCCTCCGGTTCCTTCGTCCGGGCGGTGCTGCTGGCCGGGCTCAACGCCCCCACCGGCGGCCAGGCCCAGAGCAACCCCCATCCCGTCCTGCTGCGCCTGGTGGACCACGCCCAGTTGCCCAACCAGTTCCGGCTCAAGGCGAAGGACTGCCTCATCGTCGGTTCCGGCTATGGCGACCTCTCCTCCGAGCGGGCCTACATCCGCACCGAGTCCCTGTCCTGCGTCTCACCCCGGGGCGAATCCCTGGACTTGCCCATCAAGGGCTATGTGGCCGGGGAGGACGGCAAGGCGGGGGTGATGGGCCGGCTCATCACCAAGCAGGGCCAGGTGCTGGCCAACGCCCTCATCGCCGGCATCGGCTCCGGCCTGGGCCAGGCCTTCCAGCAGAGCGCCACCACCACCACCACCTCGCCCCTGGGTTCCACCAGCACCGTGAAGTCGGGGGAGGAGTTCAAGGCCGGCATCTCCTCAGGGGTGGGCAAGGCGATGGACCGCCTCGCCCAGTACTACATCTCCCTGGCCGAGAAGCTCTACCCGGTGGTGGAGGTGGATGCCGGCCGGCTGGTGGACGTGGTCATCACCAAGGGCGCCATGTTGCCCATGGGCGAGGCCTCGGCGGGCGTTCCCTTTGAGACCGGCAAACGCTATGGAGCGCGATAGATCATGAAACACGCAACCCTGATTCTCCTCACCGGCCTGGCTTTGGCCAGCCCGGTCCAGGCCTCCGACCCGGACCCGGTCACCCGCATCGAGGCCACCCTCAAGGCCGCCTATCCCGCCACGAGCTTCCGGGACATCCGCCCGACTCCGATGCCCGGCCTCTACGAGGTCACCATGGGCCGCAACCTGGCCTATGTGGGCGGCGATGGACGCCACTTTCTGTTCGGCCACCTCTATGACATGCGGGAACAGCGCGACCTGACGGCGGACCGCCTGGAGGCGGCCCGGCGCATCGACTTCGCCAACCTGCCCCTGGCGGACGCCATCACCACCGTGCGCGGCAACGGCTCCCGCGTGCTGGCGGTGTTCTCGGACCCGGACTGTCCCTACTGTCGCAAGCTGGAGCAGGAACTGGCCAAGCTCGACAACGTCACCGTTCACACCTTCCTCTATCCCCTGGCGGAACTACATCCCCAGGCGCGTTCCAGGGCCATCGCCGTCTGGTGCGCCCCGGACCGGGCCGCCGCCTGGCAGGTGCTGATGCTGGAGGGCAAGGCACCACCCCCCGCCGCCGAGTGTGCCCATCCCATCGACCGCAACATCGCGCTGGCCCGCAATCTGGGGGTAGAGGGCACCCCCGCCCTGTTCGATGTCCGGGGACGGCACCTGGCGGGGGCTGCGCCCGCCCGGCGCATCGAGGATTTCCTGGGGGAAGGGGATCGGAAACCCACCGCCGAGGAGAAGCGGCCATGAGACGGGCCATTGTGCTGCTGCTCCCCGCCCTATCGGCCTGCGCCAACATGGCCGGCCTGGAAGGTAAGAGCGAGTTCGCCTGCCGGGCACCGGATGGGGTGGTCTGCACCTCCGTTTCCGGGGTGTATGCCAATACCGTGGCGGGAACACTGCCGGCCATGCGGGAAGAAAGCCCCCAAAGCGCGGCGCCTGAATCCGCCACCGGCACCGACTCGAAACACTCGGCAGATCTACCCAGGCCTTACGGCGCGATACCCCCCGCCAGCGCCGCGTCGGCCGCCGGCACGCCCCTGCTGTCTCCACCCAGGGTGCTGCGGCTCTGGCTCGCCCCTTGGGTGGACGAGGACGGGGACCTGCATGACCAGGCCTATCTCTATGTGATGTGGCACCGGGGCGCGTGGCAACTGGGCCATACCGAGGCGGTGATCCGCAGCCAGTTCGCGCCGATTGCACCCATAAAGGCGGCGCCCATCGCTGCGCCAGCCGGTACCCGGACTGCGGACCCCGCCACCCATCGAGAAACTACCCGCCAGGACGCCCGCGACACGGTGCTGGAATCGGCACGCGCCCCCCAACCGGCCGAGGACGATGAGCGCTGACACCTTCGCCTTCCTGCGCGGGCTCTGGCGGCCGGCGCGGACCGATTTCTCGGACTCGGCCTATCTGCCCTCAACCCTGGCCCAGCCCTCGCCCATGCCGAGCTTCGACCGCCTGGCCGACTGGCTGCCCTATTCCGGCTGGCTGCCGGAGGAGCGGCTTTTCCTGCTGGAACGTCCGCCGGGGGCACGCCGCAACGGCCAGGACCCGGTGGAGGCGGTGGGCTTCGTGCTGGCCCTGCATCCCCAGACCGGCGCCGACGCGCGCATGGCCTCGGTGCTCAAGTCGATCTTCAACGGACTACCCACCGGGGCGAGCCTGCAATTCCATCTCCTGGGCACGCCGGATATCCACGACTTCCTCGACCGATACCGGGGATTGCGTACCGTCGGTGGGCTCCACACCGAGGCCGCCCGGCGCCGGGCCGCCCATCTGGCCCGGGCCGCGATCCATCCCCCTTTCCCGGGCCTGCCCTGGATGCCACGCCACTTCCTGGCCGCCCTGTCGGTAACCCTGCCCGCAGAGGGCATGGCCGATCGGGATGCCCTGGAGAACGCCCTGACCCTGCGCGAGGCCCTGGCCACGGTGCTGAAGGGGGCCTATCTGTACGCGGGCGAGTGGGGGCCGGACGAGTTGATCCACTGGTGCGCCCAGGTGCTCAACCCCAACCGGCTGCTGAAGGGCGAGGCCCAGCGCCTGGCCTACGACGATGGCCGCCTGATCGGCGACCAGATCCTGGCCCTGGACACCCTCACCCGGGTCACTCGCGACGGCCTGGTGGTGGGCAGTCCCGCCGACAGCGCCGAGGCGGTGGTGCGTTGCCTGTCGGTGCGCAACTATCCCCGAACCATGGAGCTGGCCGCCATGGGCGGCCTGATCGGCGACTTCGTCCAGGGTTCCCAGGCCTATTCCTGCCCCTTTCTCATCACCTTGGGGCTGCGCATCCCGGATTACGAATCCACCCGTTCCTTCGCCACCCTCAAGGCGGCGCGGGCCACCCAGGCGGCCCAGAGCAAGCTGGCCGCCTTCATGCCGGACTGGCAGGAACAGAAGCTGGACTGGGATACGGCCATGGCCGCCTATTCCGGAGCCGGGTCCCTGGTGTACCTGTATCACCAGCTCACCCTTTTCTCCCTGCCGTCTCACGCCGCCAGGGACGAACTGGCGGCGCGGGGCGTGTGGCGCGGCCTCGGCTTCGACTTGCAGTCGGATACCTTCCTCAACCTGCAAAGCCTGATGCTGGGCCTGCCCATGGCCTATACCCCTTCGCTCCAGCGGGAGGCGAAACGGGCGGGAAGAGAGAGCCTCAAGACCTCGGCCAATGCGATCCATCTTGCCCCGGTCATCGGCGAATGGGCGGGCCTGGGGGAGCCGGTCATGGCCCTGTTCGGCCGGCGCGGCCAGGCTCTGGGGGTGGACCTGTTCGCCAACCCCTCCGGCAACTTCAACGCCTGCGTGGTGGGCACCTCCGGCTCGGGCAAGTCGGTGTTCATGAACGAGCTGGCCCTGGGCTACCTGGGCAGCGGCGCCCGGGTCTGGGTGATCGACGCCGGACGCTCCTACGAGAACCTGTGCCGGCGCCTGGGTGGCCAGTACCTGGAGTTCACCCCCGCCTCCAACCTGTCCCTGAATCCCTTCTCCCTGGTCACGGACCTGGACGAGGACATGGAGATGTTGAAACCAGTCATCGCCCAGATGATCTCGCCCCAGGAGCCCCTGCCCCAGTACGAGATGTCCCAGCTGGACATCGCCCTGCGTCAGGTCTGGTACCAGGCGCAAGGCCAGTCCCGGCTGCCCACCCTGACGGAACTGGCCGAGCACCTGAAGACCGCCTGCAAGGACGACGAGGGCAAATGCGACGTGCGGGTGCGCAACATGGGCATCCAGCTCTTCCCCTACACCCAGGACGGCGCCCACGGCCGCTGGTTCGAGGGGCCGGCCAACGTGCGCTTCGACGCCGAACTGGTGGTGCTGGAACTGGACGAGCTGGAATCGAAGAAAGACCTGCAAGGGGTGATCCTGCTCCTGCTCATGTACCTCATCACCAACGAGATCACACTCAACCGTTCCGACGGGCGCAGGAAGCTGGTCGTCATCGACGAGGCCTGGAGCCTGATGAACGGGACCAGCGGCGGGTTCATCGAGGCGGGCTACCGGCGGGCGCGCAAGTACAACGGCGCCTTCGTCACCGGCACCCAGGGTGTGGACGACTACTACCGCAACGAGGCGGCCACGGCGGCGCTGAACAACGCCGACTGGATGTTCATGCTGCGCCAGAAGCCGGAATCCCTGCTGGCCCTGGAGAAGAACAACCGCCTGGCGGTGAGCGCGGGCATGCGCAACCTGCTGGAGACCCTGCACACCGAGGCGGGGGCGTATTCGGAGGTTTTCGTGCACAGCCCGGTGGGACACGGCATCGGCCGCCTGGTGCTGGATCCCTATTCCCTGATGCTCGCCTCCACCCGGGCCGAGGACTTCAATGCCATCCGGGAGAAGACCGGCGCGGGGCTGAACATGGACGAGGCCATCCGGGCGGTGTTGAAGGAACGGGGGCTGGCCCATGGCTGAGGACGTGGTCGTGCCTACTGATTCCGGCGGGCCGGAAGCAGTGCACGCAAACACCGGTATCGGCTGGGGCCTGGCCACGGCGCTGGCCTTCGCCGTCGGCGCGGGCCTGCTGGCCGCCTACCACTTCCTTCTGCCACCGCCAGTGCCCCGCTTCGGTCGGGTGGACCTGGCCAGCGTGGTGGCGGAAACCCAGCGCGGTTTCGCCGAGCGGGTGGCCAAGGGGGAAACCCAGGCAGCCCTCGATGAAGCCACCCACGCCGGCCAGGGCCTGAACCGGGCAGTACAACGCCTGGCCCGGGAATGCGGCTGCGTCATCCTGGTGGCCGATGCCGTGGTGGCGGGCGCCGAGGATCTGACGCCCCGACTTCGGGAGCTCGTCCATGCCCCGGATTGAGCGCCTCATCCTCGCCCTGCGGCCCAGGGTGGGCCTGAAGGCGTATGCCAGCCTGGTCTGGTCCGCGATCCGGCGCCATCCCGTCGCCTGGGGCGCCTTCGGTCTGGTCGCCTGCGCCGGTTTCATCTTCAGCCACTACTACTGGCTGCGTTTCACGCTCACCGAGAGCATGCCCTGGCATCTGGTGCTGGTGGAGAAGGCCACACCCGCGCCAGGCAGCTTGAAGCGAGGCGATCTGGTGGCCTGGCGCTGGCAGGGTGGGCTCATCTACCCGGAGGGGGCGGTTTTCCTGAAGGTGGTGAAGGGCTTGCCGGGTGACAAGGTGAGCACATTCGGCCGGGATTTCTACGTCAATGGCGAGTACGTGGGGCGGGCAAAGGCGGTGTCGCGGCTGGGGCAGACGCTGACGGCCAACCAGCCGGGGACGGTTCCGGCCGGGCACTATTACCTGTACGCCCCACACCGGGACTCCCTGGACTCCCGCTATGCGGCAACGGGCTACGTGGCTCATGAACGCATCCTGGGCAGGGCCTATGGCGTTTTCTGAAGGACGGCTCATGGTCTGGGTGGCGGCTCTGCTGCTCGCCGCGCCGGTGCAAGCTCTGGACCTGGGCCGGGTGGGCCCGGTCTGGCCGGTGGCGGAGCCCGACCTGCTGGCGCTCATCCAGACCCGGCTGGAGGAGAAGCAGGCCAGCGGCGAACTGGCCCGCATCCAGACCGAATTCGCAGCCCGCTCGCGCCGGGCCATCGAGTCGCCCGCGCCGGTGGCAGGGCTGGCCCGCACAAACACGCCGCGCAGCTTCCTGTTCGATCCCACGGTCACCGCGCTGGAAGCGGTACGCGATCACGAGGGCAAGGTCCTGGTGGCCGCCGGCACCCGGGTCAATCCCCTGGACTATGTCTCCCTGTCCCAGCCGCTGATCTTTTTCGACGCCCGCGACCGGGAACAAACCAGGTTGGCCCTGGCCCTGCGCCAGCGCCACCAGGGCCGGGCGTACCTGATCCTCACCGGCGGCAGCTTCATCGACTTCATGAAGCGCCATGACCTGCGGGTGTATTACGACCAGCAAGGACTGCTGGTGCAACGTCTGGGCATCCGCCAGGTGCCGGCTCGGGTCACCCAGGAAGGCCGCATGCTGCGCATCGATGAGCTGAAGGTGGGCGCGTGATGGCCCACCCTTGGCTTCGTCGGATGGCCGGTCTGTTGGCAGGCTGCATGCTGGCACTGCCCGCCTGGGCCGGCCCCACCTGTCCGGGCAAGTTTCCCAACCCCATCACCGACATCTGCTGGTCCTGCATGCTGCCCCTGACCCTGGGGGGCGCGAAGCTTTTCTCCATGGACCAGGAAGACAATGGCGGCAACCCGGGTGACGCCATCTGCGGCTGCGCCAATCCGCCCCGAATCGGCATCTCCATCGGTTTCTGGGAGCCGGTGCGCATCGCCGAGGTGGTGCGCCATCCCTACTGCTTCCCCTCCCTGGGCGGCCTGTCACTGGATCTGGGCATCCACGCCCCCGCCCACGGGCGCGGCAAGGGCACCCACGATTCCCATGGTTCCAGCTTCTACCAGGCCCACTGGTACACCTTCCCGGTGCTCTACCTGCTGGAGGTGCTGCTGGAATCCGACTGCCTGGAGCCGGGCGGTTTGGACATCGCCTACATCACCGAGGTGGACCCCCTCTGGAACGAGTCGGAGCTCACCTTCATCCTCAACCCGGACGTCGCCCTGTTCGCCAACCCCGCCGCCCAGGCGGTGTGCGCCGCCGACTGCGTGGCGGCCACGGCGGGTTTTCCGTTGTCGGAGCTCTACTGGTGCGCGGGCTGCCAGGGCTCCATGTACCCGCTCAATGGCAACGTGGCGGCCCATATCGGCGGCGTACAGGCCTCCACCCTTATCGCCCAGCGCATGACCGCCAAGATGCACCGGGAATTGCTGGTCTGGGGCGCTTCTGGCAACCGGGGCCAGTGCGGCTACTACCCCCAGCCGCTGATGGACAAGCGCAACTACAAGATGGCCATGCTCCATCCCGTGCCCCAGACCGGGAAGATCGATGGGAAGTGCTGCCAGCCCTACGGGCGGACCACGGCGATCTGGGGGGCGGGGAAGGAGTTTCCCTACCGGGGCGAGGACTTCGCCTATCTGATTTACCGAAAGAGGAACTGCTGTGCGTCGGTGTTCTCTCCTGCCAGCCTGGCTCCTTAGCCTGGCCGCCTGGGGGGCGCCCCCGGGCCTGCCTAACGAGGGAGCGATCCGGGCCGAGATGGCCCGGCAGAAGGCGCGCGGCGAGCTGCTCATGCGCCGGGCCGAGGAGAGCTTCCAAGCCGATCCAGACCGGCCGATGCAGTCCATGCCCCGGGTGCCCGAGCCCGGAGCCAGTCCGGGCTCGGGCACCGACCCCCTGGCGGTGGCGCAACGCTACCGGCAAACACGGCCAGCCCTGGGCAGTGCCGGTCCGGATCTGCTGGTCTTCGTCTCCTTCACCATGCCCGGGCCCAGCCTGGAGCGGCTGGCGTCGGACGCGGGCAAGGCGGGGGCGGTGCTGGTGTTCCGGGGACCCAAGGAGGGGTCTTTGCGCAAGACCCTGGCCGCCTTCGAGCCCCTGGCGAAACGAGGTGCCCGGGCCACCCTCGATCCCGAGGCCTTCGCCCGCCACCGGATCGAGGCGGTACCGGTGTACCTGCTGGGCCAGGCCGGGGGTTGTGGAGAGGCAACCGCCTGCGCGGAGATCTTGCGCATCACCGGCGACGCCGGTCTGGACGACGTCCTGGAACGCATGGCCCGGGCGGACCATCCCCTGGCGGCGGTGGCGGAGGCACGCCTGGCCCGGTTGAGGGGAAAGCCATGAGGATGGGTTTGCGCGCCAGATTTCTCCTCTGGAGCCTACTGCTTAACCTTCCCCACGTCTGGGCGGACATGACACCCGCCCAGGCCTTCGAGGCCGGCAAGGTCTTCGGCCAATCGCCCCAGGGGGCCGAAGCGGTGAAGGGGGCCATCAGCGGTGCGAACGCCGCCGCCCAGGTTCCCCACCACGACTCGAGCCACGCCCATTCCGCGCTGTACGAGGGTGGCAACGGCGATCCGCGCACCCCCGGCGGCAACCGTGTGACCGAGTGCGCAACGGCTCACTACGCCGATGCCCGGCAGCAGGTGGAATGCGATGCCATCAACGATCTGGCCAACAACCGAGCGGCCCGGCCACCCCTGGCCATCGTTCCCGCCGATCCCATCCTGGTGAAGGGGGCGGCGGTGAAGGCGGACCCCGCCAGTGTGGCCGGGGCCTTCGGTGGCGCCTACGGGGAATGCGGGACCACCACCGTCACCCGGCCCGCCACTTACGAGGAGGAGGTGTGCAACGAGTTCAAAACCCTGGGCGAGGAGGTCTGCCAGAAAGTGCTCACCGTTACGGTGACTGAAACCGCCAGTTGCGTCACCGGCACCGACGTGGCGGCCTATCTGCCGGGAATCAACCACTGCGACAAGGATGACGGCCCGGACTGGTGGTATGGGCCGGGGGCCCTGAAGGTCAGGTGTGACTCATTCGACCAGACCAAGCACTATATCGCCGCAGTGACTCTGGTCAAAGAACGTTCGTATGGGGCATCGGGATGTGGTCCCCGGATCAAGCCCAACCTCGGTTTGCTGCCCTACCGGGCTGTCAGCGCCTATCGCGCCAATTGGGAAGAGATCTACGGCGACTACGGCGCCTGGGTCTGGAACCATCTCTATATCCGGGGAGGCTGCCAGTCCGGCCAGATCGATTGTGTACTGGAAGTCGTGGCCTCCACCAAGAGGCTGGCTGCCATCGCCACCTGTCCCGCGGGCCAGATCACCCGCCAGGAAGCCGAGGCCTACGGCTGTTCGGTCTACCAGGACGGTTGCTACACGGCGCTCACTTGGTGGTCCTGTCCCACTTATGTCGGCCCTGCGTCCACCACCCAGATGCTTTGCGACGATGGCGGCTGGAGCGACAACGGCCCTGTGGGCTGGTTGAACTGTGAGGCCATCGTCCCCAGCGCCACACTGAAATTCCAGCGGCAGCACATCACCCATGCCACGTCCGACGCCTGGTCCGATGGCTGTGTCACGCTGGAGGCGAGGACGAAATGAGCCGGATCGGGGGCGCGCTCAGGTTCGTGCTGATGTTCCTGCTGCCGGCATGCCTGGCCGTCACGGCCCAGGCCAGCGAGTGTGAACAGCTATCCGAGGTCTGCCTCGACGGGCCTTCCACCAAGACCATCTCCGGCTATCCGGTCCATCGGGACTGCTGGAAGTACGAGGCCCGTTACACCTGCCTGTCCGGCGCCATGGACACCAGCGAATGTGATGAACTGCGCGATCGGGGCTGCGGGCAGATCTCCTCCACCTGTGTGGAGACCTCGGACACCGGCTGCTCCTACTACGAGAACCGCTTCCAGTGCGTGGTGACCCCGGCCGAGACCTCGACCGTGGCCGATTGCGGCACCCAGACCTTCTGCCTGGACGGCAACTGTTTCGATGCGGGCCATGCCAACGATGCCGACTTCGCCCAGGTGGTGACCGCCATGGAGGCCCTGCGCGAAGCCGGGATGTATCTCGATGAGGACGCCCTCACCCTGTTCAACGGCCGCGCCGGGAAGTGCTCCCACAAGCTGTTCGGCCTGGTGAACTGCTGCAAGGCCAAATCCGGCGGCGCCCCGACCAACGCCCAGGCCTTCAAGGCGGTGACCGAGGCCGCCGGCATGGGCTACGACTACGCCCGCTCCACCTACATGTACGACGCCCTGTTCAACAGCGACGCGGCGGACTGGGTGATGAAGGGGCTCTATGGCGCCGACGCGGGCCTGTCCATCAATCCCAGTTTCAGCTACTACGGCTTCACCGGCACCTTCAACGCCGCTTCCCTGTCCTCCTCGGCGATCACCCTGCTCGACACCGGCAACTTCGTGGTGGCCTTCGACCCGGTGAGCTTTGCCGTGAGCATCGCCATCCAGTTCGTCCTGGATGCCCTGCTGTCCTGCGATGAGTCCGACCAGATGGTGGCCATGCGCAAGAGCAACAAGCTCTGCCACTACCTGGGCAGTTATTGCTCCAGCAAATTCCTGGGCGCCTGCGTGACCAAGAAGGAAAGCTACTGCTGCTTCAATTCCCGGCTCGCCAGGATCATCAACGAGGAAGGACGCGGCCAGATCGGCAAGAGCTGGGGCGGCGCCAAGTCGCCCGATTGCTCGGGCTTCACCTCGGAGCAGTTGCAGTCGCTGGATTTCGGCCAGATGGACCTGACCGAGTTCTATGCCGAGATCCAGGCCACGTCCCTGGACACCTCGGCCATCAGTACCGCGATCCAGAACCGGATCGTCAGCGATCCCACCCGGGGTTACTACCCCGCCAATCCATGAAGCGGGCCGACTTCATCCTGATCCTGCTCTGGCCAGTATTGGCAGCCTCCCAGGGCATGAAGCTGTCGGGCGAATTGGCCCCACTCATGGAGCGGGCGCGAATCGTGGGCCAGGCCTCGACGATCCTGGCGGGTGAGGTAGCCGCGCGAATGCGAGAGCAGGTGATCGAGCAGCCGGTGCGGGTTTCGGTGCATCGGCTCCATCGGCTGAGGGATCCGGGGTGTGCCCGGCTGAAGGTGAGCTTCGACCAGCGCCAGGTGATCCCGCCCAATGAAACCACGCCCAGGGATCGTCATACGGAGTTCGCCCTCAACTGGTGCGAGGGGGGACGACCGCCCGCTTCCAGTGATGGCGCCTTGCCTGTTGAACCAGGAGGCCAACCATGAGGACTGCCAGGATTGGATGGGGTCTTGTGGTGCTTTTGTGGACATTGGCCATGGGCGCCCAGGCGGATGAAGGGAATTTTCCTGCCCCCTGGTGGGAAAGCTCCATCTGGAGCGATCCCGAGCGCGCCTACCAATGGTATCCCCCGGATCCACCCCTCCCGCCGGAAAGCAAACCGGCAACGGACAAGCCGAAGCCACGCGATATCCGGGCGCTGAAGAGCGTCCGCGCGATCCGGGAAGAACTGGACCGGCTCAAGGAGGTGGCGGTGATGACCCCCACGCCCGAGAACGTGCGCCGTTTCCTGGATGCGCAGCAGTTCGTCATGGAGAAGGGGGCGGTGTTCGCCGACGTGGCCCGGCGGGTGGTCTGGGCCAGTCCCGAGCTCGATTACAGCCTGCGCCGGCCCACCCACAATGCCGCCATCCAGAACTGGAAAACTCAACGCCAGGCCGACGAGGGGGCGGCGGTCACGGAGGCCATGCGCAGCCATGGGCTCTACTTCTTCCTGCGTGGCGACTGTCCCTACTGCCATCAGCTGGCGCCGGTGCTCAAGTATCTGGAATCGGCCTACGGGGTGGAGGTTTTCCCGATCAGCCTGGATGGGGGCGGGCTGCCCGGCTATCCCTCGCCCCGGCCGGATAACGGGATCGCCCGGCTGCTTGGAGTCTCCACCGTGCCCGCTCTGTATCTGATGCCCCGTGACGCCACCACCGGCAACGTACCCATTCCCCTGGGCCAGGGGATGCTCTCGGCGGATGAGATCGTCCAGCGCATCCATGTGCTGACCCGGACCCGGCCGGGGGACAGTTTTTGAGGAATACGCCATGACCCGTCCATCTATCCCGCGATTGAACCGGCTCACCCTCGCCTGTCTGCTGACCCTGGGGCTGGCCGCCCCCGCCGCCACGGGCGGAGGGCTGGAGGATTTCTACAACTCGGTTTCCGCCTACAACAACGTGTCCGGTCCCGCCGCCTACGAGGGGCAGGCCATGAACCTCTATACCGGCGGCAGCCTGTTCCTGCGCACCCCCAGCCGCAACTACCAGTTGCTGTCCGCGGCGGCGCCCTCGCTGCGGGGCGGCTGCGGCGGCATCGACGCCTTCGCCGGGGCCTTCTCCTTCATCAATGTGGACCAGTTCGTGGCCATGCTGCGCAACATCGGCCAGAACGCCCTGGGGTTGTTTTTCATGACAGCGCTGCAATCCATGGCGCCGGACATCATGGAGGCCATCAAGTACCTCAACAAGATCGCCCAGGACGTCAACGCCATGGGCATCAACTCCTGCGAGGCGGCCAAGGGCCTGATGGCCGCCAGCGGCGTGGAGAAGTGGATGGAGGCCAACAAGGTGAACACCGGCCTGGGCGCGGCCGCCGCCGGCCTCTACGACGACTGGTCCCAGGTGCGCACCAAGCTGTTCGGGGACAGCGGCCAGGTGGCCGCCAAGGCCGATGCGCTCAAGGCCAGCCAACCGGAACTGGCCAATATCCTGGTGGAAGGGAACCTGGTCTGGCGGGCGCTCAGCAAAGGCAGCCTGTCCGGCTACCTCAACGAGAAGGAGCGGCGCATGGTCATGTCCGCCTTGGGCGCGGTGGTGGTGCGGAAACACGACGACGGCACCCCGGACCCGGGGTTCTACGAGCCCGTGATCAGCTTCAAGCGCCTGCTGGGCAACGTGGACGGCAGCGATGCCAACGCCAAGCCCCAGATCTTCACCTGCAACGACGGCAACGGCCCCGACGAGTGCACGGTACTGGGCACCGAGGCCTTCGAGAGCGAGCCCTTCTCCAAGATCGCCTACGACCACATGCTCGCCATCTACGAGAAGATCCGCGACCGGGGGCCGGCGCTCAATGCCGGCGAGATCGACTTCATCAACGCCACCAGCGTGCCGGTGTACAAGATCCTGGCCAGCGCCGCTTCCCTGCCCACGGAGTCGGTGGCCCACGAACAGATCGTCAAGAACGCCGATGTGATCGGCGCGGAACTGGCCGCCACCTTCATGCTCAAGGCGCTCGACGAGGTGGAGAAGGCCCTGGAGACCCGCTCCAAGGTGGCCACCGAGGCCGAAGCCAGGGAATTGCGCATCCTCATCGACAAGGCCAGGGACTGGCGCCGCAGCGTCTACAGCGAGAAGGCCGTGCTCACGGCCAAGGCCTCCGGCATCTACAACCTGATGGCGGAAATCCAGTTCCTGGAGAAATCCCTGTTCGGCAACCTGTCCGACAGCGTGGCCGCCAACCTGCGCTTCGCCCACGCCCTGCGCAAGATGAAGTGAGGCACCGGCGATGTGGGAGGTCTATGCCTACTGGAACACGGAGCAACTGGAGGCCATCTTCAATGGGGTGGCCGCCATCTCCAACGCCAGCGCCTACGCCACCCTCACCTTCACCCTGGTCCTGCTGGGCTTCATCGTGGTCATGGGCACGGCCGTGGCCCGGCTGCGGGCGGAAGAGCCCATGGTGTGGATCTTCTTCCTCACCTTCTTCTACGGGGTGCTGTTCCTGCCCAAGGACGACGTGCTCATCGTCGACCGCACCGCCGCGGCGGGCGCGCCCAGGGTGGTGGCCAACGTGCCCCTGGGCCTGGCCTTCTTCGCCCATGCCACGAGCAAGACGGGCGACTGGCTCACCCGCAGTTTCGAGACGGTCTTCGCTCTGCCCCAGGAAGTGCGCTTCACCGGCAACGGCATGCTGTTCGGCAGCCGCATTCTCCGCGGCGCCATGGCCTCGCACCTGCTGGACGTGGGTTTCAACAACGACCTCATGGAGTATGTGAAGACCTGCGTGGCGCCCGATCTGCTCACCGGTTACAAGAACCTGGAGACCCTCATGAAGACCGAGGACATCTGGGGAGAGATGGGCGACACCAACCCTGCCCGTGCTGTGTGGATCGATGGCGGCACAATGACCTGCCCGGACGGCTACACCAACCTCAATACCCGGCTGCCCGCAGCATTGCAGGCCGCCCACCTCGACATGGCGCGGCTGATCAATCCCAACGCGGCCATGACCGCCGCGCCGGCCGCGCTCAACGGGTTGCTGGCGGCCCAGATTCCGGCGGCGGCTGATGTGCTCATGCGGGTCTCCACGGCCACTTCCCTCGACTTCGTGCGCCAGGCCATCATGGTCAACTTCTGGCGCGACGCACCCGGCTCCCTGGCCGCCGCCGTGGAGAACACCTCGGCCGCCCAACTGGCCATCGCCCAGAGCCAGGCCCAGGCCTCCGCCAATTCCGCCTACCTGACCATGGCGGCGGTAGCGGAAGGTGCCCTGCCCAAGATACGCAACGTGGTGCAGATCATCGTCATCGCCATCTTCCCCATCGTGCTGATCCTGGTGCTGATGGCCGGCCACAAGGGCGGAGTCGTGCTCAAGTCCTACGTCATGGCCATGGTGTGGATCGAGCTGTGGCCGGTACTGTATGCGGTCACGTCATACGTCGCCCATCTGGCCGCCGCGCCCGGGGTCTCGTCGGGCCTGATCGGCGGCCTGGCGGGCGTGCCGGCTGGGCCGGGCCTCAGCTTGCTCAACAGCATCAACATCGAGGACACCCTGCTGCGGGATGAGGCGGTGGCGGGGATGTTCTCGCTCCTCATCCCGGTGATGGCCTACGCCATCCTCAAGGGTGGCGAGGTGGCCATGTCCGGCCTAGCCAGCCAGCTCATGGCCCCGGCCACCAGCGCTGCCCAGAAGGCTGGCGGCGAGGCAGGACTGGGCAACCTGGGCATGGGCAATGTCCGATACGACACCTTTGCGGCCCGTACCTCGACGGCCAACAGCTGGAGCACCCGGCCGAGCATCGATAGTGGGGCAGCGGGCGGCTACCGGCATACGGACCCGAGCCTGCGCGAAACCACCAAGGCCACCGGTTCGGTGCGCCAGGACGCGGATACGATCGCCACCGGCATGCCGGTGGTCCAGGCCACTCCTTCCAGTCTGGGCGGTGTGTTGTCCGCCAGCGCCGGCACCGGTACGGCGAACACCAACCGCAGCGAACACGGCGCCACCGCCGGGCAGGTGTATAGCGGCAGTGTCACCAAGGCCGACGGCAGTCACTACAGCGAGTCGGACAGTGCCCGCTTCATGCGCGAGCTGACCCAGGCGGTGAATCGGGATTGGCAAACCCGGTCCGGGTATGGCCAGAGCTGGGGGGCGGGTAGCCAGGGGCAGGCGGGTACGGAAAGCCGTGCCGAGGAACGGACCGCCCAGAAGGAACAAGCCGCTTTCAAGAGCGGCGCCGGTTTCGACGCCCAGGCCGGGACGGTCGGCGGCCGGAGCCAAACCCACAATCCCAACCTTGCGACGAAGCCGGGTGGAACCAGCCTCGTTCCGGGGCTGCCAGCCGGCATGCAGCCCGAGCCAGTCACTACCTTGGGCGAGAAAGGCGCATTTGGTCCGAAGGCCGGGATCGGCATCGACGCCGCCGGCGTGGCGGAGCTGGCCTATACCGCGGCCACCGGGGCCAACAATCGTTTCGGATTCAACCGGGAACAAGCGGCCGAGGTGTTACGTCAGGCCTCCCGTTCCGTCTCGGCGCAGTCCGGCGATCGAGGCGTGAGATCGGCGGCCGAGGACTTCAGCGCGCGTCTGGACCGGGGCTTCACGGTGCAGGAGGCGAGGAGCATGGAGGGGGCGCTGCGCGACAGCGCCACGCAGGGCCGTGAACTGGGCCGTTCCGCCCAGGACCAGGCACGCCACGACCTGGACACCTGGGTGCAGGCCTACGCGGCCGGCCAGGGCATCGGCGCCGCCGCCCTGGCCGACATTCGCCAGACCGATCCCGCCAGGTTCCGTACCCTGGTTAACGAGGCCCGCGCCGTGTGGGAGGCCAGCGGCGAAGGCCAGGCCAACATCACCCAGGACGGCACCATCGCTCCACCCCGCGCAGCGGACGACGTCTTCGCACAAGGGGTCGGGGACCGCAACAGGCTGCTGACCGAGGGATGGTCGGAGCTGGACACCCGGCATGCCGCCCACGAGCAGTATGTGCAAGGGCGGCAACCGGCATCGCCCGAATCAACCCCCGATCTCAAACCCGCCATCGCCCGGGTGAGCGCCGATGAGCAGGCTGCATTCAGCCAGTACCAGGCCAGCAAGGCAGGGCAGCAATACCAGGCTGGCGTCGCTATCCTGGCTAGCCAGGCGGTCAAGGATGAACACGGCCCGCTGGCTCCACTGCGAACCGCCCTGGGCATCATGGCTCCCAAGAGCCCGGAGGAGGTTATGGATCGTATCCATCAACTGGCTGCAACCGATCCCACCGTCCGTGCCCAGATCGAGCACTTGGGCGGCACGCTGCAGCCCAGCGAACGTCAGATCAAAGGCGTGGCGGAGTTCATCGAGGCCCGGTCAAAAACCATCAAGGACAGGGACTGAGACTACGATCAATCGTCGTCGGTCTTGACCGCACCGCAGTAATAGCCGAAGCCGGCGACGCCCATCCGAAGGCCGCATTCTTCACGGTTGTCGGCATGCCCTTGCGCCGACGCATCTATCACCACATCACCACTCGCCTGAGCGTGTGCGCGCAATCTACCCATTCGAGTCCGTTGCCAGGATGAAGTGTCGAACAGGAACTTCCGCATCACCCAGGCCAGTAAAATGCCGCCACCCGCCATCCAACCCAGCCAAGTCCAAAGGGCCCCGGTCTCGTTACCGATATAACCGTGGGGTCGTAGTCCAACGAGGACATAGAGGGTCACGATGGCGGTCCAGGCACAGGCCACCAGAATCGGCAGCGTCCAGCGGCGACGAAATACCTGGCCAATTGCAATCATCAGATCAGTTTTCATGTCCATTTTCTGTTACGGTTTTTGCCGCTCGAATGTGCCTATTCACAGGTTTGTATAGGCCACTTTGGTGCATATTTCGAGCCATGTTGGTGCGAGAATGCCATCCACGTGTGAAATAACAATAGATAAACACTTGTCCGCCCAAGCCATCTCACTCAAGCATCTTGAATCTCACCTCTGGGAGTCCGCCAATATTCTGCGCGGCCCGGTGGATGCTGCCGATTTCAAGACTTATATCTTCCCTCTGCTGTTCTTCAAGCGGATATGCGATGTCTGGGACGAGGAATACGACGACATTGTCGACGATACCGGTGACGAAGCACTGGCGTGGTTTCCCGAATCCCATCGCTTTCAGATTCCGGATGACTGCCACTGGAACGATGTTCGCGCCGTAGCGACCAACGTCGGCAATGCCCTCCAGCGCGCCATGCGGGAAATCGAGAAGGCCAACCCGGACACCCTGTATGGCGTCTTCGGTGATGCCCAGTGGACCAACAAGGACCGGCTTTCCGATGCTCTGCTCAAGGATTTAATTGAGCATTTCTCGCGCATTTCCTTCGGCAACAAGAACATCACCTCGGACGTGCTGGGTGACGCCTACGAATACCTGATCAAGAAGTTCGCCGACGCCACCAACAAGAAGGCCGGCGAGTTCTATACCCCGCGCAGCGTGGTTCGGCTGATGATCGACATGCTCGACCCTAGGGAGAGCGAGACTATCTACGACCCCGCCTGCGGCACCGGCGGCATGCTGCTCGCCGCCGTCCAGCACGTGAAGGATCGGCACGGCGACGTAAAGCGGCTGTGGGGCCGGCTCTATGGTCAGGAAAAGAATCTCACCACCTCGTCCATCGCCCGCATGAACCTGTTCCTGCACGGCATCGAGGACTTCCAGATCGTACGTGGCGACACCCTGCGCAATCCGGCCTTCTTCGAGGTCGACCGTCTCGCCCAGTTCGACTGCGTCATCGCCAACCCCCCGTTCTCCCTGGAGAAATGGGGTGAGGAGATGTGGGTCAACGACTCCTTCGGCCGCAACTTCGCCGGCCTGCCGCCTTCCAGCAGCGGCGACTTTGCCTGGGTGCAGCACATGGTCAAGTCCATGGCCGGGGTTAGCGGACGCATGGCCGTGGTGCTCCCTCAGGGCGCGCTGTTCCGCAAGGGCGCGGAGGGAGGTATCCGTCAGAAGCTGTTGGAGATGGACCTCATCGAAGCGGTGATCGGCCTCGCCCCCAATCTGTTCTACGGCACCGGCTTGGCCGCCTGCATCCTGGTCCTGCGCAAGCGAAAACCCGCCCAGCGGCAAAGCCGTGTCCTGATCGCCGACGCCTCACGCCTTTTCCGCCGGGGCAGGGCGCAAAACTACCTTGAGCCTGAACACACCCAGGAAATCCAGAACTGGTTCGAGAAATTCGAGGATGTGCCGGACGCCGTGCGCATCGTCGGCATCGACGAGATCAAGTCCGAGGACTGGACCCTCAACATCTCCCGCTACGTGTTGCCGCCCTTGCAGGAAGATATTCCCCCGCTGCTAGAGGCCATCGCCGCGTTCAAGGAAGCGCTGGCCCGTTGCCGGGAAGCCGAGGATCGGCTGGACAAGGTCATGACAGAGGGAGGGTGGCTGCAATGAGCACCCAGAAATATCGCTGCCCTGCATGTAAGCAGAAGACCGGCGTCCAAATCCTCTATGGCATGCCCAGCCAAGAGGCATTCGAGATGGCCAAGCGCAATGAAATCGCCCTGGGGGGTTGTTGCATCGACCTGGAGGATCCAGAACGAAAATGCACGAGCTGCGGCCACGAGTGGCGCATCAAGCGTCGGGAGGTAAAGTTTGGCTAACCGCATCACCCAGCAAGAACTCGAAACCTACCTCTGGGGCGCAGCCGTCCTCCTGCGCGGCCTGGTTGACGCCGGCGACTACAAGCAGTTCATCTTCCCGCTGCTGTTCTTCAAGCGCATCTCGGATGTTTGGGACGAGGAATACCAAGCGGCGCTGATTGACTCCGAAGGCGACCTCTCCTACGCCGAGTTCGCCGAGAACCACCGCTTCCAGATTCCACAGGGTGCGCACTGGAACGACGTGCGCCAGGTGCCGAAGAATGTCGGCATGGCTATCCAGTCGGCCCTCCGGCAATTGGAGTCGGCCAACCCCGATCTGCTTGCCGGCATCTTTGGCGACGCCCCCTGGACCAATCGCGAGCGGCTGCCGGACGAAACCCTCAAGAACCTGATCGAGCATTTCTCGACGCAAACGCTCTCGGTCGCCAACGTCCCCGAGGATGAGCTCGGCAACGCCTACGAATTCCTCATCAAGAAGTTCGCCGACGACTCTGGCCATACCGCCGCCGAGTTCTACACCAACCGTACCGTCGTCCACCTGATGACCCAGTTGCTCGCCCCCCAGGCCGGCGAATCCATCTACGACCCCACCTGCGGCACCGGCGGCATGCTCATCTCCGCCCTGGCGGAAGTGAAACGCAGCGGCGGCGAATACCGCACCCTCAAGCTCTACGGCCAGGAACGCAACCTCATCACCTCCGGCATCGCCCGCATGAACCTGTTCCTGCATGGCGTCGAAGACTTCCAGATCATCCGGGGCGACACCCTGGCCGCCCCCCGGCACCTCTCAGGTGACCGCCTGCGCCAGTTCGACGTCATCCTCGCCAACCCGCCCTACTCCATCAAACAGTGGGACCGGGAAGCCTGGGTGCAGGACAAATGGGGCCGCAACTTTCTCGGCATTCCGCCCCAGGGCCGGGCCGACTACGCCTTCCAGCAGCACATCCTGGCCAGCCTCAGCGACAAGGGCCGCTGCGCCATCCTCTGGCCCCACGGCGTCCTGTTCCGCAACGAAGAACAAACCATGCGCGCCCGGATGCTCGAACTGGATTGGGTGGAAGCGGTCATCGGCCTCGGTCCCAACCTGTTCTACAACTCCCCCATGGAGTCCTGCGTCCTCGTCTGCAACCGACGCAAGGCGGCGGCGCGCAAAGGCAAGGTGCTGTTCATCGATGCGCTGAACGAAGTTACCCGCGAGCGGGCGCAGAGCTTCCTCAAGCCCGAGCACCAGCAACGCATCCTGCAAGCGTTCCAGACCTTCACCCCTGAGGCGGGTTTCGCAGCCGTCGCCACGTTGGAGCAGATCGCCGGCAACAACGCCAACCTGTCCATCCCCCTGTACGTCAAGAAACTCCCCGCCCCCCCCAAGGCTGGCGCAGAGGGAGACCCGCCCGCCACCCTGGACGTCGCCTGGGCGCAATGGCAAAGCGACGGCCGTGCTTTCTGGCTGCAGATGGACGCCTTGGTGGAGACTCTGGACGGATTGGTCGAAGAAAACGCCAGCAATGCTTAATCTTTTTCCGATGCTGCGTTTTCTGGAACAAGCCGAAGGTCGTGCATTGCCGAGTGTTCTTTCAGAGATTACGGGTATCAGCGACCGGACCTTGCGCAAGAAGAACGATTTCTCGCCCGGCACGATCAAGAAAGCCCAGCAGCATTCGAGGGATTACGTCAAACAACTACGCATTGAGCAGGGATTTTCCAAGGAAGAAGTTGAATTCTGGTTGGCACAGCTTCCTGGAATCAGTACGCCGGGGATGTTCTATTCCGATCTTGTCTACAGTTGTCAGATCGAAGGCTATATCGCATTTCCGCACACACTCGAATTGGCTATCGCCATAGACAGATTGAGCACGAGCCTCGCGGAGGCACGCCAAAGAAGCGATTTGGCAGGTTTCAAGGAGATGCTGCTGAACAGTCCGGTCGTCAGCCTGGCCCACTTTGCCCAGACTGCTGCGGATTGGAAACTGCCAGGGACACCCCCATTGCTGGAATCCTTGCGAATGGCGCAGGAGTGGACGGATGCGGACCAGCCATTGCGAGCAGCAATCATGAACACCCTGTTCTCCTTGCTCGCCCACTGGGACGTGGAGTTCTATTCCCGGTATTTCCCGAATCGTGCACCACGTTCATGTTTTGCCATGGTGCTTCCCCGACTCGACCCTAAGGCCGCCGTACCCTGTGAAGGGCAGATCACAAAACGCAGGGGGATGTTTGCTTACCCCGTCCGCCGGCTCATAGACCTGATTGCCTGCCTGGGTGTATTCGTCCGCAAGAACGACTGGCCTGATCAGATTCCGAAAGTCCGTCGCATTGCCCTAGATGCCAATGAACCCTACCAGAATCTGGTGAACTGGCGCGACGGTACCAAATCCTTTACCAAACGTGACTTCGTGCAACTTTGGAAGCACCTATGCCCGGATCGCGAAAGTGCAAACGGCCCCATACACTGGCCGGAACCCAGTCCCATATTTGCCGCCACAATGTTCTGGCAGTCCCTGCTGGTACAGAACAGCACGACCAGCAAGGAAAAATCGATCCTGCTGTTTGAGGACATCTACCTGCTATGGTGGGCCGAACATCTGGAGGCGTTGAAGGCCAAGGGAACCGTGTTCGGCGCATCCCCCTGGCCTGCTTGCTTCAACGAGATCTAATCATCGTCGTCGGGAAGCACATTGCCGGATTCCGCCCGTTCCTCCCAATCGTCAGGACGGTCATCCCAGCCGCGGGACTCCCAGTATTCGTCGTTGTTCGGGTTGAGCTGATTGCTATGGTTGTCGAGGTCGTCTTGCTTGGACATGGAAATTCTCCTTGGACCGTTGCTTACTTGCCGCCGGACTTGCCAAAGTTGCGTGCCGCAGCGCGTTGCAGGCGTCCGACATGGCTACCCTTGGGCACCGCCCCTTTGCTGACACGGGCGACAGTGCTCTGGACACGTGAAGCATCGGATGGTGTAGTTGGATTGGATGGAGCGGTACGACTCTGGTGCTTGTTCATGGTGCTCTCCTGATTGAAGTGGGTGACAGTGTCTGAGCCAGCGGACAGCCGCATATTTCACCTACGCAGGGAGGGAGAAGTTCCAAAAATCGGAAGCGCTGTAGATATCCCTCACCGGCGCGCATCCAGTGAGGTAGCAGGGAAGTCGGGTTGCCGGAACACGACAGGAAGCGAACTGGCATCCTCAACAACAAACTTACCATTTACCAATCTGGTAAACGCAAACTAGAATGCACATATCGTTTGCATCAGACGACCTCAAGAAGCTCTGCCAGGAGCAGAAGGAGATGAACAAGGTTCTTGGCGCACCCTGCGCACGCAAATTGAGAACGCGGCTATCGGATTTGATGGCCGCGAGTCGTTTATCGGACCTGGCAGCAGGCAGGCCCCACCCCCTCAAGGGTGATCGCCTCGGCCAGTTCGCGTTGGATTTGCAGGGAGGCACCCGTCTCGTGTTCGAGGCCGCCGATGAACCGATACCGACAACGCAGGATGGCGCCATCGCCTGGACGCAAGTGACCAGCGTTCGAATCGTTTACGTGGGGGACTACCATGATTGAACACGCCGCCCCGGAAGCCGCCGCCATGGCGGACACCTTTACCCCGGACTGGGTCTCGCCGCCCGGCGACACCATCGCCGACCTGCTGGAAGAAAAAGGTTGGAGCCAGCGGGAACTGGCCCAGCGCACCGGCTACACCACCAAACACATCAGCCTGCTCATCAACGGCAAGGCACCCATCAACCAGGACACCGCGCTCAAACTGGAATTCGTGCTGGGCAGCAACGCGCGCTTCTGGCTCAACCGCGAAGCTCTGTACCGGGAAGCCATTGCCCGCGCCGAGGAACTCGACGCCCTGGAAGCCGACAAGGACTGGCTCAAGCAACTCCCGCTGAAGGAAATGATCCGCTTCAAGTGGATCAACGCGTTCAAGCACAAGGGCCAGCAGGTGGCGGAATGCCTGCGCTATTTCGGCGTGGCCTCGGTGAACGCCTGGGAAAACCAGTATGGCGCGCTGCCCGTCGCCTACCGGGCTTCCCCGGTCTTCGAGAAAGCCATCGGCCCGGTCGCCGCCTGGTTGCGCCAGGGAGAAAAGGTCGCGAGTGAACTGGGCTGCCAGCCCTATGACGCCTCACATTTCCGTGTCTTGTTGGAGGAACTCCGGGCGCTGACCCAGGAAGCCGACCCGGCCGTATTCCTGCCCCGATTGATTTCCCGCTGCGCAGAAGCCGGCGTTGCAGTGGTGGTCTGCCCGGCGCCGAAAGGCTGCCCCGCCAGCGGTGCCACCCGCTGGCTGAGCAACGACAAGGCCCTGCTCATGTTGAGCCTGCGTTACAAATCCAACGACCACTTCTGGTTCACCTTCTTCCATGAAGCTGCACACCTGCTGCTGCACAAGAAACGCATGATGTTCCTGGAAGTCACCCGGGATGGCCTGGATGGCAAGCTGGAAGCCGAGGCGGACGCCTTCGCCCGCGACTGGTTGATTCCTCCCGAAGCCGCGCAACAACTCCCCCTGCTGGACCGCACCGAGCCGGCCATCCGCGCCTACGCCCAGCAACTCGGCATCGCCCCCGGCATCGTGCTGGGGCGCATGCAGAAAGAGCAGTTGGAGCCCTGGCAGAGCTACCTGAACGAATTGAAGGTGCGCTACACATGGGATCACGATGAATGAGGCCGGAATGAAACCCAGTTGGCGCAAGGTGAAGTTTGGCGAGGTGGTGCGCCTGTCCAAGGCGCGCTGTGCTGATCCGCTGGCCGAGGGGATTGAGCGCTATGTCGGACTGGAACATCTGGAGCCCGGCGATCTGCGTGTTCGTAGTTGGGGCAACGTGGCGGACGGGGTGACCTTCACCAGCCTGTTCCAGCCGGGGCAGGTGCTGTTCGGCAAGCGCCGGGCCTATCAGCGCAAGGTGGCGGTGGCCGATTTTGCCGGGGTGTGTTCGGGCGATATCTACGTGCTGGAAAGCCAGGATGCGAACGTCCTGCTGCCGGAATTGCTGCCGTTCATCTGCCAGACCGATGCGTTCTTCGAGCATGCGGTGGGGACTTCGGCGGGGAGTTTGAGCCCGCGAACCAATTGGACGAGTTTGGCGGGGTTTGAATTTGCTCTGCCGCCGGTGGAGGAGCAACACCGACTGGTTGCCGTTCTCCAAGGTTATATGGGCACTTTGGGCGCGCTTCAGAATCTGGAGACATCGTCCAGGATGCTTCGCAAATCGCTTCTGTTCGATAGAGCGGAAGCAATCAGGAAAAACAGCACAGTCACTCTTGATTCTGTCGTAGCAGATGGCAGACCGATCACGTACGGGATTGTGAAGCCCGGATTGCCCTATGAGGGGGGTATTCCTGTCATCAAAGTCAGGGATTTTCCTGACGGCGTTGTTATTGAAGATAACTTGCTGCTGACATCACCCGAGATCGAGAAAGATTACAGGCGATCAAGGTTGCTCCCTGGTGACTTGCTTTTCTCCATTAGAGGAACAGTTGGGCGTATGGCATTTGTGCCAGATGCGCTCGAAGGCGCACAGATCACTCAGGATACGGCTCGACTAACGATTGGTTCCAATTTTGATCCGCGCTATGTGCGTTACATGCTGGAGTCGCCAAACGCAGTGTCCCAAGTAATAGCCAACACGATGGGACTTGCAGTGCAGGGGATTAACTTGGGCGATCTTCGAAAGGTGACGATCCCTGCATGTGATCTGGACCAACAGATCGAACTCGCAGACGAACTTGATGACATAAGCCGGGGGATTCGCTCCGTAATCACCCGGAAGAATGACACCCTGCTTAAATTCGCTGCTGCTCGACAGAATGTGCTCAAGGGAGAGTTCGATGTTTAACGAATCCAACACCGTCGAAGCCTACCTCCACGACCTGCTCTCCGGACCGGCCAAGCCGCCCTCACCCCAACCCCTCTCCCAGGGAGA
>DYIY01000015.1:0-25028 GCA_020723405.1 Thiobacillus denitrificans | reverse complement strand
CAGCGTCGACATCCCCCGCCAACCCCAGGATGTGCTGGTGGAACCCTGGCTGAAAGAAGCGCTGATCCGCCTCAATCCGGAGATCGCCGCCCAGCCGGACCGGGCCGACGAGGTGCTGTACAAGCTGCGGGCCATCGTGCTGGCGGTGCGCTCCGACGGCCTGATCCGGGCCAATGAGGAAATGAACGCCTGGCTGCGGGGCGAGCGGTCCATGCCCTTCGGCGAGAACAACGCCCATGTGCCGGTGCGGCTGATCGACTTCGACGACCCGAAGCAGAACCAGTACGTGGTCACCCAGCAGTTCACCTTCCGCGCCGGCAGCATGGAGCGCCGCGCCGATCTGATGTTGCTGGTGAACGGCCTGCCCCTGGTGCTGATCGAGGCCAAGACGCCGACCCGCGCGGCGGTGAGCTGGGTGGATGGGGCCTTGCAGGTGCATGACGATTACGAACGGCACGTGCCCGAGCTGTTCGTCTGCAATGTGTTTTCCGTGGCCACCGAGGGCAAGGAATACCACTACGGTTCCCTGGGCCTGCCGGTGAAGGATTGGGGGCCGTGGAATCTGGAAGAACCCTCGCCCCTGGACCCGCCCCCGTCCGTGGCCGAGGGGGGCAGTCTGAAGGGCCTCAAGCTGGCGGCGGAAAGCATGCTGCGGCCCCATGTGGTACTGGACATTCTGGCCAGCTTCACCCTGTTCGCCACGGACCGGAAGAAGCGCCGCATCAAGATCATCTGCCGCTATCAGCAGTACGAGGCGGCCAACAAGATCGTGGAACGGGTGCTCGCGGGCGCGCCCAGGAAGGGCCTGATCTGGCATTTCCAGGGTTCCGGCAAGTCGCTGTTGATGGTGTTCGCGGCCCAGAAGCTGCGCCTGCATCCGCGCCTGAAGAACCCAACGGTGCTGATCGTGGTGGACCGCATCGACCTGGATACCCAGATCACCGGCACTTTCACCGGGGCGGACATCCCCAACCTGGAAAAGGCGGACAGCCGCGAGAAGTTGCAGCAACTGCTGGCCCAGGACGTGCGCAAGATCATCATCACCACCATCTTCAAGTTTGCGGAGGCCGATGGGGCGCTCAACGAGCGGGGCAATATCATCGCCCTGGTGGACGAGGCCCACCGCACCCAGGAAGGCGACCTGGGCCGCAAGATGCGCGACGCCCTGCCCAACGCCTTTCTGTTCGGCCTGACCGGCACCCCCATCAACCGTTTCGACCGCAACACCTTCTACGCCTTCGGGGCGGAGGAGGATGAGAAGGGCTATCTCAGCCGCTATGGCTTCGAGGAATCCATCCGCGACGGGGCGACGCTGAAGCTGCACTTCGAGCCGCGCCTGTTGGAACTGCACATCGACAAGGCGGCCATAGACGCCGCGTTCAAGGAGATGACCGGCAGCCTTTCGGACCTGGACCGGGACACCCTGGGCAAGACCGCCGCCCGCATGTCGGTGCTGGTGAAGACGCCGGAACGCATCCGGCGGGTGTGCGAGGACATCGTCCAGCATTTCCAAAGCAAGGTGGAGCCCAACGGTTTCAAGGGCCAGATCGTCACCTTCGACCGGGAATCCTGCCTGCTCTACAAGACCGAACTGGACCGGCTGCTGCCGCCGGAGGCCAGCAACATCGTGATGACGGTGAACGCCAACGAGCCCCAGTACAAGCCCTACGCCCGTCCACGGGACGAGGAGGAACAGCTGCTGGACCGCTTCCGCGACCCGAATGACCCGCTCAAGCTGATCATCGTCACCTCCAAGCTGTTGACCGGCTTCGACGCGCCCATCCTGCAGGCCATGTACCTGGACAAGCCGCTGCGGGACCACACGCTGCTCCAGGCCATCTGCCGGGTGAACCGCACCTATTCGGACGAGAAGACCCACGGCCTGATCGTGGATTACCTGGGCATCTTCGATGACGTGGCCCGCGCCCTGGAGTTCGACGAGAAGGGCATCACCGCCGTGGTGTCCAACATCCAGGAGTTGAAGGACCGGCTGCCGGAGGCGATGCAGAAGTGTCTGGCCTTCTTTGCTGGGGTGGATCGCAGCGTGGAAGGCTACGAGGGCCTGATCGCCGCCCAGCAATGCCTGCCCAACAACGAGACGCGGGATAACTTCGCCGCCGCCTACAGCCTGCTGGGCAAGTTGTGGGAGGCCATCTCCCCCGACCCCATGCTGGGCGAGCATGAGCGGGACTACAAATGGCTGTCCCAGGTGTATCAGTCGGTGCAGCCTTCCAGCGGCCACGGCAAGCTGATCTGGCATGCCCTGGGGGCCAAGACCATCGAGCTGATCCACCAGAACGTGCATGTGGACGCCGTGCGCGATGACCTGGATACCCTGGTGCTGGATGCCGACCTGCTGGAGGCGGTGCTCTCCAACCCGGACCCGAACAAGGCCAAGGAGATCGAGATCAAGGTGGCGCGGCGGCTGCGCAAACATCTCGGTAATCCGAAGTTCAAGGCGCTGTCGGAGCGGCTGGATGCGCTGCGGGACCGTTTCGAGTCCGGCGTGCTGAACAGCGTGGAGTTCCTGAAGGCGTTGCTGCAACTGGCCCGTGAGGTGTTGCAGGCCGAGAAGGAGGTGCCGCCCGAGGAAGATGAGGATCGCGGCAAGGCGGCCCTGACTGAGCTGTTCAATGAGGTCAAAACCGCAGAGACACCGATCATGGTCGAGCGCGTAGTGGCCGATATCGACGAGATCGTACGCTTGGTGCGTTTCCCCGGCTGGCAGGAGACCCTGGCTGGCGAGCGGGAGATCAAGAAGGCGCTGCGGAAGTCGCTCTTCAAGTACAAGCTGCATGCCGACGAGGAATTGTTCGAGAAGTCCTACAGCTACATCCGGCAGTACTACTGAGGGGGAATGAGCGCCATGGAACCATTGATGTTTGACGATGACATGGAGCCGGATGACGAGCACGCCTTCGGTGGTATCTGGACGCGCATCAAGCTGGAAGCACTGGAAAAGTACCTTGTCGCCTTCAACACTGCATTGAGCAAGCAGAATTTCACGCGAATCTACATCGATGCCTTCGCCGGCACTGGCCGCTGTGACATTACGGTGGACGGTGAGAAAATCAGCATCGATGGATCGGCAAGACGAGCTTTGGCGACCGATCCGCCGTTCGACAAGTACTGTTTCATCGAATTGAGCACCAAGAAATCGGAGGCGCTCAAGGCACTGGAAGCGGAGTATCCAGGCAAGTCCATCGATGTGATCAGAGACAACGCCAATGCTGCACTAAAGAAGCTATGCGAGAGGTATGCATGGCGAAATGAACGTGCCGTCTTGTTTCTCGACCCGTTTGGAATGCATGTCGACTGGATGACATTGCAAGCGATCGCCAAGACTGGCGCGATCGATGTCTGGTATCTGTTCCCTTACTCAGGTTTGTATCGTCAGGCGGCGAAGAACGCCGATGCGATGGACTCTGGCAAGGAGCAATCGATCACGCGCCTGTTGGGCACCGACGAATGGCGGCAGGTGTTTTACACGCCAAAACGACAAGCCAGCTTGTTTGGTGGCGACGACGGAGATGAGCGGGAAGCCGATCACCACCAGATGTTGAACTTTGTGTCCAAGCGCCTGAAGGAACTCTTCCCTGCGGTGACCGATCCGAAAATCCTTTATCAGGCAGGGGATTCGAAGAATCCCAGTGGTGCTCCACTCTTCGCGCTTTACTTCGCAGCCTCTAATCCCAGCCCCAAGGCTTATGGCCTGGCCACCAATATCGCCAAAGGCGTACTCAACGCGCTATAGCGTCATCTGCGCTGCCTGAGGATAGCCGTCCCATGTCCGCCCACGGAAGATGCGGCCGTTGGCCTTCTTGTGGCGTTTCACGCCGTCGGCACCCCAACCGCCCCACTGTTTGAAGAAGAACGCCGCGCCGGCCTCATCCGCCTGAGACTTCACGTTTTCCACCCACTCAGGCTTCATGGGTCGTGCTTTTGGTCCGGACTCGCCACCCACGATCACCCAGTGAATGCCAGTGAGATCCATCTCACCAACGTCCTCCAGCAGCGGTTCAACTGACAGAAACCGGATATGGGCATCCACCTGGCGCAGGTAATTAATGCGTGGCACGCCATATTGGCGATCCTCAACCGAAACTCCGAGCCACACATTCCTAGGACAACCTCGATCTTTGAAAAAAGCCGGCAAGCGTTCAGCGCGCTTGGTGAGTATCTGATAGGTGTGCTGCGGCGTCCGCCGGATCACTGTAAACACCTCATCGAGAAACTGGTCCGGTATGTCCTCGTGAAACAGGTCGCTCATCGAGTTAACGAAGTACACGGTTGGTTTCTTGCGCTGCATCGGCTGGACTAGCCGTTCCGGCAAGATCGCCAGTTTGAAGCCATCCTCGTAGCCTGGTGCACCCATGGCATGGAGCCTGCCCGCCATGACTTCTGCGTAGCAATGCTTGCAGCCAGGGGAAATCTTCGTGCATCCCGTAGTGGGATTCCACGTTTGCTCGGTCCATTCAATCCGTGACTGGGTAGACATTTCACTCTCCATCCTAGTCGTGCACTAGCTCATGGAATGAGCCATGCTTATTCGGCTGCCAAGCCATCTATGAGCTTGGACAGCGCCACGCGCAGAGGTGCTTGATCTTCGCGACCAAGTTGGGCTCGCACCTTTTCCGCCAGTTCATCGACCGACGGCACGCTCTCTTGTTCACCCCAATGCACTAGACGCATACAACGCTCAATAACCTCGGCTTTCGGATTCGCGCCACCCTGCTCGTATCGACACAGGGTCGGCTGCGATATGCCCAGTTCACGGGCGAATTCTGTCTGACTGCGCCTGTCTCGGGCAGCTTTTATGAGCTGAGAAACGCTTGTAATCGGCACACGCAAAATCCATGAAACATTCATACCATGCATCATATAGATATATTCATGCATACGCTGCATTGATGAATAGCCCGTTCTGGGCTTGTTCCATGCCTCCAAGTACGTGCACCCTGCTGGATTACAGAAAAAAGCCCGCCATCCCTTTCGGGACGCGGGCTCTTCCATTTCGACTTGCCGACCTCAACTCACCAACTGCCTGGCCAGCGCCACCTCGATGGAATCCCCATCCTGGTTCAGCACGTCCAGCCCCGACTCGGGCATGTCGCCGCTGGTGGACTGGGACACCGCGATCTTCTTGGCCATGAGCTCCAGGCAGGCCATCTGGGCGCTGCCCCGATAGCCCAGGAAGTACACGTCCACGTCCGCCTTCTGGCCGATCCGCCAACTGCGGCGGGCGGCCTGTTGCAGGGTGTAGACGTTGTAGCCCGTGGTCAGGAAGACGATGGTCGGAAATTCCAGCATGTCCAGGCCGGTCTTGACCAGTTCGGGGTTGGTGATGAGCACCTCCACGCCCCGGTCCACCTGCTCGAACAGCCAGTCTTCCCGCTTCGCGGCTTCCACGCTGGCCCGGAGCACCGCCGTCTTGAAGCCGTGCCGGTCCAGGGTGGCCTTGAGACGGCTGGTAGTGTCCCGCGTACCGGTATAGACAGAATACACGAGCACCCGCCGGCCGCAGGCCTTCTCCGACTTGCACAGTTCGACGAGCTGCGCTTCCTTGGGCATGGCCTCGGTCTCGCCGAACTGGGCGGGCACGTAGGCCAACTGGTGGCGCGTGTGGGGATGCACCACCCGCTCGTCGCGGAAGCAGCAGTCCGGCCAGGCCAGCAGCACGTTGAGCACCACCCCCAGCAGGCTCTTGTCGCCCTTGCGCAGGGCATCCTTGAGTTCCGCCTTGAGGCTCTGGGTGAGCCGCTCGTAGGCCTGTTGTTGGGCCTCGGTCATGGCCACCGCCTCGAAGTGCTCCCGGTAGGGCGGCAAGACGTTGCCGCCGATGTCCTTGAGCTTCAGGAACACGGTGCAGGGCACCACGTAGCGCATGATCCCCTTGGGTCCGAAACCCGGTCCCTTGGCGGTGCGATGGGTGATGTTCTTGCCTCTCGCCGTACGGTGGGAGGCACTCTCGGACTCCTTGTAGATGTCCTTGAGCACCCCATGCTCACGCATGAACTGCATGGCGGCCGGGCCCAGACTGCTGCGGGCGGAGTAGCCGAAGCCGTCCTCGATCATCGCCCCGGGGTTGAGCCGCCAGAGCAGGTAGAACAGATCGTCGGCATAGCCGCCCATCAGGGTGCCGGTGAGCAACAGCGTCTTCCTGCACTTGCGCGCCAGTACCCCCATGGCTTGGCCCTGGGCGGAGCCCTCGTTCTTGTACTCGTGCCCCTCGTCCACCACCAGTAGACCGAAATAGCCCTGGGGCAACTGGCGCTTGATGAACTCGGTGGGCTGGTAGCCCCCCTGTCCGAACGCGAACTCCATGTTGGCCATCGCCCGCTCCATGCGCCTGGCCTGCCGGTCGTTGAAGAACAGGTCGCCGTCCGAGTCCATCAGGTTGATGAACTCGAACACGTTGTCCTCCAGCATGCCGGTGAGCAGATCCTCGCCGAAAGCGGAGACCAGCCGGTGGGCGGTCTTGTCGCCGATGGTGGGGATCTGGGTCAAGGCTTCCCGCAGCATGTCCGCCTTGGGTTTGGCCTGACCGACCCGGTGCACCAGGGTCCAGAGACGTTCCCCGCAGGCCGGGCAGGCGCGGCGTGTGGTGTTGAGCTCCATGGGAGCCAGGAAGGTGGGCAGCGGTTCGTCGTCGCCCCGGGTCAGCAGACTCCCGCACCTCGGACAGGCGGCGTAGGCCACCCGCTGGCGGTCATCGCCTTCCCCCACCACCAGCTTGCGGGTGATGAAGGCCGGTTTCCAGTTGAAGCCCATGCGCATGCGCACCCGGCCCATGACGAAGAACTCGGGCATCGAGGGCGGCCGTTGCATGCTTCGAAACTGCAACAGTTTCCGCAGGGTGTCCGGACCATTGAGGATCCAGACCCGAGCCTCGGGCACGGTCTCCCGGATTTCCCGACGCCACTTGTAGACCAGGTGGGGCGGTGCGATCACCAGGGTGCGGCGGTAGCCTTCCTCGTGCATCACGGCGGCCGCGACGATGGCCATCATGGTCTTGCCGGTACCCATCTCGGCGTTGATGACGGCGGCGGGCTGGTTGTCGTCCACCAACAGCCGGGTGACGGCCTGGACGACATCCCGCTGGGCCGGGAAGGGCTGGCGCAGGAGGCCTTCCATGACCGATTCCCGGCGCGGATCGGACCGGCCGGAATAGACGGCGGGGTTCTGGGACTGCACCGCGTCAAGCAGGCCGCCGCCGAACTCCTCAATGAAGCGGGTCAGGGGCAGGTGGCGGTCTTGCGTGTCGAAGGCATCGACGACGCGGATTTCAGTTTCGATGTGAGACATGGTTTCTCCTTGAAATGAAAACGCGGAGAAACCGGTCCCCGGCGGGGAAGGCTTCCCCGCGAGGGTGGATGAAATGGATCAGGACGAGTCAGGCCGCCATGGCCAGCACTGGCGCCGGAGCTTCCTGCGTCAATACGCCAGCCTTCACCATCCCGGAAACGATCTCCGGGAAGTGGTCGGGCAAACTGACCCGGGCAGCGGTAATGCGGCCCAGGGGTGGATACGAGGTCTCGCCCATCAGGGTGACCACCTCGTCCCCTGTCCGGGACAGGACAGCCTGCCTCCAGTCATCCAGCAAAGGGACCGGCGAGAGCAGCTTGTAGAGCCCCCAGACCCGCGTCCGGATGGCTTCGGATTGGTCCGATGGATCATCGGCCCCGTCCACCAGCACCCAGGCGACCCGATTGCTGCGATCCGGCCGGATGAGGGCCGGGTCGTAGAGCCACAGATGGACCAGGTTACCGAACAGGTTGTCCCGGGGCAGCTTGCCGGTGAACTTCTCCAACCGGTCCGCATTGCCCACATGTACCCGGTGAGCCTCACCCGCCGGATCCTGAAGATGAAAGCTGTCGAGCCCGCCATCCGTCACCTTGAGGGTGAAGGCGGCGAGCAGTTGCTGGATGGCGGTATCCCGCCCATAGAGGGACAAGAACATGAGCTGCCCGGCTTCATCCCGTACGCAGGCGTCGGCGTAGAGGTCGGACAGTTCCTTGAGTTTGAACAACATGGCGATCTCCTTGAACAAAACGCGGAGATGTCCTCCCCACGGGGAAAGGCTTCCCCGCTGGGGTTGAGACAATGGGGCGCAGTGGACTCAGATCATTCCGCGTTCCGCCATGGACAGGGTTTCCCGCCCGGCGACGATGAAGTGGTCCATTACCTTCACGTCCACCAGGGACAGGGCCTGACGCAACTGCTCCGTCAGCCACCGGTCGGCCTGGCTGGGCTCCGCCACCCCGGAGGGGTGGTTGTGGGCGAAGATGACGCCGGCGGCGTTGTACTCCAGGGTGATCTTCACGATCTCCCGGGGATACACGCTGGTCTGGCACAACGTACCCCGGAAGCACTCCCGGGCGGCGATCAGACGGTTCTGGGCATCCAGGAACAGCACCACGAAGGCTTCGTGGCCCAGGGGCGACAAGGTGGCGAGCAGATAGTCCCGCACCGCCTGGGGCGACGCGAGGGCATCCCGCTGCCGCAGGCCTTCCTCCAGCCCGCGCCGAACCAGCTCACGGGCGGCGTCGAGCCGCAGGCGGACCCGTCCCCAAGCCCTGACGGGCGCGGATTCGGATACCCGGTGATCCACGCTGGCGGACTGGCAGAACAGTTGATAGAGCGAACCCTGGTTCTCCTGCAACAGGTTGTCGGCGGTGTTCTCGCCGACCAGGGCGGACAACAGATCGAGATTGGACATCTGGGTGACGACGGGCATGGCGATCTCCGAAAGGTGGAGGGACACCCGTCCCGGCGGGGATGGGCATCCCCGCAATGGGTGAAGAACGAAAACGACGATTAAGGCTTGAGGTGATGTGCCAACTGGCCTTGCAGCCAGAGGGCGGTTTGCTTCCAGGCCTGGCCGCTCAGCATCGGTGTATCCGGCACATGGACCAGAGGATCGGCCACCTGCTCCGCGTACCGGTTCAGCGCTTCGAGGACGAAGGCCTGGATCAAGGCCCCATGGGGGCAGAAGTTCATGATGCGTTCGATGAACTCGGTGTTGGTTTCATGGGTGGGCATGACACGCTCCATAGGTAATGACGTGGAGATGCCAGGCCCCAATGGGGATTGGTCTCCCCACAGGGTTGGATGAACGGACGGAGTCCCGGGCCCCGGTAGGCCGTGCTCGTTTCAGGGACTGACGAGCCTCGATGGGCGATCCTTGACGGGGATCGGGCGGGCTGTGACCGACAGCCGGCGGTTGGAACACGGTTCCGATGCCTTTGCGGGGAAGCCTGACCGGCTGCCCTGGAAAGGCCCCTCGTGGGAGGGGCAAGGGGTCAAATGGCCTTCTAATCCATGGCCAACTGGCGCCAGAGCACCCGCAGGGTGTCCGGATCCACCAACGCCGGGTGGCAGGCCACGCTGGCCATGCTGGTGCCGCCACCGGTCTGGGGAACCTGTACGGCATCGGGATCACCGTCGGAGTCGTAATCCACCACGACCAGCTCCATGGGCACATTGGCGGTCGCACCCTGGACGACGCCGCCCTCCACACCCACCATCACCCGCACGGGTGCGAGGATGCCTTGGCGGCGGTTTCCATCCAGGGCCTCCAGGGCGACGGCATGGGCCGCGTCCAGGTCTTCCCAGGCGATGGAACCACCGGATTCCTCGCCACGCTGGTAGGCCTCCACCAATAGGCGGCAGGCACGTTCAGCGGCGCTGGCCCGGCGCTGGTGCAGGACGCTCGACTCCGGTTCCGGCCAGGTTTCCACCTCGGCGACCACCTCGAAGATCAGGGGTTGGCCGTCCGTCTCCTCGTAGTCGTCGAACAACAGGGGCATCTGCCCCGTGTCATCCCATAGGGTGGCGGTGTCGAAAGCTGCCTGTGCCTTCTCGGTGGCTGCCTCGGGAGAGGCCGCATGGATACCCACCTGGACGCGATGTTGGTAGTCCAGGACGTATTGCACGATGTATCGGGTCATGATGCGCCCTCCTCCAGGATTTCCAGTTCGCTGGAATAGAACGTGGTGACACGTTCACGTGCCCGGCGGGTGGTCTCCAGACGCACATACCAGAGACCGCCGTTGTCGCGGCCGAATTGGTTCTCAGCGGTGACGATGCCGATTCGGCCTGGGTAGCGTGGTCCGCACAGCAAGATCGATTCGCGCCTGACACGCACTCGGGCACCGAGGGTGATGACCGTGGATTGCTCCGTTTGAGTTTTCATCTGCTATCTCCTTCAGATGCGGAAGGTAGGCCTCCCCGCAGGGGAAAGTTCTTCCCCCTCGCGGGTTGATAAATCATGCTTGAATGAACCGACTCAGCCGGCTGTGGCCTGGCGTTGCTCCACCACCCGGGCCAGTACCCTTGGCGGCAGGCGATAGCGGAAACCGGCGTATTCGCCGATGAGACGGCGTCCTTGCTTTTCGATGACCCGGACCTCGGGGATCGCGAGACCCTCGAAGACCAGAACGTCGCCCACCGCCACCTTGCGGTTGCGGGCGGCATGCCAGGCGCGTACCTGGGCGCGCCACTCCGGGTTGGCCGGCGGCACCAGATCCAGGTAGGCCGGCGGGCAACTGTAGTAGCAGGGGCCCCTGCTTTCGCTCAGGTCCTTGTAACCCCAGCCGTAGCCACGCTGGGGAACCATCAGGTCGCAAGCTATGTAGCGCCAGACCTGCTCACCCGGCCCGGTAACTTCCCAGACCGTCCAAAGCACATTGCCGACGGCGGCATGCCTGAGACACTTATAGGTGACGCCGTCGTGCTCCTGGTCGCGGGTGCGGCGCAGGATCAGTTCCTTGCGGGTCTGATATTGGGTGAACAACCATCCCATGATGCTTTCCTCCATGAATGTGCCGGAGGAAAGCGGCCCCCTGTCCGGGGCGGCACTTCACCCCGGCGGGTTGAGATTGCGCCCCGATTGGGGCATGTACTTCACTTGTGCTTGCTCGCTGCCCACACCCGGTTGTGACGGAGGTGCTCAGGCACGCATCAGTCCTCCCAGGGCAACATGATGGTCAGGACCGGCTCGCCCGCGTCTCCCGGGCCGATGTGTACGTGCAACTCCACCTCACGGGCCTCCAGGGACTTGCCGTCCCGAGGGACCACATACAGCCGATAGGGCAGGCGGCATGGACTGTCCCCACCACGCTGGCTACGGATGGCCCAGGACGCCATCCAGAGTACGTCCCACAGCCGCCCGGACAGGTCCTGGTGGATCTGGCGCACGGAATCCTCCGGTTCCCAGGCCACGCAATCGGCCCAGACCTGGGCCGTGAGGGCCACGGGGAAACGAAACCCCGCTTCCTTGGCTGCCTCGCTGACGTCGATGAGGACGCCATCGGCGATGGCCTGGGCACGGGTATAGGCAAAAATCACGTTCTCCGGCCCGAAGAGCGAAGCGTCGTCGCTGGCAAGCGTGTCGTCACATTGCTGGGTGCTTGATAGGGTGTTCATGGTGATCTCCTGAAAAGAGGCGAAGTCACCTAGCCCCCCAGGGCATCGGTGCCCCGCCGGGGTTGAACAACAAAGAATGGATCGGTGGCCCGCGTTCAGCCGGCCGCCAAACAGGCATGCCCGGCACAGGCCAGGTCATACCGCCGCTTCAGGTCTTCCGCTTCCACACTGGTCAATCGGAATTCGCGGGTGACCCGCCAGAGGGCATCGGAAAATTCCATGCCCTGATCGATCAGTTCGATGAGTCTGTCCAGGGGGCTGGCCTCAGGAGAGACCTCCACCAGACCCACTCCATGCACGAGCGCCTTGATCGGGATCGACTCGGAACGGAACAGGTCTCCGCCATGGGATTCGGATTCCCAGTAGACCGCATCCCGGCCGATCAGCATGCGACTGCCCTGCACATTCACCAGGGCGAACGCCGTATCCAGAAAGACGGCCAGGTCGAAGTCGGGGCAGGAGGCAAAGATCTCCTCCGCCGCGCATTCGGGGTCGCCCAGATACCAATCCGGCCGGTCATCCCGGAGCATGACGCCATCGGCGTCGGTGGTTTGCAGCACGGCCCACAGGGCCCGGATGTGGCGAACGTCCGCCTGGTCCAGGTCCACGAGCAGGAAATCCGGCCCGTAGTCGTTGCCGGGGCTGGATACGGAAAGATGGAAACAACGTCGGGTCATGGGAACTCCTTGGGAAATACGGAGCGCCACGTCCCCGAGCGGGACGGAACAGCCCCGCGAGGGTGGATGGAAGGACGGATGAATCCCGGGCCTTGCGGCTGTGCTCGTTACAGGGACTGACGAGCCTCGATGGGCGATGCGTGACGGGCATCGGGCGGGCTGTGACCGACAGCCGGCGGTAGGTACTTCATAATTCGGCAAGAGGCCTTGAGGGCCTTGCCCCAGGACACCGTGCGCAGGCGGCTCGTCCTCGGGAAAGGCCCCCGGAAGGGGGCAAGGTGGGGTTACCGGTCGAAGCCGTGTATCTCCCGCGCCCGGGCAAACCCGACCCAGACACCGTCCCGGTCGAGCCCGCGCGAGGCAAGTTCCACCCGGGCCAGGTGATTGAGATCGAGCTGGCCTCGGGCGGCCGCCGCCAGTAGTCGGGTCGGCGCCGTCTGGATGAATCCCAGGTCGTCGGACGAGAAGCAGGCTTTGCCGGTGGTTGCAGGTTCAGTCATGGTCATGGCTTTCAACTGATGGTCACGATGTCGCCGTATCCGGGGCCGGGCGTCAGATCGATGGCCCGGATCACCGGCACGAAGCGGTCGGTGAGGATGCGGGTCTCGGACACGGTGCCGTCCCGGCGTTCCTCGTACTCCACATGGGTGTCCTTCTCCTTGAAGGTGTCGCCCTTGATGAGCAGGGTGCGTCCTGCCTTGGAACGGATGACCCCGCCGATCTGACCGGCCGCCAGGGCCAGGGCCAAATGCCAGCGGGACATGGCGCGCAGGGGCGGCCGGTTGGGCGTCTGGGCGGTGGAGAACATGGCCGGGAAACGTGGCCACAGGGTATGCGCCGCCAGACGTCCCAGTTCCGACTCCAGCTGGGCGGCATCCACGCGCAGCGCCCGAAAGCCGAACTCCGCGCTTTCCACCACACCTGGGACCAGGTAGGGTTCCTCGGCCCAGCACTCCGGCAGGGTGTTGGGAAGTTCCCCTCGACCCACCGCCTCCAGCATCGCGGCCACCTTGGGATCAGGCCGGTCGGACCGGCGCTTGACCCCGAGGACCACGCACTGCCGGAAACGCTGCTCCGGCGCCATGAACACCCGCACCCGGCCGAAGCCTCGGGCGATCAGTTCCGCCAACTCCGCGTCCAGCACATAGTGGGGCAGGATCAGGACCAGCACGCCGCCCAACTTCAGCCACGGAAACGTCCTGCGGCAGAACACCTTCTCCAGACGGTCACCCTTGGCGCGTTCCGAAGTCCTGGCCCGGTCGGCCACGGTATGGCCATAGGGTGGATTGAGGAATAGAAGCCCCACGGAACGAGCGGTGACGAACACATCGGCCACGTCGCTGTGGGCCACCGTGTCCAGCAGCCTCTTGGCATGCCAAGCCCGCTCGGCGTCGAACTCCACACCCAGAGCTTCGACCGTGGCGCCGCAGTCGGTGAGATGGTGCTTCACCTCGGCCAGGGCCGTACCCTCACCGCAGCAGGGATCGAGGATGCGAACATCCGCGCCGCCGATATCCAGGGTGTTGAGTATCCGGGCGAGCGTGGCTTCGTCGGTGGGGAAGTACCCGTTCTTGATGAAATTGCGGGCCAGCCGCTGAAAGATCAGTGCCATGGTCCGCTCCTAGATCAGACGCAACAAGCTGAGCCAGCTGTCCGGGTGATCCGGTTCCACGATGTCGCCCTCGGGCGTCTCGCAGACCGAATCCAGAACCCAGGCCTCCAGTTGGTCCGGGTTGGGGACCGGGTAGTCTTGGCCGTGCCAGGTGAGGGTGGCGGGCAGATTGAACATGGTGTGCTCCTCGGAAGAGCGGAGACAGCCGGCCCCGGGCGGGGATCGGAGTCCCTGCGGGGTGGATGGATGGACGGCGTCCCGGGCCCGAAGGCCTGGCTCGTTACAGGGACTGACGAGCCTGGAAGGCGATCCTTGACGGGGATCGGGCGGACTGTGGCCGACAGCCGGCGGTTTCCCTCAGCGCTCCGTGTAACGTTCAGGGAACCCGCCTGGGTTCGGGCATGAAACGGGCACACATCGCTTCGACACGGCGCCCCCTGCCGGCCTTGCCGGGGCGTCCGCGTGTGGAGGCCGGGACGCCTGACCGGGGCGCGCGTGGGGTTGGCCCATGCGCAAATGGCGCGGCGCTTGGGCCGCCGCTGCCCGGAATATCGAGAGCCCGGTGTACGGGCTTTCCGATGGGGCTCCAAGAGGAAACTCATCGGAAAGCCCGCGCGTGGCGGGCAAAGGGTCATGGACTGAAGCGTTCAGTCACCGGCAACCGCCCAGGCTTGCGCCTTGGCATCGAAGCGATAACCCAGCTCCTTCAGGTGGTCGCGTTGTTCGCGGAACAGGCCCCGATCCACGGTGGGATCGAGCTTGATGCCTTCCCGCTTCCAGACTTTCGCGCCCAGTTCCGCCCCGAACAACTTCACCAGGGCTTCCAGAGCCGGATCCACATCCACCTGGCCGGCGGGCGTGACCACGACCACCGTGGTCTCGGTGCTCGGTTCGATGGCCGAAGTAGCCTGGGACCGGGCGGCCTCTTCCTCGATGGGATCGGGCTCGTCCTGCGGGGGTACCGATTCCGGCGCCACATCGCCCACCTCGTCGAGTTGGACATCCACCAGGTTGGCGCGGATATCCGTCATCGACTTGCCCCGCCAGATGTAGGAGGACAGGTAGATGCTGGAGATGGCGAAGGCCCCCTGGTAGCGGCCTTCCTCGAACTGGTCCAGCAGGGCGTCCTTGATCTTGAAGGTGCCAACCTCCGTGACCAGGTCTCCCACGGAAAACGCGCCCTTGGCGCCGTGGATCTTCTTGACGGTGAGTGTTCCGTTGACTTGCAGCATGATGTTCTCCTATCGGATGAATGAACCAGCGGACACCACGCTCCCCTGGCGGGAAGCAGCGGCCCGCCGAGGGTGGAAAAACGAATGCAATCGATGCGATGAATTGAGATGAAGGGTCCGCGCTAGGCGGGTGTCCAATCCCCGGACATCAAGGCCGTTTGCGCCGCCTCGAACTCCAGGTAGAACTCCTCGGACACCCGCGCGAAGTCGCCGCTCTCCTCGTCGAAGGCGGCGATGCAGAACCCCCAGCCCAGGCATTCCATGACGATCTGTTCATGGACTTCCATGGCGATCTCCCCAAGGGACAGCCGGGGAGGCCGCATCCCGTCAGGGAACGGACGTTTCCCCGGCAGGGTGGATGGATCCGAACCGCACAGCCTTACTGCGCCGTGCTGTCCGACTGGGACTGGGTGGGTTCGACTGGCAGTGTCACGGCCAGGCCGTCCACCTTGGCGAAGCCGACCTTCAGCAGACGCCCCTTGATGGCCACGCCCTGCTGCCCGGCTTTCTCGCCCCGTTCGTAGGTGAACAGCTCGGGGTAGATGTCGCCGATCCGGAAACCGATGACGACGGGCTTCTTCCCGTCGACCTCCGGTTTCAGCATGGCGACGATGCGTCTGGCCTCACCCCCGGTGACCCGAAGATCAAACTTCGTGTATTCCACGTCGCTCGGATCGCCACGCATGGCGGAGATGGAACAGGCCAGGAAGGGCTGGCCCTTGCGGGGCTTCACTTCCCGGATACGGTTGAGATAGCCGACCCCGTTGACGTGCAGGTCGAAGAACGCCTTCTCGCTGCTGGGTGTGCTGGTGGTAGGTTGAGTTTGAGACTGGTCTTGGGACATGGAACGCTCCTTTGAAAGACAAAGAGGAACCACGCCCCGGACGGGGGAGGGGTTCCCCGCTGGGTGGATGCTACGGATGGACTGATGGAATCCCGGGTCTCGCGACCGTTCCGGTTTCAGGGACTGACCGGATTGATGAGGCGCCTGGCGGCAAAGGGCGGGATCATTCCCTGATCCCAGCGGGTGCAGTGCGGTGCAAGCGAGCGGTTCTCCGCCAACGAAATACGCCCTCAGGCTACCAATGATGGGAGGGTTGTCAAGGAACGAGGGGCGCTCTGTAAGTTGGCGACATTCTTGATGCTTAATGAACCCCGATCTGGCTGATTCGTGTTGCACGCTGGGTCAGATTCACGATCCATTTCAGCGGAGCGGAAATGCTTGTTGAGTGTCTGCGTTGCCAACGTACAACCCTTGGTAGACTCAAAGGCAAGTAACTAACTCGACCGGTCGCTCGGCGTGTTCATTCTCCGGCGGGTGGTCGGCCTTTGCTGACGTTGGCTTAAGGCGCGGAATCGGGCAGCAATAACTTGGTTACCTGCCGTTCAGTCCTAGGTGGCTGCGAACTGGCGTATCCGTAGTTCCTAGAGTTACAGAGGGCAAGTTAAACGAACATGGCGCCACTCACTAGTGTTTCGCTGAACTCGTCGAAGCTGCTGCCCCGGTTCAGCGTACGCACCTGCCAAAGGTAGAACGCCCGTAGCGGTCCGCATTCAGTGTCTGCACCCTCGCGGTACACCGTGCCTCGTGAGATGAGCGCCGTCCCACAATTTCCACGAAGCAGCCTTGGTCGTGCTGGTCCCCACCCCGCGTTCCAGTAGCAAAGATCAGCGACGACCTGATCTTCCACCTTGACCTCTAGCAGCCCATCACGAGGGGTGATTCCAACCTCATGCAAACCCGGCACCGTCGGGAAGAAGAGCCGCGACGGATACAGGTCATGCTGGAGATAGCCCATCCGGTCATAGTCGAGCGTTCCGGCCAGAGGCCAGGCCTTACATTCGTAGTCCATCAGTCGTTCGAGAGTTGGTGGAACTACGATAGTCGTTGTACTGAGTGGGTCTGCGACTGCGCTAGGAAGCATCTGCTCGTGCGTCCAGAAGGCCTCGAGATGAGCCGCCAAGTTCGTATCGTTAACGTTGCCGCCAGCTGCCTGTGACCAACGCACCAGGGACACCTCCACACATCGTTCCATAGTCATCACGACTGGCGAGTTGAAAGCGATCAGTTCGTCGCCGAGACGCGCTACCTTCACGCGGGTAAGGAGAGCTCGAATTGCTGTTTCGACCGCCTCAGTATCGCCGTCGAAGTCGGTCGGCGATGGAAACCAGTATGGACACCGTGGCCTAAGCAAGGCCAGAGTTGGATGGAGCGGTAGCGCCAGAAGGGACTTTTCATCCGCCAACTCCGACGGCATGTTCCAGAGCTGCTTCGCCACCGCCAACGCTCGAAGGTAGGCAGAAATAGCGCGAAGAGCGGCGCGCGCGGAAAGCTGGCCGGTAAAACCATCACCCAGCGGCCGCGTGAAGTGCCACGGGTCCCCTTGGTATGGCACGTCCGGGTAAGCCGCTCGGTTCTGAGTCCACTCAAAGGCCATCTGCCGGACAAATGGAAGCCGAGAATAGGCCTCGAGCCCACTCATGGACGTCCGAAACATCCTGGGCAAGTCCACACCTTGCACGCCGTCGAAGTCATCTGGGATCTCGAAGCCATCAGGCACCTCCTTCAAGCCCGCGTCGCCAACTTGCACTGGCAGCCCAAGACTCGCCAACAGCAAGTCTGAAAGCAGGGATGGCTTGGGGATGCTTTTAGCCAGCTCTGCTGGAGGCGAGTAGCCGTTCCTCTGTACCGCCATCCAGAAGATGTAGAGAACCTCGACGACCTCGGCCTCAAGCTTGCAGGAGCGCAGCAACTGGAGCAGCGCAGCCTCGGTTTCGGTCTTCGCAACTGGTTCGCCCAGTCGGGCCGCAAACTCCTGCATGGTCCACCACCGTACGGACGTGGAAGGCCATCCGAGGCGGGCAATGAGAATGCGAAGCTCGTCCATCAGCCCCCCGACACGGAAACCGGGACCAGCTCCGCCGCCCAGCGGGGCGGTTCCAGCGGGAGGGTACGGGTGTCCTCGATGACGCAATCGACCATGGCCTCCGCGAATCTCACGGCCTCCGCAATGCGCCCTTGTCGGGCGTAGAAATAGACCATGAGGTCATTGGGCGCGACACGCGGCGGCGTGGGGGCGCCGAACATCCCGTAGGTAGTCTCAACCACAAACTCGTCGCATCGCTGCGGGTAGTTTTCAACAACTAAGTCAAGCCTGCTTCGGGTCTTGGCTTCACTTTCCATGAACCCAATCCACCCACCACTCAGAATTTGAGCTCGGACAAGATACTTCCATGCAGCTTTAGCCCCGCTCAGCTTGCGCCGCGTGTGAAAGGCAAGGTCGGACAGGACTAGTACGTCCCTTTGCCGCCCCTCGTCCGACAGAAGCAGTCCGTCGAGTGTATCGAGTAGTCTCCTGCCCTGGCCCTTGGTTTCCCAGTACTCATACCAGGCGCGAAGAAGCCGCTGTCGCTCGTTGTAGCTTTCTGACAATCTCTTGAGCAGATCGTCCAATTGTTCGGGCTCAAAGGTCGTGACGTCGCCCTCATAGGGTTTGCTCTCGATGCCACTCCCAGAGCGCTCTTGACGCTGCAACAAGCCCACGTCCCAACCACTGTGCTCCTGAAGAACGCGAAGCCGCTCCGCAGCGCTCGCGCTGCCGTCCCGTGCGAGTTGCTGAAGGGTGTCGCGCATTTCGGGATGCAAACCTGTGCGCATCAGTGCGTCCAGGGGCCACCCATCCTTAACCCCCTGCTCCACGTACGCTCGCAGACTGTTCTCTGCCTGCGACCAGTCGCCCACGTGCGTGTGCTCCTCATACTTGACCACCAGCGCCGAAGGTTTCAATTTCGCCAGCAGCCTATCGGCCGCTGCCAGGACATGCCTCGTGCCTTTTCCATCCGTGTACTTCAGTGCATGGTGGACCTGCGGCGCGACGCGGCCAAGCAGCCGGCGGGCATCCTCTGCTGCAACGTCGACCAGGTAGCCGATGGCGTCGACAGTGTTGTTCAGTGACGGATCTTTGCGATGCCCATAGCCGGTCGTTAGCTCCCAGGTCTGCCTGCAGAGCTGACGAGCTTCTGAGGTCAAGTTGTGGGCCAGCGCAATCGCGCAGAGCTGCAGCGGCGTCTGAAGGCGCACGCTGGTCTCCTCCCAGATCTCCGCATCAAGCAATGAACGTTGAGATTGAACGAACGCCGCAGCCGCTTCGTCGGCCATCCTCGTCAGTGACCCGGCTGCGTATTGGGCGCGGAAAGAGGCGCCGTCGAACCAAGTGCACTCCCTAGCCGAGTCCATGGTTTCTTCGGTCAGGGCTACAGGGTCGAAGTTGTCCAACAGGATGCTGCCAAGGCGGATGTCGCAGGCGATGCGATGTAGCGCCCCTCTGAAGTCCTCGGCTGCCGAGCTCCAGTCATAGCTCTGCCTGAACCGCCGGAACTCGACTGGCTCGAGCAGCGCGAAAAGCTCATGGAAGTCCACGAATTCTCCGCGCCACCAGTGATGCGCGACTTGGGCACCGACGGCGGAGAGCGCATTGAGGAAGTCGGTGACGTTCTCTCTGTCTTCATAGATGGGAGCTCGCGCATACTCGAAGGCGGTCTGGTCCTCCGCAGCCATGCACAGCCCTAGATGCACGGCGCTGAAGAACCAGTGGTGCGCGAGCGCCGCCAGGTCTTCCTTGCGTTCGTAGTAGTCGCCCTTCAGCCACTCCACCGGGATCAGCTCGTTCAGCAGCTTGGATGAACGTGTGAGCGCCGCCTCTACAGCAGCAACGAAGGGTGTCCTGGCAAGCGTATTGAAGTCGTCGCGCTCGGCAACGCTTACCCCCGCCGCTGCGGCCGCGCGGATGCATGCATCACTGATGATGTTCTTTCGCTTTCCACTGGCGAGCGACGCAACAACCGTCATCAAGTCGTCCAGGTTGCCCTCCTCAATCAGCATCTGGACTCGCGGCAGCCATACGGCCGGGCCGTACTCGGCTACCAAACTAGCGAGCGTCGCGGGGGTGGCGCCGATGGCGCCAAGTCGCGCGAATGCGCCAACCAAGAAGTTGAACTCATCAGACCCGGTGCTCGACGCGTACCTGCTCGAGAACCGGCTCAAGCCCCTAAATCTACGAAGCGTCTCTTCACCGCAGATTTCTGCAAGAACCTGATCCCCCCGCGAGCGCAAGGCCAGTCCAAGCGCGGCAACGCGCAGGATGTCCGTCTCATGTCTGGAGGCAATGGCCTCACGTACTACGCCTTCCTCCGCAGCTAGCGTCAAGGTGAAGGAAATGAGCCATGCCAGGTCATTGTTCTGCATCTGGAACTCGCTGCCGCCAACCATCCGGGCCTTGAGGTGCGCCAGACGATAGGCATCCGCGAACTCTGTGGTGCCAAGCGCTGCAATCAGAGCGTCTGACAGCAGCATGTCGAACAGTGACTCTGGGTACCCCTCTTCAAGGCGCAGCATGATCCAGTCGCGGGTAAGCCCCGAGATGAGGTGCTTGGGGTCGCCGAGCCTCGCTTGAACCGTCCATAGCCAGTTCACCCGTAGCGAGGTGGGCGCGGAGCTATCCAGCCAGCTCGCGACTGAAGGCATCAGCTCCTTGATGCGGTCTTCGTAGCCTACTGTCGCGCGCACGAATACCGCCAGACTCTCGTGGAAGACCTTCAGCCCGGCCGCCGACGAATGGAGTAAATGCTCCACGTTCCCGACTTCGGGCGCCGCTGCCTTGATCGCAGCGGCGATATCTGCGAACGCCGTCCTTGGCCAGAAGAACGGGAAGGCACAGACCAGCCGTAGCGTGTCCTTGAGGCTTGGAAGAAGACCTTCCCACAGCGACGCGTAGTAGAACTTTGCGTCCTTGCTCAGGTCTCCCTTAAGTTGCTCGACATCCCATTTGGACAGCTTGCGGCCAGCATGCTCTAGCTCCGCTGTCGCGTAGATGACGTGAAGGGGATGTCCATTGGTTCTTGCGCGGAGCGCGGATGCTGCGCCTTGCAGTTGCTCTTCGGCCTGCGCCCCACCCTCGAAGCCAGTCGTGAGCCTGCCCTCTTGGATCGCATTACGAAGGTAGGAAAGCACTGCGTTGTCGCACATCGCCGGCAACGTGCGCCACTCAGCCTTCGGCGCCGCGGCGAGCAGGTCCGTCGGCAACTGGGTGGCATCCACAGGTTGAGTACCGACCAGCAGCACCATGTTGTCCGGGCAAGGAATCACCTGGGAGAAAAGGTCGTCCAGCGGCTGCTTGTCCTCAGCGTTGATGCGCCAGACATGGTCCAAGCCATCCAGGACGATCACGAAGGGCTTGCCCAGCCCCTTGTAGTGGGACGCGCATGCCTCTAGGAGCGCGCGCAGGCCGCCCGCTGCCGCCAGAACATCCGGGTAAAACTGCTTGACCTGTGCACTGATGGATTGCTCGACCACGTAACTGTTCACCCGGTCGCGTCCACGCTCGGACATTGAGAGGAAGTAGTGATGGCGCACCGTCGGGATGTCTCGTTCGGCAAGCGTGTCGCACAAGGCGCTCAGGTAGGTGCTCTTTCCGCGGCCAGGCGGTCCTGTCAGAACGATCACTTTCCCAGCAGCGTCGATTGCGTCCCGGACAAACTCCTTGTGGAACGTCGTGTCGGGCACTTCATACCCCTTGGGGACCACGAAGTCCTCGGGCAGCGGCGCCGGCGGCGATGCCCGCAGGATGGAGCGGACCTCTGCCAGCGTGATCCAGCCGTCCGGGGGTGGGAAGTTCTTTTGCGTCGCCCAGTTAAGGGCTACGTTCTTGAGGGTCGCGATGCCTTCAGGGGTACCATGCATCCGAAGTAGCGCATCGACCTCGTGCTCCAGCGTGACGTATCCCTTGTCGCTGTGCCGAATGCGCAGTTGGCTGAAAAAAGTCTCGCCGTCTTCTGCGCTACCAAGTTCAGTGATGACCTCCGAGCGCTTCGGCTCCGGAATCTTGGAGAACGAAATCCTGCCAGCATCAAGGCAGGCCTCGATAGCGGCATCTGGCCGACGGTTCGTCGTCAGCGAGATCTCGCCAATGCGCGCCGGGTCAAGCGTCTTGAACGCATCGAACCACTTGCGAAGCATCGACCTCGACCGCGCCGTCTTGCCGGTCTTCTCGAGCATCCAGTCCCAGGAAAGCAGATGCGCGTCCGGGTCCGGGGTGAACTTGACCTGCTGAAGGTCAACAAGACCGTCGCTTCGCTCGACGACGATGTCGTCCAGCCCCGTTGGCGCGATGGTCTCGTCGTCGCACTCGAATTTCACCCGGCTGTAACGAGCCGGCGCGTTGAGCCAATCGCATAGGACTTTGAGGCCCTGCCGATTCTGGTAAATGTAACCGGCCGCAGTGATTGCAGTGTTCTTGATGTTCTCAGACATGGTTGCGCGAGGTGATGAGCTCAGTCTTGATCCAGGTGTCCAGCGCGTCTACTCGCACGAACTTTGTTGGAACAAGGTACGGCGGATGAACCATCCAGTAGTACACGTCACGGCTCACGTAGAGCTCCACATGCCTGAAGGGCTTGGCTTCCGATTTCGGCCACTTCAGCAGTTCAAGCATCCTTGAGCGGTTCTTCTCGAGAAACTGCCTTCGACGCAGTATTCGACTGAACTGCCCAGCCTTGTCGTCCTCCGATTTGCCAAATATTCGGTCACGGAGTCGACGGCCATCTTTCACTGTGTAGGTTGGCTGGTTGTACTTGCACTCCACCGTCACGAGCAGGTTCGCATCTGGCCAGTAAGCGAAGCCGTCGAAGTCACCAACGTCCTCGAACCCCTGGCTGCGGAACCTCCTGAAAAAGTCGATGCCTCGCTGGACGAATGGAGTGTGCCGACGGAATATCTCCTCGGTGCGAAGTTCCAGCCGATTCTCGATGCTTTCCTTGACCTCCCGAATGACTGGCTCAACATGGGGCCACTCGAAGTCCGCCGGGAGATAGCCGTCTCGCACCGCTGACATCCAGATGTACATCGACCGGCTGGCCGCCTCTGCCCCCCAACGCAAGTCTGTGCCATCGACTACCAGCGGTCTGATCGCGTATCGATGGATTCGCTTGTTGTGCTCCCAATACGGGACATCGGCCTCGTCGACATCCCTCCCGGACAGCCTGAGAACGCCTTTCTCCGAAAGTGTGAGGAACGCGACAATCCTTTCTGCCTCTGCAAGATCAAGCCTCTCAATGCTGTCAGCCAGTCTATGCGCGACACTGCTTGGAGCGGCGGCATAAGAAAGCGAGAGCTCATCGCCGAAACCATGCCGCTGAGCTTGTGACAGGACCGCGAGAGCGGCGGCTAGGCTCTGCAGGTCAAAACCCAAGTCGGCTGCGAAAGCACTCTTGAGCTTCTCTGAGGACAACAAGTCCTCCGACGCGCCCTCCACATCATCCTCCCTGTTTGCTCCAAGCCCCAGCCGTGACTTCGCATACTCGCGCGCAAATTTCTCCTCTCGGTCGCCGTAGCCGGTCGAGTAGAAGACCTCTGGAATGTACGAATCGTCAATCACAACGCCACCAACGTCTATGCCGTTGTGTAGGACGTCACTGGCTCCTGTAAGCACCATGTACCAGTCAACCAAGCCAACCAATTCGCGCAACACATCGTCAGTGACTTCGCCGTTGCCGGTTGCTGGAGTGCTGACAGTCTTTTCCAGTAGGTATCGATAGTGACGAGCTGCGGAACCGAACTCCTTACGAGCTTGTTCGACGGCATCCAGCCTGTCGTAGTCCACATCATGAGCGAGGCTCTGACGGGCTCGTTGAATTTTCATTCTCTCGGTGAGAAGGAGCGCATCGTGCTGCTCAATGAATGCACGCAGAAGTTGATGCCTCTCGAGAGATGCGAGCCGATTCTCGATGTGAAGACGCAAACGGACGCTGGCAGGATCAATTCTGGCCTTGGCATCTGCCAACTCATATCGCCCTGGCGTCAGACCGAGCGCCATGATTTCCGTAGCCAAGTGCTTGCGTGCAAGCTTGTAATGGGTGGGCGAAGGGATGACGGGCTCCACGTAATCAGGGACGTCAACGATTCGGTCAACAACACGTACGTGGTAACGGGCCGGCTCCGACGCTCTACCGAGAATCCGGCCCCTAACACCATTGGGCAATTCCAATCCGCAAGCAGCGAGACACCTCTCGAGCGTCTCCAGTAGGCAACGAATCTCGAACGATCCGTCCTTTGCTTCGTGTAGCCCTGCGAGTACTGCTCGAGCGTTGACATACAGATGGAACAGGCCCTTGCGCACGGCATCCTCTTCCGCTGAAGTCACGGCTCGCGCGAAATCCTCAATCGGCTGAGGAGCGTCCCCATCGCCAACTGAACTGGAAGTGTCGGACCTGCAGACGAACAGAACATGTGCTTGCAGAAACAGCGGGATGTCCGACATCAGCTCGCGGCAACGGTAGGTGCAATCCGCAAGGAGTTGGGCGAAGAGGTCGACCATGCGAGCATCCTCGATCCGCAGGCCCTCAGAGATTTCTACCAGGGTCTGAACGGTGCAAGTGCCGACTGATGTTGAGTACGCCACTGCCTTGTGATGGCGTGATTGGAGATCAATGACACCTTCAGCCCCATTGGTCAGCCACCAGCCAGCAGAGCCATCTGGAAAAACGCTCGGTGCACGCGACCAGAAGTCAGCGAGTGCCTTGAAGCGCCAGGAAGTGCCCCAGTGAGGGTCCAATCCGATAAAGGTGGGTGAAATAGCTCCTTCAACAAGAACGCTGTGTGTGTCCTTGAATGACGCATACAGGTCGGCGGGCCCGTTTGAGAAGGGGCTGAGAGCGCTTCTCTGAAAGTCGACAAACTTCCAATAACGCTCCAATTCGTCGAGATCACTCAGACTGTCGAAAATGGTGATGAAGTCCGCCAGTGGTAGTAGGCGAGCGGGCCTCGCGGGCACAGCTATGGAGCCGAATGCCGTTCCGGCCTGGGTGACAACAATGACAATTCGAAGCTCGTCGGCGCTCGGCCCGTTGGTTCCATCCTTTGACAACATGAGTCCGCGCCCGTCTGCGAGACGGAAGTGGATCGGCGCACCGCACCCCACCTTCGCGTACACGCCTTTCGCTGCAATTGACAGCCGCTCATACGATGCGTGGTGTAAGCGTCCAGCCCACCCACCTCCCCCCAACGCCCAGGATCAGGTATTTACG
>DYIY01000034.1:4455-16833 GCA_020723405.1 Thiobacillus denitrificans | reverse complement strand
GCCGGCCATCACCGCCACGCCAACGGCGCCGGTGGCACCGGCACCCTTCAGTACGCTTCTACGCAAAGTGTTCATCGCATGTTCTCCTAGAGTGATATCGCTTACAGGCCGTAGAGGAAATCGACCACCTTGTCGACTTCCTCGGAAGTCATGCCACCATGCTTGCCGAAGGGGGGCATGATGGAGAAGGGGTTGGTGGCGGTGGCATCCCAGATCTTGTCGCGCAGGACCTTCTTGTCGGGGAAGCGTTCCTTCATGGCGATCAGGGGCGGTCCGCTGTTACCGGTCTGCTCCGCATCGGGCAGGGTGGGGAAACCATGGCAGGCCAGGCAATTGCCTTTGGAACGGTTGTAGGCGATGTCCTTGCCGGTCTCGCCCTTGGGCTGCTGGGCGAAAGCCGTGGTCGCCAGCAGGGCGGCGAGCACACCGGTAATGACGGAAGCGCGTTTCCGCATGACGTCTCCTTCCTCTTTGGAAATCGGTTGGGTTGACCATGACACGGGTCATGGACCTTTTGGGCCGGCGAAGAATATGCCCAACACCGCGCCCGGAACAAGGCTTGAACGGCCTACTGGTAGGCTTTTAGTACGATATTTTCCCGCTCAAGTATGTTGCTACCAACTCTGGAGAGGGTATGCCCCGTCACCGGCCCGCCGGTTCGTCCTTCTGCTGCCGGTCACGCAAATCCCGCAGGCGGGCGTCGATGATGGACAGGGTGTAAAAATCCGTGCCCCCCACCCGCTGGGCGAACTGCAACTGTTCCATGGCCGCCGCCACCCGGTCGGTGAGCAGGTAGGCCTCGGCCTGGGCCAGATGGCCCTGGGCCGCCTGCCCCAGGGCCAGGTGGGCCTGGGCCTTGAGCTGGTAGAAACCCGGGTCGGAGGGCCAGGTGCGCAATTGCTCGTCGAGGAAATCCCGGGCCTCACCGGAGCGGCCGGCGCCCATGAGGGTCCTGGCGCGCAAGTAGGCCAGGGGGCGGTATGCCCCATGGCCGCTGAGGGCAGCGCGGCTCAAGGCCAGGGCCTCATCCCAGCGTTTGCGGGCCAGGGCCAGTTCCACCCGGGCCACGGCCACCAGCGGCGAGCGGGCCAGAGGCCCCTCCATGCGCGCCAGGGCCTGTTCGGTGCGTTGCAAATCCCCCGCCCGCAAACTGGCCTGGGCCAGGCCATACCATACCGCCGGACCCGGATTGTCCCGGGCCTGGGCCTCGAAAATCTGCACCGCATCCTTGGCCTCCCCCTCGCCGGCCTGGACCCGGGCCCGCACCAGGGCGAACTCCGGGCTGTCGGCGTGCTGCCGGTAGGGCAGGCTGCCCAGGCGGTTCTGCATGTCGGCGATGCGTTCGTAGGTCAGGGGGTGGGTGCGCAGGTAGGCCGGCGCGTTGTTGTCGTAGAAGCGGCCCTGGGACTGCAAGCGCTCGAAGAAACTGCCCATGCCCTGGGAAGAGAAACCGGCGGCGTCCAGGATCTGCAGGCCGATGCGGTCCGCCTCCCGCTCGTTCTCCCGGGTGAAGTCCAACTGGCTTTGCACGCTCATGGCCTGGGCGCCGACAATGGCCGCCTTGGACACCTCGCTGTTGGAACGGGCCGCCAGGATGGCCACCGCCAGGGCCGCCAGGGTGATCAGGTTGTTGTTCTTCTGGCTGTCCACCAGACGGGCGATGTGGTTCTGGGTCACGTGGGCGATCTCGTGGGAAAGCACCCCGGCCAGTTCCGATTCATTACGGGCAGCGGAGATGAGCCCGGTGTGCACGCCCACGTAGCCACCCGGCAGGGCGAAGGCATTGATGCTGGCGTCCTTCACCGGGAAGAAGGCGAAATGCCGTCCCGGGCTGGGCGACACGCCGGCCAGGCGATCCCCCAGGTTCTCCAGATAATCGGCGATCACCGCGTCGTCCAGGTAATCGCTGCTCTCCCGGATCTGCCGCATGATCTCCCGGCCGATGCGATCCTCCTGGGCTTCGGAAAAACTGGTGCGGGCCACCTCCCCCAGATCGGGCAGTTCGACGGCCGCGGCGGTGCCGGTGCAAAGATGGGCCACCAACAGGCTGGCGGCGATGGAGCGAGGCAAAGTCATGGGGCTATGATACTTGCCCTTCCCACCAGTTCCCTTCCGCGCCGTGAGTGACTTTACCCATTTTGACGAACAGGGCCGCGCCATCATGGTGGGCGTGGCCGAAAAAGCCGAGACCCGGCGCCAGGCCGTGACCGCCGGCCGCATCCGCATGCAGCCCCAGACCCTGGCCATGATCCGCGACGGCGCCGCGAAGAAGGGCGACGTGCTGGGCGTGGCCCGTCTGGCCGGCATCATGGCCGCCAAACGCACCGCCGAACTCATCCCCCTCTGCCACCCCATCCCCCTCACCAAGGTGAGCGTGGATTTCACCCTGGACGAAGGGGCCAGCGCCGTGGACTGCACCGCCACGGTGGAATGCGTGGGCCGCACCGGCGTGGAGATGGAAGCCCTCACCGCCGCCAGCGTGGCCCTGCTCACCATCTACGACATGTGCAAGGCCGTGGACCGGGGCATGGTCATCGAATCCGTGCGCCTCCTGGAGAAACTCGGCGGCAAGTCCGGCCACTGGAAAGCCGCGCCGTGAACGCCATCGCCGAAATCCCCCTGCCCTTCGTCCACGACCTGACCCCAGCCCAGCTCACGGCCCACCAGGCCAACACCGCCTCGGCCCTGAAGTGCGACCCCATCTTCCGGGATCCCATGTCCGACGGCAGCCTGGCGCCGGAAATGTGCCTGGTTCCCCCCGGGGTGTTCGAAATGGGCGCCGCTGACGAAGACCGGGGCTTCGGCGAACTGCCCCGGCGCCACGTCAGCCTGGAGCAGCCCTACGCCCTGGGCTGCTACTGCATCACCGCCGGGGAATACGACCACTTTTCCCGGCAGACCGGCCGTTACTGGCCCGACCACCTGGTCCGCGCCACCGGCCGCCAACCTGCCATCAACGTCAGCCGGGATGACGCCCGAGCCTATCTCGACTGGCTTTCCGACCAGACCGGCCAGCGCTATCGGCTACCCAGCGAAGAAGAATGGGAATACGCCGCCCGGGCCGGTTCCGCCCGGCGCTACTGCTTTGGCGACAGCCTGGGCTGCGTGGCGGCCAACACCGGCTCCTACCAGATCAGCGGACGGGGCGTCACGGGCTGGCGGCGCTTCCTGCCCTTCTGCGCCCCCATGAACCAGGCCGTGGACGTGGGCCTCTACCCGGCCAACCTGTGGGGCCTCCACGACATGCACGGCAACGTCTGGGAGTTCACCAGCGCCCCCTGGATCGGCCCCATCGACGCCCTGCACCGATCCACCCGGCCGGGCCAATGGTTCGTCACCAAGGGAGGCTCCTGGTTCGAATCCGCCTGGCAGGCCCGCTCCGCCGCCAGAAAGCCGCGCATGTGGGATGAACTGGATGTGAACCTGGGCTTCCGGGTTCTGCGAGAAATCGCCTAATAGGACAATTAAATCTTAATTATCAAACAGTTATTGTGTTTTCCGAGTCTCGTGCTAGAGACAAAACAGGCTCCCGGAGAGCCGTTTGACCACGAGACGAGGAGAACAACCATGCTGGACATCAACAAACTGGTGATGGCGGAAAACCTGGCCCCCTGCGACGCCGACGCCTATCTCCATGACCTGGACACCTGGAACGAAGACATGGCCCGGGATCAGGCCGAGCGCGAGGGCATCCGGCTGAGTGACGCCCACATGGACGTCATCTGCTTCCTGCGCGACCACTTCGCCGAATGCGGACCCGACAAGAACGCCCGCAGCCTGCTGAAAGCCATGGAACAGGCCTATGTGGACCAGGGCGGACGCAAGTATCTCTACCAGCTCTTCCCGAGGGGCCCGGTCACCCAAGGCTGCCGACTGGCCGGCCTGCCCACGCCGGCGGGAAATGCCGACCCGTCCTTCGGCAGCGTGCACTGACACAGGAAGCGGACTGAAGCGACGCGCCCGGAAACCTGTCCTCCCGGCAAGGGGCGACGGGCCTCAGGGGGGCGGAAGCCCCCCAAAGCCCCTCCCTTCGAGGGGAGGTTAGGGAGAGGGGGGAGCCAACACCCTCTGCCAAACCCCACGCCGGCGGGATCTTCCGCCAAACCACCCTGCCTCAGCGAAAGCGCCCCATGGTCTTCATGACCTCACAGGGGTCCCCCTGAACGGGCGGCAGAGCGGCGCCCTTGTCCTTGGCCCGCCTGTCCAGTTCCAGGTAATGGGCGCTCATGTAGCCCTTGCATTCATCGAAGGACTTCATGGACTGGAGCCGGGCCACGTGGGTCTTGCGCTCATCCGGAGACATGAGCTGGGCACCCCGGAAATTATCCCCCTGGACGTACCAGGGAAAGGCGTAGGCCTGGCTGCACCCCAGGAGCAACGCCGCAAAAAGCAGCTTGTTGTTCATGACTGACCATCCAAATAAAACGCCCCGGTCGGGCCGGGGCGAGTGTAGTTCGTTTGGACCAGTCAGGCCAAGGGCAAACTTCAGACGCAACCGGTGGGCTTGGGCGTGCCGGCGTAGCGGCCGGCCTGCTTGGCGGGGCCGTAGGGGAACAGATCGAAGAGGAACTTCTTCTCGCCCCACTCGGCGCCGAACTCCTCCTTCAGGCCCTTTTGCAGCATGCGCAGGTTGGGCGCGGTGCCGTACTCGTTGAAGTAGTCGCGCATGTAACGAATGATCTTCCAGTGGTTCTCTTCCAGGGCCAGCTTGTCCTGGGAAGCCAGAAATTCCGCCACGTCCTCGGCCCAGTCGCCCAGGTTCTGCAAATACCCTTCCGGATCGGTTTCGATCGTCCTGCCGTTGATTTCCAGTTCCATGATGCTTCCTCTCTTCACCCGTTGATTACAGCTTGTGTTTAACAGTTGGACGCACTCTAACTAATGCCTAGTGTTTTGGTCAAGTATTATTTCGTAGCCGTCCGACGAAGAAAACAGGCAACGGTTTCAGAGCAGGAAGACCTGGATGACGTTGATCAGACCCAGCACCAGGTTGGTGCCCACCAATTGCCGGATGGTGTTGAGGGCCTGGCCGCCCTCGGGCCAGTTTTCGGCAGCCACGGCCCGGCGCAGTTGGGCATAGGGCCTGAAGTAGATGAAGGCGAAGATGCCGGCCATCAGGTAACCGATGGCCACCATGAGGTGGATGTCCAGGGGCACGGCCCCTATGCCGCCCATCTGCACCACCATGACCTGGCCGGTGCCGATGAGGGTCGCCACCGCCCCCCACACCCAGGGAAAGAAACGGCCGAACACCCCGTTCCACAGACGCAGGCGCTGGGGAGGCTCCAACTGGGCCAGCACCACCGGGCGCAGACATTGGTGGGCAAAGAACATCCCGCCCACCCAGAGGATGGTGGCCAGAACGTGAAAGAGCGTGAGGGTCTGCATGGCGGCTTCCGATAGTTCAACGGCAGGGATTATGCCGACCCGGCCAAGTCGATGGGTAGGATGTGGTGAGCGTAGCGAACCGCATCGGTTTGCGGTTGGTGGATTCGATGCGGTTCGCTGCGCTCACCACATCCTACCTCCCCCTCAGGTGGCCATCCGCACGGCATCCTCCACGTCCACGGCCACCGGGCGGGACACCCCGGGTTCCGGCATGGTGACGCCCACGAGGTTCTGGGCCATTTCCATGGTGATGCGGTTGTGGGTGATGAACAGGAACTGGGTCTCCGAGGACATCTTCTTCACCAGGTTGCCATAGCGCTCGGTGTTGCTGTCGTCCAGGGGGGCGTCCACCTCGTCCAGCAGGCAGAAGGGGGCCGGGTTGAGGCGGAAGAAGGCGAACACCAGGGAAAGGGCGGTCAGGGCCTTCTCGCCGCCGGACAGCAGGTGGATGGAACTGTTCTTCTTGCCCGGGGGCTGGGCCAGCACCGTCAGGCCGGCGTCCAGGATCTCCTCGCCGGTGAGGATGAGCTGGGCTTCGCCGCCGCCGAACAGCTCGGTGAACAGGGAGCGGAATTCCTGGCTCACCTTGTCGTAGGTCTCCTTCAGGCGGGAGCGGGTTTCCGCGTCGATCCGGCGGATGGCCTCCTCCAGGGTGTTGGCGGCGGTTTCCAGGTCCTCGGCCTGGGCGTCCAGGTACTGCTTGCGCTCCTGGGCGGCGGCCAGTTCCTCCAGGGCGGCCATGTTCACCGGCCCCAGGGCGGCGATCTCGTTTTCCAGCCGGCCCAGGTCGTTCTTCAGGGCCGTCTCGCTGCGCCCCACCAGGCCGGCGGCCTGGGCCCGGGTTTCCAGGTCGGCTTCGTCCACGCCCTCCAGCTCCTCGGCGTAGCGGGCTTCCAGCAGGCGGGCTTCCTGGAGCTTCAGCTCGAAGGCCATGGCCTTGTCCTTGAGGGGCTCCAGGGAGTGCTCGGTGTTCAGCCGGGCGGCCTCCAGTTCCCGCAGGGCGCCGTTGGCCCCTTCCAGGGTCTCCCGGGCCGCGGTCAGGGCCGCTTCGGCCACCTGGCGCTTCTCCAGGGCCTCGTCCAGCAGGCTCAGGGTGGGGGTTTCCTGGGCCTGAGCCAGTTCGGCTTCCAGGCGCTCCAGGGTGCGGGCCAGGTCGTCCAGGCTGCGGGCGGCCCGGCCCCGGCGCTCTTCCAGGTCCTTCAGGCGGGCCCCCAGGGAACGCACCAGGAAGGCGGCCTCCTGGGCCTCCCGTTCCGAGCGGCGCTGGGTCTCCCGCACCAGGTGCAGCTTCTGGTCGGCGGCCTGGCGGGCGGCGCGCACCGTGTCCAGGCGCTCCCGGGCCATCTCGTGCTCCATCTGGGCTTCCCGGTGCCGCTCGGCGGCGTCGTTCCAGGCGGCCTCGTCCTCGCCCATGCGCTCGTAGAGTTCGTCCAGCTCCCGGGCCACCTGGGCCTTGCGCTCTTCCACCCGGCGCAGGGCTTCCTGGCCCCGCACCACTTCCACCTCCAGCAGGTGGACCTGTTCCTGGGCCTGGCTCAGTTGGGCGGCCAGGGCTTCCCCCTGGCGGCGGGCGGCCTGGAGGGCGCCCTCGGCCTGGGCCACCTCGTCCGTGACCTCGTCCACCGAGGCCTGGGCCAGTTCCAGGCTGCCTTCCAGTTGCTCGATCTCCCGGGCCCGGGCCAGCAGGCCGTGGTGGCCCTTCTCGGGGGCGTTGAACACCAGGGTGTCCCGGCTCACCCGGTGGCCGTCCCGGGTGGCGATGAAGGCCCCGGCCGGCAGCCGCTCCCGCTGGGCCAGGGCGTGGGCCAGGCTGTCGGTGGCATAGGCCAGGGCCAGCCGGTCGGCGAGAAAACGGGCCACCAGGGGATCGTCGGTGTGGATCAGGTCGGCCAGGGGATTCAGGTCACCTTCGCCGCCGGGCGTGGGCAGCAGCGGGCTGGCTCCCTCTCCCGCTTGCGGGAGCGGGAGCAACAACTCAAACCGGGCTTCCGGGGGCTCGTCAGCCCATTCCGTCCGGGCTTCCGCCGCCAGGGCCGCCATGGCTTCCCCCAGGGCCGCTTCCACGGCGGTCTCCCAGCCTTCCTCCACGCGGATCTTCTGCCACAGGCGGGCCACGTGGTTCAGGCCGCAGCGTTCCAGCCAGGCGGCGCCCTCGCTTTCCGATTGCTGGGCGGCGGCCTGCATTTTCTTCAGGGCGGCCACCTCCGCTTCCTGGCGATGCAGTTCCCGGTTGGCGGCGTCCAGGGCCTGCCGGGCCTGGCGCAGGCGGGCCTCGTGCTGGGGCCATTCGGCCCGGGCGGCTTCCAGGTATTCGTTGAGGCGCTCCACCCGTTCCTGTTCGGTTTCCAGGTCCATGCGCTGGCGTTCCAGGTGGGAAGCGTCGTTCTCGCCCAGGTGCTTCTGCTCCTCCATGAGGCGCAGTTCCCGGGCCCGGTGCTGTTCCAGGTTGCGCTCGGCGTGGGCCTGGTTGGCCTCTTCCAACTGGATGGCCTGCTCGAAGCGGGTCAGCTCCGCCTGCACGTCGGCCACGGCGGCCTGGGCGCTGCGCCACTCGGCGTCGGCCTCGGGCAGGGCCTCGCCGGCCTGGGCGGCCCGCTCGGCCAGCATTTCCGCCTGTTCTTCGGCCAGGGACAGTTCCATTTCCCGGTCCCGGGTCTCCTGCTCCACGGCGGCCTGTTCGGTCTGGGTTTCCACCCGCCGCTCGCCGGCCAGGCGGATCTCGTTGGCCAGCCGTTCCCGGGTGCCGTGCAGGTGGCGCAACTCCTGTTCCACCCGGGCCACCTCGCCGCTTTCCGCGTAGAAGTGGGCCTGGGCCTGGTTGAGAGCCTCGGTGGCGGCGAACTGGTCCAGGCGGCGGACCTCCAGGTCCGCCTCCAGGCGGCGCAGGTCGGCCATGCGGGCCTCGATGTCGGTGCGGGCGGCCTCCATCTGCCGCTCCAGGTCCACCTGGCGGGCCTGGGCGTCCCGCTTGCGCACCAGGGACAGCCAGTGGGTCTTGAGGCCCCGGTCGGCGTCCAGGTCGAAGAAGCGGCGGGCCACTTCCGCCTGGCCCGACAGCTTGTCCAGTTGCCGGCCCAGTTCCTCGCGGATGTCGGACACCCGGGCCAGGTTCTCCCGGGTATCCCGCAGGCGGGATTCGGTTTCCTTGCGCCGTTCCTTGTACTTCGAGACCCCCGCCGCTTCCTCCAGAAAACCCCGCAGTTCCTCGGGCTTGGCCTCGATGATGCGGGAGATCATGCCCTGCTCGATGATGGCGTAGGCGTCGCCCCCCAGGCCGGTGCCCAGGAACAGGTCCGCCATGTCCTTCTTGCGCACCTGGACGTTGTTGATCCAGTAGGAGGAATCGCCGGTGCGGGTCAGCACCCGCTTCACCGCGATCTCGGCGTATTGGGACCACTGGCCCGCCGCCTTGCCCTCGGCGTTGTCGAACAGCAGTTCCACCGACGCCCGGCTGGCCGGCTTGCGGCCGCTGGAACCGTTGAAGATCACGTCCTGCATGGACGCCCCGCGCAGTTCCCGGGCCTTGGATTCGCCCAGCACCCAGCGCACGGCGTCGATGACGTTGGACTTGCCGCAGCCATTGGGGCCGACGATGCCCGTGAGCTGGGACGTGGCGGGGATGGTCACCGGGTCCACGAAGGACTTGAAGCCGGCGATGTGGATGTGTTTGAGGCGCAAGGCGATCAGTCGGCTGAGTGACCTGACCGGCCCGCCTGGCTGGAAGCCAGGATATTTTTCAGGCCAGACTGCAAATCGGGAATTTCGTTGATGACAATGTCCCAGAGAATCTTGTCGTTGATGGCGAAGTAGCCATGGATAAGCGCATTGCGCGTGGCAACAATCTCACGCCAAGGGATGGCAGGCCAGTTCTTGCGGATATCCTCTGAAATCTGACTTGCTGCTTCACCAAGAAGAAGGATATTCAGCAGGAGCGCGTCATAGTCCTTTTCACGGCGTGAAAATGTCTGGAAATCCAGCCCGACAGAGAACTCGGCGATCTTGCCGCAGCGCTCCAGCATGTCGGCCACGCAATCAGACCAATCACGAGACATCCACGGCTTCCTGGTCGATGTAAGCGCGCAAGCGCGGACGCACGGCATCGTCGCAGACCAGATCCACCTCTCGGCCCAGCAACTCCTCAAGGTAGAACTTCAGCTTGAAGTACCCCTTGAACGTGGCCTCATCGGCGAAATCCACCAACAAATCCACGTCGCTGTCCTCGCGGGCCTCATCGCGGGCCATGGAGCCAAACAGGGCCAGACGCCGCACACCATAGCGGCTGAAAATCTCGTCCTTGTGAGCTTGCAGCAGGTGTAGAGCCTGGTTTCGATTCATGGTCTGAACATCGCACGGAATATAATCCGCCGCAATTTTACCCGCCTCATCCCCCATCATGCCCAGCCAACCCGCCAAGTCCCTGGAAACCTTCGACAACCCCCAGCCGGGACGGGATTACCACATTCACATGGAAATCCCCGAATTCACCTGCCTGTGCCCCAAGACCGGCCAGCCGGACTTCGCCACCCTGTTCCTGGACTACATCCCCGACCAGCGCTGCGTGGAACTGAAGAGCCTCAAACTCTACATCTGGTCCTTCCGGGAGGAAGGCCACTTCCACGAAGACGTGACCAACCGCATCCTGGACGACCTGGTGCGGGCCACCGACCCGCGCTTCATGCGCCTCACCGCCAAGTTCTACGTGCGCGGCGGCATCTTCACCAACGTGGTGGCCGAGCACCGCAAGCCCGGCTGGGAACCCGCCCCCCGGGTGGAACTGGCCCAGTTCGCCGGCAATTCCAACACCCGGGGCTGAAGCGGGGCGGCAGGCAACCGGCCCCCCACCCCGCCCGACCATGTACCTGGGCCTGGATTTCGGCACCTCCGGCGTGCGCGCCTGCGTGATGGCCCCCGGGGGCCAGATCGAGGAGATGGACCGCATCGACTTCGGCGCCCTGCCCGAGGAAGAAGCCGCCGCCACCTGGCTGGAAGCCCTGCTCACCCTCATCGCCCGGCTGCCCGCCGGACTGCGCAAGCGGCTGGCCGCCCTGGCCGTGGACGGCACCTCGGCCACGGTGCTGGCCTGTGACGAAGCCCTCACCCCCGCCCACCCGCCCCTCATGTACCACGACGCCCGGGCGGTGGGCGAAGCCGAAGCCATCCGCCGGGCCGCCGGCCCCGCCCACCCGGCCGGCAGCGCCAGCTCCGGCCTGGCCAAGGTGCTCTGGCTCAAGCAGCGGCTGGGCCTCAGCCGGGCCCGCCTCTACCTCAACCAGGCCGACTGGCTCTCGGCCCAGCTTTCCGACCGGCCGGTGAGCGACTACCACAACGCCCTGAAGATGGGCCTGGACCTGGAAAACGGCCGCTGGCCCGCCTGGGTGGAATACCTGGCCGACGTGGACTACCTGCCCCAGCCCGTGCCGCCCGGCGCCGCCCTGGGCCTGGTGGCCCGCCCCCGGGCCCGGGCCCTGGGCCTCAACCCCGACTGCCTGGTGCGGGCCGGCACCACCGACAGCATCGCCGCCTTTCTGGCCGCCGGCGCCAGCCGCCCCGGCGAAGCCGTCACCTCCCTGGGCAGCACCCTGGTGCTCAAGCTCCTGTCCGAAACCCGGGTGGACGACGGCCGCTACGGCGTCTATTCCCACTGGTACGGCAAGCTCTGGCTGGCCGGCGGCGCCTCCAACGCCGGCGGTGCCGTGCTGCGCCAGCACTTCGCCGACGCCGAACTGCCCGGGCTATCCAGCCAGATCGACCCCAGCCGCAGCAGCGGCCTGGACTACTACCCCCTGCCCCGCCCCGGCGAGCGCTTTCCCCACAACGATCCGGCCATGGGGCCCCGCCTGGAACCCCGGCCGGAAAACCGGGCCCAACATCTGCATGGCATCCTGGAGGGCCTGGCCCGCATCGAAGCGCTGGGCTATCGTCGCCTGGCCGAACTGGGCGCTACCCCCCTCGCCCGGGTCGAAAGCTGCGGCGGTGGTGCGGCCAACCCGGTGTTCCAGGCCATCCGCGCCCGCCACCTGGGGGTGCCGGTCAACCAGGCTGCCCACCAGGAAGCCTGTTACGGCGTGGCCCGCCTGGCCTGCCACGGCACATCCCTCTTTCCGGGAGAACGCGATGACTGACGGACTGCAATGTGAATGCGTCATGCCCCTGGCCTGGCGGGAAGCTGTGCCGTCCCAGGTTGAATCCTCCCCATTGCTGCGGGAAGCGGCCTTGCTCCTGGCCGCCATCAACCAGATGGAAGGCAGCCACGAACCCGAGCCGGGCAATGCCGAGAACCGCCGCCTGGATCGTCTCGAAGCCAAGCTGGATCTGACCTTGCACCTGCTGGCCCGAGCCCTGGCCAATGCGCCCGCCCCGGCCATGCGCCGGGTACGACTGGGGGTGGACCGCCTGGAATGGGAAGACGACGCGCCACCTCCCGCAGACACCCCCCTGATCCTGGAATTGCGTCCGTCGGAAGCCTTGCCCCTCACCCTCAGCCTGCCCGCCCTGGCTCAACCCCCCGGCCCGGGCCAGGGCCGAGCCAGACTCACCGGCCTGGGGGAAGCCCTGGAAGAAACCCTCACCCAGTTCATCTTCCGCCGCCACCGCCAAGCCATCCGCGCCCGGAGCGGTTGACGTCGGCCCTAGCATGAGAAACCTGCCTCCCCCATTCCCCTTGCCGCCAGCCTGCCACTCCCTTTGAAAGTGGGGGCTGGGGGGGCACGACCTCTCCCCTTCCACCGCTCTCAAATCGCCCCTGCCCCCCTTTACAAAAGGGGGGAACCCCTCTGCCTGCTGCTTTGCCGTCAGCAGGGCGCGCGCGACAGTTTCATCCCTCTTCGTTCGATATACGCCCCCTCAGCAGCCCCTTGCCACCAGCCTGCTCCCCCCTTTGTAAAGGGGGGTTGGGGGGATTTCACGGCCGCAGCTCTTCCCACGCTCTCAATTCCCCCCTGCCCCCCTTTACAAAAGGGGGGAACCCCTCTGCCTGCTGCTTTGCCGTCA
>DYIY01000034.1:0-4355 GCA_020723405.1 Thiobacillus denitrificans | reverse complement strand
ACGCCCCCTCAGCAGCCCCTTGCCACCAGCCTGCTCCCCCCTTTGTAAAGGGGGGGAACCCCTCTGCCTGCTGTTTTGCCGTCAGCAGGGGGGGCGTCCACTTGCTACTCCTTCTGCTCGATATTCCCCCCCAAAAGGCAAGCCGCCACCCGAGGGTGGCGGCTTGACAGGTCCTTCTCTCTTATTCGGTACTGAGCTTTTTATTTCTTCTTCTTGCCCTTGGTGGCGTTGGCAGAGGCGCTCAGCGCGGCACCCGGCTTGAAACGAACCACTTTCTTGGCGGGGATCTTCATCTCCTTGCCAGTCTGGGGGTTGCGGCCGGTGCGGGCCTGGCGTTCTTGAACGCTGAAGGTGCCGAAGCCGATGAACTGCACGCTCTCGCCCTTGGCCAGCGCATCGGAGATGGCTTCGATGGCGGCACCGACGATGGTGGCAGTGGCAGCTTTGCTGGCATTGGCCTTGGTGGCAACGATTTCGATCATTTCAGCTTTGTTCATGGCGAGGTCTCCTGGTTGATGTCATGGGCATGACGGGGCGCATCATAACAAGCCTCTGCCCTTTGTGGATGAGGCGAGACAAGGAATTTCAACGTTTTTTGCGAGGCCGCCCCAAAGTGGGGAAAAGACCCTGCCCAAACCCCTTGCCGCCCCCCTTGGCTCCCCCAACCCCCTGTCCGCTGCCACTGCATGCAGTGCATACCCTCAATACTCTGCCTTACAACACCGAGGCTCTGGCCCCAGGTTCAGGTAGGCCTTCGAGGCCCGCAAACTGCACGGGTTGAGACGGCGGCTTACGGTCGGCTCCAGGAAGGCCCAGCCGCCATGCGCTGCCTGTTAAACCACGAATCCCACGGCCCTGGGCACATACCCCGGCAACAAGGACGACAGGTTGGTCGCTCCCATGAACCCGGTGAAGATTTCTGCGTACACATCCCTGAAGTCCACATTGAAGTTCAGATAGCGGCCGTTATAGAGATTGTCCGCTGCCAGGCCAGGCCAACCTCCGGTGCCGAGGTGCATTCCGCCCTGAACGTTGTCGCCGAAGGCCATCCACGCGCTGGCGTAGCCATGGTCGGTGCCGCCACTGTCGTTCTCCGCCACCGTTCGCCCAAACTCGGTCTGGACCAGCAGGAGGACCGATGACGATGCCGCGCCCAGGTCGGTGAAGAACGCGGACACGGCCCGGGCCAGGGTGTCCATGAGCTGGGCATGGGCGCCTTCGGGTTCGCCCGCCCCCTGGCTGCTGTGGGTGTCCCAGCTCCCGTAGCCCAGCGTCAGCACTTCCAGGCCCATGCCCGACTTGATCAGGGCGGCGGCTTGCTGCATGCCGATCCCGAATGGGCTGTCCGGGTAGATGGCGCCATTCTCCGGCAGCATGGCCGCCACGCTGTTCAGGCGATCGATGTCGGCCAACATGTTCAGGCCGGTGGTATGCAGCATGCTGCCGTAGGGGCTGGCTCCATTGGGGGTGGCCCCATAGGTCTTGCTGATGAAATCCGCCATGGCCGTCTGGTTGGCCGTGCTTTCCGCCACCGCCAGCCCATCGATGCTGGCGTAGGAAGGAATGGGCGAAGTGCCGGTGAGGCTCTTGGGCACGTTGTCCGTCAGGCTCATGGCCCGTTGCCCGGCCGTGGCCGCATCGAGATTCAGGTAGCGGCCCAACCAGCCGCTGGTCCGGTCGGTCAGGGAGCCGCACTCCACCACGTCCTGTTCGTCGAAGTGGGAGAACGTGGCGCCGCTGTAGTGCACGGCGGGCAGAATCGCCATGCGGCCTTGCGAGTACAGGGGCAGTACCGGGCCCATGCTGGGGTGAAGGCCGAAAAATCCGTCCAGATCCAGGGCGGCATTGGCCTTGCCCGAACCCGGTGCCGCAATGCCCAGGGTGGGGCGATTCTGGTAGTAGGCGTCGTCCCCATAGGGAACCACCATGTTCAGGCCGTCGTTGCCGCCGCGCAGGAACACGACCACCAGGGTCTTGCCGCTGGGAGCGGCCAGAGCACGGCCCATGCCGGACCCCAGCAGCATGGGCGTCCCCAGCAGAGCCCGAATGAAATGGCGTCGATTCATGGCACCCCCCTTACTGGTATTGGCTGTCAGGCAGGCTGAGCAGGGCACGGCCGAGGGCCCGCAGCCTGGTTTCCGCATCGTCCGCCCAGTTGTAGTAGGGACGGCTTCCGTCATTGCTGAGGAAATCCGTGGCCCACTGGAAGTGGGTCGCCGTGTAGTTCGGGCCCAGGGTCCATTCCAGCAATCGCCCCACCATCGCCTCCTGGGTTTCCGCGCCCAGGGCATTCAACGCATCCTTGAGGAACACCCGGCTGTCGGGCGCTTGGTCGCCGACGTAGCGGTCCAGGAAGTTCATCCGTTTCAGCAGGAGGCTGGTGGATATCCACTCCCCGCCCGTTTCGGCATAACCGGTGGGCACCGATTGCAGGAACATGGGCATGCCCAGGTCAGACATTTCGGCGGCGAGATCATCACCGTCCGCTTCCAACCCCAGATTCCGCGCCGCGCCGATGCCGAACTCCAGGGGGGTCTTGAACTTCTTCAGCCGGTGTCCCGTACCCAGGAATTCCTGGGAAGAGAGGATGGACCACAACACCTGGCGCATCTGATCGCTTGCGCTTGCATTGGCCAGGAACACAGCGGCGCACTGGCTGATCAGACCGTCCACCGGCACGTCGTCCACCAGCAGGGTCACCAGCTTCGAACAGATGAAATCGGCCGTGGAGGGATGGGCGGCCAGCATATCCAGAATCGCTTCACCATCCGACTGGCCGCCACCGGCCGGCAGACTCAGGCCCAACACCGTCTTGGCGCCGTTGTCGTGCTTGGTCGAGTCGAAGTAGAACGCCCCGTCCTTGACCGTCCAGCCGGTAAAGGCACGGGCGGCCTCCTCCACGTCCTGCTGGCTATAGCCGCCATCCACGCCCATGGTGTGCAGTTCCAGCAGCTCGCGGGCGTAGTTCTCATTGGGGGCGCCCATCATGTTTGAAATGCCGTCCAGATAGGTGAGCATGGCCGGGCTGGTGGCGCTCACCTCCAGCAGATCCCTGAAACGGCCCAGGGCATGCAGCCGGAACCCTTCGATCTCGGCTTGTTCATAGGCCGTGTTGTTGTGGCTGGCGTAATCGGTGTTGAAGTGGTTGTCCCAGAACCAGGAGAGCAGGGTTTCCAATCGCCTGGCACTGAACACCCCCCGCCGCATGTAATCGGTCGCCATGTAGGTCCCGGCCGGCCATTGGGCAAGCCGGTCAGTGTAGGCCCCATCGGACACACCCTCCGGATTGATCTGCTGATTGAGGTAATTCGTCACGCCGGTGCTCACCACACTGGCAAGCAGGCCCGGTTCCGCACCGAAGCCGGTGCGGGACAAAGCGTGCCAAGCCTGTTGATGGAGATCCGAAGGTTGCAGCGTCAACAATGCGGACGTGGCGTTCCCCTCGCCATCCACCCCGGTCAGGGTCACTTTCAGGTTCGCGCTGGTGAAGCTGGCCAGGGGCGCCACCACCACGCCCCAGTTCCCCGATGGCCAGGCCACCTCCACCGGCTTCGTGATCGGGCTGCTCAAGCCGCCGCCTTCAATCAGGGCGGTCAGGCTCGGGTTGACGGTATCGTCGGTCAACACCCCGGACATCAGGAAGCCCCCCATGGGCACGTTGGCCATGTCTGCATGGGAAAGCACCGTCAGCACCGGTCGTGTCCCATCGATGACCAGTTCCAGGTCGAGACTGGCAGTGGCTGCGTTGTAGGAATTGTCCAAGGCCTTCACGGTCACGTTGAGGGTGCCCGGAGCGGCATCGGCAAAAGCGCCGCTGTCCACCGACCACTCCCCGGTGCCGGAATCGTAGGTGGCGAGCTTGTCCACCAGGGAACCGTCCGGAAGGGTCACGAGTAACCGCACTTCCTTGATGCTCCTGTCATCGCTGGCCAGGCCAAGGGCCTTGAAACCGCCCCGGGACACGCGGGCCGTCGAGTCGGGGGAAATGATTTGCACGGTGGGGGGCACCGTGTCGGGTCGGTTGGTGGTGCCCTGGGTAATCCGAAAGTCTATGGCACCCCAATTGGTGATGAGTTGACTGTAGTAGCTCACGCCATCCTTGAATGGATCGTCCGCTCTGAACACATAGATGCGTCCAGCATTTGAGCCATCGAGATCAAAATGAATGGCCCCCAATTCATCCGTGATCCCGTTTTTCGCCCAGACCAGAACGCCAGACGGTAGTTTTTCCAACGCCGTCACTGATTGTCCAGGAATGGGCTCCCCCGTTGCTCCGTCCGTCAAAGTAAGTTTTGATGTTCCCACCATGAAGGTGTACGAACCCGTCTGGCTCTGCTCCGCGCTCGTCAGAAGGT
>DYIY01000002.1 GCA_020723405.1 Thiobacillus denitrificans | reverse complement strand
GGTCTTCGTAGTGGTAGGTGCGGGTGGGGTTGTCGGTGGGATCGGCGGGGGTGAGGTCGGGGTAGGTGACGGTGTGGAGGTTGCCGGCGGTGTCGTAGGTGTAGGTGATGAGTTGGCCGGCGGGGTCGGTGAGGGTGGAGACGCGGTTGGCGGTGTCGTAAGCGAAGCTGAGGCTGTGGCCGAAGTCGTCGGTGAGGGTTTCCAGACGGCCGAGGGGATCGTAGTGGAGGGTTGTCACCCGGCCGCTGAGGGAGGTGAGGGTGAGAAGCTTGCCGGTGAGGTCGTAGGCTTCCTGGTCGCCTTCGGAGGTGGTGAGGAGGTAGCCGGTTTCAGTGGCGGCGAGGGTGAGATTGACGTCGGCGTCGGGGAGCCAGAGGCCGTTGCTGAGGGTGTAGGGGAGTTGCTGGCCGTCGGGGCGGGAGGCGGCGAGGGTGGTGCCGTTGACGGTCAGGCCGGGCAGGATGCTCCAGCTGGGGCCGAAGGGGCCGGCGGTGGCGGTCTGGCTGTTGTAGTGGCGGGTGAGGGTGAGGCCGGAGGCGCTGGTGTAGTCGGTGTCGGGTTGGTATTTGTTGCCGGTGCCGGTGTGCAGGGGGTTGCCGGTGCCTTCACAGCGGGGGTCGCCGGCGTTTTTCTCGGGGGGGACGCATTGGCCACTGCTGTTAGGGTGCCAGCCGGGGATCAGACATTCGGGGGAGCAGGTGCCGTCGGCGAGGCGGATGGTGTTGGGAGCGCAGTCGGGGCGGGTGCAGGTTGTCCCGGTGAGCGTCCAACCCTCGCCGCTTGGGCATATATACGAATATTCAAAATATTTTTTTGCTGATCCATTTGTACGTTCGGATCGGCCACCAGAAGCTTTGTCGCAATAGCACCAATCAACTTCATAGAGCTTATAGCCGCATTCAGTACCCGCTGCACCATTTGGAAAAACAAGTATGACGTATGGCTGATTCGTGCCTGGTACTTCATTGTAAGGAGAGTCTGTCCTGCATGGTATTGATGCGCATACATCGACTGCAGATGGGTAGTAGTCGTTATTGCATATATCAAACCCATTAATTTTTCGCCATAATTCACCATAAGTGAAATCGGCAGGGATGGTTTCAGCCAACAAAGGAGTCGTGGTAAGCAAAAACAAGCGAACCAACAATGCAAAAACCCAAAAAAATCGGCAATTGACTAATAGGAGTCGACGCACCACGATTCTTTTCCTTACCCTGAAGTTTCTCTTTGAACGCCCCATCTGATTGCCAGTGGGTTTGCAGCAATCTTCCCAAGCCAATCCCCATCTGCGCAATATGCCAAAAGGCATATCGCACATCATTTACCAATGATTCCGTAAGGCATTCCCTCTCCCCGGCCCCCCCATGGAGGGGGGCGTACCCGGGGGCCGTGCAGCCGGCCGGCCCGGCTATGGGCGGGCCCGGGGATCAGGGGCTCAGTGCGCCGGTCCCGGATTCAGGTAGGTGGTGGCCGAGGGGCCGATGCCGCTGACCTGGACGATGGCGTCCGGTCCGGGGACCCAGGCGAAGTGGGGGGTGTTGGCGGGTTCGACGAAGAAGCTGCCGGGGGGCATCGGGCGCATTTGGGCCGGGTCGAAGCGGTCGCCGAAGCCGATGAGCACCGTGCCGGCCATGACCACCACCATCCGGTCGTCCGGGTGGACGTGGGGCTGGACACGGATCTGGCTGGGCAGGCGGATGCGCACGGCGTAGAGGCCGGGCTGGTCGAGGCCGCCGGCCAGGCTGGCCAGGCTCATGCCGCCGGGCCGGGCCGGGTCGGCGGCGAGGTGGATTTCGTCGGGGGTGTAGGTGAGGGGGGTGAAGTTCCCGCTGACGGCGGGCAGGTTCAGGGTGAACGCTGCCGCCAGGCCCAGGGCCAGGCGGGACAGGTGATGCAGGGTGGTCACGATGTTTCCTCCGCAGTGGGGCGCGCTTGGCCGGGTGGGGCCGCGCTGTTTCCAGCATAGTCCCGGGGAGGAAAGGCGCAGGGTGTGTTTCGGCTACTGGCCCGGGCCGTCGCTGCGCACCCGCTGGATGAGGCGGTCCAGCATGGCCAGGAAGCGGTCGCGGAGGGTGAACAGTTCGGGAAGCCGGGCCAGGGCGGTGCGCCGGCCGCCGTTGCCGGCCAGGGCCAGCAGTTCGCTGGCCAGGGCGTGGATCTGTTCGTGGACCGGGTCCAGGGCGGTGAATTCGGCCAGGTGGCCGTAGCTGCCGTAGCCGCTGCCGTGGTACCAGCGGCCGAAGCGGCACTGGTGGCTGTGCAGGCGGGGGATGTCGAGGCCGGGGGTGTTGATACTGGCGGCCACCTGTTCCACCCAGTGGCGATGGCTGGTGGCGGCCATGGTGAGCACCGCGTCGCCGGTGGGCAGGCGCACGGCGTTGAATTCGGACCAGGTGGATTCGCCCCGCCACTGGGCAATCCATTCGGGAATGCGCGGGGCGGGCATGGGTTTGGCGATGCTGAATCCCTGGCCGATCTGGCAGCCGATGTGCATGAGCATGGCGCCGTGTTCCAGGGTTTCCACGCCTTCGGCCACCACGGCCCGGTTGAAGGCCTGGGCCATGCGCAGGATGCTTTCCACCATGCCCAGGTCTTCCGGGTCGTCCAGCATGTCGTGGATGAAGGCCCGGTCGATCTTCAGGGTGCCCACCGGCAGCTTGCGGAAGTAGTTGAGAGAGGAGTAGCCGGTGCCGAAGTCGTCGATGGTCAGGCGCAGGCCCATGAGCTGGCACAGGGCCAGGGTGCGGGAGGCGCTTTCCAGGTCGCGGATGGCGGCGGATTCGAGGATTTCCAGTTCCAGGTCCACGGGGAAGGCCATGGGGTGGCGTTCCAGGGCTTTGCCCACCCGGCTGGCGAAGTCGGGCTGGCGCAGGTGCTCGGCGCTGATGTTGACGCTCACCGGCAGGTCCAGGCCCAGGCGTTTCCAGGCCTCGATCTGGCCCAGCACCCGGTCCAGCACCCAGTCGCCCAGTTCCGGGTCCAGGTCGGTGCCGCGCAGGCCGGGCAGGAAGTCACCGGGCAGGAGCAGTCCCCGCTGGGGATGTTGCCAGCGCAGCAGGGCTTCGACGCCGAGCACTTCGCCGCTGGCCAGGTTCACCTTGGGTTGGTAATAGAGAAGGAATTCACCCTGGTCCATGGCCTGGCGCAGCCGCTGGCGGGTTTCCCCCTGGCCGCCCATCTGCTGGTCCTGGCGGGGGTTGTAGAGGTGGTAGCGGTTCTTGCCCGATTCCTTGGCCCGGTACATGGCCTGGTCGGCATGGCGCAGCAGGGTGTCCGGGTCTCCGTCGTCCCGGGGGAAGAGGGTCACGCCGATGCTGGCGGAGACGCTGACGGGGTGGCCGGCCAGGTCCACGGGGGAGGAAATGACCGACAGCACCCGGTCCAGGATGGTGAAACACTCGTCTTCGCTGGCCAGTTCATTGAAGAGGAGGACGAATTCGTCGCCGCCCAGGCGGGCCAGGGTGTCTTCGTTACGCAGTACGCCCTTCAGGTGGTGGGTGATTTCCACCAGCAGACGGTCGCCCATTTCGTGGCCCAGCCGGTCGTTGACCGCCTTGAAGCCGTCCAGGTCGAAGTAGCACAGGGCGAAGGACCTGCCCTGCCGCTGGGCGTGGGCCACGGCGTGGTTGAGACGGTCGGAGAGCAGGCGCCGGTTGGGTACGCCGGTGAGGGGGTCGTAGTTGGCGATGCGGTCCAGTTCGGCTTCGTGGGCCTTCAACTGGCTGATGTCGGAGAACACGCCCACGTAGCGCAGCAGACTGCCCCGTTCGTCGCGCACGGTGGCAACGGACAGCAGTTCGGCGTAGCACTCGCCGTTCTTGCGTTTGTTCCAGATTTCGCCGCGCCAGGCGTTGCGGGCGGCCAGGGATTCCCACATTTCGGCGTAGAAGGCCGGGCTTTGCCGGCCGGAGCTGAGCATCTTCGGGTCCTTGCCCAGCACTTCCTCCCGGCGGTAGCCGGTGATGCGGGTAAAGGCCGGGTTGGCGTCGACGATGCGGTTGCCGGCATCGGTGATGAGGATGCCTTCCTGGGAGTTGGCGAACACGCTGGCGGCCAGGCGCAGGTTTTCCTCGGCCCGGACCCGTTCGCTGATGTCCAGGATGACGCCCACCAGGCCGCCCAGGCTGCCGTCGGCCCGGGTGAAGGCCGCCTTGTGGAAGACTACGTTGCGCGTCTCGCCGCCGGCGGCCTGGACCCGGGATTCGTAGACCTGGGTGCCGGGGTGGGCGTAGAGGGCTTCGTCGGCGGCATGGTAGGTGTCGGCCAGTTCCCGGGGGGCCAGGTCGTAGACGGAACGGCCCACGATCTCTTCCCGGGGGCGGCCGAGAAAGGCGCTGAAGGCACTGTTGCAGCCCAGGTAGCGGCCTTCCCGGTCCTTGTAGAACACCGGGTTGGGAATGGTTTCGATGAGCTGGCGGGCGAAGCGCAGGCTGTCCTGGAGTTCCTTCTCCCAGTGTTTTTGGGCGCTGATGTCTTCGACGATGGACCAGATGGCGGGAAGGCCGTCCCGGCCGGTGACCAGGACGCCGTTGAGGCGCAGGGGCACCCGGCGGCCGTCCTTGCGGATGTATTCCTTTTCGTAGGGGCCGTAGCGGCCGATGCTTTGCAGGGAGGCCATTTGCATGGTCTCTTCGGGCCGGTAGCTTTCCGGGGTGAGGGTCCAGTAGTCCAGACGGCGCAACTCGTGGAGCGCATAGCCGCTGATCCGTTCGAAGGCCCGGTTCACTTCGATGAAACGGCCGTCCATGCTGGTGAGGGCAATGCCCAGGGGGGACAGTTCGAACAGGCCCCGCAGCTTTTCCTCGCTTTCCTTCAGGCGGTTTTCCGCTTCCCGGGCGGCGGTGACGTTGTGGCCGATGCCGAGGATGCCGATGATCTGGCCGGTGGAATCGCGCATGGGGGTCTTGGTGATGTCCAGCAGTTCCCGCCGTCCGTCGGGATGTTCGACCCATTCGTCGTGGCGTACCGGTCCGTTGTCCTGCAGAGCCTGGCGATCACTGGCCCGGTGCCGTTCGGCCCGCTCCGGGGCCACGAAATCCTGGTCCATGCGGCCCAGGATGGCAGCTTCATCCACGCCCAGAAGGCGTTGGAAGGCCTGATTGCAGGCCAGATAGACCCCGTTGGGGTCCTTCAGCCAAACCAGGTCGGGCAGGGTGTCGATGAGAGTGCGCAGGAAGATGCGTTCCGTTTCCAGGCGGGCATCGGCCAGGCTGACGGCCATGGTGCGGGTCAGGTCGTGTTCGCTGATGAGGCCGGCCAGGCCACCCTCCTGGTCGAGCACCACCAGGTGTCGCTTGCCCGTGGCCAGCATGCGTTCGGCGGCTTCCTTCACCGGGGCTTCCATGGGAATGCCCAACACCGGGCTGGCCATCACCTGGGCCAGTTGCAGGCCGTCTCCTCCCCGGCCCTGGGAGAACAGGCGGACCACGTCCCGTTCCGTGACGATGCCGACGGGTCTCTTGCCCGCCACCACCACCACGCAGCTTTCCCGGTGCCCATGCATGAGGTTCAGGGCTTCCCCCAGGCCGGCCTGGGGTCCCAGGCTCAATACGGTGCGCGACATGACGGCCGCCACCAGCCGCTTGCCGGCCAGGGTGGTGAGATGCATGTGGGTGCGGAAGTCGGTTTCGCTCACCACGCCGTAAAGCTGTCCCTCGGCGTCCAGGACCACCAGGTGGCGGATGCTCCGGTCCAGGCAGATCCGATAGGCCAGTTCGCAGGGCACCGAGTAGGACAGGCTGAACACCGGTGTTGACATGAAGCTGTCCAGGCGGGTTTCCGGCCCCGCCTCGCCGCGCATGGCGCGCAGCATGTCCCGCTCGGTGACGATGCCCAGGGGCATGTTCCGCCCATCGCAGACCACGATGCAGGAAATGTTCCGCTCGGCCATGAGCCTGGCCGCGGCGTTGACGCTGTCGCCGCCGGCCAGGCAGGCCACGGCACGGGTGGCGATTTCGCCGAGCTGGCAATCCTGGTAGGGGCTGGGCGGGCTGGCAGTCAAGACGGTCTTGGGTGCGATTCAGGCGGGTTGGCGCATCCGGCGGACAGCAGCCCGGCTTCTGCCCGGACGGGGGGCGATGACGGGATGGGGCGACGACGGCAACGGGTCCACACGGTCCTCCGCAGTGGGTGTGGTGTCTCCCCGGGCTCTCCGGGGAGGGGGTGTAATGGTTTTTGTAATCGTGCCACAAACCAGAACGGCCTGCGGGACATGGCGGAAAGGGCGGGATTCGAACCCGCGATAGGGCAAGCCCTATACCGGATTTCGAGTCCGGCGCATTCGACCACTCTGCCACCTTTCCAGGTTTTCCCGCCGGGGGTGGTCAGAGACGGGAAAGGGCGGCATTCTAACCGCATTCCAACGAAGCCGGCAGTGCGTGATGAACCGGATGGAGAGTGCGGGGCCCGGGCCCTGGTGGGCCCGGTGGGGCTGGTGGGTGCTGTGTCTGACCGTACTGGCGGGCTGTGGCCGGGGCCCGGTGCCGCCCCCGGAGGCATCCGGGGAACTGGTGGTGGTCACCCGCAACAGCGCCACCACGTATTACCTGGATGCCGCCGGCCAGCCGGCCGGCTTCGAACACGATCTGGCCACGGCCTTCGCGGCCCGCCAGGGCTGGACCGTGCGTTTCCTGGTGGCCGACAGCCTGGAAGAACTGTTCCGGACCGTGGCGGAAGGACGCGCCCATCTGGCTGCCGCCGGCCTCACCGCCACCGACCAGCGGCGGGCCCGCATGCGCTTCGGCCCCACTTACGGCCAGGTGAAGGAATGGGTGGTGTGCCGCCAGGGCAGTGTCCTGCCCGCCGGGCTGGCCGACATGGCCGGGCTGCGCCTGGAAGTGGTGGCCGACAGCAGCCATGCCGACCACCTGGCCCTGCGCCGCCGAAGCCTGGCCGGCCTGGCCTGGGTGGAGATGCCCGTGGCCGGCCCCGAGGAACTGCTGGAGCGGGTGGACATCGGCCTGGCCGATTGTGCCGTGGTGGATTCCGATGCCCTGGATGTGGCGCGCAACTTCCACCCGGGACTGCGGCCCGCCTTCGTGCTGGAGAGCGCCCAGCCCCTGGCCTGGGCCCTGGGCAAGGGGAGCGACCTGGGCTTCTCCCGGCGGCTGGCCGGGTTCTTCCGCGACCTTTCGGCCAGCGGCGAACTGGCCAGCCTGCGGGAGCGTTACTTCGGCCACGTGACCCGCCTGGGGGAGGCCGACGTGCTGGGTGTGCTGGAGAAACGCCACACCCTGTTGGGCAGCCTGCGCGGCCACTTCCTGGACGCCCAGGCGGAGACCGGCCTGGACTGGCGCCTGCTGGCTGCCGTGGCCTACCAGGAGTCCCAGTGGGATGCTTATGCCGTGTCCCCCACCGGGGTGCGGGGCATCATGATGCTGACGGAGACCACGGCGGACCATCTGGGAGTGAAGGATCGCCTGGATCCCCGGGAGAGCATCCTGGGGGGGGCCCGCTACCTGGTGGAACTCAAGTCCGGCCTGCCGGAGAGGGTGGCCGAGCCGGACCGAACCTGGCTGGCCCTGGCTGCCTACAACATCGGTCTGGGCCATCTGAATGACGCCCGGACCCTGGCCCGCCGCCTGGGCAGGGATCCGGATGCCTGGAGGGACATGAAGCTGGTGCTGCCGCTGCTCGCCCAGGGCGAACATGCCGCCGGTCTGCGCTACGGCTACGCTCGGGGGGGCGAGGCCCGGGCCTTTGCCGAGAACGTGCGCATCTACTATGACATTCTGCTGCGTTACGAGAAGCCCACCGGGGGCCTGTTCCGCTTCAGTTGGCCGGACTGATGGTGGTCTGGCCGCCCATGTAGGGTTGCAGGGCGGCGGGAATGTCCACCCCGCCGTCGCCGCGCTGGTAGTTCTCCAGCACTGCCACCAGGGTGCGGCCCACGGCCAGGCCGGAGCCGTTCAGGGTGTGCAGGGGCTCGGGTTTGCCCGGTTTGCCGTCCTTGTCGCCGCGATAGCGGGCCTGCATGCGCCGGGCCTGGAAGGCTTCGAAGTTGGAGCAGGAGGAGATTTCCCGGTAGGTGTCCTGGCCGGGCAGCCACACTTCCAGGTCATAGGTCTTGGCCGCGGAAAAGCCCAGGTCGCCGCCGCACAGGGCCACCACCCGGTAGGGCAGGTCCAGTTTCTTCAGGATGGCCTCGGCGTGGCCGGTCAACTCCTCCAGGGCGGCATAGGAGTCTTCGGGGCGCACGAATTGCACCATCTCCACCTTGTCGAACTGGTGCTGGCGGATCATCCCCCGGGTGTCCTTGCCGTAGGAGCCGGCCTCGGAACGGAAGCAGGGGGTGTGGGCCACCAGCTTCAGGGGCAGGGCTGCGGCATCCAGGATCTCGTCCCGGGCCAGGTTGGTCACCGGCACCTCGGCGGTGGGAATGAGGTACATGCCGTTGCTGAGCTTGAACAGGTCTTCCTCGAACTTGGGCAGTTGGCCGGTGCCGCGCATGGAATCGGCGTTGACGATGTAGGGCACGTACACCTCGGTGTAGCCGTGCTCCCGGGTGTGCACGTCCAGCATGAACTGGGCCAGGGCCCGGTGCAGGCGGGCCAGTTGGCCGCGCATGAAGGTGAAGCGGCTGGTGGCGATCTTGACCCCGGCGGGGAAGTCCAGCAGGCCCAGGTTCTCGCCGATGTCCACGTGGTCCAGGGCTTTGTAGGGGAAGGTCCGGGGGGTGCCCACCCGGCGCACTTCCAGATTGTCCTTCTCGTCCCTGCCGGCCGGCACGGATTCGTGGGGCAGGTTGGGAATGGTCATGAGCAGGGCCGACAACTCCTCCTGGAGGACGGCCAGCCGTTCCTCGGCGGCCTTCAGTTCGTCCCCCAGTCCGCCCACCTCGGCCATCAGGGCGGTGCTGTCCTCGCCCTTGCCCCGGGCCTGGCCGATCTGCTTGGAAAGCTGGTTGCGCCGGGCCTGGAGTTCCTGGGTGCGGGTCTGGATCTGCTTGCGTTCGCCCTCCAGGGCCTCGAAGCGGACGGTGTCCAGGGCGACGCCCCGGGCGGCCAGGCGGGCCGTCACCTGGGCCAGGTCTTTGCGGAGGAGTTGGATGTCGAGCATGGCGGAAAAAGGCAATGGGGAAAGCCGAACATTCTACCCGGCCCCGGGGGGGCTGGCGCTGTTCAGTCCAGGGCCTCGATCTCCAGACGCACCCGGATGAAGGCGGCTTCCAGGTCTTCCTGGGCGGCCAGGCAGGCGGCCCAGTCGCCGGCCTTGGCCTGGGCTTCGGTCTCAGCCGCCAGGCTGGCCACCTCCTCGGCGCCCAGGTAGGCGGCGGCCCCCTTCAACTGGTGGGCCTGGCGGGCGGCCTGGCCCACGTCCTGTCCGGCCACGGCCCGGGCCAGATCGTTGAGCAGTCCCTCGCTGCTGGTGACGAACAGGCTCAGCATCTCCCGCACCTGGGCCTGATCGCCCCGGCAGATGCGGCGCAGCTTGTCTAGGTCGAAGCCGCTGGAAGCGGGTTGCGGCAGGACCGCCGGGGCGGGTTCGTCCGGTCTGCCGCGGGCCCGGCCCGGCAGCATGCGCGCCAGGGCGGCGCCCAGAGCCTCTTCCCGGATGGGCTTGGTGAGGTAGTCGTCCATGCCCGCTTCCCGGCAGACTTCCGCATACCCCACCATGGCATTGGCGGTGAGGGCCACCACCGGCAACCTTGCCCGGCCCTGGCCCGCTTCCCGCTCTCGGATGGCCCGGGTGGCGGTGAGGCCGTCCCAGTCGGGCATCTGGCAGTCCATGAGCACCAGGTCCACCGGGGTGTGCTCCAGCAGTTCGCAGGCGGCTCGGCCGTCATCGGCGGTGAGCACCCGGATGTCCAGGTTTTCCAGCATGTAGCGGATGAGTTTCTGGTTGACCGGATTGTCCTCCGCCACCAGCACCGTGACTCCGGGGAAGCGGGGGGGGCTGGCCGGTCTGTCTCCCTGCTGCTCCGGGGCGGGGGCGGGGCAGGCCGGCAGGGGCATGTCCAGGTGGAAGGTGCTGCCCTGGCCGGGGGCGCTCTGCAGGGTCAGGCTGCCCCCCATCAGTTCCGCCAGTTGCCGGCAGATCGCCAGGCCCAGGCCAGTGCCGCCGTACTTGCGGCTCACCGAGCCGTCGGCCTGGGCGAAGGCCTTGAATATCCGGCCTTGGGCGGCTTCGTCCATGCCGATGCCCGTGTCGCTGATGCTGAAGCGGATGCCGTCTTGCGTGCCGGCCCGGGGGGCGGCGGCAATGCAGACCCGGCCTGCACTGGTGAACTTGATGGCGTTGTCCACCAGATTGAGGAGGATCTGCCGTATCCGCAGGGGGTCGCCTCTGACCCAGCGGGGCAGGTCTCCTGCCAGATCCAGTTCCAGATCCAGTTGCTTGGCCTGGGCCCTGGGGGCGTGGAGTTCCCGCACGTCGCCCAGGAGGGCGGCCAGGTCGAAGTCGATGTGTTCCAGGGTGAGGCGGCCCGCTTCGATCTTGGAAAAGTCCAGCAGGTCGTTGATGACCCCCAGCAGGGATTCGGCGGACTGGGCGATGGTCTGGGCGAACTCCCGTTGCCGGGTGTCCAACCGGCTGTCCAGGAGCAGCCGGGTCATGCCGATGATGCCGTTCATGGGGGTGCGGATTTCGTGGCTCACGTTGGCCACGAATTGGGACTTCATCTGCGCGGCTGCCAGGGCGGCATCCCGGGCCGCTTCCAGGGCCGCTTCGGATTCCTTCTGCACCGACACGTCGCGCATGATGGCCTGGATGACCGGCTCCCCACCCAGCTTCATGGCGTGCAGGGCGATCTCGGCAGGGAAGGTGCTGCCGTCGGGACGGCGGGCGGTCCAGTGGAAGAAGGCGTGGCCCTTCTGGACGGCTTCCCGGATGTGCCGGTCCGCCAGCATGTAGGCCGGGGTGCCGCAGGGCTGGTTTTCCACGCCCAGATCCTCGGGCCGCTTTTTCAGGAAATCCACCACGGAATCCATGCGGAACATCTCCAGGGTGGCCGGGTTGCAGTCGGTGAAGCCGTTCTTGTCCAGGATGACGATGCCGTCGGTGTTGGTTTCGAACAGGGTGAGGAACTTGGCCCGCTCCTGCTCGCTGGCGGCCGCCAGGCGGGCGGTCCGGCGCATGACCTGGAGCGCCACCATGGCCGCAGTGACCAGGGCGGCCAGCCCCAGGCTCAGCATCAGCCAGCGGGTGCGGGCATAGTCGGCCCGGGCGGCTTCCGCCGCCTGGCGGGTCATGTCCCGCTGGATCTGGATCAGATCGTCCAGTTCGGTGACCAGTTGCCGTTGCAGGGGCAGGCCTTCCCGTTGCAGTTCCTCAAAGGCCAGGAAGGTGAAACCTTCAATCGCCAGATCCACGGTACGCACCATGACCGGCTGGTTGGAACGGGTGAGGCGGTCGATGCGGGCCAGCACTTCCCGTTCCCTGGGCATGGTGATGAGCCGGTCCAGTTCCAGGCGCACCTGCTGGTAAGCCGAGCCGAAACCGTAGAAACGCATCATCTCCTGGTCCTTATCGAAGGGGTCGCCACTCACCACGATGGAGAGCATGGAGATGGCCCGGTCCCGGAGGATGTCGCGCATCTGGTTGGCCAGGCGGGTCTTCACGTTGCTGCCGGCGACGATGGTTTCCAGGTGGGCATTGGTGGCCGCCAGTTCCCGCAGGCCCACCACGGTGAGGGCCATGATCAGCGCCAGGGCCAGGCCGTAGCCGGCACCCACGATGGACATGAGCTTGCGGGGCAGGTGGGGGAGGGTGGCGGGCATGGCGGTCATTTTCCTTGGGCGGCCCATGGTAGCGTCTGGCAGTGGTTAACGCGTATGGCATTAAATGCCTAGGAGCCTGTCGGACTGGAAGGGAGAGGGGTTGGAAATCGCCTTCGACGGGGCGCCTTTCGCTTTCGATGAGCAAAGTCCGACAGGCACCGAGTGGACCGGCAAGATTTGCCATGGTACGGCCACTCAAGGCAGTCATGGATCAGGCCGGTTGCCGTGGGTGGCACGAAAAGCAACGAAAAATCAAAGGGATGCTGGCGATTGCCAGGACCACGGCCAGGTCTGGCACGGAATATGCATCAACCCATCGGGGCACTGTCCCATCCGCCCGATTGGGGTATGTACAGCTATCATTGGAGGAGTTGCCATGATCACGAACATTCAAGGTGGCCTGCTGGCAGGCCTGCTGCCCGGCTTGGGCACCCAGCGGCCCCAGAAACCCGAGGGGGTCGAGTCCGTCCAGACCGACAAGAGCGAAGCGGATGGCGTGCGTACCGCCAATACCACCGCCACCTTCAGCGACGGCAGCAGCCTGGATCGTACCGTCACCCTTTCCGAAGAGGCCCGGACCCTGTCCATGACCCTGACCGGTCCCGACGGGGAGACTACCACCGTGGAGAAGTCGGCGACCCGGAACGAGGACGGTTCCATATCCCTCTCCGCCACATTGACCGGCCCGGATGGAGCGGTGACCCAGATCGCCGGCACCCGGCAGCGTCTGGAGAATGGCGCGGTGGCCAGCACCTTCGACATCACCAACAGCGACGGCGAGACCGCCCATCTGGACATCCTCAGAGGCCAGCGGGAGGGTATGGAAGGCGTCCGGGTGCGGGGCGAGAATTTTGCCGGGGAGCAGTTCCAGGAACAGGCGTCCCGGCCCCATGATCCCATGGTGGGTATCTACCGGCCCATTGACGACGCGGTCTGATCTGCCCGGCGGAGGCCCCTGTCAGGCAGGGGCGGGTTTCAGGCCGGCGTGTCTGCGGCGGCCTTGGCTTCGGCCGGTTTGCGCCGGGGCACCCGTTCCTCGTCCAGCAGGTGTTCGATGCGCACGAACAGGTCCAGACGGGTGAAGGGCTTCTTCATGAAGTCGTCGGCACCGATCCGGGTGCCGAAAAACTGTTCGGCCGCCTTCTCGTTGCCGCTGATCATGATCACCGGGGTGTCCCGGGTCTGATCGTCCCGGCGCATATGGCGCAGGGCGGAAAAGCCGTTCATGCCGGGCAGGACGATGTCCAGGAAGATGAGCTCGGGTTGCTCGGCCTTGGCGATTTCCAGGCCCTTTTCCGCATCCGGTGCCACCAGGGTCCGGATGCCCGCCGATTCCAGCATGCGCTTCATGGCCAGCACCACCGTGGGAGAGTCGTCGATGATGAGGGCCCGGGTGCCGGGTGTGGGGTTGATGCGCTGCCGTTTGCGCCGCTCGCCCCGGGATGTGGGGGAGGTTTCCTGCGGTGCCTCTTTCGGGGCGGGCTCCCGTCCGCCGAAAAGGGCTTTGATGCTATCAAGCAATCCCATGGTTTTTCCTGTTATCTGACCGTTCTCTGCGGATCGTCCTGGAGGCGCTGTAAAGCGGATGCCCATCTCTTTTTAATTATTCTCCTCACCCCGGGGGGCCATCAAGTCCTCCATGGAATCGGCAACCAACCCATTCCGATAACGAAGCAAAAAGGGCACAGGGCAAGTGCAGTTCAGAATCGGGATGGAGACGAAAGGGAGGCTGGCCAAGGCGGCCTTGGCGGGCTCACGGCAAGTATGTCTGAGCGCAGCGAACCGCATCAACCCGCCACCGGGTCGAGTTACGCTGCCGGGTTCGTCAATCTGGCCCGTACCGGCACGCAGAAAACAACAGCACCAAGGTGGCGGCGACCCTGGGCCCCGGTCTTTGCCGGACAGGCAGCCATTGCGGATGGGAGGTCAACAGCCATTCCAGAATGGCTTGAAGGGCAAGACGGTCAGGCCGTCAAAAACCGGGCGGCCTGATAGAAAGTGAAGCTCAACAGCCAGGCCACGGCCAGGGACCAAGCCACTGAAATGAACATGTAGCGGCTGCCACCCGCCTCCTGGCGCAGGGTGGCCAGGGCGGATAGGCAGGGGGTGTAGACCAGGGTGAAGAGCATGAAGCTATAGGCCTGCATCCAGTCCAGACGCTGGCCCAGCAGGCCGGAGAGGTCGTCGCCCCCAGCGCCGTAGATCACCGCCAGGGAGCCGATCACCACTTCCTTGGCCACGAAGCCGAAGAGCAGGGCGATGGACAGAAGCTGGTCGATGCCCAGGGGGGTGAACACCGGTTCCATCCAGCCGGCGAGGCGGCCGGCCAGGGTGGCCGGGCTGGCGGGCTGGGCATCCAGGGGGAAGTGGGTGAGGAACCACACCAGGGCCACCCCAAGGACGATAAAGCCGCCCGCCTGGCGCAGGAAATGCCCCGATTCCCGGAACGACTGGCGGGCCAGTCCGGCCAGGGTGGGCAGGCGGTAGGGGGGCAGCTCCATCAACAGGGGCTCGGCCTGGCCCCGCACCTTGCCCCGCCACAGCCAGGCGGTGAAGAAGGCCAGCAGAAAACTCATCACGTACAGGCTGAACAACACCCAGGGGGCGGCCCGGGGGCTGAACACGGCGGTGGTGAAGAACAGGAAGACCTGGAGGCGGGCGGAGCACAGGGAGAAGGGGATCATGAGCATGGCCACCAGGCGCTGGGAGCGGCTGCGCATGACCCGGGTGCCCATCATGGCCGGCACGTTGCAGCCGAAGCCCATCAGCTGCATGACGAAGGCCCGGCCGTCCAGTCCCATGCGGGCCATGAGGGCGTCCATGAGGAAGGCGGCCCGGGCCAGGTAGCCGCTGTCCTCCACGACGGCCATGGCCAGGAAGAAAACCACGATGATGGGCAGGAAGGTCATGACGGTGCCGATGCCGTCGTACAGCCCCTCCAGCAGGAAGCTGCCGGCCCAGGCCGGCAGGGCGGTCACCAGGGGGGCGAGCCAGCGGGTCTTGGCTTCGTCCAGCAGCCAGCCGAGGCCATCCTGGAGAGGCGCGCCGATGCCGTAGACCGCCTGGAAGACCAGCAGCATGAGCAGCAGGAACAGGGGGATGCCCAGCCAGGGATGCAGGAGCAGCCGGTCGATGCGGTCGGTGCGGGTGGGGGTCAGGCAGGCGGGGATGTGCAGGTTCTGGGCCAGCAGTTCGTCCAGGGAGTGTTCGATGGCGTCGTCTTCGGACAGGGTGGCGGCCCGGGCCTGGATGGGCTCGGGGTGTCGGCGCAACCACTCGGTGAGGGCCTGTTTCAGTTCCGGCACGCCACGGCCGTGTTTGGCGCTGATGAGCAGCACGGGCATGCCCAGTTGCGCCGCCAGTTGTCCGGTCTGTACCCGGATGCCCCGGGTGTGGGCCTCGTCGGCCATGTTCAGGGCCAACAGCATGGGCAGGCCCAGGGTCCTGAGCTGGAGGACCAGGGCCAGTTGCCGCTCCAGTTGGGTGGTGTTGAGCACCACCAGGATGCCGTTCAGGGGCTGGCTTTCCACGAAATGCCGGGCCACCCGCTCGTCCTCGGAAAAACCGTGCAGGTTGTGCAGGCCCGGCAGGTCCACCAGTTCCACCATGCTGTCCCCCAGCAACAGCCGGGCGGAGAGGAGTTCCACGGTGAGGCCGGGCCAGTTCCCCACCCGGGCGCCGGCGCCGGTGAGGCGGTTGAACAGGGTGGACTTGCCGGTGTTGGGCATGCCCACCAGGGCGATGCGTTTCTTCATGGTCGGGCTTTCAGGCGCAATCGGCCTCGGGGCAGGGGCGCAGCAGGATGGTGGCGGCCTCGCTGCGGCGGATGATGAGGTCGGTCTGGCCGGCGCGGACCTGGATGGGACCCCGGAACGGAGAACGGCGGATCACCTGGATGCGCCGGCCGGGCAGGAGGCCCATAGCGTGCATGCGGGCGACGAGTTCCTCGGGGGCTTCGATGTTGAGGATGGTGCCGCAACGGCCGGCGGGCAGGACATCCAGAAGGCAGGTGGCGGTCATGGGGTGGCAAGCATACGTTGGATGGCGGCGACGGGGGCATCGTCCAGGGTCACGGCCCGGGCCTGTTCTGTCGGGGTGAAGGGTTCCAGGGCGGCCAACTGGCTGGCCAGCACGGATTCGTCGGCCTCCGAGGCGTCGTCGCCCCGCTGCCGGCGTTGCGCCAGCCTTTGCCGCAACACCGCCTCCGGCGCCACGCAGGCGGCGATGCACCAGGGCACCCCCGTCTCCCGGGCCAGGGCGATGAAGTCGGCGCGCCAGTCCCGGCGGATGAAGGTGGCGTCGACGATGACCCTGAAGCCCGCCGTCAGGAGTCCCCGGGCCAGAACCAGCAGACGCTGCCGGGTGTGCCGACTTGCCTCTTCACCGTAGATGCCGCCGGGAATGGTGTTGCTGCCGGCCAGGGCGGCCAGGCCAAACAGGCGTTTGCGCTCCACATCCGAACGCAGGCGCACGGCGCCCAGTCCTTCCAGCAGGGCCTGGGATTGCCAAGTCTTGCCCGAGCCGGAAACACCGTGCATGAGGATCAACCCGGGTGGCCTGGGGGTGGCGAGGGAGCGGGCCAGGGCCAGGTAACCCAGGCACTCGGCAGGGGACAGGCCCGCCTGTTCGGCCCGTATGGCGGCCACCTTGGCCCGGACCAGGGCCCGGTACACCTGGTAGAAGGGCAGGGCGGCCAGGCCCGGATAGTCGCCCATTCCTTCCAGATACCGGTTCAGGCAACGCCAGGCCAGGTCCGGCCTGCCCCGGTGGGCCAGATCCATGGCCAGGAAGGCCAGTTCATTGATGACGTCGATGCAGCGCAGGCCGGCGTTGAACTCGATGGCGTCGAAGATCAGGGGGGCGCCATCCACCCAGGCGATGTTGCCCAGGTGCAGGTCGCCGTGGCATTCCCGCACGAATCCCCCCGCGGCCCGGGCGGCGAAGTGGGGGCCCAGGCGCCGGCCCTCGGCCTGGCACCAGGCCGACAGCCCGGGCAGGGCGGCCCATTCCGGTCCCTGGCCGGCGGCCAGGTTCCCCAGGACCGTGAAGTTGGCCTGGAGGGGCGCCATGATGGCCTCCAGGCTGCCATGGCCGCTGCCCGCCGGCACGGCCGGAAGGCCGCCGTGGAAGGCAGCCAGGCGGTCGGCGATGGCATCGATCTGCCCGGCGTCGATGTCCCCTTCCCGGTCCAGGGTGGCGTCGGCCGGAAAGGCCCGCATCTTCACCGCCCATTCCAGGACCGGGCCGGCGCCGCCCAGGCGGGGCGCGGCGGGCGTGCCGGTGACCGGCACCACGTCCAGGTAGATGTGGGGGGCCAGGCGCCGGTTGAGGCGCAGTTCCTCCCGGCAGCAGGCTTCCCGTTTATCCAGGGTGCTGAAATCGAGGAAACCCAGGTCCAACGGCTTCTTCAGCTTGTAGGCGAACCCGCCGGCCAGGATGACCCAGGAGATGTGGGTCTCGATGAGCCGCGGCGGCGGCTCCCGGGGCAGGGTGGCCAGCAGGCTGCTGATGAGGGGGGTCATGGTGCCCGCTGGCTCACTTGCGGAAGGCCACCACGTGGTCGATGCCCAGGCGGATGCCGATGCGTTCCCCCAGGGCGTGGTTGTGGTGGGAATCCACCTGGGCCAGCACCCGGCTGCCACCCGGCAGCTTGAGGGTGTAGAGGAACTCGGCGCCGCGGAAGGCCTTGCGTTCCACCTCGGCGGTGAGCAGGCTGGCGTCGTCGTGGATGATGTCGTCGGGACGGATCAGCACTTCCACCTGGCAGCCCTTCTCGCAGCGGGCGCAACCGCCTTCCTCGTCGCAGTCTGTGGGGATGTGCCCTTCCAGCACCCCCAGTTCGATCTCCACCTGACGGCTGTTGAGCACCTCACCGGGCAACAGCACGCCCTGGCCGATGAAATTGGCCACGAAGCGGTTGGCGGGCTGGTGGTAGAGGTTGTAGGGGCTGTCCCACTGCTGCACCATGCCCTTGTGCATGACGCCGATCACGTCGGCCATGGCGAAGGCCTCGTGCTGGTCGTGGGTCACCAGCAACGCGGTGATGGCCTCGTGCTTGAGGATGTCGCGTACCTCCAGGGACAGCTTTTCGCGCAGTTCCACGTCCAGGTTGGAGAAAGGCTCGTCCAGCAGCAGCAGGCGGGGCCGGGGGGCCAGGGCCCGGGCCAGGGCCACCCGCTGCTGCTGGCCGCCGGAAAGTTGATGGGGAAAGGCGTCGGCTTCCTGGACGAGCCCCACCAGCTCCAGCATTTCATCCACCCGCCAGGCCCGGTCTGCGGGGCCCAGGTGGGCCAGGCCGAAGGCCACGTTGCCGGCCACCGTCAGGTGGGGGAACAGGGCGTAGTCCTGGAACACCAGGCCCACCCGGCGTTTCTCCGGGGCCAGGCTGAAACCCGGCCGGGCCACCAGTTCCCCGGCGATGCGGATTTCCCCGGCGTCGGGCTTCTCGAAACCGGCGACGAGGCGCAGCGCCGTGGTCTTGCCGCAGCCGGAGGGGCCCAGCAGGCAGCCGATCTGGCCCGGCGACAGGGAAAAGGAGACGTCGTGGAGCACCGGCTTGGCGCCGTAGGACTGGGCTATGTGGTCAAGTGCGAGCATCGCTGTGGCGGATCAGGTAGAAGACGGGGAGCAGTCCCACCAGGCAGATGGCCACGGCGGGCAGGGCGGCCCGCTCCCATTCCCCCTCCGATGTCATCTCGAACACCCGGGTGGCCAGGGTATCCCAGCCGAAGGGCCGGGTCATGAGGGTGATGGGCAGTTCCTTCATGATGTCCACGAAGGCCAGGGCTGCGGCCGCCAGCAAGGGGCCCCGCAGGAGGGGCAGGTGCACGGCGGCGAGACGGCGCAGGCCGGTGCGGCCCAATACCTGGGCGGCTTCGTCCATGGCCCGGGTGATGCGGGCCAGGCCCGTTTCCACCGGGCCGTAGCCCACCGCCAGGAAGCGGGCGCAGTAGGCCAGCAGCATCACGGCCAGGGTGCCCCCCAGGACCTGGCCGATCTCCTCGCCCGTCCATTCCCGCCAGGTGTCGATGAGCAGGTTGTCCAGGCCCGCCACCGGGATGTAGAAGCCCACGGCCAGCACCGCCCCGGGCAGGGCATAGCCCAGGGTGGCCAAGCGGCTGGCGAATTGCATGGGCCCCGTGGGACGCAGCCGCTGGGCGTAGCCCAGGGCCAGGGCCAGGGCCACCACCAGGCCGGCCCCCAGCCCGGCCAGCAGCAGGGAATGGCTGGCGAATGCCAGGTAACGGGCGTCCAGATCCTCCCCCAGGACCTGGCGGGTCCAGAACAGCAATTGCAGCATGGGCACCAGAAAGGCCAGGAGGAAAACCAGGGCGGCCCAGGCCCAGGCCAGCCAGGCCAGGCCACCGCTCAGGCGGATGCGCCGGGAGCCGCCGCTGCCCCGGGCCGGGGTGGCGTAGCTGTGGCTGGCCCGGGTGAACTGTTCGAACAGCACCAGGGTGAGCACGAAAAACACCAGCATGGTGGCCAACTGGCTGGCCGCCGGCAGGGAGAACATGGAGAACCAGGCCTTGTAGATGGCGGTGGTGAAGGTGTTGTAGTTGAACACCGCCACCGTGCCGAAATCCGCCAGGGTTTCCATGAGGGCCAGGGACAGGCCGGCCACGATGCCCGGCCGGGCCATGGGCAGGGCCACCCTGAAGAAGGCCCGGCGGCGGCTCACCCCCAGGGACTGGGCGGCTTCCAGCAGGCGCCGGCCCTGGCCCTGGAAGGCGCTGCGGGCGGTGAGATAGACGTAGGGATAGAGGGCCAGCACCATCACCAGGATCACCCCGCCCCGGGAACGGATGGGGGGAATGCCAGTGATGCCCCAGGTTTCCCGCAGCCAGGTGGGCAGGGCTCCGGTGAAATCCAGCAGGCCGATCCACACGAAGGCGGTGACGTAGGCAGGCAGGGCCAGGGGCAGCAGCAGGGCCCAGGTGAAGAAGCGCCGCCCGGGAAACTCGCAGGCCGCCGTGAGCCAGGCCAGGCCCGTGCCCAGCAGGGTGACGCCCAGCCCGACGCCCAGGGCCAGCCACAGGGTGTTGAGCAGGACCTCCGGCAACACGTAATCCCAGAGATGGGCCCAGATGCTTTGATCCGGATCCAGCATGGCCGAAGCCACCACCCCCATGGGGATGAGGACGAGCAGAACCAGGCCCAGGGTCACGGACCAGGGCAAGACGCTGGAAGAAATGGAAAAGGCGCCTTCGCTAGGCGCCTTCCCGGTCGGTGTCATTCTGTGCAGGCTCAGGATATCCGGGTCCGGATGGTAACAGGAGCAGCGGCCGGACCCGGGGAAGGCCGGTTTACTTGTAGCCCACCCGGTCCATGAGCATCACGGCCTTGGCCTGGAGGGCACCGGCCTGGGCCACGTTGATCAGGTTGGGCTTGAAGGTCCCCCAGGCGGCCACCACGGCATCGGGCTTCACCCTGGGGTTGGCGGGGAACTCCAGGTTCACGTCGGCGTAAAGGTTCTGGGCCTTGTCCGAGGACAGCCACTCCAGCAGGCGGATGGCGGCGGCGGGATGCTTGGCGTGGCGGGTCACGCCGGCGCCGGAGACGTTCACGTGGACGCCAGCGGCCTTGTTCTTCAAGGCCTGGTTGGGCCAGAAGATGGCCAGGGGCAGGTTGGCCTTCTTCTCCATCAGTCGGCCGAAGTAATAGGTGTTCACCACGGTCACGTCGCACAGGCCGGCGGCCACGGCCTCCATGGCCTTGGTGTCGTCGGGGAAGGGATCCGTGGCCAGGTTGGCCACCCAGCCCTTGACCACCTGTTCCGCCTTGTCCTCGCCATACTCGTGCATGAGCATGGCCACCAGGGACTGGTTGTAAACCTTCTTGGCGGTGCGCAGACAGAGGCGCCCCTTCCATTTCGGGGAGGCCAGGTCCTCGTAGGTGGTCAATTCGCCGGGCTTCACCCTGGCGGTGTTGTAGACCAGGGTGCGGGCCCGCACCGACAGGCCGAACCACTCGTTGCCCGGGTCCCGCAGGTGCTCGGGAACGTTGCCGCCCAGCACCTTCGAGTTGACTGGCTGGAGCAGGTCTTCCTGGGCGGCCTGCCACAGGTTGCCCGCATCCACGGTCATGAACACGTCGGCCGGAGTGTTGCGGCCCTCGGCCTTCAGGCGGGCCATGAGGGGACCTTCCTTGTCGGTGACGAACTTGATCTGGACCCCCGTTTCCTTGGTGTAGGCGTCAAACAAGGGCTTGATGAGCTGTTCGTTGCGGGCGGAATAGACCACGACTTCTTCGGCCAGGGCGTTTTGCAAGCTGCCCAAGAGGAGGGTGGCCAGGGCGAATGACTTCCAGGACTTCATGAAGGGCTCCAGGGTGGGGACTGGGACCCATTATGACAAATAATGAGAATGGTTATCAACCAGTTTGAGTGCGAAAAGAGGACTCCTGATGGGAGGGGATGCAAAGCGGTCCCGGGGGCTAGGGGGGCTTTCCGCCGGATTCCCCGTCAGCAGACTGGCGCCGGGGCGGTTCGCAAACTCGCCCCGGCGCTCACTCTCTCAACCACGATTGACCCCGTCCAGGCCGCTACGCGGCCCCCACCAAGGATGTGGTGAGCGCAGCGAACCGCATCAATCCGCAGTCGGGGCGAGTCAGGGCCGCCTTAGCCCTCCCCCCGGGGGAGGGAACCCGAAGGCCGGCAACCCGGGGCGGTTTTTCCTTGAGTGGCTTTCTGTGCACGGGCAAAGAAAAGAACGCGCCGCCGAATGTCCCGGCCAACGCCCTCCTACAGCAGAGAAGGGAAACCCCGGTGTATCCACAACCCGCAACCCTGCGTGCCTCAGGCCGCCAACACCAACTTCCGATTCCGCAACTGCAATGCCACCACCCCCAGCCCCACCAACAGCATCGCCCAAGTCTTCGCCTCCGGTACCGGGGTCAACACCAGTTCGTCCAGAACCAACTGGGGGCCGTTGGAACGGAGTCCGGCATTCACGCCACCGGAGGTGGTGAAAATGACCGAATCAATGCTGCTCCAGCCAAAGGAGAACCAGGTCGGTGCATAGAGGTCCACCACCAGGTTGACGCTGTGCATCAGGACGCCATCGTCATAGCCTTCCACCAGCACGTTCAGGTCATCCCGCCAGGCGCCGGTGAGATGGACCGAGTCGAAGGTGAAATCCGTGGCGGAGGCGAAACCGGAACTGCCCAGGGGGCCGCTGAAGGCCACCCGGTCTGCACTGACGTTGCCCCAGATGAAGCCGCTGTCATAGGGGTAAGTACTGGAATCGGCGCTGTACATGTTGGTCCAGTCCAGACCGGCATAACCGTCGGCGATGGCCGGCACACCTGGGCCGGTGATGTCGTCGAAGCCGATGCCGGCGGCATGGGCCTGGCTGGTCAAGGCCAGGGCCAGGAGGAGGGGGGCCAGGGTTTTCATGGGGTTTCTCCCGATGGATACCCGGTATGCCCCGGGCGGCGGCCGTCGGTGTGGCGGTACCGGAGTTATACGTGTTAATTATTTACACGACAAGAAGACCCATGGTCTCAAGGCCGGGGACGGAAGCGGATCAGCGTGCGCAGCATGCCTTCGAAAAGCGCATCGAAGCGGATGTGCCGGGCATCCTGCTGGATCAGGAAGCCGGGCTGGGGGGCGGGCGTGATGTCCAGGAACCCCAGGCGATCCGTGTCCAGGTTCACGTCCACGGACACCCGCATGGGGTAGAAGCCGTCCAGGAAGCGGCGCATGTAGGGGCCGTTGGCCAATTGGTAGTTGCCCTGCTCGTCCCGGGCCAGAGCCCGGGTTTCGGCGCGGATGCACAGTCCTGCCCCTGGCGCCACGTCCTCCAGTTGCACGGTGTGGCCAAGAACCCAGGTCTTGCCGATGCCGTGGTGGTTGAGGATCTCCAGGGCACGGATGCGACCTTCACCATAGACAATCTGCATGCTGGCCACCGGGTCCAGGTGGCTGTGGCACTGTTCCAGGCGGATCCAACCATCTACCAGGCTGGCGTCATGGATGGTCAGGCGGTTCTCGTGGTGGTGCACCGGGCGTTCCGGGGCCCGCTCCAGAAAGCGCAGGTCTCCGTCGCTGACTTCGGAGACGCTCTTGAAGAACAACTCCTCTTCGCTGGGGGCAGCCGCCGCCAGGTGGGGGAGGAGAAACAGTAGGAGGAGGGCGGTCTTACTCGGTGGGCAGCACACGACGTGCGCCATTGAAACGGGCAGCCCAGTATTTCTGGTCCATGCGGGAGATGGTCACTTCCTTGGTGCGGCTGCTGCTGGCGTGGATGAATTCGCCGTCGCCCTTGTAGATGCCCACGTGGGAGTTGGGCTGCTTGCGGGTGTTGAAGAACACCAGGTCGCCAGGCTTGAGGGCTTCACGGGCTACCTGCTCGCCCTCCTTGCTCATGTCCCGTGCGCTGCGCGGCAGGCTGACCCCGGCGGATTCCTTGTACACGTGGCGGACGAAGCCGCTGCAATCCACGCCTTGGTCGGGGTTGCTGCCGCCAAACTTGTAGGGGGTGCCCAACATGCCCAGGGCCTTGAGGAGAGGCTTGGCCTTTTCGGTCATGCCAGCGCCGATGCCGCCGGTCTGGCCGGTTTCCTCGGCGGGTGCCATCTGGGCGGTTGCCAGGGTAGCGACCAGCAGGGCCAGTGCGGTCAGCGAACGGGTGGGTCGGGCCATGGGCTGTCGAAAAATTTGACAGAAAAGTGCGCGGATTAAGCCATCAAACCGACAAGCTTGTCTACTATGGAAGAGGAGATTACTCATAATCAACATGAAGGAGATTTTCCATGTCCATTGAAAACAAAGAGGAAGTTCTTGAGAGTGTTCGTGCTGCCGGCGATGATCCCGAACAATTGCGGGACCAGGTGCGCACACTGGTCATGCGGGCCCTGGTAGATCACCAGGCCGACCCGGCCGCCGTCCGCCAGGTGTTGCGGGATACCCTGGATGGTCTGGGCGATGGTCTGCTGACCCGGGGCAACCAGGCGAGCGGCGCCCTGCGGGAAGCGGTGCGGGGCATGGACGAGGCCCTGGGGCGTTCGGTCTATTCCCTGCGCATGGCGGTGGAGGAAGCCTGGGACGTGGGCCAACGTTTCGCCGAGACGGACGTGCGGGAAACGATGAATGCGGTGAAGGGGCTGGAAGGGGATCTGCTGACCACCATCAAGGAGGCTTCCGACCGGACCCAGGGTTGGCTGCGGGGTGAGTTCGCCGATCTGGGCCAGCATCTGGCGCGCAACGGAACGGATACCGGCGTCCAGGTGCGGGACGTGCTGGAGAAGCTGAACAGTCGCATGGCTACCATCGCCGTGGGTAGCGGGGCTGAAGCCCTGTCCACCGCCGAGGAGGCCAGGGGGCGGCTTTACAGCGTGGCCTCCGGTATCCTGCGGGGGTTGGCCGACAGCCTGGATACCCGGCAGAAATAACCCTCCCCGATGCTTCGCGAAACCCTGTCCATGGTGCGGGACCTGCCGCGCCTGCATGAGATTGCGTCCGTTCTGATCCGCTATGGCTGGGGTGACATCGTCCGCCTGCTGGGGGTGTCCCACCTCCTGGAGCGGGCGGGCCGGCTGCTGCACTGGCAGACTTCCAACGAGATCACCCAGTTGGATCTGCCGGTGCGCATCCGTCTGGCCCTGACCGACCTGGGACCCACCTTCGTCAAGCTGGGGCAGATTCTGGCCACCCGGGTGGATGTCTTCCCACCCTCCTGGATCGCCGAGTTCGAGCAGTTGCACAGCCACGTGCCCCCGGTGCCCTTCGAGCGCCTGCGCCCGGAACTGGAGCGGGCCTGGGGCCGGCCGGTGGAAGAGGTGTTCCCCGATTTCCAGGTGGAGCCTTTCGCCGCCGCTTCCATCGCCCAGGTGCACCGGGCCCGGCTGGAAGACGGCACTCCGGTGGTGGTGAAGGTCCGCCGCCCGGACATCCTGCCCAAGATCGAGGCGGACCTGCGCATCCTGGTCCACCTGGCGCGCATCATGGAACTGCAGATGCCCGACCTGCGCCGCTACAAGCCGGTGCAGATCGTGGGCCAGTTGAAGCGTTCCCTGCTGCGGGAGTTCGACCTGGTGAAGGAGGCCCGCAATCTGGAATCCTTCGCCGAGCGCTTCAAGGACGATCTCACGGTGCGCATTCCCCGGGTGTTCTGGGCCCATTGTGCCGAAACCGTGAACGTCCAGGAGGAACTGGTGGGGGTGCCGGGCAACGATCTGGCGGCGGCCCGGGCAGCGGGCTGCGACCTGAAGCTGCTGGCCACCCGCGGGGCGGATGCGGTGCTGAAGATGATCCTCATCGACGGCTATTTCCATGCCGACCCCCATCCGGGCAATGTGGTCTATCTGCCCGGCAACCGCCTGGGCCTGCTGGACTTCGGCATGGTGGGACGCATCACCGATACCCGCCGGGACCAGCTCATCGATTTTCTCCAGGCCCTCATCCACAAGGACGAGGCGGGCATGCTCAACGTGCTGACCCTGTGGGCCGGGGACGCGGAGATCGATGAGGAACACCTGGCCTACGACATCACCGAAATGGTGTTCGGCTACGACAATCTCACCCTGAAGGACATCAAGGTGGGGGCCCTGCTGGGGGAGGTGACGGCGGTCATGCGCGACAACCACCTGGCCCTGCCGCCGGATCTCACCCTGCTGTTCAAGGCCATCATCACTCTGGAGGGCCTGGGCCATCAGTTGGACCCGGACTTCCACATGGTGGACCACCTGACTCCCTTCGTGACCCGGGTGCTGGAGGCCCGGTATTCGCCCCCCGCTCTGGCCCGCCGGGCTCGCCGGGGCCTGCGGGAGATGACTGAAATCCTGGTGGGCCTGCCCCGGGACATGGCCCGCCTGTTCCGCAACGCCCGCCGGGGCCGGCTCAAGGTGGATCTGGACCTGAAACGCCTGGATCACTTCGGAGTCCAGCTCAATCAGGCCGCCAACCGGCTCACCATGGGGGTGCTCACCGCTTCCCTGGTGGTGGGGTCCAGCATCATCATGACCGTGCAGGGAGGGCCGGAGCTGTTCGGCCTGCCCCTGTTCGGCCTGTTGGGCTTCGTGGTGGCCTTCTTCAACAGCGTCTGGATCCTCTATTCCATCTGGCGTTCGGGCAAGGACTGAGATTCAGGGGGGCTGAAGATTCCCGACCCGGGGTCGATATTTGGTTACAATTTTTTCCTTCGAGGGGTGACCAATGACATCGACCATCCGGCGGGCTTTGCTGGGCCTGGCCCTGACCACCGTGATTCCCATCTGCGCCGCGACTGCTGCCGACCCGGCAGCCATGGCGGCCATGAGCGACGCCGAGAAGGAGAAGATCCGCCTCATCGTCAAGGAAGTGCTGCGTGAATACGCGGCCAGCATGAAGGACAAGGGCCACGGTGGCGCCAGCGACATCCTCAGGGAGATCGCCCAGAACAACCGCAAGTTCGTGGCCGGCCACGGACCGGAGTATTTCAAGCCGTTCCTGGAGGGCCAACATCCCCGGGCCACGGTGATCACCTGTTCCGATTCCCGGGTGCACACCCACGCCCTCGACGGTTCCCCGGACGGGGACCTGTTCATGATCCGCAACATCGGCAACCAGATCGCCACGGCGGAAGGCTCGGTGGAGTATGGCGTGCATCATCTGCACACCCCCCTGCTGCTGATCGTCGGCCACGTGGCCTGCGGGGCCATCAAGGCGGCCTCCGGCGACTACTCCAAGGAGTCGCCCACCATCCAGCGGGAACTGGATACCCTGCAGATCGGCAAGGGAGACCCGGGGCTCAACAGCGTGAAACAGAACGTCAACAACCAGGTGCGCACGGCCATGGGCAAGTTCGAAGCCGAGGTCATGGGCGGCCAGCTCACCGTGGTGGGGGCCGTCTATGATTTCCGCAACGAGATGAAGCAGGGACAGGGCAAGCTCAACATCATCAACGTCAACGGCGAGACCGATCCGGCCAAGCTGGCCATGCTGGATCTGATCAAGGGGCTGAACGCCCCCCCCGGCAAGAGCGGCGCCGCCAAGACATCCGCCAAATCCGAAGGACACAAGGAAGGACACTGACAGCCATGGAACGCATCTACAACTTCAGCGCCGGACCGGCGGTCCTGCCCCGTGAGGTCCTGGAACAGGCCCGGGACGATCTGGTCAACTGGCAGGGCTGCGGCATGTCGGTCATGGAGATGTCCCACCGGGGCAAGGAATACATGGGCATCCAGGCCCAGGCCGAAGCCGACCTGCGGGAGCTGATGGGCATCCCGGGCAACTACAAGGTGCTGTTCCTCCAGGGCGGGGCCTCCAGCCAGTTCGCCATGGTCCCCATGAACCTCTACCGGGGCAAGGCGTCGGCCGACTTCCTGAACACCGGGGAATGGTCCAAGAAGGCCATCAAGGAGGCGAAGAAGTTCGGCGCCGTCAACGTGGTGGCCAGCAGCGAGGACAGGAACTTCACCTACGCCCCCGCCCAGGACGCCTGGCGGACGGACCCGGGGGCCGCCTATCTGCACTACACCCCCAACGAAACCATCGGCGGGGTGGAAATCTTCTGGACCCCCGATGCCGGCGACGTGCCCCTGGTGGCCGACATGTCCTCCAACATCCTGTCCCGGCCCATGGACGTGTCGAAATTCGGCCTCATCTACGCCGGGGCCCAGAAGAACATCGGCCCCGCCGGGGTCACCGTGGTCATCGTCCGGGACGACCTGCTGGGCCAGACCGTGCCCGGCACGCCCACCATGTTCGACTACAAGACCCACGCCGACAACGAGTCCATGTACAACACCCCGCCCACCTACGGCATCTACATCGCCGGGCTGGTGTTCAAATGGCTCAAGGCCAAGGGGGGTCTCACGGAGATGGAAAGGATCAACCGCCACAAGGCCGGCCTGCTCTACGACTGCCTGGATGCCTCCGCTTTCTTCCAGTCCCCCGTGGCCCCGGAAAACCGTTCCCTGATGAACATCCCCTTCACCCTCAAGGATGCGGCCCTGGACGAGGATTTCCTCAAGGGTGCCAAGGCCCGGGGCCTGGTGCAGTTGAAGGGCCACCGTTCCGTGGGTGGCATGCGCGCCTCCATCTACAACGCCATGCCGGTGGAAGGGGTGCAGGCCCTGGTGGACTACATGAAGGAGTTCGAGAAAGCCCGGGGCTGAATACACCCCCCACCCCGGCCGGCGCCGGTGGCGCCGGCCTGTCTTTTCATGCGGAAGGAAATGCCCATGAGTCAGGCCTGGAAAATCCTCACCCTCAACAGCATTTCCAAGCGGGGCCTGTCCCGTTTGCCTGAGTCCTGCCAGGTGGCCGGGGAACTGGCCGAACCGGACGGTATCCTGGTGCGCTCCCATGCCATGCACGACATGGCCTTTCCCGGTAGCCTCCTGGCCGTGGGCCGGGCCGGTGCCGGCACCAACAACATCCCGGTCCAGGAACTCAGCAAGCGCGGGGTGGTGGTGCTCAACGCCCCCGGGGCCAACGCCAACGCAGTGAAGGAACTGGTCATCGCCGGCCTGCTCATGGGGGCCCGCAACCTGTTGCCGGCCCTCAACTTCGTGGCCGGCCTGCACGGCGACGACGAGGCCCTGGCGAAACAGGTGGAAGGAGGCAAGAAGCATTTCGTCGGCCATGAACTGACCGGCCGAACCCTGGGGGTGGTGGGCCTGGGAGCCGTGGGCTCCCTGGTGGCCGACGCCGCCATCCACCTGGGCATGCAGGTCCTGGGCTACGATCCCGACATCACCGTGGATGCCGCCTGGCGGCTGCCCGCCCAGGTCCGGCGGGCCCTGTCCGTGGACGAACTGGTCAAGCACTCGGATTTCATCACCCTGCACGTGCCCCTGGTCAACGCCACCCGGGACCTGATCAACGCCGAGCGGGTGAAGCTCATGAAGAAGGGCTGTGTCCTGCTCAATTTCGCCCGGGACGGCATCGTCAACGAGGCCGCCGTGCTGGCCGGCCTCAACGAAGGCCGCCTGCACGCCTACGTCTGCGACTTCCCCAGCAACCTCCTGCGCCAGCACGCCCATTTCGCGGCCCTGCCCCACCTGGGCGCATCCACCGAGGAAGCCGAGGAGAACTGCGCGGTCATGGTGGTGGACCATCTGCTGGACTACCTGGACAACGGCCACATCCGCCAGTCGGTGAACTTCCCCGACATCAGCCAGCCCCGGGAATCCGAATTCCGCCTGGCCATCGCCAACGCCAACGTGCCCAACATGCTGGGCCAGATATCCACCACCCTGGCTTCGGCGGCCCTGAACATCCGCAACATGGTGAACAAGTCCCGGGGCGACCTGGCCTACACCCTGGTGGACGTGGACAGCCCGGTGCCCGAAGACCTCATTACCCGCCTGGCGGCCATCGAGGGGGTGTTACGGGTGCGCTATCTGCCGGTCTGAAATCAGCCAAGGGCGGAGAGCCGGGAGTTGAGAGAAAATGCTCGGCTGCCGCTGTTCTTGCAGCCCTTACTTACATAGAACCCGGAGTCGAGGGAAAATCCCGAGGCGCTGCTGTTTCTCCCGGCTCTCCACTCTCGACTCTCGACTCCAAGAACATGTCCGACCAACTCCTGAATCTGCGCAACCGCATCGACGCCATCGATGACCAGGTGCTGCAACTACTCAACGAACGGGCCCGCCTGGCCCAGGACATCGGCCACCTGAAGAACGGCGTCGTCTACAAGCCGGAACGGGAAGCCCAGGTGGTGCGGCGCTTGCAGGAGGGCAATCCGGGCCCCTTGCCGGCCGAGTCCATCGCCGTGCTCTACAAGGAAATCATGTCCGCCTGCCGGGCCCTGGAGCAGCCCCTGACCATTGCCTACCTGGGCCCCGAGGGCACCTTCTCCGAAGCGGCTGCCATCAAGCATTTCGGCCACGCCGCCATCGGCCTGCCCTGTGCCAGCATCGACGAGGTGTTTCGCGCCGTGGAGCGCGGGGAGGCCCACTATGGCGTCGCGCCGGTGGAAAACTCCACCGAGGGGGCGGTCAACCGCACCCTGGACCTCATGCTCAACAGCCCCCTCAACATCTGCGGCGAGGTGATGTTGCGGGTGCGTCAGCATCTGATGCGCCAGCAGGATGACCTGACCGGCATCCGGGTGGTCTATTCCCATGCCCAGTCCCTGGGACAGTGCCACGAATGGCTGAGCCAGCACCTGCCCGGGGTGGAGACGGTGCGCGTCACCAGCAACGGCGAGGCGGCCCGCATGGCCGCCGGGAACCCGGAAGCTGCCGCCATCGCCGGTGAACTGGCGGCCGAGCGGCACAAGCTCAACATCGTGGCCCGGGATATTGAGGACGAGCCCAACAACACCACCCGTTTCCTGGTTCTGGGGCGGGAAGCCGTTTCGCCTTCCGGCCGGGACAAGACTTCTCTGGTGCTGTCGGTGCACAACCGTCCAGGCGCCTTGCTGGATCTGCTGTCGCCCTTCGCCAGCCACGACATCGGCCTGACCAAGCTGGAATCCCGGCCCGCCCGGGGCACCGCCTGGGAATACGTGTTCTACCTGGACATCGAGGGCCACCGCACCAGTACCAACATCCAGCACGCCCTGACGGCCCTGGAAGGGCACTGCACCTTCCTCAAAGTGCTGGGTTCCTACCCCCTGGCCCTCTGACCTGCCTGCCTGCATGAGCACTGCCCAACTCTCCCCCCATTACATCCGCGCCATCGCCCCCTACCAGCCCGGCAAGCCCATCGCCGAGCTGGCCCGGGAGATGGGCTTGAACGAGGCCGACATCGTCAAGCTGGCCTCCAACGAAAATCCCCTGGGCCTCAGCCCCATGGCCAAGGCTGCCATGGAAACAGCCCTGGGCGACCTGGCCCTCTACCCGGACGGCAATGGCTACGTGCTCAAGTCCGCCCTGGCGGCGAAACTCGGGGTGGACCTGGAGCAACTGGTGCTGGGCAACGGCTCCAACGACGTGCTGGACCTGGTGGCCCGGGCCTTCCTGGCCCCGGGCACTTCCGCGGTCTATTCCCGCCATGCCTTCGCCGTCTATCCCCTGGCCACCCAGGCCGCCGGCGCCATCGGCATTGAGGCGCCGGCCCGGGATTTCGGCCACGACCTGGAAGCCATGCTGGCCCGGGTCCAGCCCCATACCCGGGTGGTGTGGATCGCCAACCCCAACAACCCCACCGGTACCCTGCTGGACAACGCCGAACTGGAACGGGCCCTGGAAGCCCTGGCCGTCCGCTCCCTGGTGGTGGTGCTGGACGAAGCCTACGTGGAATACATGGACCCGCGCCAGCGGGCCCCTGCCCTGGACTGGCTGAAGCGCTTCCCCAACCTGATCCTCACCCGCACCTTCTCCAAGGCCTATGGCCTGGCGGGACTGCGGGTGGGCTACGGGGTCTGCCGGACGGAGGTGGCCGACCTGCTCAACCGGGTGCGCCAGCCCTTCAACGTCAACAGCCTGGCCCTGGCTGCCGCCGCCGCCGCCCTGGACGACGGGGACTTCCTGGCCCGCAGCAAGGCCCTCAACGATGCCGGCATGGCCCAGTACGAGGCCGGATTCCGGCGCCTGGGCCTGGACTGGATACCGTCCGCCGGGAATTTCGTCGCCGTACGGGTGGCTCCGGGCGGCGATGCCACGCCGGTGTTCCAGGCCCTGTTGCGTCAGGGCGTCATCGTCCGCCCGGTGGGCAACTACGGCATGGCCGAATACCTGCGGGTGAGCATCGGCCTGCCGGAGCAGAACGAGCGCTGCCTGGCGGCCCTGGCGGCAATCCTGGGGAAGGCATGATCAAGCACCTGGTGGTGGTGGGGGTGGGCCTGATCGGCGGCTCCCTGGCCCTGGACCTGAAGCAGCAGGGCCTGGTGGGCAAGGTGACCGGCGTGGGACGGAGACGGGCCAACCTGGACAAGGCCCGGGAACTGGGCATCATCGATGCCATCGCCGATTCCGCCGCAGCAGCGGTGGGGGACGCGGATCTGGTGTTGCTGGCCGTGCCGGTTGGCGCCATGGGGCCCCTGTTCCGCGAACTGGCGCCCGTCCTGCCGCCAGGCTGCATCATCACCGATGCCGGCAGCACCAAGCAGGACGTCATCGCCGCCGCCCGGGCCGGCCTGGGCGAGCGCATCGGCCAGTTCGTGCCGGCCCATCCCATCGCCGGTGCCGAGAACAGTGGGGCCGAGGCGGCCCGTCCCGGCCTGTACCGGCACAAACCCCTGGTGATCACCCCCTTGCCGGAAAATGCCCCGGAAGCGGTCGACAGGGTGACCGCCCTCTGGAAAGCCTGCGGGGCGACCGTCTGCCGGCTACCCCCCGAGCGCCACGACCAGGTGTTCGCCGCCGTCAGCCACCTGCCCCATCTGGTGGCCTTCGCCCTCATGGAGGAACTGGCCGGGCGGCCCGATGCAGACATCTATTTCCGCCACGCCGGCAGCGGCTTCCGGGATTTCACCCGCATCGCCGGCAGCCACCCGGAAATGTGGCGGGACATCAGCATGGCCAACAAGGACGCCCTGGTGGCCGAAATGGATACTTTCATCGCCAAGCTGGGCGACCTGAGGGATCTGCTCAAGGCGGGGGACAGCGCCGCCCTGGAAGCCTTATTCGCCCGGGCCCGGGAAGCCCGGCACAACTGGATCAAAGCGCGAGGCCACTGAATGCAACACCTTGACCTGCCGGCCCTGTCCGGCGCCCGGGGCAGCATCCGCCTGCCCGGCTCCAAGAGCATCTCCAACCGCATCCTGCTCCTGTCCGCCCTGGCGGCGGGGGAGACCCTGGTGAAGGGGCTGCTGGAATCGGACGATACCCACGTCATGCTGGACGCCCTGCATCGCCTGGGGGTGGGCTGGCAGCGCATCGACGGCACGGACGACTACCGGGTCAGCGGCGTGGCCGGTTCCTTCCCGGTGAAGTACGCCAACCTGTTCCTCGGCAACGCCGGTACCGCCTTCCGCAGCCTCACCGCCGCCTGCGCCTTCGCCCACGGCGACTACACCCTGTCCGGGGTGCCGCGCATGCACGAGCGGCCCATCGGCGACCTGGTGGAGGCCCTGCGCCTGGCCGGCGCCAACATCGACTACACCGAGAACGACGGCTTCCCGCCCCTGCACATCCTGCCCCCCGAGCCCCAGGGGGGCGAGATCGCCGTGAAGGGCAACGTGTCCAGCCAGTATTTGACCGGCCTTCTGCTGGCCGCCCCCCTGCTGGGCCGGGAAGTGGGCATCCGGGTGGTGGGGGAACTCATCTCCAAGCCCTACGTGGAGATCACCCTCAACCTCATGAAGCGCTACGGCGTGGCGGTGGCGCGGGAGGGCTGGGAGCGCTTCATCGTGCCCGCCGCCACCTACCGGAGCCCTCTGGAAATCCTGGTGGAGGGGGATGCCTCCTCGGCCTCCTACTTCCTCGCCGCCGGCGCCCTGGGCCATGGCCCGGTGCGGGTCCAGGGGGTGGGCCGCAACAGCATCCAGGGCGACGTGCGCTTCGCCGAAGCCCTGGCCCGCATGGGCGTGGAAGTGGGCTTCGGCCCCGACTGGGTGGAGAGCCGCCTGGCCTGCGGCACGAAATTGCAGGCCCTGGACCTGGACTGCAACCACATCCCCGACGCCGCCATGACCCTGGCCGTGCTGGCCCTGTTCGCCGAGGGCCCCACCACCCTGTCCAACATCGCCTCCTGGCGGGTCAAGGAAACCGACCGCATCGCCGCCATGGCCACGGAACTGCGCAAGCTGGGCGCCACGGTGGAGGAGGGGTCCGACTTCCTCCGCATCACCCCGCCGGCCAGGCTGGTGCCCAACGCCGCCATCGACACCTACGACGATCACCGCATGGCCATGTGCTTCTCCCTGGTGGCCCTGGGGGGGGTGCCGGTCCGCATCAACGACCCCGGATGCGTGGCCAAGACCTTCCCCGACTACTTCGAGCGCTTCGCCGCCATCACCCAGACCAAGGCCTTCTGATGCACGCCAGCGCAGCGATTCCCGTCATCGCCATCGACGGGCCTTCCGCCTCCGGCAAGGGCACCGTGGCCGCCCTGGCCGCCCGGGCCCTGGGCTTCCACTATCTGGACAGCGGCGCCATCTACCGGGTCACCGCCTTCGCCGCCCGCCGGGCCGGCGTGTCCCTGGAGGATCCGCAGGCCCTGGCCGGCCTGGCCCGGGGCCTGGACCTGCGCTTCGACGGCGGCGAGGTGTACCTGGACGGCCAGCCCGTGGGGGACGCCATCCGCACCGAGGAGGCGGGCCGGGACGCCTCCCGCATTGCCGCCATGCCTCCGGTCCGGGAAGCCCTGCTGGAACGCCAGCGGGCCTTCCGCCAGGCCCCGGGGCTGGTGACCGATGGGCGGGACATGGGCTCGGTGGTATTCCCCGATGCGGCGCTCAAAATCTTCCTTACGGCGACTTGCGAGGAGCGCGCCAACAGACGCTATAAGCAGTTGATTGAAAAAGGATTCGATGCTAATCTCGCCGCCCTGTTTCAGGACTTGAGCGAACGGGACGCGCGGGATGCCGCCCGGGCCGCCGCTCCCCTGCGACAGACGGCGGATGCCCACCTCCTGGAAACCTCCGACCTGACCATCGGCCAAGCCGTGGAGCAGGTACTGGTCTGGTTCCGGGAAGCCTCCGCCCACTGAACCGCCGGAAGGCGCCGTCCGGGTGAAAGACCGGGTGCCTTTCGGTTTTTATTTTCAACCAACCCGCCGTGGCAACACGGTTTCACTCAGGTCCCTACATGTCCACCGCAATGTCCATCCAACCCGCCATGGAATCCATGGAATCCTTTGCCGCCCTCTTCGAAGAAAGCATCTCCAAGCAGGAAATGCGTCAGGGTGAAGTCATCACCGCCGAAGTCGTGGCCATCGACGATAACTTCGTCACCGTCAACGCCGGCCTCAAGTCCGAGAGCCTGATCCCCGTCGAGGAGTTCAAGAACGACCGGGGCGAGGTGGAAGTGCAGGTGGGCGACTTCGTCCAGGTCGCCATCGAATCCATCGAGGACGGTTACGGTTCCACCAAGCTGTCCCGCGACCGGGCCCGCCGTCTGGCCGCCTGGCTGGATCTGGAAGCCGCCATGGAAGAGGGCCGCGTGGTCAAGGGTGTGATCAACGGCAAGGTCAAGGGTGGCCTCACCGTCATGTGCAACGGCATCCGCGCCTTCCTGCCCGGTTCTCTGGTGGACGTGCGCCCCATCAAGGACACCAGCCCCTTCGAAGGCAAGGAATCCGATTTCAAGGTCATCAAGCTGGACCGCAAGCGCAACAACGTGGTGGTGTCCCGCAAGGCCGTGCTGGAAGCCAGCATGGGCGCCGAGCGGGAGACCCTGCTGGCCAACCTGAAGGAAGGCGCCCAGGTCAAGGGCGTGGTCAAGAACATCACCGAATACGGTGCCTTCGTGGACCTGGGCGGCATCGACGGCCTGCTGCACATCACCGACCTGGCCTGGCGCCGGGTCAAGCATCCCTCCGAAGTGGTCACCGTGGGCGACGAAGTCACCGCCATGGTGCTCAAGTTCGATCAGGAGAAGAACCGGGTTTCCCTGGGCCTCAAGCAGCTGGGCGAAGACCCGTGGGTGGGCCTGTCCCGGCGTTACCCCACCGGCACCCGCATGTTCGGCAAGGTGGCCAACCTGACCGACTACGGCGCCTTCGTGGAAATCGAACCGGGCATCGAGGGCCTGGTCCACGTGTCCGAGATGGACTGGACCAACAAGAACGTGAATCCCTCCAAGATGGTTTCCCTGGGTGACGAAGTGGAAGTCATGGTCCTGGAGATCGACGAGGACCGCCGCCGTATCTCCCTGGGCATGAAGCAGTGCAAATCCAATCCCTGGGACGATTTCGCCATGAACGCCAAGAAGGGTGACAAGGTGAAGGGCCAGATCAAGTCCATCACCGATTTCGGCGTGTTCATCGGCCTGCCTGGCGGCATCGACGGCCTGGTGCACCTGTCCGACCTGTCCTGGAGCCTGCCCGGCGAGGAAGCCCTGCGCAACTACCGCAAGGGTGAGGAAGTGGAAGCCGTGGTGCTGGCCATCGACGTGGAGAAGGAGCGCATCTCCCTGGGCATCAAGCAACTGGAGAATGATCCCTTCAACGCCTACGTGGCCACCCATGACAAGGGTTCCATCGTCAAGGGCAGCGTCAAGTCCCTGGATGCCAAGGGCGCGGTGATCGGTCTGGACGGCGAGGTGGAAGGCTACCTGCGGGCCTCCGAGGTTTCCCGTGAGCGGGTCGAGGACATCCGCAATCACCTGAAGGAAGGCGACGCGGTGGAGACGGTGATCATCAACATTGATCGCAAGAACCGCCAGATCAACCTGTCCATCAAGGCCAAGGACGCCGCCGAGCAGTCCGAGGCCCTGCGCAAACTGGCTTCCGAGCAGTCCACCGGCACCACCAACCTGGGTGCCCTGCTCAAGGCCAAACTCGATAACAAGAGCGCGGAATGATCGAAGCCGGCGCCATGACCAAGTCGGAGCTGATCGCCCGGCTGGCGGAGCGCCATCCTCATCTGGTGGCGGCGGATGCCGAACTGGCGGTGAAGACGATCCTGGATGCCATGATCAGCAGTCTGGTGGAAGGGGAACGCATCGAAATCCGCGGGTTCGGCAGCTTCAGTCTGAATTTCCGCCCGCCCCGGGTGGGGCGCAACCCCAAGACCGGCGAAAAGGTCCATGTCGAAGGCAAGTACGTGCCCCACTTCAAGGCGGGCAAGGAATTGCGCGATCGGGTGGACTTCAAGGATTCATAACCAATCCCGGCTGTCGTTCCAAAGGGCGCCGCGCAACCCGGCGCCCTTTTTTATTGGCGCCGGCCCATGGGCCTGGCGCTGTGGTGACGGGGAGGGCATCCCGCTACAATCCGCCCATTCCAAGACCGGCCCGACCTGTGCGCGCCCTGGCGCTTCCTCTCAAGATCATCCTGTTCCTGCTGCTGCTGGGCTTTGCTGCCCAGAACAGCGACACCGTGGTCCTGCGCTATTTCCTGGGCCTGGAGTGGCGGGCCCCCCTGTCCCTGGTCATCCTGGCCGTCTTCGCCCTGGGGCTGTTCACCGGCTTGCTGGCCTGCTCCCTGCGTCTGTTGCGGGGCCACCGGGAGTTGCGCAGCCTGCGCCGGGAATTGCAGAAAGAGTAGGCATGGAATTCGAGTCCTGGTACCTGCTGGTCATTCCCTTGTTCTTCGGCCTGGGCTGGTTGGCCGCCCGGGTGGACATCCGCCACGTCATGCAGGAATCCCGGGCGGTGCCCCGTTCCTACTTCAAGGGCCTCAACTACCTGCTCAACGAGCAGCCGGACAAGGCCATCGAGGCCTTTCTGGAAGTGGCCAGGATGGACCCGGACACCCTGGAACTGCACTTCGCCCTGGGCGCCCTGTTCCGCCGCAGGGGGGAACTGGATCGGGCCATCCGCATCCACCAGAACCTGGTGGACCGGGCCGACCTGTCCCAGGACCAGCGCATGAAGGCCCTCTATGAACTGGGGGAGGATTTCCTGAAATCGGGCCTGCTGGACCGGGCCGAATCCGTCTTCCGCCGTCTGGAAACGGGGAGCCACGCCCTGGATGCCCTGCGCCACATCCTGGATATCCAGGTGCTCACCAAGGACTGGCAGCAGGCCATCCTCACCGCCAAACGCCTGGAGAAGCTGGGTTGCCCGGCCCAGCATGCCGACACGGCCCACTACCATTGCGAGTTGGCCGCTGCTGCCATGCTGCGGGATGACCCGGACGGGGCCCGTGCCCAACTGGAGCTCGCCCTTGAGGAGAACAAGCGGGCCGCCCGGGCCTGGATGCTGCTGGGCGACCTGGAGGTGAAACAGGGCCGGGATGAGGCCGCCATCGTCGCCTGGCGGCGCCTGGAGGACATCAACCCGGGCTTCCTGCCCGTGGTGGCCGAGCGGCTGGTCCAGGCCCATGGCCGCCAGGGTCGCAGCGGCGAGGTGGTGGCCCTGCTCAAGGCCTATCTGGATCGGCGCCCCAGCCCGGATCTCCTGCATCTGCTGTTCCAGACCGTGGCCGAACACCAGGGCTGGGAGGCGGCCAGGCAACTGGCCGCCGAGGAATTGAAGCGCCACCCCAGCCTGCGTGCCCTGGACGACTATCTCCAGGCCAGCAACGCCGTACACCCGGAGGCCATGGAAACCCGTCTGGCCCAGGATCTGGTGCACCGCCAGGTAAGTCGCATCGCCTATTACCAATGCACCAGTTGCGGCTTCAAGGCCCGCCAGTTCTTCTGGCAATGCCCGGCCTGCGCCCGCTGGGAAAGCATTCCCCCGGAACGTATCGAACATGAGTGATTCCCCCTCCGTCCCCCCCATCATCGTCGCCCTGGATTACCCGGATGCCGACTCGGCCAGAGCCGTGGTAGCGCGTCTGGACCCTGCCCTGTGCCGCTTGAAGGTGGGCAAGGAACTTTTTGTGGCGGCCGGACCGGATTTCGTCCGGGATCTGGTGGGGCGGGGCTACCTGGTATTCCTGGATCTGAAGTTCCACGACATTCCCAACACCGTGGCCCAGGCCTGCAAGGCGGCGGCCCGACTGGGGGTGTGGATGGTCAACGTGCATGCCTCCGGGGGGCCACGCATGCTGGCCGCCGCCCGGCAGGCCCTGGAAGACCTGGAGCGCCGGCCCCTGCTCATCGCCGTCACCGTGCTGACCAGCATGGGGCCGGAGGAATTGGCGGCCGTGGGGGTGTCCGGTGCCACCGAGGAGCAGGTGTTGCGTCTTGCCCTCCTCACGGGCCAGGCCGGACTGGACGGGGTGGTCTGCTCGGCTCTGGAGGCGCCGGCCCTGCGCCGGGCAATGGGGCCGGACTTCAAACTGGTCACTCCGGGCATCCGCCCTGCAGGCAGCGCCACGGGAGACCAGACCCGGATCCTCACCCCGCTTCAGGCTTTGGCTGCCGGTGCCGATTATCTGGTCATCGGCCGGCCCATCACCCAGGCAGCCGACCCTGTCGAAGCCTTGAAACGCATTTCCGCTGAAATCAGCACTCTTCCGTCCAATTAACCCTACGGGAAACAGCATGAAAATCGCCATTGCCGGCACCGGCTACGTGGGACTCTCCCTGGCCGTGCTCCTCGCCCAGCACAACGAAGTGGTGGCCCTGGATATCGTCCCCGAGAAGGTGGACAAGATGAACCGGAGGGAGTCGCCCATCTCCGATGCGGAGATCGAGGACTTCCTGGCCAACAAACCCCTCAATTTCCGTGCCACCCTGGACAAGACCGATGCCTATGCCGGTGCCGACTTTGTCGTCATCGCCACCCCCACGGACTACGACCCGGAGACCAACTACTTCAACACCCGCTCGGTGGAGGCGGTGATCCGGGACGTGATGGCCTTGAACCCGGATGCGGTGATGGTCATCAAATCCACCGTACCGGTGGGTTACACCGCCAAGGTGCGGGAGGAAACCGGCAGCAACAATCTGATCTTCTCGCCGGAATTTCTGCGCGAGGGCAAAGCGCTGTACGACAACCTGCATCCCTCCCGCATCGTCATCGGCGAGCAATCGGAACGGGCGCAGACCTTTGCCCGGCTGCTTACCCAAGGGGCCCAGAAGGAAGGCATTCCGGTGTTGTTCACCGATTCCACCGAAGCCGAAGCCATCAAGCTGTTCTCCAACACCTACCTGGCCATGCGGGTGGCCTATTTCAACGAATTGGACACCTATGCCGCCACCCACGGCCTGGACAGCAAGCACATCATCGAAGGCGTCTGTCTGGACCCGCGCATCGGCCAGCATTACAACAACCCCTCTTTCGGCTACGGCGGCTACTGCCTGCCCAAGGACACCAAGCAACTCCTGGCCAACTACAAGGATGTGCCCCAGAACCTGATCCGGGCCATCGTCGACGCCAACACGACGCGCAAGGACTTCGTGGCCGACAGCATCATCCGCATGAACCCGAAGACCGTGGGGGTGCACCGGCTGATCATGAAGAGCGGCTCGGACAATTTCCGGGCCTCCAGCATCCAGGGCATCATGAAACGGATCAAAGCCAAGGGCATCGAAGTGATCGTCTATGAGCCGGTGCTGACCGAGGCCGAGTTCTACCATTCCCGGGTGGTGAACGACCTGGCCGAGTTCAAACGCCAGTCCGACGTGATCATCGCCAACCGTATCACCGAGGACATCCGCGACGTGGCCGACAAGATCTACAGCCGGGATCTGTTCGGGAAGGATTGAGACGGTCTTGTAGCGGGTAGTCGGTAGCTGGTAGCTTGTAGCCGGATGTTCGCGCGCCCCAGGCGCGCCTGAACGGCTACCGACTACCCACTACCAACTACCCGCTATGTATAAGACCATCGAAGACTTCGTCGGCAACACGCCCCTGGTCCGCCTCAGGAAACTCCCCGGGGAGACCACCAACGTGGTCCTGGTGAAGCTGGAAGGCAACAACCCGGCCGGTTCAGTGAAGGACCGGCCTGCTTTGTCCATGATCGCCAAGGCCGAGGCCCGGGGCGAGATCAAGCCCGGCGACACCCTGATCGAGGCCACCAGCGGGAACACCGGCATCGCCCTGGCCATGGCCGCCGCCATCCGGGGCTACCGGATGGTGCTCATCATGCCCGAGCACCTGTCCATCGAACGGCGCCAGACCATGCGGGCCTACGGCGCCGACCTGGTGCTGGTGAGCAAGGAGTCGGGCATGGAAGGGGCCCGGGACCTGGCGGAACAGATGCAGCGGGAGGGCAGGGGCAAGATCCTGGACCAGTTTTCCAACCCGGATAATCCGCTGGCCCACTACGAGTCCACAGGCCCGGAGATCTGGCGCGACACAGAGGGCAAGATCACCCACTTCGTTTCCAGCATGGGCACCACCGGCACCATCATGGGCTGCTCCCGCTATCTCAAGGAAGTGAACCCGGCCATCCAGATCGTCGGCGTCCAGCCGGAAGACGGCGCCCAGATCCCCGGCATCCGCAAATGGCCGGTGGAATACGTGCCCAGCATCTGCGACTACGACAGGGTGGACCGGATGATCTACGTGGGCCAGGATGCCGCAGAGGACACCGCCCGGCGCCTGGCGGCGGAGGAGGGGATATTCGCCGGCATCTCCTCGGGCGGGGCCCTGTATGCGGCTCTGGAACTGTCCAAGGAAGTGGAGAACGCGGTCATCGTGTCCATCGTCTGCGACCGGGGCGACCGCTATCTGTCCACTGGCGTGTTCCCCGCCTGATCCGTCATAGATCAGGGACCCGGTCACTGAGGGGGGCGATTGGCCAGCCTGCACCGCCGCCGGTTCCTGCTGTGGCTGGCCCTGTTCCTGCCTGCTCGCGGACTCTGGGCGGCAGGGCCCGGGGCCCCGGAACTGCTGCTGGCCAACGTCTATCGCGACGGGATCGACCCGGGCCGTTACTGGGTCAGCGAAAAGCTGGACGGGGTGCGGGCCTACTGGGACGGCCATGCCCTCTACTTCCGCAGCGGTCTGCCGGTCCACCCGCCGGCCTGGTTCACGGCGGGCTTTCCCGCCCGGCCCCTGGATGGCGAACTGTGGATGGACCGGGGCCGCTTCGACCGCGTTTCCGGCATCGTGCGCAAGACCGAACCCCTGGACGAGGAATGGCGCCAGGTGAAGTACATGCTGTTCGAATTACCCGGCGGTGCGGGAGATTTCAGCACCCGCCTGGCTGTCCTCCGGGAGTTGGTGGCGGCCACGGGGGTGCCCTGGTTGGGCGTGGTGGAGCAGTTCCGGGTCGCGGATGCCCGCCAGTTGAAGCAAAGAATGGAAGCGGTGGTCCGGGATGGCGGCGAGGGGCTCATGCTGCATCGCGCCGACGCCTCCTACGTCGTAGGCCGCAGCGATGATCTTCTGAAGCTCAAGCCCTGGCTGGATGCGGAAGGCCGGGTGGTGGGCCATGTGCCCGGGACAGGAAGATTGCAGGGACTGCTGGGCGCCCTGATCGTCGAGTTGCCCGATGGCCGGCGCTTGCGCATCGGCACGGGTTTCAGCGATGCCCAGCGCCACGATCCGCCCCCCGTCGGCAGTCTGGTCACCTATCGCTATCGGGAACTGAACAAGAACGGCCTGCCCCGCTTCGCCAGCTTTCTGCGGGTCCGGGATCCCTTCTAGGCTTTTCGGCGGTAGAGCAGGAAGACGGCCGGGCGCTTGCGGATGTCCATCGCCAGCGAGCGCCAAGCGGCCACCGCACGGGTGGCCAGCAACTGCTGGGGCAGGGTGAGGTCGCAGGCGATGGTGAGCAGGGTGTCGTCCCGGCAGGCCGCCAGCACACTCTCCAGCATGGCCTCGTTGCGGTAGGGGGTCTCGATGAAGGCCTGGGCGGCGTCTTCCTTTTCGGACCGGCGTTCCAGCTCGCGCAGGGCCTTGAGCCGCTCCTCCGGGCGGGCCGGCAGGTAGCCGTGGAAGGCAAAGCGCTGGCCCACCAGGCCCGAGCCCATCAGGGCCAGCAGGATGGAGGAGGGCCCCACCAAAGGTTGCACGGGGATGCCCCTGGTGTGGGCCAGTCGCACCAGGTCGGCCCCCGGATCGGCCACCGCCGGACAGCCGGCCTCCGAGAGCAGGCCCACGTCCTGGCCGGCCAGGAGCGGCGCCAGCAGGGTATCGAACTGGTTCTTCGGGGTGTGTTCGTTGAGTTCCAGCAGGGACAGTTGCTGGAGGGGCAGGGCGGTGCCCACCTGCTTGAGAAAGGCCCGGGCCGTCTTGGCCTGTTCGACGACGAAGTGGCTCAGGCTGGCAGCGATGCGCCGGGTTTCCTCGGGCAGCACCTGATCCAGGGACGTATCCCCCAGGGGCGTGGGGATCAGGTACAGCGTGCCCGGCGGGGTGTCCCCCTCCCCCCTCACCCCTTACTCCCCACCGTAAGTCAGCACGTCCAGCCCTTCCCGGGCCAGCATCTCGGTGAGCTTGATCAGGGGCAGGCCCACCAGGGCGTTGGGATCCTCGGTCTCGTAGCGGGCGATGAGGGCGATGCCCAGGGATTCGCTGCGGGCGCTGCCACAGCAGTTGTAGGGCTGGTCCTTCTTCAGGTAGGCCTCGATCTGGGCGTCGCTGTAGTCCCGCATCACCAGGCGCACCGGGACGTTGGCCGTCTGCACCGCGCCGGTCCGGGCGTTGAGCAGGGTGAGGGCGGTGTGGAATTCCAGGGTCTTGCCACGCATGGCGCACAGTTGCGCCACGGCCTTGTCATGGCTGCCGGGCTTGCCCAGTTGTACCCCTTCCAGCAGGGCCACCTGGTCCGAACCGATGATCAGGGCGTCGGGAAAGCGCTCCGCCACGGCCCGGGCCTTGAGGATGGACAGGCGTTGGGCGGTTTCGTCCGGGGATTCCCCGGGCAACGGGGTTTCGTCCACGTCCGGGGCGGCGACCTGGAAGGGCACGCCCAGGCGGCTGAGCAATTCCCGGCGATAGGGCGAGGTGGAGGCGAGGACGAGTTGCATGTGAGTCGGTAGTCGGTAGTTGGTAGTCGGTAGCTTGGGTTTCCGCGCCGGAGGCGCGCCATATTTAGCTACAAACTACCGCTACCGACTACCCGCTGCCTCATTCAGGCTGAATTTCCACCAGCACCTGGTCGGGCGTCACGGCGTCGCCCTTGGCGACGAAGACGTTGGTGACCACGCCGGAGACCGGGGCCTGGACCTCGTTTTCCATCTTCATGGCTTCGATGACCAATACACCGTCGCCGGCCTTCACCTTGTCGCCGGCCTTCACCTTCACATCCACGATGGTGCCGGGCATGGCGGTGGTGACGCAGCCCGGGTGGGTGGGACGGGGACGGGCCTTGCCCACACCGCCGTCCTTCTTGCCGCCGGCCTTGCGGGGGGCGATGGCGCCAGGGGTGACTTCCACTTCGTCCAGGGCTTCCAGCAGCACCTCTTCGGCCACGCCGTCCACGTGCACGTAGAAGGGGCGCTGGCCTTCGCTGCCGTGGCCGGTGCCCTTGATGCGGATGTGGTAGGTCTCCCCGTGGAGGGTGACGTTGAACTCGCTGGGCGCGTAGACGGCCGGGCAGGACAGGGCTTCCCGGGACTCGGGCGGCAGCAGGGGCTCCGGGGTCAAGGTGCCGGCGGCCCGTTCCTGGAGGAAGGTGCGGCCGATGTCCGGGAACATGGCGTAGGTCAGCACGTCCTCGTCGGTCTTGGCCAGGGCCTCGGCTTCGACGCGCAGTTTGTCCAGTTCGTCGCTGAACAGGTCGGCGGGCCGGCAGGTGATGACTTCCTGCTCGCCCACGGCCAACTTCTTCACTTCTTCGTTGACCTTGCCCGGGGCCGCGCCGTAGCGGCCCAGCAGGTAGTTCTTCACTTCGTTGGTGACCGATTTGTAGCGGCCGCCGGTGAGTACGTTGAGCACCGCCTGGGTGCCGACGATCTGGGACGTGGGGGTGACCAGGGGCGGGAAGCCCAGGTCTTCGCGCACCCGGGGGATCTCCGCCAGCACGTCGTCCATGCGGTTCAGCGCACCTTGTTCCTTGAGCTGGTTGGTCAGGTTGGAAATCATGCCGCCGGGCACCTGGGAGACCAGGATGCGGGTGTCCACCTGGGGGCCGCTCATCTCGAACTGCCAATATTTCTTGCGCACTTCACGGAAGTAGGCGGCGATTTCCTGGAGGGCGCCCAGGTCCATGCCGGTGTCGTACTGGGTGCCGGCGAAGGCCGCCACCAGGCTTTCCGTGGTGGGGTGGCTGGCCCCTTCGGCAAAGGCGGAGATGCAGGTGTCCACCATCACCGCACCGGCTTCCACACCCTTCATGTGCACCATGCTGGCCAGACCCGAGGTGGCGTGGCTGTGCAGATGGATGGGGATGGACACGGCAGCCTTCAGAGCCTTCACCAGTTCGGCGGTGGTGTAGGGGGTGAGCAGGCCGGCCATGTCCTTGATGGCCAGGGTGTCGCTGCCCATGGCCTCCAGTTGCCGGGCCATGGCCACGTAATAGGGAATGTCGTGGACCGGGCTGGTGGTGTAGCTGATGGTGCCCTCGGCGTGCTTTCCGGCGGCCTTCACGGCCTCGATGGACACCCGCATGTTGCGGACGTCGTTCATGGCGTCGAACACGCGGAACACGTCGATGCCGTTGTCGGCGGATTTCTGCACGAAGGCCCGCACCACGTCATCGGGGTAATGGCGGTAACCCAGCAGGTTCTGGCCCCGCAGCAGCATCTGGATGCGGGAGTTGGGCAGGGCGCGGCGCAGCTTGGCCAGGCGCTCCCAGGGGTCTTCCTTGAGGAAGCGCACGCAGGCGTCGAAGGTGGCACCGCCCCAGGCTTCCAGAGACCAGAAGCCCGCCTTGTCCAGCTTGCCGCAGATGGGCAGCATGTCCTCGGTGCGCATGCGGGTGGCGATCAGGGACTGATGGCCGTCGCGAAGGACCAGTTCGGTGATCTTGACTTGAGTCATCGTGGTGTCTTTCGTTCAGATGCCCAGGTGGGCGGCGATGGCGGCGGAAAGGGCGACGGCGATGTGTTCCGGTGGCCGGCTGACCGCGTAATTGAGCAGATCGGGGTGGGCTTCCACGAAGCCGGTGTTGAATCGGCCGGTGCGGAAGTCCGGGTTCTGCAGGATTTCCTGGTAGTAGGGGATGGTGGTCTTCACGCCATATACCTTCATGTCGTCCAGGGCCCGGCGGCCCCGTTCGATCACCGCTTCCCAGTTCAGGGCCCAGACGGTCAGCTTGGCGCACATGGAGTCGTAGTAGGGCGGGATGGTGTAGCCGGAATACATGGCCGCGTCGGTGCGCACCCCGGGGCCGCCCGGCGCGTAGTAGCGGGTGATGCGGCCGAAGCTGGGCAGGAATCCGTTCTGGGGATCTTCCGCATTGATGCGGAATTCCATGGCAAAGCCCCGGTGATGGATGTCCTCCTGCTTGTATTGCAGGGGCAGTCCGTCGGCGATGCGGATCTGTTCCTGGACGATGTCAATGCCGGTGATGTTCTCGGTCACCGTATGTTCCACCTGGAGACGGGTGTTCATCTCCATGAAGTAGAACTGGTTGTCGTGGTCCAGCAGGAACTCTACGGTGCCGGCGTTTTCGTAACCCACGGCCTTGGCCGCCCGCACTGCCAGCTTGCCGATGTATTCCCGCTGGGCCTCCGTGAGCTGGGGCGAAGGGGCGATCTCGATGAGTTTCTGGTTGCGCCGCTGGATGGAGCAGTCCCGCTCGTAGAGGTGGACGCAACTGCCGTGGCTGTCGCCGATGACCTGGACCTCGATGTGCTTGGGGTTCACCACGCATTTCTCGATGAACACCTCGGGTTTGCCAAAGGCCTTGGTGGCTTCCGACACCACCCGCTCGTAGTTCTTCACCAGTTCGTCGTCGGAATCACAACGGCGGATGCCCCGGCCGCCCCCACCGTTGGTGGCCTTGAGCATGACCGGGTAGCCGATCTCCCGGGCCAGCTTCAACGCTTCCTCGGCGTTCTCCAGGTTGTGGTCCGAACCGGGCACCACCGGGATGCCGGCCTTGATCATGGCCAGTCGGGCCTGGATCTTGTCGCCCATCTGGGTGATGACTTCCGGGGACGGGCCGATGAATTTGATGCCGCGCCGGGCGCAGACTTCCGCCAGGACCGGGTTTTCCGACAGGAAACCATAGCCGGGGTGGAGGGCGTCGCAGCCCGAAGCCACGGCCAGATTCACGATGTTGTGGGCGTTCAGGTAGCCCAGCACCGGGTCCGAGCCGATGTTGTAGGCCACGTCGGCTTTCTTGACGTGGAGGGCATGGCGGTCGGCATCGGTGTAGATGGCCACCGACTGGATCCCCATCTCCTTGCAGGCCCGCACGATGCGCACCGCAATCTCGCCCCGGTTGGCAATGAGTATCTTCTTGATCACGCTATGGCCTTTGAAAGTGGCGTGGAGTCCATTCCGCCCGGCAGGAAATACGGCCTGCCCCCAGACAACGGAAATGACGCTTAACTTTGACAAAAAGGGCCGCAAAGCTTACCATTTACGGCTTATGTCTGCACCGGCAACCCTGGATACGCTACGTTTCGCCCGGTCCGGCGCTTGCCTGGAAGGTGAGTTGCGTGTCGAATCCTTGCCGCGTTTGCAGGGCAATTTGACCTCAGATGATGTTGCGGTGCAATACCGTCTGGCGGGTGGCATGGAAGCGGGTCGTCCCGTCTTGCGTCTGGACATCCGTGCCACGGTCTGGTTGACCTGCCAGCGCTGCCTGGGGCGGTTCACGGAAGACCTGGACATCCAGACGGTGTTGCCCGTGGCCCGGGATGAGGCCGAGTTGGCCCGCTGGGAAGCGGAAGATCCCCTGGTGGATGCCCTGGTGGCGGAAACCCGTCAGGGTCTGGCGGCGCTGGTGGAAGACGAGATTTTGCTGAGCTTGCCGGTGGCGCCCCGTCATCCCGACGGTGGGTGTCCCGGTCAGGCCTAGGCAGGCGGTTTTTGAATCAAGGAGAAGTGTCATGGCTGTCCAACAGAACAAGAAGTCCCCGTCCAAGCGCGGCATGCATCGCGCCCACGATTTTCTGAGCAACCCGCCCACCGCCGTGGAAGCCACCACCGGCGAGGTGCATCTGCGCCACCATATCAGCCCCAACGGCTACTACCGTGGCCGCAAGGTCGTTGCCAGCAAGTCCGACAACAGCTGAGCCAGCTCGCGATCCCGCCTTGCCGCCGGTGATTCCTGCCGTCGGCGGCCGGGCCTGATCACCCATGCGAGACATCACGATCGCCATTGACGCCATGGGGGGCGACCACGGCCCCCATGTGACCGTCAGGGCGGCCCTGGAGGCCTTGCGCGAGGAACCGGACATCAATTTCGTCCTGGTGGGCCTGGAAGATGCCATCCTCGCTGAACTCAAGGCCTGCCGTGCCAAGCCTGGTCCCCGCCTGCGCGTGCACCACGCCAGCGAGGTGGTGAAGATGGACGATCCGCTGCCGGTGGCCCTGCGCAGCAAAAAGGATTCCTCCATGCGGGTCATGGCGGATCTGGTCAAGCGGGGCGAGGCCGATGCCGGGGTTTCCGCCGGCAATACCGGCGCCCTCATGGCGGTGTCCCGCTTCGTCCTGAAGACCCTGCCGGGCATTGACCGGCCCGCCATCGCTTCCACCCTGCCATCCAAAGCCGGCCAGACCTACATGCTGGACCTGGGCGCCAACGTGGATTGCACCCCCGAACACCTGCTCCAGTTCGCCATCATGGGCTCGGCCCTGGTGGCCGCCATCGAGCACAAGGAACGGCCCTCCTTGGGCCTGCTCAACATCGGCGAGGAAGACATCAAGGGCAACGATGTGGTCAAGCGGGCCGGGGAGCTGCTCAAGGAGAGCGGCTTGAATTTCCACGGCAACGTGGAAGGGGACGACATCTACAAGGGCACGGTGGACGTGGTGGTCTGCGATGGTTTCGTCGGCAATGTGGCCCTCAAGACCTCGGAAGGGCTGGCCAAGCTCATCGGCGATCAGTTGCGCTGGGAGTTCAAGAAGAACCCCGTCACCCGCCTGGCCGGGCTCATCGCCTTGCCCGTTCTGCACGCCTTCAAGCGCAAGCTGGATCCGCGCCGCTACAACGGCGCCAGTCTGTTGGGCCTCAATGGCGTGATCATCAAGAGCCATGGTTCTGCCGACGTGTTCTCCTTCAAACAGGCCGTCCACAAGGCGGTGGAGGAAGTGCGCGGCGGCCTGCTGCGCCGCATCGCCGACCAGGTGGGCGTCCACAACAACACCATGAACGGCTTCAGCGAAGAGGAAGGAGAAGCGGCTTGACCCAGTCCGCCCGAATCTATTCCCGAGTCATCGGCACCGGTAGCCACTTGCCCACCCGGGTGCTGACCAACGCCGAACTGGAAAAGACCATCGACACCACCAGCGAGTGGATCCTGGAGCGCACCGGCATCCGGGAGCGGCACATCGCCGCCGAGGGGGAATTGACCAGCGACCTGGCCCAGCAGGCGGCCGAGGAAGCCATCGAGGCAGCCGGCATCGATGCAGGCGACATCGAATTGATCGTGGTGGCCACCACCACGCCTGACCGGGTCTTTCCCAGTACCGCCTGCATTCTCCAGGCCAAGCTGGGCATCACCAACGGCTGTCCGGCCTTCGACGTGCAGGCGGTGTGCAGCGGTTTCGTTTACGCCGTCTCCGTGGCCGACCAGTTCATCCGTTCCGGCCAGGTGAAGACCGCCCTGGTGGTGGGGGCCGAGACCCTGTCCCGCATCACCGATTGGAGCGATCGGGGCAACTGCATCCTGTGGGGTGATGGTGCCGGCGCGGTGGTGCTGCGGGCGTCGGAAGAGCCGGGCATCCTGGCCACCCACCTGCATGCCGATGGCCGCTACCAGGATTTGTTGTTCGTGGACGGCGGCGTGTCCCTCAAGAAGGAAGGCGCGTGCTACATGCGCATGTCCGGCAACGCGGTGTTCAAGATGGCGGTCAATACCCTGGACGCCATCGTGGACGAGACCCTGGAAGCCAACGGCCTGCAAAAGACCGACATCGACTGGCTGGTGCCCCACCAGGCCAACATCCGCATCATCCAGGCCACGGCGAAAAAGCTGGGTATGGGCCTGGAGAGGGTGGTCGTGACCGTGGACCGTCACGGCAACACCTCCGCCGCCTCCATTCCACTGGCCTTCGATACCGCCGTGCGGGAGGGGCGCATCAAGGCCGGCGAACTGGTGCTCATGGAGGCCTTCGGCGGGGGCTTCACCTGGGGTTCGGTACTGGTGCGAATGTGATTTGGATCGAGGGCCGGGATTGGGCGACTCGCGCGTGAAGTCGATCCCGCGAATGCCTCCCTTGCTCGACCCTCCACTCTCGATTCGGAGTTGACGATATGAACTTCGCCTTTGCTTTTCCCGGCCAGGGTTCCCAGTCCGTGGGCATGATGGCCGCCTATGGTGACGCCGCCGTGGTGCGGGACACCTTCGCCCAGGCCTCCGCCGCCCTGGGCCAGGATTTATGGGCCCTGGTGGCCGAGGGGCCCGCCGATCTGCTCAACCAGACCGTCAATACCCAGCCGGCCATGCTGGCGGCCGGCGTGGCCGTCTACCGGCTCTGGCTCGACCAGGGTGGGCGTGTGCCTGCCCTCATGGCCGGCCACAGTCTGGGGGAATACACCGCCCTGGTGTGTGCCGGCGCCCTGGACTTTGCCGATGGGGTGAAACTGGTGCGATTGCGGGCCGAGGCCATGCAATCCGCTGTCCCGGAAGGGGTCGGAGCCATGGCTGCCGTGCTGGGTCTGGACGACGCCGCCGTGCTGGCCGTGTGCGCCGAAGCGGCCCAGGGGGAGGTGCTGGAGGCCGTCAATTTCAATTCACCGGGTCAGGTGGTCATCGCCGGCCACAAGGCCGCCGTGGACCGGGGCTGCGTCCTGGCCAAGGAAAAGGGCGCCAAGCGGGCCTTGCCCCTGCCGGTTTCCGTACCTTCCCACTGCGCCCTCATGAAGCCTGCGGCGGACAAGCTGCTGGCTGCGCTGGACGGTATCCAGGTCAAGGCGCCGGTGGTCCCTGTCCTGCATAATGCCGACGTGGCCAGCCACGCCGACCCGGCGGCCATCCGCGACGCCCTGGCCCGCCAACTCTACAGCCCGGTGCGTTGGGTGGAGACGGTGCGGGCCATGGCCGCAGGCGGCATTCCCCTGGTGGCCGAGTGCGGCCCCGGCAAGGTGCTGGCGGGGCTCAACAAACGCATCGCCGAAGGCGTGGCGTCGCTGGCCCTGGCCGATGCCGCCGGCCTGACTGATCTGCTGACCAAGACCCAGGACTGAGGAGAATCCCATGGAAACACGCGTGGCATTGGTAACCGGCGCATCCCGGGGAATCGGCAAGGCCATCCTGCATGCTCTGGGCCGGGCCGGTTGCCTGGTGGTGGGCACCGCCACCAGCGAGGCGGGTGCGGCGGACATTGCCGCCGGGCTGGCGCAAGCCGGGCTCAAGGGAGAAGGGCTGCCCCTCAATGTCAACGATCCGGCCAGCGTGGACGCCGTGGTGGAGGGAATCCTGGCCCGCCACGGGCGCCTGGATGTGCTGGTCAACAACGCCGGCATCACCCGGGACAACCTGCTCATGCGCATGAAGGACGAGGAATGGGCGGCCATCATGGACACCAACCTCACCTCCGTGTTCCGCCTGTCGCGGGCCGTGTTGCGCCCCATGATGAAGGCCCGTTTCGGCCGCATCGTCAACATCGCCTCCGTGGTGGGGGCTTCGGGCAACGCCGGGCAGACCAACTATGCCGCGGCCAAGGCCGGCATGATCGGTTTCTCCAAATCCCTTGCCCAGGAAGTGGGCAGCCGGGGCATCACCGTGAACTGCGTGGCCCCCGGCTTCATCGACACCGACATGACCAAGGCCCTGCCCGAGGCGGCGCGGACCAAGCTGCTGGAGCGCATTCCCCTGGGCAAGCTGGGCACGCCCGAGGACATCGCCCACGCCGTGGCCTTCCTGGCCTCCGACGGGGCGGCTTACGTGACCGGCGCCACCCTGCACGTGAACGGTGGCATGTACATGGACTGAAGCGGGTATATTCCCGCGAATATTCGTTTCACACCTGATTCTTCAACCCGGGGATTTTGCTAGAATGCCCCCGCTTTTTTGCTACCCGTAGGGAGTTTTCTGATGAGTGATATTGAGCAACGTGTCAAAAAGATCGTCGCCGAGCAGCTGGGCGCCAACGAGGCCGATGTGAAGCTGGAGTCCTCCTTCGTGGACGACCTGGGCGCTGATTCCCTGGACACCGTTGAACTGGTGATGGCTCTGGAAGAGGCTTTCGAGTGTGAGATTCCCGACGAGGAAGCCGAGAAGATCACCACCGTCCAGCAGGCCGTTGACTACATCAACGGCCATCTGAACAAGTAACACCCCGCAACGCGCGCCGCCGGGCTCCCGGCGGCATCCGCCCGGCCGAAGCGCACCGCGCCGGCCGGGTTTTATTGTTCGTACAGGAGCCGCATCTTGTCCCAGGATTCCCGTCCCGCCAGACGTCGCGTGGTGGTCACCGGTTTGGGGCTGATCTCCCCGGTGGGCAACACCGTGGAGCAAGCCTGGTCCAACCTGTTGGCCGGCAAGTCGGGCATTACCCGCATCAGCCGTTTTGATCCGGCCAATTTCGCTTCCCAGATCGCCGGTGAAGTGAAGGACTTCGACGTCGCCAGCTATCTGTCGGCCAAGGAAGCCCGGCGGATGGACGTGTTCATCCATTACGGCCTGGCGGCCGGTCTGGATGCGGTCAAGGATTCCGGCCTGGAGATCACCGATGCCAACCGGGAACGGATCGGCGTCAACATCGGTTCCGGCATCGGCGGCCTGCCCATGATCGAGGATACCCACAAGACATACGTGGAGACCGGCGGCCCGCGCAAGATTTCGCCTTTCTTCATCCCGGGCACCATCATCAACATGATCTCGGGCAACCTGTCCATCCTGCTCGGCCTCAAGGGTCCCAACCTGGCGGTGGTCACGGCCTGTACCACGGGTCTGCATGCCATCGGCACCAGCGCCCGGATGATCGAGCACAACGATGCCGACGTGATGGTCTGCGGTGGTGCCGAATCCACTGTCTGTCCCCTGGCCGTAGGCGGTTTCTCCGCCGCCAAGGCCCTGTCCACCCGTAACGATGATCCGGCCACCTCCAGCCGGCCCTGGGACAAGGACCGGGACGGTTTCGTGCTGGGCGAAGGGGCCGGCGTCATGGTCCTGGAGGAATACGAACACGCCAGGGCCCGGGGGGCGCGCATCTACGCCGAGATCGCCGGCTTCGGCATGAGCGGCGATGCCTTCCACATGACTGCCCCGGACACCGACGGTCCCAAGCGGTCCATGGTCAATGCCCTGCGGGATGCCGGCGTGAATCCGGATCAGGTCCAGTACATCAACGCCCACGGCACCTCCACCCCCCTGGGGGACAGGAATGAAACCAACGCCATCAAGCTGGCCTTTGGCGACGCGGCGCGCAACCTGGTGGTCAATTCCACCAAGTCCATGACCGGCCACCTGCTGGGTGGTGCCGGCGGTCTGGAATCGGTGTTCACCGCCCTGGCCGTGCACCACCAGATATCCCCCCCCACCATCAACATCTTCGAGCAGGATCCGGAGTGCGACCTGGATTACTGCGCCAACACCGCCCGGTCCATGAAGATCGACGTGGCCCTGAAGAACAATTTCGGCTTCGGCGGCACCAACGGCACCCTGATCTTCCGCCGCATCTGACGCCGGCCGCCGGGTTTCCATGGCTGGCACCCCCCGTCTGCTTATCAACGGCCGGGCCGAGTCGTCCGTCCCGGCCCTGGACCGGGGCCTGGCCTACGGCGACGGCGTGTTCCGCACCCTGGCCATCGTGGCCGGCCGGCCCCGCTGGTGGGAGGCCCACCTGGCCAAACTGGCTGCTGACTGCGCCCGTCTGCAACTGGCCTGTCCCGGGGCGGACCTCCTGGCGGATGACCTGGACCGCCTGGGCCCACTCCCCGATCAGGGCGTACTGCGCATCACCGTGACCCGGGGCCTGGGCCCCAGGGGGTACGCGCCCATCGGCTTGCCCACACGTATCCTGGCCTGCTGGGATTCGCCTCTCCCGGAATATCCCGCGGCGGGGCTCAGGCTGCGGGTTTGCAACCTGCGCCTGGGGCACCAGCCTGCTCTGGCCGGCATCAAGCACCTCAACCGCCTGGAAAACGTGTTGGCCCGGGGGGAATGGGATGATCCAACGATCCACGAAGGGGTGCTGCTGGATGTTGATGGCCGTCTGGTGTCCGGCGTCATGAGCAACCTCTTCCTCTGGCGGGAGGGCCGGCTCCTCACCCCCCGTCTGGACCGTTGCGGCGTGGCCGGCGTGGCTCGTGCCCGGCTTCTCTGCCTGGCCGGCCAGGCCGGCCTGGAGGCAGCGGAGGCCGACCTGGAACTGGCGGACCTCCTGGCAGCCGAGGAGGTGCTGGCCTGCAACAGTCTCATGGGCCTGCGCCGGGTTGCCATCCTGGAAACGCGGGCCTGGCCCGAGGCCGTCATCAGTCCCCGGCTGATCCCCCTGCTCGATGCGTAAGCTGATTCTGCTCCTCCTCCTGTCCCTGGCCGGTCTGGCAGGCTGGCTCCTTCACTACGCCACCACGCTTCCCGACGGCGGGGGCTATCCCCTGGCCTTTTCGGTGGAGCGGGGTGCCACTCTCAAGTCCGTGAGCCAGGATCTGCATACACTGGGGGCCCTGGAACAGCCCTGGGCCTTCGTCCTCCTGGCTCGTCTGAGCGGCCAGGAATCCTCCATCAAGGCCGGCAGCTATGGCCTGGAGGCACCCGCCAGCCCGCTGGATCTGCTGCGCAAGATCACTGCCGGAGATACTCTGCTGGGCAAGCTCACCATCGTGGAAGGCTGGACCTTCCGGCAGATGCGCCAAGCGGTGGATGCCCATGGAGGGTTGCGCCACGACACGGCGGGCATGACGGACGAGGCGCTGCTGGTGGAACTGGGCATGACGGACCGCAACGCAGAAGGCCTGTTTTTCCCGGACACCTACTTCTTCGATCAGGGGAGTGCCGATCTGGCCCTGTATCGCCGCGCCCAGCAGGCCATGGCCCGGCATCTGGAAACCCAGTGGGCCGCCCGGGCCACGAATCTGCCCTACCGCACGCCCTACGAGGCCCTGGTCATGGCCTCCATCGTCGAAAAGGAAACCGGAGCGGCGGAAGAACGCCCGCTGATCGCCGCAGTATTCATCAACCGCCTGCGCATCGGGATGCGCCTGCAGACCGATCCCACGGTGATCTATGGCCTGGGGCCGTCCTTCGACGGCAACCTGCGCAAGGTCGATCTGCTCACCGACACACCCTACAACACCTACACCCGGGCCGGTTTGCCGCCCGGCCCCATCGCCCTGCCGGGCCTGGAAGCCCTGCGCGCGGCCCTGAACCCGGAACCCAGCCGTGCCCTCTATTTCGTGGCCAAGGGCAATGGTCGGCATGTTTTCTCCGAGACACTGGAAGCCCACAATCGGGCCGTCAACCGCTACCAACGCTGAAACGAATCATGCAAGGATGCTTCATCACCCTGGAAGGCGTGGACGGCGCCGGCAAGAGCAGCCATCTGGACTGGTTGGCCGACTGGTTCCGCAACCGGGGCCGGACGGTTCGCCTGACCCGGGAACCGGGGGGCACGCCCATCGGCGAGAAACTGCGGGAATTGGTCCTGCATCAACCCATGCAGCCCGACACGGAGGCCCTGGTCATGTTCGCCGCCCGCCGGGAGCACATTGAAACCCTCATCCGTCCGGCCCTGGCGGCGGGCGAGGTGGTGATTTCCGACCGCTTCACCGACGCCAGTTTCGCTTACCAATGCGGCGGGCGGGGCCTGCCCGAATCCCGGCTGGAGTTGCTGGAGCAGTGGGTACAGGAAGGTTTGCAACCGGATTTGACCCTGCTCTTCGATCTGGCACCCGAGGAGGCCGCCCGGCGCTTGGCCTCCGCGCGGGATCCCGACCGCTTCGAACGGGAACGGCGGGATTTCCACGAGCGGGTGCGTGACGCCTATCTACGTCGGGCCCGAGCCCAGCCTGAGCGCATCCGGATCATCGACGGGGGGCGTCCCCTGGCCGAAGTGCGCAGCCAGTTGCAGCGCCTGCTGGAGTCATGGGCGTGATCCATCCCTGGAACCAGATCCTGTTCCGCCAGATTGCCGGGGAACGGCAGCGGCTGCCCCATGCCCTGCTCCTGCACGGCCCGGCGGGTGTAGGCAAACGCGATCTGGCCCTGGCGCTGGTGCAATGGCTGCTCTGTGAATCGCCAGAAACAGGTGGCGCCTGTGGCCGCTGTGATGCCTGCAACTGGTTCAGCCAGGGCAACCATCCCGATTTCCGCCTGGTGGAGCCCCAGGAAGCAGATGGGGAGGAGGGGGACAAACCTGCCAGGAAGGGCGGCCGCCTGATCAGCGTGGAAGCGGTGCGGACCATGACCGAATTCCTCACCCTCAGCGCCCACCGGGGCGGCTGGCGGGCCGCCGTCATCCACCCGGCCGAGCACATGAACGTAGCCGCCGCCAATGCCTTGTTGAAGACCCTGGAGGAGCCTCCTCCCCAGGTGTTGCTGCTCTTGGTGTCGCACAAGCCCGGGCGCCTGCTGCCCACCGTATTATCCCGTTGCCGGCAGGTTGCAGTGAATCCCCCCTCCCGGAGCGTGGCCCTGGACTGGCTGGCACAAGCAGGTGTGGCGGCGCCGGAAGCCTTGCTGGCGGAGGCCGGCGGCGCCCCTCTCTCCGCGCTGGCTTACGCCGATCCTGAGCGTAGTGGGCGGCGGGATGCCTTCCTCGATGCCCTGTCCGAACCGGCTCGTCTGGACGCTTGTGTCCTGGCCCAGGCCCATAAGGACGATCTGGCCGACGCCTGGGGCTGGCTGGCCCGCTGGCTGGCCGATCTGCTGGCCACCCGTCTGGCGGGCGCGCCCCGCTACTTCCAGGACCGGACAAAGGTGGCGGAGCAAATCGGCCGGCAGGCGGATCTGGCCGGCCTGCTGGCCTTCCAGGCAGAGATCACCGCTGCCGCCCGTTGGCTGCGTCATCCGCTCAATGCCCAGATGTTGCTAGAATCCTGGCTCATCCGCTACATCCAAGTGAGCAAAGGCAGACCATGAGCGAAGCCGCACGCCAACCGGCCGGCCGGGCCGGCATGCTCTCCCTGGCCATCAAGGAGCGCTCCGCCCTGTATGCGGCCTATATGCCTTATGTGAAGGGGGGTGGCCTGTTCATTCCCACCAACCGTCCTTACCAGATGGGGGACCAGGTCTACATGCTGCTCACCCTCATGGACGACCCCAACAAACTGCCCATTTCCGGCAAGGTGGTGTGGATCACCCCCTCCGGTGCCCAGGGCAGCCGACAGCAGGGCATTGGCGTGCAGTTCGACGAGAGCGAAGGGGCCAACACCGTGCGGCAGAAGATCGAAGGCATCCTGGGCAATGCCATGAAGTCCACCCGGCACACCCATACCATGTGATCCATCGGTAGCGGGTAGTCGGTAGTCTGTAGCCGTTTCAGCGCCGCAGGCGCGGAAGTGCTTCGCTACCGACTACAAACTACCGGCTACCCGCTCCAAACATGTTCATCGATTCCCATTGCCACATCGATTTCCCCGATTTCAGTGAAGGGGTGGCGCCTTTGCTTGCCCGCATGGCACAGGCCGAGGTGAGCCATGCCCTGTGCGTGGCGGTGAATCTGGAAAACCTGCCCCGGGTCCTGGCGTTGGCGGCGGCCCACGACAACCTGTTTGCCTCGGTGGGGGTCCATCCCGACCACGACGAGGGCCGGGAGCCGGGCGTGGCCGATCTGCTGGAACTGGCCAGCCGGCCCAAGGTGGTGGCCATCGGCGAAACGGGGCTGGATTACTACCGCATGAAACGAGAGGAGGTGGACTGGCAACGGACCCGCTTCCGCACCCATATCCGCGCCGCCCGGCAGGCCCGGATGCCCCTCATCATCCACACTCGCAACGCGGCGGAAGACACCTTGGCCATCATGGCCGAGGAGGAGGCCGCTCAGGCCGGGGGCGTCATGCATTGTTTCACCGAGTCCTGGGAGGTAGCCCAGGCTGCCATGGACATGGGCTTTTACATCTCCTTCTCCGGCATCGTCAGTTTCAAGAGCGCAACCGACCTCAAGGAGGTGGCCCGCCGGGTTCCCCTGGAGCGGATGCTCATCGAGACCGATGCCCCCTATCTGGCTCCGGTACCCCATCGGGGGCGGCGCAACGAGCCCGCCTTCGTGCGCCATGTGGCCGAGGAAATTGCCAGCCTGCGCGGGATACCCCTGGAAGAGGTGGCCCGGATCACCACGGAAAACTTCTTCCGACTGTTCCGCGCGAAAGCTTGAAATACAAAATAAAACAGGGGCATGCGCGCCTGTTTTAATGTGTTGAGCAAGGTATTCAGGCCGGTTCAAGTTCCTTGCTGAAGGCCAGTTGGATCGCTTCCTGTTCGTCCAGATCCACCGTCACTTCCCCACCCTCGCTCAGACGGCCGAACAGCAGTTCGTCCGCCAAGGCCTTGCGGATGGTGTCCTGGATGAGCCGGGACATGGGCCGGGCCCCCATGAGGGGATCGAAGCCCTTTCTGGCCAGCCAGGCACGCAGAGCTTCGGTGAAATGGGCTTCCACCTTCTTGGCGTGGAGTTGTTCTTCGAGCTGCATGAGGAACTTGTCCACCACCCGCAGGATGATTTCCTCGGTCAGGGGGGCGAAGGAGATCATGGCGTCCAGACGGTTGCGGAACTCGGGCGTGAACATGCGCTTGATGTCGGCCATCTCGTCGCCGGCCTTGGTGGGCAGGGCGAAACCGATGCCCGTCTTGGTCATGGCTTCGGCACCGGCGTTGGTGGTCATGATGATCACCACGTTGCGGAAGTCCGCCTTGCGGCCGTTGTTGTCGGTAAGGGTGCCGTGATCCATGACCTGGAGCAGCACGTTGTAGATGTCCGGATGGGCCTTCTCGATCTCGTCCAGCAGGAGTACCGCGTAGGGGTTCTTGGTGATGGCCTCGGTGAGCAGGCCGCCCTGCTCGAAGCCCACGTATCCGGGCGGTGCGCCGATGAGGCGGGAGACCGCATGGCGCTCCATGTATTCCGACATGTCGAAGCGGATCAGTTCCACCCCCAGGGTGTAGGCCAGTTGCCGGGCCACTTCCGTCTTGCCTACCCCGGTGGGGCCGGAGAACAGGAAGGAGCCGATGGGCTTGGCCGGGTTGCCCAGTCCGGAGCGGGACATCTTGATGGCGGTGGCCAGGGCTTCGATGGCTTTGTCCTGGCCGAACACCACGGCGCGCAGATCCCGATCCAGGCTCTTCAGGGCATTGCGTTCGTCGCTGGCCACGGTCTTGGCCGGCACCCTGGCGATCTTGGAGACGATGTCTTCGATCTCCTTGGGGGTGATGACCTTCTTCTGTCTGGACTTGGGTTGGATGCGCTGGGCGGCGCCGGCTTCGTCGATGACGTCGATGGCCTTGTCCGGCAGGTGCCGATCGTTGATGTAGCGGGCCGACAGTTCGGCGGCGGTGGACAGGGCCCCCTGGGTGTACTTGACACCATGATGGGATTCGAAGCGGGACTTGAGGCCCTTGAGGATCAGCACGGTCTCCTCGACGGAAGGTTCCTTGACGTCGATTTTCTGGAAGCGCCGGGACAGGGCGTGATCCTTCTCGAAGATGCCCCTGAACTCGTTGTAGGTGGTGGCGCCAATGCAGCGCAACTGGCCCGAGGAAAGCGCCGGCTTGAGCAGGTTGGAGGCATCAAGGGTGCCGCCCGAAGCGGCGCCGGCACCGATCACCGTATGGATTTCGTCGATGAACAGGATGGCCTTGGGATTGCCCGCCAACTGCTTGAGCACCGCCTTCAGGCGTTGCTCAAAGTCGCCCCGGTATTTGGTGCCGGCCAGCAGGGCACCCATGTCCAGGGCATAGACCGTGGCCCCTTCCAGAATGTCAGGCACGCTGTGTTCGATGACCCGCCGCGCCAGGCCTTCGGCGATGGCCGTCTTGCCCACACCGGCCTCACCCACCAGCAGGGGGTTGTTCTTGCGCCGTCGGCACAGGGTCTGGATGACCCTTTCCAGTTCCAGATCCCGGCCGATGAGGGGATCGATCTTGCCGGCCAGGGCCTGGGCGTTCAGGTTGGTGGTGAAGGATTCCAGGGGGGAGGCGCTCTTGTCCTCGCCTTCCTGCTGTTCCCCAGCGGGTTCCTGGCGACCGCTGGGCGCGGCTTCCTGGGGGGCCTTGGTGATGCCGTGGGAGATGAAGTTCACCACGTCCAGCCGGGACAGGCCCTGCTGGGAGAGGAAATGCAGGGCGTGGGAGTCCTTCTCGCCGAAGATGGCCACCAGCACGTTGGCGCCTGTGACTTCCTTCTTGCCGGAGGATTGCACGTGCAGGATGGCCCGCTGGATCACCCGTTGGAAGCCCAGGGTGGGCTGGGTGTCCACGTCGGCCTCGCCGGGCACTCTGGGCGTGTGGCGTTCGATGAAGTCGGCCAGCTTCTTGCGCAGGTCGTCGATGTTGGCGGCGCAGGCGCGCAACACTTCGGCCGCCGACGGGTTGTCGAGCATGGCGAGGAGGAGATGCTCCACGGTGATGAACTCGTGGCGCTTCTGCCGGGCCTCCATGAAGGCCATGTGCAGACTGACTTCCAACTCCTGGGCAATCATTGGTTCTCCTCCATCACGCATTGCAGGGGGTGCTGATGTTCCCGGGCATGCTCGGTCACCAGTTGCACCTTGGTTTCCGCCACGTCGCGGGTGAACACGCCAGCCAGACCCGAGCCCTCATTATGCACTTTGAGCATGACCGTGGTGGCCTGTTCCAACCCCATATGAAAATAACGGCGCAATACCTGGATGACGAAATCCATAGGTGTGAAATCGTCATTCAGAAGCAAAACCTTATATAGCGGCGGCGGAGGCGCCGTGACACCCGCCGGGGCAAGTTCCGATTCGTCCTGATGCCTTACTGCCATGGGATGGAAAGGGGGGAACCAAGGTTGCATGGATGGTGTGATTGTGGCGGCGTGAAGTTTTTTTTCAAGCCGATTGACGGAACGGTTATTTGGCATGTAAAAAGCCGGCGTTTGGCTTGGCGGAGTATTCGGGCCGAACAGGTCAATTGTTTTATTCGTTTAGGAGTAGTTTCGATGGCCACTGGCACTGTTAAATGGTTTAACGACTCTAAAGGCTTCGGCTTCATCACTCCCGATGGGGGCGGTGACGACGTGTTCGCCCACTTTTCCGCCATCCAAAGCAAGGGCTTCAAAAGCCTGAAGGAAAACCAGCGGGTTACCTTCGATGTGGTGGACGGTCCCAAGGGCAAACAAGCCTCCAACATCCAGCCGATGTAATTCGGTGCCGGTGTAATCCGGTTTTTTCGGCGAGCGGGGCCATTGCCGCCCGCCAAGTCTGGCCCCCTGTGCTATACGTCTAAAAAGACATATGGCTCAGGAGAGGCCAGATGAACACCCCTCAACCCTTTCCTCCTGTTGATTCGTTGCGGGAAGCCTCCTTGCCTGGCGGGGAGCTTGCGCACCTGCTGGCCGGCTTGCAGCGTCAAAAGGAAGAACTGGGTCCCATTGCCGACGAACTGATCAGCCTGCTCCGCCGCCTCGGGGTGGAAGACCCTCCCCGGGACGCCGACCGCTTCAGTCCATCCAACGGATGACCTCCCTGCCGAAGGCGGAACAGGAAATCTGGGTCGCACCGTCCATCAGGCGGGCGAAATCGTAGGTCACCTGTTTGGCCTGGATGGCGCCATCCATACCCTTGATCACCCGGTCGGCCGCTTCAAGCCAGCCCATGTGGCGCAGCATCATTTCCCCGGAAAGGATGATGGAGCCCGGGTTCACGTAATCCTTGCCGGCGTACTTGGGCGCCGTGCCGTGGGTCGCTTCGAACATGGCCACGGTATCCGACAGGTTGGCGCCGGGGGCGATGCCGATGCCACCCACTTCTGCCGCCAGGGCGTCGGAGATGTAGTCCCCGTTCAGGTTCAGGGTGGCGATCACGTCGTATTCGTCGGGCCGTAGCAGGATCTGCTGCAGGAAGGCGTCGGCGATGACGTCCTTGATGACGATCCCATCCGGGAGTTTCATCCAGGGGCCTTCGTCGATGAGGGTGGCGCCGAATTCCCGGGCGGCCAGTTCGTAGCCCCACTTCTTGAAGCCCCCTTCGGTGAACTTCATGATGTTGCCCTTGTGCACCAGGGTCACGGACTTGCGGTTGTTGTCGATGGCGTACTGGATGGCCCGGCGGATCAGGCGCTCGGAGCCTTCCACGGAGACGGGCTTGATGCCGATGGCGGACGTGCCCGGGAAGCGGATCTTCTTGACGGCCATTTCCTTTTGCAGGAAATCGATGACCTTCTGCACCTCGGCGGTGCCGGCTTCCCATTCCACGCCGGCGTAGATGTCCTCGGTATTCTCCCGGAAGATCACCATGTCCACCTTCTCGGGGGCCTTCACCGGGGAGGGCACGCCGGTGAAATAGCGCACCGGGCGCAGGCAGACGTAGAGATCCAGCATCTGGCGCAGGGCCACGTTCAGGGAACGGATGCCGCCGGAGGTGGGGGTGGTCAGGGGGCCCTTGATGGACACCACGTAGTCCTTGGCCGCCTGGACGGTCTCGTCGGGCAGCCAGGAGTCACCGCCGTAGACCCGGGTGGCTTTTTCGCCGGCATAGACCTCCATCCACTCAATCTTGCGCTGGCCGCCGTAGGCCTTTTCCACAGCGGCATCCAGCACGGCGCGCATGACCGGCGTGATGTCCACGCCGGTGCCGTCGCCCTCGATGAAGGGGATAATCGGCCGATTCGGCACGTTCAGGGAATGGTCGGCATTGACGGTGATTTTTTCGCCGGCTTGCGGCTTCTGGATATGGCTGCTCACGTTGACTCCTGATCTCGGGAAAACCACTGATGGCCCGCATCATCCTGTTCAACAAACCCTATGGCGTATTGAGCCAGTTCACGTCCGAGGATGGACATCCGGGGCTCAAGGAGTTCATTCCCTTTCCGGGTGTTTACGCGGCCGGCCGTCTGGATGCGGATAGCGAAGGCCTGCTCATTCTAACCGACGATGGTGCGCTACAGCATCGGCTGGCGGACCCCCGCCACAAGCTGCCCAAGACCTATTGGGCCCAGGTGGAAGGGGCCCCGGACGAGGCCGCCCTGGCGCCCCTGCGCCGGCCCATGGATCTGGGCGACTTCGTCAGCCGGCCGGCCCGGGCCCGGGTCATGGCCGAACCCGCCGGGCTGTGGCCCCGGGATCCGCCGGTGCGCTTCCGCAAGGCCATCCCCACCGCCTGGATTGAAATCCAGCTTACCGAAGGCAAGAACCGCCAGGTGCGGCGCATGACCGCCAAGGCCGGGTTTCCCACCTTGCGTCTGGTCCGGGCGGCGGTGGGCGGCTATGAGCTGGGGGACATGCTGCCCGGGGAGTGGCGGGAGGTGGCGGGTCCGGCCCCGCGCCCTTGAACTTCAGTCGCCTGCAAGCCCGATCCGCACCCGCCAGGCGTGGGCCCGGGCCAGGGTTTCCGCTTCATCGAGCAGCAGGCTGCGACCGTCGGCCAGCACCGGGGTGCCGTTGACCCAGACGTGGCTCACCTGGTCCCGTCCGGCGCTATAGACCAGTTGGGAAATGGGGTCGTAGCAGGGCTGGGTGGCCACCGATTCCAGGTCCACGGCCACCAGGTCGGCCCGCTTGCCCGGCTCCAGGGAACCGATCCGCGCCTCCAGGCCCAGGGCCCGGGCCCCGGCCAGGGTGGCCATCTCCAAAGCTGCGTGGGCGGGCAGCACCGCCGGATCGCCGGCCACGCCCTTGGCCAGCAGGGCGGCCAGGCGCATTTCAGCGAACAGGTCCAGGCGGTTGTTGCTGGCGGCGCCATCGGTGCCCAGGCCCACGTTCACCCCGGCGCCCAGGAGCCGGGCCACTGGGGCGAAGCCGCTGGCCAGCTTGAGGTTGGAGGCCGGGCAATGGGCCATGTGGCAGCCATGGCTGGCCAGCCAGCCGATCTCCTCTTCCTTGAGGTGGACGGCATGGACCGCCACCAGGCCCGGGCCCAGCAGGCCCAGTCCCTTGAGCCGGGCCAGGGGCCGTATCCCGTGGTTGTCCAGGCCCTGGCGGATCTCGTCCTCGGTCTCGTGGATGTGCATGTGCACCGGCACGTCCAGTTGGGCGGCGAAGGTGGCCACCTTTTCCAGGGCCCGGTCGCTCACCGTGTAGGGCGCGTGGGGCGCCAGGCAGAAGTGGGCCAGCTCGTGGTCCCGCCAGGCGTCCCGGACCGCCAGGCCCTTGGCCAGGTAATCGTCGGCGTCGGCCCCGTAACCGGTGGGGGCGTCCAGGACGATGAGGCCGGCGGCGATGCGGATGCCGGCTTCCACTGCCGCTTCCACGGCGGCCTCCGGGTAGAAATACATGTCGTTGAAGCAGGTCACCCCGCCCTTGAGCATCTCCAGGCAGGCCAGGCGGGTGCCGTCGCGGACGAAGGCCGACGAGACGTGGCGGGCCTCGGCGGGCCAGATGTGCTCGTTGAGCCAGGTCATGAGGGGCAGGTCGTCGCCGTGGCCCCGCAGCAGGTTCATGGCCGCGTGGGTGTGCAGATTCACCAGCCCGGGCATCAGGGCGTGGTTGGGCAGGCGCAGGTGCCGGTCGGCATGCCAAAGCTGGTCCGCTTCGGCAGCGGGAAGCAGGCCGGCGATGCAGCCGTCCCGCACCAGCAGGCTGTGGCTGGTGAGGACCCGGCCCGAGGGGCGAACCGGCACGATCCAGCCGGCGTCGATGCGCAGGTCGGCAGTCTGTGGCGTCATGGCGGGTTCAAGGCAAGCAGAAGGCTGACGGTGGCAAGTAGGAGAAGGGGCGGCAGGCCCGGATGCTAACGGCTCGCCGGGCGCGAGTCACTTTTCCCGGGGGCCGGGCAGGGTGGCCATGCTAAAATCCCCCGATTCAGTCGCGGCCTGAAACCGCTGAAGAAACCGCAAAAAAACGCTCCCGGAGACCGTTCCCCCCATGGAAAACCAGTTCGCCAAAGAAACCCTGCCGGTCAGCCTCGAAGAGGAAATGCGCCGTTCCTACCTGGATTACGCCATGAGCGTGATCGTGGGGCGGGCCCTGCCGGACGTGCGGGATGGCTTGAAACCGGTGCATCGGCGCGTGTTGTTCGCCATGCACGAGTTGAACAACGACTGGAACAAGGCCTACAAGAAGTCCGCCCGCGTGGTCGGTGACGTGATCGGTAAATACCACCCCCACGGCGATACGGCGGTGTACGACACCATCGTGCGCATGGCCCAGGATTTCTCCCTGCGCTACATGCTGGTGGATGGCCAGGGCAACTTCGGCTCCGTGGACGGGGACAACGCGGCGGCCATGCGTTACACCGAAATCCGCATGGCCAAGCTGGCCCATGAACTCCTGGCGGACATCGACAAGGAGACGGTGGACTTCGGCCCCAACTACGACGGCTCCGAACATGAGCCCCTGATCCTGCCGGCCAAGTTCCCCAATTTGCTGGTCAACGGCTCCACCGGCATCGCCGTGGGCATGGCCACCAACATCCCGCCCCATAACATGGGCGAGATCGTGGACGCCTGCATGGCGGTGCTGAACAACCCCCTGATCGACATCGAGGAACTGATCGACATCGTTCCCGCCCCCGACTTCCCCACCGCCGGCATCATCTACGGCCTGGTGGGAGTGAAGGAGGGCTACCGCACCGGCCGGGGCCGGGTGGTGATGCGCGCCAAGTGCCACTTCGAGGACATCGACAAGTCCGGCAACCGCCAGGCCGTCATCATCGACGAACTGCCCTACCAGGTGAACAAGGCCAACCTGTGCGCCAAGATCGGCGAACTGGTGCGGGAAAAGCGCCTGGAGGGCATCAGCGAGATCCGCGACGAATCGGACAAGTCCGGCATGCGCGTGGTCATCGAGCTGAAGCGTGGCGAAGTGCCGGAAGTGATCCTGAACAATCTGTACAAAGAAACCCAGATGCAGGACACCTTCGGCATGAACATGGTGGCCCTGCTGGACGGCCAGCCCCGCCTGCTCAATCTGAAGCAGTTCCTGGAAGCCTTCCTCAAGCACCGTCGGGAAGTGGTCACCCGGCGCACCCAGTTCGAGTTGAAGAAAGCCCGGGACCGGGGCCACGTGCTGGAAGGCCTGGCCGTGGCCCTGGCCAACGTGGACGAGATCATCGCCCTCATCAAGGCCAGCGCCACGCCGCCGGAAGCCAAGGCGGCCCTGCTGTCCAAGCCCTGGCGCTCCCAGGTTGTGGAAGACATGCTGGCCCGGGCCGCTGGCGACCTGTCCGGCCCCCGCACCGACGCCTTCCGGCCCCTGGACCTGGCCCCGGAATTCGGCCTGCACAAGCAAGGCTACTTCCTCACCGAAGTCCAGGCCCAGGCCATCCTGGAACTGCGCCTGCAACGCCTGACCGGCCTGGAGCAGGACAAGATCGTCGGCGAATACGGCGAGGTCATGGCGCGCATCGCCGACCTGCTGGACATCCTGGACAAGCCCGAGCGGGTTACGGAAATCATCGCCACCGAACTGGCCGAGATCAAGGCCGCCTTCGGCGACAAGCGCCGCTCCGAGATCGTGGTCCACGCCCAGGAAATGTCCATGGAGGACCTGATCACCCCCCAGGACGTGGTGGTCACCCTGTCCAGCACCGGCTACATCAAGGCCCAGGTTCTGGACGAATACCGCACCCAGAAGCGGGGCGGCCGGGGCAAGCAGGCCGCCGGCACCAAGGAAGAGGACTTCATCGAGAAGCTCTTCATCGCCAACACCCACGACTACATTCTCTGCTTCACCAGCCGGGGCCGCATGTTCTGGCTCAAGGTCTATGAAGTGCCCCAGGGCGGCCGCACGGCCCGGGGCAAGCCCATCGTCAACCTGCTCAAGCTGGAGGACGCGGAGAAGGTTACCGCCATCCTGCCGGTCAAGGAGTTCGACGAGCAGCATTTCGTCTTCATGGCCACCGCCCAGGGCACCGTGAAGAAAACCCCCCTGTCCGACTTCTCCCGGCCCCGCAGCGCCGGCATCATCGCCGTCAACCTGGACGACGGCGACCACCTGGTGGGCGTGGCCATCACCAACGGCGTCCAGCAGATCATGCTGTTCTCCGACGAGGGCAAGGCCAACCGCTTCGACGAGGAAGAGGTCCGGCCCATGGGCCGCCTGGCCCGGGGCGTGCGCGGCATCAAGCTGCCCGCCTCCGCCGAGGTCATCGCCCTGCTGGTCACCGACAGCGACGACCAGCAGGTGCTGGCCGCCACCGAGAACGGCTACGGCAAGCGCACCCCCGTGGGCGAATACTCCAAGCACGGCCGGGGCGGCCAGGGAGTCATCGCCATCTCCACCTCGGCCCGCAACGGCAAGGTGGTGGGGGCCGTGCTGGTGGAGCCGGAAGACGAGGTCATGCTCATCACCACCGGCGGTGTGCTGATCCGCACCCGGGTCAAGGAAATCCGCGCGGCCGGCCGCTCCACCATGGGCGTCACCCTCATCAACCTGGGCGAGGGCGAGAAGCTGTCGGGCCTGCAACCGGTGCTGGATTCGGACGAGGCGGAATAAGCAGTGTTCTCCGCGCCGCTGTCGGCGGCGCGGGCGGGGAGGGCGCCCGGCGCCCGCAGGTGTTCAACGCGAAGGGGGAGTCCTTATGTCCACCGCCATCATCTTCTGGGCCCTGGTCGTCATCGTCCTCATCTACGCCGTGGTGGTCTACAACGCCCTGGTGAACCTGAAGCACAACGTGGCCAAGGCCTGGTCCAACATCGACGTGCTGCTCAAGCAGCGCCACGACGAATTGCCCAAGCTGGTGGAAACCTGCCGCCAGTACAAGCAGTTCGAGCAGGAGACCCTGCAAAAGGTCACCGAGGCCCGCGGCCGGGTCCAGGCCGCCAGCCAGAGCCAGGACATGCCGGCCCTGGGGTTGGCGGAAGGGGCCCTGCGGGCCGGCCTGGGGCAGATCTTCGCGGTGGTGGAGGCCTACCCGGAACTGCGCGCCAACGAGCAGTTCAACCAGCTCATGGCGCGCATCACCGGCCTGGAAGAGGCCATCGCCGACCGGCGGGAGTTCTACAACGAGAGCGTCAACATCCACAACGTGCGCATCGAGCAGTTTCCGGACAACGTGGTGGCCCGCCTGTTCGGCTTCCTGCCCAAGGCCCTGCTGACCTTTGCCGCCGACGATCTCAAGGACGTGGACGTGAAGGCCCTGTTCCGGGGAGAGAGCGCCGCCTCCTGAGTCGGTCATTCCCGTCGGGTTAGGGGAAATCGTTGATCGGCACGCTGAAGCACTGGCGGCGCGATCTGGGGGCCTATCTGTTCGTGGCCCAGGGATTCCTGGGCTACGGGGCCCTGGAGATGGGGGATCCGGACGTCTGGACCATCGTGCTGGGCGTGTCCGCCGTGCTCAATCTCATCGGCTGGCTGCATCTGTGGGGCATCGCCCGGGCGGTCAACGACACGCCCACTTCCCGGGTGGCTTCCGCCGCCCAAGGCTACGTGGAACTCCACGGCACCGCCCAGCCCCACCAGGGCCGGCAGATTCCCACGCCCCACACCCAACTGCCCTGCCTGTGGTACCGCTACACGGTGGAACACCGTTCCGACAATAAATGGCGGACCACCCATCGGGAGGAGAGCCCGGAACCCTTCGATCTGGACGACGGCAGCGGCCGTTGCACCCTGGATCCGGAAGGCGCCCACATCGAATCCAAGCACCGGGAGGTGCGCACGGAAGGAAACGTCCGCTACACGGAATGGCTGATCCTCAAGGGCGATACCCTCTATGCCCTGGGCCGGTTCAGCAGCGACCGGCCCGAGGACCGGGTCCTGGATGCCCGGGGGGACGAAGGGAATCTGCTGGCGGAATGGAAAGAGGATCAGGTCGAGTTGCATCGTCGTTTCGATCTGGACCAGGACGGCCGGATCAGTGACAAGGAGTGGCAACTGGCCCGGCTGGCGGCACGCCGCGAAGTGGCCCGCCGCCACCAGGCCATCCGGGCTGAAGCCGTGCGCCACTTCATGGGCCACCCGGGGGATCGTCGCCCCTACCTGATCAGCAACCGGGACCCGGACAGCGTGGGGGGGTGGTATGTCTGGGGGGCCAGGTTGTGCTTTGTGTTGATGCTGGTTTGCCTGGGCGGGCTGACCTGGATGCTGAAGGGGGGGATTTGAGCGCTGGGTGCTGCGGCTCGTTGCGCTCGCCCCATCCTACGCGGGGGGGAAATGGTAGGGTGTGGTGAGCATCGCGAACCGCACCGGAAACCCGGAACGATCGTCGAGGCGGGGCTGTGTCTCTTGATGCGGTTCGCTGCGCTCACCACATCCTACGCAGGGAGGAAGCGTACAAGGGTGTGGTGAGCATCGCGAACCGCACCGGCCGTCAGCGTCGCCCCGGCTTCCAGCCCTTGAGCAGCAGGGAGTTGCTCACCACCGAGACCGAGGACAGGGCCATGGCCGCGCCGGCGATGACCGGGTTCAGGTAGCCCAGGGCGGCCAAAGGCAAAGCCAGCACGTTGTAGAAAAACGCGAAGAACAGGTTCTGGCGGATCTTCCGCATCACCGCCCGGGACAGTTCCACGCCATCCGCCACGCCGTTCAGGTCCGGGCGCATGAGGGTCACGTCCGCTGCTTCCAGGGCGATGTCGCTGCCGCCGGCCATGCCGAAGCTCACGTCGGCGGCGGCCAGGGCCGGGGCGTCGTTGATGCCGTCACCGGCCATGCCTACCACGCTGCCTTCGGACTTGAGGATTGCCACGGTGGCAGCCTTGTCCTGGGGTTTCACCCGGGCGCGGAATTCGGTGATGCCCGCCTCCCGGGCAATGGCGGCCGCCACCCCTTCCTGGTCGCCGGTGAGCATCACCGGCCGGATGCCCAGGGTCTTGAGCCGGGCCAGGGCGGTGCGGGAGGAGGGGCGCAGGCGGTCGGCCAGATAAAGGCTGCCCAGCAGGGTATTGTTTTCGCGTAGGTGGATGGCCGTGGTGCTGTCTTGGATTTTGTCGCCGTGTACGGCGGATGGCAGGACCGTTCCCATCCTCTCCCCAACCCATCCCCCCTCAACGGTAAGGGGCTCAGGCGAGGCCGGGGGCGGAATCTGCTCCCTTTCCCTTGAGGGGAGAGAGTCGGGGAGAGGGTGGGCGTTGTCCAAGCCAAGCCACAGACTGCGCCCATCCACCCGGCCGGTCACCCCTTCCCCGGGCCGGTTCTCGAAATCTTCAACGACGGGCAGGCGAAGTGCCCGTTCCGTGGCGGAGGCCAGGATGGCCCGGGCGATGGGGTGGTCGCTGCCCTGTTCCAATGCCGCCGCCAGGTGCAGGAGTTCCGTTTCCGTCATGCCCGGCCCGGGCTCCAGCCGGACCAGGGCCATCTTCCCTTCGGTGAGGGTGCCAGTCTTGTCCAGGGCCAGCACGGCCAGCTTTTCCGCCCGCTCCAGGGCCTCCGCCGAGCGCACCAGGATACCCAGTTGTGCCCCCCGGCCCAGGCCCACCATGACCGCCGTGGGGGTGGCCAGGCCCAGGGCGCAGGGGCAGGCGATGACCAACACGGCCACGGCGGGCACCAGGCTGGCGGTGAAGTCGCCGCTGCTCCACCACCAGCCGGCCAGGGTGGCCAGGGCGATGGCGATGACCGCCGGGACGAACACGGCGGAAATCCGGTCCGCCAGCTTCTGGATGGGGGCCTTGGACCCCTGGGCCGCTTCGGTGAGCCGCACGATCTCCATGAGCTGGGTATGGGCCCCCACGCCTTCGGCCCGGATGCGCAGGGTGCCGTCCAGATTCTGGGTGCCGGCGTGGACCGTCTGGCCCGGGCCCTTGGCCACCGGCAGGCTTTCGCCGGTGAGCAGGCTTTCGTCCAGGCTGGACCGGCCGTCCAGCACCTGGCCGTCCGCCGGCACCCTTTCCCCGGCGCGTACCCGCACCAGGTCGCCGATCTTCAGCAGGGCCGCTTCCACCTCCACGGCATCGCCGCCCCTTTCCACCCAGGCGGTACGGGGTTGCAGGCCCACCAGTTGTTCGATGGCCGCCGAGGTGCGGGATTTGGCCCGGGCTTCCAGGAGCTTGCCCAGGCGCACCAGGGTCACCACGGCGGCGCTGGCTTCGAAATAGACGTGGCTGTCCAGGCCCAGCAGGATCACCGCCACGCTGAAGAAATAGGCGGCGCTGGTGCCCAGGGCCACCAGCACGTCCATGTTGGCCCCGCCACCGCGCAGGCTGTTCCAGGCCCCGGTGTAGAAGCGCCGGCCGGCCCAGAACTGCACCGGCGTGGCCAGCAGCCATTGCAGCCAGGCCGGCATCCATTCCACGTGGTGGACGCCCCCCAGCATGGGCACCATCTGGGCCAGCAGGGGCAGGGTGAACAGGGCGGAGATCAGGAAGACGCGCAGTTCGCCCTGGTATTCGGCCGCCTTGCGGGCCTTCTCCTCGGCCCGGCTGGCCTCGGTGATGGGGGCGGCGGCAAAGCCGGCCCGGGCCACGGCCGCTACCAGGTCATCGGGGCTCGACAAACCCGGGGTGTAACGCAGACGGGCCTTCTCGGTAGCCAGGTTGACCCGGGCTTCCACCCCGGGCAACTGGTTCAGCACCCGTTCCAGGCGACTGGAACAGGCGGCGCAGGTCATGCCGGAAATGGCCAGATCCAGGGTCTGGACCGGCACAGAAAAGCCGGTTTTCTGCACCTGCTCCACGATGGCGGCGGCGCTGGACGAATCCGGATCGAATTCCACCCGGGCTTTTTCCGTGGCCAGGTTCACGCTGGCGCTCACCCTCTCCAGCCGGTTCAGGTTTTTCTCCAGGCGGCTGGAACAGGCAGCACAGGTCATGCCGGCAATGGGCAGTTCGATGACCTGGCGGATGGGATGGGTGGGAGGGGTCATGGGACAAGCGTGGTGGGCACCAGCTTATCAGGCCCCCGGAGGGCGGGGAGGTTCCCGGGCTGGCTTACTGGCAGACCTGTTGCAGGTTGAAGGGCAGCAGGTTGGTCTTGTTGACACCGTCGAAGGCGAAGGTCACCGCATCGTGGAGGAGGGCGGTGGTAGGGGGGGTGATGCCCACCAGTTCGGTGGGGCACTTGAAGGTCAGCACCTTCAGAGGTTTCTCACCGGTGGGATAGACCGTGGTGATCTTGGGCAGTATGGCCTGGTCGGTTATGGGGGGGATGCCGCCCATCACGGAATACTTGAGCTTTTCCCAGGGCGAGGGATCGTTGCGGGCCGGGCGGCTGGTTTCAACTTCCGCAGACTGGGCCGGCTGGTACACCGGCTCGGACATCCTGGGCGCGGGCGCGTTCACCACGATTTCCGGCGCCGTGGCCGGAACCGGTGCTGCCGCAGGCAGCGGTGCGGATGCCGCCGGGGCAGGGGCGCGCAGGTAGGCCAGGTAGGGATTGCTGCTGGCCGCCAGGTGGGCAGCCGGAGTGGGCTGGACTGCTGCCTGGACCGGCGGGATCCAGGGCCGGTTGGCCGGCCCCCCCGCCGGGGCAGGAGACGGCAGGGCGGGGAACGGGGCGACCCAGTTGGGCGCCACCAGGGCCGGGAAGGGCAAGGGCGTCGGGGCGGGAGCCGGTTGAGCCTGGGGAGCCGGAGCGGCAGCCTGGGGCAGGTAAGGGTTCAGGTAGGGATTGCTGCTGGGGGGGGCAACGGGTGCCGGCGCAGACAGCGGCGCCTGAGGTGGTGTCCAGGGCTGGCCGGGGAATACCGGCGGACGGATGGCCAGGAAGGGATTGGACCAGGGCGTGGGCGCGGCCTGGGCGGCCTGGCCCCAGGGGTTGGGCAGGGACCAGGGCGTGGGTGCGGCCACCGGGGCCTTGACCGGACCGGTGTACAGGTAAGCCAGATAGGGGTTGCGATAGGCGGGAGCCGCTGCGCTTGCCGGCCCGGCCGCTTGCGGGACTGCGCTGGGCGTGACGACCTGGGGGGTGGCAACGGCCGCCACCGGCGCGCCAGGCAGATAAGGGTTCACCGCCACGGGGGCGGGTGCAGGCAGGACGGGAAGCTGTTCGGCGGGCTTCAGGGCCAGGACGGGTTGGGCATTTGCTGTGTCCGGTTTTGCCTTGTTCTGCACCACGGGCTTGGGAGCGGGTTTCCTGGTCTGGGGTTTCTTGGCCTTTTTCTTCACCACCGGCTTGCGGGCATCACCCTTGCCAGGCACTTCGCTCCAGGCCGTTTCGGTGCTGAGCATGGCCAGAGGGGCCAGAGCCAGCGCGCCGATCAGGGCGGTCATGGGTTTGATCTTGGAGGTCATGGCAGTGGCGTTGGCAAGGAAGGTAGGGAAACTAAGGCCGAAACCCGGCAAGCGTCAACGAATAGCTTCCCAGAGGGAAAAACAGCAGGGCCTGTGTGGTTACATTGGGTCATTACATAGTTAACAAATATGTCTAAAGACATGAAAACATAGTAATCGTTATGCTGGGTACGCCCTTCGCGGGCAGTATCCAACCCATTGTATTAATGTGACAAATCCATACCTGTTGGACTGGCATGGTTCTTGATAAAGAGGACTCGACGTTCACGCTTCCCCGATGAAGCGGAACCCTTCGAACCGTTCGAGAGGAGATCGAGTCCATGGTGGAAACCTTCTACGAGGTGATGCGGCGGCAGGGCATCACCCGCCGCAGCTTCCTCAAATATTGCAGCCTCACCGCCGCCTCCCTGGGCCTGGGGCCTGCCTTCGTGCCCCGCATCGCCCATGCCATGGAAACCAAGCCGCGCACCCCGGTGCTCTGGCTCCACGGCCTGGAGTGCACCTGCTGCTCCGAGTCCTTCATCCGTTCTGGCCACCCCCTGGCCAAGGACGCGGTGCTGTCCATGATCTCCCTGGACTACGACGACACCATCATGACCGCCGCCGGCCACCAGGCCGAGGCCATCCTCGACGAGGTCATGACCAAGTACAAGGGCAACTACATCCTGGCGGTGGAAGGCAACCCGCCCCTCAATCAGGAAGGCATGAGCTGCATCATCGGCGGCAGGCCCTTCGTGGAGCAGTTGAAGCACGTGGCCAAGGACTGCAAGGCCATCATCTCCTGGGGCTCCTGCGCTTCCTGGGGCTGCGTCCAGGCGGCCAAGCCCAATCCCACCCAGGCCACCCCGGTGCACAAGGTCATCAGCGACAAGCCCATCATCAAGGTGCCGGGTTGCCCGCCCATCGCCGAGGTCATGACCGGGGTCATCACCTACATGCTGACCTTCGACCGCATCCCGGAACTGGATCGCCAGGGCCGGCCCAAGATGTTCTACGGCCAGCGCATCCACGACAAATGCTATCGCCGGCCCCACTTCGACGCCGGCCAGTTCGCCGAGGCCTGGGACGACGAGGGTTCGCGCAAGGGCTACTGCCTCTACAAGATGGGCTGCAAGGGCCCCACCACCTACAACGCCTGCTCCACCACCCGCTGGAACGGCGGGGTGTCCTTCCCCATCCAGTCGGGGCACGGCTGCATCGGCTGCTCGGAAGACGGTTTCTGGGACAAGGGCGGCTTCTACGACCGGGTCACCGGCATCCAGCAGTTCGGCGTGGAATCCAACGCCGACCAGGTGGGCGGCACGGTGGCCGGCGTGGTGGGCGCCGCCGTGGTGGCCCACGCGGCGGTGAGCGCCATCAAGCAGAGCCGCACCAAGCAGGCTGACACCCAGGACAAGTGAGGTAAACAGACATGGCAGCTTACGAAACCCAAGGCTTCAAGCTCGACAACTCCGGCAAGCGGGTGGTGGTGGACCCGGTCACCCGCATCGAAGGCCACATGCGGGTGGAAGTGAACCTGGATTCCAGCAACACCATCCGCAACGCCGTCTCCACCGGCACCATGTGGCGGGGCCTGGAAGTGATCCTCAAGGGCCGGGACCCCCGGGACGCCTGGGCCTTCACCGAACGGATCTGCGGCGTCTGCACCGGCACCCACGCCCTGACCAGCGTGCGGGCCGTGGAAGACGCCCTGGCCATCAAGATTCCGGAGAACGCCAACAGCATCCGCAACATCATGCAGTTGACCCTCCAGGCCCACGACCACCTGGTGCACTTCTATCACCTGCACGCCCTGGACTGGGTGGACGTGGTGTCGGCTCTGAAGGCGGACCCCAAGGCCACCTCGGCCCTGGCCCAGAGCATTTCCTCCTGGCCCCTGTCTTCCCCGGGCTACTTCCGCGACATCCAGAACCGCCTGAAAAAGTTCGTGGAATCGGGCCAGCTGGGCCCCTTCATGAACGGCTACTGGGGCAACCCGGCCTACAAGCTGCCCCCGGAAGCCAACCTGATGGCTGTGGCCCACTACCTGGAAGCCCTGGATTTCCAGAAGGACATCGTCAAGATCCACACCATCTACGGCGGCAAGAACCCCCACCCCAACTGGCTGGTGGGCGGCGTGCCCTGCGCCATCAACGTCCACGACACCGGCGCCGTGGGGGCGGTGAACATGGAACGCCTGAACCTGGTGTCCTACATCATCGACCGGACCATCGACTTCATCGACAACGTCTACATCCCGGACCTGCTGGCCATCGCCTCCTTCTACAAGGACTGGACCTACGGCGGTGGCCTGTCCTCCCGGTCGGTGCTGTCCTATGGCGACATCCCGGACAAGGCCAACGACTACTCGGCCGCCAACCTCATGCTGCCCCGGGGCGCCATCATCAACGGCGACCTCACCAAGGTCCATGACGTGGACCTGCGGGACCCCACCCAGATCCAGGAATTCGTGGATCACTCCTGGTTCAAGTACGAAGGCGATGCGCCGGGCAAAGGCCTCCACCCCTGGGACGGGGAAACCGCGCCCCACTACGAGCTGGGCAAGAACGCCAAGGGCACTTCCACCCACATCGAGCAGATCGACGAAGGCGGCAAGTACTCCTGGATCAAGGCCCCCCGCTGGAAGGGCCACGCCATGGAAGTGGGCCCCCTGGCCCGCTACATCATCGGCTACGTGCAGAAGAACCCGGAGTTCAAGGAGCCGGTGGACATGGTGCTCAGCAAGCTGGGCCTGCCCCTGCCGGCCCTGTTCTCCACCCTGGGCCGCACTGCCGCCCGGGGCCTGGAAGCCTCCTGGGCCGCCCACAAGATGCGCTACTTCCAGGACAAGCTCATGGCCAACCTGAAGGCCGGCGACCTGTCCACTGCCAACATCGACAAGTGGGAGCCTGCCACCTGGCCGGCGGAGACCAAGGGCGTGGGCTTCACCGAAGCGCCCCGGGGCGCCCTGGGCCACTGGGTGCGCATCAAGGAAGGGCGCATCGACAACTACCAGTGCGTGGTGCCCACCACCTGGAACGGCAGCCCCCGGGACAGCAAGGGCCAGATCGGCGCCTTCGAGGCCAGCCTGATGAACACCCCGGTGGCCAAGGCCGACCAGCCCCTGGAAATCCTGCGCACCCTGCACAGCTTCGATCCTTGTCTCGCCTGCTCCACCCACGTGATGGCGCCGGACGGTCAGGAGATGAGCAAGGTGCGGGTACGGTGAAACGCAGTCGGTAGCCGGTAGTCGGTAGTCGGTAGTCGGTAGCAGTAGTCAGTAGCTTTGTTTGCGCGCCTCCGGCGCGGTGAAACGGCTACCGACTACCCACTACCGACTACCCGCTCAAAAAGGAGAAGCACATGCTTTCAGCACAGGACATGCAGGAAGCCGCAGCCCACGGGCGAGCGGTCAAGGCGGTCTACGTTTACGAAGCACCGGTCCGGCTCTGGCACTGGGTCAACGCCCTGGCCATCACGGTGCTGGCCATTTCCGGCTGGTTCATCGCCAGCCCCCTGCCCAGCCAGCCCGGCGAGGCCAGCGAGAACTTCCTCATGGGCTACATCCGCTTCGCCCACTTCAGCGCCGGTTACGTGCTGCTCATCGGCCTGCTGGGCCGGGTCTACTGGGCCTTCGTGGGCAACCACCACGCCCGGCAGATGTTCATCCTGCCCATCTTCAACGCCAGATGGTGGCGGGAAGTGCTCTTCGAACTGCGCTGGTATCTCTTCCTGGAGCCGGACCCGAAGAAGTACGTGGGCCACAACCCCCTGGCCCAGTTGGCCATGTTCACGATGTTCCTCACCACCGCAGTGTTCATGATCATCACCGGCTTCGCTCTCTACGGCGAGGGCGCTCAGGAAGGCAGTTGGGCCCACAGCCTGTTCACCTCCTGGGTGATCCCCCTGTTCGGCCAGAGCCAGGACGTGCATACCTGGCACCACGTGGGCCTGTGGGTGTTCGTGGTGTTCGTGCTCATCCACGTCTATGCCGCCATCCGGGAAGACATCATGTCCCGGCAGAGCCTGGTGTCCACCATGCTGTCCGGGTGGCGCATGTTCAAGGACGACAAACCGTGAAACCCCTGGCCGTGAACGACCTGGACTACCGCTGCGACACTTTGATCCTGGGCATCGGCAACCTGCTCTGGGCCGATGAGGGCTTCGGTATCCGGGCCCTGGAACGGCTTCACGCCGAGTGGGGCTTCCGCCCCGGGGTGCACCTGCTGGACGGCGGCACCCAGGGCCTCTATCTGTTGCCCTACGTGGAGGGTTGCCGGCGCCTGCTCATCTTCGACGCCGTGGACTACGGCCTGGAACCCGGCACCCTGAAAGTGGTGCGGGATGACGAAGTGCCCGCCTTCATGGGGGTGAAGAAGATGAGCCTGCACCAGACCGGCTTCCAGGAAGTGCTCTCCGTCGCCCGCCTGCGGGGCTGGAGTCCGGAGGCCATCACCCTCATCGGCTGCCAGCCGGAAGTGCTGGACGACTACGGCGGCAGCCTGTCGGACACGGTGAAATCCCGCATCCCCGAAGCCCTGAGGCTGGCCCTGGACACCCTCTATGGCTGGCTGGCCCGGCCGGAGCGGCGTGAGGGCTCCCCCGCGTCCCTCACCCTGGAAAGCCTGGCCATGGACGTGTACGAGGGCCAGCGGCCCAGCGCGGAAATGGCCTGCCGGATGGGGGATGGGCGGTTTCTGGGGGTGGGGGGGTGAGGGACGTGTCGCAAATGGACGCGTCGCAAATCCCCCCTAACCCCCCTTTGCAAAGGGGGGGAACAGGCTGGTGGTGTGCTGAGCGTCATCAAGCTTCGCTGGGCCGGAAAGCCTTCCCCACCCTGGCGACGCTGCTCCCCCCTTTCGTAAAGGGGGGCTGGGGGGGATTTAACGCCGCCCAAATTCACCAGGACCCCTCCCCATGTGCCTAGGCCTCCCCATGCAAGTCGTCGAATGCCACGGCTACGTGGCCCTTTGCCAGGGCCGTGGCGGCCTGCGCCAGCTTGACCTGGCCCTGGTGGGCGAGCAGCCCCCGGGCACCTGGCTGCTGGCCTTCATCGACGCCGCCCGGGAAGTCATCGACGCCGAGTCCGCCCAGCGCATCAACGCCGCCCTGGATGGCCTGGAGGCGGCCATGGACGGCGAGACCGACCTGTCCGCCCACTTTGCCGACCTGATCGGCCGCACCCCGGAACTACCGCCCCATCTGCGAGGAGCCCCTTCATGAGCCTTCCCATGCATGCCCTGATCGCCCGTCTCGTCGACGAATTCGGTTACCCCCGCCTGGATGCCGACAACCTGGAACCCTTCCTGGCCGCCCCCGGCGACGCCGTGCTGTTCTGTGCCGGCGACCCCATCCAGCACCCGGAATGCCTGGACGTGGCGGTGGTGCTGCCGGAACTGCTGCGGGCTTTCCCAGGACGCTTCCGCGCCGGTGTGGCCGACGCCGCCCTGGACTCGTCCCTGCAAACCCGTTTCGGTTTCAACCGCTGGCCCACCCTGGTCTTTGTCCGGGAGGGTGGTTACGTGGGTGCGGTGAGCGGCATCCAGGACTGGTCCGTCTACCTGCAACGCATCGGCGAACTGCTGGCCACCCCCGCCTCCCGGCCGCCCTCCGTGGGCATCCCGGTCCAGACCGCCACCCCTTCCTCCGCCACCTGCCATTGAGGTCCGCCATGCACGCCTTCCCTATTCCAGTCGTTGCGCTTGGCCCCGGCAGCCAGCAAGAGGATGAGACCCTGGATTACCTGCCCATGCCCCACGACATGCGCACCTACCAGACCCCCAGCCTGCCCGAGGCCGACGAAGTGGCGCCCCCGGCGCGGGCCTGGCTTGGCGGGCTGCTCTCTGCCGTCCGGGCCTGGCGTCCGGGTGATCCAGCCATCGCCATGGATATGGCCGGCCTGAACAGAACTGACCGCCAACTCATCGACCAATTGCTCGGTGAAGGCGAGGTGAGCGCCCAGGTCCAGGGTGAAGCTGGCAGCCTGTCCGTCCAGGAGAGCGTGTTTGCCGGTGTTTGGCGGCTGCGCGGCCAGGACCACGAGGGACATCCCTATGCCGACCGGGTGGAAGTGGGCGACGTACCCGGCGCCCTCCGCGCCATGGCCCGGTACGGCCAATCCGCACCCCATGCCGCTGAAGCCGGTCCTGGTGTGGTCAACGCGCCGGCCCTGCTGGCCGAGATCGCCGACCGGGTGACCCGGCCGGACAGTCACGTCATCAATCTGTCCCTGTTGCCCTTCGGGCCTGAAGATGGTGCCTGGCTGGACCAGCGCCTGGGCCGGGGGCGGATGACCCTGCTGTCCCGGGGCTACGGCAACTGCCGCATCACCGCCACCGGCATCCGTCGGGTCTGGTGGGTGCAGTATTTCAACTCCCAGGACGCCCTCATCCTCAACACCCTGGAAATCACCGACGTGCCGGAAGTGGCCCGGGCTGCCGCCGAGGACTTGCAGGACAGCGCCGAGCGGCTGGCGGAAGTGCTGGACTGGATCGGCTGATCCAGTAAAGACCCTGATGGTTTGGGGGGAGACAAGTCCCTGTCTCCCGGGCCATCATGTTGCACTGCAAATTGGATCACGCTTCTCCCATGGCCACCTTTGAAGGCTCCTACCTGGGCGATGCCAGCCGTCTGCCCCCCGATGCCCGGCTGGAGTGCAAGATCTGCTGGTACGTCTATGACCCGGCCCTGGGCGACCCGGTGTGGCAGATTCCCCCCGGCACCGCCTTCGTCGATCTGCCCGAGCATTGGCGCTGCCCCCAATGCGACGGCGCCCGGGAACAGTTCATGGTGGTGGATCATGGCTGAAGACAGCGAAAACCCCTCCCGCTTCCTGGAAGACGTGTTCCGCCACATCTCCGCCACCCGCATGGCCGGTGTGGGCCTGGTCAACCCGGCCCTGGCGGTGGAGGCGGTGGGCTTCCGCCGCTGTGACAACGAGTGGGTCGGAGTGCTCATCACCCCCTGGTTCATGAGCCTCATCTGCCTGCCCAGCCCAGCCTCCACCTGGTACGACGTGGGCAGCGGCACCCGGCGGGAGCGCACCTTCCCCTCCGGCACCTACGAATTCCTCACCGCCCAGGAGGAGGAACTGGGGCCCTACCTCACCAGTTCCCTGTTTTCCCCCATGTTCGACTTCGCCACCATGGACCAGGCCCGGGAAGTGGCGGCCGCCGTGCTGGGAGAGGTCTTCACCCCGGTCACCCCGGAGCCGCCGGCCCCGGCCGAAGGACTCAACGCCAAACTGGAAGCGCCGGTGAGCCGGCGGGGGTTCCTGGGCGCCCTGTTGGGCGGCAAGGCATGAGCGGTTCCCTGGAAGGCCGCATCGACATCCGCCTGCACCGGAGGGCGGGGCGGGTGGAAAGAGCGGAAATCCTCTCCAGCCGGCCCCAGTTGGCGCAACGGCTCATGGCCGGCCGCACCCCGGACGAAGCCGCCGACCTGGCCGGCCTCATCTTCAGCCTGTGCGGCCAGGCCCAGTCCTGCGCCGCCCGGGCCGCCGGCCTGGCGGCCCAGGGCGTGCAAACCCAAGACCGCCTCCCCCACGGCGACCCCGTCCCCCGGGTGCTCATGGAGCTGGCCCAGGAACACGCCTGGCGCCTGCTCATCAACTGGCCGGAGCAGGCCGGCCGCTCCCCGGACATGGACAGCCTGCTGCGCCTGCGCCAGTCGGCTGGCGACCCGGCCCGCTTTGCCGCCGGGCTGGCCCAGTTGCTGGAAACCGTCCTGCTGGGAGAACCCGCCGCCGTCTGGCTGGCCCGGGACTTCACCGGCTTCCGGGACTGGCTTGGATTGGGCAATACCGTGGTGGCCCGCCTGTTCGCCGACCTGGGCGACGGCCCCGACCAGGGCGTGAGTAATCAGCCTTTCCTGCCGCCCCTGGCCGGCCTGGACGCCGGGCTGGCCCAAGAAATCGCCCGCCAGGCCCTGGCCGACCCCGCCTTTTGTGCCGCTCCCCGCCTGCGCGGCCAGCCCGCCGAAACCGGCGCCCTGGCCCGGGTGGCCGATCATCCCCTGGTCGCCGCCTGGCTCCAGGCCCGGGGCCGGGGAGCCGGCGCCCGCCTGCTGGCCCGGCTCGTCGAACTGGCCGGCCTGCCGGAACGCCTGGCCGATCCCGCCGGCTGGCCCGTGGTGGCCGCCTGGCCCTTGGAGGACAATGGCGGGGTGGCGGCCGTGGAGACGGCCCGGGGCCTGTTGCTCCACGCCCTGCGGCTGGAGGCGGGGCGGGTGGCGGAATACCGCATCATCGCCCCCACCGAATGGAATTTTCATCCCGTTGGGCCCCTGGCCCAGGCCCTGGAAAGCCTGCCCGCCAGCCCGGACCTGGACGTCCGGGCCCGCCTGGTGGCCCAATCCCTGGACCCTTGCGTGGCCTATTCTGTGGAAATGATGAATGCATGAAATGTCGCTGGCCGAAGGCATCCTCCAGATCGTGGAAGACGCCGCCACCCGTCAGGGTTTCAAACGGGTGACCGAAGTGCGCCTGGAAATCGGCGCCCTGTCCGGCGTGGAAGTGGAAGCCCTGAGCTTCTGCATGGACGTGGTGCTCAAGGGCAGCGTCGCCGACGGCGCCCGGGTGGAACTGGAACGCCTGCCCGGACAGGGCTGGTGCCTGGGCTGCGGCCAGACCGTAGAGATCGCCGCCCTCTACGACGCCTGCCCGAAATGCGGCAGCTACCAGATCCAGGCCACCGGCGGCACGGAGATGCGCGTGAAGGATTTGCTGGTGGAATGACTTTTTTGCCCCTCCTCCGGTCAGAGAGGGGGAGGAGAAGGGCACCCCCCGGGGGCCCTCCCGTTTGCCAAGCTTGAAGCAGGAGAACCAACCATGTGCACCGTCTGCGGCTGCGGCCAGGGCGAGACCCGAATCGAAGGTCAGGACCACGCCCACCCCCACGACCACACCCATCCCCACAGCCATGAGCACGAGCACGACCACAGCCACGCCCATGGCCACGAGCACACCCATGCGGACGGCACCACCCACAGCCATCCCCACGAACACGTGCACAGCCACGGCCACCCCCATGTCCACGACCACGGGCACGGCGGCCACGATCACGGACACGAGCACCTGCACGACGCGGGCGCCGGCCACGACCATGCTCATGGCGACGCCGAACTCCACGCCGGCAGCAGCGCCATGCACTTCCACGAGCACAAGGGAGACCTCCACTACGGCCTGGGCCCCGCCCACGCCCACGCCCCGGGCCTCACCCAGGAGCGCATGGTCAAGATCGAACAGGACATCCTGGGCAAGAACAACACCTACGCCGCCGGCAACCGCCAGCACTTCGCCGAACACGGCATCTTCGCCGTCAACCTGGTCTCCAGCCCCGGCTCCGGCAAGACCACCCTGCTGGTGAAGACCATCGAGCTGCTGAAGGACCGGGCCCCGCATTTTCCTGTCGCCGTGGTGGAAGGCGACCAGCAGACCAGCAACGACGCCGACCGGATTCGTGCGACGGGTGCCCCCGCCATCCAGGTCAATACCGGCAAGGGCTGCCATCTGGACGCCCACATGGTGGGCCACGCCCTGGAACGCCTGGCCCTGCCCGACGACAGCCTGCTCATGATCGAAAACGTGGGCAACCTGGTCTGTCCCGCCGCCTTCGACCTGGGCGAAGCCCACAAGGTGGTCATCCTCTCGGTCACCGAGGGCGAGGACAAACCCCTCAAATACCCGGACATGTTCAACGCCGCCGACCTGATGCTGCTCAACAAGGTGGACCTGCTGCCCTACCTGAATTTCGACGTGGAGAAATGCGTGGACTTCGCCCGCCGGGTGAACCCGAAATTGCAGGTCATGCAGGTGTCGGCCACCAGCGGGCAGGGCATGGAAGAGTGGATCGACTGGCTGCTGGCTGGCCTGGGCCAAGCCAGGGTGGCCCGGGAAGCCAACGTGGATTTGCTGAAGAAACGGATCGCGGAACTGGAAGCCCGCCTGGCGGCCAAGGGCTGACCCCAGGGTGTTGCCCGATTGAACGCGCCCCTCGCAAGCCGGGATCAAATCCAGCGCCGTCTGCGCGTGGCTGGCATCGTCCAGGGCGTGGGCTTCCGCCCCTATGTCTGGCACCTGGCCCGAACCCAGAACCTCACCGGCTGGGTGCGCAATGACGCTGCCGGCGTGGAGGTGCTGGTGGAAGGCAGTGCGGAGGCCATCGAGTCCTTCACCCGACGCCTGCCCCAAGAGATTCCCCCCCTGGCCCAGGTGCGGGCCCTGACTTGGGCCGACGGCCCGGCCTCGGGGGAATTCGGGGACTTTGCCATCAGCGAAAGCGGTGCCGGCCAGGCCGCCACCATGATCGGCCACGACACCGCCACCTGCCCGGACTGCCTGGCCGAGATGTTCGACCCTGCCGACCGGCGCTGGCGCTATCCCTTCATCAACTGCACCCACTGCGGCCCCCGCTACACCCTCACCCGGGGCCTGCCCTACGACCGGGCCCGAACCAGCATGGCGGCGTTTCCCCTGTGCCCGGATTGCGAAGGGGAATACCGGGATCCGGGCAACCGGCGGTTTCATGCGGAACCCACGGCGTGTCCGGTGTGCGGGCCGAGGTTGTGGATTGCTGAGCTTGTAGAAATCCCCCCTAGCCCCCCTTTACAAAAGGGGGGGAACAGGTCGGAGGCGATGGACCCGGTCCGCTCAACCGAGGGGTCCCTCCCTTTTGTAAAGGGAGGACAGGAGGGATTTAACCCCCCTCAACACCCTCAACAACCCCTCCCCACCACCCTCCACCACCTCCAATCCGGCGCCATCGTCGCCATCAAGGGCCTGGGCGGCTTCCACCTGGCCTGCGACGCCCGCAACCCCACCGCCGTGCAAACCCTGCGCGAGCGCAAGAACCGGGAAGAAAAGCCCTTCGCCCTCATGGCCGCCAACCTGGCCTCCGTGGCCGACTGGGTAGAAATCACCCCCGCCGAAGCCCGACTGCTCACCTCCCCCGAGCACCCCATCGTCCTGCTGCGCAAGAAGCCCGGCGCCGACACCGCCTTCCCCGGCATCGCCCCGGGCCTGGCCTGGCTCGGCGTCATGCTGCCCTACACCCCCCTCCACTGGCTCCTGTTCCACGAAGCCCTGGGCTGCCCCCCCGGCACCGGCTGGATGGAACACCCCCAGGACCTGGTCCTGGTCATGACCAGCGCCAACCCCGGCGGCGAACCCCTGGTCATCGACAACCTGGAAGCCCAAACCCGCCTCGCCGGCATCGCCGACCTGGTGCTGATGCACGACCGGGACATCGTGGTCCGCTGCGACGACTCGGTGGTCCGCTGCGCCGCCGAAATCCCCCCCAACCCCCCTTTACAAAAGGGGGGGGAACCCCAGGCCCTCCCCGAAGGTTCCCAACCTCAGGGAAGTATGCAAGACCCCCATCCGTTCCCCGAAGGGTTCCTCCCTTTTGTAAAGGGAGGACAGGAGGGATTTAACCCCGTCACCCTCCCCACTCCCTCCGAAATCCCCCCCCACCCCCCTTTACAAAAGGGGGGAGCCCCCCATCCCCTCCCCGAAGGTTCCCAACCTCTGGGAAGTATGGAAGACCCCCATCCCCCCACCGAAGGGTCCCTCCCTTTCGTAAAGGGAGGACAGGAGGGATTTAGCAACGCCTCAACCTCCATCACCCCCCAATTCATCCGCCGTGCCCGAGGCTACACCCCCCGCGCCATCCGCCTGCCCCGCGCCGGCCCCCCCGTCCTCGCCCTGGGCGGCTACCTCAAGAACACCCTCTGCATCACCCGGGGCGACGAAGCCTTCCTCTCCCAGCACATCGGCGGCCTGGACAATCCCGCCACCTGCACCATGCTCATGGAAGTGGCCACCCATCTCCTGGACATCCTGCAAGTCCTGCCCCAGGCCCTGGCCCACGACCTGCACCCGGACTTCTTCAGCACCCGCCACGCCCTGGAACTGGCCGGCCAATGGAACGTGCCGGCCATCCCGGTGCAACACCACCATGCCCATATCGCCGCCGTGGCCGCAGAACACGGGGTCACCGAACCCCTCCTGGGCCTGGCCCTGGACGGCGTCGGCCTGGGCACGGATGGCAGCGCCTGGGGCGGCGAACTGCTGCGCCTGGACGGGGCGCAATCCGGGGCCGATTTCACCCGCCTGGGCCACCTCTCATCAATGCCCCTGCCCGGCGGCGACAAGGCGGCCAAGGAGCCCTGGCGCATGGCCGCAGCCGCCCTGTACCGCCTGGGCCGCGCGGACGACATTCCCCGCCGCTTCCCCGGCCAGCCCATGGCCCGGCAGTTGCACGTGATGCTGGAACGGGACCTGCACTGCCCCCCCACCACCAGCCTGGGCCGCTGGTTCGATGCCGCCGCCGGCCTGCTGGGTGCCCGGGAAGTCATGGCCTACGAAGGCCAGGCGGCCATGCTGCTGGAGGGCCTGGCAGAAGTGGCCGGACCGGTCATGGCCTGGGATGAGGGATATCGCATCCTTGACTCCGTCATTCCGGCGAATGCCGGAATCCAGATCGACGCCTCCTGGACCCCGTTCTCTGACGGGGTGACAAGCCAACTGGACCTGCTGCCGCTTCTCGCCCGGCTCGCCGATGAAACCGATGCCGCCCATGGCGCCGCCCTGTTCCACGCCACCCTGGCCCAGGCCCTGGCCGACTGGACTGAACGTGCCGCCCGCCGGGAAGGTCTTACCACCATCGCCCTGGGCGGCGGCTGTTTTCTCAACCACATTCTGTCCCGCAACCTGACCCGCTTGCTGACCGAGCGGGGCTTCACCGTTCTATCCGCCCGCCAGGCCCCGCCCAACGACGGGGGCTTGAGCCTGGGACAGGCTTGGGTTGCAATGCAGTCAATCACTCAAGGATGTGAGTAGCCCCGTGAAGTTCACCCAATACTTCTATGCCACCCAGCAACGGCCAGATCGAGTTGGCATCAAGGAAGCATGGATCGAGCAAGTCATCGTCCAACCGATCCGCGAGGAAGTTCAAAGTGATGGACGGATTTGCCGCTGGGGGCTGATTCAGGAAGCCGATAACCGCGCATTACGTGTCATTCTGTTGGCGGACGGTGAGACCGTTCACAACGCCTTTTTTGACCGGAGGTTCACACCATGAAGATCAAATATTTCCAGGATACGGACACGCTCTACATCGAGTTCCGTTCCGCCCCGGTCGACGAAACCCGAGACCTGGACGAGAACACCCTGCTGGACGTGGATGCCGACGGCAACATCTGCGCCATCACCATCGAGCACGCGAAGGACCGGGCGGACATCCCCCACTTTTCCTTCGAGCAGATTGCTGCCTGAACCATGAGTTTCTTCACCGGAACGCACGACAACAAGGCTTTGCATACCCGGCAGTCGAATCTTCTGAGCCTTGGTGAGGGTCGGCTTGCGATCGAACTTATTTCCCGAGGACATACAGCATGTGCCTAGCCATTCCCGCGAAAGTCGTGGAGATCGCCGAAAACGACCAAGCCATCGTGGACCTTGGCGGCGTGCGCAAGGACGTTTCCCTGGCCCTGGTGGAAGACGTGCAGGTGGGTGACTACGTGATCGTCCACGTGGGCTATGCCCTGACCCGTCTTGACCCCGAGGAAGCGGAAAAGACCCTGGCCCTGATGGCGGAAGCCGGTCTCATGGAACAGGCCCTCGGCGCATGAAATACGTCGACGAATTCCGCGACGGCGAGGTCGCCAAGGGCCTGGCGAAAGCCATCGCCGCCGAGGTCCGGCCCGACCGGCGCTACAACTTCATGGAGTTCTGCGGCGGCCACACCCACGCCATTTCCCGCTACGGGGTGCCGGACCTGCTGCCGCCCAACGTGCGCATGATCCACGGGCCGGGCTGTCCGGTGTGCGTGCTGCCCATCGGCCGCATCGATCTGGCCATCAAGCTGGCCCTGGAGCGGGGCGTCATCCTCTGCACCTATGCCGACACGGTGCGGGTGCCGGCCTCCAACGGCCTGTCCCTGATGAAGGCCAAGGCCCGGGGCGGCGACATCCGCATGGTTTATGCGGTGACCGATGCCCTGAAGATCGCCCGGGACAATCCGGGCAGGGAGGTGGTGTTCTTCGCCATCGGCTTCGAGACCACCACGCCGCCCACGGCGGTGGCCATCCGGCAGGCCCAGGCGGAGGGCCTGAAGAACTTCACCGTGCTGTGCTGCCACGTGCTCACCCCCTCGGCCATCATGAACATCCTGGAATCCCCGGAAGTGCGGGAACTGGGCACGGTGCCCCTGGACGGTTTCATCGGCCCGGCTCACGTGTCAACGGTCATCGGCAGCCGGCCCTATGAGTTCTTCGCCGAGGAATACCGCAAGCCGGTGGTCATCGCCGGCTTCGAGCCCCTGGACGTGATGCAGGCCATCCTCATGCTGGTGCGCCAGGTGAACGAGGGCCGGGCCACGGTGGAGAACGAGTTCACCCGGGCCGTGACCCCGGAGGGCAACGAGAAGGCCCAGAACCTGGTGTCGGACGTGTTCGAGCTGCGCCGCAGCTTTGAATGGCGGGGCCTGGGCGAGGTGCCGTATTCCGCCCTGCGCATCCGCGACAAGTACGCCGAGTTCGACGCCGAGCGGCGCTATGGCCTGGAATACCAGCCGGTGCCGGACAACAAGGCCTGCGAATGCGGCGCCATCCTGCGCGGCGTGAAGAAGCCCACCGACTGCAAGATCTTCGGCACGGTGTGCACGCCGGAGAACCCCATGGGGAGCTGCATGGTCTCCAGCGAGGGAGCCTGCGCGGCCCATTACACTTATGGGCGGTACAAGGATGTGCAATCAGAGGGGAATGGCAATGGATAGACAGGAAGCACTAGGCATTCTCAGTGCCCACCGGCAAGTGATGGCCAGCCAGTACGGCGTTGTGCGCCTGGCGCTGTTCGGATCGACCGCGCGCGGTGAAGCCCGGGAAGATAGCGACGTCGATTTACTGGTCAGTTTCGAGGGCGGCGCGACCCTGCGCCGCTATATGGGCTTGAGCCGCTATCTGGAATCATTGTTGCGACATCCCGTCGATCTGGTCACGGACAAGGGACTGCGCGAAGAACTGCGACCTTATGTGGAAAAGGACTTGGTCGATGTCGCGTGACTGGCGCCTGTTCTACCTGGATATCATCGATTTTTGCCGGCAGGTCTTGCACTACACCCGGGGTTTGGATCGTGCAGCCTTCGAAGCCAACCGCCTGGTTTTCGACGCGACCTTGCGCAACCTTGAACTGATAGGCGAGGCTGCCAAACACATCCCGGATTCGGTGCGCGGGCAAATCCCGGACATCCCCTGGCAGGACATCGTCGGTGCGCGCAATGTCTTCGCCCACGCTTATTTCGGCGTGGATCGGGATCTGGTCTGGCATACGGTCAGCGTGGAGATACCAAGCATGCTGAGTATTCTGGAATCCCATCAAGACAAGGTTGGACCATGACCGGCCAAGTAAAGAAGGGCTACGCCCGCCCCCTGGACATCAAGCATGGCCGGGTGGACATGAGCCATGGCGGCGGTGGCCGGGCCATGGTGCAACTCATCACCGACCTGTTCGCCAAACACCTGGGCAACGAATACCTGGCCCAGGGCAACGATGGCACCTGCCTGCCCGTGGAGCCGGGCCGGCTGGTGGTGTCCACCGACAGCCACGTGGTCTCGCCCCTGTTCTTCCCCGGCGGCGACATCGGTTGCCTGTCGGTCCACGGCACCGTCAACGACGTAGCGGTCATGGGCGCCAGGCCCCTCTACCTCACCGCCGGCTTTATCCTGGAAGAGGGCTTCCCCCTGGCCGACCTGGCCCGCATCGTCGAATCCATGGCCCGGGCGGCCAATGAGGCGGGGGTCAAGCTGGTGGCCGGCGACACCAAGGTGGTGGAGCAGGGCAAGGGCGACGGGGTGTTCATCACCACCACCGGCGTCGGCTTCCTGCCCGAAGGCATCCATCTCTCCGGCGACCTGGCCCGGCCTGGTGACGTGCTGCTGGTGAGCGGCACCGTGGGCGACCACGGGGTGGCCATCATGAGCAAGCGGGAGAACCTGAGCTTCGACGCCCCCATCCTCTCCGACACGGCCGCCCTCAACGGCCTGACGGCCGCCATGCTGGCCAGCGGCGCCGCCCTCCGCGTCATGCGCGACCCCACCCGGGGCGGGCTGGCGGCCACCATCAACGAGATCGCCCACCAGTCCGGGGTGGGTATCCACCTGGAGGAGGCCGCCATTCCCGTGAAGCCGGAAGTGGAAGCCGCCTGCGAACTGCTGGGCCTGGACCCCATCAACATCGCCAACGAAGGCAAGCTCATCGCCGTCTGCGCCGCCGAAGACGCGGGCCGGTTGCTCGCCGCCATGCACGCCCATCCCCTGGGCCGCCAGGCCGCCGTCATCGGCAAGGTGGTGGAGGACCCCAACGGCTTCGTGCAGATGAAGACCGGGTTTGGCGGCAGGCGGATGGTGGACTGGCTGAGTGGCGAGCAGTTGCCGAGGATTTGTTGAGTGGTGGACCGGGTGCGAATCCCCCCCAACCCCCCTTTAGGAAAGGGGGGAGAACATCCGGCCGAGGCGTGTGACGCCGTTCCCCCCTTTTCTAAAGGGGGGCAGGGGGGGATTCCAGGCCATCCACATCTCCCCACGCTCGATCAATACGCCCCTCACTTAAGAGCCTACGCCCGCCAACTCCGTACCCACCAGACCGACGCCGAAACCCGCCTCTGGGATGCTCTGCGTCGGGACCAGTTGGGCACCCGTTTCTACCGGCAACGCCCCCTGGGCCCCTATTTCCTGGATTTCTACGCCCCCAAAGCCAGGTTGGTGGTTGAACTGGACGGCAGCCAGCACCGTTTCGATACGCAACAGCAGGCCAAGGATGCAAAGCGTGATGAATGGTTGCAATCCCAGGGAATCCAGGTCCTGCGCTTTGATGACCGGCAGGTGTTGCTGGAGACGAAGGCGGTGATTGAGGTGATCTTCTCAGCAGTGAAACGGGCTGGAATCCCCCCCAGCCCCCCTTTACAAAAGGGGGGAGTGGCGCATCCCGAAGCTGGCGAGGCTGTTCCCCCCTTTCCTAAAGGGGGGTCAGGGGGGATTTAACCCCTCTCAACCCCACCATCCACCCATGCGTCTCCTCCTCCTCACCCACGCCTTCAACAGCCTCACCCAGCGGCTGTTCGTGGAATTGCAGGCCCTGGGCCACCAGCTCTCCATCGAATTCGACATCAACGACAGCGTCACCCGGGAAGCGGTGGCCTTGTTCCGCCCCCATCTCATCCTGGCGCCCTACCTGCGCCGGGCCATCCCCGAGGACGTCTGGCGCCAGCACGTCTGCCTCATCGTGCACCCCGGCCCGGTGGGCGACCGGGGCCCGTCCGCCCTGGACTGGGCCATCCTGCGAGGCGAAGGGGAATGGGGCGTCACCGTGCTCCAGGCCGAGGCGGAGATGGATGCCGGGCCGGTATGGGCCAGCGCGAGCTTCCCCCTGCGGGGGGCGAAGAAGTCCAGTCTCTACCGCAATGAAGTCACCGAAGCGGCGGTGATGGCGGTGAAGGCGGCCCTGGACCGCTGGCCCGAGTACCAGGCCGGCACCTGGCAGCCCGGTCAGCCCGCCTTGCGGCCCATGCATCCCCTGGTGACCCAGGCTGACCGGCGCGTGGACTGGGCACGGGACGACACGGTCACCGTCCTGGCCAAGCTGAACAGCGGCGACGGTTTCCCCGGGGTGCGGGACAGCCTGTTCGGCCGGGACTGCTGGCTGTTCGATGCCCGGCCGTTCGACGCTGTAGGCAACCCGGGCGAACTGCTGGGCCGGGTGGGGGAGGGGGTGGTGCGGGGGACGGTGGATGGGGCGGTGTGGATCGGGCATTGCAAGGTGGAAGGGGGGATCAAGTTGCCGGTGGGTGGGGTGTTTGGGGGGGATTGGCTGGGGTTGGTGGAGATGGACGCGGCGTTAAATCCCCCCCAACCCCCCTTTACGAAAGGGGGGAGTAGTTCGGTGGTTCAGCAATCCGCTTCCCCCTTCCAAAAGGTGGATGCTTCGCTGGACCAGCAACCCTCTCCCCCCTTTCTTAAAGGGGGGCAGGGGGGGATTCAGACTTTCCCCGACCCCCACATCACCTACGCCGAGCACGGCCCCGTGGGCTACCTGTCCTTCGACTTCTACAACGGCGCCATGGGCACTACCGCCTGCGAGAACCTGCTGGCCGCCTATGCAGCGGCAAGGCAGCGTCCCACCAGAGTCATCGTCCTCCTGGGCGGCACGGATTTCTTCAGCAACGGCCTGGACCTCAACCGCATCGAAGCCGCGGACAGCCCCCCCGACGAATCCTGGCGCAACATCAACGCCATGGACGATCTCTGCCGCGCCATCCTGGCCACCGACCGCCAACTCACCGTCAGCGCCCTGGCCGGCAACGCCGGGGCCGGCGGCGCCTTCCTGGCCCTGGCGGCGGACCGGGTGTGGGCCCGCCGGGGGGTGATCCTCAACCCCCACTACAAGAACATGGGCAACCTCTACGGTTCGGAATACTGGAGCTACCTGCTGCCCCGCCGGGTGGGCGCGGAACGGGCCGCTGGGATCATGGGCAACCGCCTGCCCCTGGGCGCGGCCGACGCCCTGCGGGAGGGCTTCATCGACGCCGCCTTCGGTGATGACCCGGCCACGTTCCAGGCGGAAACCCGCGCCCGGGCCCAGGCCCTGGCGGAGTCCCCCGAACTGGAGTCATGGCTCCAGGCCAAGGCCCGCCGGCGCGCCGAGGACGAGGCGGCCAAGCCTCTGGAAGACTACCGGGCCGAGGAACTGAAGCACATGCAGCGCAACTTCTACGGCTTCGATCCCAGCTACCACGTGGCCCGCCACCATTTCGTGGCCAAGACCCCCCATTCCTGGACGCCCCGGCACCTGGCGGTACACCGGGACCTGGGGTGGGTGGTGCCGGAGGGGGAGGGGTGATGGGGGAGGTGGGTGGTTTGGCTACGGGTCCTAAATCCCCCCTAACCCCCCTTTTTCAAAGGGGGGGAATAGGTTGGGGCTACCACTGCGCTACTCCCCCCTTTCTTAAAGGGGGGCGGGGGGGGATTCCGGTGTGTGGCCTGGCTGGGCCTTTTGACCCCCCCCTGGCCCCCCTTTACAAAAGGGGGGAAGAACTTCTGCATCCCAACAGACCAACTCCCCCCTTTGAAAAAGGGGGGCAGGGGGGGATTTATCAACGCCTCCTCCCCCACCCCCTTCCCACCCCATGACCCCCCCCCTGCCCACCGTCCTCGTCATCGACGACGAAGTCCGCTCCCAGGAGGCCCTGCGCCGCACCCTGGAGGAAGACTTCGAGGTCTTCACCGCTTCCGGCGCCGCCGAGGCCCGGGGCATCATGGAAGCCCGGGCCATCCAGGTGGTGCTTACCGACCAGCGCATGCCGGATGTCAGCGGGGTGGAATACCTCAAGGAAGTGCGCAAGGCCTGGCCGGACACGGTGCGCATCATCATCTCCGGCTACACCGACAGCGAAGACATCATCGCCGGCATCAACGAGGCGGGCATCTACCAGTACCTGCTCAAGCCCTGGCACCCGGAGCAATTGTTGCTGACCCTGAAGCGGGCCGCCGAACTGCATCGCCTGCAAAAGGAGAACTGCCAGCTGGCCGTGGAATTGCGGGCCGCGGAACCGGTATTGCGCAGCCGGGTGGAAGCCACCCGCAAGCGGGTGAAGCAGGCCTTCGCCCTGGACAACATCGTGCGTGCCGAAGGCAGTCCCATGAACGGCGTGTGCGATCTGGTGGAACGGGCGGCCCGCTACGACGTGTCCATCCTGCTATCCGGCGAATCCGGCACCGGCAAGGAACTGCTGGCCCGGGCCATCCATTACGCCAGCGGCCGGGCCGACAAGCCCTTCGTGGTGGAGAACTGCGGCGCCCTGCCGGACAACCTGCTGGAATCGGAACTCTTCGGCCACAAGCGGGGCGCCTTCACCGGCGCCTTCGAGGACCGGGTGGGCCTGTTCCAGCAGGCCCACGGGGGCACCCTGTTCCTGGACGAAATCGGCGAAACCACCCCGGCCCTGCAAGTGAAACTGCTGCGGGTGCTCCAGGAAGGTGAATTCCGCCCGGTGGGCGGCAACCGGCCCGTATCCGTGGACGTGCGGGTCATCGCTGCCACCAACCGGGACCTGGAAGCTGAAGTGAAGGCCGGCCGCTTCCGGGAAGACCTGTTCTACCGCCTGGCCACCGTGCCCCTGCGCCTGCCCGCCCTGCGCGAACGGCCCATGGACATCGCCGCCCTGGCCCGGGCCATCGTGCACCGGGCCGGCCAGGCCCTGGGCCGCCCCGTGGACGGCCTGGACCCGGCCGCCCTGGCCTGCATGACCGCCTACGCATGGCCCGGCAACGTGCGCGAACTGCAGAACGAGATCCAGCGCATGCTGGTCCTCTCCGACGGGCCCATCCTCACCCCGGACCTGCTCGCCCCCCACATCCGCCAGGCCGGCCTCTCCCGGGTGCTGGAAACCGCCCCCGCCGCCGACCTGAAAGGCCGGGTGGACGAACTGGAACGCCGCCTGCTGATGGACACCCTGGCCCAATACCAGGGCAACCTGTCCCGCTCCGCGCGGGAACTGGGTCTGTCCCGGCTGGGGTTATCCAAGAAGATGGCCCGGCTAGGGGTGGAACGGCCGGTGAAGGGGAGGAAGCTGGATGGCTGAGCGGCTTGAATCCCCCCCAACCCCTGCTCACGAAGGGCAGGAGCCCCCATTCCCCGCCCACCTGATCCCCCCCTTCTGTAAAGGGGGGCTAGGGGGGATTTCGCCACGCCCAGCCCACCCACTACGCCCTCTTAAGCCTGACTACGGAGACCAAACCCGTCGCAGCCAGGCCAAGTCCTGCAAATCCCCCCCAACCCCCCTTTACAAAAGGGGGGAGTACCCCCTCCACCCATGACTGCCCCCCTCAACCTTCTCTGGCTCCAGTCCGGCGGTTGCGGCGGCTGCACCCTGTCCCTGCTCAACGCCGAGCAACCCCATCTGCTGGCCCATCTGGAAGCCGCCGGCATCCACCTTCTCTGGCACCCCTCCCTCAGCCGGGAGAGCGGCCCCGAAGCCCTGGCCATCCTGGCCGCCTGTGCCGAGGGTCGGGAGCGCCTGGACATCCTCTGTGTGGAGGGTTCCATCATGACCGGCCCCCAGGGCACGGGCCGCTTCCACATGCTCTCCGGCACGGGCCGGCCCATGATGTCCTGGGTGCTGGACCTGGCCACCCGGGCCCGCCACGTCCTGGCGGTGGGCACCTGCGCGGCCTTCGGCGGCATCACTGCCGGCGGCGGCAACCCGGGGGGCGCGGTGGGGCTGCAATACGACGGCGACCATCCCGGCGGACTTCTGGGCCCCGCCTTCCGGGCCGCTGCCGGCCTGCCGGTCATCAACGTGGCGGGCTGCCCCACCCATCCCGGCTGGGTGCTGGACACCCTGCTGGCCCTGTCCCTGGACCGATTCGCCGAAGCCGACCTGGACCCCTTCCACCGGCCCCGGTTCTTTGCCGACCATCTGGTCCACCACGGCTGTCCGCGCAACGAGTTCTACGAGTTCAAGGCCAGCGCCGAGAAAGCCTCTGACCAGGGCTGCATGATGGAAAATCTGGGCTGCAAGGGCACCCAGGCCCACGCCGACTGCAACACCCGCCTGTGGAACGGCGGCGGCTCCTGCCTGCGCGGCGGCTACGCCTGCGTGTCCTGCACCGAACCGCGTTTCGAGGAACCCGGCCACCCCTTTGCCGAGACCCCCAAGGTGGCCGGCATTCCCATCGGCCTGCCCACCGACATGCCCAAGGCCTGGTTCGTGGCCCTGGCCGCCCTGTCCAAGTCCGCCACCCCGAAGCGGGTGCGGGAAAATGCGGTGGCGGACCATGCCGTGGTCACTCCGGCGGTGAAGAAGACGGGGTTGAAATGAGGGGACTCGGGAAAGCGTTGCGCGGGTTTTTCGCGGGTCAAATCCCCCCCAGCCCCCCTTTACAAAAGGGGGGAGAAAACCTCCGTGCCCGCGTAGGGTTCGCAGCCAGGTATCCCCACCACCACGGGATTCCCCCCCTTTGTAAAAGGGGGGTTAGGGGGGATTTCGCTGCCGCCAGCACACCCACCATCCTCACCCCTATCACCCTCACCCTTACCCCCCTCACCCCATGACCACCCGCATCCTCGGCCCCTTCAACCGCGTCGAAGGCGACCTGGAAGTCCACCTGGACATCGACGATGGCCGGGTGGCCACCGCCCGGGTCAACTCCCCCCTCTACCGGGGCTTCGAGACCATGCTGGCCGGCAAGTCCCCCCTGGACGCCCTGGTCATCGTGCCGCGCATCTGCGGCATCTGCTCCGTGGCCCAGAGCGCCGCCGCCGCCCAGGCCCTGCGCAGTCTCATGGGCCTGGAAGCCCCGTCCAACGGCCTGCTGGCCGAACGGCTGGTCACCGCCTGCGAGAACCTGGCGGACCACCTGAGCCACTTCTACCTCTTCTTCATGCCCGACTTCGCCCGGCCGGCCTACCAGCATCGGCCCTGGTTCCCCGCCGTGGCCGCCCGTTTCCAGGCCCTGACCGGTAGCGCCATGAACGAGATGCTGCCGGCCCGGGCGGAATTCATGCACCTCATGGGCCTCATGGCCGGCAAGTGGCCCCACACCCTCAGCCTGCAACCCGGCGGCAGTTCCCGGCCTCTGGAACTGGCGGAAGTATTGCGCCTGGTGACCCTGCTGCGGGGCTTCCGCCGCTTCCTGGAAACCCGCCTGTTCGGTGACACCCTGGAAAACCTCGCCGCCCTGGACAGCCTGGAAGCCCTGGCCCGCTGGCGGCATGGCCGGACCGGCGACCTGGCCCTGTTCCTCGACGCCGCCGAAGACCTGGGCCTGGACCGCATGGGCCGGGCCCGGGACGCCTTCCTCAGCCACGGTGCCTATGGCTTGTTCCCCGACGGAGTGTGGGAAGAGGGCGCCGCCGCCCCCCTGGACCCGTCCGCCATCCGCGAAGACGTGAGCCACGCCTGGCTGGCCGGCGACACCCGGCCCCCCGCCCAGGGGGAGACCCGGCCCGTGGCCGACAAGCCCGGCGCCTACACCTGGTGCAAGGCCCCGCGCTACGCCGGCCGGGTCATGGAAACCGGTGCCCTGGCCCGGCAGATGCTGGCCGGCCACCCCCTCATCCGCGCCCTGGTGGCGGAACGGGGCGGCAGCGTCCAGGCCCGGGGCCTGGCCCGCCTGCTGGAACTGGCCCTGGTACTTCCGGAAATGGAGGTCTGGGCCCGGCAACTCAAGCCCGGCGAACCCTGGTGCGCCCACGGCGACCTGCCCGAGTCAGGCAGCGCCTTTGGCCTGGTGGAAGCCGCCCGGGGCGCCCTGGGCCACTGGCTGGACGTGCGCCAGGGCCGCATCCACAACTACCAGATCATCGCCCCCACCACCTGGAACTTCTCGCCCCGGGACGAGGGCGGCGTGCCCGGTGCCCTGGAACAGGCCCTGGTGGGTTTGCCGGTGGAGCCCGACGATCCCATGCCGGTGGTGGTGCAGCATGTGGTGCGCTCGTTTGATCCGTGCATGGTGTGTACGGTGCATTAAAGTTATGTTTTTAAATCAATATGTTGGGATGCCTAAGACAATGGACGAACGTCAGTTACCCCAAGAACTGATAGATGCCCTAGCTAAGTATGATGAATCGACTCGCTTTCACCGCGCCAAGAGAATTGTCTGGGTGGCGCAGTATTCGGAAATGCCATCGATGATCATGGGCCGGCCCGAAACCTTGCACGTCTTGAGTGAAGCCAGGGAGGTGTATGTCAACGGGCACTTTGCATCTGCCTTAATGCTGGCTGTTTCAGTCATCGAGCACAGCTTGGTCGAAGAGTGTCAACTTCGCGGTCTATTTGAAGGGAGCCCTCAGTTTTCCAAAGTGCTGAAGGTGGCTGAGGAAAACCAAGTTCTCCCTTCTGCTTGGTTTCCCGCACTGCGTCAGGTGGTGCAGCGTCGACACCCGTACGTACACCTAAAAGACCCAACACACGAGCATGGACTTGGGCACAGAGTAAGGAAGGAACACCTTCACCCACAGAGTATTCTTCAGCAAGACGCGGAGGCCGCACTCAAGTTGATGTACGACGTCTTTCGCGCCACGCTGCGAGTAGCGCCCGAACTCTCGTAGCGCGACATCCCTCACCTTTAACATGCCCACCGCCAAACACGCCGCCCCGCCCCTCCTCGCCGAAGGCCTGCAAAGCCTGGGGGAGGATGCCTGGATCGAGGTCATCCAGAAGATGGACGAGGTGTACAACGACCTGCTCCAGTACGAGGTGGCCCTGGAGGAGAAGAACGCGGCCCTGGAGGAATCCCAGCAGTTCGTGTTCTCGGTGCTGGCCTCCATGTCGGACATCCTGGTGGTCTGCGACCGGGACGGGGGCATCGAGGTGGTGAACCACGCCATGACGGCCTTCACCGGCAAGGGGGAGGGAGAACTCATCGGTACGCCCCTGTTCGATCTGTTCGCCGACGACGGGGCCCGGGCCAACGCGGCGCGCATGTTCGCCAGCCATGGCCTGAAGGGACTTGCCGATTGCGAACTGCCCCTGCGCGGGGCGGATGGCAGCGGGGTGCCCGTGTCGTTGAATTGCACGCCCCGCTTCAACCATCAGGGGGTCCAGGTGGGCATGGTCATCACCGGCCGGCCGGTGGGAGAACTGCGCCGGGCCTATCACGCCCTGCGGGAGGCCCACGACGATCTGAAGCGCACCCAGCAGCAATTGCTCCATTCCGAGAAGATGGCCTCATTGGGGCGCCTGGTGGCGGGGGTGGCCCACGAGTTGAACAATCCCATCAGCTTCGTCCTGGGTAACGTCCATGCCCTGAACCGCTACGCCCAGCGGCTGGAGGAATACCTGGCCGCCTTGCACAGCGGCCGGGGGGCCGACGAGTTGAAGGCCCTGCGGGCGGAACTGCGCATCGACCGCATCCTGGCCGATATGCCCTCCCTCATCGACGGCACCGTGGAGGGGGTGGAGCGGACCCGGGACATCGTGGACAGCTTGAAGCGCTTCTCCGCCGTGGATCGCAACGAGGCCCAGCCCTTCAATCTGGTCCAGGTCATCGAGCAGGCGGTGCATTGGGTGACCAAGGCGGCGGCCAACAACCTGAAGGTGGTCACCGATCTGCCCGAGGGCATCAATGTGGTGGGCTCAGCGGGCCAGATGCAGCAGGTGCTGATGAACCTGGTGCAGAACGCCGCCGACGCCACCGCCGAGCAGCCCCAGCCCCGGCTGGAGATCAGCGCCCGGCGGGTGGAAGATCGGGTGGAGGTACGCTTCCGGGACAACGGGCCGGGGATCCCGGCCGAAAACCTGCCCCACCTGTTCGAACCATTTTTTACCACCAAGCCGGTGGGGAAGGGCACCGGCCTGGGGCTTGCCATCACCTATGGCATCGTGGAACGCCACGGTGGCAGCCTGGTGGCGGGAAATGTGGTGGATGGTAGCCAGGAGAGCGGTGCGGAGTTCGTGTTGAGCCTGCCTCTGGCCCGGCACTGACGAAGGGGGGGCGAAACCCGCTTCAGAAATGCCAGGTCATCTGGGCCGTGGCCGTGGTGTTGCGGGCCGCGCCGTCCATGATGTCGCGGATGACGCCGAGGCTCAGGTCGAACTGTTCGCTGGGGGTGTAGACCACGCCCAGTTCCACGTAGCCCATGGTGGCGTCCTCGGTCCGGTCGGCATTGCTCATGAGGCCCAGGTCCAGGGCCACTTTCCAGCCTTCTGCCACGGCCCAGACCGGGGCCACGCTGGCCCGCCAGAAGTTTTTCCGGTCGGGGATGGTGTTGTCGTCGAAGTTGCTGCGGGCGGCTTCCAGGTTGAAATGCAGTTCGCCGAAGCCGGTTTCCATGCTGCCGATGAGGGTCAGGCCGTAGGAAAGCTCGCCGTTGCCCAGGCCCTTGGCTTCGGCGGAGGCAGAGACGGGCAGGAGGATTTCCGGTTTGAGAGCCAGGCTGTAATGACTGGCCGCAATCTCCAGGAAGCGCCATTTCAAGCCCACGCCCACGTTGCCCCAGCCCTTGGGGCTGCTGGTCTGGTAGGCCGCGCCCACGAAACCGTCCAGGGTGTCGGTGATGCCCCGGGTGTAAGTGAGGCCCAGGGCCCGGCCATCGCCGCCGTTGCTGTCCACGTAATCGACACCGATCTCCAGTTGATTACCAGCAATGCCCTGGGTGCCTGTGTCATCGGTGACCAGGGGGTGGAAAGCCAGGGCCGGGAGGGAAAGGATGGATAGGCCGGTGGCCAGCCAAAGTGCGGTACGAGCGGGTTTATTCATTTCATGCTCCTGTTGAAGTCTTTCGTGCAACCGGTTGATAACCTTGAATCAATCGCTTGTGTTCAACGACTTCGAACTCACCGCCGTGGTGATGGTGGTGGAGGTTGCCCAGGGGATGCAGATGTACGTGCCGATGGGGCACGAACTCCGGGTTCACCACCAGGCGGCCATTCTCGATGGAGTGGAAGGTTCTTGTCACCCGCACCAGGAAGTCCCAATCGTGGGAGACCACGATCATGGGCTTGTCCAGTTTGGCCAGGATATCCACCAGCCGCTCCCGGGTGTCCGGGTCCAGGCCATTGGTGGGTTCGTCCAGGACCAGGGCGTCTGGCTCCATGGCCAGCACGCCGGCCAGGGAAACCAGCTTTTTTTCGCCGCCGGACAGGCGGTGGGCCAGGCGTTCGGCGAAACCGGCCAGCCCCAGCAGTTCCAGGGCCCATTCCGCCTTCTCCCGGGCCTGACGCTCCGTGAGGCCCCGGTTCAGGGGGCCGAAGGCCACGTCGTCCAGCACCGTGGGGTAGATGATCTGGTCATCGGCGTGTTGCAGGAGCAGCCCCAGGGACAGGCGCAGGGCCTGGAAATCCCTGCCGCCAACGAGGGCCTGGCCCTTGTGGCGGATCTCGCCGGCATCGGGCTTGAGCAGGCCCAGCATGACGTGGAGCAGGGTGGTCTTGCCGGAGCCGTTGGGGCCGAACAGGCCCATGCGCTGGTCCGCAGTGAAGGTGAAATCCAGCCCGTCCAGCACGGGCTGGTCGGCGCCGGGGTAGGTGAAGCGGATGCCCGACAGGGTCAGCAGGGCTTCAGACATGGGGTCTCCAGGCGGGCAGCTCCAGGGCGAGGGCAGCGCCGGTCACGCTGCCGGCCAGCAGCAGAAACAGCCCGTCGGTGGCCGAGAAATGAAACCGGTGCAGGCTGGGAAAGCTGCCCTGGAAGCCCCGCAGCAACATGGCCTGGTAGACCCGCTGGGCCCGGTCGTGGCCGCGCACCAGCACCATGGCCACCAGGGCCCCGTAGGTGCGGTAGGTGCGCCGGTCGGTGGCCGGCTCGAAACCCCGCAGGGCCGCCACCTGGCGCATGCGGGCGTACTCCTCGGCCAGCACGTGGACGTAGCGATAGGTGAAGACGAAGAGGAAGGCCAGCTTGGCGGGAATACCCAGGGCGGTCATGGCCTGGCCCAGAGCGGTGACGGGAATGGTGGCCAGCAGGGCCAGCACACAGAAGAACACGGCGTTGGCCTTGAGGGTGATGAGGGCGGCCATGTCCAGACCTGGCCGGCTTACCGCCAGACCCAGGGGTGTGGCTATTTCCGGTCCCGGGGCGGTGAGGGGCAGCAGCAGCCAGAGCAGGGCGATGAAGCCATTGACCGCCATGGCCTGGCGCAGCACGTGTTTCCAGGAGGGTTGGGCCAGGATGGTGCAGACGAAGCCCACGGCCAGGATCAGGGCAGGCGCTTCCGCTCCCCGTGCCAGGGCTGCCGTGAGGGTCAAGGCCAGGGAGGCTGCCAGTCGGGCCCGGGGGTCCAGGGCATGGATCGGTGAGGCGATGCCCGCCAGGGGTTCCTGGATCACGATTGGCCAGAGGCTGGGCGGCGGGACCGGGCATAGGCCAGCAAGCCGGCGATGCCCACCAGATAGCCAATGCCGCCGATGATCTCCTTCAGGCCCGGCTCCTGGTTGGCCAGCAGCATGTCGCGCAGGGGTGCGATCTTGCGCTCCACGGCGGCTTCGATGAGGGGGGTGGGATCGGTGGGGGGTGGACAGTTCTGGACCGGGTACGGGGGGGACGCCGTGGCGCTGACCCTTGGCGTGGCCTGGGAGGTGGGGCGATGGGTGGGGCGGGGGTTGGCGGGCAGGTATTCCTCTGCCTTCACAACCCAGTGATTCTGGTGACCTTCGCCGGCCCGCAGCACGATGTCCAGGTCCGCCCGGTCGGCCGTGGCCCGGGGGGGGATGGTCAAAGCGGCTCGGCCCTCGACGTCGGTCTCGCCCTGGATGTACAACTGGCCGGTGGTGCCGTTGCGTACCTCCACCGGGCTTTGCTTCGCCGGCACGCCCCGCTGGAAATAGCCTTCCACATGCAGGGTGTCGCCTTCCACATGGGCGAAGACGTTGACCCGGTGGGCCCAGGCCGTACCCGGCAGGGCCACCAGGAGGATAAGCATCCGGATCAGGTCCACGTTCACTTCCCCAGAGACTGGTCCAGCATTTCCGGCCGGGCCTTGGCCAGGAAGCCCACGGCCAGCAGGGTGAGGATGCCTTCGATGACCATGACCGGCAGGTGGGCCGCCAGGATGACCTGGGCGGTGACCCGGAAGGCCTCCCCGGAAAGGGCCAGGGAGCCGGCAGTCAGCATGCCGCTCAGCAGTACGGCGAGAAAGCCGCACAGGAAGGCGCCGCTGCTGCGCCAGGCACCGCCCCGCCGCAACCAGGGCCGGAAGAGGAAAAAGCAGAGCACCGCCGGCATGGCCATGTTGAAGGTGTTGACCCCCAGGATGGCGAGGCCGCCGTACTGGAACAACATGGCCTGCAACAACAGGGCCACCAGGATGGCCGGAAAGGCCGCCGGCCCCAGTATGGCTCCCATCAAGCCGTTCAACACCAGGTGCACGCTGGCCGGGCCGATGGGCACATGGATGAGGGATGCCACGAAGAAAGCGGCGGAGATGATGGCCACCCCCATGATGTGCTCGTAGTCCAGCTTGCGCAGACCCAGAGCCACCCCGCTTGCCGCCAGGGCCCAGCCCCCCAGGATCACCGGGGCGGACAGGACGCCTTCGGAAATGTGCATGGTCCGCTCAGCGCTTGCGCTTGGGATCCACGAAACGGGCCCACAACACGGCACCCCGTTCAACCGGCTTGTCCGTCCCCTGGTGCTTGAGGCTGCCAGGGGCTTCTGTGAGGGCGGCAAAGCCCCACCAGCCGGCGAAGGGCACGGCGTAATGGAACACGCCGTTGGGGTCGGTCTTGACCACCTGGGTCACCAGATAGGGGTTGGGTACCGCGTAGGCTTGCCGCTGGTTGTAGTGCTCCACCTCCACCTCCACGTTGGCGGCCGGTTTGCCTGCCACCAGCACCTGGCCGGAGAAGAGGTTGCCGGCATAGTTGCCGAAGGGGCGGGTCAGGGGAACGATCTCGGCAGGCAGGCCCAGGGGTACGTCCCAGCCGGCTTCCTCGCCGAAGGCGGGGACGATGACCTTGGTGAGATGCTCGATGAATTTGTCTTCGGCTGGCTCGAAGTAGGGCCGGGGCACCATGAAGAAAATGCCGACGCCGGGCCGCTGGAACCGGAATTCCGCCGTCCAGGCCCCATGGCCCATGACATTGGCGGATTTCAGGCTGGCCAGAAGGTCAATTCTGGCGTCCCCGTTTTGCACGCCGAAGGCGACGGGTTTGGCGAGTTCCATCCCTTGGCCTTCCATGGGATGGGAAAAGGACAGGGCCAATTGCACCTTGGCGCTGGCTTTGTCCAGTACCACGTCGGAGGAGGGAATCACCATGCCGAAATGGGCCACGGCCGAGCCGGACAGGCCCAGGGCCATCAGGGGGGTCAGAAGGGAAAGACGGGACTTGCGTAAGAACGGGCACGCCATGTTTGGCTCCACGAATGCGAAGGCGAAATGGACATGGCCATCTTACGAGTGTGAAGAAATAAACAAAAGTATTACGTAAGTGCAGACCGACAACGCGAGGTGCTGGATGCCTGGTTATCGGCCCTCATTGCACTTCGTCGAACCGGTGCCGGCGCCAGATGACGGTCATGGCCAGGCTGATGAACAGCCCGAAGCTGACGATGACCCAGTGGATGTGCACCCCGTGGCCCACCATGAAGGTGTAGATGCCCAGCAGCACCAGGATGCCGATGTTCTCGTTGAAATTCTGGATGGCGATGGAGTGCCCGGCACCCATGAGCAGATGGCCCCGGTGTTGCAGCAGGGCGTTAAGGGGCACCACGAAATAGCCGGCCAGGGCGCCGACGGCAAACATGAGCACCATGGCGATGCGCCAGTCGGTGACGAAGATCATGGCGATCACCGTGAGGCCCAGGACGATGCCGGCCGGCAGCACCTTAACCGAACTTTCCAGTTTCACCCACTTGCCTGCCACTGCCGCCCCCACGGCGATGCCTACGGCCACCATGGCGGTCAGTTGGGTGGCGTGGGTCAGGTCGAATTTCAGATTGAAGGCGGCCCAGGCCAGCACCACCAGGCGCAAGGTGGCGCCCACGCCCCAGAACAGGGTGGTGACCGCCAGGGACACCTGGCCCAGGGGATCCTTCCAGAGAAGTTTGAAGGAATGCCAGAAGTCGTAGAGCAGGAAGACCGGATTTTTCTTGGGAACCTTGTGGTCGATGGGCAGGCGAGGGATGTAGAGATTGAACCAGGCCGCGCCCAGATAGAGAAAAATGATGATGAGGATGGCGAACTGGGGTACGCCCAGCCAATCCGCGAGTCCCCAATCGCCCAGCATGGCGCCGATCAGCTTGGGGCTGATGAGCAGGCCACCGATGATGGCGCCAAGCACGATGGCGGCCACCGTGGCGCCTTCCATCCAACTGTTGGCTTTCACCAGTTGGGAGGGGGGGAGGTATTCGGTGAGGATGCCGTATTTGGCCGGTGAATAGGCCGCCGCCCCCAGGCCGACGATGGCATAGGCATAGAGGGGGGGCAGCCCCAGCAACATGGTCACGCAACCCACGAATTTCACGGCGTTGGAGATGAACATCACCCGGCCCTTGGGCATGGAATCGGCGAAGGGCCCCACAAAAGGCGCCAGCAGGATGTAGGAAATGACGAAGAACTCCTGCAACAGGGGCGTGTGCCAGTCCGGGGCGGACAGTTCGGTCAGCAGGGCAATGGCGGCGAAAAGCAGCGCGTTGTCGGCGAGGGCTGACAGGAATTGCGCCGCGAGGATGATGAAAAAGCCGCGATCCATTCGGTGCCGTGGGGGGCTGGGCAGGAAAAAAGTGCCGGGGTTATAACACGCCCAAGTCCGCTGGACTACCGGGAAAGCCGCATCGAGCAAGGCGTTCGGGACCACGGGGGGGAGGAGCCGAGTGGGTATCCGTCTCCCTCATTTTTCTTTTCCCTTTCCCCACCCGCATGTCTGTTATGGATAAGCAAATTATGATTGAATTACATAACTAAAATTTATCTGCGCATAAATATGGCTGACCGTCGTCTGCAAGTCTTCCATACCGTCGCCCGTCAACTCTCCTTCACCAAGGCGGCGGAGCTGCTGTTCATGACCCAACCCGCCGTGACCTTCCAGGTCAAGCAGTTGGAAGAGCACTTCAATACCCGGCTGTTCGAGCGTTCCCACGGCAAGATTTCCCTGACGCCGGCCGGAGAGTTGGCCCTGGATTACGCCGAACGCATCCTCAACATGACCGGCGAGATGGAAGCGCGCATCTCCGAACTCACCGGCCAGGTGAGTGGTCCTCTGCTCATTGGCGCCTCCACCACCATCGCCGAATACATGCTTCCCCGCCTGCTGGGTGAATTCAAGCGCCTGCATCCGGAAACCCAGGCCCGCCTGACCGTGGCCAACTCGGAAACCATCGAGAACAAGGTGGCGGACCACACCCTGGACATGGGCCTTATCGAATCACCTTCCCATCACCCCAACCTGGTCACCCAGGTGTGCTGTGAAGACGAATTGGTGATGATCTGCGCGCCGTTCTCCGATCTGGCCATGCTCAAGTGCGTTACTCCCCGTCAAGTGGCCAGCCACCCCTACATCAGCCGGGAATCCGGTTCTGGCACCCGGGAGTGCATCGACGACTTCTTCAAGATGAACGGCGTGTCTCTGGACGAAATCAACCTGGTCATGGAACTGGGCAGCCGGGAAGCCATCAAGGGCGCCGTGGCCGCCGGCCTGGGCGTGGCCGTGGTGTCCAGCACCACCGTGGCCAAGGAAGTGAAGCTGGGCGAACTGGTCGCCATCTGCCTGGACCCGCCCCTGCGTCGCCAGCTTTCCCTGGTCTATCCCCAGGAGAAATTCCGCAGCAAGCTCCTCCAATCCTTCCTGGATTTCCTGGAGAAGAGTCCCCTGGTGAAGGAATACGCCATTCCCCGTCCCGCCTGAGCCGGGGACGTCCTTGACCGCCGACGAACGCCGCCTGCTGCGCCTGTTCCGGGCACTGCCGGAAAACCGCCGGCAAAGCCTGCTGGACTTCGGCGAATTCCTGCTCGGCAAGGCCCTGCCCGACACCCCGGAAACCCCCGCCCAGCCCCTGCCGATTCCCCGCCCGGAAAAGGAAAGCGTGGTGAAGGCCATCAAGCGTCTGCGGGAAACCTACCCCATGGTGGATCGGGCCAAGATCCTCAACGACACCTCCGCCTGCATGACCGCCCACCTGATCCACGGCAAGCCCGCCGTAGCCGTCATCGACGATCTGGAGGCCCTCTTCCGGCGTCACTACGAAGAAGCCCTGGGCACGCAGGAGTAGCGTGCCGGCCCCGGGTGCCGGACAATCCCCGCCTGTTTCAAGTCACGCGCCCCAAGGAACACCATGGCCAACGCCGATCCCGTCGAACTGGACAAATTCAGCCAGCTGGCCCACCGCTGGTGGGACCCCAACTCCGAATTCAAGCCCCTCCACGACATCAACCCCCTGCGCCTGGAATGGCTCTCCGGCCTGGCCGGCGGACTCCAGGGCAAGCGGGTGGTGGACGTGGGTTGCGGCGGCGGCATCCTGGCGGAGAGCCTGGCCGCCAGCGGCGCCCAGGTCACCGGCATCGACCTGTCCGAGAAGGCCCTCAAGGTGGCCAGGCTGCACCAGCTGGAATCCGGCGTGCAGGTGGACTACCGCCTGGTGGCCGTGGAAGCCCTGGCCGAGGAAACGCCCGAAAGCTTCGACGTGGTGACCTGCATGGAAATGCTGGAACACGTGCCCGACCCGGCCTCGGTCATGGCCGCCTGCGCCAGGCTGGTGAAGCCCGACGGCTGGGTGTTCTTCTCCACCCTCAACCGCAACCCCAAGAGCTACCTGTTCGCCATCCTGGGCGCCGAATACCTGCTCAACCTGCTGCCCAAGGGCACCCACGAGTGGGCCCGCTTCATCAAGCCCCACGAACTGGCCAGCTACGCCCGTCAGGGCGGCCTGGAACCGGCAGCCATCATGGGCATGACCTACAACCCCCTGACCAAGGCCTACAAGCTGGAGCGGGACACCGACGTCAACTACCTCATGGCCTGCCGTCGGGCCTGATGGGCCGTCCCGGTTCCTCGCGGGGACCGGGTGGGGCAAGGATGGGCCGCAGACCGCCAACATGAGCCGCTACCGCACCATCCTCTTCGACCTGGACGGCACCCTCATCGACACGGCCCCGGACCTGGGCCACTGCCTCAATCTCCTGCGCCAGCGCCGGGGCCTGGCCCCGCTCCCCGAATCCGACTATCGCCCCCAGGCCTCCCACGGCACCCAGGGCCTGCTCCGGCTCGGCTTCGGCATCCGCCCGGACGACCCGGCCTTCGCGCCCCTGCGGGAAGAATACCTGGTCCTCTACGCCGAGCACCTCACCACCCGTTCCCCGCTCTTTCCGGGCATGGGCCTAGTGCTGGACGTCCTGGAGGGCAGGGGCCTCACCTGGGGCGTGGTGACCAACAAGCCCACCTGCTACACCGAGCCCCTGCTGGCCCACCACGGCCTGCTGGAGCGGGCCGCCACCGTGGTGTGTGGCGACACCCTGGCCCACAACAAACCCCACCCCGCCCCCATGCTCCACGCCTGCCGCCAGGCCGGCAGCGCGCCGGGCCAGTGCCTCTACGTGGGCGACGCCCAGCGTGACGTGGAAGCCGCCACGGCCGCCGGCATGCCCACCCTGGTGGCCCGCTATGGCTACCTGGGCCCCGGCGATGACCCGGACGCATGGGGCGCCGCCGGTCACATCCAGCAACCCGGCGGATTGCTTGACTGGCTGGATGCCGCCAAGTAGTCTGGCCGGGCCGCTTGAACTTTTCCGGGCGGACACCATCTGATCCACACCTTCCCGGGGCCGACTTGGTTTCGACGGGGGTCGCGAAGCAGACAAGTGCATACCGAGGACCAGTCACCTCGTAAATCCATCTGGAATCAAGTAATCGCCAACGACGATACTTACGCTCTGGCCGCTTGACGGTCAGACTCCACACCGGTAGGTCCATGGGCCGGGTCGGGAAACCGACAGTGGAGTCATTCACATGGACTCGCGCCGGGCCGGGCTACTTGACCCAGCGTTAAATCTAGGTGGCTCGCCTGAACCCAGCCTGTCCGGACGGCGTGGTTCGGGTCAAAATCAAATGACCGGACTAAGTATGTAGAACTTGCTGTAGAGGACTTTCGGACGCGGGTTCGATTCCCGCCGGCTCCACCAATAAATGCAATAAAATCAGTATTTTGCAAAAACGACCGACCCCGCCGCACACCCATGTTGGCGGGGTTTTTCGTTTCTGCTCCCGGTCTTCAGAACCCGGTCTTTGTTATGCTTGCCCATCACTGCCGAGCCGGTATTCCTGGCTGGGCCGGCGAACCCTACTTACGGAGCAGCACAGATGGCTTCATTGCAGGACCAATTCTTGAAAGCCGGCCTGATCGACAAGAAAAAAATCAAACAGGTCCACCAGGAGAAGAGCAAGCAGAAGAAAGTCGAGCGCCGGACCGGCACGCAAAGTGTCGATGAAGCGCGTCTGGCCGCACTCGAATTGCAAAGCAAGAACGCCGAGCGGGCCCGGGAACTCAACGCCCAACGGGATGCGGCTGCGACCCAGAAGGCCATCATGGCGCAAATCGCCCAGATGGTGCAGCAGAATCGCCAGAGCAAGGGCAAGGGTGACATTGCCTTCAACTTCACCCACGAAAACAAGATCGAACGGCTGTATGTATCCGCCGAAGTCCACGCCCATTTGTCAGCCGGACGCTTGGTGATCGTCCGCCAGGGCGGCACCTCCGAATTGGTCCCCAGGGTCATCGCCGACAAGATCGCCGAGCGTGATCCTTCCCTGGTCATCCGGGTGAAAAAGACCCATTCCGAGGTCGATGCGGACGATCCGTATGCCGCTTTCCAGATACCGGACGACTTGATGTGGTAACGCGTTGCGGGGGCGGTCAGCCGGACGATCCCCGCGCTGTTGGACAGATAACCGGGACCAGCAAACTTCGATATTGAGTGTCAAGCCGGCCTGGCTCCCGATTGAAAAAGGACTGAGTATGGGAACCTGCGGGGACGCCTGCGGCTGTTCGTCAGGGACAGTCGCCATGCCAGTGGCGTTGCAGCGGATTTCCGGGGCAGCCACGGTGAGCCGTTTCGCTGTCCCGGCCATGGACTGTCCCGCCGAGGAGCGCCTGATCCGCATGGCCCTGGAGGGCATGGTGCAGTTACGCGGCCTGGAATTCGATCTGGCGGGACGGGAGTTGCGGGTATTCCACGACGGGCCCGTGGATGATATCGACGCCCGCCTGCAAGGCCTGGGCCTGGGGGCCCGGTGGCTGGATTCCACGGCTGACTCGGGGGAGGCTTCGCCGCCTGCCAAGGCGTCTCCCGCCCAGGAGTCCCGGGTGCTGAAGTGGCTGCTGGGCATCAACGCCGTCATGTTCCTGGTGGAACTGGTGACGGGCTGGCTGGCCCAGTCCACGGGCTTGCTGGCCGATTCCCTGGACATGTTCGCCGATGCCGCCGTCTATGGCCTGGCCCTCTACGCCGTGGGCCGCCACGCCGGCCAGCAGATTCATTCCGCCCGGCTGTCGGGCTGGCTGCAACTGCTCCTGGCCCTGGGGGCCCTGGCCGAGGTGGGACGCCGAGGGGTGATGGGCAGCGCCCCGGAGGCGCCCTTGATGATGGGCATCGCCCTGCTGGCCCTGGTGGCCAACGTGGCCTGCCTGGCATTGCTGGCCCGGCATCGGGACGGGGGCGTGCACATGCGGGCGAGCTGGATTTTTTCCACCAATGACGTGCTGGCCAATGCCGGCGTGATCCTGGCCGGGGGGCTGGTGGCCGTGACCGGCAGCAATTACCCCGACCTGGCCATCGGCGCCCTCATCGCTCTGCTGGTGCTGAACGGTGCCCGCCGCATCCTGGCCCTGAAGGCCTGAACGGCGGCCGGGGGCCGGGTGCGTTCAGGCATCCCCCCACACATAGACGTCCATGGCCAGGGCGCCGTAGGTGAAGGCCGGGCGAAGTCGTTCCGGCGGAAGGGTGGTGGTGCTTTCGGAAGCACCACCCGCTGCCCCCATGGCGACGAAGAGGGGAAGGAAATGCTCCTCGCTGGGGTGGGCTTCCGCCCCCAGGGGGGTGGAGCGGTAATCCGCCAGAGCGTCGATGCGGCCTTCGGCCAGGCAGTCTCCCACCCAGTCGGTGAAGGCCTGGGCCCGGGGCAGGGGGCTTTGCCCCGGCCTGGCCTGCCAGTCCAGCCAGGCGAAATTGTGGGTGATGGCACCGGAGGCGAGGATCAGGATGCCCTCGTCGCGCAGGGGGGCCAGGGCCCGGCCCAGGGCCAGGTGCTCGGCGGGCCCGCCCCGGCTCAGGGAGAGTTGGCAGATCGGTACCCGGGCTTCGGGATACAGGGCCATGAGGGGTACCCAGGCACCATGGTCCAGGCCCCGCTCGGCGACCGTTTCCGCCGCCAGGCCACCGGCCAGCAGCAATTCCCGGGCTCGCAGGGCCAGGGCCGGAGCTCCCGGGGCGGGATAGGTCATCCCCTGGAGAGCGGGGGGAAATCCCCTGAAATCGTGGAGGGTCCGGGGAGCTTCGGCCAGGCTCAGGGTGGGAAGGTTTGCCTGCCAATGGGCAGAAACGGCCAGGATACCCCGGGGGACCGGCAGGTGCCGGCCCAGGTTTCGCCAGCAGGCTACCGCGTCCGTCGCCTGGAGCAGGATATCCGGCGACCCGTGGGAGACGAAGACGACTGGCGGGCGGCTCATTTTCCGGACTACTCCTTGATGGCTTCCACGGCGATGCTCAGGATCACTTCGTCGGACACGTGGGGGGCGTATTTCCCCATGTTGAAGTCTGAGCGTTTCACCTTGGCCTCCGCGTTGGCCCCCAAGGCGTCTTTCTTCAGCATGGGGTGGGGCATGGTGTGGAAATGGCTGATCTTGAGGGTCACCGGCCGGGTCACGCCCTTGATGGTCAGATCGCCTTCCATGGCCACGGGCCTGTCGCCCTTGAACTTCACCCTGGTGGACTTGAAGGTGATGGTGGGGAAGGCTGCGGTGTTGAAGAAATCCTCCCCCTGGATGTGTTCGTTGAACACGGGGAAGCCGGTGTTGACGGACTTGGCGTCGATGGTCACGTCCACCATTCCCGCGCGGGCCGCCCGATCCAGGACGATCTGTCCGCTGCTCTTGTCAAAACGGTGAATCTGGGTGGAGTAGCCAAAGTGGCTGTATTCGAAGCGAGGCGCGGTATGGCCGGGATCGATGACGAAGGTCTCGGGTGCAGCCAGGGCGCTGCCGGCCAGGGTCATCAGGGCGAAAAGCGGAAGGTAGCGTTGCATGGGGAAACTCCGGTATTGGGGTGAGACACAATTTAAGTGGTCTTTGTCGGGTAAAAAACCTGCGCCGAATGAAATGATTGTTCTGAAATATTCAACAATGAATGAAGCGGAAATCCACTCCGTTGCAGGTGAGCCCCTCGGGGCTTTAGGCCATAATCCCCGCTTTTTGCGAGGCGCCCATGTGGTTCAGGAATCTCCAGGTTTATCGCTTGCCCGCCCCATGGAACGTGGATGTTGCGCGCCTTGACGAGCAGTTGGCCGGCCGGGCCCTGCAAGCCTGCGGCAGCATGGACATGCAGAGCCAGGGCTGGCTGCCACCCCGGGATGACGAACGGTTCGCCTATGTGCTCGGCGGCCAGGTGCTGCTGGCCTGCGGGGCCGAGCAGAAGCTGCTGCCGGCCGCCGTGGTGAACCAGATCGCCAAGGACCGGGCCCAGGAGATCAGCGACAAGGAAGGCCGCCCCGTGGGCCGCAAGGAACTGCGCGAACTGCGGGAACGGGTCACCGACGAACTGCTGCCCCGGGCCTTCGTCCGGCGCAAGACCACATGGGCCTGGATGGACCCGGTCCACGGCTGGCTGGTGGTGGACGCCGCCGCCAAGACCCGGGCCGAGGAAGTGCTGGGCCTGCTGCTCAAGTGCGTGGACGAAGTACCGGCCCGCCTGCTCAAGACCCGTTTGTCCCCCGGCGCCTCCATGACCGCCTGGCTGGAATCCGGCGAGGCCCCGGCGGGCTTCACCCTGGACCGGGACCTGGAACTGCGGGCCCCCGGCGAGGAACGGGCCACCGTGCGTTACGTGCGCCACGATCTGGAAGGTAAGGAGATCCGCGAGCACATCGCGGCGGGCAAGACCGCCACCCGCCTGGGCATGACCTGGAACGACCGGATTTCCTTCGTGCTTACCGACGATCTGCAGATCAAGCGCCTGACTTTCCTCGATATTCTCAAGGAGGAAAGCGAAGGCCAGGCGGAAAGCGAGGAGGAGCGGTTCCAGATCGACTTCGCCCTGATGGCGGGGGAGGTGGCGAAGCTGCTGGAGGGCCTGGTGGAGGCGCTGGGTGGGGAGATGCAGGAGGGGGGGTGAGGGGGGCTTTTTGAGTTGAGTGGGTGGGGTAGAGGCTGTAAATCCCCCCTGGCCCCCCTTTACAAAAGGGGGGGAATAACCTGCGCATGAGTCGGCCCGGTATGCCCCCCTCCGTCCTGTTCCCCCCTTTTGTAAAGGGGGGCTAGGGGGGATTTAAGAACCGCACCTATCCGCAACACCTCGCCACTCCCCCGGAAATCAGCCATCCACTCCCCCGGCGCACCCCCGCCACTACCCCATCCCCTTAGTCATTTCCATGGATAATGCAGCCTTGATGCTGCAACCGCACAATCCCATCCATGGCCCAGGTCTTTCTCTACGACACCACCCTGCGTGACGGCACCCAGCGGGAGGACATCTCCCTGTCCGTCGATGACAAGCTGACCATCGCCAAGCGCCTGGCGGAGTTCGGCGTGCACTACATCGAAGGCGGCTGGCCCGGCTCCAACCCCAAGGATGCGGCCTTCTTCGAGCGGGCGGCCCGGCTGAACCTGGGCGCCACCAAGCTGGCGGCCTTCGGCAGCACCCGGCACAAGCACACGGCCTGCGAGCAGGACGGCAACCTGAAGGCCCTGCTGGCGGCCGACACCCCGGCGGTGACCCTGGTGGGCAAGAGCTGGGACTACCACGTGACCCACGTGCTGGACGCCACCCTGGAAGAGAACCTGGCCATGATCCGGGACAGCGTGGCCTGGATGAAGGCCCAAGGCCGGGAAGTGCTGTTCGACGCCGAGCACTTCTACGACGGCTTCCTGGCCAATCCGGATTTCGCCCTGGCCACCCTGGCCGCCGCCGCCGAGGCGGGGGCCGACTGGCTGGTGCTGTGCGAGACCAACGGCGGCAAGCTGCCCTGGCAGGTGGAGGAGATCACCCGGGCGGTGGCGGCCCGCTTTCCCGGCCGGCTGGGGGTCCATTGCCACAACGATTCCGGCTGCGGGGTGGCCAATTCCATCGCCGCCGTGCGGGGGGGCTGCGACCTGGTCCAGGGCACCATCAACGGCTACGGGGAACGGGTGGGCAACGCCGATCTGGTGACCATCATCCCCAACCTGCAACTGAAGATGGACCGGCAGGCGGTGAAACCCGGGCAATTGCGGGAACTCACCGCCCTGTCCCGCTTCGTGGCGGAAGTGGCCAACCTGAAGCACGACGACCATCACCCCTATACCGGCCATTCCGCATTCGCCCACAAGGGGGGCATCCACGTGGCGGCCATCCTCAAGGCCAGCGACACCTACCAGCACATCGAGCCGGAATGGGTGGGCAACGAGCGGCGCTCGGTCATCTCCGAGCTGTCGGGCCGGGGCAACCTGCTCTACCTGGCCCAGAAGCGGGGTCTCGACCTGGACCGGGAAGAGGCCCAGAAGGTGCTTGGCCAGATCAAGCACATGGAGCACGAAGGTTTCACCTTCGAGGCCGCCGAGGCCAGCGTGGAGCTGCTCTTCCACCGCCTGGTACCCGGCTACGAACGGCCCTTCGAACTGGTGGACTACTTCGTCATCACCGAGCGGCGCCATGGCCGGGGCCTGCTGTCCGAGGCCACGGTGAAGGTGAAGGTGGCCGGCGAGGTGAAATTCACTGCCGCCGAAGGCAACGGTCCCGTCAATGCCCTGGCCACCGCCTTGCAGGAATCCCTGGTGGGCGCCTACCCGGTGCTGCGCACGGTGCGCCTCACCGATTACAAGGTGCGCATCCTCAACAGCGCCAGCGGCACGGCGGCCTCCACCCGGGTATTGATCGATTTCCAGAGCGGCAGCGAGTCCTGGACCACGGTGGGGGCCAGCGCCAACATCATCGATGCCAGTTGGCGGGCCTTGGCGGACAGCCTGGAGTACGCCCTGGTGCGGCTGGGGGGAGAGGGGCAGGGCGGGGCTTAGTCAGGGCGCGGGGACTGCGCCCTCAAACGTCCACCCACTCCGCGAAACTTGCGGCCTGGCCCCGATACACCCCCTCCCCGTCAATCAGGTTCCAGACGGTGGCCGCCCGGATGTGGAAACGCTTGCCGGTGCTGGAGATCCGCACCCCGGCATAGTCGTCGATGAAACCATGACGGCTCACCCGCTCCAGCAGGGCGGCCCGTTCCTCCCGGGCCAGGGGTTCGGCGGAAAAGCGGGAGGGCAGGGCGGTGAAGGCGGCGAAGTCCAGTTCGAACAGGTCCAGGGCCAGCCGGTTGGCGTAGCAGAACACCGGGTCGTCCTGGATGCCGTGGGCCACCACGGCCCGGGGCAGGGTCCACAGCCGTTCCGCCAGATCGCCGGGCCCGTCTGCCAGCAGGGGCCGGCCCACCAGCCGCAGGTGGCTGTCCACCAGTAGCCGGGCCAGAGCCGGCAAATCCTGGGGTGGAGCGCGACGTTCGGGCACGGCAGGTTCAGAAGCGGTAGTTGGCTTCCAGGGTGTACTGGGCGAACTCGTTCTTGTCGATCAGGTTGTCGGCGGAGAAACGCAGCAGCCAGTGTTTGTCCTGGCTTTGCCAGAACAGGTCCAGGGCCCCGTCCAGGCCCGGTTTCAGGCGCAGGGTGTTGGCCTCGTCGGCGAAGCGCTCGCTGCGGTAGGCGAGCAGGCCGGTGACGGTCCAGCCCTGTTTGATCCAGGTGACGCCGCCGGCCACGGTGTGGCGGGGCACGTAGGGCACTTCCAGGCCCTTGGTGGCGCCGCCGGTGTTGCGGGAATCGGCCAGGGTGTAGCGGCCGGTGAGGGACCAGTGCTTGTCCAGCAGCACGTTCACCGCCCCGCCGCCCAGGGCGATGTCGCCGGAGTCGAAGGCGGGAGCGTCCACGTTCTCCAGGAGATCGTCGCGCATCAGGGAGGACAGGTCCCGGGGCCGCAGCTTGCCCAGGCTGTCCAGTTCGCTGACGGTGAAGGGGGCGATGCCCAGGGGCCGGTTGTGGATGCGCTTGTAGTCCAGGAAGCCGGTGCCGAACAGGCTGGGGGTGAATTCCCATTCCACCTGGCCGCGTAGCCGGTGCAACTCGCCGCCCCGGCTGACCATGCGGTCGTCCAGGGGGATGCCGGCGGTGGCCACCGGACCCAGGCTGCTGAAGCCGGCGGGGCGGATCCAGTTCTGGTAGGCCACCCGGAACAAGCGGGTGGGGGCCAGGCGATAGACCGCGCCCAGGCGGGGGCTGAATTGGGTCTGGTCGCCGTTTTCGCTGGTGGCCGGGTTCACGAAGGGGATGCCGAACAGATAATCCGTGACGGTTTCCGTGGCCGAACGCCGGTGGCTCTGCCAGGCCAGGGCGGCATCCAGGGTGAGGTTGGGCGCCAGGTCGAACTGGTCGGCCAGATACAGGTCCAGGGATTCTTCCCGCAGCCGGGCGTCGTCATCCTCTTCGATGAGGCCGGGGATCAGTTCGGAATGGAACAGGGCGTCCGTCTTGCGCAGGGCGTAGTCGGCACCGAACGACAACAGATGTCCGCTTGCCCGGAAGCTCCGCCGGAACCCGTATTCCGGCTGGTTCACGGCCACGATGGAGGCGATGGGTACGGTGATCAGGTTGCCCAGCGTGTCGCCGTCCGACGAGAAATGGGAAGCCTTGAACCACCAGTGGTCTTCCGGGGTGCGGGCATAGTGCAGGCCCAGGTCGGCCCGGCGGGTGATCAGGGTGTCGTCCAGGTCGGTACCGCTGGCCAGGTCCAGGATGGAATCGTCGTCCTGCCGGGCCCGGTCCAGGAACAGGAAGAGGCCCAGGTCGTGGCGGGGCTTCACGCCCAGGGCGGCGGTGGCCACCCCCAGTTCGTAGGGCCCGTCGTCATAGTCCAGGTCCAGGGCCTCGTAGCCCAGGTAGTAGGCCAGGGGCACGGGGGCGATGCGGTAGCCGCTCAGTTCCGCCTGGGGACTGAAGCCGTCCATCTCCTCGGTGCGGGTGTAGCGCATGGACAGGGCGGCGTTGCTGGTCGGGGCCGGCACCAGGCTCTGGAAGCGGTTGCTGGCGCCGAACACGGTGGGGTCGGAAAGCAGGCCCTGGAACAGTTCGGAATTCTTGGTGAACAGGCCGTTGTAGCGGTCGGCCAGGAACAGGTGGCTGCCGGCCCAGAAGGGGTTGTAGGAGGACTGGGCGTAACTCCGGGCCCACTCTTCCATGCCGAACAGGGCGAAGGCCTGGCCCAGGTTGGCGCTGCCCCGCTGGTCGTTGGCCACCTGGTTCAGGGACTTGAGGTAGGGCATCAGCTCCAGGGCTTCCCGGGCGGCGGCCAGGGCGTCCCCGGGCTGGGACTGGTCGTTGAGGATCACCGCGTCCAGCAGGGCGGGCAGGGGATCCTTGTCGTCCAGTTCCCGGGCCCGGGCCAGTTCCTCCCGGGCCTGCTTGCGGTAACCCATCTGGTAGTAGGCCACGGCGGTGTAGACATGGGCCCGGGCGTAGCGGGGCTCCATGACGCCGGCCTTGAGGAAGGCCTCCAGGGCGTCCTCGGGGCGGCCCTGCTTGAGGCGCAGGACGCCCAGGCCGGTCTGGGCCACGTAGTTGGCGGGGTTGTCCTTGAGCGCCGCCTGGAAGGCGGTTTCGGCGGCGGCGAACTCGTTGGCGAAGCTTTCCAGGCTGCCCCGCTCGCCCTGGTAGCCCGGACCCCGGGGATTCAGGGCCAGGGCCTTGTCCAGGCCTTCCCGGGCCCGGGCCACGTATTCCCGTTCCCCGTCGGCCACGGCCTTGCCGAACCAGGCCCGGTCGTCGTCGGGCGCCAGTTGCAGGGCCCGGGCGTAGGCCGCGTAGGTGGTGGCCACGTCCCCTTCCTGGCGGGCGATGTCGCCTTGGGCCAGCCAGGCCTCCGGGCTGTCCGGGTGGCGCCGGGTGTTCTCGGCGGCCAGGGCGGCGGCGGCCGCAGCCTGATCGGACAGCAGCAGCAGGCGGGCTTTAAGGGCCAGGATCCAGGGGTGGCCGGAGAAGCGGGCGAGTCCGGCATCCAGGGTGGCGAGCCCCTCTTCCAGACGGCCTTCGTGGGCCAGCAGGTCGGCCTTCATGAGCCAGGGGGCAGGCTGGGTGGTTTCCTCGGCGAGGCGCTTGTCCAGCAGGGTGTAGGCCCCGGCCAGGTCCTGGTCCAGGATGCGCAGGGCCGCTGCGGCATCGTTCTCCTGGCCGGCCAGCAGGGTCCGGGCGGCGTTCAGGTCGGCGGCCGCCAGGGCGGCGCGGACGGGGTCCGAGGGGGGAAGCGCCAGATGCCGCAGGGGGTCGGGCAGGTAGGCCGTGACCCACTGGACCCGCTGGCGGGGGTTCTGGATGCCCAGCTTGGCCGGTCCCTGGCCTTCCGCCACCACGGCCTGTTCGTTGGCGGCCACTTCCATCTGGCCCTTTTCGCCGGCCAGGTCGATGGCGCCGCTCAACACGGTCAGGGTGGTCTTGCCGTCCTCGGCCACGGCCATTTCCCAGTCGGTGCCGCGGATGCCCGCCGTGGCGGTGGGGGTGCGCATGGTGAGGCCGTTGGGCACGGTCTTGGACTGGACCCAGCTACGGCCCAGCAACTGGCGGAACTTGGTCTGGCCGCCGGTGCGGGTGCCGTCGCCAACTTCCTCCACGTCCAGCACGGTGTTCTCGTTCAGGCGGACCTGGGTGCGGTCGGCCAGCAGCAAGGCCAGCCGGGCATGGGGCCCGGTCTTCACCCGGCTGCCGGGAGAAATGCGCTGGCCTTCCTGGATGGCGGTCCAGGTCTTGCCCCCGTCCAGGCTCACCTGGGCCTGGCCCTGGGTGTCCACCACGGTGACGACCCCCTTCAGGGCCTGGGCCGAAACCGGGGCGGACAGGGCCAGCAGCAGGGCGAGAAGAAGCCGATTCATGGCCGTCCTGACCTCAGCGGACGTTCTTGACTGCGCTGCGGGTGGCCTGGTTCTGCTGGGCCAGCACGTCGCCCAGCATGTTCATGAGATTGCCGGAGGCCCCGGCCAGTTGCTTGTCGCCCTTGAGCTTGGCCTGGTTGGCGGCCAGGACCTGCAGGTCGTCCTTCAGGGCTGCGGCCGCCTTGGCGATGCGCTTCTGGTCGCTGCCGGCCAGGGCGTCCAGGGCTTCTTCAAGAGTGACTTCCGAGTCGTCCAGGCTCTTTTCCAGGGCCCGGACCAGCTTGGCCTTCGCGGCATCGGCCTTGGCGGCATCGGCCACGGTCTGGAACTTGGCCCGGGCCTCACGCCAGGATTTCATGATCTGCTTCTTGTTGACGGCCTGGGTCGCCTCGGCAGCCACGGCCGGCAGGCTGGAAACCAGGGTGAAGCCCAGGAACAGGGCGGTAAGGAAAGCGGCGAAACGGTTCATGAAGCCTCCAGGAAAATGGTGAAACAGGCTGGGGGCAGCCCGTCCATCCCGTTAACGCGGGGGCCACCTGGGTGGCTGACATGGGGGCCGCCCTGTTGTTCCGCATAGTGTGCCGGAAAGGGCGGTTTTGGCCTACCAGTGAACGCGGATGTTGGTTACCGGAAGCAAAAAAATTAACGAGCGCCATCAAGAGGTTCGTTTGAAAATCACGGTGTCGAGAGCCAATCAAAGTACCAACATGTCATTTCGATTTACGCCCGGGTAAGGTAGTCCCCTAAGCAATAAACGAACCAAGGTTATAACCAAAGATATATATACGTCACTTTCAAGGCTTGATAGAGTCTTTACGAACAATACCGTTTCGTTCTAGTGCTGAGTGAGTGCACCGAGATGTCTAGCATAAATGTTACGAGTATATGTCATCTCTTGAGGTGGTGCTGATAAACGGAGAGGTTTATATTTCCAATGCGTCACTGGGAAAAGTGTTGATGGGTGACATATAAATCCGCCATACGGGATCCGATACATGAATCTTATGATTGAAATAGATTGAGTTCGTAATATTGCCGGCGCTACCCTTTATCAAGGCATTCCGTTAGCCGACCCCAACTTGGATGTGATTAATCCAATTCTCTCATCTTAGCCTCAATATGTTCATTTGAAGGCATGTTTGCGATAGCGCCCATGAAACATGTCTATCCATAAAAATTTAACTTTCGTGGGATGAGTTATGTGCATTAATTGTAATGTGTGGAGATGATTATGCGAGTAGTTCACATATGCATTTCTGTGTGTTTAATGCTGATTTCTTGCTCTGTGTATTCAGGTGCTTCTGGCGGGGTATCGGTGAAAGAATACTGGTCAGGACCCAGTGCTAATGATCGAATAATTATTGATGGCGATGTGTCTGCGATAGGTGGAAATTGTGATCTGACTGACAGATTTGCACTAAAAACGACGGATAATAACTATAAAAGCATGAGTGCTTTGATTATGATGGCGATCGCCACTGGAAAAAAAATCAGAGTTTATGGTCCGGGCACTGAGTGTGTTGAAGGCAATGATTACGCGGTTGTAACTCGCGTTACTCTTGATGTTAACTAATTTAATTGTACGTGACGAATCATGAACATGGGGAAAGGTATGATAATGCGAAGCTATCGTAATGTTTTGTTTGCTGTCCTAAGTTTATCCATGATTGCACATGTTTATGGTGCGGAAAGTAATGCGGATGTCAAATACATTCAAAGCCCAGATGCCAGGCCGTGTGCATTTTTTCAGCTTGTTGGTGTGCTCACGGCAGATGCAAGTGTTGGCACTAGTGCATGGTTTGCAGTCTCACAATCACATCTGGGTTACAAAGATATCCTTGCTTTGCTATTGACGGCTCATTCTTCTGGAAAGTCAGTAAAGGTTGCGACGACCGGTGCTGGGTTGGCCGAGTGTAGTGGGTTTGCTGAGGTTAGCTATGTCCGTCTCAATGAATAATTATTTCTGTCTTATTGGCTTGCGTTTATTCTAAGTGCCTAAATGGAAGTGGATGTCCATTCGTTTGGTCGCCAAGTTGTTGAAAAAGGGAAAATAATGCGTAGCGGTCATTGTCAGGCAACCAGTGATATGCCGACGAACCCATCAACTAGTTCAAATGCAAGGTTCATGGTTGCTACCAGAGGGGGCGTCAGTTGTCAGATCCGGGCAATGAGCGAATTGCATCGGCCTTGCGTTTATGATTTCATTCGAAGCTTGCTTGTTTCGATTGTTGTACTTATATCGTCAGGTCAGCTCTTTTCGTTCTGTCAGGCACATGCTGCAACAGCGCCAGTGGGGGCCGTACCCGGAAGTGCCTCCCTAAGTGAAACCGGTGCGGCAGTTTATTCCATTCCAGTAGAAGCGCCCCCGGGCGTCTCAGGTTTGGTCCCAAAACTATCCATTACCTATAGTAGTCAATCCGGCAATGGTCTGTTGGGCGTCGGGTGGAATTTGGCCGGGCTTTCCAATATTGGTCGATGCCCAGCGACCTACGTTCAGGACGGATTCAAGGGGGGTGTAAATCTTGATTCTAATGACCGTTTCTGTCTGGATGGGGAGCGATTGATTGCTATCGCTGGTACAAATGGTGCCAATGGAACGGAATACCGTACTGCTAAGGAGGGGTTCAGCCGTATCATTTCCTATGGGACTTCGGGTAGTGGTCCGTCCACTTGGAAGGTCTGGACCAAGAGCGGTCTCATCATGGAATACGCGATCACCGCCGACTCAAAAATTCAGTCTGGCACGGGTACGACATCCATACTGCTTTGGGCCTTGAATAAGGTGTCAGACACCTCCGGAAACTACTTCACTGTCACTTACACCAAGGATGACACAAATCATCAAACCTATCCGAACCGCATTGACTTTACGGGAAATAGCGGCAAAGCCCAGGCGCCGACCAATTCCGTCCGCTTCACCTACGAAACTCGGCCGGATATCCTCGCCGGTTATCAAGCAGGGGTTGGCCTGACATCGACGGTTCGCCTCAAGAATCTGACGACTTACACAGGCGAAACCAAGGTGCAGGACTATCAATTTTCTTATCAGATCAGCAGCAACACCTCCCGCTCTCTGCTAAACAGCCTGACCCTTTGTGGTTCGGATGGTGTCTGCATTCCCGCAACCAACTTTACCTGGAGTGCCCCTCAGAAGGGTTGGGTGGAGAGCTCCACTGTGCTGAGTACCACCTATTCAGACCAGAATGGTTATGACGGTGAAAATCGCTTTTTTCCCATGGATATCAATGGAGATGGCAAGGGGGATTTTGTTGTTCGTGACAGTGGCGGCACTCTCAAGTTCTGGTATTCCAATGGAAGTAGTTTTACAGCAGGTGGGACTTTAAGTACAGGCTACAAAGATTCTTACGGATGGAATAGTGGGCTCAGGTTCTTCCCCATGGATGTCAATGGGGATGGACGAGGCGATTTAGTTGCCAGAGACGCTGCGGGAACTTTCCATGTTTGGCTGTCTAACAAAAGCCTGTTCACCTATGCAGGCAATGTTGCCACCAGCTATAAGGATTCGGCTGGCTGGAATAGCGGCCAACGTTTTTTCCCCATGGACGTTAATGGAGATGGGAGGACTGATTTAGTGGCCCGGGACAGTGCCGGCAAGATGTATACTTGGCTGTCCAACGGTAAATTGTTTGTTAATTCAGGAACCACAACTACTGGATATGCTGATTCTGCTGGTTGGAACGAAGCTAACAGATTTTTTACGATGGATATTAATGGTGATGGAAAAACTGATTTAGTCGCAAGGAGTGGGAATGTAAACGGTGGCACCTTATACTATTGGTTGTCGGACTCCATTAAATTTGTTGCTTCTGGTGGTTCGGAAATGGATTCAACAGATTTGATAACAAGTGATGGATCTTTGCCGACTATAAATTCGGAATTTTATGGGTATTATCAGGCAGACTTGAATGCTGATGGAAATGCTGATTTGATTTCTCCTGAAAGTTTTAAACTTGATAACTATGGTCATATATTTACTGATATTTCCTCTAGGGTTTCTACTGGTAAGCAAATTATTTTGGATTCGCAGTCGCTGTCGCAAGCGAAAGCACCCCAAGCACTTAGTGTGCCTAAGACAAGTGATCAGTTGGTGTCATCAAAAGGGACTTTTGTTGCGGAGTTGAATGGTGATGGCAAGTCTGATTTTATAATTCGTCAGGGTGCAACAATATCAAGTTGTCTTAGTCCAGCTGTTGATTGCGCGTTGAATTCGTCGTGGGAATTGACAACATCTTATACAGATGCTGCTGGCTATTCGAAAGCTAACCACTTTTTTTCAATGGACGTCAATGGTGATGGTCTTGGTGATTATGTAGTGCGGGAGGTGAATGGAAACTTTCGTACTTATCTAAGCAGTGGGCAACTCCCAGATCTTCTGACTGCTGTTCTCAATGGACTAGGTGCACAGACAACTTTTAGCTATCTACCAATCACTGATGCTTCCATATATCAAAAGGGCAGTTGCGCACTTTATCCCGCCTTGGATCTCCAGGCACCTATCTACGTTGCAGAGTCTCTATCCAACAGTAATGGCCTTGGTGGAATGCACACTGTCTACCGAACCTATACGGGTGCCCAGGCGCACCAGGAAGGTGGCGGATTCCTCGGATTCAGACAAATAACTGAAACGGATGGGGCGACGGGCCTCACCACCGTCACCAGCTTCCAGCAGGACTATCCCCATCATGGCCTCCCCATCCTGACCGAGCAGTATTCGTCCTCCGGTGCTCTGGTGGGGCATTCCGAAACCGTCTGGAGTTACCTGACGAACACGAATTATGGACCTACCTACCATTTCGCCTATCCATCCTGGTCGCTTGAGGATAAATATGAACTGGATGGCAGCTTGATTGCGCGCACCAGTACCGAAAAGCAATACGACGACCATGGCAACGCCACCCATATCAACGTGACCAGCCAGGATGGTTACATCAAGGACACCATCAACACCTATACCGACACCATCGATTCCAGCAAATGGCTGCTGGGCCGCCTGACCCGCAGCACCGTTACCGCCAGCTACTCACCGGAGAATGGCAGCAGCTTACAAAGCTACCCCATGTCCAGCGTTGAGCCGGTCTGCGTGGGCGACAACCTGGCTTCCCTGGGAACCGTGTCCAATCCGGGGCCGGATTCTGATGGCGATGGCATGCCCGACAGTTGGGAAACGCTATACGGCCTCAGTCCCACGAGTTCCACAGACGGGACCAAGGACCTTGATGGGGATGGGCTCACGAACCTTGCCGAATACCAGAACAAAACCAATCCTACCTTGACCGACACGGACGGCGATGGCGTAAACGATGCAACGGAAGTGTCTCTGGGAAGCAGTCCGCTGGTGAACGAAGGCGCTTTAGGCGCGATCATCAATTACATCCTGTCGGATTAATCCAATATCCAAGAAAACGAATCAGGGATCGAAATGCCTTCTACTTCCCTCCGCCACCCCTTGTTCTCGGCATTTGCCTGGCTGCTTGTAGCATTACTGAGCGGCTCCGTTCTGGCAGATAGCGCCACGCGCACGTCTGCCTTTGCTTACGATGCCACGACGGGGCTTTTGACCAAGGAGATCATCGAACCGGACAACCCGGACCTTTGTCTGGTCACCACCTACAGCTACGATGGCTACGGCAATAAAACCGGCAGCACCACGCGCAACTGCAATGGTAGTGTCGGAGAAGCGGCAGCGCCAACCGGAGAAAGCGTCTTTGCCAGTCGCAGCAGCGGTACCGGCTACGACAGCAAGGGGCAATTCCCCACCAGCAGCAGCAACGCCCTGAGCCAAAGCGAAACCCGGGTTTACGACGCCAAGTTCGGCGGGGCGACCAGCCTCACCGGCCCCAACGGCCTCACCACCACCTGGACCTACGACGGCTTCGGGCGCAAGACCCTGGAGACTCGGGCGGACACCACCACCACCAGCATTACCTACACGGCCTGTACCAGCTCATGCCCCGCCCACGGCGCCTACTACGTCACCACCACCACTTCGGGTGCCCCCCAGACTATCGTCTACTACGACATGCTGCAGCGCGAAGTGCGCAACGCCGTCAAGGGCTTTGACCTGCGCTGGGTCTACCAGGACACGGAATACGACGACCAGGGCCGTGCCTACCGGGTTTCCCAGCCCTACTACGAAGGCGGTGCTGTCTACTGGGCCACCCGCTACTACGATGAACTGGGCCGGGTGACCAAAGTCACTGAGCTGGATGACAACGGTGCCACCATCAGCACCCTCACCGATTATGCGGGCCTCACCACTACAGTCACGGACGCCAAAGGCCACGCCACCACCACGGTCAAGAACAGCCAGGGCCAAGTGCTGAGCGTCATTGACGCTCAGGACCATGTCACCACCTACCACTACGACCCATACGGCAACCTCCTGAGCACGGAGGACAGCAACGGTAACGCCATCGTCAACACCTACGATGCCCGGGGCCGCAAACTCACCATGGACGACCCGGACATGGGCCACTGGACTTACGCCTACAACGCATTGGGTGAAATGGTGCGGCAGGTGGACTCCAACGATCACACCGTCACTCTGGCCTACGACCTGCTGGGGCGCATGATCCAGCGCAATGAAGCCGACCTGATATCCAATTGGTATTTCGATAGCTATCAGGATGGCAGCGCCTGTACCAAGGGCAAGGGCAAGCTGTGTGAGGTCACCGCGGACAACGGCACCCGCCGCAAATACGCCTTCGACAGCTACGGCCGTGTTTCCAGCGTTACCGCTCATGTGGACGCGGATTATGTGGTCAGCCAGACTTATGACAGCTACAGCCGGCCTCTAGTGGTCACCTACCCCGGCGGTTTTGCCCTGAAGAATGTCTATGCCAACGGCTACCTCTCCAAGCTCCAGAACAACGACGCCAGCGGCCTGGTGTATTGGCAAGCGTTGCTGCGGGATGCCGAAGGCCGCGTCACCAGCGAAATCCTGGCTAACGGCCTGACCACAACCCGGGTCTTCAGCCCCCAACAAGGGCGATTGACCAGCATCCTCGCCAATGGCCCCAACGGCACGGTGCAAAACCGCAGCTTCGGCTACGACGCCTTGGGCAACCTGAACAGCCGTGGTGATGCCGTGCGTAATACCAGCGATACCTACACCTACGACAGCCTGAACCGCCTAGCCACCGCAACAGGGACCAATCTCAACCTGACCATGGCGTACGACGCCCTGGGCAACATCACCTACAAATCCGACGCGGGCACCTACACCTATGCAGGGCCCCGCCCCCACGCCGTCACCCAGATCAGCGGCACGGTCAACAGCGACTTTGCCTACGACGCCAAAGGCAACCTACTCAGCGGCAACGGCCGCACCCTGGTGTGGGCCAGCTACGGCAAGCCGGTGAGCCTGGAGCAGGGCGGCCAGAGCACCCTCTTCCTGTACGACTTCGACCACGCCCGGGCCCAGCAGACCGCCCCCGACGGCACCGTGACCCGCTACGTCGAAGCCTTGGGCATCCACTACGAAAAAGAGATCAAGAACGGCCTGACCGAATACAAGCACAGTCTCCTGGCTGGTGGCCGGCTGATTGGGGAATACGTCAGCCGCTCTGATGGCAGTAGTTCAATCCGTTATTTCCACGCCGACCATCTGGGCAGCGTCGAAGTGGTCACCAGTGAAACCGGTGCCGTGCTCGCCCGCTACTCCTATGACCCCTGGGGAAAACGCAGCACCGTCGAAGGGGATGGCAGCATCGCAGACCAGGGTTACACCGGCCACGAAATGCTGGATAACGGCCTGATCCACATGGGCGGCCGGGTCTACGACCCGGTATTGGGCCGCTTCATGTCGGCCGACCCCATCATCCAGGCCCCCTATCTTAGCCAGAACCTGAACCGCTACAGCTATGTGCTCAACAACCCCCTGAGCCTCACCGACCCGGACGGGTATTGCTTCCTGGGTTGTTTCTGGAAAAGCAAGGTGTTCAGGATGGTGGCATCCATTGCGGTGGCTGTGTTCGCACCAGAGTTTCTAACGACCAATTTTGGTTTCTCAGCGGCAGGTGCCAACCTTACTGCTGGTTTTGCATCTGGCGTTATCTCTACCGGCAATATGCAAGGAGGCGTGATGGGCGCTTTCTCGGCCGGTATGTTTATGGGCATCCATTCCGCTTTCCCGGCTCCTGGATTTGATAAGGTACTGGCGCATGCGGTGGCTGGCGGGGTGATGTCAGAGTTGCAGGGCGGGGATTTCGGATCAGGGGCCTTGTCTGGCGGCTTTACCCAAGCTGTCAGTTGGTCAGGGGTTTTTGATGGCGTGGGCGACCCCACAACCTGGGAAGGACGCTCAGCTAATGCGTTAGCGGCGGCTGTCGTAGGCGGTACGGCTTCTGTGATTGGGGGCGGGAAGTTTGGGAATGGGGCTTTGACAGGGGCATTTAGTAGGTTGTTTAATGATCTAAAAGAAAATCAGTTGCGGGGTTTGGCAGGTGAGGCAGCTCGATCAGCCGATCTTCCTGGTGCTTTGCGTGGTGTCAGAATTGGCGTTACTGTTGATGGAAAAATTGTCGAGGCAGTTGCAGATTTTGTCTATCGGAATGGTGGCTTGGTAATTGATGAGGTCAAAGTGGGGTCGGAATCAAAATTCTCAGTAAATCAAAAGGTGGTATATCAGGCTGCTTTGCAGGGAAACATTCAAATACTTGATTCATCTGCGGCAAAAAAACTTGGTGTAGATCTTGGCACGACGTTGGCACGTCAAGGAGTGCCCGTTACTGTCAATCTGGTTTCCTTTGGTGCGGCTCGTGCTCAACGACAAGCAGTTCGGATGGGGTTAACTACGATAATTAAGTACGGGGCACCATTGCTACTTCTGGGGCCAGTAGTTGGAGGAGCTATTGATTTTGGGCTTATGGTGTCAGAATCAAATGATGCACACTAATTTAGGTAATTGCCTTGGTATGGACACAGGAATTCTTAGCCAATCAGATAAACGTCGGGTTATAAAGCGCTGTGGACATGGTGGTGTAAAAATAATTCAAGGAATTGATTTTCTGTTAAAAAATAATGGATTCACTTTTTGTGGTGTTAACCAAAAAGGTGTGGCTAGATATATTACCTGGAGCAAGAAGCTCGACCAAGATTTGTCGCAAGAGATTGAGCTTGAAATATCAACGCATGAAAACGCTAACTATTTCACAACTGCATTATCTATTTCTTCTAAGGCGGTGCGTGATGTGCTTTCTGCAATAAAAGATTGGGAATGTTCGGGGTCTATTGCACAAGCTGATCCAGTTTGTATCTTATTTCTGGGCGAAGTTGAATGGTTGAAGGCTTACTTTGAGCGCAGGGACGAATTGCTTTACTCGAAAAGCAGGCCCTCAATCTGCATATTTAATGATCCTTCTAAGGAAGTGGCGTCCTGGCAAGACAACTTTTCCAGGTATGGGTTGCCACTTCTTCATAGGCTTAGTGATCTTGATCGAATTTCTGCCTTTTTGCAAAATGAGTTAGATTTATATCCTGATAAGACTTCGGGCTTTATTTTTGGGCCTGGTAGCGCTAGTCGACATATTTATGCAGGAGTGCTTCTGTACTTGTTGGGACGCATCAAGGAAGCCAATGAAGAATTAGATATTGAAGAGTCCCGCGCAAAGGCTCAACTTGCGCAAAATCAATACTTTAAAATTGGATACGAGGCGACCATTTGCAAGATAGAGCGATTGCGGACTTTGATTAATTTTTGATTGGGCGCACTTAAAGGATCGGCTTAGCATTGATTTTTAGTGGTTACGGAATAATTGAGAGAATACGGAATAATTAGAGAATAATAGGGGACAGACCACGATTTCCCGCTAACATCCAACTTTCTGAATTGCCCGACGGACTGACTCCATACCCCACCGCGCCAGCGTAGCCCTTCCCAACATTCCGCTGCACATCATCCAGCGGTAGCTGAATTGGGGAAATTGGAGACAGACCACGTTTTCACAAGTTTGATCTGCTTGCACATTCAAGGCGGGGCAATGTCAGTTCAATTCAGCCGTGTCACAAAACCAAAATCAAGGGCTAGATGGGCCAGGCTCAAGGCGCCCTAAGATAGTTGCGAGTTTTCTTTTGTTTGTATTTTTAATCAACCGGAGCCAATGATGCAATATAAAAATGGTTGGGTAATTGAAGCCTTGGCGAAGCGATGGACATTAGCTTCACTCCTGATCTGTTTGGTGGCGCCCACAAACGTCTCTGCCAATGGTATTGCTGAAAACTTGGAGGTGGATTTTGTGCGTGTTGACTCGTCAGGTTATGGCTACGTGAACTTCGTATCCGCCTTGACCAGCACGCCAGCGACTTGTATCAACGGCTATCCCAATGCCCTGGCTTTTGACACGAATACAGCCGGTGGCAAAGCCATATACACCATTGCCCTGGTAGCAAAGACCACCAACAAGCGGATTCGGGCAGTTGGAACAAACAATTGCACGATTTACGGCAGCATTGAAAGCTGGAGTTGGGGGAAGATCATGGATTGAAGTAGTACTTGTCTTTTCCCCGGTGATTCCCTGGCAGGCTGGTGAGAAAATCCCCACGCCTAGTCTGGCGCGGGATTCCGGGCATACTTGGGCATCGAAACCAGACCTAAATTGGCGGCCCCCGATGCGCGGGCACGTAAAGCGACAAAACGCCCTGTTTGCCCGAGTGGCCTACTCCTCCCGGCGCAACTGGGGAAAGAGGATCACGTCCCGGATGCTGGGGGAGTCGGTGAGCAGCATGATCAGCCGGTCGATGCCGATGCCTTCCCCGGCGGTGGGCGGCAGGCCGTGCTCCAGGGCGCGGATGTAGTCCTTGTCCTTGAACATGGCCTCCTCGTCGCCGGCTTCCTTGGCGGCCACCTGGGCGTCGAAGCGGGCTTCCTGGTCCTCCGGGTCGTTGAGCTCGGAGAAGCCGTTGGCGATCTCCCGGCCCACCATGAACAGCTCGAAACGGTCGGTGACGTCGGTATTCACGTCGTTGCGCCGGGCCAGGGGGGAGGTTTCCGCCGGGTAGTCGATGATGAAGGTGGGCTGGATCAGCAGGTGTTCGGTGGTTTCCTCGAACAGGGTCAGTTGCAGGCCGCCCAGGCCGTCCCGGGGACGGAAGGGGATCTTGCGGCGTTGCAGCTCGGCCACCACGAAGTCCTTGTCGTGGAGGGGGGCATCCTTCAGGTCCGGGTGGTAGTGGCGCACCGCGTCCAGGGCGGTCATGCGGGCGAAGGGGGCGCCCAGGTCGATCTGGTGGCCCTGGTAGGGCACGGTGGTGGTGCCCAGCACCTTGCTGGCGATGTCCCGGAACATGGCCTCGGTGAAGTCCATCAAGTAGCGGTAGTCCCGGTAGGCTTCGTAGAACTCCACCATGGTGAATTCCGGGTTGTGCCGGGTGGAGATGCCTTCGTTGCGGAAGTTGCGGTTGATCTCGAAGACCTTCTCCAGGCCACCCACCACCAGGCGCTTCAGGTACAGCTCCGGCGCGATGCGCAGGAACAGTTCCATGTCCAGGGCGTTGTGGTGGGTGACGAAGGGCTTGGCGTTGGCACCCCCGGGGATGGGATGCATCATGGGCGTCTCCACCTCCAGGTAGCCGTGGCTGGTGAAGAACTCGCGCATGGCCTGGATGACCCGGGAACGGACGATGAAGGTGCGCCGGGAGTCCTCGTTGGTGATCAGGTCCAGGTAGCGCTGGCGGTACTTCTGTTCCTGGTCGGTGAGGCCGTGGAACTTCTCCGGCAGGGGCCGCAGGGCCTTGGTGAGCAGGCGCACCGAGCTGCACTGGATGGTCAGCTCGTTGGTCTTGGTGCGGAACAGGCTGCCGCTGACCCCCAGGATGTCCCCCAGGTCCATGCGCTTGAAGGCGTCGTAGGCTTCCTCGCCCACGGCTTCCCTGGACACGTAGATCTGGATGCGCCCGCTCATGTCTTGGAGGGTGGCGAAGCTGGCCTTGCCCATGACCCGCTTGAGCATCATGCGACCGGCCAGTTGCACGGCCACCGGGGTGGCTTCCAGGATTTCCTTGGCGGTTTCGCCATGGGCGGCGTGGAGATCGGCGGCGTAATCCTTGCGCTCGAAATCGTTGGGGAAGGCGATGCCGGTAGCGCGGATGGCGGCCAGTTTCTCCCGGCGCTCGGCGATGATCTGGTTCTCGTCCTGATGGGGGGCGGTGGTTTCGGTGTTCATGGGTATGTGCGGTAAAGGGTCTCAGACGCCCTGCTTCAGGGACGCCTCGATGAAGCCGTCCAGGTCGCCGTCCAGCACGGCCTGGGTGTTGCCCACCTCGTAGTTGGTACGCAGGTCCTTGATGCGCGACTGGTCCAGCACGTAGCTGCGGATCTGGTGGCCCCAGCCGATGTCGGTCTTGGAATCTTCCAGTTGCTGCTGGGCGGCCTGGCGTTTGCGCAGCTCGGCCTCGTAGAGCCGGGACTTCAGCATGGCCATGGCCTCGGCCCGGTTGCGGTGCTGGGAGCGGTCGTTCTGGCACTGGACCACGATGTTGGTGGGCAGGTGGGTGATCCGCACCGCCGAGTCGGTCTTGTTGATGTGCTGGCCGCCGGCGCCGGAGGCCCGGAAGGTGTCGATGCGCAGATCGGCGGGGTTGATCTCCACTTCGATGGAGTCGTCCACTTCCGGGTAGACGAACACGCTGGCGAAGGAGGTGTGGCGGCGGGCGTTGGAGTCGAAGGGGGACTTGCGCACCAGGCGGTGCACGCCGGTTTCCGTGCGCAGGTAGCCGTAGGCGTACTCGCCGCTGATCTTCAGGGCGGCGGATTTCAGGCCCGCCACTTCGCCTTCTGACTCTTCCAGCACTTCCACCTGGAAGCCCCGCCGTTCGCCGTAGCGCACGTACATGCGGGTGAGCATGCCGGCCCAGTCCTGGGCCTCGGTGCCGCCGGAGCCGGCCTGGATGTCGATGAAGCAGTTGGCCCCGTCCAGTTCCCCGGAGAACATGCGGCGGAATTCCAGGGCCCCCACCTGCTTCTCGATGTCGGCCACGTCGGCCTCCACGGAGATCAGGGTGTCGTCGTCCTCTTCCATGCGGGCCAGTTCGAACAGTTCCCGATGGTCATTGAGGCCCTGGGAGATGCTGTCCAGGCTCAGCACCACGCCTTCCAGGGCCTTGCGCTCCCGGCCCAGTTCCTGGGCTTTGGGGGCGTCGTTCCAGATGTTGGGGTCTTCCAGCAGGCCTACGACTTCCTGCAAACGATCGCGTTTGCCAGGGTAGTCAAAGATACCCCCGTAGTTCATCGGTCCGGCGGGCCAGATCGTTGAGGGTGGATTCGATGAGGTTGAGGCGTTCGGCTTCCATGACGACTTCCGCGATTCAGAAAGCCTGGAATTATAAACGCTGACGGTGGCGCCCGGTCCTGTCTGGTGTGGCGGAATGCCGCGCGACGATATGTCGCATTCCGGGGGGCGGGGTGGAATCAATAGGATGCGCGCTTCCAAAAAACGACAAGGTCATCCTGAAATGAAGAAGTCCCGGCTCGCCCTGTGTATTGCTTCTCTGCCCCTGCTGGCCCAGGCGGAAGAGGCACGAATGGATGAAATTTCCGTCACCGCCACCCGGGAGGAACGGGCCAGTGCGGAGGTGCCCCAGGCCATCGCCGTGGTGGGCAAGGAGGTGTTGGAAGAAAGGAAGATGTTCAACATCAAGGAAGCCCTCCAGGGGGTCCCGGGGGTGTTCATCGACAGCAAGAACGGCGGCTTCGACGCCCGCCTGATCATCCGCGGCGCCGGCCTCAAGGCGGCCTACGGCATCCGGGAGATCATGGTGCTGCGCGACGGGGTTCCCCTGTCGGATCCGGACAGCTTCACCCGCCTGGATTTCGTGGACACCCAGGACATCGAGCGTATCGAGATCGCCAAGGGGCCCGGCAACCTGTTCGCCGCCGGGAGCAGCGGCGGGGCCATTCAGATATTCTCCAAATCGGTGTTCGACGATCAGGCCAACAACCTGAAACTGGGTCTGGGCACCGAAGGCACCGTGAATACCCACCTCCGTTACGGCGCCAGTGCCCTGACCGAGGGCAAGGACCAGGCCCTGGCCCTGACCTTCACCCACCGCAAACAGGACAACGACTGGCGTAATTGGAACGAGTTCGACACCACCCAGACTTCGTTGAAACACGGATGGTTGCTGGGTGGCGGCACCCTGGAAAGCGAGATTTCCTACGCCGAGGCCGACATGCAGTTGCCCGGTTCCATGGACGCCACCCTGTACCGGCAGTTCGAGGACACGGGCGAGCAGACCGGCACCTCCGAGCCCTGGCAGCATTCCGGCCGCTATTCCAAGGTGTGGTTCCTCAACAGCAAGTACGAGGTGGAGCGGGGGGATTTCACCTTCAAGCCCCGGATCTATTACAACACCTGGTACCACTACCACCCGGTGACCGGCATCATCAACGAGACCGAGAAATGGGTCTGGAACCTGGGTGGCGACCTGGAAGGCCAGTGGAAGCATGCCGGCGGCACCCTGGTGGGAGGGGTCACCGCCCGCCAGGAACGGACGCCGGATTCCCGGAAGTACCAGTACCGGGACGTGACCACGGGTTTCGGCGGGCGCATCACGGCGACCCTGTCGGACAGCAAGGGCACCCTGGCGGAGATCGACGACGCCACCAGCCTGCTCACCGGCCTGTACGTGCAGGAATCCTGGCGGCCCACCGACCGCTGGATCGTGGACCTGGGCCTGCGCTATGACCGGGTGGAATTCGAGGACGACAACAACCAGATCTGGCGCTACAACTATGCCACCGGTACCTACGTGGCCGGCGCCGGGGTCACCCACTCGGAAAAGACCTTCAACCTGCCCGCCCCCAAGCTGGCGGTGAATTACAAGTTGAGTGAGGGGCTGCATCTGTTCGGCATGGTGGCCCAGGCCGGCCAGATTCCCTCCCAGAGCGAGTTCTCCAACAATCCCGGGCTGGAAGCACCCGTGTCCCGCAACCACGAGATCGGCCTGAAGGGCCGGGGCGGGGCCTGGCAGTTCGATCTGAGCTACTACCGCAACACCGTGAGCGACGAAATCGTCTCGGTGTTCAACGCCGGCACCACGGACTACGTGAACGCTGGCAAGACACAACGCAACGGCCTGGAATTCGCCGGCAGCATGGCCCTGGGAAAGGGCTTCGAACTGGGTGGCCATTACGGCTACACCGACTACACGTACAAGAGCTTCAGCGAACCGGTGCTGGGCGTGAACGTGGACCGCTCCGGCAACGCCCTGCCGTTCATCCCCAGGCAGCAGTACGGCCTCTTCCTGGGCTGGAAGTCCAACACCGGCTGGAAAACCCGGCTGTCGGCCAATACCTGGGGCGAGTACTGGATGGACAACGCCAACACCGAGAAATACGAAGGCTGGGAGTGGGTGGCCAACCTGTCGGTGGGCTACGAACGCAATGGCCATTCCCTTACCTTCAACGTCGACAACCTGTTCGACAAGCATTACGCGGCCGAAGCGAAAAAGGACACCTCGGGCCGGGTCACTTATTCCGCGGCCGCCCCCCGCACCCTGATGCTGACTTACCGCCATGACTTCCGCTGACCACCTCAAGGCCCTGGTCCGCGTCGTCTGCGTGGTCGTGGCGCTTCCCGTCCAGGCCGCCCCGCCGGCCCATGGGGGCCATGAAGGACATGGCGGTTGGCAGTCGAAGGCGGCCGCCCCCTGGACCGATCTGCCCCTCATCGAGGCCACCCCGGGCCGGGATCGCAGCAAGGCCGGCTTCCGGCTGGCCAACCTCCAGGCCGACTCGGTGGAAGCCTTTGCTCCGGGTCGCCAGGCCCCCTGGCCGGAAGGGGTGCGCTTCAAGACCGACAAGGTGGCCTGGTCCCTGCCGGTGGAAGGGGGAAGGGTCGTCCTGGAGTCGGCGGGGGTGGGCAACTATCACTGGCTCCAGGCCACGGAAACAACCCCGCAAGGCGTGAAGGTGGCCAGCACGGCCCATTACTTCTCCAATCCGGGACCGGCACCCACGGCCATGCTGGCCCGACGGAAGAGCGATCTGGAGATCATCCCCTCGCCCCTGCCCAGGGAACACAACCGCTACCGGACCCACCAGGAATGGACCTTCCAGGTCCGCTTCCAGGGGGAGCCCCTGCCGGGGGCCCAGGTCAGCTTCGCCAGCAGCGGCGGCACCCGGGGCCTGTACACCAGCGATGGCCGGGGCTTCGTGCGGGTGGTGTTCCCGGATGATCTGCTGCCCGCCCCGGGCGGCGGGCATGGCATGGGTCCGAGCAACCGCTTCCTGCTGGCCGTGGAGCAGGACCACCAGAACCGTCATTACCTGACCACCTTCAGCTACGCCTACGGTGAAGATGCCTATGCCCAGCGCAGTCTGGTCCTGGGGGGCGGCTTCCTGGCCCTGGGCGGGCTGTTGGGCCTGCCCCTGATCCTCCGGCGCAAGGAGACTAACCATGGTTGACCCGCAGCCTTCCAGGCTCTTTACCCTGGCCCGGCTGCGCCTGGCCGTCCAGGCCATCATGCTGCTGCTGACGGTATGGGGCAGCGGCCTGGTGGGCCATTACGCCGCCGAGAAACTGTCCAAGTCCCTGCCTGCCCTGTCCTGCGCCTATGACCAGGCCAACGGAGCTTATTGCGTGCTGATCCCTTTGCAGCACCAGATGCACCACCGGGTGGGGGAACTGATCCAGCAGACCGGCCAGTTCGCCCTGGCCATGCTCCTGCCTCTGCTGTTCACCGTGTTGGCCTTTTACGTGTTCTATTTCTTCCTGGGCAAGGCCTTCTGCGGCTGGGTGTGTCCCCTGGGCACCCTCCAGGACTGGCTGTTCCGCCTGGGCAGGCTGGTCAGGCGGCCGTTCCGCCATCTGGGTGAGGCGTCCGCCCGCCGCCTGCGCCCGGTGAAATGGCTGTTCCTGCTGGTGCTGGTGCTGGGGCTGCCCCTGGCTGCCGGACTGGGGGCTACCCCCCATGCCACCGGGGACGCCTACTGCCAGGTCTGTCCCTCCCGCATCGCCACCACCCTGCTGACCGGGGACGGGGAACAGGCGGCCATCCGCACCGAAGATTCGACGGCTTTCGTGTTGGGCGCCCTGGGCAACGGCCTGTTCGGCTTCGTGCTGGTGGCGGCCCTGGCCAGCCGTCAACCCTTTTGCCGCATCTGTCCCCTGTTGGCCCTCAATGCCCTGTTCCAGCGCCTGTCCCCCTTGCGCCTGGTGAAGGCCGAGCATGGCAAATGCGAAAAGTGCGGCATCTGTGCCAAGGCCTGTCCCATGGACATTCCGGAAATCTGGCACGAATCCGGCCGCAAGGCCTACGCCGAGGATTGCACCCTGTGCGGCCGTTGCGCCGAATTCTGTCCGGACGACGGCGTGATCCAGCTCAAGTTCGGCCCCCTGGGCCTGTTCTCCTCGTCCCGGGCCTACTACAAAGCCCGGGTGAAGCGGGAAAGTCCCCAGGGCGAGCAGAAGATCCATTGGTTTCCGCGAGGGCCGAAACATGACTGAGGGGGCCGGTTTCCTGGCCGCCTGGCTGTTGGGCCTGTCCCTGGGGCTGACCGCCTGCACCCTGACCTGCCTGCCCTTCATGGGCGCCTGGGTGCTGGCCCGGGAGCGGGGCACCGTGCTGGCCGATACCGGCCTGTTCCTGGCCGGACGGGTCAGCGCCTACGTGCTGCTCGGCTTGGTGGCCGGCCTGGCGGGAGCCTGGTTGAGCGGGGTTCTGGATAGTGGGATCGGCCATGCCGTCATCGGCGCTGCCGCCGTGGCCGCCGGCCTCTGGCTCCTGTCGGCCCGGCCCGCCCGGAAGGGATGCGCCGCCGGCCGTGGCGCGGGGGCGCCGCCTTTCGCCCTGGGCTTCTCCTTGAGCCTGACACCCTGTGCCCCCCTGGCTTCCTTGTTGGCCTTTGCCGCCCAGCAGGGCACGGCTGCGTCGGGGGCCCTGCAGGGGCTGGCCTTCGGCCTGGGGGCGGCCGTCACCCCCCTGGTGCTGCTGCTGCCCCTGTTGTCCGCCGCCGCCGAGCGCTTGCGTTCCGGACAGGTGCGCTGGGGGGCCTGGTTGCGCCAGGGGGCGGCGGGCGGACTGCTGTTCCTGGGCACTTACCGCATTGCCATGGGGTTGTCATGAACGCATTGAAGGACCTGGTCGAATACGGGGTGCTCGGCATCCTCCTGGTGCTGTCCCTCTGGGCGGTGGCCGTGGCCATCGCCCGCTTCGTCCATTATCGCCGGGTGGACGTGGTCGTCTGGCCCAAGCGGGTGGAACTGGAAGCGGACCTGACCGAGGGGCTGACCCTCATCGCCACGGTGGCCGCCAACGCGCCTTACGTGGGACTGCTGGGGACGGTGCTGGGCATCATGCTCACCTTCCAGAGCCTGGGCGCCAGCGGCGACATGGACGTGAAAAGCATCATGACCGGCCTGGCCCTGGCCCTGAAGGCCACCGCCGCCGGTCTGCTGGTGGCCATCCCCTGCGTGGCCCTGAACAATGCCCTGCGACGGCGGGTGCGGGTGCTGCTGGCCCGTTGGGATGCCTGCCATGGATGAGGAGATCGATTCCATCAACGTGATTCCCCTGGTGGACATCATGCTGGTCCTGCTGACCATCGTGCTGACCACGGCCACCTTCATCGTCACCGGACGGATACCCGTCGATCTGGCCCGGGCCGCCCATGCGCCCGCCAGCCAGCCCAGCCCCCAGGTCCTGACCCTGACCCTGGAACGGCGAATCTATCTGAACGATCGGCCCGTCGCCGACCTGCCCGCCGCCCTGGGCCCGATTCCCCGGACGGTCCCCATCGTGGTGCGGGCGGACGGCGGGCTGGCCCTGCGCGATTTCATCGATCTGGTGGACCAGGTGAAGGCCCTGGGATTCCACCAGGTGAGCCTGGATGTCCGGCGCAGTTGAATCCGCCCGGCTGCGGGGCTGGCTGCTCTCCACGCTGGTCCACGGCGTCGTCCTGCTGGGCGTTCTGCTGGTCTTCCAGGTGCGCGGTGAGGCAAGCCGGCCCGAAAACTGGCGGGTGAATGTGGTTCTGCCGGTGACGCCGGAACCTGTGCGAGCAAAGGAGCCCGAGGCGAGCCGGGCGGCTCCCCCGTCCCCTTCCTCTCCCCAGCCGGCGCGGATGGCAAGCGCCCCCGTGCCGGCAAGCATCACACCGGAACGGTCGTCCGAGGTGAGCCCTTCCACCGTTGCCATCCCCGTGTCCCTCCCAATCACCGAGGGGGCAACGGCTCCAATGCCCGTCGAACAGGCTCCATCCCGTCCCGTCATCCCGGTTCTTGCGCAAGCAGCCACCCCGGCCCCCCAGCGGGTTGCCGATGCCCAGACCCTCCAGCGCCAGTGGCTTGCCGCCCTGACCGCCAAACTGCGGGAAATGCGCCGCTACCCGCCCATCGCCCGGCGGCTGGGCCAGGAGGGCGTCGTGACCTTGCGGGTGGAACTGTCCGCCAAAGGAGACCTGCGCAGAGCCGAAGTGCTGGACAGTTCCGGCTTCCCCTTGCTGGATCAGGCAGCCGCCAGATTGATCCAGGAAGCGGCAGCCGCCCTCCGGGGCGGATGGCAGTTGCCCGAAGACAGCCGGCTGGAGATCCCCATCGCCTATCGTCTGGAAGGGTGACCCCGGATCGGTGATTTCCGGTTGCGACAAAATGTCGCAGATGGGGCTGTCGGCGAAGAATTAGCATTTGCTTATTTATCGTTCGAACAGCCCTCCGCCCCATGAGTCGCCTTGCAAGACTGCGCGGATCCACGTTGGCCAGCGCTCTGCTCGTCCTGGAGTTGGCCCTTCTGGCCTTGTTGCCCAACCTGGCGGATGACCCGCCCAAACGGACACCGCTGCCTGGATGGAGTGACCCCGCTCTGTTCACCGAAGCCCGCTATGGCCGCCATGCCAGCCAGGCAGACCGACATGCCGCCTTCCAGGACCACCCCATGGCCCTGGAGCATTTCCCCGCCGGCAGCCTCATGCCGCCGCCCCGGCCATGACCGGCGGATGGCGGCGGCAACGGGCCCTCATCGACTTCGCCGTGGCCAACATGGCCCGGCGCCGGGGGCGCAACCTGGGCCTGTTCCTGGCCTATACCCTGGTGGTGTTCCTGATCTCCGGCGTGGTGCTCTACGGCGATGCCCTGCGCCGGGAGGCCCGGGCCCTGCTGGCCGATGCCCCGGAGCTGGTGGTACAGCGGCTCACGGCGGGCCGCCACGACCTGATCCCTGCCGGATGGACCGAAACTCTGGCCGGCCTGCGTGGCGTGACGGCGGTTCAGGGGCGTCTGTGGGGCTACCACTATGATCCGGCCCTGGGCGCCAACCTGACCCTCTGGGTGCCGCTGGAAGACGCGCCGCTCCCGGGACAGGTGCAGATCGGCTCCGCCCTGGCCCGGGAAAAGGGCCTGGGCCGGGACGACGTGCTGTCCTTCCGCGACGCCTACGGCAAGCCCTTTCCGTTCGCCGTGGCGGGCACACTGGAGCGCCAGTCGGAACTGGCCAACGCCGACCTGATGCTGGTCAACGAAAAGGACTTCCGCGCCTTCTTCGCCTTTCCCCAGGGGATGTTCACCGACCTGGCCTTGTCGGTGCGCAATCCGCGGGAAGTGCGCAAGGTGGCCGAGAAGGTGCTGGAGCGCCTGCCCGCGGCCCGGGTGATCAGCCGGGAGGAGATGGCCCGGACCTACGAGGCCGCCTTCAACTGGCGCCAGGGACTGTTGCTCTCGGTGCTGTCCGTCCTGCTCCTGGCCTTCGCCCTGCTGGCCTGGGACAAAGCCTCGGGTCTGAGCGCGGAGGAGCGCCGGGAGATCGGCATCCTCAAGGCGGTGGGCTGGGAAACCGGCGACGTGCTGGCCATGAAGCTCTGGGAAGGGGGGCTCCTCTCCCTGACGGCTTTCCTGGCGGGCTATATCCTGGCCTGGCTCCACGTCTTCCACGCCGACGCGCCCCTGTTCACCGCCGTGCTGAAGGGCTGGTCGGTGCTGTATCCGCGTTTCGCGCTGGTGCCCGAAGTCAACGTGGCCCAACTGGCCTCCCTGGCCTTCCTCACGGTGCTGCCCTACGTGGCCGCCACCCTGGTGCCCGTGTGGCGGGCGGCCACCCTGGATCCGGACGGGGTGATGCGGGAATGATCGAACTGCTGGACGTGCACAAGACCTTCAACCCGGGCCGGGAGAACGAATACCAGGCCATCCGGGGGGTCAGCCTGGCCATCGAGGCCGGCAAGGTCACCGCCCTGCGGGGACCCAGCGGCTCCGGCAAGACCACCCTGCTGGGCCTGCTGGGCGGCCTCACCCGTCCCACCCGGGGGCGGGTGCGTCTGGACGGGCGGGACGTTTCCGCCTTGTCGGAGCGCTTTCTTACCCTGCTGCGCCGGGATACGTTTGGCTTCGTCTTCCAGCAGTTCCAGCTCATCCGGGATCTGTCGGTGCTGGACAACGTGATGCTGCCCGCCCAGCCCACCGGCCGTTCCTACGCCGAGATCCGCCGGCGAGCCCTGGCTTTGCTGGAGGATCTGGGCCTGGCCCAGCGGGCGGCGACCCCCAGCCAGTGGCTGTCCGGCGGCGAGGCCCAACGGGCGGCCATCGCCCGGGCCCTCATCAACGATCCCCGGGTGATCCTGGCCGACGAGCCCACTTCCCACCTGGACAGCGACCTGTCCCAGCAGATCCTGGCCATCCTGGGCCGGCTGCGGGAGCAGGGACGGACCCTGATCCTGTCCAGCCACGATCCCCTGGTGTTCGAGGTGGGGCTGGTGGAGCGGGTGGTCACGGTCAAGGATGGAGTGATCGTGCCGTGATCTTCCAGCCGCCGGCCCTGGCCCTGCTGTTCGCTTCCAGCCTGAACGCCCTGATGCTGACCGGCGTGGGCTTGTTTGCCCTGTACCTGCTGGTCCGCTGGAATCCGGCCAGCGGCGGCGAAGCCCAGATCGCCCTGGAACGGCGCACCCATCTGGCCTCCACCCTGGTGGCCCTGTCCCTGGTGCTGGGCCTGCCGGCCCTGGCCCTGTTCGTGCACACGGCCGACGCCATGGCCCCCTTCTTCATCGGCGCCATGTGTGCCATCGGCAGCCTCAAGGCCAACGTCTGGGGATTTCCGGCCCTTTACACCATGCTGGCCGGGTTCTTCCTGGCGGCGGCCTGGCTGGTGCTCAACCACCTGGACAACCGGGGCTGGGACTACCCCCTGATCCGTCCCAAGTACGGGCTCCTGCTGCTGCTGGCACCCCTGGCCCTGGCCCAGGCGGTGTTGCTCTGGCTGTATTTCCTCGACCTGCAACCGGCGGTCATCACCTCCTGCTGCGGCAGTCTGTTCGGACCGGCGGCGGAAGGGGTGGGCCACGACCTGGCGGCCCTGCCGGTGCAATGGGCCCGGCCGGCCTATGGCCTGGTGTGGGGCCTCACCCTGGCGTCGGGGGGGCTGTTCCTGGCCCGGGGCCGGGGCGGGAGGGTGTTCGGGGTCCTGTCCGGCCTGCATCTGCCGGCGGCCCTGGCCGCCGTGGTGGCCTTCGTTTCGCTGTACATCTACGAGGAGCCCAACCACCACTGTCCCTTCTGCCTTCTCCAGGCGGAGCACGGCCATGCCGGGTGGCTGCTCTATCCGCTGCTGTTCCTGGGGACGGCGGCCGGGGTGGGGGCGGGGCTAGCCATGGGCGTGAGGGCTGACAGCCTGCAAGACGCCGGGCCTCTCGCCGCCCGGAAGCTGGCCTGGGTGGCCATGGCGGGGATCGGGGGGTTTGGGCTGCTGGCCTGGGGGTACGTGTGGCGATCGAATCTGGTGTTGGGATGAGGGGGGCGGGTTTGGCGAACGTTTGGAATCCCCCCCAGCCCCCCTTTTCCAAAGGGGGGAGTGGCGTGGTGGGGTTTGTCTGTTTAGGTTTCCTCCTGGCCTGGCTGCTCACCGGTTGTGCGGAGGATCGGCCGCCGGCCCCCGTCAACGGCCAGACCGCGCCAGATTTCACCCTGGAGCGTCTGGATGGCGCTCGGGTCGCCTTGCCCGCCGATCTGGCCGGCAAGGTGGTGGCCGTGCGCTTCTGGGCGGACTGGTGCCCCTATTGCCGCAAGGAGATGGCCGAACTTCAGCCGGTCCATGCCCGGCTCCACGCCCAGGGTCTGGAGATTCTGGCGGTGAACGTGGCCCAGGACCGGGACACGGCCCGCCGTTTCGCCGAGTCCATCGGCATCGCCTACCCGGTGCTGCTGGACCCGGAAGGCGCCACGGCCCGGGCCTACGGGGTCCAGGCCCTGCCGGTGACCTGGCTGGTGGACCGGCAGGGGATCCTGCGCGGCAAAATCGTCGGCGAAGCCACGGCGGAATTGTTCGAAACCCGGGTCAAGGCCCTGCTCGATGAGCGCTGACGCGGTCCCGGAACTGACCCTCTCCCTGGCCTTTCTGGCCGGTCTGGCCGGGGCGGGCCATTGCTGGGTCATGTGCGGCCCCGTGGCCGGCGGCCTGTTCCTGGCCGGGGCCCGGGGGGCCCAGGCCGGGTCCCATCTGGGTTACCACGCCGGGCGCATCCTGGCCTACACCCTGGTGGGCGGGCTGGCGGCCTTCCTCGGCCAGGCCGTCGTGTTGACCGGCGGGGTGGGGCGGGGCCAGGGCCTGCTGTACGTCCTGGCGGGGGTGCTGGTGATGTTGGCGGGGGCCCGGGCCGCCGGCTGGCTGCCCCTGCCTGCCGCCATGCAGGACCGGGCGCCGCGCTGGTCCCTGGCCGGTTTCCTCAACGGGCTGCTGCCCTGTTCCCTGGTCTTCTCCCTGGCCCTGAAGGCCGCTACCGCGCCCGATCCCCTGACCGGTGCAATGTGGCTCCTGGCCTTCGGCCTGGGCACCGTGCCGGCCATGGCCCTGGTGGCGCTGCTCGCCCAGGGCCTGGGCCGGCAATCCCTGGTCTGGCTGCGCCGGCTGGCCGGTGGAGCCGTGATGCTGCTGGGCGTCCAGGCCGTCTGGGCCGGGGGCCGGTTCTTTTCCGTCATGCTGCATCTGTGATGCGGCTTTTTTATCTGAAAGGGAGTACCACCATGAAACGTCGCGATCTGTTCAAACTGCCCCTGCTGGCCGCCGCCGCCACCCCCATGCTGTCCGCCCCCGCCCGGGCGGCCGGCTGTGCGGGTGACGGCACCCCCACCCAGTTCATCCCCAAGGCCCCCAAGGACGCCACGCCCCTGGTGGACGAACTGAAGAAGTATCCCAAGTGCCCCTACTGCGGCATGGACCGCACCCAGTTCCACCATTCCCGGCATCTGGTGCAATACGCCGACGACCTGGTGGACGGCACCTGCTCCATCCACTGCCTGTCCATCTCCCTGGCCATCAACCTGGACCGGGAACCCAAGGCCGTCTATGCCCCGGACAACGCCAGCAGCGAGGCGGTGAAGCCCCTCATCGCCGTGGATCAGGCCACCTACCTGATCGGCGGCAAGGCCCCCGGGGTGATGACCATGCGCAGCAAGGTGTCCTACGGCAGCAAGGCCGCTGCCGAAGCCGCCCAGGCCAGGGACGGCGGCGAGATCGGCGATTACGCCGCCGCCCTCACCGCCAGCTATGCCGACCTGGCCAAGGACACCCTGATGATCCGCAAGAAGCGGGAAGAGCGGCGCAAGCACATGATGAAGCAGACCGGCTGATGCTCGGGATCACTGCCCGGGCCGGGCGCCTGGCCCGGTCCTTCGCGCTGCTGGCCGTCCTGGTGCCCGCCGTCGCCGCCGGTGCCGGGGCGACCGGCTTTCCCGATCCCGCGTCCCGGGACCTGTGCCCGGTGTGCGGCATGGTGGTCAGCAAGTATCCGGCCTGGATCGCCACGGTGGTCTACAAGGATGGCCACGCCCACCACTTCGACGGGGCCAAGGACCTGTTCAAGTATCTCTTCGACGTACCCCGTTACGCCAAGGGCCACCTGCCCCGGGACATCGCCCGCATCGGCGTCACCGAGTACTACGGCCTGGGCCGCATCGACGCCCGCCAGGCCTGGTACGTGATCGGCTCCGACGTGACCGGGCCCATGGGTCACGAACTGGTGCCCCTGGCCAGCGAGGCGGATGCCCGGGAATTCCTGCGGGACCACGGCGGCAAACGCATCCTGCGCTTCGATCAGGTGACCCGGGACCTGCCGGGCAAACTGGATCTGGGCCGCTTCGACTGACCCTGGTTGAAGCCTCGGCCGTTCGGCGGAATACTTCCCGGCCCCACCCCGGACCGGAGACGACATGAACAGCATCGGTGCGGCAGCCAGCGGCTGCGCGGCAGGCATCACCCGTAACCAGGGCCAGGTGCTGGCCGACGACGGATTGGGGTTCTATGGCCTGGCGGATGGGGTGCGCGGCCATCCCGCCGGCGGACGCGCCGCGGCCCTGAGCCTGGAGGTGGCCCGCAGGACCGTGGCCGATGTGTTGTCCGTGGGCCGGCCGGCCAGCGCGGAAACGGCCCTGGACGTGCTGCACCAGGCGGTCCAGGCGGCTTCGGCGGCGGTGTTCGCCGCCGGCATCGCACAACCTGACGAGCGGGGCATGAGCACCACCCTGACCCTGCTCTGGGTACTGGACAGCCACGCCCACATTGCCCACGTGGGCCACAGCGCCGTGCAGATGTCCCGCCTGGGCCGCCTGCACCGGCTCACCCGGGACCACACCGTGGCCCAGGAACTGGTGGCCCTGGGCATGATCCAGCCGGCCCAGGCCGTAGGCCATCCCATGGCCCGGGTGCTGACCCGGGCCATCGGCATGCAGGAAGCCGTGGTGCCCGACTCTTTGAGCGTGGAACTTGTGCCGGGAGATCGCTTCCTGCTTACGGCTGCCGGTACGTCGGAGACCAGCAGTCCGGTGGCCACGGCCGCCGGGGCTGCCGAACTGGCCCGGGCCCTGGTGGCCGATACTCTGGCCGGTCCGGAGCGGGAATGGGCCAACGCCCTGGTGGTGGACGTGCTGGCGGACGCCGACGTGGCCGGCGGAGACGCCCTGGCCAAGCTGGAAGTCCTGGGGGGCATGTTCCTGTTCAAGGATCTGGACATGAGCGAGCTGTCCCGGGTGCTGGAATGCGCCGTGGTGCGCCAGGTGGATGCCGGCGCGACCCTGATCCAGGAAGGCTCCCAGGATCGCAGCCTCTACCTCATCCTGGACGGCGAACTGGAGGTGATCCGCAATGGAGTGGTGCTGGCCCCCATCGGCAAGGGCGGACACGTGGGCGAAATGGCCCTGGTGAGCGGCGAGCCCCGTTCCGCCAGCGTCCGGGCGGCCCGGCCGACCCGCTTTCTGGAAATCGGCCAGGCCCACTGGAACGGCCTGCTGCACCGGGTACCGGCCATCGGGGTGAAGTTGCTGACCGCCATGGCCGAAGAATTCACCCGCCGTCTGGTGCGGATGAACGAGCGGGTCTGAGATTCCGTCAGCCCAATAGCCAGCCCAGCACCAGCCCCCCGGCCAGGGCGCCCATGCCCGGCAACACCTGGCGCGCCAGGGATGCACCGCCGATGGACAGGGCCAGCCCGCTCTTGAAGACCATGTTGGCCAGGATGGCGATGAGCATGGTGGTGAGCACCTGGCCCCCGTCCAGATTGCCCAGGCCGAACAGGCGCAGGCTGGACAGGGTGATGGCATCCACGTCGGTGAGGCCGGACACCAGGGCCACCACGTAAACGCCCTGACTGCCCACCAGATCGGACAGCCAGGCCGCCGTGAACAGCACCATGGCGTACAGGGCACCGAAGCCCAGGGCGGCGCGGATTTCCGTCGGGTTCTCCATTTCCAGCACCGGTGTATCCGGCTTGTTGTCCAGTCGGCGCCAGAACAGATACAGCACGGCCAGTCCGGCCAGGATACCGCCGCCCATCATGGTCAGCACCGGCTTCAGCAGGCCGGGGGCCAGCAGGCCCACCACCACGGAAAGGCGGATCAGCACCACCCAGTTGGCCAGCAGGATCACCATGGCGGCCATGTTCACGAGCAGGGGGTTGTCCCGGCCGTGGCGGGAGAAGGCCAGGGTGGTGGCGGTGCTGGAAGCAATGCCGCCGAACAGGCCGGTGAGCAGGGTGCCGTGGCGCTGGCCCACGATGCGCAGGGCCGCGTAGCCCGCCAGGGAGAGGCCGGAGATGAGCACCACCATCCACCAGATCTGGTAGGGATTGAGGGCGGCATAGGGGCCGTAGTCCTGGTTGGGCAGGATGGGCAGGATGACGAAGGACAGCACCGCGAACTGGAGGATGGATACCAGATCCGTGCGGGTCAGGTTGCGGGACACGCCGCGCAACTCGGGCTTGAAGTAGAGCAGGGCGGTGGTCAGGATGGCCAGGGTCACCGCCAGTTGTTCCTGGCCGTACCAGACCAGAGCCCCCAGGGCATAGCAGACCACCACGGCGGCCACCGTGGTGGTGCCCGGGTCTTCCAGGTCCTCGTCCTTGAAATAGCTGGCCACCAGCATGCCCCCCAGCACCAGCAGTCCGGCCCCCAGGAGCCAGGGCGCGCCGGTCTTGTCGGCGAGCAGGGCCCCCAGGGTCCCCGCCAGGGAGACCAGGGAAAAGGTGCGCAGACCCGCCTTGGCGTGGGGCGAACGCTCCCGCTCCAGGCCGATGAGCAAGCCCAGGGCCAGACTGGTCAGAAAGGGAAAGAGGGCCGCCAGTTCATCCGTCTGCATGGCCTGATTATGGCCGAGGCGGGAGAATCTGCCAGACCGGCTCAGGCCACCGGCACCGTTTCCTTGAAGGCAGGGCGCTGCATGAGCCGGTCATAGAGTTCGGACAGGCTGGGGTAATCCCGCCGCCACTCGATTTCCGGGAAACGGAATTCCAGGTAACCCAGGGCGCAGCCCACGGCGATGTCGGCCAGGCAGAAGAACTCGCCGGTGCACCAGGTCTGCGGGCCCAGCTCGTCATTCATGGCCTTGAGGCCCAGGGTGACCTTGGCCATCTGGCGGCGGATCCAGTCCGGATCCTGCTTGGCGATGGGCCGTTTCTTTTCCAGGAAGATCAGGGCGGCGGCGTCGCACACCCCGTCGGCCAGGGCTTCCCAGCGCTTCACCGCGATGCGCGGCCGGGCTTCCTTGGGCAACAGGTGGCCCACCGGGCTCACGTTCTCCAGGTATTCCACGATGACCCGGGAATCAAACAGGGTCTTGCCGTCTTCCATGACCCACACCGGCACCTTGCCCAGGGGGTTGTAGTCGGGCACGTGGGTGTCTGCGTCCCAGGGCACGTCGATGACGAATTCATACTCGATGAACTTTTCTGCGGCGACGATGCGCACCTTGCGCACGAACGGACTGGTCAGGGAACCGATGAGCTTCATCTTGTGAGTCGGGGGTTGCTTGTGTTTTTTGAGGGTCATGCGTGGTCTCTTCCGGGGCGCTTTCGGCGGGATTATTCCACCACCGCCTGGACGTGGGGCCAGGCACCGTCGAAGCGGCGCAGGATTTCCTCCCGGCCCAGCAGGGCCAGCACCTGGTCGATGGACGGGGTCTGGGCAGTGCCGAACAGGATGAGGCGCAGGGGCATGCCCACCTGACCCATTTTCAGGCCATGGGCCTGGGCCGTGTCCTTGAGCAACTGGCCCAGCACCGGGGCCTGCCAGTCGACGGTTTCCAGGGCATTGCGCAGGGCTTCGAAGGCGGGCAGGGCAGAGCGGGTCAGTTTGGCGCGCAGTTCGTCCACGGCGGCCAGGGTCTGGCGGAAGTAGATGTGCAGGCCGTCGGCCAGTTCTTCCACCGTGGAAACCCGTTCCTTCACCAGGGCGATGAGGCCGGGCAGTTCGCCCCGGCCCGTGGTGTCGATGCCCTGGGCCACCAGGAAGGGCTGGACCAGTTCCGCCAGCCGGCTGTTGTCCGCTTCCTTCAGATATTGCTGGTTCAGCCAGGTCAGCTTGGAGCCGTCGAATCGGGCGGCGGAATGACTCACCTGGGGCACCTCGAACCATTCCACGAACTGGGCCAGGCTGAATTTCTCGTCGTCACCATGGCCCCAACCCAGGCGGGCCAGGTAGTTGAGCAGGGCTTCCGGCAGAAAGCCTTCCTCCCGGTATTGCAGCACCGACACGGCACCATGGCGCTTGGACAGGCGCTCCCCGTCCTGGCCCAGGATCATGGGCACGTGGGCATAGGTGGGGATGGGAGCGCCCAGGGCCTTGAGGATGTTGATCTGGCGGGGCGTGTTGTTCACGTGGTCGTCACCGCGGATCACGTGGGTGATGCCCATGTCCCAGTCGTCCACCACCACGCCGAAGTTGTAGGTGGGAATGCCGTCGCCGCGCACGATCACCAGATCGTCCAGCTCCGCGTTGGCCACGGTGATGGGCCCCTTGATCTGGTCGTTGAAGGTGATTTCGCCGTCCAGGGGGGTCTTGAAGCGGATCACCGGGGTCACCCCGGCCGGCGGCGGGGGCAGGGTCTTGCCCGGCTCGGGGCGCCAGCGGCCGTCGTAACGGGGCTTCTCGCCCCGGGCCTTCTGGGCTTCCCGCATCACGTCCAGTTCTTCCTTGCTGGCGTAGCAATAATAGGCCTTGCCTTCTTCCAGAAGCTGGTCCACCACCGTCTTGTAGCGCTCCATGCGCTGCATCTGGTAGTAGGGTCCTTCGTCCCAGTCCAGGCCCAGCCAGGCCATGCCGTCGAGAATGGCCTGCACCGAAGCCTGGGTGGACCGTTCCTGGTCCGTGTCTTCGATGCGCAGGATGAATTCCCCACCCAGCTTGCGGGCGTAGGCCCAGGAGAACAGGGCCGTGCGGGCTCCGCCGATGTGCAGATAGCCGGTGGGAGAGGGGGCGAAACGGGTGCGGACCATGGGCAGGCTTGAACGCGCAAAGAGCGGCATTTTACTGGAAGCCCCGCCAACTCCCGAAATCGGCAGATATGGAAAAAGGCTTTGACCGATTCAGGAGGCCTCATTAGAATGCGCGGCCTCGGGTGAGTCCCAACGCTTCGGTGACCACCACGGGCAGTTAGCTCAGCGGTAGAGCACCGCCTTCACACGGCGGGGGCCACTGGTTCGATCCCAGTACTGCCCACCACTTTCAGGTCATCGGGCCAACCCTCACCGATGTCCACCTCCTGATCGCTTCCTCCACGCAATTCCCACGGACAGGTTCGTCTGGGGCCAGCTCATGGGCTGGCAAGGTCGTGCCTGTGTGCTGTCGCGGAGGAGACGACCCAGTCGCCCTGTACGGACCCTGGAAAAAAGAAACCCCGACACGAGGTCGGGGTTGAAAAACCGTCATTGCGACGGTCAGGGAGGTGACTCAACTATACACAAGATATAACTTTAGATATAGGTACATTCGTTCTATCTCCTCACGGGAAGCGAAAAGAAATGTAAAGCGTCCTGAGCCCATGGCCTTGACACTCTGTATGGCAGAGTTTTAGTCTCTGCCTTACAGAGTAACGAGGGAGTCTTCCATGAGCGCCCACCGGCAGCAAATCCAGGCCATTCAGTCCATGCTGGTGGCTGGACATCGCAGTGTGCATCTGGATCGGCATACGCTCCTGCTGATCGGTGGCGTGGGCGGTTTTCTCAGCGTTGCCACGGAATGGGTCATCACCGATACGCGTTTTCCCGATGTATCCCAGCGGGGTATGGCCTTGCTGGTCTGGCTGGGCGGATGGTTGGGAACCATGGCTCTGCTGGATGCCTGGCTCACCCGCCAGGCCCGTTCCCGTCGGGACGAAACCCTCCCGTTCGCCCAGGCCCAGATCACCCGGGCCTGGTGGATGTTGCTGTCCTTGGGCTGTCTGGGTTCCTTCGCCATGTTTTTCTACGGGGGTGGAGCCATGATCTATGCCCTGTGGACCGTCCTGCTGGGTCTGGGCATCTACTTTTTCGGGCTGTTCTCCCGGCCCCTCATCGAGTGGATCGGTCTGGCCACCATCCTGCTGGGCGTGGCGGGTCTGGCGGCGGGCCTGCCCTATGGCGGCACCCGTTGGCTCAACGCTTCCTGCTTCGCCATCGGCATGCCCCTGGCTGGCTGGCTCAATGGCCGTCTCGGAGAAACCAGATTGCCGAGACGGGGGCTGGCACTGTCCCTCTGGTTGGCCCTGGTGGTCGGTCCGCCCCTGCTGATCCTGCGTTATGGACCGACGCAAGTACCCACCGGGCCGGTGCTGTCCACCCCGGCCCTGACCGGACAGGGGGCAGAAATCCTCCGGCTGGAAGCGGGCAGCCGCATTCCCCTGCGGGTGGATCTAGACAGCAGCGTTCTGAGTGTCTCGCCCCAGGCAGCCTTGGAACTGATCTTCCAGGAGCCGGTGGACGTGGCCCTCATCGATGGCCAACCCGATGGGCGATACCGCATCGGCACCGGAGACTGGCACGCCATCCGGGAGGGTGTCCTGAATCTCATGATCGACCGTATTACCCCCCAGCTAAGGGATGGTTTGCCTGAAGTCCGGGCCCATGCCTCCTTCGATCTGGCCCAGCACAAGGAACAACGCCCATGACAACCAGCCTGCCCGCCCTGGACCCCTTGCTGCATCAGCCGGCGCGAACCCAACTGGTGGCCTTCCTCTCGGGCCGGGGGGAAGCCACGTTTTCCGAATTGAAACGGGCCCTCAACGTCACCGACGGCAACCTGGGCGCCCATCTGGCCAAACTGGTGGAAGCCGGCTACGTGAAGGGCGGTGAGGCCGCCACGGGGGGACGGGCCCAGACCGTCTACGCCCTGACCCCGGCTGGTCGCGATGCTCTGGCAGATTACGTTTCCCGGCTCTCGGCCCTTATGGCGCTGAGCACCGGCACGGCCGGCGAAGATGTCCCCGGAGGCGCCAATCCGGTGCCTTCGGTTTCCCCCTGAACCACAACTTTGGGAGTTGTTCCATGCGCCATTCCACCCTGTTCGGTACCCTGGTCCTCACCACCCTGGCCGGCTGTGCCAGCCTCAATCCGCCTGATGGAGCCAAGCTGGCGGCCCTGCCGGTAGTGGCCTACCCGGACACCCCGCCGGCCGGAGACTACGTCTTCAAACTGCCCGCCGGCCAGCCCATCGCGGTCAATATCCATGCCGATGGCACGGCCCTGGCCGCCAATGCGACCCAGACCCTCCGCGCCAGTCTGGCCCGGGATATTTACCTGCACAAGGATTGGGCCAGCGAGGATGGACTGCACTGGCTGCGGGCCGACAAGTTGATTGCCGTCAACCTGAAGATATTGCTGCCCTCCTACGAGACGCCTGGTCCCGGCACGATCCATCTGACCGTGGACCGGAAGGACCCACGCTGAGACGGCCTCCTGGTCCAGGCAAAGGCCGGGCTTTCTGCGAGAATTCCGCCTCGCTTTGACCAGGGAGCTCCCATGCTGGCCGGGAATTTCAACCTCTATACCTATTTGCAGCGTATCGGCCACCAGGGTCCGGTCCACGCCGATCTGGCCACGGTGGCCGCCCTGATGGCCGGCCAATTGCGCAGCATCCCCTTCGAAAATTTGGACGTGCGGGCAGGCAAAGGCATTTCCCTGGTGCCCGAGGATATCTTCGCCAAGCTTATCCAACGCCGTCGGGGCGGCTATTGCTACGAGGTCAACGGCCTGTTCGCCATGGTCCTCACCGCCCTGGGCGTGGACTGGCGCTTCGTCGGCTGCCGGCCCATGACCTATCCGGTACGCCGGCCCCGCACCCACATGGCCATCCTGGCCCGCTTCGACGGGGTGGAATGGCTGTGCGACACCGGCTTCGGCAGCTATGGCCTGCGGGCCCCCATCAGGCTGGACGAGCGCGGCGAAGTGGAACAGGACGCCGACGTCTACCGCCTGTTGTGCGGCGCCAACGGGGAATACCAGCTCCAGGCCCGGGTGGAAGGCGAATGGACCAGCCAGTACGGCTTCGACCTGTCGCCCCAGGAGTGGATCGACTTCCTGCCCGCCAACTGGCTCAACTCCACCCATCCGGAAACCCTGTTCACCCAGCACCGCATCGTCATGCGCCAGACCCCCGAGGGCCGGGTGACATTGTTCGACAACCGCCTGAAAGTCCAGGTTGGCGGCAACCTTCAGATTCGCGACGTGGACGAGGCCGAGGTGCCTGGCCTGCTAGCCGACACCTTCGGCCTGGAGAACCTGCCATGAACCCGGCCAAGGTTCGCCGGGATCGGCTCGAACGGCTGGAAGACCTGCCCAACATCGGCCCGGCCATGGCCCGGGACCTGCTGAGCCTGGGCATTCGCCAGCCCACCGACCTGGCGGGCCAGGATGCCTACGTCCTCTACGAGCAGCTTTGCCGGCAGACGGGCTTGCGCCACGACCCCTGCGTCATCGACGTGTTCCTTTCCGTGGTGCGTTTCATGGACGGCGGCCCGGCCTTGCCCTGGTGGGACTACACGGCAGAGCGCAAGCGGGCCCTGGCCCCATCGGGGCAGCGCTGATCTTTGTTACCCACGACCACCGGGAGAAATCAAATGAGCCAGCCCCCATCCCCCGCTGTCACACCGGCCCCCCCGTATTACGCCGTCATCTTCACCTCGATCCGCAACGAGGGTGACCAGGGCTACGCCGACATGGCCACCCGCATGGTGGAACTGGCCCGGACCCAGCCGGGTTTCCTGGGCGTCGAATCAGTCCGGGACGGCCTGGGCATCACCGTCTCCTATTGGCGAGACCTGGAGGCCATCCAGGCCTGGAAAGAGAACGCATTCCATCGTGAAGCCCAGGCCCGGGCTGGAGACTGGTATGCCAGGTTCCGGGTGCGGGTCTGCAAGGTGGAACGGGAGTACGGTTTCTGAACGATCTTTGCCGCACTGTGTAGCTTTTGCTACTGAAGCCCCGGGCCCGCCTGGCTAAGGTGGACGCCACTACGGACGTCGTAGTGCCAACCTGGAGTTCACCATGCAAGCCATGCGTTTCTACATCGACACCCACGACCGGGCCCGCCAGACCTTCCCGGAAAAACTGAGTCCCGAGGACTTCGCCGGTTTCTACAGCCAATACGAAGCCGTCTGCCGGGAGGAGGGCGTCGTGCCCCTGCGCACCCACGTGGGTTTTGAGACGGGGCGGGCCTTCTGCTTCAATATGGCGCCGGATGCGGAAGCCGTGCGGCGGGTCCACGACCGGCTCGGTCTGCCCTTTGATTCCATCACCGAAGTGACTACCGCCACGCCGGGGGACATGTTCTTCAAGCGGGCAGACTGAACCATCGATCAGGAGGGAGATCGCCATGCAAGCCCTGGCAGAACTGCAACGTTTCACCCCCTTCAAGGCATTGGCTGGCGACAGCCAGACCTTGCTTGCCCAGGGCCTGGTGACCAAACAGTGCGGCAGCGCCGACATGGCCCTGCACAAGGGCCAGCCGGTGTCCGGCGCCTACGTGGTGCTGGCCGGCCGCTTGCGGGTGTTCTCCCTCTCCCCCAACGGCACCGAGGCCACCCTCTATTTCATCGACCCGGGCGAAACCTGCGTGCTGGCCCTCAACTGCCTGTTCAACGACCTGCTCTACCCGGCCTGGGTCCAGGCCGAAACCCCCAGCACCATCGCCCTGATCCCCGGCGCCGTCTACCGCCGCCTGTTCGAGCGGGAACCGGCCATCCAGAACCTCACGGTCCACACCCTTTCCACCCTGGTGTTCCGCCTCATGTCGGAACTGGAGCTGGTCCACTCCAGCCACCACAAGCAGCGTCTGGCCAACTTCATCCTCATGCAGTCCGCCTCGGACGGGGTGTTGCACATGACCCAACAACAACTGGCCCAGCACCTGGGCACCACCCGGGAAGTGGTGGCCCGCCTGTTGCAGGAATTCGTCGCCCGGGGCTGGGTGAGCACCCGGCGGGGGGCCATCGCCATCAAGGATCTGTTCGGTCTGCGCGAGCTGGTATCGCCCGGCGCCTCCTGAGGGCCACGGCCGGATTGCGTCAGGCCGGATCGCCCACGCAGCGGATGTGGTTGCGGCCGCTGCGCTTGGCCAGGTACATGGCCTCGTCCGCCTTCTGCATCAGTTCCGCCAGATCGGTGCCGTCCCGGGGAAACAGACTGATGCCCACGCTCGCGCCCACCTGTTGCGGGCCGTCCGGGGTCTGGACAGGCTGGTTGAGGGACACCAGCAGTTTCCGGGCGATGCGAATCGCCAGGTCGCAGCGGTCCACATTGGAAAGCAACAGGGCGAACTCGTCGCCGCCCACCCGGGCGGCCGTATCGCTGGCCCGGCTCAGGGACGCCAGGCGCCTGCCCACTTCGGCCAGCACCAGGTCGCCCGTTTCGTGGCCGAATCGGTCGTTCACCGGCTTGAACCCGTCCAGGTCCAGGTAAAGCAGGGCCAGGCCGATGTCCAGGCGACGGGCTGCGGCCATGGCCTGGCTGGCCCGGTCGGCCAGCAGGATGCGGTTGGGCAACCCGGTAAGCGTGTCATGCAGGGCCAGATCGGTGACCCGCTGATGCTCCCGTTTCTGGTCGGTGATGTCGCTGAAGGCGATGAGCCCGGCCCGCCGGCCCTCCCACATGACGGTGGAGGCGTGGACCCGGTAGAACCGCCGCCCGCTCCCCTTGGGCAGCATGCCCAGGTCGTAGCAGGCCGGGGCGTCGTTGCCCGCCATGCGCTGCCGGTGGTACTCGGCCAGCATGGCCTGGTCCGCCGGGTCGATGAGGGGCAGGAAGGGCTGGCCCACCAATTCTTCCTGACGGTAGCCCAGCAGATCCCGGGTCATGGGGTTGGCGAAGCGGATCAGTCCATCCTGGGCGATCATGATGCCCAGGGGCAGGTTCTCGACGAAGCTGCGATGCAGGGCCTCGGAATCCCGCAGGGCCTGCTCGCTGCGCCGCAGGGCGGTGACATCCCGCCCCACCATCAGGATGAAGGGCCCGCCGTCCCCCTCGATGCGGGTGGCGCCCAGCAGGAAGCGCACCGCCTCCCCCGACTTGGTGCGGAACCCGGCCTCCAGTTCCATGGCATAGCCCTGGGCCTGGATACGTGCCACCAGGGTATCCCGATCCCGCTCGATGTCCTCCCAGATGCCCAGTTCCCGGGCCGTGCGGCCCACCACTTCTTCCCGGGTGTAGCCGAAGACGTGCAGGAAGGCCGCGTTGACTTCCACGTACAGCCCGTCCGCCATCCGGGACAGCACCATGGGTTCCGGATTGACGTGGAACAGTTTGAGCAGGATGTCGCCGGGCAACATGGGGATGATCGTGCGGGAAGCTCGTGGCAGGACACTTGTATAGCGGATAGTGCGCCGGGCAACTTGATGGCGGCAAGACCGGGAAATTGTCCCGCCCCCCCCGATCAAGGGAGGGCTTTCCCCCGCATCCCGCGGCTAGAATCCACCCGACCAGGCCCGGCGACCACGACTCGGCGTCGGCCATCCATTCCGGGGTTTCTCCATGAAGCGTCCCTCACCGATCCATCCGTTTGCCGCCATCCATGGCCTGGAGGTGACCGTTCCGCTCAAAGTCAGCGTCGCCGTGGCCCTGTGCTGCCTGCCCATCCCGGGCAAGGACAAGGAGGCCTGCCGCCATGGCGGCTGACAAGCCCGGCGGCAGCATCCGCTTCTTTTTCGACGCAGGCAGCAACGTCTGCCTGTGGGCCGGCGACGATGCCACCGAAGCACGCCACGGCTTTGACATCGACGCCGCCGATCTGCCCGTGTCGACCAACACCCGGCGCTGGCTGCTCTACCTGATGGCCTGGTACGACACCTCCCTGGACTGGGACGATCCCGGAGGCCCTGCACGCTGGTCCGAAGACGAACAGGCCCGCTTCCGGCAGGCGGTGCAGGAAGGCGTCGCCCGGCTGCGGGCGGAACTCGCCCCGGCCGGCTACGAAGTGCGGGACGAATCCGGCACGGCCCAGGTGGACTATCCCCCCCTGGAACTGCTGGCGCGCATCTTCATGCCGGCGGCCGGGGCGGCCGAGGCGGATGCCCAGAACCAGGCCTTGCTGGCCGCCCTGGCCGCGTTCTCGCCCCGCCCCGCACATCCGCCGGAACCCTATTGGAAGATAGCCGGCTGGTACGAGCACGCTTTCCAGTTGAGCCCCGCCGACCGGGCCGCTTTCGACGCCTTGGTCGCCCTGTCCGAAGGCGACTGGGAAGTCAGCCGTGGCGACACCCAGGACAGTGAATGCGATGCCGTCTGGAACTCCTGGTCCGGCCACACCTTCCTGCTGCCCGGCGTCACCTGGGCCCACATCCTGCTGATCTACCCCAATCCCCCGGGGCCGGATGAGGAATACCTGCCCCTATGAACGCCTGACCCCATGCCCCTCACTGACCCCTCGCCCCCAGTGCGGCCGCGCAAATCCACCAGTCTCGCCGACGCCCTGGACAACCCGGCCGGGGTCATCCGGCTCAGCGTCGTCGGCACGCCCGTTCCGCTGCTGCCGGAGGCCATCCGCAGCCTGGCGGACCTGGAAGTGCTGACCCTCAATGGCAACGGCCTGGAAGTCCTCCCCGAAGCCCTGTTCGAGCTGCCGAAATTGCGGGTGCTCAACCTGTTCAACAACGCCCTGACCGAGCTTCCCGCCGGCCTGGCGCGACTGACCCGCCTGGAAAGCCTGACCCTGGGCGACAACCCCCTGGTCCGGCTTCCCCAGGACCTGGACCACTGCACCGGTTTGCGCGAACTCAATCTCGCCAACCTGCCCCACCTGGATTTCGCCCAGGCCTGGCCGGTGATCACCCAACTGCGCGCCCTGGAAAAACTGTCCCTCTATCAGAACCCCATCGACACGGTGCCGGATACCATCGGCCAGCTTGCCCAACTGCGGGTGCTGCGCCTGTTCGCCTGCCGCATCGAACATCTGCCTGCCAGCCTGGGCAAACTTGGCCGACTGGAAGAACTGGACCTGCGCGCCAATCGGCTAAGCGGGTTCCCATTTGTCCAGGCGGCTTTTCCGGTCCTACGCCGCATCGACCTGAGCTACAACCCGCTCGCCAATGTGCCGGCTGATTTACCTCTGGAGCATTGAGATGCGCCACTTCATCCTCCGTGTTTCGATGTTGACTGCACTGGGCTTGTCCGTCGCCCAGGCCGAAGATTGCAGTCACTACGCCCCCGGCGTGACCCGGAACAACTGTGAAGCCAACCAGATCCGCGAGCGGCGCTGGCAGGAAACCAACACCTACAAACGCTACGAGGAATACCAGCGCAGCCAGGCCGAGGGGGATTCCGGGCAAGGGTCGAACAATGACGCCTGGATGCGCCAGCAAAGCGAAAACTTCCAGCGCCGGGAAGCCGAAATCCAGGAGAGCAACCGCCTGCGCGCGCGACGCACCGCAGGCATGAACCAGGCAGTAGACATCTTTCGCTCGGGACAAGAATATTACGCGGCCGGGCGCAACGAAAAAGCCGTGAGCGCCTATCGAAGCGCGCTGGCCCTGGCGCGCGAGAACACTCAAGACCCACAAAGCCTGGCCACCATGACCTACGGCTTGGGCCTGGCGCTCTTGGCGTCGCGGCAATACGCCGAGGCGGAAACCCTGTTCAGGCAGGTTCTGGCAGTGCCCGATCGTCGCTACGAGTCCGAAAACAGCGTGGCCGTCACGACCAACCTTGGGCTGGCCATGATGGGCAACAAGCGATACGAGGCGGCGGAGCCGCTGTTCAAAAACCTGGTCAGCCTCACCGAGCAGAACGTGGACCTGAACGCGCCGCGTACAGGCCCCGACCTGGACATCTGGATCACCGCCCTGGAGAACTGGGCAACCGCCCTGGAAAAACTGGACCGCTACGCCGAGGCCGAGCCCCTCCGCAAGCGGCTCCAGGAGACGTTGTTCAAGATCTTGCCGCTGAGCGATCCGAGGTACGTCAACGCCTCCTGGAGTCTTCACGACAACCAGGAAGAGCTGAAGCGCCGCGCCGCCGGCCAGAGAAGCGTCGATGAGTACGATGCCATCTACAAGATGAACGAACTCATCTACCTGAAAAGGTACGATCAGGCGCTACTGGCCTGCGATGCAGCCATGGGAATGGCGGAACGGCATCAATCTCCGGATCTGCTTGTCGTGGCCCAGGAGAAAAAGGCCGAGGTACTGATCAAGCTGAATCGTCCCGTCGAAGCGGAAGCCCTGCTGACCCAGGCCCTGGCCCTGACGGAGAAAACGCCGGCCAACAAGGACCGTGCCGCCCGCTTGCGCACAAGCCTGTCGGCCGTGCGGGCTGCCGCTGAACGTGATCGGCTGGGGATGCCGGCGCGCAGTGGCCCCAGCAATCCGCCCCAACCAGGGAACAAACCCGGCACATGACCATGAAACCTTCCTCCTTCCGATTTATCCTGCTCGTCGTGCTGGCACTCGCTGCCCAAGCGCTCCGCGCCCAAGCCCCAGCCCAGGAACTCCGCCGGGACGGCCACGAAATGGTGCTCCCCCAACCCCTCGCCTTCGCCCCCGGCAGCCCGGACCTGCTCACCCAAAGCGAACCCGGCCTGGAACTCATCCGCGCCTACCTGGCCAGGCAGCCGTCCATCACCCTGCTACGCATCGAAGGGCATGTCACCGACGGCGCCGACGAACAAGCCCGACTGGTCCTTTCCCTCAAGCGCTCCCAGTCCGTCGCCCTCTGGCTGGTGGCCCACGGCGTGGAGTGCAAGCGCCTGATCCCGGTGGGCTTCGGCAGCAGCAAACCGCGCCATCCGGCCGGCGATGCCCGAAACGAACGCATCGAATTCGTCAACGCGGCCCTGCGCGGCCGCCCCATCGGCGGCCTGCCGGTGGAGGGCGGCGGCGTGGCCCTGGATTGGGATTGCCGCAATTGATCAAGCGCTTCACCTTCCTGCTGCGCGTGCTTGCTGCCATCGCCGTGCTCGCGCTGGCCTGGATGCTCTGGCGCTACGGTTTCAACGACTTTGCCACCGTCACCGACCTGCAAATGCTCGGGCTGCTCCCCCTGGCCGTTGGCCTCGTCGAGTCGGCACGGCTGCTTGCATCGGTTTCAGGCGAACCGGACGCGCCGGTCCTGTCGTTCGGCACCCGTACCGTACTAACCCTGGCCAACCTGTTCCTCATCGCACTGGGCGGCTTCCTCGTCCTGTTGCCCTCCATCGAACGGCTGCTGGCCTGAGGGCTGAATCAAAGACGGCGCGCAACCCATGTTCCAGACCTTTACCCTCCGCGATGACCTGGAAATCCAGGATACCGGCGCCATCGAAGTCGAACTGCACATGCGCGACGGTATCCGCCGCTGGTGCTACTTCGTGACGCCCACCGCCCTGGCCGCCTGCGGTGACTGGATCGAGGGCACCCATATCCGCATCCACTACGGGGCGCCCCACATGATCGTGGTGGCTGGGCGACTGACCGAAGAGATCATTGGGCAGGCGCTGATGCATATTGCCAGTGGGGGCGAAATCGAAAAGTGGAGCCTTCCGATACAACCGGAGAAGCGCAGTTGAAGCGCTGAGTGCGTTGATGCTGCTACGCCCGAGGCTGGGACAGGGACGATGAAGGAGGGTTGACAGTTGGCAGGGTGTTTGCCTTCGTCTGAGCCAATTACCGGTCGCGCATAACCCATTCCAATTCCGCGTTCGCTTTGGGAGGCTTCACCAGCATGTAGTATCTGTCCTTCGCTTCTTCCGCTTCGGCTCATTCAATTTACATTCACCCCGCCCCTGGGCCCGGCGCTTTAGTCCAAACCCCTGATATTGCACGCCCCCCGATTGACAATACCGGGACTCCAGACCGACTGGCCCTGGTGGGCCAGGGAAACCTCTGCCCATCCGCTCGGTGATGCGTTCCGAGTGAAATGTCATGTTGCGGCACTTCTCTGAACTGCATTCCCCCTCCCTTTGTCAATCAGGCAAACATCTGAATCTGTTCATGCTTAAGCGCATCGATCCGAGAAAATAGCCTAATCTTCTCGTCGGCCTTCTGCTTGGCATGTTCCGACATGAAAGAGAGTAGTTCTTCGAGCTGTTCGACTGTGGCGACGTTCTTGAAGATCTTAGCCTTATTCACAAATACGACAGATTTCTTCTTGCGTACCAAAAGTTCGATGACGTTGCTGAGAGTACCTGTGCTCTTGGTGTCCCAGATCATCAAACCAATGTCAGCAACCTCGGCCATGCGGATGTCTTTGGCGGTGAAGAACGCACGCGATCCCTGCGAGTGACTTGTCTCGACGCTTTGAACAGGCCAATGCCCCACATTGTTTCTGGGCCGCGCACCGCTACAGAAAACGATTGCTCTCGTCGTACCGTGGTTGACCAGGTACTGCTGGATCGAGGTGTCGGCTCCGTCAGCATCGCCTACCACCACCTCAAAGTCTTGGGCGACGATGTTGTCGATTCGCTCCTTGACCTTCGGATCAAGGTGCTTGATGTTCATCGAACCAGCAATGAAAACTCGCGTAGTCATCTTCATCTCCAAGTCAGTGCGGCTACGTAGACCTTCCGTACCTTTGGGTACGCACGCAGCACTTTGCAAGCGGCCTCCATTGACGCCCCGGTGTGGAACAAATCATCGACGATGAGCACGTTCCAGGGACCGTTGCCTTGGATACCATCGTTTACGCTGAAGCTGTCGCCGATCGCTTCGATCTTCTCATCCTTGGTGTGCAGGTCCTTGAGGGACTTCCCATTCGCAGCTTTCACCAGCAGGCTGTCGAAGACAGGCACCTTCACCAGTGCACCCAGCTCATTGGCTACTTCGGTGACAGGCTGCCGATGGCGCGGATTCGATGCCGGCATCGGGACGATGAACCCCACGTTGGCCAGCTTCGGGCAGATGTACTCAGCAATGGCCTGCGCGAGCGGTTTTACCTGCGCCCAATCGCTGCGGTACTTGAGTTGATACGTGGCCTCGCCTACCTCGGTGCGGGTCGTATCAAAGCGTGCATGGCCATGTTCGTCATCCCCAAGATAAACGCTTTGCAGGGTGTGCTTGTCCAGCACCCACCCGTCATCCCAAGGCCCACGAATTTGTCGAAGCGAAGCTTTCAAAGCGGTCACCCTTTCCCCAACACTTGTCGCGCTTCTTGCAATCGTCCAGCCAACACCCGCCGCGCCTGATCCTGCTCGGCCGGAGTTGCTACCTTCACCGCTTGACGGGCACGGTGAATGTTCAGGTGGCGGGTATTTGGCAATCGAATTTCGTCTCGAACCACCACTGCCCCGGTGATGGATTTAGCTGCACCGCTGGCGTAGGTTTTGGACTTCCGCCCCTGCGTGCGTAGACCATGACGCCCGATGGTTTGGCGCACTGTGCCGAGCAGGGACTTGGTGGCCGTCGCACCCGAGATAGTCACGTCGTCCACATAGGCGGTCATCTTGCAACCAACGCCTTGCGCCGCATCGGCAATTTCGTCGAACATATGGCGCTTTGAAAAGAACGCCACCCGCCCGCTGAGGGCACTACCGGTGGGGAGATGCGCTTGCTTGTAGCAGCACACATCAGCAAGCCGGTGTGCCACATCAACTGCACACTCAAAGTCATCAACAAACATACGGAACACTGCTTGCCGGGTCACGCTGGGGTAGAAGCGGCTGATATCAGTCTTGACCAATGGGGTTTCACCCCTGTGAGCGCGGGCATTATCAGCGTAGGAGCGCCCCTTCTGCGAATAGACATAGTCGGGAAGCTCTATCCGACCCAGCAGTTCCCCGATGCGCCGATGAACTTGGGCAAGCCAGCCATGGGGCGCTTGAATCTCGCGGCCCTTTTCATTTATCCAAACGCGGTAGTGCTTGATGTCCAACAGCTTGGGTACAGCATCCCACTGCACGCCGAGAACGGTCTCGAACTTGCCCTTGCCGCGCAGCCGATAGAGAGGCGACCGTTCGAGGGGATAGCGTTTATGCAGGCTTTTGGATTGCATCGCGCTCTTCAAGCCATTCCAGCAAGCGAAGAATCTTGTCTGCCGCCCCCACGCGCAACTTGCCACTGCGCCGCCCCTCTCCGGTCAGAGATTCAGAGAACAGCAGGATTGAAGATGTCGGCATCTTGAAGATGTCCGAATACTTGTCCAGCAGGTCTAGTGGCGGGGTCTTGTCACCGCTTTCAAGTTCACTTAAGTACGAGTTCGAGATGCCAAGACGCTTCGCCAACTCGACCTGCGTCAGTTGGTGGTAAGTCCTCAGTAATCTCAGTGCTCGGTTTAACATTTCCCGTCCAGTATCCAATTTGAAAGAGAAGGGGTGCCGAAGAGCCTTAGAACTTGTCCATAACCTTCGCAATCTCCGACACCAAACGAACCAGCGCAAAGGCCAGTCGAATAGTGCCGGGACGCGTCAGCCATGACCATGGACTCTTTAGCGCTCGCCGTTTGGGAGGCTTCTGAACGTCACTTTTCATGACTGTTCTCCTTGGCTACACCAACCGACACCCACGCGGGATTGCGTGGGGCCGTGGCTGTCGTCCGTAACCAAGCAGAGCAAACGGCGGCTTGTACCCCTTCACTTCTCTAACGCCTGCCCGGGGTCGTCCCGGGCAGGCTCGCACCGGCGGCACAGGGCTACGAGCATCCGGCGGGCGGCGTACTCCCAGCAGCAGTGGGCCAGGCGAGTGGTCGAGGTCTTACGACCTCACAGAGCACCGAAGCACTCCTCTGAATCGACAGTTGTCTCTGTCAGCCTCTGGTCGGACTCTATAAAAGAATTTCGCCTCAGTCAATAGACATTTCGCTATCAGCGAATTTTCTCAAGCAGTACGGGCTGCTCGCGATGAGTCTACGGGGCACTCCTGCGTGCCCAGAAAACCACCGTTTTGCGAACGCCAGCGAATGGCGTACCCCAGAAGTCGTAATCCTCGGCTCTAGGACTTGCGGGCGGCGACCTCGCGCCGGTACTGCTCATCATCGGCCATCCTGTTCAGGTTGGCCGTCATGTCGCGCTGCCAGTCGTCGATAGTGCGCCGTGGACGGCCAGCTTGGTCGTCGGCTGGCCGCTCCACATGGTCGGGCGTCTCCACGGTCACGAATGCGGGCAAAGGCAGGATATGGATGTAAGAAGGCACCTTTGTTTCTACATCGCTCATGGAGTCATCCAGTCATGCACTGAGGCCAATGAGTTTCACCTCGAACGCCGGTACATCGACCTCGCGGCCGTCCTGGTCGTAGCGAACCCACATCCGGCCGGTTTCACTTGGAGGCAGGTTGAGGACAGCCACCAAGCGCGACGCTGATCTTTTCCCTACCGTGGTGCCGCTTTCCGGTCACACCCCGGCGGCATCGAAGGCGGCATAGGCCTTGTTAAGCCAGAGTTTTACCCGTTGGCGTTCCAGCAGTCCCAGGGTGGCGGCGGTCTTGTCCGGGTTGTGGGTGGCGGCCCAAAACCTGGCGTTGCCGGCGTCGATCTTCTGCATGGTGGTGTCCTGGAGGCGGCGCAGGCTGATTTCCGCTGCGCCCAGTTCTGCGGCCCGGGCGCGCAGGCCAGAGGCGTCCAGGATGTCGAAGCGATCGCCACGAACTTCGTTGAGGACCAGATTGAGCTTCATTCGGCCGCCAAACTGGTCGAGCAGGCGGGCCAGCAGGTCCACGGAATCCCGGCCCGTGTCCATGACGTGCTAGTAGGTGAGGCTGACGCCCAGTTCTTCGTCCAGGTCCAGCGGGCCGGAGTCTTCGATCCAATCGGAGAGGAAACGATGGGTCTGGGCAGCCATATCCACTAGGATCCGCCGGTCCGCATCCTCAATCAAAGGGGCCCGCAGGGGCCAGGCTCGAATTACCTGCACCCACCGAACTGTCTGGGGAAGGTTTCGGCTTAGAACCGCGCGGCTTCTTCAGCCGTGCCGTTGAACCCGAGCCAGATGGTGTTCTTGGCTGGCATGGTCGCTCAAGCCTCCGCCAAATCAGCCGTCACGGCGCGCCGCTTTCTTGGTTTGGCTTGCGCTGGTGCCTTGGCTGCGGCGGCATGAAGCGTCAGGCCCAGCGCCTTCATCACCTTCAAGATGGTGGAGAACTCCGGGTTTCCATCGGCTGACAGGGCTTTGTACAGGTTCTCTCTCGCCAGCCCGGTTTCCCGGGCGATTTGCGTCATGCCTTTGGCCCTGGCGATGTCGCCCAAGGCTTCGGCGATCATGCGGTGATCGCCGCCGCTTTCCTCGATCATGGCATCCAGGTAGGCGGCAATGTCCTCTTCGGATTTCAGGTATTCGGCCGCATCGAAGGGGCGGTAGGTCTCTCGTTTGGTCATGCGCTCAATCCTCGTCCAGTTCTTTGGCCATGGCTTTGGCTCGCTTGATGTCCTTGCTCTGAGTCGACTTGTCGCAGCCAAGCAGCAAGAAGATGACCCGCCGGGCCCCTTTGGCGCCTGGGCTGGGTTTGCTAACCGCGAATATCTCGGAAATTGCCCCCCGCATTCACACCGACCCCGGCCTTCCGAAACATTACCGAACCGGTGCCAACACTTCCGAGGCAGCGCCGTTGCTCCAGGTTCCCACCAATCGGCCATCGCTGGCCAAGGTGTAGATCACCGGGTAGGTGTCACCCCAGTCGATGACGAATTTGCCGCCTTCCAACCGACCCTTGCCTTGATAGGCATCGTTGGCGATCTTCCAATAGAAGTGATACTGGCCGCCGCGCTGTTCAATGGTGACTTCGCCGCGATAGGTGCTGCCATTGGGGTTCTTGCCCGTTGCGGTATAGCGCCCGGCAATATTTGCTTGGGCCGAACCGGACGGAGTCGCTTCGCCCAGGCGTTCCAGTGCGACCCGGGCATCGGCCACGCCCGCCGCCGCAGCCTTGCCAAACCATGTCCGTGCCAGATTCAAATCACGCGGCATCCCCATCAGGCCTTGTTCATGGATCAGTCCCATATTGAACATGGCATTCCTGTTGCCCCCTTCCGCCGCCCGCAGGAACAACCGGGCTGCCTGGGCTTCATCCTTGGCCACGCCATTGCCGCTGTAATACAGCCCGCCCAGGCTTGCTGTTGCCGCCGCATCCCCCGATTCCATCCCTTTGCGATACCACTTGGCGGCTTCTGCGGCATTGGCCGTCACTCCGCGTCCTTCGCTGTAGAGGTCGCCCAGGCTGTTGTAGGCGCGGGTTTCACCGCCGTCTGCGGCCTTCTTGAACCAGGCGTAAGCCGCCTGAGCATCCTGGGCAGTGCCGTGGCCGATCTCCAGCAGCAAGCCCCACATATACATCGCTTTGGGAATGCCTCTTTCGGCAGCGATGCGGAACCACTTGCCCGCTTCCTGGGTGTTCGCCGCCATGCCCTTGCCGTTGAACAGCATCTCGCCATAGGCCAGGGCGGCCTGGGCGTGACCGGCTTCACCGGCCTTGCGGAACCACTTCGCGGCCTTGGCTTCATCCAGTTGCACCCCCCCCAGCCCACCGGTGTTGTAAAGCCGGCCCAGATTCCACTGGGATTCCGCATTTCCCGCTTCGGCCTCGCGCATCAGGCGGGCGGCGGTCTGCTCCGGTGTTTCCTGGATGTGCACGGTCACGGTTTCCGTGCGTTCGATGGAATGCGGGCCGGAGGGCTGGCTGGGGGCCGACCCGGCATATCCCCCTGACGACGAGGAACTCCCGGCGGACGACCCACTTGAAACACTGCCCGAAGCGGCGGGTTTGTAGGTGTTGTTGCGCATTTCCTCGTTACGCCGATTTGCGCTCTCTGAATCACGCCGGGATTGCTCGGCTGCGCGCTGGCGGTTGGCTTCGTCCATGTCGCGGCGATAGTTGCCCGAGTTGTACTGGGCCTGGGATAACCCGGCAAAAAGCATGAGCAACAGGGCCCAGGAAACATGGCGCGGGTTCATTTCGACTCCGGTGTCGTTGATGGCACCCGCAGTATCCCCAACGCCTTGCGCAGCGGATACCCCTGAAACAGGGGGGATGCGAAAACTGAAGACATGCCGATCATCCAAGGGTTGAAGCAGCAACCCCCCTGCTTTGAAAGCGGCAATGATCACGCTCGGAGCCGTCTGGGCGCTGCCGGGGGGCATCTAAGACCTGACATTCCCGCTCCCGATTGCTGCCTGCTGGTGGCCGGTGGTTCTGCAAAGGCCCAGATGCCGGAACTGCCGTTGTTGGCCATGACGCGGATTTTCGTGGTGTGCTGGGGTTTCATGTTCTGTCCAACCAGTTGAACAGCGCATCGCCCAGGGTGGGGGATTCCAATAGCTCAGGTCGTACCGGGAGAATGTCCGCTGGTTTGCAAATGGTGCCGAACGGAGTTTCAGGGTTGGCTGGCCCCATGCTGTGGGGGGCATCCCGCGCAACCCTCACAAAGGATTCATCCTTCCAGGCGTATGCTGGGTCCCCGGGACACCCCGCAGCCCCTGAAACCGTAGCCGATATGCATGATCGTCCCCAGACCAGCCTGGAAGAGAAGGCCAACAGCGTGAGCCACGGCCTGGGCATGGTGCTGGCCCTGGCCGCCGCGCCGGTGTTGCTGCTGGATACGGCCCGCCAGGGCAGCGCCCTGAATCTGGTGGGGGTCAGTATCTTCGCCGCCACCATGGTGCTGCTCTACTTCAGTTCGGCCGTCTATCACGCCCTGCCGCCTGGGCCCCGTAAATGCCGTTGTGCCAAGTTCGACCACGGCGCCATCTACCTGTTCATCGCCGGCACCTACACCCCCTTCGCCCTGGGGGCCCTGCACGGTCCCTGGGGCTGGACCCTGTTTGGCCTGATCTGGGGCATGGCCGGCATCGGCCTGGCCCTCAAGGCCTTCAACCGGCTGTCTCATCCCCTGCTCTCCACCGGCCTCTACCTGGCCATGGGCTGGCTGGTGGTCATCGCGGCGGTGCCCCTGCTGGAGCGGGTTGCCGCCGCCGGGGTGGCCTGGCTGGTGGCTGGGGGCCTGGCCTATACCGCCGGGGTGGCCTTTTACCTGACCGACGCCCGGGTGAAATTCGGCCATTTCGTCTGGCACCTGTTCGTCATGGCCGGCACGGCCTGCCATTACTTCGCCGTGCTCTGGTATTCGGCCTGAGGGAATCCATGCGCCGCCTGCAAATCTCCCACGTGACGGAGTACCACTTCGCCAACTACGTGACCCTCCAGCCCCACCGGCTACTGTTGCGGCCCCGGGAGAACCACACCCTGCGCATCGAGTCGGCCAGCCTGGACATCCAGCCGGAACACAGCGTGCGCTGGCAGCGGGACGCCCTGGACAACTCCGTCGCCAGCGTCACCTTTCTGGTGGCCGCCAACAGCCTGTACATCGACAGCACGGTCTCGGTGCAGCGCTTCGACGACACCCCCCTGGATTTCCTGGTGGAGGACTATGCGGTCCTTTTTCCCTTCGAATATGCCCGCCAGGAATTGCCGGATCTGGCGCCCTTCCGCCAGTGCGTCTACCTCCAGGACCAGGCGCAGGTGAACGCCTGGCTGGCCAGCCTGGATTGCCTGGGCCGGCCCATCGAGACCTTCGTGCTGCTGGATCGCATGAACCGGGACATCGCCAGCCGCTTCACCTATCAGGCCCGGGAGGCCCCTGGGGTCCAGTCCCCCGCCCTGCCCCTGGCCAGCCGAACCGGCTCCTGCCGGGATTTTGCCGCCTTGTTCATTGAGGCTTGCCGCAGCCTGGGCCTGGCCAGCCGCTTCGTCAGTGGCTATCTGGACATTTCGGCCACTTCCGGGGGCAATGCCTCCACCCACGCCTGGGCTGAGGTTTACCTGCCCGGCGCCGGCTGGAAAGGTTTCGATCCCACCAGCGGTGAACTTACCGACAATCGCCACATCCCCGTGGCCGTGGCCCGGCATCCGGAGGCGGTACCACCGGTGGCCGGCAGTTTCCTGGGGCCGGCAGGGTATCGTCCTGTTCCCCAGGTACGGGTACGGGTGAGCGCGCTGGATGGCGTGTGAATCGGGTCGGGCAAGTCAGCCCGGGCATGCTCCGCAGGGGAGGGATGGGGCGTTCAGGTCTGCCCGTGGGGGGCAAGGCGAGTGGATGAGCACGGGTGCCAGCACCGCGCCGTTTTGTCCCTCGCCCTGGTATTCCACATGCCTGTCCGGCCCCAGGTGCTGCTTGAGCAGGATGGCAAGCCGCAGGCCGTCTGCGTTGAACGCGTCGATGTCGAGTCGGCCTGACGGGGCCTCGTCTTCGTAGCGTCTGGTCCATTGATCAAAGCCGTCGCTGAGGGTCTTGGGGAGTTTCAGGCGGTGGTGCTCCAGCATGCCATGGCGAAAACCCGTGGCCGGCGGGTCGGAAAACGCCCAGATTCCGGAGCTGCCGTAGTCGGCCATGACGCGGATTTTCATGGGGTGCTGGGGCTTCATGGTCAGTCCCACCAGTTGAACAGGGCGTCGCCCAGGGTGCGCGGTTTCCAGTAGCGGAGGTCCCTTTCGGACAGGCCGGGCCGGGCGCTTAACGGCGCCTGCATCTCGGCCCGGGTGAAGGGCGTCAGGCCGAACAGCGAATGCATGGCGTCGGCGATGGCCGGACAGTCCGTGAAGCGCAGCGGCGCGAGGGGGGGCTCGATGGCTTCGGCGAAGGCCCAGTCGCCGGCGTGGGAGCAGAGGACGAAGCAAGGCGCCGGTCCGATCTCGATGTGGGCGGCGAGGAAGTTGGGGGTGACGCCGGGTTCGATGATGTCGGCTACCCGGCCGCCGGCCTGGCGGGCGGCTTCGTGGACGGCCTGGATATCGGCCGGCGTGAGCTGGCAGGCGACTTCCGTCGTGACCGCTTCCGGATGGTTTGCGCCCAGGTCGAGCCGGGATTCGGTGTGGAAGCCCAGGCGTTGCGCTTCGGTCAGTTCGGGGGACAGTGCTGCGTAGCTGAATTCGTCGGGTGTGGATTCGGGCGTCATGGGGTGCTCGCTTGCCTTTCGACCGGCTTTGCCGCGTCCAGCAGGGCGCGGACGTGATGGGCAGAGGGCGGCAGCCGGATGCCGTGCAGGGCCCACTGCCAGGGCCCGCTCCGGCGGAATTGCAGTACGGTCAGACGGTCGCGCCAACCCGGGGCAATGCCGGCCGGTTCCAGGGCGAGTTCCCACATGCCGTCGTCGATGGCTTGTAGCCGGGAGCCGACGAACAGGACCTGGCCGAAGCGGGTGTCCGGCCAGGTTTCCGGGGCCCGCTGGAAAGCAGCCCGAAGCAGGGCTGCCGTGCCTTGCTTCTCGACCAGGCCACCCGCAAGGACTCCGGCGAGCTTCGCCGTATCGGGAGGCGGTGGCATTGGTTCCGGCAGCAAGGCTGCCTGGGTGCGTTTGACGCTGGCGGCCGCCTTGGGCGCCAGGGGTTCCATGACCAGCACCGGCAGGCTTGCGACCAGATGGAAGGCAGCCGCCGTGCCGTGTAGGGCCGCGCCTGCCGCCGCCCAACGCCGGGCGGTGGCCTGCTCGTCATCCAGGGCTTGCTGGATCTGGGGGGCCAGGCTGGCGGCCAGTGCGATGGGGTCCAGGTCTTCAGGCCCCGCCGAACCTGCCTGGATCCGGTCCACCATGGCCACCACGGCCAGGTGGGGGGCCACCTGCCAGCCCAGCCAGCCCAGCCAGAGCAAGGCCAGTAGCAGTCCGATCAGGCGTCCGATGCTGGACCGGCGGACTTGCATCGCGATGACGGGACGGGTTGATCCCTGTTTGTCTGGGCTGCTCAGGGATGTTTCCGCGCCCGTCGCTCGGCTTCCTGTTGCCGCTCGGCTTCCTCGGCCAGGACCACTGTCTGCTGGGCGTGCAGGTCCAGGGCCTGGGCCAGGGCGACCACGAAATCGCCGCGCCGGATGGGGGCGGTCTTCTTGCCGGGCAGGCTCAGGTCCGGCGCGAAACTGGCCAGGCAGGCCTGGGCCTGGGCCACGCTCACCACCATTCCCGGGGCCGCCTTGGCGTTGGCCGGCACGATGGCTGCACCATGGCGATCCACCAGGTTGGCGAGGGCTTCTGCCCAGGGCGCATTGGCATCCACTTCGGCCACGACCTGGGCATCCTTCACCGTCTGCCAGCCGGAACCGGCACAGAGGGGCGCGCGGAGCAGGGGCAGGCGCTTGAGCTGGTCGGGTCCCAGGGAGTCGGCCATCTGCATGGACCGGTCGGCGGCGCCACTGAGCCACTGCATGAGATCGGCCCGGGTGAGGTGGATTCCGGCACGCAGTTCCGGTGCGCGTTCACTGCCGAAGCCGACAAACACCCCGTAGGACTCCACCAGCGTGGTCACGGCATCACTCAACCCGCCCTTGGCCGGCAGGTCGACGATCGCCCCGGCGGAGTAGGGGGAAAGCGTGCGCGCCTCTTCGGCCAGGGCAGGCATCGCCAGGGCCAGGCTGGCGGCGAGCAGGTGATGAACGAACAGACTGACTCGCCACCAGGCCATCACACCACCTCGTCGGCGATGATGAATCGGGGGTTCTCCACATAGCCCATGAATTGACCCATGACCGATTGCACTACGGCGCCGCCCATGTCCTCGGCGATGAAGCCGTCCAGGTCGGGAATGTCGAAGACTTCGATGTAGTCGATGCCCACCGGGCCTTCGCCCATCAACAGGCCGCGCACGCGGTTGACGGTGAACGAGGACACCCGTTTCAGGCCGCGCATGGCCGGGTAGTCGGTGGCCCGGGTCCAGGCTTCGTAGGTGTCTTGGCCGACGCCGGGTTTCAGGGTGTAGAGGAGGAAGAGCTTGGCCATGGTGAGTGCCTTTCAAGGGACGGGGTTGGAGGTTCGGTCACGACTTTGACATGGGTCTTGCAGGTGCTGCTTTCGCCGTCGGTTGGCCGCTTGCCGGGGTCTTGCCATACCAGGCACAAATCAATGTCGAACTGGCCATGACGATTCCTTGGGCAGTGGATCAGTCAGCCGATGAGGGCAGGTCGAGGACAAATGCGCTGGCCTTGTCCTGCCAGACCAGGGGGTGTTCGGGGCACGCGCCCTCACAGTCCAGGGTATGGGCCAACAAACGCGGTTCGGGCTGATTGAAATCCACCCCGTAGGCAAAGGGCACCCCAAACCAGGCGACCCGCCACCCCCGGCCGCCCTGTTCGGTGAAGATCTGGCTGAGGCAGGTCTGCCCGGCGCAGCTCGGGGCCACCGGCGCGTCGTCTTTCTGGCAATCGGCCCGGCTGGCGTCAAACAGCCATTCCGGCCGGCCATCCCGGTTGAGGTCCGGCAGGCGGGCCAGGGCTTCCTCCAGATTGGCCGTGCCACCGGCGGCCGCACAGGCCTTGTTCCAGGCGTCGAGGGCATGGGCCACGGCGCCGGCAGGCGGGGTGATGGGCAGGGCCTGGACCAGGGGGCCTTCATAGCGCAAGGGCTTGCCCCAGATGCTGGCGGCGGTGAAATGGCCGTCTGCCTGGCCGGCGTCGCCACGCCATTCGAAGTGGTAGGTGCAGGCCTCGGAGCCGGTGCCGCCGCACAGGGCGCCGTGAAGCTGGACGGTCAGCCAGCGCCGGCCGTTGTCGTGGCGGGCGACTTCGTGGCCCAGGCTCTGGCGGTCGAAGGCCAGGGCGTAGGGGGACGCGCCGACCTTGACCCACACCTGAAGGGGGCACCCGCCGGTGCCGCACAGCAGTCCGCTCGGCAGGACGTTGAAATCCACCAGCCAGTCCGGTGCGGCCTGGGCGGTCAGTTCCACGGGCTTGAACAGCCCGGAAGCCTGGTCCACCTGGCCGGCGTCGACGCCGGCCTCGGCCATCTGCCGGACCACGGCTTCACGCACTTCGGCGGGCACCCGGGGGGCAGGTTCGCCCTGGCAGGCGGCCAGGGTGGCCAGCCATGCCAGCGCCGGTAGGCTCTGGAACAGGGTGTCAGTCCGGGCCATAGGGTTTGGCCACGAAGCGGATGCGCTTGAGTTGCCGGCCATCCCAGACGAACCAGGAAATGCCGCGCAACTTCGGGTCTTCATTGATGCCGCCGACGACCACCAGCAGCCGGCTGTCGGGACGGATGTGCACGGCCCGGATGCCGTCTTCGAAGAGGGATTCCGCCACGTTGACATGGTCCGTGGTGCCGAGATTGGCCGGGTGGAAGACCTGGCCCGACTGGATGTCGATGATGGCCCACTCGGCACAGGCGGCGCCGCAGCCCCAGCTGGTGAGCCGGTAATGGCCGGCGAAGTTCACGCCTTGAAGGGCCGCCTCGCGCAGTTCGGTGCGGAAGAGGCGGGAGCGGGCCTTGGAACGCACATCGGGCCGGGCCGGCTTGCCGGTGTAGAGCGGCACCCGGAAATCCTCGAAGCGCGGGGCGTCCCGGGGGATGTCGGCGGGGACGATGGTGTGGCGATCCATGGTCATGTCGGCCAGGGCCGGCAGGCCTGCCCCGCAGGACAGGGCCAGAAGGACAGCCCGCCAGGTGCGGAGTGCAATCACGGCTTCGCCTCGATCTCGGACAAGGGCTCCCGCCCCAGGGTGGCGGTCTCGGCGGCCAGGAAGTCGGCCCGCTGCTTGAACAAGGGTTCCAGGTCCTTCTTGCGGTCCGCGAGGCGGCCCATCAGGCCGAAGGCCAGGTCGCCGTAGGAGCCGTTGCCGGCGCTGGGCTGGGCCTCCCGCTTGCGGATGGCGGCGCTGACCCGCTGCGCCTCGGCCTGGAGCGCCTCGAAACGCGCCTTGAGTTCGTCGAGCCGCTGGCGGACGGGCTCGGGCTGGGTGGCGATGTCCTGGGCCAGGGGCAGCTTGGTGCAGCCGCGAATGTAGCCCCGGGAAATGTCGGGCCAGGACAGCTTGCCGGACTGGGGATCCAGTTCGAAGCGGGCCAGGCCGCGCAGTCCCAGGGCGCAGCCGGCGTCCCGGTCCATGGGCAGGAACTCGCTTTCCGGCCGATAGCGGGTCAGGGCGTGGCGGGCGGCCCGCTCCGACCAGTCCACGGCGGCCTGGTAATTCCTGGCGCGGTGCTGGTTCCAGGCGATGTCCAGCAGCAGATCGAAGCGGCTGAGGCCGACCGCCTGGCGGGCCTTGACCCGCTCCGTGTCCCGGGACCAGGCGCCGGGGCCGCTGAATGCGTCGTCCAGACCGGTTTCGAAATGGGCCTTGTCGGTGAGGGCCATGCGCTGGGCCAGGGCTTCCTCGGACCGGCCCAGCCGGTCCAGGATCCGCACCCGGTCGTAGAGCATCACGGTGACGGCAAGGCTGGGCTTGCTGGCGGCGGCGCATTCGGCCATCCCGGCGGCGGCCTCGGCCAGCTTGCCGGACCGGGCCTCTTCGTAGGCCGTGGTGCAGGAAGGGTGGGCCGGGCTGGCGGCGGGGGCGGCCGCCGCGTCCAGGCAGATCAGGGCCAGCATGGCCAGACCGAAGGTTTTCATGGCAGGGCTCCCTGGGGGCTCGGGACGGGTGGATGGCCCGGACCGTCCGTCGGCTGGCACAGCAGCGACATCAGGCCGGCAATCGGGGAATCCGGGTCGGGGGTCCGGGTACTGCCGGCGGGCAGATTGGCCAGCCAGCCCCGGGCTTCGTCCCGTTTGGTACCGGATAGCCCGGTGAACGTATTCTCCCGGCAGGAAATCCGGATATCGGCAAGCAGGGATTGATCCGCGCCCTGGGTTTTCAGGTACAGGTTGAACGCGTCGTTGAAGCCCGCGTTGCCCCGTTGCTGTTCGATGCGTTCATCGTAGAAATACACCGTTTGCGTTGACGCGGAGAGGATCTTCCAGCGCACCCCGGGGGGCTCCTGCCAACGGGCGCAGTAGAGCTCCTGCAGGCCGGACAGGGCTGTACCGGCCTCGATGGGCCCCGCGTCGTCGAAGCTGTTCTCGCCGCTTTTCTGGTCAACACCCAGTTCGTGCAGATTGCTCAGGGTAAAGGTGCCGGCCGCGCAGTCCACGGCCTGCCGGCCCTGGAATACCTGATCGCCGTGCCACATGGACAAGCGTATATCCGCCGCAAAGCTCTCGGGTGTCTGGCCCAGACTGTCCAGATCAATGAACAGCTCGCGCCCCTGCTCGGGATCGGCATGGTAGCGCTGCCAGTCGGCGCCCACGGCAAAGGGGCTCGACAGGGAGAGAAGGACCAGCAGCATGGCTTTCAAGGAAAACCTCGATTTCGCCTGCAAGAGGCAGGCTGACCGGGGGGATTCTAGGGGGCCCCGTGATGAGTCTGCATCCCCTGTTCGAGGGGGGCGGCAAGGGCGTGCCCCCGGAATAAAGTCAATCAAGTCCAGGCACTCAAAAAATCCTTATGGCTTTGCTCTGTGCCTTTTGCTACTGAAGTCCGCCTCTCCCCCCGCCATGCTGCCGCCATGTTCAGCCTGCACTGGAGGTGAAAGATGGACTCGGCCTGGTTTGATTTCCTTGGTTTGTTCTCCCTGTTGGCGGTGTTGGGGGCCCTGGTGGTGTTCTTCAGCGTCTGGCGGGAACTGGCGCCGGCCGGAGGCTTGAGCGGCCGGGGACGATGGCTGCTGTCGGCGGGGCTCGGCCTGGGGGTGCTGGCCTTCGCGGCCAAGGCGGCGGCGATTGCCCTGATGGTGGCCTTGCCCCAGGCCACTCTGGAACCCCTGGCGGGTTTGCGTCAGGTGGATCGGTTGGCCGATTCGGACGTGCCGCTTTCCAGGCCGGGGTTTCGGGTGACCGGCCCCTATGTATGGCGGGCTTTGCCGGCCATGGCGCCGGCCCCGGAGGGCAACACCACCACGCCGGAGAAGGTGGCCCTGGGCGAGCGCCTGTTCCACGACCGGGGCCTGTCCCTGGACCGCAGCGTGGCCTGTGCTTCCTGCCATGACGTGCTGGCCGGCGCCGGGGTGGACGGGCGGCCCACGTCCCTGGGCATCGCCGGCCAGTTGGGCGGCCGCAACGCGCCCACGGTCTGGAACGCGGCCTTCCAGGCCCGCCTGTTCCTGGATGGCCGGGCTGCCTCCCTGGAGGATCAGGCCAAGGGACCGCCGGTGAATCCCCTGGAAATGGGCATGCACAGCCTGGAGGCGGTGGCGGCCCGGGTGGCAGCGCAACCCGCTTATCGGCAGGCCTTTGCCCAGGCCATGGGCGGGGCTCGGCCCATCGACATCGACGCGGTGGTGGAGGCCATCGCCGCCTATGAACGCACCCTGATCACGGCGGATACCCCCTACGACCGCTTTCTTGCCGGGGATCAGCAAGCCCTGTCAGCGGCCCAGAAGCGGGGCATGGCCCTGTTCGAGTCGGTGGGCTGCGTGGTCTGCCACCAGGGGCCCAACTTCAGCAGCGCCAGCCTCTTCGACGCCCGGGTGCCCTACCGGCTGTTCCCCGCGTTTTCCACCCCGGCGAGCCGGGCGCTGACCGACCGCTACCACTTGCTGGAAGACCTGGGCCGGGCCCCACCCCAGAGCCGGCGGGGGGTGTGGAAGGTGCCCTCCCTGCGCAACGTTGCACTGACGGGCCCCTATTTCCACAACGGTTCGGTGGACAAGCTGGATGAGGCGGTGCGCATCATGGCCACTACCCAGCTAGGCCGGCACATCGTGGCGGTGCGGGCAGAGGAGGGCGGTGCCTGGTGGTCGGCCCGGGATCGGGCCTTGCATCGGGCGCCGGGACGGGACTTGGGCGAGGCGGAGGTGGCGGATCTGGTCGCGTTCCTGGAATCCTTGACCAGTCAGCGGCTGGTGACGACATCGGCTTCCCCTTGAACAGGGAACCTTGTCTCAGGATGAAGCCTGTTCGATTTTTCCCACTGTTATCACCGGCCGTCCCGGCCCCACCGGGCCCCGTAGGCAATTCCGCCCTGGTCCAGACCCAGATCCTGGAGCTCCCGCCAGTCCAGCGCACGCAACTCGGCTGCGCCTTGCCGGGCCGCGAAGCAGGTTCCCAGCCGGTCCAGTGACCCGGCCAGCCAGTTGCGGATCCCGTGATGTCCGCCGGCTCGGACACCCTGGGGCGTGCAGGCGTTTTCCATCAGCAATTCCTCCATGGGTAGTCAGTGGGATGAAGCCGTGTGTAGGAGCGAGCTCCAGCTCGCGAACCCGCGCAGCGGGCAAAACCTTTCGCGAGCCGGAGCTCGCTCCTACAGTCCATGTTAGGCGGGGGTGGCTGGTCATTACAGTTTCAGACAAGTCTGTATTGATGCATTACAGTTGTACGGACTGAGCCACTGTATTGGCCTGCACCCACCCGGGCTGTACCGTTGCCGCCAGACCGGGCGGGCCTAGACTGGTCGCCAGGAGGAAACCCATGAATCTGTATGAAAACCTCGCCACCCAGTTGAAGGACGCCATCCGCCAGGGCACCTATCCCCCCGGGGAGAAGGTCCCCTCCGTGCGCCGTCTGTCGGCCCAGCAGCGGGTCAGCCAGGCCACCGTGGTGGCGGCCTATCGGCTCCTGGAAAGCCATGGCTGGCTGGAGGCCCGGCCCCAGTCCGGCTTCTTCGCCCGGCATCCCGAATCGGCGCCGCCGCCGGCCCGGACCAGTGCCGCCAATGACGGGCCCTGTGCGGTGGATGTCACCGAACTGGCGGTGCGCCTGTCGCGCAACACCCAGCGCAAGGACCTGGTGTCCTTCGGCGCGGCGGTGCCCCATCCGGACTACCTGCCCCTGAAGGATCTGCGCGCCTCCCTGAATCGCTGCCTGCGCGGCCAGGCCGACGCGGGCAGCCGCTACAGCTTTCCGCCCGGTGAAGAGGCCCTGCGCCTGCGCATCGCCCGGAGGGCGGCGGAATCCGGTTGCCATCTGGGGCCCGACGACATCGTCATCACCGACGGCTGCCAGGAAGCCCTGAACCTGGCCCTGCGGGCCGTGGCCCGGCCCGGCGACATCATCGCCATCGAGACCCCGGCCTTCTTCGGCACCCTCCAGGCCATCGAGTCCCTGGGCATGCAGGCCCTGGAAATCCCCAGCGATCCGGCCACGGGCCTGAGCCTGGATGCCCTGATCCTGGCCCTGGACCGCTGGCCCGTAAAGGCTGTGGTGACGGTGAGCAACTTCAGCAACCCCACCGGCAGCCTCATGCCGGACGCCAGCAAGGCCCGCCTGGCCAAACTCCTGGCGGCCCGGGACATTCCCCTCATCGAGGACGACATCTACGGCGACCTGGTCCACGGCCGGGAGCGCCCCCGGGCCATCAAGGCCTACGACCGGGAGGGCCGGGTGCTGCTCTGTTCCTCCTTTTCCAAAACCATCGCCCCGGGTTACCGGGTGGGCTGGATCGTCCCCGGCCGCTGGCGCCAGGCCGTGGAACACCTGAAGTACGTGGGCACCATGGCCAACGCCACCCTGCCGCAACTGGCCATGGCCGACTACCTGGCCGACAGCCGCTACGAACGCCACCTGCTGCGGGTCCGGCGCACCTACGCCGACAACCTGGCGCGCATGCAGGCCGCCATCAGCCGCTATTTCCCATCCGGCACCCGCACCTCCCATCCCCTGGGCGGCTTCGTCCTCTGGGTGGAACTGCCGGAGGCATTGGGCATGGATACCATGGTCCTCCATGAACGGGCCCTGGCCGCCGGCATCAGCTTCACCCCGGGGCGGTTGTTTTCGCCCCAGGGCCGCTACGGCAACTGCCTGCGCCTGGCGGCTGCCATGCCCTGGGACAGCCGGGTGGAGGGAGCCTTGGCGGTGCTGGGGGGGATGGCGGCGAGGCGATGATCACCCGTTCAGCGTAGGCAAGGCCCGCTTCCCCCGTATTTCAGGGAGAGCACGGGGGATCGGGAGCCTCCCTCAGGCGGCCCGTTCCAGTTCACCCCATTCGCCAGAGGCCATGCGGCTGGCTGCGCTGAGCAGGGCTTTCACGGAAGCGGTGACGATGTTGGTGTCGATGCCGACACCATGCCGCTCCCCACCCCCGGGACGAGCCGCTTCGACGATGGCGCAGGCCCGGGCCTCGCCTCCTTCCGGGCTGCCCGTCAGGGCGCGTTCCTCGTAGTGGCGGACGCGCAGATCCAGGCCCATGCCGCGCAGGGCATGGATGGCCGCGTCGATGGGACCGTTGCCTTCGCCCTGGAGGAGACGGGTCATGCCGTCCGACTCCACGGTGAGGCGTATGCCCTGGGCGCCGTCCCGCTCGTAGAGGTGGTGCTCCACATAACGGATGCCTTGGCGGGGTTCCAGGTAAGTGTCGATAAAAAGTGCCCAGAGGTCGGCGGCGCTGAGTTCGCCGCCGTGCTGGTCGGCGTGACGCTGCACTTCCGCCGAGAACTCGATCTGCATGCGCCGGGGCATGACCACGCCGTATTCCTGTTCCAGCAGATAGGCCACGCCGCCCTTGCCGGACTGGCTGTTCACCCGGATCACCGATTCGTAGCCCCGGCCCAGGTCCGTGGGGTCGATGGGCAGGTAGGGGACATTCCAGATGGCATCCGGGGCCTGGACGGCGAAGCCCTTCTTGATGGCGTCCTGATGGGAGCCGGAGAAGGCGGTGAAGACCAGATCCCCGGCATAGGGATGGCGGGGGTGGATGGGCAGGCGGGTGCAGGCTTCCGCCGTGGCGGCCACCGTGTTGATGTCGGAGAAATCCAGGCCCGGGGCCACGCCCTGGGTGTAGAGGTTGAGGGCCAGGGTCACCAGGTCCACGTTGCCGGTGCGTTCGCCGTTACCGAACAGGCAGCCTTCCACCCGTTCGGCGCCGGCCAGCATGGCCATCTCGGCGGCGGCCACGGCGCTGCCCCGGTCGTTGTGGGGATGGACGCTGAGGATGACGCTGTCCCGCCGGGCCAGGTGCCGGTGCATCCACTCGATCTGGTCGGCATAGACGTTGGGGGTGGCCACTTCCACGGTGGCGGGCAGGTTGAGGATCACCTTGTCGGCCGGCGTGGCGCCCCAGGCGGCGGTGACGGCGTCGCAGACTTCCCGGGCGAAATCCAGTTCCGTGGCGGTGAAGGTTTCCGGGCTGTATTCCAGGACCCATTCGGTTTCCGGCTGGGCGTCGGCCAATTCCCGGATGAGGCGGACGGCGTTGACCGCCATGGCCACCACCTGGGCCTTGTCCATGGCGAACACGGTGTCCCGGAAGGTGGGGGAGGTGGCGTTGTAGACGTGGACGATGGCCCGCCGGGCACCGCGCAAGGACTCCATGGTGCGGCGGATGAGGGGTTCCCGGGCCTGGGTGAGTACTTCGATGGTCACGTCACCGGGGATATGGCCGCCTTCGATGAGATTGCGCACGAAGTCGAAATCGGTCTGGGAGGCAGAGGGAAAGGCCACCTCGATCTCCTTGAAGCCCATGCCGCACAACATGCGGAACAGGCGCAGCTTGCGGGTGCCGTCCATGGGCTCGAACAGGGCCTGGTTGCCGTCGCGCAGGTCGGTGCTCATCCAGATGGGGGGACGCTGGATGACCCGGTTCGGCCACTGCCGGTCGGGAAGGGACACGGGGGGGAAGGGGCGGTACTTGCGGGCGGGATCATGCAACATGGCGGGGCTCCGGAATGGCGAATTGGCGATGGCCAAAGCGTAGCCGGAGCGGGGCGGCAGGTGATTGCGAAGTATGGTGTTGAATCGGCTATTAACGACATATTCAACTAATGAATGTTTTATGTAAGGCATAAAATGCCTGCGCTAGCCAATAATGGAGTATTGAATGGAAATCGACCGCTACGACCGGCAGATCCTGCGCCTGCTTCAGGAGGACGGCCGCATGAGCAACCAGGACCTGGCCGACCGGATCGGCCTGTCGCCTTCCCCCTGCCTGCGCCGGGTCCGGGCCCTGGAAGAGGCAGGCATCCTGGCCGGCTATCGGGCCCTGGTGGACGCCCGGGCCCTGGGCCTGAGCCTCATGGCCCTGATCCACATCTCCATGGACAAACACACCCCGGAGCGCTTCGACCGCTTCGAAACGGCGGTGCGGGAAATCCCCGAAATCCTGGAATGCCTGCTCATCACCGGCCAGTCGGCGGACTACCAGCTCAAGGCCGTGGTGAAGGACATGGACGCCTACCAGGAGCTGCTGCTCAACCGCATCACCCGCATTCCCGGTGTCACCGGGGTCCATTCCAGCTTCGTCCTGCGCCGGGTGGTGGACAAGACGGCCCTGCCGGTGGGGGAGGACTGAGGCGCTACAGCCGGGCGCCCTGGCGGGAGGCCTGACTGCGTCCAGCATAGCCCCAGTCGCTTCCAGGCACCTCGTGGATGACCACGTAGGCGGGTGCCCCCAGGGCGCCCAGGGCGGTTTCCAGCAGGGCCTGGAAATCCGCCAGCAGACGGGACTTCTGGGTCTCGTCGTTGGTGCCCCGGGTGATCTTGATGTCCACGTAGGCAGACGGGCCGGTCGCCGGCTCTCCGGCGACGAACCAGGCGCCGGCTGAGGGCACCACTTCGACCACGGTGACCTCCCGGCGTTTGCCCATGACCTGGGCCATGAGGCGGGTGGCTTCCCGGCCCAGAAGTTCCAGGGATCCGGCCGGGGCGGAGGAAAGACGGATTTGCACGTAGGGCATGGCGGGCTCCTGCATGGATGAACGGGCCCCATTGTTTGGTGCCGATCAATTGGAAACAATCACCTATTAAGTAAAAATATTGTTTCCAAAAACGTGCTAAAGGTCCGGCCATGCACTGGCTGACGGAAATGGGCGTGTTCGCCAAGGTGGTGGAAACCGGGGGCTTCAGCAAGGCCGCCCGGCAACTGGCCATGACCACGTCGGCGGTGAGCAAGCACGTGGGCCGGCTGGAAGCGGGCCTGGGCGTGAAGCTGCTGCACCGCACCACCCGGGCCATGAGCCTCACCGAAGCGGGCCAGGCGGTCTATGACCAGTGCCAGGTCCTGGTCCAGGCCGGGGAAGCGGCCGAGGCGGCCGCCGCGCGTTTGGCCGTGGCGCCCCGGGGCACCTTGCGCATCAGCGCTTCCGTGGCCTTTGGCCAGCGCCGGCTGCTGCCCCTGTTGCCCGGTCTGCTGGCGCGACACCCGGAACTGGACCTGGAATTGAACCTTCTGGACCGCTTCGTGGACCTGGCGGAGGAGGGGTTCGACCTGGTGTTGCGTCTCACCGATCAGCCGCCGGAAGCCCTGGCCGCCCGGCACCTGGGGCCGGTGAGTTTCGTGCTGTGTGCGGCGCCGGACTATCTCCAGCGCCGGGGTGTGCCGCTCCGACCGGAGGATCTGCCGGACCATGATTGCATCTGCCAGGGCACGGCAGCCCAGTTCCGGGCGTGGCGGTTCCTGCCATCCAATACTGCGGAGAAGGAGGGGCGGGAGAGTACGGTACGGGTGGGTGGCAGGTTGGTGGTCAACGGGGGCGAGGCTGTGCGCCTGGCGGTGCTGGCCGGTCTGGGCTGTGCCGTGCTGCCTGATTTCGTGGTGGCCGACGACCTGGGCACCGGCCGCCTGGTGGAACTCCTGCCCGCTTGGCGGCCCATGGGCCCCTTCAACAACCTTTATGCCCTCTATTTGCCCAGCCGCCAGGGCAGTGCCAAGTTGCGGGCCTGCCTGGATTACTTGCTGGAGTCATTCACGCTTGAGGGAACGAACATTTGATCCTTCTGCCGACGGCAAACTTCTATCGGCAAATGAGCGCTCAATCGCTGGAGACTACCTTGATGTAGTCCTCCAGCAGGCCGGTGTTCGGGAAGGATTCCTCCCGGTTTTCCAGTTCCGCCATCCGGTCCAGCCGGAAACTGCGATATTCCCCGCGCAGTTCGCACCAGGCCCCCAGGGTCCAGGTCTCGCCCCAGAAGAACAGGCCCAGGGGCCGCACCACCCGCTGGCTGGCCTGGCCGTCGGCTCGGGTGTAGGCGAAGGCCACCTTGCGGCTGTCCGCGATGGCTCGGCGTAGCAGGCCCAGGGGCGCCACCATGGCCGGCGGCACGTGGAAATCCGGTACCAGCAGGGCTTCCCTTTCCATGCGGGCTTTCAGGGGTGGGGGCAGCACGGCTTCGATCTTGAGCAGGGCCCGCTCCGCCGCCCGGCCCAGGTCCGGGTCGGCCCAGCCCTTGACCATGCGGCTGCCCAAGGCCAAAGCGGCCAGTTCCTCGGCGTCGAACATGAGGGGCGGCAACTGGAAGCCGCCGCGCATCAGGTAGCCCACCCCGGCTTCGCCTTCCACCGGCACCCCGGACAGGGACAAATCGGCGATGTCCCGGTAGATGGTGCGTTCGGAAACGCCCAGGGCTTGCGCCAGTTCCCGGGCGGTCACCGCCCGGCGGCGGCCCAGGAGGAGAACGATCTGGAACAGGCGGTCGGCGCGGCGCATGAAGGGGAGGGCTCCTGACAGGACGGCGTCAGCATAGCAGCGGCCTGCTGACACCATGTTGTCAGGAGGGGGTGGCCAGAATGGGTCCTCCCATCACAACCCATCAGGCGCACATCATGAACTATTCCATCAGTTGGTTCGAAATCCCCACCACCGATCTGGACCGGGCCATCGGCTTCTACGAAACCGTGCTGCAGGCGAGCTTGCGCAAGGAAACCATGGGCCCCATGCACATGGCCCTGTTTCCCAAGGCGGACACGGACCCGGTGGGTGGCTGCCTGACGTGGATGGAACAGGGCCAGCAGCCCGGCGGTCTGGGCAGCGTCGTCTATCTCTACGCCGGGGATGACCTGGCCGGCCCCCTGGCCCGGGTGGAACCGGCCGGCGGCACGGTGCTGGTGCCCAAGACCCTGATCACCCCGGAGATCGGCTACTTCGCCCTGTTCCGGGATAGCGAGGGCAACCACGTCGGCTTATATTCCATGCACTGATACAGACCGCCGGGGCGCTTCCATGACCGAACCCTTCCGCTGCACCTGGTGCGGCAGCGAGCCCTACTACGTGGCCTACCACGACACGGAATGGGGCGTGCCCCTCCACGACGAGACGGGCCTGTTCGAGTTCCTCGTCCTGGAGGGGGCCCAGGCGGGCCTGTCCTGGTCCACCATCCTGAAGAAGCGGGAAGGCTACCGGCGGGCCTTCCACGGCTTCGACGCGGAACGCATCGCCCGCTACGACGAAGCCGACGTGGCCCGCCTGCTGGCGGACCCGGGCATCGTACGCAACCGGCTCAAGGTGGCTGCCGCCATCGGCAACGCCCGGGCCACCCTGGCCATCCGGGAGGAATTCGGCGGCCTGGACGCCTATTTCTGGCGTTTCGTGGACGGTCGCCCCATCCAGAACACCTGGACGGAGTTGTCCCAGGTGCCGGCCTCCACGGCCCTGTCCGACGCCATCAGCAAGGATCTGGCCAAGCGAGGGTTCAAGTTCGTCGGCTCCACCATCATCTACGCCCACATGCAGGCCACCGGCATGGTCAACGACCACTTGGTGAGCTGCTTCCGCCACCGGGAGGTGGCGGAAGCGCTCAAATGAACAGGCAGACGTCGGCCTTCCGGGCTTCACCCAGGTAACTGGTGGCGCCGATCCACTCGGCGATTTCCGGGATGAACTCGTCCTGGCGGTAGTTGAACAGGTCCACGGTCATCTGGCAGGCCACCAGGCGGACCCCGGATTCCACGCAGATGTCGCGCAGTTCCTGGATGCTGGGCACCCCCTTGGCCTTCACCGTCTGGCTCATCATGCGGGTGGCCAGGCTTTCGAAGCCGGGCAGGTTGGCGGCCAGGGTGGGGATGGGCATGTTGATGCGCTTCAGCCAGTCCGGGCCGAAGGGCATCTTCATGGGCATGGCCGGGTTGCCCAGGGGCGAGACCTTCAGGCCCAGATCCTTCTTCACCAATTCCAGGCCATAGAAGGTGAAGAAGATGGACGCGTTCCAGCCCAGGGCGGCGGCGGTGGACGCCAGGATGAAGGGCGGATAGGCCATGTCCATGGTGCCCTTGGTGGCGATGATGGCCAGGGTCGGGACATGCTCGGCCTCCCGCTGGGCCAGTTTTTCGTCCAGACGCTGGTCGAACCAGGCTTCCAGGCTGGCCAGGTCGGTGGGCAGGGCGGTCCCCGCCGGCTCCGGGGCATGCAGTTTGGCGACGTTCATGGCTTTTCTCCTCAGGCCTTGCGGATGACGAATTCGAAATCGCTGCCCGCCTGCTGGGAAGAGAGCAGGGTGTTCCCCGTCTGGGCGCAGAAGGCCACCATGTCCTTCAGGGAACCGGGATCCGTGGACACCACCTTGAGCACTTCCCCGGATTGCAGGGTGTTCAGGGTTTTCTTGGTGCGCAGGATGGGCAGGGGGCAGTTGAGGCCCCGGGCGTCGAGAACTTCCTTGGCTTCCATGGTGCGACTCCTTTCAGGTTGGCGCGGCGGACCGCTGTATATGACCGGACGGTCAAGTCACTGCTCAAAAAAAAGCCCGGACGGGCGGTTTCCACGGCTGGCCCTGCAGGACCAGCGATGTACGGTTCAATGGCTCAATTCGATGCGCAAGGTCTTGATGGCTGGGCCCAGGATCAGGATCACCTCCGGATCGTTGCGGGTCTTGGCCAGCAGGATGATGCCTTCCAGGTAGGCCAGCATGGCCGTGGCCGTGGCGTCGGTATCCATGGCCGCCAGGGCGCCGGCGGCCACAGCTTCGTCCAGGGTGAAACGGAACTTGTCCCGGGCCCGGTCGAACACCGCGTTGAGCTTGGCGCGCATGACCTCGTCCCGGGTACTCATCTCCAGGGCCAGGTTGCCGAACAGGCAACCGGGCATGCGCCCCTCGATGTCCGCCGCAGCCTTCTGCCAGTAGTAGGCCGCATCGATCATGTAATCCAGCCGCTCCAGGGGCGGCAGGTTCTGGTCGAAGGCCTCGGCCACGAAGCCATGGGCCCAGTCCTTGGCCATGTCGTCGATGACCGCCAGGGCCAGATCCTGCTTGGAGGGGAAGAAGTGATAGAAGCTGCCCTTCTGCACCCGGGATTTCTCGCAGATTTCCTGGATGCCCACGTCGGCATAGCTGCGGCCATGGAACATCTCCCGGGCCGTGGCCAGGATGCGGGATCGGGTATCGGTTTCTGCGCTCATGGAAGGCATTGTATTAGACCGGTCAGTCAAGTCAAGGGTCGGCATAAAAAACCCCTTTGCCAGCCCCAATCCACCCTCACCCTCCCACTCCGGTATACCCCCTTGTACAAGGGGGGGCTAGGAGGGATTTGAACCCGCCCAGCCATCCAAACCGGCTTAAATCCGCCCAATCCCCCTTCACAAAAGGGGAAAGCCCCCACCCACTCAGCAAGTCCTCCACCCCAATCAAGACGCCCCCACCCCCATCTGGCAAAATGCCCGGCCATCCCCGGTAGCCTACACACGGCCTTCCCCCAACCCTTCCTCCTTCACCCACCCCAACATGCGTTTCGATCTCCTCATCTTCGACTGGGACGGCACCCTCATGGATTCCGCCGGCGTCATCGTCGCCTGCATCCAGGCGGCCAGCCGCGACATGGGCCTGCCCGAGCCCAGCCGGGAAGCGGCCAGCCACATCATCGGCCTGGGCCTGCGCCAGGCCCTGGAAACCCTCTTCCCCGACCTGCCCGAAGACCAGCACCAGCCTCTGGCCGACCACTACCGGCGCCACTACCTGGGCCAGGATCAGGAAATCCCCCTGTTCGACGGGGCACGGGAACTCATCGCCGACCTGCGCGACCGGGGACACCTGCTGGCCGTGGCCACCGGCAAGGCCCGCCGGGGCCTGGACCGGGCCTTTGCCCATACCGGCCTGGCACCCTTTTTCCATGCCTCCCGCACCGCCGACGAAACCTTTTCCAAGCCCCATCCGGCCATGATCGAGGAACTGCTTGCCGAATTGAACGTGCCGGCAGAGCGGGCCCTGATGATTGGCGACACCAGCCATGACCTGCAAATGGCCCGGAATGCCGGTATCGCTGCCCTGGGGGCCGGTTATGGTGCCCATCCCGCCGAGCATCTGGAAGATCACGATCCCTTGGCCGTTTGCCTGGATTTCGCGGAACTGGCGCGATGGCTCAGGGAAAACGGCTGATCTGCGCCACTGCCGACCTGGCAGAGGCGGGGGAGGGGGTCCGCTTTCAATTTCAGCGCCATGGGGTGGAACAACCGGCCTTCGTGGTGCGCTGGAAAGGACAAGTCCGGGCCTATCTCAACCGTTGCGGCCACGTGCCCATCGAGCTTGACTGGCAGCCGGGGGAGTTCTTCGACTACTCGCGGCTATACTTGATCTGCTCCACCCACGGCGCCCTCTATGACCCGTCCAATGGTGCCTGTCTGGGTGGGCGCTGCGAGGGCCGGGGTTTGGTTGCCGTCCCGGTCGAAGAGCGGGATGGTGGTGTCTACGTTGAGGAATCGTGATGTCTGAAGAACAGAACAACCCGGAACGGGGAGCCCTGGAACGCCTGCTCATGGCCCATCTCCAGGAACAGCGTAAGGTCCGCCGTTGGGGCATCTTCTTCAAAGGCCTGGGGTTTCTCTGGCTGTTCATCATCCTGCTGGCCGTGCTGAGTTACGAAGGCGACGATTTCGCTTCCACCGGACCCCACACCGCTCTGGTGGAACTCAACGGCGAGATCGGCGGTGAGGAAGGGATGAGCGCCGATCTGCTCAACGGGGCCCTCAATGCCGCCTTCGATGACAAGCACACCCAGGCCGTGGTCCTGCGCATCAACAGTCCCGGCGGCAGCCCGGTCCAGGCCGGCCAGGTCTACGATGAAATCCGTCGCCTGCGGGCCAAGAATCCCAAGATTCCCCTCTATGTGGTGGTGGATGACATCTGCGCTTCCGGCGGCTACTACATCGCCGCCGCCGCCGATCGCATTTTCGTGGACAAGGCCTCCCTGGTGGGCTCCATCGGCGTGCTCATGGATGGCTTCGGCTTCACCGAGGGCATGAAGAAACTAGGGGTGGAACGCCGTTTGCTCACTGCCGGCGAGAACAAGGGATTCCTCGATCCCTTCTCGCCCGTGGATGTCGAGCAGGAAGCCCACGCCAAGGCCATGCTGGGCGAAGTGCACCAGCAATTCATCCAGGTGGTGCGCCAGGGCCGGGGCAAGCGTCTCAAGGAAACCCCCGACATGTTCAGTGGACTCATCTGGAGCGGCGCCCGCAGCATCGAACTGGGCCTGGCCGACGCCCTGGGCAGCCTGGACTACGTGGCCAGGGAGGTGGTGAAAGCCGAGGACATCGTGGACTTCACGCCCCAGGAAGGTCTGGCTGAGCGTCTGGCACGCCGCATCGGCAGCGCCATGGGTCAGGCCATGGGTCCCTGGGCCAAGGACAATGTGCGGGTACGGTGAATATCTTGTGTGATTACCAGCCCATTTCCTGCATTGATCACGAAAGGCTGGAGTTTGCCGTGCTCAAGCGGCAGAAGTTGCGGCTGAGCTTTCGCGACGAGGCGGGGGAGGTGCGGACCCTTACGGTCTTGCCCACGGACGTGACCACACGGGACAAGGCGGAATGGTTGAGCTATCGGCCCGAAGGGGAAGTGGCAGGGGAAAAATTCCTCCGGCTGGACCGGATACTTCGTGCCGAACCAGAGGGCCAATGAGTATCGGCATGACCCAATCATCCTGGTAACGGAAGTTGTCCGCTCATTTGCCCTGGATATGTCGATTGGGTAGTGACGACATCACCTTCGCCACGCTTACCCGTCAGTTGAGCCCGCTGCACACCCGGGCACGTCCGGGCGGGCGTCCGGCTGTTGGATAAAAAACGCCCGTTCGGCCATGGGCCTCACGGGCGTTGAAGGAGCACTCTTTACAGTCGGGCCGCTTCGGTGGCGGCCCTTGGGACGGCTGTTCAGGCGGCGACCTTGACCATGCTGGCGGCACGGGCGGCCTGTTCCTGGGCCAGTTTGATGCCGTCCTGGACCATGGCGCCGTATTGGGCACCGGATTCATTGGCGAAAGCCATGCCGTCGCGCAAGGCAGCCATGTTGCGCTCACCGCACTCGCGCAGCAGGGCAGTCTGACCGGAGATCAGGTCCTGATAACCCTTGGCCTTGGCCACCAGTTCCAGGCCACGGGCGCTGGCATCCATGTAGAAGGCAGCCAGATCGGCCTGCTGCTGGAACAGCTTTTCGAAGGTGCGCTGGTTCAGTTCGCCGATCTTGCGGGCAGACTCCATGGCGGTTTCGGTGGTCTTTTCGAACAGCTCGATGATCTCTTTTTGCATGACATTCTCCTGAAGTAGGTTGGGGTTTCGTCGATTTGTGCAATGCACAAATGTTGCGATGCACAATATCCAAACCGAGGAATCCCTGTCAAGCCCTCTCAGAAGAATTTCGATGAAATTTTTCTGACGGTCAGGGTTTTTTGTCTTCTTCGCCGGTTGATCGGCGCAGAGAAGTCTCCATGTCCTTCCAGAAGTTCATGTTCTGCTGGCCCATCTTCATCCAGAAATCCATGGGATTGCCGTTCCAGATGCCCTGCATCTGTTCGGTGAGCATGCGTTGCTGCTTGACGAAAAGATCGAGGCTTTGCTCGAGGAAGGCGATGAAGGTGGATTGGGCGGTGTCACCATAGAAGCGGATGAAGCGCTCCAGCATGGCGGCAGTAAACAGGGGACTGCCGCCGGCTTCCTGTTCCATGATGATCTGCAACAGGATGGTGCGGGTGATGTCGTCCTCGGTCTGGGAGTCCACCACTTTGAAGGGGATGGCACGCATGACCAGATCCTTCACCTCCGCCAGGGTGATGTATCGGCTTTCCTCGGTGTCGTAGAGGCGCCGATTGGGATACTTCTTGATCAGGCGTTCGGTGTCGGTGCTCATGATGCGCTCCATCCCTTGAAGAATCGGACCGGCGGGAAGTCCCCGCCGGGATGCTGCTTTACTGCGTCAGCACATGTGCTGGCCGCCATTGGCGGCAATGTTGGCGCCGGTGATGAAGGCACCATCCTCGGAAGCCAGGAAGGCCACCAGGGCGGCGATCTCCTCGGGCTTGCCCAGGCGGCCCACGGGGATCTGCGCGATGATCTGGTTGCGCACATCCTCGGCGACGGCCATCACCATCTCGGTGCCGATGTAGCCCGGGGAGATGGAGTTGACGGTGACACCCTTCTTGGCGGTTTCCTGGGCCAGGGCCATGGTGAAACCGTGCATGCCCGCCTTGGCGGCGGAATAGTTGGTCTGGCCGAACTGGCCCTTCTGGCCGTTGATGGAGGAGATGTTGATGACCCGTCCCCAGCTCTTGTTCAGCATGCCGTCGATGAACTGCTTGGTCACGTTGAACACGGAATCCAGGTTCACGGTCAGCACCGCATTCCACTGGCCTTCCGACATCTTGCGGAAGGTACCGTCCTTGGTGATGCCGGCGTTGTTGACCAGCACGTCCACGCCGCCGAACTCGGCGTTGAGCTTCTCGCCCATGGACTTGCAGTCTTCGAAGCTGGATACGTCGCACTTGACGATGGCCATGTCGAAGCCGGCGTCGGCCATCTTCTTCTTCCATTCGCTGGCCTGGGCTTCATCCAGGTAGGTGGAGACCACCTTGCAGCCAGCCTGTGCCAGCTTCACGCAGATGGCACTGCCGATGCCGCCGGTTCCGCCGGTCACCAGGGCCACTTTTCCATTCAATCCGCTCATTGCTTGTTCCTCTGAATTAGATGCGTTCAACTGCCAGGGCCACGCCCTGACCGCCGCCGATGCACAGGGTGGCGAGACCCTTGTTGGCGCCGGTGCGCTGCATGCCGTAGAGCAGGGTCACCAGGATGCGGGCGCCGGATGCACCGATGGGGTGGCCGATGGAGATGGCGCCGCCACTCACGTTCACCTTGGCGACATCCAGCCCCAGTTCCTTGTTCACGGACATGGCCTGGGCGGCAAAGGCTTCGTTGGCTTCGATCATGTCCAGATCGCCCACCGACCAGCCGGCCCGGTCCAGGCACTTCCTCACGGCCGGGATGGGGCCGGTGCCCATGATGGCCGGATCCACGCCTGCACTGCCGAAGGAGACCACCCGTGCCAGGGGCTTCAAACCCAGTTGGGCAGCCATGGCCCCGGACATGACCACCACGCCGGCGGCCCCGTCGTTGATGCCGGAGGCATTGCCGGCAGTCACCGAGCCATCCTTCCTGAAAGCGGGTTTCAGCTTGCCCAGGGATTCGGCCGTGGTGCCCGCCCGGGGAAATTCATCCTTGGCGAAGACCAACGGATCGCCCTTGCGCTGGGGAATCTCCATGGGAATGATCTCGGCATCGAACACGCCGGCCTTCTGGGCCGCCTCGGTGCGCTGCTGGGAAGTAGCCGCAAAGAGATCCTGTTCGGCGCGGCTGAATTCATACTTGGCCGCGATGTTTTCCGCCGTGATGCCCATGTGGCAGTCGTTGAAGGCACACCACAGGCCGTCCTGGACCATGGTGTCCACCAGTTCCCAGTTGCCCATGCGCTTACCATCACGGGACTTGGGCAGCACATGGGGGGAAAGGCTCATGTTTTCCTGGCCACCGGCGATGACGATGCCGGAATCGCCGCACTGAACGGCCTGGGCCGCCAGATGAACCGCTTTCAGGCCGCTGCCGCAGACCTTGTTGATGGTGAGCGCGGAGACCGTTTCCGGCAGGCCACCGGCCAGGGCCGCCTGGCGGGCGGCATTCTGGCCCACACCGGCCTGGAGTACCTGGCCGAGAATGACCTCGTCCACCTGACCAGGTTGAAGATTGGCGCGTGCGAGCAAGCCCCGGATCACATGGGCGCCCAACTGGCTGGCGGGAATGCCGGCCAGGGTGCCGCCGAAGGATCCGACTGCGGTACGACCCGCGGCCACAATGACCACATCGTTGAACATATGGAAGTCTCCTGACAAATGAGGAATGCTTCCTCCCCCACGCAAGATTCTATAGGGGTTTTTGTGCAGTGCACTTGACAATATTTGTTGCGACGCACAAAAATAGATTTCGCTGATCCGCCTTTTTCCACTTTTCTATGCCTTGGAGGGGACCGTGGGTAACACGAACAACTGGATGGACAACTGGCTGGATTCCCAGCAGAAGTATTGGAACGCCTGGGCGGACATGGCCCAGCGCGGCATGAAGGCGCCGGAGGCGCCCAAGTCCCCCATGCAGGAAGGCCTGAACCAATGGTGGAACGCCGTGTCCTCCATGGCCCCGCCGGTGGGCCGGGAGGTGTTCGACCGGCTCATGGACGTGAGCAAAGGTTATTTTTCCATGGCTGAACGCTTCATGGCCGGCAATCAGGCCGACCCCCAGGGGGGGCTGGAAGCCATCAACGGCTGGCTGGACGGCATGCAGAAGATGTGGACGGACTGGTCCCAGTCCGGCGCAAACTTTCGACCCGACGCCTTCTTTCCCATGGGCCAGATGAAGGGTTTGACCACTTTCTGGGATCTGCCCATGGACACCTGGAATCGTCTGGCCGCCAACGTGGTGCCCATGCCTGGTGATTTCACCCAGGCCTTCCACCCGGAAGGTGCCCAGCCCATGCGTGACCAGATGAACAAGTTCCTGTCCATTCCGGCCGTGGGCTACACCCGGGAAGCCCAGGAGCAATACCAGGTGCTGGCCCAGAAGCAGATGGATTATCTGGCCGCCATGCAGGCCTACCAGGCTGCCTTCGGCAAGTTGGGCGTGGAAACCACCCAGGCATTTCAGAAGTCCCTTCAGGTACGTGCCCAGGAAGGGAAACCCATCACCTCCCTGCGCGAGCTGTATGACCAGTGGGTGGAGATGAGTGAACAGGCCTACGCCGATTTCGTCATGACCGTGGAATACCAGACCCTCTACGGCCGCCTGGTGAACACCCTGCTGGCCCTCAAGCAGCAGATGGCCCGCATGGTGGACCAGACCCTGGAAGCCATGCACATGCCCACCCACGCCGAGATCAGCACCCTGCAATGCCGGCAACAGGAACTGCGCCGGGACAATCTGAAGTTGCACAAGGAAATCAAAGGATTGCAGGCGCAAATTGAGGCATTGCGCAAAGCTGTCTTGCAGCCCGAGCAGGCTGACGAGGCCGCCGAGGAAGCCCCCAAAGCCGCCGTGAAGAAGGCCGCGCCAGCCAAGCGTGCCACCCCCGCCGCCAAAGCCAAGTAACCAGGAGAACGAGAATGCTGCCCTTCGACATGCGCCCCGACGCCGTCATGCAGGAACTCACCAATTACGGCCAGAAGCTTTCCCACGGCATGAAGAACCTGATGGAAGTCGGGGAGATTTCCACCGGCGTCACCCCCAAGACCGTGGTGTACCGGGAAGACAAGCTGACCCTGTACCGCTTCCAGAACCCCAACAAGGACGCCATCACCAGCAAGGTGCCCCTGCTCATCGTCTACGCCCTGGTGAATCGGCCCTACATGACCGACATCCAGGAAAACCGCTCCACCGTGAAGGCTCTGATGGATGCCGGCCAGGACGTGTACCTGGTGGATTGGGGCTACCCGGACCGAGCCGACCGCTACCTCACCCTGGATGACTACATCAACGGTTACCTGGACCGCTGCGTGGACGTCATCTGCGAACGCCACCGGGTGCCCAAGATCAATATCCTGGGCATCTGCCAGGGCGGCACCTTCTCCCTGTGTTATTCCGCCCTGCATCCGGACAAGGTCAAGAACCTGGTGACCATGGTCACCCCCGTGGACTTCCAGACGCCGGACAACATGCTGTCCCACTGGGTGCAGCAGGTGGACGCGGATCTGGTGGTGGACACCCTGGGCAACGTGCCCGGCGAGATGCTCAACTGGACCTTCCTCAACCTGAAGCCCTATCAGCTCATGGGCCAGAAATACCTGGGTCTGCTGGACACCCTGGACGACCCGGAAGCCCTGAAGAACTTCCTGCGCATGGAAAAGTGGATCTTCGACTCACCCGACCAGGCCGGCGAAGCCTTCCGCCAGTTCATCAAGGACTTCTACCAGCAGAACAAGCTGCTCAAGGGCGGCCTGGAGATCGGCGAGCCGGTGAGTCTGAAGAACATCTCCATGCCGGTGCTGAACGTGTTTGCCGAGCAGGACCATCTGGTCCCGCCCGACGCCTCCCGGGCCATGCGCGGCAAGCTGGGTACGAAGGACTACACGGAACTCTCATTTCCCGGCGGCCACATCGGCATCTATGTGAGCGGCAAGGCCCAGAAGACCGTGCCGCCGGCCATCGGCAAGTGGCTGGACGAGCGTAGCTGACCGGCCCAGCCCGGCAGGACCGACCCCGGACATGCAGGTGTCCGGGGTTTTTTCCTTTCTGGAGGTGAAAAACCGGATCGCCTGGTCGCCAGCCTTCCCCCCGAGGGTAAAATCCGCCCCTTCCGAGTTGGCACACTGCGTTCATGACCGATCCCCGCTTCGTCCATCTGCGTCTGCACAGCGAGTACTCGGTGGTGGACAGCATCCTGCGGGTGGATGAGGCCATCAAGGCGGCCAAGGCGGACGCCATGCCGGCCCTGGCCATGACCGACCTGGGCAACGTGTTCGGCCTGGTGAAGTTCTACAGCGGGGCGCGCAAGAAGGGGGTCAAACCCATCGCCGGCTGCGACGTCTGGGTGGCACCGGCGGAAGCGGCCGACAAACCCACCCGCCTTCTGCTGCTCGTGCAGGACAGCGAGGGCTGGCGGCGCCTGTGCGAGATTCTCACCCGGGCTTACCGGACCAACATGCACCGGGGCCGGGCGGTGGTGCAGCCGGCCTGGTTCGACGAGATGGGCAGCGGCGGCCTCATCGCCCTGTCCGGGGGGCATCTCGGCGACGTGGGTGCCGCCCTGGTCAACGATTCCCTGGATACCGCCCGGGTGCTGGCCCGGGCCTGGGCCCGGCGCTTTCCCGGGCGCTATTACCTGGAACTGCAACGGGACGGCCGGCCCGAGTGCGAGGTTCAGGTGTCCGGCGCGGCCCTGCTGGCCGAGGAACTGGGCCTGCCGGTGGTGGCCACCCACCCGGTGGAGTTCCTGAAGCGGGAGGACTACACGGCCCACGAGGCCCGGGTGTGCATCGCCGAGGGCTACGTGCTGTCCGACCGGCGCCGGCCCAAGACCTTCACCGAAGAGGACTACTTCAAGAACCAGGCGGAGATGGCGGCGTTGTTCGCCGATTTTCCCGAGGCCCTGGAGAATTCCCTGGAGATTGCCCGGCGCTGCAACCTGACCCTGGAACTGGGCAAGAGCAAGCTGCCGGACTTCCCCACGCCCGGCAACGTGCCCCTGGACGACTACCTGCGCCAGCGGGCCCGGGACGGCCTGGCGGAACGCATGGCCGTTCTCTATCCGGACGAGAAGCAACGTCAGGAACGCTATCCGGAATACTCCGCCCGCCTGGAACTGGAACTGGACACCATCATCCAGATGGGCTTCCCGGGCTACTTCCTCATCGTGGCCGACTTCATCAACTGGGGAAAGCACAACGGGGTGCCCGTGGGCCCGGGACGGGGCTCCGGCGCCGGTTCCCTGGTGGCCTATGCGATCGGAATTACTGATTTGGATCCATTGGCTTACGCGCTTCTCTTCGAGCGGTTTCTCAACCCGGAGCGGGTGTCCATGCCCGACTTCGACGTGGACTTCTGCCAGGACAACCGCTGGCGGGTCATCGAATACGTGCGGGAGAAATACGGCGCCGACGCTGTGTCCCAGATCGCCACCTTCGGCGCTATGGCGGCCCGGGCGGTGGTGCGCGACGTGGGCCGGGTCCTGGACCTGTCCTACAACTTCTGCGACCAGTTGTCGAAGATGATCCCCTCGGCCCCGGGCAAGAACGTGACTCTGGACGAAGCCCTGGAGCAGGTGCCGGAACTGAAGGCCCGCTACGAGTCGGAAGAGGAGGTGAAGGAACTCTTCGACCTGGCCCGCAAGCTGGAGGGTCTGACCCGCAACGTGGGCATGCACGCCGGCGGCGTGCTCATCGCCCCGGGCAAGCTTACGGATTTCTGTCCCCTGTACAACGCCGAGGGTTCCGACTCGGTGGTGTCCCAGTTCGACAAGGACGACGTGGAAAAGGCCGGCCTGGTGAAGTTCGACTTCCTGGGTCTGCGCAACCTGACCATCATCGACCTGGCGGTGAAGTACATCAAGCTGCTGGACCCGACCTGGGACGTGAACCTGGAGACCCTGCCCCTCACCGACAAGGCGGCCTACGACATCCTCAAGAAGGCCAACACCACGGCCATCTTCCAGTTGGAATCGGAAGGCATGAAGAAGCTCCTCACCAAGCTGGAGCCGGATCGCTTCGAGGACATCATCGCCGTGCTGGCCCTCTACCGGCCTGGCCCCCTGGGTTCGGGCATGGTGGAGGACTTCATCCTGCGCAAGAAGGGCAAGCAGACCATCGATTACTTCCACCCGGACCTGAAGGACTGCCTGGAGCCCACCTACGGGGTCATCGTCTACCAGGAACAGGTGATGCAGATCTCCCAGATCATCGGCGGCTACACCCTGGGCGGCGCCGACCTGCTGCGCCGGGCCATGGGCAAGAAGAAGGCCGAGGAGATGGCCAAGCACCGGGACATCATGCGCGAGGGGGCCAAGAAGAAGGGCTACGAGGAAGCCCTGGCCATGCAGCTCTTCGACCTCATGGAAAAGTTCGCCGAATACGGCTTCAACAAATCCCACACCGCCGCCTATGCGGTGGTGTCCTACCAGACCGCCTGGCTGAAGGCCCACCATACGGCGGCCTACATGGCCGCCACCCTGTCCTCAGACATGGACGACACGGACAGCGTCAAGATCTTCCACGACGACTCCTTGAAGAACGGACTGACCATTCTGCCGCCGGACATCAACCAGTCCGTCTATCGCTTTCTGCCGGTGGACCGCAAGCACGTGCGCTACGGCCTGGGCGCGGTGAAGGGCACCGGGGAAGGGGCCATCAACAACATCCTGGCGGCCCGGGAATCCGGCGGCGCCTTCACCGACCTGTTCGACTTCTGCCGGCGCATCGACCGCCGCCAGGTGAACCGCCGGGCCATCGAGGCCCTGGTCCGGGCCGGCGCCTTCGACGGCCTGCACGGCAACCGCAATGCCACCCTGATGAGCGTGGGCATGGCCATGGAATGGGCGGAAACCCAGCAGGCCAACGCAGCCCAGAACACCCTGTTCGGCGACATGGGGGGCGAGGCTCCGCCGGACCTCATGGCTGTGGCCGACTGGCCCCTGAAGGAGCGTCTGGCCCAGGAGAAGACGGCCCTGGGCTACTACCTGTCCGGCCACCCCTTCGAAGCCGACCGGGCGGCCCTGAAGGGCCTGGCGGACAAGGCCTTGAAGGACGTACGGCCCCAGCCCGGCCAGCAACTCATGGCCGGCATCGTGGCCGCCGTGCGTACCCAGATGACCCGCCGGGGCAAGATGGCCTTCGTCACCCTGGACGACGGCCAGGCCCAAGTGGAGGCGGCGGTGTTCAACGAACTCTTCGAAGCCCACCGGGCCCTCATCAAGGAGGATGCCCTGTTGCTGGTGGTGGGCAAGGCCAGCCACGACGAATACTCCGGCGGCATGCGCGTCACCGCCGATGACATCCTGGATCTGGACGGGGCCCGCACACGCTACGCCACGGGTCTGCGTCTGGAGCTCAAGGATGCCCCGGACCCGCGCCGGGTGATCGATGCCCTGGCACCCCATCGCCTGCCCGGCGGCTGTCCGGTGAGCCTGGGTTACCACAACACCGTGGCGAGCTGCGACCTGCAACTGGGGCCCGACTGGCGCCTGCGCCTGTCCGACGATCTGCTGGCCGCCCTGGCGCCCCTGGGCAGCCTGCGGGTGAACTATGCCGTGGTGCTGAAGAGCGGCCGCGACCGGGAGCGGGTGGCGGCATGACCGGCACCGACGAACTCCTTGACCCGGCCGAGGCCATCGAGCAGGCGGAAGCCGAGGTGCGTCACCTGGCCCGGGTCCAGGGCCAGTTGTGGACCGACCTGCCCACCGACCTGTACATCCCTCCCGATGCCCTGGAGGTGATCCTGGAGGCCTTCGAAGGCCCCCTGGACCTGCTGCTCTGGCTCATCCGGCGCAACAACCTCAATGTGCTGGACATCAACATGTCGGCCCTGACCCGCCAGTACATGGACTACGTGGAGGTCATGCGCCGCAAGCGCCTGGAACTGGCGGCGGAATACCTGGTGATGGCCGCCATGCTCATCGAGATCAAATCCCGCATGCTGCTGCCCCGGCCGGAGAAACTGGAGGAGGGAGACGAGCATGATCCCCGGGCGGAACTGGTGCGCCGCCTGCTGGAATACGAGCAGACCAAGATCGCTGCCCGCAACCTGGACGCCCTGCCGCAACTGGGCAGGGATTTCCAGGCGGTGAGCGTGCTGGTGCCCCAGTTGCTGGCCAAGCGCCTGCCCCGGGTGGAGCCCGGCGACCTGCTGGAGGCCTGGGGGGCCATCCTCAAGCGGGCCTCCATGAGCCGCCACCACCGCATCGGCCGCCACGAACTGTCGGTCCGGGAGCACATGACCCGCATTCTGCGCCGCTTGCAGGAAGCGGCTTCGGGCGGCACCCTGCGCCTGTTGTTTGCCGACCTGTTCGACCCGGCCGAGGGCCGTTCCGCCCTGGTGGTGGCCTTCCTGGCCCTCCTGGAACTGGTGCGGGAGCGGTTGGTGGACATCGTGCAGAACGAACCCTTCGCCCCCATCCACGCCCAACTCGCCATCCTCGACGCCCATGCCCAAGCCTGATGACCTTCCCGCCACGTCCCGCCGCAGCCGGGCCCGGGGAGAGGACAAGCCCATCGAGAGTCACGACCTGTTTCCCGAAGGGGAACTGGAGAATCCCCTCACCGGGATCAAACGCATCCTGGAAACCGTGCTGCTGGCCGGTTCGGCGCCCATGACCCTGGGGGAACTGAAGAAGGTGTTCGACGCGGAACTGGCCAACGACATCCTGCGCCGGGCCCTGGAGGAACTGCAAAGCGACTGGCAGGGCAGGGGGGTGGAATTGGTCTTTCTGGCCGAAGGCTGGCGCTTCCAGACCCGGCCGGAATACCAGCATCACCTGGACCGCCTGAACCCGGAGAAGCCGCCCCGCTATTCCCGGGCCACCCTGGAGACTCTGGCCATCATCGCCTACCGCCAGCCGGTGACCCGGGGCGACGTGGAGGAAATCCGCGGCGTGGCGGTGAACAGCCAGATCATCAAGACCCTGGAGGAACGGGGCTGGGTGGAGACCGTGGGGCACAAGGACGTGCCCGGGAGGCCGGCCCTGCTGGCCACCACCAAGCAGTTTCTGTCGGATCTGGGTCTCCGATCCCTGGGGGAACTGCCGCCCCTGCCGGAACTGGCCCGGGAACTCATCGAAGCCGTCCGGGTGGACGAATTGCCCATGGAAGAACCGCCGCCGGTGGAATAGGCTACAAAGGAGGTGGAAGGCACTAGAATCCACCGCCCGCGCGCGAAGGCGCGGATCTACCAAACCAGCAGCCCATACAGATAAATCGACATGCCGCGTTACTCCTACATGGGCCGACCCCTCAAGGTCCGCCCTGAACAACTCGAAGAACAGAGCGAACGTCTCCACAAGGTTCTGGCCACGGCCGGTCTGGGTTCCCGACGGGACATGGAACAGCTCATCCTGGAAGGCCGGGTCAGCATCAACGGCCAGCCCGCCCAAGTGGGCGACAAGGTCAAGCCCGGCGACGTGGTGAAGGTGAACGGCAAGCCGGTGCGTCTCAACTGGAAGGTGCAACTGCCCCGGGTTCTCCTCTACCACAAGCCGGAAGGCGAGATCGTCTCCCGGGACGATCCGGAAGGCCGTCCTTCCGTATTCGACAACCTGCCGCCCATCCGGGGTGGCCGCTGGATCACCGTGGGGCGGCTGGACTTCAACACCGAGGGCCTGCTCATCTTCACCACCGACGGGGACCTGGCCAACCGGCTGTCCCATCCCCGTTACGAAGTGGAGCGGGAATATGCCGTGCGCCTCATCGGTGCCCTGGACCAGGAGAAGATGGACGCCCTATTGGCCGGTGTGCCTTTGGACGACGGCCTGGCCAAGGTGGAGAGCATCGTGCCCGCCGGTGGCGAAGGGGTCAATCAGTGGTATCGCCTGGTCATCAAGGAAGGCCGCAACCGGGAAGTGCGCCGCCTCATGGAACACCTGGGTCTCACCGTCAGCCGCCTGATCCGGGTCCGCTTCGGTCCCCTGGCCATGCCCTCCCGGCTCAAGCGGGGCATGAAGGAGGAACTGGAGGAACAGGACGTGGAGTCCCTCATGCGCTGGTGTGGCCTGGACAAGGCCGGCCAGCCGGTGAAGCCCGAACCGGCCGAACACGCCGGGTCCCGCGAGGGACAGACCCCGGCGACCAAGGTGGGCCACCCTTATCGGCGCCGCCTGAGCCAGCGGAGTGAGCGGCAAAGTTGACGCCCGGCTGATCAAGCCGGCGGTTTCACCTTGCCCAGGCCCCGGGCGGATTGCAGGCAGAGCATCTTGAAATCCGTGTAGGTGAGGGGGTCCAGGCCGCAATCGCCGTGGCCCCGATCGGCGTAGATGAGCCCCACCGGCTGGTTGCCGTTGAACAGGCTCATGGCGTAGAAATCCCCTTCGCCGATGATTTTCTGTAGTTTCGGATCCACCAGGGGCCAGAGTCTGGCCCGGTTGCCCTCGTTCACCCATACCCCCTGCATCTTGCCCATGAGCTGGCCGAAAAGATCCCGGCTGGCGGTGGGAAACTCGAACTGGCGCAGGGGATCGTTGCTGGGGATGCCCAGGGAAAAACGGGTTTTAACCCGGCTGCCGTCGGGGGTGACCATGGCGAACAGGATGCGCGTGAGGCCCAGGCCGGAGTGCAGGCCCTTGAGGATGATGGCCGACATCTGATTGAGGGTCAGGCTGCCGTCCAGATGGGATTCGATGCCCTTGAGGGTATCCTGGAACACGCCCTTGTCGGGCATGGGACAGGTCGTGTGAGGTGCCTCAGCAGGGGCGGGCGATACGGCAGGGGCGGGCGATACGGCAGGGGCGGGCGATACGGCAGGCTGGGCTGGAGGCGGAGGGGGCGATGCCGGCCTGTTGGACGCAGCCGATTGGAGATCGCGTTTGGCCGGGACGGGTTTTGCTGTCCCGGTATCCGGAGCCGCAACCGCTGCGGCTGCGGTGATGGTTTCTTCCTCCTCCGTTTCCTCCGGCCAGGGGCCGGGCAACATGGGCCCCCAGGTGGCGGCAGGTGGAGCCGCCAACCAGTCCACGCTTCGGGCGACCCGGGCTGCGTTGGCGTGCACCGTGGCGATGACGATTTCCACGGGTGTGTTTTCCACGCCGGCCAGGGCGATGTAGTCCTCAAGCAGCCCATCGTTCCACCAGCCCCGTTCCGCCCGGCCGGCAATGCGCACTGCGGCAGCCACGATGGCCTGGCGGGGCCGGTCGGCCAGTTCCGCGTCCAGCATATCCCGGGTGAGGGGCGGGAGACTCCAGTCGGTCAGCATATCCGGGGTCAGGGCCAGGAGGCTGCGGCCCAGGACGGCGGTTTCCGCCTGCTGGGTGTCCTGGGTGCGGCGGGCCTTGCGCAGTTGCCGGGCCACGTCCGGCATCCTCAGCCAGAGCAGGATTTCCGGCATGACGTGGAGGAGGGCGGCCACCTGGACCTCTTCGGATCGCACGTCGCTGTGCAGGACGGCAAAATCCCGGGCCTGCCAGGCAGCATGCTGGGCCCGCCGGGTCAGGGCCTGGATGGCCTGGTAGGCGGGCAGGTCTTTGCCCGCCGGACTGTCCTCAAGTACGGGAATGGCCGGCACGGAGTCGAAGAAGGCCCCCAGCCCCTGCATCATCAGGGCATGTTCCACGGTACTGACCTCGGTGCCGAATTTCTCGCCCAGCTTCAGGTTGATCACGTGCAGGACGTGCAGGGTCGCCAGGGGATCCAGCAGCAGTTCGTGGGCCACTTCCCGGGCAGCCAGGCCCTCCCGACGCGGTGCCATGTCCAGCAGGATCTTGCGGGTGCGACGGAAGATGGGCAGTGGACCGGGTTGCAGACGCTGGATGAGGGGGGGCATCACATCCTCCGGAACAACAGGCGGGCTTTGGAACGGTCATGGAGTTCCAGTTCCTCGTCGAAGCTGACGCCGGGAACCGGAAAGCTGTTGCTGACGAAGAGGCTGCCGGGCTTCATTTCGGCCCGGGCCTTGTCCCACAGACGTTTCATGGGGGCGGGGGAGAGATAGACGTAGACCACGTCATGGCCGGACAGGTCCGTGTCCCAGAGGCTGCCGAGGCGGATCTGCGCCCTTCCAGTCAGCCGCAGTCGGGCCACCAGCCAATTGAGGGGAGCGGCTTCGACACCGGCAAGGGTCACGTCCGGCCGCAGCCGGCTGATGCGTGCCAAGGGTCCCCCCAGACCGCAGCCCAGGTCGCACAGGCTGCCGCCCTGGGGAATGCGGGCCGCCAGTACAGCCGCCGCTTCCGGGCTCGACAGGTAGAGGGGCACCCGGGTCACCACCGCGCCCAGGGAAGTCAGGGCCAGGAGCAGAAAGCCCGCCAGGAACCAGCCCGCGTCAAATTCCGCCTGAAGCCCCAGCCAGAGCAGGGGAACGAAGGCCAGGTTGATGTAGCGCCACCAGATGGGCAGTCGCCAGGCCACGGCCAGACCGGCCGCCACCAGGCCGATCAGCAGGGCTGCCGCCCAGCCAGCCAGGCCAGGCAGGACACCGGCCAGGAAGGCCACCAGGGCCAGACCCGGCAGATGGGCCAGGAAAGCGGCCAGGGCCGGCGGAAAACGGGAGATCAAGGCGGGGGGGAGCAGGACGTCAGTGCTTGACATCCAGTTGCTCCGCCACTTCCTGGGCCGTGCCGGCTTGCACCTGGCGGCCCTCCTGGGTGATGGCTTCCTCGGCTTTCTTGTTCATGACGATGATGGAGATGCGCCGGTTGATGGGGGCATTGGGGTCTTCCTTGTTGAAGGGTATGGCCGAACCCAGGCCCACCACTCTGAGCACTTTGCCGTCCTCCAGGCCGCCGGCCACCAGTTCCCGCCGGGAGGCGTTGGCCCGGTCGGCGGACAGTTCCCAGTTGCTGTAACCCGCCTCGCCACCGGAATAGGCGATGGCATCGGTGTGGCCGGACAGGCTGATCTTGTTGGGCACTTCGTTGAGGGTCTTGCCGATCTCCCGCAGGATGTCCCGGGTGTAGGGCTTCATGACCGCCCCGCCGGAGTCGAACATGGGCCGGTTCTGGTCGTCCACGATCTGCACCCGCAGACCCTCGGTGGTGATTTCCAACTTCAACTGCTTCTTGAACTGGGCCATCTTGGCGTTGCTGTCGATGGCCTTCTCCAGCTTGGCTTTCAGGTTCTCCAGGCGGGTGGCTTCCTGTTTCTCCTGCTCGGCCCGGCTTTTCGACGATTCCACTTCGCCCCGCTTCACCTGGCCAGCCCGCCGGGTGAGATCCTGGCCGCCACCCTTGATGATGCTGGTTGCGTCCCCGGCGCCGGAACCGCCGCTCAAGGCCACCTTCATGGGTGTCTTGAAGTATTCGGCGATGCCTTCCATTTTGGCCTTGGTGGCTGAGCCCAGCAGCCACATGAGCAGGAAGAAGGCCATCATGGCGGTGACGAAGTCGGCATAGGCGATCTTCCAGGCGCCGCCATGGGCCCCGCCGCCGCCTTTCTTGATGCGCTTGATGACTATGGGTCTTTGGGAATCGTCGGCCATGACCTGGGCTCCATCCGCCTTTCTGTTTTTCGCTACCGGCTACCGGCTGCCAGCTACCGGCTATTTGCCCTTCCGCGCCTTGATGTCGTCCTCCAGTTCCTTGAAGGATGGGCGTTCGGTGGAGAACAGCACCTTGCGGCCGAACTCGGCGCAGGTCTGGGGCGCAAAGCCGTTCAGGGAGGCCAGCAGCACCACCTTCACAACCTGGTAGACCTTGGTGGATTCGGCCGCCTTGCCCTCCAGCACCGTGGCCAGGGGGGCGACGAAGCCGTAGGAAAGCAGGATACCCAGGAAGGTGCCCACCAGGGCATGGGCGATGAGGACGCCCAATTCCGTGGGCGGCAGATGCAGGGATTCCATGGTGTGCACCACGCCCATCACCGCCGCCACGATACCGAAGGCAGGCATGCCGTCGGCCAGCTTGGAGACGGCATGGGAGGAGTGCATCTCCTCGTGGTGGTGGGTCTCGATCTCGCTGTCCATGAGGTTCTCGATCTCCATGGCGTTCAGGTTGCCACCCACCATCATGCGCATGTAATCGGTGATGAACTCCACCAGGTGATGGTCCGCCAGGATGTTGGGGTACTTGGTGAAGATGGCGCTTTTCTCCGGTTCCTCCACGTCGTTTTCCAGGGACATGAGGCCCTCCTTGCGGGCCTTGGCCAGCAACTCGAAGAGCATGCCGATCAGTTCCATGTAGAAGGCCTTGGAATATTTGGAACCCTTGAAGCAGCTGGCGATGCCCCCCAGGGTGTGCTTGAGGCCGTGGGCATTGTTGGAGGCGATGAAGGCGCCGAAGGCGCCGCCGCCGATCATCACGATCTCCAGGGGCTGCATGAGGGCGGCCAGGTGTCCCCCCGCCGCCACGAAACCGCCGAAGATGCCCGCCAGGGCCACCACCCAGCCGATGATCACGAACATGCTCAGGTTCTCCTTTTAGTTCTGCGGGTCGCGCAGGTTCCGTTGGACGGGGCCGAAGGTCTTGCGATGAACGGGGCTGGGCCCATGCTCTGCCAGCGCTGCCAAGTGTTCTGCCGTGGGGTAACCGGCGTGTTTATCAAAACCATACTGGGGGTATTTAACGGCCAGTTGGCGCATTTCTTTATCCCTTGCGGTCTTGGCCAGGATGGAGGCGGCGGAGATGCAGGGCTCCGTGGCGTCGCCTTTGACGATGGCCCGTGCTGCGCAGGATAGCTCGGGACAGCGGTTGCCGTCGATGAGGGCCTCGTCGGGCCGCAGGGGCAATCCTTCCACCGCCCGGCGCATGGCCAGCAGGCTGGCCTGGAGGATGTTGATCCGGTCGATCTCGGCTTCGCTGGCCCAGGCGACGGACCAGGCCAGGGCCTGGCTCCGGATGGCTTCGGCCAATTGTTCGCGGCGCTTCCCGGACAGTTTCTTGGAGTCCTTCAAGCCGGCGATGGGGCGGCTCGGATCAAGGATCACCGCTGCGGCGCACACCGGTCCCGCCAGAGGGCCCCGGCCCGCTTCATCCACCCCGCAGATCAGCAGCGCGTCAGCCGGCATGGTTAGCGTTGCCCAGAAACGGCGCCAGGGCCTGGGCGATCAGGCGGGGCGTGTCCCGGCGCAGCCGCTGCCGCTGCTCCTGGAACACCTGGATCTGGGCCTGGCGTGCCTCCTTGTCGGACAGCAGGGTGTCCAGCGCGGTGCACAGATTGGCCGGTGTGGCGGCGTCCTGGATGATCTCGGGCACCACCGTCTTCCCGGCCAGGATGTTGGGCAGTCCGATCCAGGGCAGCAGGGCCTGGCGCTTCATGATCCACCAGGTGAGGCGGGGCACCTTGTAGGTGATCACCTGGGGGCAGTCCAGCAACAGGGCTTCCAGGGTGGCGGTGCCCGAGGCGATGAGGGCTGCGTCGCCCGCCTGGAGGGCGTCGTGGGCATGGCCGAAGAGGATGCGCAGGGGCAGATCAACCGCCTGGGCCAGATGCAAGGCTTCCTCGAAACGCTGCCGGGTTTCCCGGTTCACCAGGGGGATCAGGAAGCGGGCCTGGGGCCGCTTTTCGTGGAGGGCCTTGGCCGTCTCGATGAACAGCCGGGCCAGGGCTTTGAGTTCACCGGGGCGGCTGCCCGGCATGAGCACCACGTACTCGCCGTCCTTGGCCAGACCGAGCTTTTCCCGGGCCTGGATGCGCCCCGGTTCCGGAAGGGCATGGGCGATGGGATGGCCCACGTAGGTGGCCGGGATGCCCGCCTTCTGGTACAGCGCTTCCTCGAAGGGAAAGATGAGCAGGGCATGGGACACGGCCTGGCGCACCTTCTCGATGCGTTTGGGCCGCCAGGCCCAGACCGAAGGACTGATGAAGTGGACGGTGGGAATGCCGGCGCGCTTCAAGGCCGCTTCCAGGGAAAGGTTGAAATCCGGAGCGTCCACGCCGATGAACAGGGCAGGCGGACGGTCCTTGAGGAAACGCTTCAGGGCCCGGCGGATGCCCAGGATGCGGCCCAGGCTGCCCAGAGCTTCCACGTAACCACGCACCGACAGGGCTTCCATGGGAAACAGGCTGCGGGCGCCGGCCGCTTGCATTTTGGGGCCGGCAATGCCATGGAAGTGGGCCGGCAGACCAGCGGTCCTGACCGCCTGGATCAGCAGGCTGCCAAGCAGATCGCCGGAGGCTTCCCCCGCCACGATGGCCACATCCTGGCCGGACCCGGAGCTTTGCACGGGCATGGCGCGGCCCTTTCAGCGCACGATGCCCCGTCCGGCGCTGGCCAGGAATTCCGCCAGGGGCTGGAGTTCGGGATGGTCTGCCCCTTCGGCAGCGATGGCGGCCTGGGCGTCAGCCAGGGACAGACCCGACTTGTACAGAGTCTTGTAGGCCCGTTTCAGGGCGGCCAGGGCCTCGCTGGAAAATCCGCGCCGCTTCAGTCCTTCGCTGTTGATGCCGTGGGGGGCCAGGGGATTGCCGGCCACCATGAGGTAGGGCGGGATGTCCTGGCGTACCACCGAAGCGATGCCGGTGATGACGTGGGCCCCCACCCGGCAGAACTGGTGCACGCCGGTGAAACCGCCCAGGATGGCGTGGTCGCCGATGTGTACGTGGCCCGCCAGGGTGGCGTTGTTGGCGAAGATGGTGTGGTTGCCCACCACGCAGTCGTGGGCGATGTGCACGTAGGCCATGATCCAGTTGTGGTCGCCCATGCGGGTGACCCCCTCGTCCTGCACGGTGCCCAGGTTGAAGGTGCAGAACTCCCGGATGACGTTGTGGGCGCCGATCTCCAGGCGGGTGGGCTCGCCGGCGTATTTCTTGTCCTGGGGCTCCTCGCCGATGGAACAGAACTGGAAGATCCGGTTGCCCGGCCCGAGCCGGGTGTGGCCGTTGATCACTACGTGGGGGCCGATGCGGCAGCCGTCGCCGATCTGCACGTGTTCGCCGATGATGGAGTAGGCACCGATCTCGACACCGCTGCCCAGTTGGGCGGCAGGATGGACCAGGGCCGTGGGATGGATGGCAGCCATGTCCCCCCCCTCAGTCCAGTTCCTTCAGGGTGCACATGAGCTCGGCTTCGCAGGCCAACTGGCCGTCCACCGTGGCTTTGGTGGCGAATTTCCAGATGCCCCGGGTCTGGCGCAGGATGGTGGCTTCCATGCGCAACTGGTCGCCGGGTACCACCGGCCGCTTGAAGCGGGCGCCGTCGATGCCCACGAAGTAGATGACCGAATTGGCGGTCACCTCCATGCCGGAACTGCGGAAGGCCAGGAGGCCGGCCGTCTGGGCCAGGGCCTCGATCATCAGCACGCCGGGCATGACCGGATGATTGGGGAAATGGCCGGGGAACTGGGGCTCGTTCATGGTGATGTTCTTGATGGCCACCACCCGTTCGCCAGGCACCAGCTCCAGCACCCGGTCCACCAGCAGGAAGGGGTAGCGGTGGGGCAGGTACTTCATGATCTGGGAGATGTCCATGGCGTTTTCGTTCGTCATCGCTCTTCGTCCTTGTCGCTTGATTTTTCCAGGGCCCTGACCCGGGCCGCCAGACGGTCCAGATGGCGCAGGTGGGCCGCGTTCCTCAGCCAGTCCTCGTGGCGCATGAGGGGCTGTACCGAGGTGTAGGTGCCGGGTTCACGGATGTCCTTGGCCACGAAGGTGCCGGCGGACACGGTGACCCGGTCGCAGATATCCAGGTGGCCGATGATCATGGCCGCGCCGCCGATCTGGCACCAGGCGCCGATCCGGGTGCTGCCGGCGATGCCCACGCAGGCGGCGATGGCGGTGTGCCGGCCGATGCGGCAGTTGTGGGCGATCTGGATCAGGTTGTCCAGCTTGGCGCCCTGCTCCACGACCGTGTCGTCCAGGGCGCCCCGGTCGATGGTGGTGTTGGCTCCCACCTCCACGTCATCCTCCAGGATCACCCGGCCCACCTGGGGAACCTTGGACCAGTGGCCGCCATCGTCCTTCTCCCAGGCCAGGCCGAAGCCGTCGCCGCCGATGACGCAGCCGGGGTGGAGGATCACCCGGTCGCCCACCCGGCAGCCGTGTTGCACCACCACCCGGGGATGGAGGAGGCAGTGACGGCCGATGCGCGCCCCGGGGCCGATGACGCAGCCGGGGTGGACCAGGGTGTCGGCGCCGATTTCCGCCTCCGCGCCGACCACGACGCCGGGACCCAGGCGGGCGGTGGCATCCACCCGGGCGGAAGGATCCACCACGGCGGCGGGGTGGATGCCGGGTGCCGGGACCGGCTCGGGATGGAGCAGGGCCACGGCCCGGGCAAAGGCGGCGTGGGGGTTGTCCACGGCCAGGCAGGGCAGGGGCAGGGCTTCGTCCAGATTGGCCGGCACGATCAGGGCGCCGGCCCGGGAGGCGCGGGCCTTGTCGAGATGCCTGGCGCTGACCAGGAAGCTCAGTTGCCCGGGGCCGGCCTGTTCCAGGGACGCCGCTGCCGTCAGCCGGACGTGGGCTTCGCCCCGGATCTGCCCGCCCAGGTGGGCCTGCAAGTCGGCCAGGGTCAGAACGGGCATGGGCCGGTCAGCGATCCAGGACCTTCAGCACCCGGTCGGTGATGTCCACCTTGGGACTGGCGTACACCACGTTTTCCACGATCAGATCGAATTTTTCCTTTTCGGCGATCTCCATGATCGCCTTGCGGGCCTTGTCCTGAACACCGCTGAACTCCTCGTTCTTGCGCTGGTTCAGGTCTTCGCGGAATTCCCGCTGGGCGTGCTGGATGTCCCGGGACAGGTTGGCCAGATCCTTTTGCTTCTTGTTCCGGTCGGCCTCGGCCATGGTCAGGCCTTCCTTTTCCAGGGCAGCCTGGAGATCCTTGGCCGTTTTCATCATCTTCTGGATGTCCTGCTCCCGGGTCTGGAATTCCTTCTCCAGTTTTTTCTGGGCCTTCACCGCCAGGGCCGAATCACGGAACACCTTTTCGGTGTTGACGAAGCCGATCTTCAGGTCGGCGGTCTGGGCGGCGGCGGGAAGGGCGAAGGCGAAGAGCAGGATGAAAAAGCGTTTCAAGGCGAGGCTCCTTGTCAGAATACGTTGCCAAGCTGGAACTGGAACATTTCCTCTTCGTCGTCGGAGGCGGCGTTGAGGGGCTGGGCCAGGGACAGCTTGATGGGGCCCATGGGCGAGTACCAGGTGACGGCCAGGCCCACCGAATAGCGCATGTCGGCAAAGGACAGGGTCTTGTAGCGGCCCAGGTGGTCATCCGGACCCGCCACCACACCGGCATCCAGGAAGGTGGACAGGCGCACGGAGCGGTCGTTGCCCATGCCGGGCAGGGGGAAGAGCAGTTCGGCGTTGCCGACGATCCGCTTGTTGCCGCCGATGGAGAAGTCGCTACCGGTACTGTTGAGGGACTTGGGTCCCAGGGCGCCGGTCTCGAAGCCCCGCACCGAACCGATGCCGCCGGCAAAGAAGTTGCGGAACAGGGGCAGTTCCTTGTCGCCGAACCCGCCGCCGATGCCCACTTCGCCGTTGAGCAGCAGGGAGACGCTGCGTGACAGGGGACGCAGCCACTGGTACTGGTAGTTGAGCTTGTAGTACTTCAGGTCGCCCACCGGGGTGCCCAGTTCCACGAAGGCCCGCTGGTAGGTGCCCTTGGTGGGATAGAGCAGGCTGTCCCGGGTGTCCCGGGCCCAGCCGGCTTCCAGGCGCAGGGTGTTGGTGGTCACGGAACATCCTGTCACGCCGAAAGCGCCAATGCAGGACGTTTCATAATCATCGGCAAAGTTGAAGTAGGCTGCTGGGGCGGTGCTGTTCAGGTCCAGCTTGATCTGCTCCAGGGCCAGGTTGAAGTTGATGGTGTCCTTCTCGGTGACCGGCACCCCCAGGCGCAAGCCCATGCCCATGGTGGAGGTGGTGTAGTCCGCCACCGAATCCAGGCTGGAGGTGTCCACGTCCTTGCGGTACAGGTCGTAGCCCAGGCTGATGCCGTCCTTGGTGAAGTAGGGGTTGGTGAAGGACAGGGAATAGACCTTGTTCACGCTGCCGCTGTTGATCTGCATGGACAGGCGGTTGCCGGTGCCGAACAGGTTGTTCTGGGACACGGCCCCGGACAGAACCAGGCCATCGGAACTGGAGAAGCCCGCTCCCAGCAGGATGTTGCCGGTGGGCATTTCCTCCACGTTCACGTTCACGTCCACCTGGTCGGTGGTGCCGGGCACCGGTGGGGTTTCCACCGTGGTTTCCTTGAAAAAGCCCAGGCGTTCCACCCGCTCCCGGGAGCGGGTGATCTTGTCGGCCGCATACCAGGCGCCTTCGAGCTGGCGCAATTCCCGGCGCACCACTTCGTCCTTGGTCTTGGTGTTGCCGGTGACGTTGACCCGCCGCACGTAGACCTTGCGGCCCGGGTCCACCAGGAAGGTGAAGTTGGCGGTGTGCTTGTCCTTGTCCAGTTCCGGCGAGGCGTTCACGTTGGCGAAGGCATAACCGTCGTTGCCCAGCCGGTCGCCGATGGCCTTGGTGGATTCGTTGAGCTTTTCCCGGGAGAACACGTCCCCCACCTTCAGGCTGATGAGGCTCTTCAGTTCCGCTTCGGGAACCGGCAGCTCACCGGCCAGCCGATAGTCGGACACCGTGTACTTCTCGCCTTCCTTGACGTTGACGGTGATGTAGATGTCCTTCTTGTCCGGGGTGATGGACACCTGGGTGGATTCGATGGCGAATTCCAGATAGCCCTGGTTCAGATAATGGGAACGCAGGGTTTCCAGGTCGCCGGCCAGCTTCTGCTTGGAATACTGGTCGTTCTTGGTCCACCAGGACATCATGCCCGGGGTGCCGAGATTGAGGAGCTTCAGCAGGTCCTTTTCCTTGAAGACCTGGGCGCCGACGATGTTGATGGCGCGGATCTTCGCCACGTCGCCTTCGGCCACGTCGAACAATACCGCCACCCGGTTGCGTTCCAGGGGCGTGGTGGTGGCCTTGATGTTCACGGCGTACATGCCGCGGTTGAAGTACTGGCGCTTCAGCTCCTGCTCGGCCTTTTCCAGGAGGGACTTGTCCAGGATGCGGCCGTCGGCCAGACCCAGTTCCTTCAGGCCCTTGAGCATCTCCTCCTTGTCGAATTCCTTCATGCCCGAAAACTCGACGCTGGCGATGCCGGGCCGTTCCTCCACGGTGACGATGAGCACGTCGTTGCCGGTTTCCAGGCGCACGTCCTTGAAGAAGCCGGTGGCATAGAGGGCCTTGATGGCATCGGAGGCCATGTCCGGGGTGAGGGTCTCCCCCACCTTCACGGGCAGGTAGCTGAATACCGTGCCCGCTTCGGTGCGCTGGATGCCCTCCACCCGGATGTCCTTGATCTGGAAGGGCTCGAAGGCGTGGGCCTGGGCGGCGAACAGGGCCAGGGCGAGCAGGCTGGGACGAAATGAGGGCATGGAGCGGTTATCCGACGAAAAGTCGCTGGAGATCGTTGTAGAGGGCCAGGAACATGAGCAGGGACAGGAGCAGGATGCCGATTTTCTGGCCGATTTCCTGCACCCGCTCTGAAACGGACCTGCCGGTCAAAAATTCCGCGAAATAATACAGCAAGTGCCCCCCATCCAGTAACGGCACGGGCAGCAGGTTGAGCACGCCCAGGCTGATGCTGACCAGGGCCAGGAAGGCGACGAAGGCATCCAGCCCCGATTCCGCCGACTGCCCGGCATAGTCGGCGATGGTGATGGGACCCGACAGGTTCTTGAGGGAGACCTGGCCCATGATCATGCGGCCCAGCATCTCCAGGCTGAAGGCCGACAGTTCCCAGGTGCGCGTCAGGGCCCGGCCCAGGGCGTCCAGGGGGCCATAACTGGCCACGGAACGGAGCGTGGCCAGGGTTTCCTGGTCCACCCTGGGGCCGGCACCGATGCGGCCGATGGTCTGGCCATCCACCTGATCGGCCCGGGGCGTCAGATGCAGCGTGAGTCGGCTACCCTGGCGTTCCACCAGGAATTCCAGGGGCTGGCCCGGGGCATTGCGGACCTGGTTGACCAGCGCGTCCCAATCCGCCAGGGGCAGGCCCTGGATGGCCAGAATCCGGTCGCCGCTGCGCAAACCTGCCCGGGCGGCTTCGCCATCCGGGAGGAGGTCGCCGAGGATGGGCTCCAGGGGAAGCATGAAGCGTTGCAGGCCCAGGACCTTCAGGGGGGATTGTTCAAAGTCTTCGCCGCGGCCCGACACGTCCAGGTTGCGGTAGGCAAGGTGATTGTCCTTATCCAGGGTCTCCAGGCGCAGGCTGTCCTGGCCGACCGCATGCTTCAGCACCAGCCAATGCAGATCCTGGAAGCTCTCCACCGTTTCGCCTTCCACCGATACCACCGTGTCACCGGAGCGGATGCCGGCCAGGGCGGCGGCGGTGCCGGAGGGGGGGGCGCCGAGGATGGGTTTGAGCACCGGCACGCCCACCATGAACAATCCCCAGAACAGCAGAATGGCCAGGAGCAGGTTGGCCAGGGGGCCGGCGGCCACGATGGCGGCCCGTTTGGCCAGGGATTGCCGGTTGAAAGCCCGGGGCAGCAGGTCGGCGGGGACCGGTGCCTCCCGTTCATCGAGCATTTTCACGTACCCGCCCAGGGGAATGGCGGACAGGGCCCATTCCGTGCCGTGCCGGTCTTCCCGCCGGGCGATGACCTGGCCGAAGCCCACCGAGAAGCGCAGGACCTTGACGCCCGCCCAGCGGGCGACCAGGTAATGGCCCAGTTCGTGGAAGACGATGAGGATGGCCAGGGTGGCCAGGAAGGCAAATAGAGTCTGCATGCCCGCCAGACGGCTCAAGCCGTCATGAGTTCCCGGGCGGTCCGGCGCGCCTCGCCGTCGGCCGCCATGAGGTCTTCCAGACTGCCGGCCGGCAGACCGGACAGACGGCCAAGGGTGGCCTCCAAGGTGGCGGCGATGCCCAGGTAGGGAATGCGCCGTTCCAGAAAGGCGGCCACGGCCTCCTCGTTGGCCGCATTGAGGATCGCCGGTGCCGCTCCACCCACCGCCAGGGCCTGGTAGGCGAGCCGAAGACAGGGGAAGCGGGCGAAATCCGGTGCCTCGAAGGTCAGTTGGCCGATCTTGGCCAGTTCCAGCCAGGGCACGCCGGCCTCCACCCGCTCCGGGTAGGCCAGGGAGTGGGCGATGGGGGTGCGCATATCCGGGTTGGAGAGTTGGGCCAGCACCGAGCCATCCAGATATTCCACCATGCTGTGGATGATGCTCTGGGGATGGATCACCACTTCGATGCGCTCCGGTGCGGCGTCGAACAGCCAGTGGGCCTCGATGACCTCCAGGCCCTTGTTCATCATGGAGGCGGAATCCACGGAGATCTTTTTGCCCATGACCCAGTTGGGATGGGCCACAGCTTCCTCGGGCGTCACATCCTTCAGGGTCTCCAGGGCCCGGGTGCGGAAGGGGCCGCCGGAGGCCGTGAGCAGGATGCGCCGTACCCCGTGGCCGGCCGGGTTGCCCCGGTAGCCGGCCGGCAGGGACTGGAACACGGCGTTGTGCTCGGAATCGATGGGCAGCAGGGTGGCGCCATGTTCCCGGACGGCTTCCATGAAGAAGCGGCCGGCCATCACCAGGGTTTCCTTGTTGGCCAGCAGCACCCGCTTGCCTGCCCGGGCGGCGGCCAGGGCAGGCCGCAGGCCGGCGGCGCCGACGATGGCGGCCATGACGCTGTCCACTTCCGGCAGGCTGGCGACCTGTTCCAGGGCGGCCACGCCCACCAGCACCCGGGTGGACGTGCCTGCCAACAGGATTTCCAGTTCCCGGCCTTTGCCTGGATCCAGCACCACGGCATAGCGGGGCTGGAAGCGACGGCACTGTTCCGCCAGCTTGTCGATCTGATTCTGGCCCGTCAGGGCCACCACCTGGAAGCGCTCCGGGTGACGGGCCACCACGTCCAGGGTATTGATGCCGATGGTGCCGGTGGCACCGAGGATGGTCAGCTTGCGGGGGGGCGGTGTGTGCGGGGTCATTTCCACCAGATCCAGAACAGGGCCGCAGCAGGCAGCACGGCGGTGAGACTGTCGATGCGGTCCAGAATGCCGCCGTGGCCGGGCAGCAGGGTGCCGCTGTCCTTCACGCCGGCCTGGCGTTTCAGGGTGCTCTCGAAGAGATCGCCGACGACCGAGAGGACGAAAAGCACCCAGAAAGCCGCCAGCATCACGGGCAGACAGGCCGGGCCGCAGTCGGTCGGGGCGACGAAATGGAGGCCCAGGCCGTAGGCGGTGACGGCGGCCAGGGCGCCCAGCGCGCCTTCCCAGGTCTTGCCCGGGCTGATGCTCGGAGCCAGTTTGTGTTTGCCGAATCGCCGGCCGGAGAAATAGGCGGCGCTGTCCGCGATGGCCACCAAGGCCACCACCGCCAGCACCAGATGGGGACTCTCGGCGCGCAGGGTGACGATGGCCAGGTGGGTGGGAATCAGCACCAGGGCGCCCAAGGCGAGTTGCAGGGCCGTCCCGCGCAGGGCCACGCCCCGGGCCAACAGAACCGGCACCAGCAGCCAGAAGGCCAGGGAGCCATAGAAAGGCAGGGCAAGGTCAGGCGCGCCTACGGCCAATACCAGGCTGACCGCGCCAAGCAGGGTGGCATAGAGCAGGGCATGGAAGCGGCCCAGGCCCGCCAGGGCTGCCCATTCCGCAGCGCCGATCATCATGATCAGGGCGGTCAGGCCGATCCACGGGCCCGGGGGGGCCAGGTACAGCGCGGCCAGAAAACCTGCGATGAGCGGGGCCGCCGTGGCGACCCGGGTCTTAACGCTCAAGGAGTTGCTCGCTGGTGCGCCCGAACCGGCGTTCGCGCTTGCGGTAGGAGGCGATGGCCCGATCCAGGGCCTGGGCATCGAAATCCGGCCACAAGGTGTCGGTGAAGTACAGCTCTGAATAGGCCAGTTGCCAAAGCAGGAAGTTGCTGATGCGCTGTTCCCCGCCGGTGCGGATGAAGAGATCCGGTTCCGGGGCATAGGCCAGGGAGAGGTAGGGAGCCAGATCCTCTTCGCGGATCTCGGCCTGATCCGGATGGTCCCGCCGCCAGGCATTCATGGCGTTGAGGATGTCCCAGCGGCCGCCGTAATTGGCGCAGACGGTGACCGTCAGGCGCCGGCAATCCGCCGTGAGGGCCTCACCGTGGGCGATGAGATCCCGCAGGCGCTGGTCGAAGCGGCCCAGGTCACCCACCACCTTGAGGCGCACGTCATTGCCGAGCATCTTGTCCACTTCCCGCTCCAGAGCCATGACGAAGAGCTCCATGAGACGGTTGACCTCCTCCTGGGGGCGCCGCCAGTTTTCCGAACTGAAGGCGAACAGGGTGAGGAATTCGATGCCCCTTTTGCCGCAGGCTTCCACCATGTCCCGCACCCGCTCCACCCCCTGGGCGTGGCCGGCCACCCGGGGCATGAGCCGGTTCTTGGCCCAGCGGCCGTTGCCATCCATGATGATGGCCACGTGACGGGGCACGTCCCCCGTCTCGGGAATGTCGGCGGTAGAGCTGAAGAAGCGCTTGATCATGGTGGGCCGAAGCAGGTCGCGGGTGCCGGCCTGCCTCAGACCGCCATCAGGTCTTTTTCCTTCTCGGCGAGATGCTTGTCCATCTCGGCGATGTACTTGTCGGTGAGTTTCTGGATTTCGTCCTGGGCCCGCCGTTCGTCGTCCTCACTGATCTCGTGCTTCTTGAGCAGGTCCTTCAGGTGGGCGATGGCGTCCCGGCGGATGTTGCGCACGGCCACCTTGCCGTTTTCGGCCTCGCCGCGCACCAGTTTCACCAGTTCCTTGCGCCGCTCCTCGGTGAGGGGGGGCATGGGTACCCGGATGATCTCGCCCACGGTGGCCGGGTTGAGGCCCAGATCCGCATCGCGGATGGCCTTTTCCACCTTGCCGACCATGTTCTTTTCCCAGGGTTGCACACCCAGGGTATGGGCATCCACCACGGAGATGTTGGCCACCTGGGCGATGGGGGTGGGGTTGCCGTAGTAGTCCACCTTCACGTGGTCCAGGATGCCGGTGTGGGCCCGGCCGGTGCGCACCTTGCCGAAATCCGCGCGCAGGGCTTCCACGGATTTCTTCATCTTGTCTTCGGCGGATTTCTTGATGTCGGCAATCATGGTTGTCTCCTGTTGTGGGGCGATCTTACAGCACCACCCGGGTGCCTTCCGGCTCGCCCATCACCACGCGCTTGAGGGCGCCCGGCTTGAAGATGCTGAACACGGCCAGGGGCAGCTTCTGCTCCCGGCACAGGGCGAAGGCGGCGGTGTCCAGCACCCCCAGGTTCTTCGCGATGGCTTCGTCGAAGGTCAGGCTGTCGTAGCGGGTGGCAGTGGGATCCTTCTTGGGGTCGGCGGTATAGACGCCGTCCACCTTGGTGGCCTTGAGCATCAGGTCGGCGCCGATTTCCGCGCCACGCAGGGCCGAGGCCGTGTCGGTGGTGAAGAAGGGATTGCCCGTGCCGCCGCCGAAGATCACCACCCGGCCGGCTTCCAAGTGGCGTACGGCGCTGTCCCGTTCGAAGGCTTCGCCCACGTGGGCGATGGTCACCGCAGTCTGTACCCGGGCTTCCACGCCGGCTGCCTGGAGGGCGTCCTTGAGGGCCAGGGCGTTCATCACCGTGGCCAGCATGCCCATGGAATCCGCCGTGGCCCGGTCCATGCCGGACAGGGCGCCGGTGGCGCCCCGGAACAGGTTGCCGCCGCCCACCACGATGCCCACTTCGGTGCCCAGGTCCACCACGTCCTTGATCTGGCCGACGATGCCGGCCATGGTCTCGGCGTTGTAGCCGAAGGCGTCGGAGCCCATGAGGGCTTCGCCGGAGAGCTTGAGCAGAATGCGGGCGATGGCGGCCATGGTCCCTGTCTCCGTTCAGACCTTGGCGGCCGCGGCCACTTCGGCGGCGAAGTCGGTGACCTTCTTCTCGATGCCTTCGCCGACGATGTACATGGTGAAGCCGTGGCACTGGGAGCCCTTGGACTTCAGCACCTGTTCCACGGTCTGCTTGTCGTCCTTGACGAAGGGCTGGGACAGCAGGGTGACTTCCTTGAGGAATTTCTGCACGGTGCCTTCGGCGATCTTCTCCAGCATGGCTTCCGGCTTGCCGGCTTCCTTGGCCTTCTCGATGGCGACCCGGCGCTCGGTGTCGATCAGTTCCTGGGAAACGCCGGAGGCGTCCAGGGACTTGGGCTTGGAAGCGGCGATGTGCATGGCGATGTCCTTGGCGATGGCTTCGTCGCCGGCCACGTCCACCAGCACGCCGATCTTGTTGCCGTGGATGTAGCTGGCAAACTTGCCGGTGGCGTTCAGACGCGCGAAGCGGCGGATGGACATGTTCTCGCCGATCTTGCCCACCAGTTCGGTGCGGGTCTCTTCCACGCTCTTGCCGTTGTAGGGTAGGGCGGAGAGGGCGGCCACGTCGGCGGGGCTCTGGCTCAGGACCATCTCGGCCAGGGCCTTGGTGAGGGCCAGGAAGTCGTCGTTCTTGGCCACGAAGTCGGTCTCGCAGTTCACTTCCACCATGGCGGCGGACTTGCCGTCGGCGGCGATGGTGATGGCCACCACGCCTTCAGCAGCCACCCGGCCGGCGCTCTTGGCGGCCTTGTTGCCGAAGCGGACGCGGAGGATTTCCTCGGCCTTCTGCATGTCGCCGGCCGCCTCGGACAGGGCCTTCTTGCAGTCCATCATGGGGGCGTCGGTGCGCTCGCGCAGTTCCTTGACCATGGATGCGGTGATTTCCGCCATTTTCAAATCTCCTGTTTTCCGTATTGAAAAACGCCCCGATGGGCGGGGCGTCAAGTTGTCATGGGGGGCCGGTCCTCGCGGTGTCCGGCCTCAGATCAGGCTGCGGCGGATTCGCCGGAATCCACCACTTCCACGTATTCGTCCTGGCTCTCGGACACCATCTCCTCGATCACCTGGGCCTTGCCTTCCAGGATGGCGTCGGCGATGCCCCGGGCGTACAGACGGATGGCCCGGTTGGAGTCGTCATTGCCGGGCACCACGTAGTCCACGCCGGCGGGGCTGTTGTTGGAGTCCACCACGCCGATGACCGGGATGCCCAGCTTGTTGGCTTCGGTGATGGCGATCTTCTGGTAGCCCACGTCCACCACGAACAGGGCGTCGGGCAGGCGCTCCATGTCCTTGATGCCGCCCAGGCTTTGCAGCAGCTTGTCGTACTCGCGCTGGACGCGGAGGGCTTCCTTCTTGGACAGGGCGCCGGCTTCGGACAACTGGGCTTCCATGTCCTTCATGCGCTTGACCGACTGCTTGACGGTCTTGAAGTTGGTCAGCATGCCGCCCAGCCAACGGTGGGAGATGTAGGGCATGCCGCAACGCAGGGCTTCCTCGCCCATGATCTCGCGGGCCTGGCGCTTGGTGCCGACGAACAGGATGGAACCCTTGTTGGAGGCCAGGCGACGGGCAAAGGTGGCCGCCTCGTTGAACAGGGGCAGCGTCTTTTCCAGGTTGATGATGTGGATCTTGTTGCGATGGCCGAAGATGAAGGGGGCCATCTTCGGGTTCCAATAGCGGGTCTGGTGGCCGAAATGCACACCGGCCTCGAGCATTTGACGCATGGTCACGGACATGAACAACTCCTTGGTTAAGGTTGAGCCGCCATCCGCGAAGAACCCCGCGAGTCCGTGCGGGGCACCTTAACTGGTGCGGATGTGAGGATTTGCCGGTCCGGCGGAATGCCGAACGCAAAGCGGCGGAATTCTAGCAGGCGAGCGCTGGCCGGACAAGCCGAAAGACGCCATCACCCACCCAACCCGGTTGGCCCACCGGGTTTGGACCCGGTTGCTAACGGCGGGGCAGGGGGGTGCCTAGGCTTCGGGGTGTCCGGCGGATGCCGACCACAAAAAAGGAGTCCAGCATGTTTTCCGAACAACTCGCCCTGATCCTCATGCTTGCCGCCAGCAACGGCGCCAACCCCACGCCAAGCGCCTCACCCGACCCGGCGGTGCGCAGCCTGCAAGTGCGGGTGGAACAGAACGCCCTGAAGAAACATCTGGAGACCCGCCTGGCCAACCATCGTCTGCGTCATGCTTCCCACGTGGCCAGCAGCCAGCAGGCCCAGGCCCCCAGGCAACCCGTCATCGTGGCCATCCGCGATTGACGCCGCCACCTTCAGGCCCCGGCCGCCAGGGAGACAGGCAGTCGCCGGGCGCCGAAGGGCCGGCCGAAGGGGCCGAAGCGTCCGGCGACAGGGCTGCCGCAAACCGGGCAGCAGCCATCCTCCCCCAGCCGATATTCGGGAATCTCGTACCAGTCGCGCACGATGAGTGGCTTGGCGCAGCCCGGGCAGAAGGTGGTTCCGCCCTCCGCATCGTGGATGTTGCCGGTATAGACGTAATGCAGGCCCGCTTCCCGGGCCAGGGTCCGGGCCCGGGCCAGGGTCGCAGCCGGGGTGGGCGGCAGGTCGCGCATCTTCCAGTCAGGATGGAAGGCGGTGAAGTGCAGGGGCACGTCAGGGCCCAGTTCCTTGCCCACCCAGTCCACCAGAGTGTGGATTTCCCCGTCCGAGTCGTTGAGACCGGGAATCAGCAGGGTGGTGATCTCGAACCAGGTGTGGGTGTGCCGTTTCAAATGGATGAGGGTGTCCAGGACGGGTTGCAGTTGTCCGGCACAGTATTTGACATAAAAATCGTTCGTAAAACCTTTCAGGTCCACGTTGGCGGCATCCATGGCGGCATAGAAGGCCTCGGCGGGTTCGGGGTGCATGTAACCGGCGGTGACGGCCACGGTCTGGATGCCCCGGGCATGGCAGGCAACAGCGGTATCGATGGCGTATTCGGCGAAGATCACCGGATCGTTGTAGGTGAAGGCCACGCTCTTGCAGCCCAGTTCGGCAGCCGCCCGGGCGATTCTTTCCGGTGTGGCGGCCTCCATGAGGCGATCCATGTCCCGGGATTTGGAGATATCCCAGTTCTGGCAGAACTTGCAGGCCAGATTGCAGCCGGCGGTGCCGAAGGAAAGCACGGCGCTGCCGGGGAAGAAATGGTTGAGGGGCTTTTTCTCGATGGGATCCACGCAGAAGCCGGAACTTCGCCCATAGGTGGTGAGGACCATGCGCCCGCCTTCCATGCGTCGCACGAAGCAGGCGCCCCGCTGGCCTTCGTGGAGTTTGCAGTCGCGGGGGCAGAGGTCGCACTGGATGCGGCCGTCCTGCATGGGGTGCCACCAGCGGGCGGGATGGGCGGATTCGGGCGGGTTCATGGTCAAAGACCTTCAGGAGGGCTGCTCCCGGAACTTTTCCACTGCATAGACGGCAATCCGCATTCCAGTGGCGGGCGTGTCCGGGGACAGGCCGGCCTTGCGCTTCAGGTGGGCAAGGAATTCGCCGGGTTCGGGCAATTGCTCCCATACCTGGGGCAGGAAGGTGGCACGGTGCCAGCCCTGTTCAAGGATCACCCCATCCACGCCGGGCCGCAGGCGGGCGAGGAGGTCGGCTTCGTCGCGGAAGTCCAGGGGCCGGGCTGGGGTGAGTAGCGATACTTCCACCCTTACTGCGGGTAATTCCGCGGCGGACAGGGGCGGAAAGCGGGGATCGTTGAAGGCGGCGGCCCGGGCGTTGGCTTCCAGATCCTCCAGCAGAGGCCGATGGGCTTCCAGGGTGCCGATGCAGCCCCGCAATACCCCCCCTTTTGTGAGGGTGACGAAGGTGGCGCACCGGGTCATCAACCAGTCCGGCAGGGGGCCGGCCAACGGGGGCGGCTCCCCGTCCGGGTCCAGGGCCCGGGCGATGGCCCGGCGGGCCAGGGCAAGCAGCAGGCGGCCTTGTTCGGCATCATGCATGACCCACCTCCGTGAAGGCGAAGGCGCCGTAGCCCACCACCCGTTGGCGATCCCCGGCGGTGTCGCCGGAATTCCGCAGATCCAGAAGATGGGCGCCCAGTCCCCGCTGCCGGGCGGCCAGCAACAGACCATTGAGGGGGGCCGCACCGCAGGCCTGCTCGCCCTGCAAGTGGTCATCCAGGCGCAGGATGGCACGGGCGGTCTGCCGGTCCTGGTCGGCAGCGGTGTGGTAAGGCAGGTAGTGGGACAGGTCACTGCTGACCACGATGAGGGTTTCCGCGCCGCCCCACAGTCGATCCAGTACCTGGGCCACTGCGCTGGCCGCGGCGCCGCCCACCGCCAGGGGCACCAGGCTGAAGTCCCCGAGAACCCTTTGCAGGAAGGGCAGGTGGACTTCCAGGGAGTGTTCCTGGTCATGGGCAGCCGGCGACAGGGTCACCTGGGGCAAGTCGGCAATGGCGCGGATGGCCTCATGGTCCACGGGCACCTGGCCCAGGGGGGTTTCGAAGGCATCGGCCCCGGGCAGGGCCAGTCCGGGCACCCATACCCGGTGCACCGGTCCGAGCAATACCACCCGGCGGATGTTGTCCGCCCAGGGTTCCAGCAAGCGGTAGGCGCTGGCGGCCACCGGCCCGGAGTAGATGTAGCCGGCATGGGGGGCCACCAGGGCCTTGGGACGCAGGGCGGTTTCACCCGCCTGGGCCTGGGCGAAGCAGGCGTCCAGGGTCTGGCGCAGGACGGCGGCCTGGGCCGGGTAGAACATGCCCGCCACGGCGGGCGGTCGGACGTTGCGCATGACGGATTCCTTGAAGGACCCCCTCAATTAAAATCTAGGGCAGAACCCACTCCAGACAAGCCCAATTCCATGTCTTCCGTTCCCCGCCATTTCGCCCTGCTGCCCGCCGCCGGGGTGGGTGCCCGCATGGCTGCCGGCCATCCCAAGCAGTATCTGGACATCCACGGCCGTCCCATGATTTGGCATGCCATCCGGGCTTTTGCCGGGCATCCGGCCATCCAGGGCATCCACGTGGTCATTTCGGCGGACGATGGCTGGTGGGACGCTTACGATTGGCAGGAATTTCCCAACCTCACCGTCCTGCGACGTGGCGGGGCCACCCGGGCGGAAAGCGTCCAGAACGGTTTGCTCGCCATGGCGGACCAGGTGGACGCCGGGGACTGGGTCCTGGTCCACGATGCCGCCCGGCCCTGCCTATCCCGGACGTTGCTGGACCATCTGCTGGAGGCTCTGGCCGACGATCCGGTGGGGGGCATCCTGGCAGTCCCCGTGGCCGACACCCTGAAGCGGGCCGGCGACGGGGGACGCATCGCCGAAACCGTGCCCCGGGCAGGCCTGTGGGGTGCCCAGACGCCCCAGATGTTCCGTCACGGCCCACTGCTGGCCGCCCTGTCCGCCGCAGGCAGCCAGGTCACCGATGAGGCTTCCGCCCTGGAATATCTGGGCCTGGCTCCCCGCCTGGTGGAAAGCGATCTGCTGAACCTGAAGGTCACCTATCCCCGGGATCTTGAACTGGCCAGGCTGCTGCTGGCGTCCTGAGGGTCAGCGCCGGGGCTTCGGCGCCAGCGGCACGTCGAAGCGGTAGGTGTCGTGGCAGCCGGAACAATAGGTGAGGATTTCCGCCGTCTGCTCCAGGGCCGGCGCCACGTCGCTGCCGTTTTCCGCCAGCCGGGCCAGGGATTGGAAGGCTTCGTTCTGGGCGATGGCCAGTTCCGTGAAGCCCTCGGGCAATTTTTCCTTCAGGCTGCCTGGCAGTCGTTCCAGCAGGGGGCCCATGGGTTTGGCCATGATGGACACGCCTTTCATGTCCTTGCGGGCCAGGGAATAGTGGATGTTGTGCAGGCCATGCAGGAATTCCCGCATTTCGGCCAATACCAGGTTGCGTTCCGCCTTGCTCACCAGGATGGGCTCCCGGTTGTCCGGCAGGGCCCGGGGCGTCTGGGCGTGGACGAGGGAAGCGAGGCACATCAGGGGGATCGCGAGGCTTAGGCGCTGCATGACGACTCCAGGGCTGTTGCGTGCGGCTTCCGGGGGCGGAAGGTTTGACACGGATATTACAACGGCAGCCCGGGCTTCCGCTGCCTGGATATCACTTACTTGCGCCGGGCGTGGTGGATGCCCCGCACGTGTTCAACCCGGGCCAGGAAGCGGGTGAGCTGGTCCAGATCCTTCACTTCCAGGGTGAATTCCATGCGTGCCGTGTGCTGTTGCGACAGGGTGCTGACCCGGATCACGTTGATCTTTTCCTGGGCCATGATCTCCGTCACGTCCTTCAACAGGCCCTGGCGGTCGTGGGCCGTGAGTTCCACGTCCACGGCGAATACCTGATCGACCGATCCCCCCCATTCCGCCCGCAGCAGGCGCGCCTTCTTGTCGGTGGGCAGGTGGGTGATCATGGGGCAGTCGGCCCGATGGATGGTGACCCCGTGACCCTGGGTGGTGTAGCCCACGATGGCGTCCGGTGGCGCGGGTTTGCAGCAGCCGGCCATCTGGGTGAGCAGGCCCGGTTCCCCTTCCACCAGCACACCGCCGGCATCCGCTTTGCGCTTTGACGGGGTGACCAGGGGCTTTTCCGGGGGCGGGACGAACTCGTCCTGGAGCGTCCGGTCCAGTTGCCCCAGGCCCAGATCCCCCCGACCCAGGGCGGCACAGAGTTCGTCCAGGTTGGGAAACTTGAGGCGGGCGGCAATCTTGTCCAGGTTGGCGTTGTCCAGGTTGAGCCGGTGCAGTTCCTTCTCCAGCACGGCCCGGCCTTCCTGGACGTGGGTGTCGTGGTCCTGCTGCTTGAACCACTGGCGCACCTTGCTGCGGGCCCGGTGGGTCTTGAGCACCCCCAGGTGGGGATTGAGCCAGTCCCGGCTGGGGCCGCCTTGTTTGACGGTGAGGATTTCAACCCGCTGGCCGGTCACCAGGGCGGTGTCCAGGGGCACCAGGGCACCGTCCACCTTGGCCCCCCGGCAGCGGTGGCCCAGTTCGGTGTGTACGGCATAGGCGAAGTCCAGAGGCGTGGCGCCGGCCGTCAAGGCCACCACTTTGCCCTGGGGCGTGAGGACGAAGACTTCGTCCTGGAACAGTTCGTTGCGGAAATGCTGGGCCAACTCCTGGCTGTCGGCCACTTCCTGTTTCCAGGCCAGGAGCTGGCGCAGCCAGGCGATCTTGTCCTGGACGCCTTCGCCACCCTTGCCGCCGCCTTCCTTGTAGCGCCAGTGGGCGGCCACGCCCAGTTCCGCCTCCTGGTGCATGTCGAAGGTGCGGATCTGTACTTCCAGGGCCTTGTTCTCCGGGCCCACCACGGCGGTGTGCAGGCTTTTGTAGCCGTTGCCCTTGGGGCGGGATATGTAGTCGTCGAACTGGCCGGGGATGGGCTGCCAGAGGCTGTGCACCAGGCCCAGCACGTGGAAGCAGTCCTTCACGTCGCGCACCAGCACCCGCAGGGCGCGCACGTCGTAGACCTCGTCGAAGGAGAGGCGTTTCTTGCGCATCTTGGCCAGGATGCTGGCGATGTGCTTGGGCCGGCCGCTCACGGAGATGTCGCGCAGACCATCGCTCTTCAGGGCGTCGGAGAGCAGGCCGATGACCTGATCGATGTACCACTCCCGGTCCAGGCGCCGCTCGTCCAATTGCCTGGCGATCTGCCGGTAGGTGTCCGGTTCCAGGTAGCGGCAGGACAGATCCTCCAGCTCCCATTTCAGTTGCCAGGCTCCCAGGCGGTTGGCCAGGGGGGCGTAGAGTTCCCGCACGTCGGTGGCCACTTTGCGGCGCAGGGACTCGTCTCCATCGGCCAGCTCGCGCAGGGCCTGGGTGCGCTCGGCCAATTTGATGAAGACCACGCGGATGTCATCGGTCATGGCCAGCAGCATCTGACGCAGGGCTTCGCTCTGGCCCCCTTCGGCATTGAGCTGGGTGAGCAGGTGGTCCATGCGGGACAGCTTGGCCGCCCCCTCCACCAGGGCGGTCAGATGGGGGCCGAAGCGGCTTTGCAGGGTCTCCCGCTTGATGGCCTTGTCGGGCAGGCCGCAAAGCAGGGCGGCGGCCACGCTTTCTGCGTCGAAGCGCATGCCCGCCAGTACCGCCGCCGTGCCCAGGCTGTGGGCCATCAGGTTTTCACCGCTGTCGGCCAGCGCTTCCCCGGCATGGTCCGCCAGCCACCCGGTGGCCCGGGTGAGCAGGTTCAAGTGATCAGGGGAGTAGCGATCCGCCAGGCTGGCGAGCCAGGATTCCGCATCGTTGGGCGCCAGGGTGAGGGCGTGGGCAACCATGGTTCAGTGGGGGGCGAGGGCAGTGCGGAGGAGGAAGATTGCCGGAGGCGATGTCTGGCCTTTCCCCTCACGCTTCACTTCCCACTCCTTTTAGCCTGATTCACCAGAACTTCCACCAGGCCTTTTCCTGAATCTTCACGTCGCCGCTGACGTAGTCGCTCCTGGGGAAATTCAGCTTGAGCACCCGCAGGGCGTCATCGCGCAAGTCGTTGAGACCAATCTTCTCGTAACTGCGGGCCATGATGGCCAGGGCTTCCTCCAGAGCGGGCGATTGCTGGTAGTGCTCCAGCACGTATTTGCCCCGGTTGGCGGCGGCCACGTAGGCACCCCGCTTGTAGTAGTAGCGGGCTACGTGGACTTCGCTGTAGGCCAGGGCGTTCACCAGGTACTTCATGCGCGCCACGGCATCCGGAGCGTACTTGCTGTCCGGATACCGGCTCACCAGTTGCTGGAAAGCCTCGAAGGCCTCCCTGGCGGATTTCGGGTCCCGGTCGCTCATGTCCTGGTCGCCGAAACGGGCGAACAGGCTCTGGTCCTCCACGAAGTTGGCCAGGCCCTTCAGGTAGTAGGCGTAGTCCACGTGGGGATGGTTGGGATGCAGCTTGATGAAGCGCTCGCAGGCGGCGATGGCCGAGGCGGGCTCGTTGTCCTTGTAGTAGACGTAGGCCACTTCCAGTTGCGCCTGCTGGGCATAGGCCCCGTAGGGGTAGCGGGCTTCCAGTTTCTCGAACAGCTTGACGGCCCGCTCGTAGTTGCCCTCCGCCAGGTCGTCCTTGGCGGCGTAGTAAAGCTTGGAGGCGGACCAGCTCTTGGTCTCGTCGATCTCCTCCGGCAACAGGCTGCAACCGGCCAGGAGGCCCAGGAGCATCAGGAAGGCTAGAATTCGCTGCATTTCAATCCCCACGAAGAACGGCGGATTATACCCATCCGCTCCCGACTTCCCGCCACTGTCACCCATGACCGATCCCCGCCGCCTGGTCATCCCGCCGGAGCACGCCGGCAAACGCCTGGACCAGAGCCTGGCGGAACTGTTACCCGAATACTCCCGCAGCCGGCTCCAGGACTGGATCGATACGGGCCTGATCCATCTGGGCGGAGCGGCTGCCAGCCGCAAGCAGAAGGTCTGGGGCGGGGAGGTGGTGGAGGTGAGCCCGGCTTCCCTGCCCGAGGAAACCGCGTTCCAGCCGCAGCCCATGGATCTGTCCGTGGTCTTCGAGGACGAGCACATCCTGGTCATAGACAAACCTGCCGGTCTGGTCACCCATCCGGGTGCCGGCAATTGGGAAGGCACCCTGCTCAACGCCCTGCTGCATCGCCACCCGGCTGCCGCCGGTCTGCCCCGGGCGGGTATCGTCCATCGCCTGGACAAGGACACCTCCGGGCTCATGGTGGTGGCCAAGACCCTGGAAGCCCAGACGCAACTGGTGCGGGCACTCCAGGCGCGCAGCGTGAAGCGCATCTACTGGGCCGTGGCCCTGGGGGTGTTCAAGGCAGGGGAGGGACAGGTGGATGCCGCCATCGGCCGCCATCCCACCCAGCGGGTCAAGATGGCGGTGCTGGATGAGACCAGGGCAGGCGCCAAACCGGCCCTGACCTACTGGAAGGTGCTGCGCCAGTACCGTCAGGCCGCCTGGGTGGAATGTCGTCTGGCCACCGGCCGCACCCACCAGATCCGTGTCCACCTCACCCATCTGGGCCATCCCCTGCTGGGGGACCTGGTCTATCGCGGCCGCCGGACGGGGCCGGATCTGCCTTTCCATCGGCAAGCCCTCCATGCCGTGCGCCTGGGTCTGGTCCACCCGGCCAGCGGAGCCCCCATGGAATGGGAGGCCCCGCCGCCGCCCGATTTCGCCTCCCTGCTGACTGCCCTGGAAGCTGCTGATGCATCCTGACTGGATCATTCCCGACTGGCCGGCCCCACCCAACGTCAGGGGGGTCATGACCACCCGGAGCGGTGGGGTGAGCCGGCCGCCCTATGACAGCCTCAATCCGGCAGGCCACGTGGGCGATGATCCCGCCGCCGTGGCGGAAAACCGCCGCATCCTGCGCCAGAGTCTGCCGGCGGAGCCCCTGTGGTTGAATCAGGTGCATGGCAGCCGGGTCATCGAGCTCGTTCTGCCGGCTCGTGGAGGTGGGCAGGGGGAGGGCCCGGGCCTTGACCCGTCCACTTCCTGGCCGCTCGCGGGGGCCGTCACACCCGAAGCCGACGCCAGCTTCACCCGCCAACCCGGCCAGGTCTGCGCCGTGCTTACCGCCGACTGCCTGCCGGTGCTGTTCTGCGACGATGCGGGCCGGGTGGTGGCTGCCGCCCACGCCGGCTGGCGGGGCCTGGCCGGTGGCGTGCTGGAGAATACCGTGGCGGCCATGGGGGTGGAGCCGGCGCGTATCCTGGCCTGGCTGGGAGCCGCCATCGGCCCGGACACTTTCGAAGTGGGGCCGGAAGTGCGGGAAGCCTTCCTGGCCCGCCATCCCCTGGCCGGCATCGCCTTCCGGCCGGCCCTGCCCGGTACCCTGGACGAAACTCCGCGCAAGTGGCTGGCGGACATCTACGTCCTGGCCCGCTTGTTGCTGGCCCAGGCCGGTGTGGAACAGGTGTACGGCGGTGGGATGGACACCTTCCGCGATGTCCGGCGTTTCCATTCCTATCGCCGGGATGGGCCCTCAGGACGCATGGCCAGCCTGGTGTGGCTGGGCTGACGCCGCCGCCGCCACGGTCTCCGGGGTTTTTTCGTCCTGCGCCAGGTCTCCCGCGTTGGCGGCCAGCAAGTCGATGAATTCCCCGGCCGGCATGGGGCGGCCGAAGTGGTAGCCCTGCATGGTGTCGACGCCGATGCGGCGCAGATGGTTGGCCGTTTCCGCGTTTTCGACCCCTTCCGCGACGGTGCGCAGACCGAAACTGCGAGCCAGGTTGATGATGGCCTGGACCATGCTGAGGCCCCCGGGCTCATGCAGGCGGCGGACGAAGGACATGTCGATCTTGAGCTTGTCGGCCTGGATTTCATGCAATTGGGATAGGGAGGAGTAGCCCGTGCCGAAATCGTCGATGGCGATCTTGAAGCCCGCCCGTTTCAATTCGTGGAGCCGGGCCAGGCCCTGTTCCACGTCGGACAGGGCCACGCTTTCCGTCACTTCCAGCAACAGGTCCCCGGGGCTGAGGCCCCGCTCCGTCAGGGCGGCCAGCATCTGCTCGACGAAGGTCCGGATGAAGAGTTGCCGTTTGGAGACGTTGACGGCGAGTTCCAGTCGGATGCCCCGTTGGCGCCATTGGCTCAAGGCGTCCAGGCTGGCGTGGAGAACCTGCAATCCCACCTCATGGATCAGGCCCAGATTCTCGGCCATGGGGATGAAGGTGGCCGGACTGACCCAGCCGTGCCTCTCGTCGTGCCAGCGGGCCAGGGCTTCCACGGCCAGGCAGCGGCCGTCCAGGGCATCCACGATGGGCTGGAACCAGGCCTGGATCCGATTGTCCTGGATGGCCTGGGCCAGGCAGTTCTGGATGTAGAGTTCCTGTTTCCCCGGGCCCTTGCTGCGCATGTCCTGAAACAGACAGATCTGGTTGCGGCCCTGGGCCTTGGCGTGGAACATGGCCCGGTCGGCATGGGAAAAGAGGGTTTCCGCATCGCTTCCGTCATTGGGGTAGATGGCCGCCCCCAGACTGAAGGTGACCCGGATGTCCGAGCCATCCACCTCCAGGGGGGACTGGATCAACTGGCTCACCTTGTCCGCCACTTCCCGGACCACCCGGTCCGATTCCAGATCGGGCAGGAGCAGTACGAATTCGTCGCCTCCCCAGCGGGCCAGGGAGTCGCCCTCCCGCAACTGGCTGCGCAGCCGTTCCGAAAAGGCGATCAGGAGGCGGTCGCCGGCCTTGTGGCCCAGGGAGTCGTTGACCATCTTGAAATGGTCCAGATCGATGAAGCAGACGCCCACATGGTGCTGGTTACGCGACGCCATGCGCAACGCCACCTTCATGCGATCCTCCAGAAGGACCCGGTTGGGCAGGCCGGTCAGGGCGTCATGGAGTGCCATGTGGGTGATCTGCTTTTCGTGCAGATAGGTCTGGGTGATGTCCCGGAGGACACCGCGCAGGGTGAAGCCTTCCGTGCCGGCCCCATTCCGGCAGAGCAATCGGCACTCGATCCACGCTTCCTGCTGGGACGGCAGATGGGGCAGCAGGCGCAGGCGCAGCACGGCGTTGCCCGCTTCCCGGCTCTTCAGCGCCTCGCACTGGCTGCGCAACTGATCCACGTCGTCCGGAAGGATGAACTCCTGAAGGTAGCGGCCCACCGTATCCTTCTGATGGGTCAACCTGTTCCAGCCCGGACTGGCCCGCAGCAGCCGCCCATCCGGGGCCAGTTCGATGACCGCCTCGTCCAGGAGGGCCAGGGTTTCCAGGTAGCTGCGCTGGTCCTGGTCACGCCGTTCGATGGCGTCGATGAGCCGATCCAGTGCCAGGGCGGTGTCGCCGATCTCGTCCCGACGGCTGCGGGCGGGCTCCAGGGCGTTGCCCAGGCCGCCGCGATCGCCACCCGCCGCGTAGACACGGGCTGCGGCACCCAGGGATTCGATGCGTCGGGCAATGGCCGTTAGCCAGCGCCCCAGGCCGAACCAGAGCATGGGAACGATGAGCAGCACGGCCCCCACCGGTTTGATCACCACGTCGGAATAGGCATAGAGATCATCGAGATCCCGGTAGGCCGCCAGGGTCGGACGCTGTTCGCTGACGCTTTTCGGCCAGTCGATCTCCACGTGCAGGAACGGCTGGGTCCGGTCCGCGATCCGTCTTCCGGCATCCTCCGATTCGGCCACGTCCCGGTCGCCGAAACGCAGGATCAAATGGGTCTGGGGGATGGCGAGAGCGCGTACGACCTCGTTGTTCACGGATTTGAAGAGGACCAATTGGCCCTCGCCCCCCTGGCCCAGCCAGACCGGCAGGCGGAACACCCGGTAAAGCTGGCCGTAGGCCGGGACGAAGATCCAGGCCGCACCATCCGCCAGGGTGTTTTGCAGGGCGCCCGCTTCGGAGCCGTAGCGGAACAGCACCCGGCCTGCGCCGTCCAGCAGGACGAAGTTGGAGAATTCTGTGCGGTTCCACTGGGCGTTCAGGTAGGCCGTAAGCTTGGGCCAGCGCACCGGTTCGGGCTCTTCGATGATGCGGGAAAACTCCAGACGGACCCGGGTCTGGACCGCATTGCCGTGCCAACCCGCTTCGAGTTTCGGCAAGGTGGCCTGGTAATAGCTTTCCAACAGGGCCTGCCGTTGGGCCAGCTCCCGTTCCCGAAAGGACAGGTAGGCCAGGGAACTGATGACGAAGATTCCCCCCACGGTGATCAACATGACCAGCAGCAATCTCCTGCGGGCCTGCTTGCGTAGCGAACGGCCCCGGGGCCCCGCCTGGTGGTCGTCCATGGTCAGCGGGCCCGGACGATCCAACGGTCGTCGATCAGGGCGGTGATGTCCTTGCTGGCCGGCATGGCGATGCCGGCCACCTTGAGAAACTGCCGGGTGGAGGCCATTTCCCGGCTGCTGAAATGGCCGTGCCGGCTGAACAGTCCAGGGATCTGGGCAAGGACGTGACGGATGTCTTCGGCCCGTTCCTGGTCGGCGATGCCCAGCCGGGCGACGATCTCATCCGGCGTAGCCGTCTGGATCCACAGCAGCACCTTACGGATCATGGCCGCCATCATCCAGGCCTGCCTGGGGTGTTGGTCGAGAAACGTCGGCGTGCTGGCGATGACGGCGCGGAAATGCTCCTGACCCACCAGACGGACCGGGTTTTTGGGGTCGGACAAACTGGCCAGGGTCACCCCGAGTTTTTTTCGCGCCAGGGAACCGGCCATGGGTTCCTCGCAGAAAATGGCGTCCACCACTCCCCCGGCCAGGGCGCCGAGCATGGCTTCGTAGTTCTGGCCGGTGGGCACCCAACGGACTTCCTGGCTTTTCACGCCATTGGCCTTCAGCCACAACTCCATGAGCATCTGCAGGTAGGTCTTGGTGATGCTGTTGCCCATGGCAATGCCGATGCTGCGCCCCTTCAGGTCACCCAGACTGCGGATCCGTCCGGCCAGATCGTTGCGGATCAACACGGCGTAAGGGGGCGTGCCGCTCCCCAGGACGGCCATGGCCTGGACGGGCTTCTGGTTGGCCAGGAAGGTGGGCAGCACGGGAAACGCCACACCGGCGAACTGGGCGTTCCCGGCAACCACGTCATCCAGGGATTGGACGCCGCTGGGCAGGTAACGAATGGCGAGCCGGGCGCCGACCGCCTGGTCCAGCCCCAGTCTGGGAATCAGTTCAATGGGGATGAAGGGCAACAGGTGGGGGCCAGGGATGTTGACGCTGATGGTCAGCAGGTTCGAGGCCTCCGCCTGGGACCGGAACGGCGCCAGGAAACACGGGGCCAGCGCCAACATCCTGAGCATGGCGCGCCGGTTCACCCGGAAGCCCCTCCGGGAACGATGGCTGGGTCAAATTGCTTGAGAACCATTTGCAAATACTGGCATTTCCCTTAAAACACGCCAAGTTACATGTGGACTATGGGCAAGCGGTACTTCCTGAACGCCCTGGGATACGATCGACCGCTTCATCCCCAGGGGGGGGCGGAGAATGTCCTGAATGGTCTATCTTTCGCCGCCTTCACAACCCTTTCACGGCCAATAGCCAGCTAAAATCCGCACTTCCCCGAACGGTATTCCCATGTCCTTGCTCATCCCCATCCTTCTCGCCAGCGCCGCCGGTGGACTCCTTTCGGTACTCCTGGCCAGTCTGGCTCTCAATTTGCAGGCGCAATGGGTGCCGGTGATGGTGAGCTACGCCATAGGTGCCCTGCTGGGGGCCGCCTTCCTGGAAATCCTGCCCCACGCCCTGGAACACGCGGAGCACGCCGAAGCGGTGAGCGGCGTGGTGCTGGCCGGCATCTTCGCCTTCTTCATCCTGGAAAAACTGGTGCTCTGGCGGCATTGCCACACGGAACACTGTGAAGCCCATGGGGCCGAAGAACCGGCCCACGACCACGGCCGTTCGGGCCTGATGATCACCGTGGGCGACACGGTGCACAATTTCGTGGACGGGGTGATGATTGCCGCTGCCTTTCTGGTGGACGTGAAACTGGGCGTGGTCACCGCCTTCGCCATCGCCGCCCATGAAGTGCCTCAGGAACTGGGCGATTTTTTGATTCTGCTCCATTCCGGCTACGGCAAGGTACAGGCCCTGCTGCTCAACCTGCTGTCCAGTGCGGCCATGCTGGTGGGGGCGGTGGTGGGCTACTTCATGCTGGAATCCATGCGCGACTTTTTGCCCTATATGCTGGCCTTGGCCGCTTCCGGGATGATCTACGTGGCTGTGGCGGACCTGATTCCCGGTCTGCACAAACGCGCGGAGTTGGGCCACACGGCCCAGCAGGCCCTACTCATCGGGCTGGGTGTGTTCACGGTCTGGGGTGGTGCTTCCCTGGCTGATGGCTGGATGGGCAGCCATGGCCATTGAACGGCGCCTCCGGGTGAGACGGGCCAGGGTCCAAAGGGGCAACACACCGAGAAACAGGGCGATGAACAAGCCCGACAACAGACTCCCCGACGCCAGGGCGGCGAGAAAAACCACATAGGCATAACCGATGGCAACCAGATACATGTTTGAGAACCAGGCAAAGACGGAAAGAAAGGGAACACCCAATGGCCATTGAACTCTACAACGACGGCAGCCACGTCTGCCTCATGTTCAACGATCTGGTGGATGACTCCGGCGGTGGCGCCGTGCAGGCCAACCAGTTCCTGCTGGTGTCCAAGGACGAAGGCGCCCTCATCGACCCGGCGGGGAACATGACCTACAACGCCCTGATCATGGCCATGCACAAGTATTTCCCCTTCCGCCACCTGAAATACATCTTCGCCTCCCACCAGGATCCGGACATCGTCGCCTCCCTGAACAAATGGCTGTCGGCCACCGAGTGCACCCTTTACGTGTCGGCCCTGTGGGAACGCTTCGTGCCCCATTTCTGCACCACCAACCGTACCGATGGCCGCATCGTCGGCATCCCCGACATGGGCATGGTGGTGCCCCTCAAGGACACCAACATCCATTGCGTACCGGCCCACTTTCTTCATGCCGAGGGCAACTTCCAGTTCTACGACAGCAAGGCGAAGATCCTTTTCTCGGGCGACGTGGGCGCCTCCCTGGTGCACCACGACGAAATCGTTCAGCCCATCACCACCAAGGCCGAGTTCCAGGCCCACCTGCGCTACATGGAAGGCTTTCACCGCCGCTACATGGTCTCCAACAAGGTCTGCCGCTTCTGGGCCCAGATGGTTCGGGGCATGAAGGTGGACATGCTGGTGCCCCAGCACGGCCGGTGGTTCAAGGGCCCTGAGGCCATCGGTGCCTTCCTGGACTGGATCGAGAACCTGCACTGCGGCATCGACCTGTTCACCCAGGACCACTACAAGGTTCCGGTCTGACGCCCGGGGACGGATGTCCGAGCGCTATATCCATTCCTTCGCCCCGGACGAGCAGGCCCGCCTGGTCCGCCAGGGCCGCTTCCTGGCGCCCTGGGTGCAGCCCGGCGTGGATTTCGCCGGTTGCGGGGAAGTGCTGGAGGTGGGCTGTGGCGTGGGCGCCCAGCTGGCCGTACTGCTGGAGCGCTTCCCGCAAACCCGTTTCACCGGCATCGACCTCTCCCCGGTCCAGTTGGCCCAGGCCCGCGCCCTGCTGGCGGAGCCCCTGGCGGCGGGCCGGGTGGAACTGGTGGAAGGCTCGGCCTACCGGCTTCCCTTCGCCGATGGCCAGTTCGACGGGGCCTGCACCTTCTGGGTGCTGGAACACCTGCCCGACCCGGCCGGGGTGCTGAAGGAAGTCCTGCGGGTGCTCAAGCCCGGCGGCGTGCTCTACTGCACCGAGGTGTTCAACGCCGGTCTCTACGCCTATCCTCCCCAGCCGGCCCTGACCGCCTGGTGGCGGATGTTCAACGAATTGCAGCGGGACCTGGGCGGCGATCCGGACGTGGGGGTGCGCCTGGGCGCCCTGCTGGACGAAGCCGGATTTACCCACATCGGTTTCCGGGAAGTCTCCCCCCAGGTGGATGCCCGCCTGCGGGATCCGGCCCGACGCCGGGAGGAACTGGACTTCTGGCTGACCCTGTTGCGCTCCGGTGCCACCACCCTGCAAGCCCATGGCCGGGTGGGGGAAGGGGACCTGGCGGCCCTGGAAAACGCCTTCGCCAACCTGACCCGCAATCCCCACTCCATCTTCCGCTACGCTGCCTTCCAGGCCAGCGGCCGCAAACCCCTCCAGGCGTGATTCCATGAGCGCATCCCCCCTGCCCAAGATCGGCTTCGTGTCCCTGGGCTGCCCCAAGAACACCTTCGATTCCGAACGCATCCTCACCCAGTTGCGGGCTGAGGGCTACCTCATCGTGCCCACCTACCAGGACGCCGACCTGGTGGTGGTGAACACCTGCGGCTTCATCGACGCCGCCGTGGACGAAAGCCTGGAAGCCATCGGCGAGGCCCTGCGGGAAAACGGCAAGGTCATCGTCACCGGCTGCCTGGGGGCCCGGGAATCGGTGGTGAAGGACGCCCATCCCAACGTGCTGGCGGTCACCGGCCCCCACGCCACGGAAGCGGTAATGGCCCAGGTCCACGCCCAGTTGCCCAAGCCCCACGACCCCTACCAGGATCTGATTCCCCCCGGCGGCCTCAAGCTCACCCCCCGGCACTACGCCTACCTGAAGATCTCCGAAGGCTGCAACCACCGCTGCACCTTCTGCATCATCCCCAGCCTGCGCGGCGACCTGGTCTCCCGGCCCATCGGCGACGTGCTCTCCGAAGCTGAGGCCCTGGCCGGCGCCGGGGTGAAGGAGCTGCTGGTTATTTCACAGGATACAAGCGCTTACGGCGTTGATTTAAAGTATCGCCTTGGCTTCCACAAGGGCCGGCCGGTGAAGACCCGCATGCTGGAACTGGTGCAGGAACTGGCCAAACTGGGCATCTGGGTGCGCCTGCACTACGTCTATCCCTATCCCAGCGTGGACGAGGTGATCCCCCTCATGGCCCAAGGCCTGGTGCTGCCCTACCTGGACGTGCCCTTCCAGCACGCCAGCCCGGCCATCCTCAAGGCCATGAAGCGGCCGGCCCACGCCGAGAACACCCTGCGGCGCATCGAGAAATGGCGGGAGATTTGCCCGGACCTGGTGCTGCGCTCCACCTTCATCGTCGGCTTCCCTGGCGAGACGGAAGCCGAATTCGACGAGCTCCTGGATTTCCTCGAAGCCGCCCAACTGGACCGGGTGGGGGCCTTCGCCTATTCCCCGGTGGACGGGGCCGCGGCCAACGCCCTGCCGGACCCGGTGGGCGAGGACATCCAGCAGGATCGCCTGGCCCGCTTCATGGACGTCCAGGCCGACATCAGCGCCGCCCGGCTCAAGGCCCGCCTGGGCAGCGAAATGACCGTCCTGGTGGACGAGGTGGGCGGCGGCCGAGCCCTGGCCCGCAGCTACGCCGACGCCCCGGAAATCGACGGGGTCGTGCACATCGCCCAGGGCCGGGGCCTGAAACCGGGGGACTTCGTGAAGGTGAAGATCACCCGCAGCGACGATTACGATCTTTGGGGCAAACCCTTATGAACGACCGCACCGACATCTGGAAACCCCACGTGGTGGTGGCCGCCGTCATCGAACAGGACGGCCGCTTCCTGCTGGTGGAGGAACACACCGACGACGGCATCAAGTTCAACCAGCCTGCCGGCCACCTGGAAGAGGGGGAATCCCTGCTCGACGCCGTGCGCCGGGAAGTGTTCGAGGAAACCGCCCACCACTTCGAGCCCCAGGCCCTGCTGGGGGTCTACCGCTGGCGCCATCCGGGCAAGCCCCGCACCTACCTGCGCTTCGCCTTCACCGGCGTGGTCACCGGCTTCGACCCCACCGCCGAGTTGGACGAAGGCATCCTGCGTGCCGTATGGATGAGCCCGGAAGAAATCGCCGCCACGGTCCAGCGCCACCGCAGCCCCCTGATTGCCCAGTGCGTGGCCCATTACCAGGAGGGGCGCAGCTTTCCCCTGGACCTGATCACCGACTACGCCGACGACTCTCCCTCCCCCTCCGGGGGAGGGCCGGGGAGAGGGAATTCGTTCAGCGGAACATGACCTGCTTATCCAACCGCCTTAAATCCCCCCCGGCCCCCCTTTACGAAAGGGGGGAGTGGGTTGATGTGCGCTGTTTCCTTACCACCGATGCAAAGGAAGGCAGGATTGCCTTGCCCGGATGCCTCCCCCCTTTCGTAAAGGGGGGCTGGGGGGGATTTGACTTCGCTCATCCCCCCGCAATCCCCACCCCATGAGCCGCATCGTCGTCGGCCTCTCCGGTGGCGTCGATTCCGCCGTCACCGCCTGGCTTCTCAAGCAGCAGGGCCACGAAGTCCTGGGCGTGTTCATGAAGAACTGGGAAGCCGACGACCTGGAGGACGACTGCCCCATCGCCCAGGACTACCAGGACGTGCTGGCCATTGCCGACGTCCTGGACATCCCCGTGGAACTGGTCAACTTCAGCCAGGCATACCAGGACCGGGTGTTCGCCTATTTCCTGGCCGAATACCAGGCCGGCCGCACCCCCAACCCGGATGTGCTGTGCAACGCCGAGATCAAGTTCAAGGCCTTCCTGGACCACGCCCTGGGCCTGGGGGCCGAGCACATCGCCACCGGCCACTACGCCCGCCTGGAAGGTGACGCCCCCCAGCGGCGCCTGCTCAAGGCCCGGGACGGCAACAAGGACCAGAGCTACTTCCTCTACCGCCTCAGCCAGCCGCAGATCGCCCGGGCCCTGTTTCCCCTGGGCGACCTGCCCAAGCCCCGGGTCCGGGAACTGGCCCGCCAGGCCGGCCTGCCCGTGGCGGAAAAAAAGGACAGCACCGGCATCTGCTTCATCGGCGAACGGCCCTTCCGGGAGTTCCTGCAACGCTTCATGCCCACCCGACCCGGCGACATGGTCACCCCGGAAGGCAAGCCCATGGGCCGCCACCAGGGCCTCATGTTCCACACCCTGGGCCAGCGCAAGGGCCTGGGCATCGGCGGCGTGAAGGGCGCGGAGGAGGGGGAGCCCTGGTTCGTGGCCGGCAAGGACCTGGCCCGCAATGAACTCATCGTCGTCCAGGGCCACGACCACCCCCTGCTGTTGAGCCGGGAACTGACGGCGGCGGATCTGAACTGGATCGGTGAACCGCCCCGGGAAGGCGGGCGTTATACGGCCAAGACCCGCTATCGGCAGCAGGATGCCGGATGCCGGGTGGAAACCCTGTCAGCCGATCACCTGGTACTCCGCTTCGATGCAGACCAATGGGCAGTCACGCCCGGTCAATCCGTGGTGGTTTATGCAGGCGATACCTGTCTGGGCGGCGGGATCATCCAGTAGCAAGCCCGGAAGAAGCGGGGACTTAAGCCGTTTCTGGATGCAGGGCACGAATCCGGGGAGCGATCTTGTCCTTCAAATCCCGCATGGCGATGCGCATGTCGTACTCACTCTGCAGGTTCAACCAGAAGCGGGGGTCCATCCCGAAGAAGAGCCCCAGGCGCAGGGCCGTGTCGGCGGTGATGGGCCGGTGGCCGTTGACCAGTTCACTGATCCGGCTCGGAGAGACGTCAATATCGCCCGCCAGCCTGCGGGCGCTGATGTTCAGGGGTTTCAGGAAATCCTCCAGGAGAATTTCTCCGGGATGAATCTCGTCCAGAAGTTCTGTCATGGTGGCTCCTAGTGATAGTCCACGATCTCGACCTGATGTGCGCCATCTTCCCGCCACAGGAAGCAGATCCGCCACTGATCGTTCACCCGGATGCTGTATGGGCCTTGCCTATCCCCCTTCAGGGTTTCCAGCCGGTTTCCTGGCGGTATCCGCAAACTGGCCAGCTCGGTCGCAGCATGAAGTTGCAGGAGCTTCCGCCGGGCGATCCGCTCGAAATTCCTGAATCTGGGCACCGCCTCACTGTGAAACAGGCGCTCGGTATCGGCACAGGCAAAAGAGTGAATCATGGCCAAATATGTTCCGTCCTACGGAATCCGTCAAGCAGTTAGCCCTGCAGAAACCGCGTCCAAGGATGGTGCGAAAACTCACAGACTGGGACAATGGCCTTGTGTTTCGATAGGGAGTCCCCGGCCAAGGCCTGGGCAAACCGTGCTAACAAGTAGTCTAAAGAAACGTAGGTAACATCATGAATCGACGTGACTTCATCTGGACTCTCCCCGGCATCGGCGCCTCCGTCTGGCTCACCGGTTGCGCCACCGACCCGGTCACCGGCAAGCAATCCTTCGTCATGATGGGCAAGGAACAGGAAGTGGCGGTGGACAAGCAGCACTCCCCTCACCAGTACTCGGAAGACTACGGTGTGAGCCAGGACGCCGCCCTCAACCGCTACATGGACGGCATCGGGGACCGCATGGCCAGCCGCTCCCACCGGCCCGACATGCCCTACCGTTTCCAGGTGGTGAACGCCAATTACGTCAACGCCTACGCGTTCCCTGGCGGCTCCATCGCCGCCACCCGGGGCATCCTCCTGGAAATGGAAAGCGAGGATGAACTGGCCGCCCTCACCGGCCACGAACTGGGCCACGTCAACGCCCGCCACTTCGCCGAACGCCAGGCCAAGGGCACCCTGGTCGAGATCGTCGCCGCCACCGCCACCATCGCGGCCAGCAGCAAGTACCCCCAATACGGCGAACTGGCCCAACTGGTGGGCAGCCTGGGGGGCGGCGCCCTGCTGTCCCACTACAGCCGGGAAAACGAACGGGAAGCCGACGCCCTGGGCATGGAATACATGAACAAGGCCGGCTATTCCCCCCAGGGCATGGCCGACCTCATGGACATGCTCAACAGCCAGTCACGGGAAAAGCCCAACGCCCTGGAACTCATGTTCGCCACCCACCCCATGAGTTCCGAGCGCCTGGCCACCACCCGCCAGTCCCTGCAAACCACCTACAAGGACTCGGCCAAAAAGCCCCTGCAGCGGGAACGCTACATGGACAACACCGCCCGCCTGCGGGCCATCAAGCCCGCCATCCTGGCGGAACAGAAGGGCGAGAGCCTGCTGGGCCAGAAGAAGTTCAACGAAGCGGAAGATCAGTTGGACAAGGCTCTCTCCCTGGCCCCCGACGACTACCCCGGCCTGGTGCTCATGGCCAAGACCCAGATGGCCATGAAGAAACCCAGGGAAGCCCAGCCCTACCTGGCCCGGGCCAAGGCCATCTATCCCACGGAAGCCCAGGCCAGCCAGTTGACCGGCGTCACCCACCTGCAACTCAAGCAGCCCGACCGGGCCCTGGCCGCCTTCCAGGACTACGACCGCCTGTTGCCCGGCAACCCCAACACCACCTTCCTCATGGGCTTCTCCCTGGAGCAGATGGGCCAGAAACAGGCCGCCGCCCAGCAGTACGCCAACTACCTGCGTTTGAGCAACCAGGGCAACCAGGCCCAGCACGCCTTCAACCGGCTGAAAGGGTGGGGCTACGTGAAATGATGTTCTCCCTCTCCCTTGCGAGGAGAGGGAGAAGTACCTCAACCGGGCGCAACAGCACCCATTTCAATCCCGACTGTTTGCAAGACGCCTGTTCAAGTCATCGATCTCCCGCAGCAGTTGCGCATAGTCCACCCTGGGCGGCGTCTCCCGCCGGGCCCACCGGGTCGTCAGCCAGGCGTAACGGCAACGGAATCCCCTCAACCAGGCGAACCTGGGAAAGCATCGGAGCATGGGGAAAGTCAACGCGCTCATGGCCTGGGCACCCCATTGGCGACCACCTTGGCCACTACGGCCACCTGGCCATGGTTCCCCCGAACTTCAGCGGGACCGCGCCAGGCCTGGAACCCCGCCAGGAGCAAAGCCAAGATCAACAACCCGGCCAATCCGCCGGACCCGAGCCGACCACGCCTACGCAACACCAGCCATGCCTGGCCACACCCGTCCGGCCCGCATGCCGGAAAATCCCGTCCGAAGGGCGGGGAAAATGACTCCGTTGTTTTCATCGTGTTGTTCCTTGTTCTCTCGACCTGTCGCCGTGCAGCGACAGGTCGGCACTTTAGCCAAGGCACAGCCCGAGCTCTGTGAAGCGGCGCACAGATTCCGGAGGAAATTTTCCAGGCGGCCACCAATGAGCCACTTCTGAACGGATCGTCCAAGTCGACGCTCGGCCCAGCAGTTGATCATTCCTGGAAACCCCGTGGCCCGAGATGCCCGAGCCTATAACCATCGGCATATATCGTGACCTGCATGCCCTCCGATAGGATGCATGCAACTTGCGCAGGGACGGGGAACAGAAGCCATGGATGGTGCTTGCTGGGCGCTACGCCCATTGCCCAAGCCGATCACATCGGCTGGCGGCGTCGTCCTGGCCGTCGCGATGAGCGCGCATGGGTACCTCCAATCCATCACCCGCCCGCAGACTCGGACGGTGATCGGCAATCCAGGTGGCGTCCCGCTGGAAATCCCGCAGGCCTTTGCGGGATTGGTCGAATATCACAGGGATTCCCTCTGCGAGAGAGAAGAACGTGGAGGCCACCCGCCGGCATTCCATCAACGGGCCCACCCATGAACATTCCCGTGGATCCCCCCGCGCAGACGGTCAAACATCGTCTCAAAGTGCTGCTTAGCAGACGAAAACTGGCCATTCTGGTTCTGGCGTGTCTGGTGTACGCCGCTGTGCCCCGCAAGGAAAGCCCCGGCTGGCAGATACCGACCGATCCCCAGGAGAAGGCAGCCTACGACCATGCCCACAGCCTGAAACTGCCGGACAGCGTGCCGAAACCCATCCCCTTCAACTTCACCCTGGCGAGAATCAAGGCCCTGTGGCCCTGGAACCCCAATGTTTCAGACCAGTATTTCAAGCATCTGTGCGGAACCGAAGCCGGCTTCTATCTGTTCAAGGCAGTGGAAGGGGTAGAAGGTCTTTATCAGATGCGGCCGAGGCCCAAATACAGTGACACGCCCCTGGATTTCGACCCCTACGCCCTTGAAGGGCCGATCGGCACGGGCTGGGGATCCGATGACGACAATGACAACAACTATGGTTCCTGGGGCTACATCCAGCCGATGTGGGGCGTTTACCGCTTTCTGGAGCAGCCCCTGCGCGGGCAACCCGGCAAGGTGTTCAGGCTGGTCCGTGGGGTGAATGACGATCCACCTGATCGATACAGCAACGGCATCCAGGCCGGCGTCCGAAGCGGTTATTTCACCATGCCGTGGATCGTGGTGATGGAGGAGGATTCCGTGCGCCAGGCCCGCTACGCCCTGACCTGGCGCGGACTGAAACGAGAGCAGGACCGGGACTACGCCATTGCAGGCGGGGAATACATCATTCTGGACCTGGAGACGGGCGAAATCCTGGCGGTATGGCGGCAATTCAAACAAAGCGGGCGGAGCAAGCGCACCCCCAGTCGGATTTGGTGGGGGAATGCCCGGGAATGCCAGAAATCAAAATGGACAGATGATCAATTCGTCAAAGCCGTGTTGCACAAGAAACTGGGTATCAACGATGAATACATTCCGGACGATTACCGTAAGGACAGGGAGATCAAGTAAATGACTGGGTGGGGCTGATTGGCACAAAACGTGGTCGGATCATCGCGACTGAATTCCACCTCATCCTGGCTGAAGCGCCTTCCCGTCGTTTTGCCTCACATCCCCGCCCAGTGGGCCACATTGATCTGCACGCTCCGATTCCCGTTCCACTCGTTGACCTCCAGGCGATAGGCGGCCTGGATACGGTCGGGCAGGGGATCGGCCTGGTTGAACAGGATGGCTTCGGCGCTGATGCCGCCGCCGGCCAGTTTCAGCTTGAGATGTTTGTCGCCCACCAGACGCTGGTTCAGGACCTGGAAGGCGCCCTGGAACAGGGGCGGGGGGAAGCCCTGGCCCCAGACGGCGTTGCGCAGGATTTCGGCGTTGTCCAGGGTGAATTCCCCGGGAGCCAGTTCGCCGTCGGTTTCGATGACCCGGGTGAGGTCGGCGGCGCTGAGGCTGTCCCGGGCCACGGTTTCGAAGGTTTCCCGGAAGGCTTCCAGATGCTCCCGGTGCAGGCTCAGGCCGGCGGCGGCGGCGTGGCCGCCGAAGCGGAGGATGACGCCGGGCAGACGGCGGTCCACCACGTCCAGGGCGTCGCGCAGGTGCAGGCCGGGAATGGAGCGGCCGGAGCCGCGCAGCAGGCCGTCGCCGGCGTCGGCGAAGATGAGGGTGGGGCGGTGGTGGCGTTCCTTCAGGCGGGAGGCCAGCAGGCCCACCACCCCCTGGTGCCAGGCCGGGTCGTAGAGGGTGAGGCTGGCGCCGTCGGCCACCTGGATGCCGTCCAGCAGGGCCAGGGCCTGGTCCTGCATTTCCGCTTCGATGCCCCGCCGTTCCCGGTTGAGCTGGTCCAGGTCGCCGGCCAGGGCCAGGGCCTGCTTGGCGTCGGCGGCCAGCAGGCATTCGATGCCCCGGGTCATGTCGTCCAGGCGGCCGGCGGCGTTGAGGCGGGGGCCGATGCCGAAGCCCAGGTCGTCGCAGTTGGCCCGGTCCATCTTCTTGCCGGCCACCTGGAACAGGGCCTGGATGCCGGGCCGGGCCTTGCCCTGGCGGATGCGTTGCAGGCCCTGGGCCACCAGCAGGCGGTTGTTGGGGTCCAGGCGCACCAGGTCGGCCACGGTGCCCAGGGCCACCAGGTCCAGCAGGTCCCCCAGGTTGGGCTCGGGCCGGAGCTTGAAGGCGCCCCGGCGGCGCAGTTCGGCGCGCAGGGCGGAGAGCACGTAGAACATCACCCCCACGCCGGCCAGGTGCTTGCTGGGAAAGGCGCAGCCGGGCTGGTTGGGATTGACGATGAGGGCGTCGGGCAGGGTGTCGCCGGGCAGGTGGTGGTCGGTGACCAGCACCTCCATGCCCAGCCGCCTGGCTTCCTCCACGCCGGCGTGGGCGGCGATGCCGTTGTCCACGGTGATGAGCAGGTGGGGGGTCCGTTCGGCGGCCAGGCGGACGATCTCCGGAGAGAGGCCGTAGCCGTATTCGAAGCGGTTGGGCACCAGGTATTCGACTTGGGCGCCCAGGGCCGACAGGCCGCTCACGGCCAGGGCGCAGGCGGTGGCGCCGTCGGCGTCGTAGTCGGCCACCACCAGCAGTCTTTCCTGGCGGGCGACGGCGTCCGCCAGCCGGGCCCCGGCGGCTTCGGCGTTGAGCATGAGGGCCGGCGGCAGCAGTTCGCCCAGCTTGTGCTTCAGATCGCCCGCGTCGGCCACGCCCCGGGCCGCCAGGAGCCGGGCGAGGAGGGGGGGAAGGCCCCCTGCCGCGAGGCGGCGGGCCGCTTCGGGTTGGGAGACACGGGCTTGCAGGTTCAGCATGTTCAAATATTCGGGGCCGCTGTTTGGTGCGGGGTTGGCCGCTGGCTATTATGCCTTCCATGGCCCATTACCTTCCCCTTTCCCGGGTGGCGCGGCTGGTCGGCCAGTCCCGCGCCACCATCCAGCGCATGATCCACGACGGCGAAATCGCCACCTTCGACGGCATGGTGGACATGAACGAGCTGCTCCGGGTGTTCCCTGACGTGCAGTGGGAGGACGACGGGGAATACAAGCGGGTGGAGGAGATCAAGGCCAAGGCCTTCGGCAAGCGGGTGTTCGAGCGCACCCTGCCGGACAAGGCCGTGCTGGCGGAACGCCTGTTCGAACTGGGCAAGGAGTTCGCCGCCGCCAAGAGTCTGCTGCTGCATTACGACGAAGTGTTCCGCTTTCTCTCCGACAAGCTGGAGGACGTGGCGGAATCCGGGGGCCCGGCGACGCTGGATGCCGTGGCCGGGCTCAAACAATGGCTCAAGCGCGAGCTCGAAGCGGCCCCCAGCGAGGCCGAACGGGCGGAGGCGCTGCTGGCCCAGGAAAGCGTGATGCGCATCATGTCAGCCCAAGTCACCGTGCAACCCTCCGGCCACGAGTTCTTCGTGGAAGGCAACGACACCCTGCTGGAGGCGGCCCTGCGGGCCGGCATCCCCCTGGACTACGGGTGCAGCAACGGCAATTGCGGGGAGTGCCGGGCCCGGCTGCTCTCCGGCCAGGTGAAAAAGGTCCATCCCCACGATTTCGCCTTCAAGGAACAGGACAAAGCCAACGGCGCCATCCTGCTCTGTTCCTACACGCCCGTCACCGACGTGGTGGTGGAGGCCCACGTGGCCGGGGCCGAGGACATTCCCGAGCAGGTGATTCCCACCAAGGTGAAGACGGTGGAGAGGCTGGGCGAGCACCTGGCCGCCCTGCACCTCATCGCCCCCCGCAGCCAGCGCCTGCGCTTCCTGGCCGGCCAGCACGTGACCCTGTCGGCGGGGGGCGCCGAGGGGGAGTATTACGTGGCCAGTTGCCCTTGCGAGGACCGGCACATCGAACTGCACATCCGCCAGGATAACCGGAGCTTCGCCCGCATGGTCTTCAACGGCCTGGGCAAGGAAGACGGCGTCACCATCAGCGGCCCCCGGGGCCGTTTCGTGATGAAGCTGGATTCCCGGCGGGAGGTGGTCTTCGTGGCCTGGAACGAGGGTTTCGCCCCCATCAAGAGCCTGGTGCAGCACGCCATGTCCCTGGAAATCGCTTCGGCCATGCATCTCTACTGGGCGGCCGGGGACGTGGGCCACTACCAGGACAACCTGTGCCGGGCCTGGGCCGATGCCCTGGACGACTTCACCTACCAGCCTCTGGACACCGCCCCGGGACCGGCCGCCGTGGCCGAAGCCATCCTGGCCGATCATTCCGACCTGTCCCATGCCGATCTATACGCGGCCGGCCCCGAAGCCTTGCTGCGCGCCCTGGAAGCCGGGGCTCTGGCCCGGGGCCTGTCACCCCTGGGCTGGCACGGAGAGATCGTCGTCTAGGCGATGCATGGGAACCTGTTCGCAACAGGGTTTTTCGGGTGTTGATTGTGCAGCGCAATAAGCGTTTAATCCCCCACCACGACGGCGTACCTGCGCCGATCCCAAAGAGGATGGAGACATGAACAGGCTTGCGAACCGGCGGCGACCGTTTTTCCTTGATCTCCGTGCCATCCGCCTGCCCATCGGCGGCGTGGTGTCCATCATGCACCGGGCCAGCGGCGCGGCCCTCTCCCTGGCCGTGCCCTGCCTGCTCTACACCCTGATGCTGTCCCTGCGCTCGGAGGAAGACTTCGCCGGCGTGGTGGCCTACTTTTCCAGCGGTTTGGGCTGGTTCATCGGCCTGGGCCTGATGTGGGCTCTGCTGCACCACCTGCTGGCCGGCCTGCGCCACCTGGGCTTCGACTTCGGCTATGGCGAAGAGAAGGGCCAGGCCCGGCGCAGCGCCTGGATCACCCTGGTCCTGGCCGGCGGCCTCGTCGCCCTGATCGCCCTGGCCGGTCTGCTGGGAGGTGGCGCATGAGACAGGTTGCGGGTGCCCGCCGGGGCCTGGACATGTGGCTGGTGCAGCGGGCCAGCGCCGTCTACATGGCCGTCTTCCTGATCGTCTTCCTGGCCCTGGCCCTGACCGCCGGCCCCCTGGACTACGCCGCCTGGCGCGGCCTGTTCGCGCCCCTGGCCATGAAGGTGGCCGGCCTCATCTTCGTGGCCGCCCTGCTGGCCCACGCCTGGATCGGCCTGCGCGAGATCTTCATCGACTACGTGCATTTCCTGGTGGCGCGCCTGGCCCTGTACCTGGCCTTCGCCGCCCTGTACCTGGGCTGCCTGATCTGGGCGGTGGACATCCTGTGGAGCGTGCAATGAATCCGGCCCGGATCCCGAAAAGAACCTTCGATGCGGTCATCGTCGGCGGCGGCGGCGCCGGCCTGCGGGCCGCCCTGCAACTGTCCCAGGCCAACCTGAAGGTGGGCCTGCTGTCCAAGGTGTTCCCCACCCGTTCCCACACCGTGTCGGCCCAGGGGGGCATCACCGCCGCCCTGGCCAACGTGTCCGAGGACAACTGGCACTGGCACATGTACGACACGGTGAAGGGCTCCGATTACCTGGGAGACCAGGACGCCATCGAGTTCATGTGCCGCAACGCGCCGGCCGCCGTGTACGAACTGGAGCACATGGGCCTGCCCTTCTCCCGCCTGGACAACGGCAAGATCTACCAGCGCCCCTTCGGCGGCCAGTCCAAGAACTACGGCGGCGAGCAGGCCATCCGCACCTGCGCCGCCGCCGACCGCACCGGCCACGCCCTGCTGCATACCCTGTACCAGCGCAACATCGCCGCCCGCACCCAGTTCTTCGAAGAGTACTTCGCCCTGGACCTGGTGCGCGACGACGAGGGCTACGTGCTGGGCGTGGTGGGCCTGGAGATCGAGACCGGCGAGCCCTGCCTGTTCGAGGCCCGGGCCACCCTGCTGGCCACCGGCGGCGCCTGCCGCATCTTCCGCCACTCCACCAACGCCCACATCAACACCGGCGACGGCCTGGGCATGGTGCTGCGGGCCGGCCTGCCCCTGGAAGACATGGAGTTCTGGCAGTTCCACCCCACCGGCATCCCGGAGGTGGGCAGCCTCATTTCCGAAGGCGTGCGGGGGGAGGGCGGCATCCTCTACAACAAGGACGGCGAGGCCTTCATGCCGCGCTACGCGCCCAACGCCAAGGACCTGGCCTCCCGGGACGTGGTGGCCCGGGCCATCGCCCAGGAAATCCGCGCCGGCCGGGGCTGCGGCCCCCATGGCGACTACGTGCACCTGGACATCCGCAAGCTGGGGGCCGAGAAGATCAAGGCCCGCCTGCCGGGCATCCGGGAACTGTCCATGCAGTTCGCCGGGGCCGACCCCATCGACGCGCCCATTCCCGTGACCCCCACGGCCCATTACATGATGGGCGGCATTCCGACCAACCTCCACGGCCAGGTGGTGACCCCGGTGCGCACCGGCCCGGAAGAGGCGGTGCCGGGCCTCTACGCCATGGGCGAGTGCGCCTGCGTGTCGGTGCACGGGGCCAACCGCCTGGGCGGCAACTCCCTCCTGGACCTGGTGGTGTTCGGCCGGGCCGCCGGCCAGCACGTCATCGACTACCTGCGCGACAACCCCATCCCCCGGCCCCTGCCCGGCGAGCAGGTGGACAAGGCCCTGGCCCGCCTGGCCCGCTGGGACCGCAAGCAGGGCAGCGAGACCGTGGCCGGCCTGCGCCTGGAAATGCAGAAGATCATGCAGGACCATTGCGGCGTGTACCGCACCGAAGCCCTGCTCAAGGAAGGCCTGGAACAGCTCGACAAGGTGGAAGCCCGCCTGCCTGACGCGGCCCTGGCGGACCACAGCCGCATGTTCAACACCGCCCGCCTGGAAGCCCTGGAACTGGACAACCTCATGGGCATCGCCCGGGCCACCCTGGTGTCGGCCCTGGCCCGCACGGAAAGCCGGGGTGCCCACACCCGGGAAGACCACCCCAAGCGGGACGACGACCGCTGGTTGCGCCACACCCTCTACTTCCGGGAAAACGACACCCTGGACTACAAGCCCGTCCGGCTCAAGCCCCTCACGGTGGAGACCTTCCAGCCCAAGGAAAGGACCTACTGATGCGCTTCCGTATCTACCGCTACGACCCCGAGTCCGGCAACGCGCCGCGCATGCAGGACTACGACCTGGCCATGGACCCGGCGGGCAAGAAGGTGCTGGACGCCCTCATCGCCATCAAGGACACCCTGGACGAGAGCCTGGCCTTCCGCCGCTCCTGCCGGGAAGGGGTGTGTGGCTCCGACGGGGTGAACGTGAACGGCACCAACGTCCTGGCCTGCATCACCGCCCTGGAAGGCCTGAAGGAACCCATCGAGATCCGTCCCCTGCCGCGCCTGGGGGTGATCCGCGACCTGATCGTGGACATGGCCCAGTTCTATCAACATTACCGAGCGGTAAAGCCCTACCTCATCAACCTGGACCCGGAGCCGGAGAACGAGCGGCTCCAGGCCCCGGAGGACCGGGCCGAACTGGACGGCCTGTGGGAGTGCATCCTGTGCGGCTGCTGCACCACTTCCTGCCCCTCGTTCTGGTGGAATCCGGACAAGTTCCTGGGGCCGGCCGCCCTGCTGCAGGGCTACCGCTTCATCGCCGACACCCGGGACCAGGCCACCAACGAGCGGCTGGACTTCCTGGAGGACCCCTACCGGCTGTTCCGCTGCCACGGCATCATGAACTGCGTGGAGGTCTGCCCCAAGGGCTTGAACCCCACCCAGGCCATCGGCAAAATCAAGTCGCTCCTCGTGAAACGGGCGTTGTAACCGGGGCCGCCCGTGTCGAACTCTCCTCCTGTTTCGGGTCGCCTGCGCTGGTTGTGCCGGCGCGGCATGCTGGAACTCGATGCCTGGCTGACACGTTTCCTCGATGTCCGTTATCCGCATCTGCCTGCCGAACAGCAGGCCGTGTTCGCCCGCCTGCTGGAACAGGACGACATGCAGCTGTTCGACTGGCTGACCGGGGAGCAGGCGCCGCCCCCGGAATTCGCCGGGGTCGTGGAAATCATCAAAATCACCAGGACACCCCAACAATGAACAAGCCCAACGCTACCCTGAAGATCGGCGACCAGAGCATCGAACTGCCCACCATGGCCGGCACTCTGGGGCTCGACGTGGTGGATACCCGGGCCCTGGGCAACCAGGGCTTCTTCACCTACGACCCGGGTTTCCTGTCCACCGCCAGTTGCTCTTCCAGCATCACCTTCATCGACGGCGACCTGGGGCTGCTCTACTACCGGGGCTACCCCATCGAGCAACTGGCCGAGCGCTCCGACTTCCTGGAATCCGCCTACCTGCTCTGGCACGGCGAACTGCCCACGGCCGAGCAGAAGAAGGAATTCGATTTCCTGGTCAGCCGGCACACCATGCTGCACGACCAGATGCTCTCCCTTTATAAGGGTTTCCGCCGGGATGCCCATCCCATGGCGGTGATGGTGTCCATCATCGGCGCCATGGCGGCCTTCTATCCGGAGAGTGGCGACGTGGCCGACCCCAAGCAGCGGGAGGTTTCCATGTTCCGCCTGCTGGCCAAGGTGCCCACCGTGGCGGCCTGGTCCTACAAGTACAACAAGGGCGAGCCCTTCATCTATCCGCGCAACGATCTGGGCTACACCGAGAACTTCCTGCACATGCTGCACGGCACGCCCTGCGAGAGCTACCAGCCCAGCCCGGTGCTGTCCCGGGCCCTGGACCGGATCTTCATCCTCCATGCCGACCACGAGCAGAACGCCTCCACCTCCACGGTGCGCATCGCCGGTTCCAGCTTCGCCAACCCCTTTGCCTGCATCGCCGCCGGCACGGCCTGCCTGTGGGGCCCCCTCCACGGCGGCGCCAACGAGGCGGTGCTGAAGATGCTGGCCGACATCGGCGACGTGTCGCGCATCGGCGAATACGTCAGCAAGGCCAAGGACAAAACCTCAGGCTTCAAGCTCATGGGCTTCGGCCACCGCATCTACAAGAACATGGATCCCCGGGCGGCCATCATGCGCCAGACCTGCCATGAGGTGCTGGACGAACTGGGCCTCCACGACGACCCCATGTTCAAGATCGCCCTCAAGCTGGAGCAGATCGCCCTGGAGGACGAGTACTTCATCCAGAAGAAGCTGTATCCCAACGTGGATTTCTATTCCGGCATCGTGCTGCGCGCCCTGGGCATTCCCACGTCCATGTTCACGGCCATCTTCGCCCTGGCCCGCACCGCCGGCTGGATCGCCCAATGGAACGAGATGGTGGCTTCCCCGGGACACAAGATCGCCCGGCCCCGCCAGCTCTACACCGGCCCCACACGCCGGGATTTCGTGCCCATCGCCCTGCGCGGCGCCTGATCGTCCGCCGCCCCGGGGGCGGCGCGCCGAAGGGCGGGTGGTGGGAATTGACGCAGTGAACCGAGCCATGACGAGGCAGCAACATGAAGCGTGATTCCCTTCCCGCCACCGCCCTGTTTTCCGGCAGCGCCGACTACATCGCCGCCCTGGAAGCCGAGCGGCCTGATCTGGTGCCCCCCCCCGAACCGGTGCGCTTCGCCCGCAAGGAGGCCGTGACCGTTTCCGACCTGCCCCTGCTCAAGTGCGAAGCCACCCAGGTGGGGGTGCTGCAACTGATCAACGCCTACCGCTTCCACGGCTTCCGGGCCGCCGACCTGGACCCCCTGAAGCGCCTGCCGCCGCCCCACATCCCCGAACTGGACCCGGCCAACCACGGCCTGACCCCGGCGGACCTGGACAGCGAGTACGAGACCGGCTCCCTGGCCGGCCCCCAGCGGGACACCCTGCGCAGCATCATCGCCCGGGTGAAGAAGGCCTACTGCGGCACTTTGTCGGCGGAATACATGCACCTGACCGACACCCAGCAGAAGCGCTGGCTGCAGAAACGCCTGGAGAGCGAGGACCTCATTCCCCGTTTCGACGCCGGGCAGCAGCGCTGGATCCTGGAACAGCTCACCGCCGCCGAAACCCTGGAAAAGACCCTGCACACCCGCTTCGTGGGGCAAAAGCGCTTTTCTTTGGAAGGGGGCGAATCCCTGATTCCCCTGCTCAATGACCTGATCAGCCAGTCGGCGAAGGTGGGCATCCAGGAAATCGGCATGGGCATGGCCCACCGGGGCCGTCTCAACGTGCTGCACAACGTGCTGGGCCGCTCCGTCATCGAACTGTTCGAACACGCCCACCACGACGAGATCGAAGCCCACAAGACCGGCGACGTGAAGTACCACCAGGGTTTCGCCGCCGACCTCACCACCCCCGGCGGTCCCATCCGGGTGGCCCTGGCCTTCAACCCCTCCCACCTGGAGATCGTCAACCCGGTGGTGGAAGGCTGGGTGCGGGCCCAGCAGCAGCGCCGGGGCGATCGGGACGGTAGCCAGGTGATGCCCATCCTCATCCACGGCGACGCTGCCTTCGCCGGCCAGGGGGTGGTCATGGAAACCCTCAACATGGCCGCCACCCGGGGCTTCAAGACCGGCGGCACCATCCACGTGGTGATCAACAACCAGATCGGCTTCACCACCTCGGACCCCCGGGACAGCCGCTCCAGCCTCTACTGCACCGACGTGATGAAGATGGTGGAGGGCCCGGTGCTGCACGTGAACGGCGACGACCCGGAAGCCGTGGTGCGGGCCGCCCGCATCGCCATCGAATACCGCATGTTCTGGAAGCGGGACATCGCCATCGACCTGATCTGCTACCGGCGCCTGGGCCACAACGAGCAGGACGAGCCCATGGCCACCCAGCCCCTCATGTACCGGCGCATCAACGCCCTGCCGAGCACCCGCACCCTCTATGCGGAACGCCTGGTGCAGGGCGGGGTCCTGGATGCGGCCACGGCGGAGAGCCTGATCCAGGCCTACAAGACCGGGCTGGACACGCCCCCGGCCCAACAGGGCGGAGCCAAGAGCGAGTTCGCCCCGGACTGGAACATCTATAAATACACCCAGTGGCGGGTTCCGGCCCTGACCGCCATCCCCATGAACCGGCTCCAGGCCCTGGCCCGGCGTCTGGTGGACGTGCCGGCCAACTTTACCCTGCATCCCCGGGTGAAGAAGATCATCGACGACCGTAAGCTGATGGGGGAGGGGGGCCTGCCCCTGGACTGGGGCATGGCGGAAAGCCTGGCCTATGCCAGCCTGCTCACCGATGGCACCCCCGTGCGGCTATCCGGCCAGGATTCGGGGCGGGGCACGTTCTTCCATCGCCACGCCGTGCTGCATGATCAGAATCGGGAAAAATGGGATTCCGGGGCCTACATCCCCCTGCAACATCTGATCCCCGGCCAGGCCAATTTCCTGGTCATCGATTCCCTGTTGTCGGAAGAAGCCGTACTGGCCTTCGAATACGGCTATGCCGGTTCGGCCCCGGATCAACTGGTGATCTGGGAGGCCCAGTTCGGTGATTTCGTGAACGGCGCCCAGGTGGTGATCGACCAGTTCATCGCCTCCGGCGAGACAAAATGGGATCGCCTCAACGGCTTGACCATGTTCCTGCCCCATGGCTATGAAGGGCAGGGGCCCGAACATTCCTCGGGACGCATCGAACGGTTCCTGCAACTGGCCGCCCACGACAATATCCAGATCATCCAGCCCAGTACGCCGGCACAAATGTTCCACATGCTGCGCCGACAGGTTGTGCGGCCCTACCGGCGGCCCCTCATCGTCTTTACCCCCAAGAGCCTGTTGCGCCATGCCGACGCCTCATCCGCCCTGACGGAATTGTCCCAGGGCGGATTCCAGCCCGTACTCGACGACCCGGCCAATCCCGATCCGGCCAATGTGACCCGCCTGGTATTTTGCAGCGGTCGGGTCTATTACGACCTGGCCCGGGTGCGCAAGGAAAAAGGATTGGAACATATCGCACTCATTCGGACGGAACAGTTATATCCGGTTCCCGACCTGGAATTGCGTGCCCTGCTGGGCCGCTACGCCAAGGCCGGTGAGTTTGCCTGGGCCCAGGACGAGCCCCGCAACCAGGGGCCCTGGCGATTCATGGCCCACCACCTGGGCAGGTTGACCTCCCGGGTGCCCATTTATGCCGGGCGACCGGAATCCTCGGCGCCAGCCACCGGCATTGCCAGTCTGCACAAGAAACAGTTGGAAGAAATAATGTCCACCGCCCTGGGATATTGAACTTTTTGTCCAAAAAACAATCGCGCGGGCTGCGGCCCGGCGGAAAAGGCAAAGGCCAATAAAAGAAAAGCCCCGCAGCAGCGGGGCTTTTTGCTGGGCAACCTGTGTATCAGGCGATCTTGCAGGACTCCAGGCTCTTGCCCTGGGCTTCCAGGTCGACGACCCAGGCGGGGCGGCGGCCGCGGCCAGTCCAGGTCTTGCCGCTGGCCGGATCGCGGTACTTGGCGGTCCCCACGCTGCGGGTGCGCATCTTGCTGGATTTGCCGCCGATGTCCTCGACGGAAATACCGAATTCCGCCATGAGCCGCTTGATTTCGGCCAGGGCCCCGGCAATTTCCTGCTTACGGGCTTCCTGCGCTTGTGCTTTCAGATCTTCGATCTGCGAAAGAATTTCCTGATAGGACGCCATGCTTATCTCCATCTCATGTGTTTGAACGACCCATACCGGATGGGCGGCGCAATGATAAGTAATTGACGTTGGATCAGGCAATCATTTTTTCAATTCTTCGCATTGGATTCAGTAAAAAAACAATCCTTCCTGTTTAAATGTAGGATGATTCCTACGCTGTTCGTGGCCTGTGACTGATTTGCCGGGTGTTGAATAATCGTCGATCCATTGCGCGACAGCAAAGAAAATGCCCTCCGGGACATTCACGGGTTTCCAATTCCCGGCGGTGCACGGCATTGGCCGGTAAGCAAAACAGGATCATTCCGGACAATTACACGGATGCCCCGAGGGGTGGGCCGAGAATCTCCCATTCCCATCCGGCCGGAATCAGCGATGGGATTTGAGCAACACCATGACTGCACCGCCGCCCCCATCCACGGGCCGGGCCTGGACGTATGCCAGCACATCCTCCCGCTGCATGAGCCAATGTCGGACATGGTGTTTAAGCACGGGTTCCCGATTCTTGGAGCCCAGGCCCTTGCCGTGAATGATGCGGATGCAGCGGGTGCCGCGCCGTTTGCATTCGTGGAGGAATTCCACCAGCTCCAGTTTGGCTTCCCGCTTCGTCAGTCCATGAAGATCCAATTCGGCCTGGGAAACCCAATCCCCACGTCGCAGCCGTCGCAAGGTCTGACGTGAAAGCCCTGGGCGAACAAATGAAAGCTCTTCGCCATTCTCCATCTCTTCATCCCAGCGCACCGGGTCGTGGAGTGATTCGAAGATGACCTCCCGCTCATCGCGTAGCCGATTGAGTGGGACGGGCGGCAGGCGGGCAGGGGGGTGAAGAAATCGACCATGGGGCGTGATGGGCTCCACGTCGGGGAAAGCGGACCGGAACAGATCCCGCTCCGCCTCCGGCAAGGCGGGTGGTTCCGCTGCCCCGCCTTTTTTCATGGTTTTGTCCAGCCCGTCAATGCAGGTTGTCGAGATAACGCTCGGCATCCAGGGCGGCCATGCAACCGGTGCCGGCACTGGTGATGGCCTGCCGGTACACGTGGTCCTGCACGTCACCGGCGGCAAACACCCCGGTTACGCTGGTCTGGGTGGCATTGCCCGTGTGCCCGCCCTGGGTGATCAGATATCCCCGTTCATCCATCTCCAGTTGCCCCTTGAAGATATCGGTATTGGGCTTGTGGCCGATGGCGATGAAGATGCCCGTGAGTTGCAGATCCTTGGTGGAACCGTCCTGAGCACTCTTCAGGCGCATGCCGGTCACACCCGATTTGTCACCCAGCACCTCATCAAGAACACTATTCAATTCAAGGGTGATTTTTCCTTCCTTCACCTTTTCCATGAGCTTTTCCACCATGATCTTCTCCGCTTTGAAAACGTCGCGGCGATGAACCAGGGTCACGTGGCTGGCAATGTTGGCCAGGTAAAGAGCTTCCTCAACCGCTGTGTTGCCGCCCCCGATGACCGCCACCTTCTGGTTTTTGTAGAAAAAGCCGTCACAGGTGGCACATCCGGAGACACCCCGGCCCATGAAGGCCTGTTCAGAAGGCAGCCCAAGATACATGGCAGAGGCACCCGTGGCGATGATCAGGGCATCGCAGGTGTAGATGCCCGAATCCCCGGTCAGGGTGAAAGGACGGCCTTGCAGATCCACGGTATGGATGTGGTCGAACAGGATATCCGTGTTGAAGCGCTCGGCATGCTGCTGGAAGCGGGTCATGAGGTCCGGCCCCATGACGCCATTCACGTCGGCCGGCCAGTTGTCCACTTCGGTGGTGGTCATGAGCTGGCCACCTTGCTGGAGGCCGGTGATGAGCACGGGTTTCAGATTGGCACGGGCGGCATAGACGGCAGCGGTGTAGCCGGCAGGGCCGGACCCGAGGATGAGCAGGGGGCTGTGTTTGGTGGTCATCGGAACTCCAAAGGGCTTCTTGTTGGAAGAAAAGTCGGTCAGGGTGCTTGGTTGCAGCGTTTTCCTGAGGGTGTTCGGCGGGAAATTTTATCAGCCCGGGGCAACGGGGAAGTGGGTCTTGCTGTGCGGGACTGTCAAAGTATATTTAACATAATATACATTCAGTATCTTTTCTGGCGGCCGGCCAGGGAGGTGGCCTTGCAGGCATAAGCCCCATGTATGGCCGCATGGAGGGAATGCAAGGCATCCTTTATAGTTCGCGCCATGTCGAGCAAGCCCACACGGCGCCGGGTCGTTACCAAACCCAACCGGCGCAAATCCACGCTGGCCCCCCGGGTGGCCGCCCTTCTGCGCGAGGCCTGGTGGCTGTCCGCCGTGGCCCTGGCTGTTTATCTGGGCATGATCCTGGTGACCTATCACGCCGCCGATCCCGGTTGGTCCCGGACAGGCGGCGGCGATGCCGTAGCCAATGCCGGCGGGCCCTTCGGCGCCTGGCTGGCGGATCTCCTGCTGTATCTCTTCGGTGCTTCCGCCTGGCTCTGGGTGTTGCTGGGCCTGTTCCTGGTCTGGTGGGGTTATCGGCGTATCGGGGATGGTGGCGAGGAGGAACATCGCCATGGCCTGGCGGTTACCCTGGCGGGTTTCCTCCTGGTGCTGCTGGCCAGCAGCACTCTGGAATCCCTGCGCTTCCATTCCCTGGTAGGGCATCTGCCCCTGACGGCCGGCGGGGCCATCGGCGACTCCCTGGGCCGGGTGCTGCAAGGGGCGTTTGGCTTCGATGGGGGCACGGTCCTGTTGATCGTGGCCTGGGGAGCGGGCCTCAGCCTGTTCACCGGCCTGTCCTGGATCACCCTGGCGGAACGGGTGGGTTCCGGGGTGGAACGCCTGATGGCCCTGGCCTGGGATAAATGGCAGGCCTGGCGGGACCGCAAGGCGGGTCTTGAGGCCATCAGCGAGCGGGAAGAAGTGGTGCGGGAAGAGCGCAGGCGCATCCGCAAGGAGCCGCCGGTGCGCATCGAGGCGCCCCAGCCGGCCATCGAAAAATCGGAAAGGATCGAAGTGGAGCGCCAGGAGCTCCTGTTCCGCGACATCCCCGATACCCAGTTACCCCCCCTGCGCCTGCTGGACGCCGCACCGGAAGCCCCGGCCGAACTGGACCAGGCGGGCCTGGAAGCCACCTCCCGCCTCATCGAACGCAAGCTGCGGGAGTTCGGTGTGGAGGTGAAGGTGCTGGCGGCCTATCCGGGACCGGTCATCACCCGTTATGAAGTGGAACCCGCCTCCGGTGTGAAGGGCAGCCAGATCACCAACCTGGCCAAGGATCTGGCCCGCTCCCTGTCCCTGGTGAGCATCCGGGTGGTGGAGACCATCCCGGGCAAGAACTGCATGGGCCTGGAATTGCCCAATACCCAGCGCCAGACGGTGCGCCTGTCGGAAATCCTCTCCGCCAAGGTCTACAACGACAACGCTTCGCCCCTGGCCCTGGCCATGGGCAAGGACATCAGCGGCAACCCGGTGGTGGTGGACCTGGCGCGCATGCCCCATGTGCTGGTGGCCGGCGCCACGGGTTCGGGCAAGTCGGTGGCCATCAACGCCATGATCCTGTCCCTCATCTACAAATCCACCCCCGAGGACGTGCGCCTCATCATGGTGGACCCCAAGATGCTGGAACTGTCCACCTACGAGGGCATCCCCCATCTGTTGGCCCCGGTGGTCACCGACATGAAGCTGGCCGCCTCGGCCCTGAACTGGTGCGTGGGCGAGATGGACAAGCGCTACCGGCTCATGTCGGCCATGGGCGTGCGCAACATCGCCGGCTTCAACCAGAAGGTGAAGGAGGCGGAGAAGGCCGGGCAGCCCCTCACCAATCCCTTCACCATCACCCCGGAAAGCCCGGAGCGGTTGGCCCCCCTGCCCCTCATCGTGGTGCTCATCGACGAACTGGCGGACCTGATGATGGTGGCCGGCAAGAAGGTGGAGGAACTCATCGCCCGCCTGGCCCAGAAGGCCCGGGCCGCCGGCATCCATCTGGTGCTGGCCACCCAGCGGCCCTCGGTGGACGTGATCACCGGCCTCATCAAGGCCAACATCCCCACCCGGGTGGCCTTCCAGGTGGCCAGCCGCATCGACTCCCGCACCATCCTGGACCAGCAGGGGGCCGAATCCCTGCTGGGCCAGGGGGACATGCTCTACCTGCCCCCCGGCCACGGCGTGCCTACCCGGGTCCATGGCGCCTTCGTCTCCGACGACGAGGTGCACCGGGTCTGTTCCTGGCTCAAGGAACTCGGGCCGCCCCAATATGACGAAAGCGTATTGGAAAGCCCGGAAGAAGAGGATGGAGAAGGGAGCGACGGCGGCGACGCGGAAGCGGACCCCTTGTACGACGACGCGGTGGCTTACGTGGTTAAGAGCCGTCGTGCCTCCATCTCCTCGGTGCAACGGCAACTGCGCATCGGCTACAACCGGGCGGCCCGGCTCATCGAGGCCATGGAAAAGGCCGGCCTCGTCTCTCCCATGCAAAGCAACGGCAACCGTGAAGTGATCGCCCCCCGCCATGATTCGTAAGCTGCTGACCTCCCTGTTGTTCGCCGCCCTCCCCCTGCCCGCCCTGGCCGACGCCCAGGACCGCCTGGAAGCCTTCGTGGCCGGCACCAAGGGCCTGAAGGCCCAGTTCACCCAGACCGTATTCGACAAGAACGGCCGCAAGACCCAGGAAGCCACCGGCAACCTGTTCTTCTCCCGGCCGGGCAAGTTCCGCTGGGTCTACCAGAAACCCTACTCCCAGCTCATCGTCGGCGACGGCAAGAAACTGTGGATCCACGACGAGGACCTGGACCAGGTCACGGTGCGCAAGCTGGACCAGGCCCTGGGCGACAGTCCGGCGGCCCTGCTGGCCGGGGACAACGACATCGCCAAGCTGTTCAACCTGAAGGAAGCCGCCGGAAAGGACGGCCTGGACTGGCTCGAAGCCACGCCCAAGAGCAAGGACGGCAGCTTCGAGAAAGTGCGGCTTGGCTTCAAGGGGGAGGACATCCAGGCCATGGAACTGAAGGACAACTTCGGCCAGACCACCCTGCTGCGCTTCTCCAACCTGGAGCGCAACCCGTCCCTGGGCCCCAGCCTGTTCCGCTTTACCCCGCCCAAGGGGGCGGACATCCTTGGCGACCGCTGACGGCGGCACCGCCGACCTGTTCGGGGCAGCGCCGACGGCGCCCTCGCCCAACGGCCAGCCCCGCCTGGCTGCCGAACACATCCCCCTGGCCGAGCGTCTGCGCCCGACCCACATGGATGAAGTCATCGGCCAGAGCCACCTGCTGGGCCCGGGCAAACCCCTGCGCCTGGCCTTCCAGGCGGGCAAGCCCCACTCCATGATCCTCTGGGGGCCGCCGGGGGTGGGCAAGACCACCCTGGCCCGGCTCATGGCCCACCACTTCGATGCCGATTTCATCCAGATCTCCGCCGTCCTGGCCGGGGTCAAGGAAATCCGCGAGGCCGTGGAACGGGCCCGGGTCAACCAGTCCCTGGGCCGCCAGACCATTCTTTTCGTGGACGAAGTGCACCGCTTCAACAAGAGCCAGCAGGACGCCTTCCTGCCCCACGTGGAATCGGGGCTGGTGACCTTCATCGGCGCCACCACCGAGAACCCCTCCTTCGAAGTGGTGGGCGCCCTCCTCTCCCGGGCCCAGGTCTACGTGCTGAAGTCCCTGGACGACGCTGACCTGGCCGCCCTTCTCTCCCGGGCCCTGGATCAGGGGGGCCTGGGCATCCGGGTGGACGAGGGGGGGCGCCAGCAACTGCTGGCCCAGGCTGATGGTGACGGACGGCGCTTGCTCAACCTGCTGGAACAACTGGCCACCGCCCTTACGGCAGCTGGACGGGAGGAAGCGGACGCCGACTTCGTCGGCGAAGCCCTGGCTCCTTCCCGCCGCCGCTTCGACAAGGGGGGCGATGCCTTCTACGACCAGATCTCCGCCCTGCACAAATCCGTGCGGGGCTCCAATCCCGACGCCTCCCTCTACTGGTTCACCCGCATGCTGGACGGCGGCGCCGACCCCCTCTACCTGGGCCGCCGCCTGCTGCGCATGGCCGTGGAGGACGTGGGCCTGGCCGATCCCCGGGCTCTGACCACCGCCCTGGAAGCGGTGGCCACCTACGAGCGGCTGGGCAGCCCCGAGGGCGAACTGGCCCTGGCCCAGGCGGTCATCTACCTGGCCTGCGCCCCCAAGAGCAACGCCGTCTACACCGCCTACAACACGGCCCGCCGTTTCGTCGCCGAAGACGGTAGCCGCCCGGTCCCCGTGCACCTGCGCAACGCGCCCACCCGGCTCATGAAGGAACTGGGCTACGGACGTGAATACCGCTATGCCCACGACGAACCGGAAGCCTATGCGGCCGGCGAACGCTATTTCCCCGACGAACTGCCCCGGGATCCCCGCTTCTACCAGCCCACCCCCCGGGGCGTGGAAGCCCGCATCGGCGAGCGGCTGGAACATCTGCGCCAACTGGACCGTTCGGCGCGGGACCACGGAGAGAAGGGGCAGACCTGAGGGTTGCCCGTCGCTGGCCCGCTCCGGCTGTCCCGCCGGGGGGGGCGCAAGGCAGCCGGACCAACCCGGTTGGTGTTTGGCGCCCAAGGGGCGCACTATCCTGAACCCATGGTCTGAGTTTCGTATTCATCCGGCCCCGCGTCGGCCAAGGCAAGGAGAGGTGACATGGCTTTTCTACAGGATCAATGGCAGTCCCACAGCCGCCAGGCAAACCCGACCCGGCGCTACAGCAGCCAGCGGGAATTCGAGGCCGACTGGGTGGGCCGCCTGCGCCGCCGTTACGGCCTGTCCCAGGAAGCGCTGGCCGTGATGGCCAGCGTTTCGGTGACCACGGTACAGAACTGGGAAAACCCGGGCAGCCGCAAGAACATCGCCCCCCACAACCAGGACCGGTTGCGGGACATCGACCGGGACTTGTGGATCAAGTCCCACGTGACCCTGCTGGATCCCTGCCCCCCCTTCATCCGCGCCCTTTACGACCTGCTTTCCGGCAATCGCGACGAGAGTGCCCAGGGACTCGCCGCCTACCTGGTGACCAGCATGGCTGCGGATGATCCGGAACGGCCCCGCCTGCTGCACTGGGCCAGCCTCACCCACAGCATCGCCGATCCGGCTTCCGCCAAAGCGCGGGAATACCAGCAGGCCGCCCTCAAGTCCCTGGGCAATGGGGCGGGCTTCCTGTCGGCCGCCATTGAGAACGAGATACTGGGCAGCCAGTTCGAGGATCTGCTGCGGGAAGTGGAAAGCCCGGAACGGCGGGAGATGGGCCAGCACCTGATGGATGCCTGCCGGCGCCTCTACCAGCGGGATCGTCAGCCTGCCTATCTGTGGAACGCCCTGGAGGTGGCCTGCCGGGCACCCCTGGCCCGGGCCGTCCAGTATGGCTTGCTGGGGGAGCTCACCGACCTGCTCGGCGAAGCGGCCGTGCGCCGCAGGGTGCTGTCGGACAGTGCCTACGAAGCGGTACGGGCGGCATTTCCGTCCCAGGCCGAAGCGGCTTCCCTGAATTGAGCGGCGGGAGATCATCATGACCAGCCGCAAATTCCTCTCCGCCCTGCTGATCCTGCTAGCCAGTTGGACCGGTTCGGCCCTGGCGGACCCGGTGGCCACCGCCCCGGTCCGATCCGATCAATCCGCCGCGCCGGCCTCCGCTGCTGAACATCTGGCCTGGCAACGGGTGGGCGACCCCATCCGGGAAGCCTGACCGCCGCAGTCCTTGCCGGGTGTCCTGATTTCAGGGCACCCGGTTCGCCCTGCCCGGGGCCGTCCCGGGCAACGCTGCTCAGACGAGCAGATGGGAAGCCAGCCCGTCCGCCAGCTTGGGCTCGAACCAGGCAAGTCGCTAAATTGCCATTTATTTTCATTTACTTAGTGCACACTGCCCCGTGCCTTTAGTGACCGAAAGTGACAGTTTTTGACGGTTCGTGACGCCAGTGCGTCACGTTTTCGTCACGCTCAAAATCTACAGAGACCGATCTAACACAGGCAAAGCTCACCAACTTACAATGTTTAAATTTATCGTAGTTGTACTACGACTACATTGATCAAATATTGGCGTAATTTGTAATGACGACTACTATCGTAGTATGGCTACGACTGAACGAAACAAACTAAACACCCTCTACAGACAGTGGGCGCCAGGAACGCCTCTGACTTCGGAGGACTTGGCTGCTCAGGGCATCTCCGCCGACCTGGCCGTCCACTACGTACGTGCCGGCTGGCTTTTTCGCCTGGCACGCGGGGTGTACTGTCGCCCCAACGATACGCTGGAACTGAATTCCAGCTTGCTCTTGCTTCAGCGCGCCATCGGCGGACTACACGTGGGCGGCAAATCAGCCCTCGATTGGTATGGGGTGAGGCACTACGTGTCACAACAACCGGTCCTGAATCTATACGGCTGGACAGCGGCCCGCCTGCCCAGCTGGTTCACCGAACGCTTCCCGGCGGAGTACCATCGCAAACGCTTGTTCGATGAGCCCTCGGCCGACCCGATTCATGCCGGGCCGTTTGAAAAACGCATCGGCGCACCCCGAGTATCCGCACCCGAGAGAGCCCTGCTGGAAGTGTTCAGCGAGGTGGGCGTACGCCAACCGCTACAGGAGGCTCGCGAACTCGCAGAGAGCGCCTACAGCCTGCGTGCCGATGTGCTGAGTGAATTGCTGCAACGCTGCTCCAGCGTTAAGACGGTGCGCATGTGCCTACAGTTTGGCCGCGAACTCGGACTGCCATGGGCTGCGAAGCTTGACCCAAGCCAACTGCCCACCGGTAGCGCCCGAGCCTGGGTGTCCCGTTCTGTCGACGGGCTTCTGATACTCAAGCCATGAACCAGAACTACCTCGATACCGCACGTCTGCTGACTCAGGTCGCCCCGCTCGTTTTTTCCGATGGCGCGTTCGCGCTCAAGGGCGGCACGGCGATCAATCTGTTCATACGCGACATGCCGCGCCTGTCGGTCGATCTGGATCTGGTATTTTCCGACCACCGCCTGGCGCGAGATGAAGCGCTGGCTCGCATCAATGCATCCATCCGCCACTCTGCGGAGCGTTTGAATACTCGGGGGTTCCAGACCCATGTGCTCGCGACAGCCGATGCCGGGGAAACCAAGCTGATGGTGCGGCGCGCGGGCATCGAGGTAAAGATCGAAGTCAATTATGTGATGCGAGGCACCGTCCACCCTATACGTCCCGCTGCCTTGACGCCCATGGCCAGAGATACCTTGCTGGCCGATCTCGAAATTCCGGTGGTGTCGTTGGAGGATGTCTACGGCGGCAAACTCGTCGCTGCTATGGACCGCCAGCACCCTCGCGATCTGTTCGACGTGATGCAGCTATTCGCCCACGAAGGCATCACCCCAGGTATCCGACGTGCTTTCGTGGTCTACCTCGCCAGCCACAACCGCCCCATTCACGAAGTGCTGTTCCCGACTCTACGGAACATCGACAGAGAATACGAATTCAACTTCAGAGGCATGACCACTCAGCCAGTTGAACTGGCTGCGCTTCTGGACGCACGAGAGCGAATGATGCAGGAGCTCCAAGGCGGCCTGGATGCCGACAAGCGACAGTTCCTGTTGTCACTCGTCAGCGGCAGGCCCGAATGGTCGTTATTGGGAATCGCCCACGCCGAACAGCTACCCGGGATCCGCTGGAAACTCCACAATCTCGAACAACTGGAACGCAAGAGTCCGAAAAAATTCGCCGAACAGGCTGAAATACTTACACGGAGACTGGGGTAGCGAAGCAAACAGCCGTCAATTTGGTTCTCTGCGCCCCCGCGATAAGTTACCATTTCGTGCAACAGGATATATTCATCTAACCACGCCAAATTGAACGTCGAGAGGCCACCGTCGCCCCGCCCCGGATCACATAACCGTTGTCTTCATCAGGAGCCCCCAAACCACAGCCCAATGACACGAACAGATGGTCCATCGCCATCTGACCGACAACGTGGAGGTAAATCAGAAAACGATAGGGAGCTGTCGCTTTTATGCGATTTTCAGGAGAAAAAAGTGGTTGATCCAGTTGAATACATCACACAATTCGATGAAGTACCTTACATGGTGGCGGTTGCCGCCGAGACGATGGGCATCGCCACGCACAAGCAGGTTCCGTGCGTGTTCAGCCCGACCGAGCTGGTTGATCGAGCCGAGTCGGCCATCTACAAGTACCCCGTTCATGCCTATGAGATCGGCCTGGTCACATTGGCCATGTTGGCGGACGGCATCATTCCCGACACCCCTGGCAGACTGGTACTTCGCGAGCAATTCGTACGGATTGGCGATGCGATTCAGGATGCCGAGAATGACCAGCAAGCCCACAGGACCTGAGGCCTACCAGCGCGCCTTTGATAGCAGGTGGTAATTCGTTGCCTCAGACATGAGCATCGCGCCGGCCAATAATGACGAGATTGACTGGCCAAGACGTGTCCCGATTCACCAAGCACTTTGCCTGCGCCTCCGCATGGAACTGGAGGCCTCGATCCCAACGATCCAGCTGAAACCTGAACGTTGCAAACGGCGACTCACGACGATGACAGCGAGCCCACCGAAACCGACTTGACCGATGGCTCCCTATGGCCAGGCGATCATGCCCCGAACCATGCAACCGATTTATTGATAGGCGTATCGGGATACAAGAAACCACATCACGCCCATATAATGCCGCGATGAACAACCAACACCCACCAGAAACGCCAGCCGCTCTTTTACTGCCTTGCGTGAAGGAGTCGGACTCCCCTGCCCTGCTCCCACCTCGACTGCCGGATATCGAGAAGAAGCCGGCCGTGAAAAGAAGCTTGTCGCCGGAACATCAGGAGTTGGTGAACATGCGCCTGAAGCTTGGCTTGTCCCAAGCCCAATTCGCGGAAGAACTGGGTATCGGCGTTCCCCGCCTGTCGTCATACGAGTATGGCCGTGCCGGGAGCATACCCGAATGGGTCATGACGGCCGCCCGGGAGTTGGCGGCGAATAACGGCGAGGCCCAGGAATCCAATCGCAAGAAATACGAAGGGCTGGAGATGCCTGCCATCCTGGCCGGTTGGGCAAAGGCACTCGGTGTGCCCTATGAGGACAATGGCCAGCTCGCCGCGCTGCTCGGAACCTCTGTCTCCACCTTGACCAGATGGAAGAACAAGCTCACACGCCCAAGCCTGCATTCGCTGGCTTTCCACGAGCACATGGTCGACCAGGCCAAGCAGAAACTGGCCAAACAGAAGGCATGCATCGAAGAACTGGCTGGAGGAAAAGCAAAGCGTCGGTAAACGTCACCTATCAATCCATTGTGGGCTGACTGCCCCTCAAAACGACAAATTAATTGTCGATGGTGTATAAATTGAACCCGTGCGCCATTACACATCCACGCAACAGGTGAACAAGATGGTAGATAAATCCAAAGATAAACCCGTCCGACAAAGCCGCAAGGCGGCCAGCGCGGCCAAGACACCTGAAAGCCCTGTAGGCGCCGCGCTCATTGCGTCACTGTGGGAACGAATGGGCGAGCGCGGTCATACCACGAAGGAATTGGCCGAATCCCTCGGCATCACTTACGTGTACCTGATGGCCCTGGCGCGGGGCGAGAAGCCTATCCCCCAGGTCGGTCGCGAAGTTCTGAAGCGCGCCGCAGACTATCTGGGTACACCCGTCGCCCAAGCCTATTTGCTCGCCGGCGCCTTGAACCCGGAAGACTTCGTCCTAAGTCCCACGATGGACGAGCGAATTGCACGCATCCGAGAAGCCATGACACACGACGCGATGTGGTGCGGTCTCGCCCTGACCGATGTAGTCTGGCAGCAGACGCCGCAAGAGGCTCGCCTGTTGATTTGCATGCTTTACGAGCAGTCGGCGAAGACGACCTGGCTCGACTGGACGATGGTTCCGAAAGGGACGACTTCGAAGGTCAAGCTGGCTTCGTAGGACTGACGTGTCCTTCGGGGCACCTTGTCTGTTTCAAAGCCATTCGAGAATCGTCACTGCCACGACTCCCCGGCTCGCCAGTTCACGTTGAGACGGCCCTTCGCCGCGACCGTTGCCAGCACCGGCAGCAGAAATGCCCGCAGATCAGCGGTCACCGACGCCAGTGACATCGAATCGATGGCGTTTTTGCGCAGAAAAGCCTGCCATTGCTTTTCCTTCTGGGCATCCGTGATGAATTCGTCGCTCAATCCGATCGGTACATCATTGGGAATTGCCGTGCGTCGACGATCGAATGTTGCCGCGACCGCCTGTGACAACACGGCCCCATTGAAGTCCGTGTACCTGGCCAACACCCAGAGGTCGAAGTAATCCTTCATCCGGCTGTTGAGCATGCCAAGTGAGGTCAGCGCCTCCAGTTTTTCCGCAACCACCGTATACCGGGGATAGACCCGCAGTTGCGGTGCGGGCATCTCGCCTAGAATGACCGGATATTGGGCTTCATCCGGGCCGGGCACGACGGCATCACCAAAGCCGATATCCACCTGTACCGGGCAGCGGGCACTATCCAGCAGGCCCATCAGGGTGACGCGGACGCCCGCATAGTTGGCCTCTTTGCGAATCTCCGCCGCCTTCACCGAATCGGGCTGGAACACGATGCCATCCTCGACCTCGATGCGGCAGATATCCTGGAATAGCGCTTCGACATGCGAAATCTCCGCCGATCCAAAGCCAAGGAAATCGGCATCATGGGTAGGCCGATGCGGCACGTCGAACCATAGGTCGAAAAGCAGCGCCCCCTTGAGTAAAAACTGGTCGCGCTGTCCGGAAATGCTCAAGCGGTACAGCATGCGCTCCAAGGCATACTGGGTGAGCAGCAGGTTGTAGTCAAGCTTTTCAGAACGAGCCTTGTTGAGCAGCCGATCCCGGATGGAGGCACCGAGGTTACGAACGCTCATGCCAGGCTATCCAGATAGGGGCGCATCACGTTGGCTACACGGCAGACCTTGGCATAGTGCCAGAGGTCGTCGCTGGTCATGCGCTTCTCGTACCATGCGCTTCGCAGTGCCTCCAGCGCGACATCAAGGCCAATCTTGTTTCGGTACTTGAAACAATCAGCGACGGTCTTGGCGACACTGGTGACGCGAACGGTTACACCATCCACGACATGCTCCTCCACACCGTCGGTCAGCGCCCCGCCGGAGAAACGGACGATGCGCAGCGACGGATAGTCGAGCTTCGGCGCGATGGCCTTGTTCTCGATGGCCAGCCACACCTCGAAGGGGGCTTGAGTTGTCAGGCCGTGAAATCGAAGCGCCGAGAGCAAACAGATGACACCCTTGGGCACCCTGCGCGCCACCTCCGCCAGCGCCCCATGGACCGAGACTTCACGGCCGGGCAGGCCATACAGCCCGCGCCCGACACGTTCCAGTTGTCCGCGACGGACGGCACGGGTCAGGGAAACTCGGGGGATTCCAAGTGGCACCAGGTCACAGGGGCGAATCAGCCCTTGGGATCGTGCCAGATCGATCAGCCTGACGGCAGCAGTATTCATGCGGCCAGGGTGTTCCATAACATAGGTAGATGTCAATAACTGCCAATATCAAGGAACATACTTGTAGCGATCTTTCCTGGCTACCGCGCAATAGGCGAACACCGCTGCAATATGCGCTTCCAGCCATTACGGGCCGTGATGGCTTCGCGAAGGATGTCCATGTACTCGTCGACATTCACCCGGTCATCCGCCGGCATTGGCCCATGTTCGTGCTCTGCAAGCAACCGCAGCCGCCCCTTGGCGCTGTCGGCTAATTCCTGAATTCGGCTGTAAGCCTCGCAGGCATAGGCGAAGGTCTCTCGCTTGCTGTATTCGATTTCCAGCAACCATTTTTTCCGTCTGGTTTCAGGCAACCCGATCATGACACGCTTGCAGTTGTGGAAGATGTGCGCCGCTTCGTGCACCAGAAAGTCATCGAAGCGGCCAGACTGGTCGAAGTATCCCGCTGTCAGATAGCAGGTTATCTCCTCGCTCAAACCGACAAGACAGGGGGCATCTTCCGCGAGGAGATCGGCGCCACAGTCCGCCAGATAGAGATTCGCAAGATCCCAGGCCGTACTGAGCCACGGTGTCTTCTCAAGTACACCATCAATGGTGGCCGGTGTCAGAAAAACGACTGAACGCGCGAGCGTATCCAGAACCCGCTCTTGTTCAGTCGCCGGAAACAGTCCGCACACCATGGGCGTGACTTTCTCACGTATAAACGCAACGAGATCCATATTGATCAAGGCTACGGGGAGCGTGGCATGCTGAGTTCGTTCCCGGACCGCAGAGACCAAGGCACGGCGCAGTGCGGCATTGCCAGATTGGGCGCGTACAAGAAAGTTTTCTCCTGGCCATGTACGGAACGCTATGTCGTGCTGACCACTACGAAGGTAGAGCTCGATCTCATGCGTCGGGACTCCCGGCAATTCGTCACACCTTGTCGCCATCACCCACGCCCTCCACGGCAAACTTGAGTTTCTGACTGGCATGGAAGGTGGTGACCCGGCGGGCTTGGATGGGCATCTCTTCGCCGATCTTCGGGTTGCGGCCAGGCCGCTGGGGTTTGTCGCGCAGCTGGAAATTGCCGAAGCCGGACAATTTGACTTCGCCTCCGCGCTCCAAGGTCACGCTGATCTCTTCGAAGAACGATTCCACGAACTCCTTGGCCTCCCGCTTGTTCAAGCCCACCTTCTCGAACAGAAGATCACAGAGTTCAGCTTTCGTCAGCGCCATACCACTTTCCTGTCACAGTTTTCATTCCGTCCGCGATGGCGTTCGATCCCAACTCGAATTCGCCATCACGCGACTCCCCGTCATGCCGTCTTCCAGGGCGCCGGGGTCTGCATCGTCTTGCGCAGGCGCTCATTGGGCTGAGGCGGCTGGTCCAATCGGGTCAGAAACTCGGCGTAGGTCTCTCGGCTGGCGACGATGAGCATCTGATCGGGCAAGGCCTCTTCGGCCGCGAGACGCTCTGCATCCAAGATGAAATCGGTACGGATCTTGCCGCGAGCCTTGGCGGCGCGGTCGATCCGGCCACGCTCTTCGGGCTCGATGCGGGTATCAAGCGACTCGCGCTTGCCGGGCACTTCGGGCGGTGTAGACATGGTGGGGACCTTCTTGGGTTAGGCCGATTATAGCGATGCGGCCGACATCTTCATTACGGATGCCAAGGTAGCACTCATGGCGCAACCAATAGAATACCTATAAATATTTGTGTGTACGTGCATCGGTATATTATATTACCGTTTGATGGTTATGGTCATCGTGTAACCACGCCACACACAAACGCATTCATATCCGTAGCAGGAGGTACATGTGGTCATTCTGAGCGTCGTAGGTACAAAAGGGGGGATCGGCAAAACAACCATCACAGCCAATCTTGGCGCGCTTGCCGCCGACATGGGGCTGCGTGTGCTTTTGGTCGATGCCGATATCCAGGGATCGCTATCCAAGTATTACCAGTTGCGGCGGCAAGCCCCGGATGGGCTGACCTCCGTCGTCCTGAGCGGCCGCGTCGCCGAATCGGCGATCTCGACCACGGCCTGGGATCGGCTGGACATCATCGTATGCGATGCCCCGCGGCGGAAATTCGCCGGCATCGAGACCACCGATCTGGAACAGTTCATCCAGGGCCGCATCGACGCGCCGATGATCCTCCGCAAAGCGCTGCGCGCCCCGGTCATCGAAGACAACTACGATCTGGTGTTCATCGACACCCCTGGCGCCCAGGGGCCGTTGCTCTACACGGCGGCATTGGCCGCGCATCGATTGATCTCCCCCGTCCTGCCGGAGACGCCGAGCGCACGCGAATTCCGCACCGGGACGTTCGAACTGCTGGTCAAGCTGGAAGAGGCCCAGGCACTGGGTATCGGTCCCGGTCCCCTGACAGCGGTCATCAACCGGGTCGGGCACACCAACGACGCACGCCAGATCACACAGGAAATCAGGCAGAGCTATCTGGAGATGCGCGGCTTGGTCACCGTGGCTGAGACCGCGATTCCGGCCAGCGTGGCCTACAACGAGGCGGCCACGGCGCAACTGGCGGTACACCGACTCAAACGCCGGGAGCGCGGGGTGACGCCGTTCGACACCATGCATCGCCTGGTCTGGGAGCTGATCCCATCGCTCAGCGGCGTCTACGCCGGTGGTTTCTCCGAGGAAGAAGAAACACCTTCCCCGGTCGCGCAGCCGGCCCACGATGAAGCCCACACGGCATGAGCGCACAGGACCGCCTCCCTGCTTCGGTGACGGTTGCGGACGCCGCTCGGAAGGCTCAACAACGGGATTTGGCGCAACCCAATGGCACGCGGACCATCAGCCCGATCGACCTGCGGGCCAGATTGGTCAAGGAGTCCTTGAACGTCGGCCTGCCGCTCGACAACAGTCACCAACTATCGATCGACACCGAGAGCCAGATGACCCTGCCGGTGATGGACATCCTCCATTACGACAAGAACCCCCGCAAGGCGATCAACGACCAATACGACATCATCAAGGAATCCATCCGCTCGACCAAACAACTCACCAGCCCGCTGGTGGTCACCCGCCGGCCTAGCCAAGAAAAGTACATGGTCGGCAAAGGCGGCAATACCCGCCTGACGGCGCTACAGGAACTATTCAGCGAAACCGGCGATGCGGCATTCCAGTATGTCGTCGTCACCTACACCCCCTGGGTATCGGAATCCTCCACGCTGTCCGCCCACCTGGTGGAAAACGAACTGCGTGGCGAAATGATCTTCTGGGACAAGGCCCGAGCCTACGCCGACCTGAAGCAGATGATCGAGTCGGAAACTGGAAACACCCTTTCCGCGCGGGCCTTCGAACAGACCCTGAAGGAACGTGGCCTGCCGCTCGGCAAGACCACGCTGAGTTACTTCAACTTCGCCGTCACCCATCTGGCCGCCTTGGGCGAGGCCTGCAAGTCGCTTTCCAGGCCGGTCATATCGGAACTGCAACCTGCTTTCAACGCCTTTGAACGGCTCTTGAAGCATAAACAGCAGATCCAGGCCTGGCCGGAGTTGCGCGACCAGGTATTGAAGCGTGCCGAGCACTCCTGGTTGTCCACCCGCGCACTTGAGCCAGGCAGAGTGATTGAACAACTGGAACACGCCGTGGCCACGAAGATGGGCGAGACCGTTGAGCTGACACGCCTTGCCAGACAGCTATGCCAGGAGCACCCGGGCGAGGATATCGCCGGGCTGATGGCCCAGGCCAGGCTACAGAGGGAGCCAGCGGGCACCCCTCCCCTACCCCCTCCGAATGCCGCCGAAACCTCTGCTGGCAAGAAAGGCAACGCCACGGAGAGGACCGAGAACCCCGAGCCAGTCATACCGGAACAGAAGCCCAAGACAGAACTGATCAGCGAGATCCAGGACCTGGCGACCCGGTTCGCTCGTCTGACCGAATCCGCCGACTGCCTACGTCTCACCAAGGAGTGGCCCACCGGCTTCTACATGGAAGTACCGGAAAACGACGAGCCCATCGACTTGACCGAAAACGGCGCGGATCGCTACTTCGGCTGGTGGATGCTGGCCATGCTCTCCGAGCAGCTCGATGGCGCCTGGTCCGGATCGATGCCGGACGACTCCACCTGGCGCCAGGCCCAACGGCAGGAACGTGGCCGCGACGAATTCGCTCTTCAGCATTACATGGACACGATCCTGGGCATGCCCATCGACCCCCTGTCGCTGGGCAAACGCCTGGCCTCGGCATCGCCCTCGGTGCCGGTCTGGCTGGAACTGGTCTCGATACTGCGCACACTACGCGGGACCGCACCTGAACGCTTCGTAGTGGCGGGGCCGGAATGAACACCTTACCCGGCCTCCCGCTCTCGGACCCTCGCCATGTGGTCGCCCTGCTCCAGCATCTGGTCGACCAGGCCGACCTGGGAGAGAACATGGAACAACTGTTATCGGTGGTCAGCCCCACCACGCTGGAACAACTGAAGCGCACCCCCACGGTGGAACTGCTGCGCCTTGCCGAACAACGTCCGGCCTTTATCTCGGTGTTCGTCGACGAGTCCCAATTGTCTCTGGCGCGCCATCGTCTCCAGCACATCCTTCATCGCAAGGAAGAGACCCTGTGGTTCATCCGGCGAGGCGCGCCGGCGGCGGCCATGCTGGAGTTGTTCGGCATCCCCGATCGCGAATATCGCCAGCTCAAGCGGATAACCGCGAACACCTCAAGACGGGGCCGGGTGCGCAAGCTGGATGCCGCGGTCGCCGAGCAGGTACTCAGGTTCTGGCGCGGCACACGACTTCAAAGCGACGACCTGGCCGCCCGCTTCCGCCTGCTGGCCGAACAATTTCCTGACGAACCCCTGGCATCGCTGTGGGCGGTCTTCAAGGAGACCACGACATGAATCGACCGCTCCCTCGCCGCCCCCAGGTCGTTTCGGCTCAACGCACGATCACCCCCGGCGTTCTGCTGGAGCTGTACGACGAGCCGGTGTCGTTCCACCGCGCCTTCGTGGAAATGGGCGGCGGGGTCACGGCCGCCCTCTTCCTCTCCTGCGCCTGCCAGAAGGCGGCGGACCTGCCGGACAAATCGGAGGGTTGGATGCGTCTGACCATGGCGCAATGGGCCGAGGCCACCTGCCTGACCCGCACCGAACAGGAAAGCGCCCGCCGCAACCTGCGCGAGCGCGGCCTGATCGAGGAACGCCGCGTCGGCATGCCGGCGCGTCTGGAGATCCGCGTCGACGTCGTCCGCCTGATCGAGCGGCTACAAGCGCAAGCCAGCCGGAAATACCAGGGGCTGGACCAGATCGACTATGCCCGTCTCGACTGAGATCGATACCACGATGAATCCGAAGCGTCGATGACGGATACGCCCCGTGCCCACACCAGCGGTACAGAAGACCCACCCCACTCGATGGGGCGGCTGAACCAGCTCTACGAAGCCACGGTCTTGCTGGGGCAACGATGCGTCGCCTTTCATCCTAAGCTGGTGCTCGTGACCGGATGCGTCACGGCGGGACTGATGCTCTCCCAGGCCATCTACTGGACGCGCAAGCTGGCCATCGCTGAATCGGCCCGGCAAGGCTGGTTCTGGAAGACGCGCGAGGAATGGCGCAACGAGACCGGCCTCTCGCGCCGCGAGCAGGATAGCGCGCGACAGGCCCTGAAAGACCTCGGGCTCTGGCTGGAGAAACGGGTCGGTATGCCGGCCAAGGTCTGGTACCGCATCGACCTGGACACCCTGGGCTGGCTTCTGGAGCCCACCGGCTATACCGCCTGGGACTGGCGCAACGACCGGGCTGTCCTGCAACTGCTGGGGCGCCCTTTCCTGTTCTACCGGAACCTGTCCGACATCACCGGCGCCGCCACCTCGGCGGTGCTGCTGTCGAATTTCCTGGGGCAGGAGCGCGCTCGGCTGAAGAATGGCGACGCGCTGACCGGTTGGCGGCCCTACCTGTTCGATGCCCTGCGGCAGCAAACCGGATTGACCCGACACGAACTGGACAGCGCCCGCTCGGGCCTGCGCCAAACCGAAGTGCTGGCCGAGCGCCGGCTCGGCATGCCCCCGAGGGTGGAATGGCAAATCCGCCTGGACCGGTTGATTGCGCTGCTCGCGGCTGTCGACAGCCGCCCTGCGTCAGCAAACACGGAACTGCGCCAACCGGATCAACTGGCTGGGACCGGCCTGGTTGATCGATTTTCCGGAAACGAACCAACCAGTTTGCGGGAATCCGGCAATCCAGCATGCGGAAACCCTGCAAATAAGGATGCAGGCATCCTGCTGGCTGGTTTTCCGGAAACGCACCGACTGGATTTCCGCAATCGTACCGACAGGATTTCCGGAAACGTGCCGGCAAGTTGGGCGGTTTCCGGCGCCCCGGATGGGCGCTTTCCGGAAAATCTCTATATAGATTGGACTACAGGTTTTAAGACTACTCCACCTACCGAGGCCATCGGCCCCGATGACGATGGGTGTAGGTGGTCCGAGCAATTGATCTGGCCGAGAACCCTCCGGCCGGAAGAACGCGAATCCGCCAAGCGCCTGCTGGCCCCCGTGTCGGCGCAGGCCCAGTTGCTGTTGGACGAACTGGCCGGCCAGGCCCTGAACCACAAGACCATCGAGCAACCGCTGAACTACCTCTCGGCTTTGGCGAGCAAGGCCAGGACGGGCGACTTCATCCCGGCGGCGGCCCTGCGCGAACAGGCGCGGCGACAGCGCATCGAGGCGGAACGGCAGGCCATTACGCCCGCCAACGCAATCCCCCCTGACGAACGAGCTCGGCACATCCAGGCCGGGCTCAACGGCCTGCGCACATTCATGGCGCAACGGATGGGCCAATCGAGACCGAGTGGCGGTGCGAATGATTGATGGTGTGTCCCCAGTGGGGACAGGTCCGAGACAAGTTGAGGTTTGTCCCTACTGGGGACAAACCGGAGGGCGGTTCGGAATGGGCCTGGCCCAACCGATTTCAGGAACGTGTTTAGGGAGTGATGTGCATGGCGACGACAGGTAAGGATGCAAAGCGGGCCGCGGCGGTGCCGAAGTTCGACCCGGACGAGGCACGGCGGCAATTGAAGGAGTTTCTCGACGCGGACCAGGATGTGCCATCGCATCATCCGTTGTATCCGCTGTCACTCCTGTTGTCGGCCTGGGAGGACGCGCAGGAATCAGAGAAACGCGACTACACGAGCCGGTTGGGCGCGGACAAGGGTGTAGGCAAGGACGAGGCGCGCACGATGCTGTCCGTCGGCTCCCTAGACTCGGATGACGACTACATGCTCGTCCACACCCGCCAGGCCTTGCGGCTGTTCATCGGCCGTGGCCGCGACCCGGAAGGCAAGCTGGCAAGGATACCCGGCGCCAAGAACGTCGGCTCGGCCTTGCGGAACCTGTGGCAGCTCTCCGGACAGGACAATCCCTATGCCGACTGGATGTTGATCCTGTCCGAATTCGAGATCGACGACTTGATGAAGCAACTTGGCCAGGCCGTCGCCGAGGCCCGAGGCCGGATCGAGACCCTGGGCGCGGAAGGCATGCACCTCTCCATCCTGAAGAGCCGGGAACCGGCCAAGGTTACGCTAGGATTCCGCTCGCCCTACGGGTTTCTGATCTCCCGCCTGGTCATGGACTTCGATCTGTACGTCCGGGTGGTCAAGACACTCGCCGGCCGGGATTTGATCAGCGCGGAGAAGGAACGGGAACTGCTGAATGCACGGTTGCGGCCGATGCGCGCGTTCTTCGACCGGGTGTTGCGCAACCAGAACGTCCTGCAGGTCCCCGCCTACGCCGCCCTGACCCGTGCCGACGTACTCGACCCGAAAAGCAAGGACATCAAGGACCGCGTTCAGGCCTTGGCGGAAATCTGGCCGGGGCTGCCGGCCGAAGTCCTGGAACGCCGAAAACTGCCCAAGCATGCCAAATCTATCCGTCGGGGGACGGTGCGCGAGGCGGATCCAACAGAACCCGAGGACGCCGAAGAGGCAGGCCTGCTATGAGCTGCAAAGGTTCGATGGACGTCGGCAACGGCAACAGGCTATCGAGCCAACACCAAGACAGTGGGCTACCGCTCGGTAACGCAAAGGGTTTTAAGGGTAAGGGCGCGGGCGCGAGGCGGCGGGGCTGAACGATGCGGTGGGGTGCTAGGAAATTATCGGTTCGGCAATTGGGCGTCTGGCTGGTTCGCCTGTTCAAAAGCCCCGGAGTGGATCAGGCGAACCCCGGCCCCGGCGAACAGCGATCCGGCGTGGCCTGTGTGGTGACGATGGGCAGGAATCGCGAGGCGGATGCCGAGCCCGGTCCCGACAGGAGCCCTCGCCTGTGAAGAGCCACGTGATCGCCGAATCATTACTGGGCGCTTGGCGAGGCCGTTGCGCATGAACACACCATTCGATGTATCTGCCCCGGCGTTGGCCATTCTGGCCGAGCTTTGGATGGCGTCCGACGGCACCGCGCTGATGCAACGAAGCGGCCGTATCGCGATGACCTTGACGGAGGTTCTGAATGAAATCGAGGCGGAGATGACCCAGCTCGGTGAATTGACCCGGATGGAGAACGGCGTCGGCCTGGTGCTGGCGATCCAGCGCCGCGCTTCCGGAGCGGTGTCGCTCAGGTGGCGGACCAACCGTAATCAGATGTTGTCTGCCGACGCCCTGGGCAAGCGAGTGGCCGGTCTGCCCCCCGAAGTCGGGCGCTGGTACGTCGAGCTGGACGCCAAGGTGCGCTGGCTCAATGCGAGAGAACGCCTGGTGCGCCACGCACGCCAGGTGATGCGGGACCTCTCCGAGGAGAGGAACCGCGGTGTTGTCTATTGAGCAGTTCAATTTGATAGGAGATGCACGATGAGTAACGTATTTGTCGGTAAAGGCAACCTGGGCACGGCGCCCACCCTCAAGCGTGTCAGCGTCAACGGCGAAGATCGCGCCGTCTGTGAGCTGCGGGTATTTTTTGACGAATACAGCCGCGATGCTGAGGGCGAAATCCAGCAGAGTGGGGGCTTCTGGCTAACCTGCTCGGCCTGGGACCGACAGGCGGAAGCGGCGGCCAAGCTGCTGCGCAAGGGCGCCCGGGTAAAGATCGAAGGCCGCCTGCGCGAGGAAACCTGGCATGACAAAACATCCGGCGAGATGAAGAGTGAATTCAGGCTGGCGGTGGATGACGTCACGCTGGCGCTGTCGCGGATTGAGTCGGTGCAGTTTAGGGAGAAAACGGCCGTACCAGAGCAGGAGGATGAACCGGTTTGCTGAATAAGCGGATGCGACTTTGACTCAGCCTTGATCTGCTAATTTCCTTGGCGAGACGGGATCACTACACGCAAGTAGTCATCGGTCAACTCGAATTCCGCATTTTTGCCGGAGTAACCGATCGTCAAAGGAACAATCTTGCGGCGAACTCCCATTCCGCGCGCATCGACGTAGCCGTAGTCACGCATGATTTCGACAATGATTGGATTGCGTGGTGACCGCTGCCCAGCCAACATTTTTTCGATGGTCATCGAGTTCTGTAATGCCCCGGGACTGGTCACTTCCAGGCGGTCGGAGTAATTGACAACCTCTACCTCAATCGAACGCGTCCAGTCGCGGTGAACAAGTGCATTGAGAAGCGCTTCACGGATTGCATCAAAGGGGTAGCGGTAGCTTGGCTCCCGGCGCAGGCCCTCGTTTATCTCGCCCCCCTCCTCGGAGATGAAAGGGCGCATTCGATCAATCAGGCGTTCGAGCAATCCATCTTCCACGATGTTTCGTCCTGCCCCTGGCCTGCCTTCCCACAGGGCTACCAGCGGGCCATCGAGCACCGTGTCATCCTGTGCCTGGTAATCTTTTGTGCCGCCAGCAAAGGACATCCAGCGTACCCCCGCGTAGCGCAAGCAACGGCGGGGGCTTCGCCCAAAAAGTATCAACCCAGCAATGGTGCATGTAGCGGGACCATCGGGGCGGCCAACCATGAAGCCTAAACCGGTCAGCCGCTGTTCCCAGTCTTCGGCGGACTGCGGCGCCATCTGGTCGCCTGCGACATTGACCAGGTAATCGCTAAGTCGGGCCTGATCCAGATCATCCAGCTTGCTGCCGGATACAGGCAAAACCTCAGCGTGCAGCATTCCGCCGCTTTCAAACAGTCGAGCTTGCTGCTCCCTGGTTGCGAGACGTGAAGTACTGCCGACGCGAACAAAAATTTCCTCGCGATTGTTGTTGCGCACCACATAGGGCTTGGCTGTGCCAAGGGTGAGTGAAATGACCGCCACGCGCTTGCCATCATCGAACACAACCTCTTCGTAAAATGGCAGGGCCAGCGGATGCACGTATCGGCCAAATACGGTGTCCATCACCCACGTTTCCAGGTCGCCACGCTGAATGCCGCTGATGGTGCCGTCATCCTCCACACCCAAAAGCAATTTTCCACCCTGGAAATTGAGCAACGCGACAATTTCTTTCGCCAGTTGCTCCGGGCGCAGGTCATCACGCTTGAATTCCACGCCGGAGTTCTCACCGTTGGCGATGATTTCCAGCAATTCAGATTTCAACATAGGCCGTTACCTCAAAACTCATACTTCTCTTTGCGTTGGATGAATGCATCGCGTCCACCTTCGAGGATGTTGGCCACCTGGTCGCGAATGACTGGAACATCAATCGAACCCTGGGCATCGAAGCTCAATGCACCATGGTTTTCAACAGCCGTGAATACGCCGATCCACTCGGCATCCCCGAATACCGGGATGTTGGCATTGTGTGTAGCGAACAGAAATTGACGACTGGTTTTCGCCGCGCGCAGTTCGTGGACAATGCGCTCGGCGATAAATGCATTGTCGAGGTTGTCTTCGGGCTGATCCATGATGAGCGGATCGACATTTTCCAGTAGCAGCATGTGCAAGATCGCTGTGCATTGCTGGCCGGTCGACAGCTTGTCCAATGGCCGAAAAACTGCCTCCGCTTGGCCATGCGACACATTCAGAAAAATATCTATCCGATGGTCGAGTTCCAGCGCCTCAAGTTCCATCAGGCGAGACGCAGGCAGCCTCGTCAATGCATCCGCGACCAAGGGCGTCAATGCCCAATCGAGCTGAAGCGCTGCTGAGCCGCTACGGATTGCCTGTGCAAGTGCTGACGGGCTGATGGCATCCCGTTCGTCGATCCACGACAGCCGCTTTTCGCCTACCCCCTCAAGCTTGCTTTCCAGCAGGAAGGTTTTCAGCGGTGTTCGATCTGCATCAGGCACCACTTCAACTTTCAATTTCCCTTCAAGACGACGATTCAATTTCTTGGCCGCACTCTGCAAGCTCTTGGTGCGCTGGTCGCGGAGATCGGACAATTCCGCAAGAAGATTTCGACGCTCCTGCTGTTGGGATTCAAGCAGCTTGTTGTGATTGGCGACCCGAGTTTCGAGTGGTTTGATGCGCTCGATGTCCTGTAGCAGCCGCTGATAAGCCGTTCCCACCTCTTGGCCGCTTTTCCCGGCCGTCGCCGGGAGGCTGCGCAAGGCTTTTTCAAGTTCTGCCTCACCTTGTGCAATTGACTGCTTCCACAACTCAAGCTGTACCGCCAGTTGCTGCTCACCGTTTGCCAGCTCGGTTGTCAGCTCGGCAAGGTGACGTTCGAAGCCCTCGCGCAGTTTGTCCAAAATTGTCCGCGCTGGGCTGAGCAATGCGGCATTGGGCAAATCCTCCAAGGCTTTGTCGCTGATGAAAGTCAGGTCGGGCAAATTGTCCCGAAGGCTCGCCACACCATCCCGCAAGTGCCGGATTTCTTCGTGGGTGCGTTCGACAATCTGCCTCTCGCGAGCAAACAACGGTGTCTTGGCAAGCTTTTCCTGTATCCCTAACGCCTGAAAGCCTTGCAGTTGCTCAACCAGTTTGGGCAAGCGCGCAATCTGGGCTTTCAGGTCATCGACCTCGCCCAAGGTCTTGGCCAACTTCTGCTGACTTTCTTGCAAGCGCTTCTTGAGCGTAGCGTTGTGCTGTGCGTAGTCGCCATCGCTAGGCAGGAAGCGGTCCAGCAACTGAATTCGGCTCTGCTCGTCCTGTGCCAGTTCGTAAATCTCGTTCTGGCCATAAATATCGATCCCCGGCAACAGGTCACGCGGTTGCAGGGTCGAGACATTGCCGCTCCCGTCGGGTACTACCTCGCGCACAATGGGCATTTCGCCATAGCGCCGGGAAACCCGATAGCGCTTGCCATGCTGTGAAGAAGAAACGACCTCCACCTCGATTCGGCCGGACGCCTTGCCCAAATTCTCCTTGATGATCTCAAGGTGAAGTTTGTGCGCCTGCTTACCTTTCGGGGGAATGTCCAGCACATAACGCAGGCACTCCAGCAGGGTCGATTTGCCAGTACCACGTCCACCAATCACCGTGTTCAAGTGCCGGGAGAAGGCGATCTCCACACCATCGAGATAGCCCCCCGAAATGGTCATAGAGACGATCTCGCCAGCCGTCACCTCCGGCTTTTGCGAGTTCAGACGGATGCGTGATTCCGGGTCTAGGAAAGCGACCTTGAAGGCATCAAAGGTCGGCTTCGTCATCTTGATCCAGCATGAGGCGCTGGCATCGTCCAGGTCAGAAGGTTTGGCAACATCCTTGGCGTTGATGACCGCAATGGGGCGCTCGCGCTTCCAGTTGGGGTCTGCGTTCAGAACGATGTTTTTGTACTCTTGCGGCAAGTCATCTATCGAGCCGGGAATTTGTGCCGCCTTGACCAAATCACTGCGCTGCCAGGTGTGAACTGACTTCTGAAACAAAATGCCGCTCGCCTGCGTTGCATGCGCCGCATACCAGAAACCGCCTAGCTCTTTGATCGTTTCCGCCAACTGAATGCAACCAAGCCGTGAGGGGCGTACCTTTTCCTCGGGGTCCGTCAGTTGCAGACTCCCAAGATAGCGGTTCAACTGATCTTTGGTCGTGTCTTCCGGGAACAGGCAGACCATATGAATTTTTTCGGTCGAGGCGATCTCGAAACCGGGAAATACGACGATGCCGTGGGGTGCCAACATGTTGCGCAACGTATCGACGCTGTCCACGCTGCCATGGTCAGCCAGGCCGACGACTTTGATATCGAGTTCCTGGCACTTTGCAAGTAGCGCCTGGTTGTAGTCGGCCTCGCTCATGCCGTGCTCGCTGCCCCGGTAGGCACTGTTGTAACCAACCGGGTTCACCTGCAAGGCGCACCGCCAGAAACGGGCATAGGTGTATTGGTCGCTCATTTTCTTCTCCCCGCCAAACTACCGTGAGTGGGTGCCAAGGTGGTACGCATCAGTTCACCAATTCCTCAAGCGTGCTGACCACTCTGAACTGCACCTGCTCGAAGTTCTTGAAGTGCCGCTTGCCGCACTCGATGCGCAGGTCTTCAATCGGCCTCAGCAGGTCGAGCTGCACGTGATCGCCGTTGCCGGTCTTCTTGGTTTCAGCCACGAAGTAGAGCGTCGTGTCGTTGCGGTAGGCCACAGCCCAATCGGGGTTATACGGCCCGACTGGTGTTTCGATCTGGAACCAGCGCGGCAACTTGATGTAGAACAGCACGTCCGCGTTGTCCTCACATGCCTGCGCAAAGGCTCGCTCCGGCCCTGAATTGGAGTCGATGACGATGTGCGAGAACAGCGTCTTCTCCTGCTTCTCCACCGCCTGGACGTTGGAAGCAAACACCTCCATCAAGTCATCGCGCTCGAAGCGGCGCATTTCGTAGACCGCATCATCCAGCTTCACGTATTTCACACCGCTGCCATCCGAGCCGTCACCGAAGACCAGGAACTCGCGCTTGACGGCATTGATTAGTTCCGAAGCATGGTCGATGAACGCCTGGGGGTTGTTCACCGCATCATTCAAGCGACCGGACTCCAGGAGGATGCGCGCCACGGTGGACTTGGCCAGCCCTGTCTTGGCCTGTACCTGGCCGACAAAATCCGGCATCACGTACTTGGCCTCCACCGTCTGCGTGCGATACCCGGTCTGCTTGCCGACCACACCGTCGGTGCCGATGGCAATCTCTGCACGGGTCAGCGCCACCTTGGGCCGCTCGATCGCTGGCATCTTTGCCTTGATACGGCTTGCGGCCTTGGTAATCAGCTCGCCGGTCTTGTATGCCACGCTGTAGCGGGTGCGTGCCCGAATCCGCTCCCACAACGCAATAAACTGCGGATCGGTCTCAAAACCTTTCCTCAAGCGCACCGTCACCTTGTCGCGCTCGTTTTGCACCATCTCGCGCTTGAACCTCACGCCCGCCTCGACCATCTCGGTCTGCAACTGGTTGGCGAAGTCCTCGTAACTCTCATTGGCGATCACGGTAAGTCGGTTGATGGCCGGGTCGCGCACGCGCTCGCCATCCTGGTTCACCGCAAGGCGCAGGCCACGCCCGATCTCCTGCCGCTTCTTGATCTCGGAACTCGATTCGGCCAGCGTACAAATCTGGAACACGTTGGGATTGTCCCAGCCCTCGCGCAGCGCGGAATGGCTGAAGATGAAGGCCAGCGGTTCATCCAGCCCCAGCAAGCGCTCCTTGTCGCGCATAATGAGTTCAAAGGCGCTTGCTTCGGCATCGGCGTTGGTCTTGCCGGTCAGCGTCTCGAAGGGCGACACGGCCCGTTTGTCTTGCGAGAAATAGCCGTTGTGTACCGCCGTAGAGTCGGCGTTCAGCAGGCCCGCAAACTCCTCTCTGGCCTGATACTGCGCATAGATTTCCTCGAACCACTCCGCGAATTTGCCCTTGGCCGTTGTGCCATCCTCGCCATACACCCGGTAGTTCGCCACCCGGTCGATGAAGAAGACCGACAGCACCTTGATGCCCATCGGGTGTAGCTTCCTCGCCTTCTCGAAATGGCGGCGCACCGTGGCCTCGATCTGCAAGCGCAGGATCGCGTCAGTCAGTGCGCCATGCGGGCGGCCCACGGCCACGCGCACGTCGTTGGCAAAGGTAACGAAGCCCTCGCCTGCATCAATCTCGTTGACGATGAAACCGTCGCGATAGATTTCCCGGTGGTTGGAGAATTTCTCCGAATAGAGGTCGTCGCCGTTCTTCACAGTCACCGATTTCTTGGCCGGGCCGCTGGCCTGGTTGACCCAAATGGAAAGCTTGGCCGACACGCTGCGCTTGCCGGTTTTGAAGCTTTCCACCTCGATGAACGCCTGGTTGGCGTCCTTTAGCTCGATGACCGAATCCACGCCGATCTGTTTGACCAGCCCCAGTTCATACGCGCGCACCGGGTCAAGTGAATAGATCAGGTTGTAGGCGTTGCGGTGGGTGGCCGAGTAGCGCAGCGTACATAGGGGATTGAGCCGCGCGATAGCCTGCTTGCGAATGTCGGTTTCCAGGTTCTGCGGCTCGTCCAGGATCACGATGGGGTGCGCAGCCTGGATGAACTCGATGGGCTTCACCCCCGTCTCGCGCACCTGGTTGATGACGTTGCCCTTGCTCTTCTTTTTGGCCTTGCCGCCCGCCGAGTCATCGTCAGATTCGGTGGAGTCCTTCGCGAAGGCGTCGATGTTGATGACCAGAATCTGAATCGCGTCGGACAGGGCGAAACTACGAAGGTCATTCACGTTGCCAGAGCTGTACACCATGAACTTGACCGGTTCGTAGTCATATAGCGTCTGGAAGTGCTCACGAGTGATTTTCAGGCTGGACAGCACACCCTCGCGGATGGCCACCGACGGCACCACAATCACAAACTTCTTGAAGCCGTAGGTCTTGGACAAGTCGTGAATGGTACGCAGGTAGACGTAGGTCTTGCCGGTGCCGGTTTCCATCTCCACCGTGAAGTTGGGGAAGCCGCCCACAGTCGTGCCGTCATCAAGCATCATCGTCGCCAAGGCTTCCGATGGTTCAATGCCGTGCGCCTCCTGCACCGCGTGCAAGTTGGCCAGCCATTGCGCATCGTCGATCACGCGCTGGTTGGCAATGCCCGTTTCGGTGAGCGCCAGGCTGGAAAGCATGTCATCCCGCGTTACGGCGGTTTGTGAAGCGTCCGGCTGCCCCTCGAACAGCGCCACCACGGCATGGATCGCTTCGAGCTGGTAATCCTGGTGGGCGTCAAATTGCAGTTTCATTCGCGCTGTCTCACAGGCAGGTGAAGCGGATGCCCGCGTCGCGGCACTGCAAGTCCAGATTGGTCTTGAGCATGTCCGAATCGTTGAACACGCCATCGATGGCGATGATCTCGCGCGGCTTAATGTCCACCAGCGGCACGATCATGGCCTCGGTGAACGACTCCAGCACGAAGAGCATCTTGCGGTCGTGGATGGCGAATACCTTGCCGCCCGTCACCTCCAGGGATTCGATGGGTGTGGTCAGTTCCTGCCCGAATTTCAGCAGCAACTCGTAGAGCATGTCTTCAACGGCCGCGCCTTCCTTCTCGGCCTTGGCGAACATCTGCATCTGCTCGGCCAGTTGTTCAGGCGTGTCGATGCCATCACCGCGCCATTGTTTGAAGTTGGAGGGAGCGAGAAGGAAGGACTTGAAGCCAAGATTCTCTGGTGCGGGGTTGGCAAGATCGCTAACAGCCCGAATCTTGTCGATTACCTTCTGGAAGCGAGCACGTCCAATATCCGCAACCGTTCCGAAGCCAGCTTTCCCCGCAGGACTTTCAACTTCTATGGGCTCCGGTAATTGAATAGCTACTAACTTGCGATTACCGGCAATCTCCTGATTCAGTTCGAGCAAAGCTTGGGCGGTTGGCGCAGACCCGGCAAAGAAATCTAGAACGATGCAGTTGGGATCACGCCAAGCTACGCCAAGAATGGTTTTGATTAGCGACGACGGCTTGGGGAACGGGAAAACCTTCCCGTCAACAAAGAATCCTCGAATCTCCTCTGTTCCCGCTTGGCTCCATGGCCCTGTCATTACAGAGTAGAGCTTGGCCGGGCGCTCGTTGCCGTCTTCATCTTTGAGGTATTGCTTGTAACGAACGGACCAACCATCTCCGGTTTTCTTGATAACCAGTTCATTTTCTGCGAGTGCCTTCTTCACGCGATCCTGAGACCATTGCCACTGCTTCTCCGGCCAAATCTCATTGCCTTGCCATGTAATCGGGAACCGCAGGTTCTCGCGTTCGTCCATACTCGTCGTGGCTAGGGGCTGCGTGAAGTACGGGCCACGCTTTTCAAATTTTTCGTCTTTCTCCTTGTACATCTTTCGGTATTCAGGATCTGGAGGAAGGTCTATCTCGCCCACAGCGTCTTTGGAACGAGCAAAGACGACTACGTATTCATGTTGGGCAACTATCGTTTTGACCTTCGCTCCACCGCCATATACGTTCTGCCAAGCGATGCAAGCAATGAAATTTTCCTCGCCGAAGACTTCATTCATCAGGCAGCGCAGGTTATGGACCTCGTTGTCATCGCACGAAACGAAGATCACTCCGTCCTCGCGCAAGAGGTTCCTGGTGATGTAGAGGCGCGGCAACATCATCGACAGCCAGTTGCTGTGGTAGTGACCGTTCTCCTTGCTGTTCTTGCGGAAGAAGCCCTCGCGCATCAACGTGCCGTCGTCGGCAAGATCGTTGATGCGCTTGAGGTAGTCCTCCTTGCTTTCCTGAAAGCGGTCAGGGTAGATGAAGCTGTCCGAGCCGGTGTTATAGGGCGGGTCGATGTAGATCAGCTTGACCTTGCCGAAGTACGCCTTCTGCAAGACCTTGAGGACTTCCAGGTTCTCGCCTTCGATGAATACGTGCTGCGCCTGATCGAAATTCACCGACTTGTCGCGCTCGGGCCGCAGCGTGGCGCTGGAAGGCGTTTGCAGCACCTTGTAGGCGTCGTTCTTGCCTGCCCAGGTCAGCGCATAGCGCTCGCCACCTTCGGTGACTACGTGCTCGCCCAGCGCCCGTTTGAGGGCGGCCAGGTCAAGCTTGCCTTCGGAAAATGCCTCGGGGATGAGCGCGGCCAGTTGCGCGCGGCGCTCGTCGGCCGGGTTGGGTGATGCGGCCAAGTTGGTATCGTTTTGCGGGTCGCTCATGTTCTGTCCTGTGTCTTCTCGGCAATCTGCGCTGCAATCCAGCGATCCAGCTCGGTGCGGCGAAACCGCCAGGTGCCGCCCAGTTTGAAGCTCGGTATCTGGCCCTGCTGAGCCAGCCGATAAACGGTTTTCTTGCCTGCCTTCAGATAGGCGGCCACTTCTTCCAGCGTGAGAATTTCGCCATCGGCTTCGGTCATGTCAGGCTGCCCAATTGGTATCGCGTGGCGGAATGTTCCAAAGATTGGCCAATTCTGCCATTCTCAGGCGCGAAGGGCCAGTGCGCAGCGCGCGGGATTCTGTCATCTCACTTGGGTACAAAGTCACGGTGCGACCCGAAGCGCCCGAACAAACAGTAGCTGACACCGCCAGCCATTTCGCCTTGACACGAATTTTATTTCGTGTTGGACTTGTCCGCGTATTCCCTAGCCTCAGGGCTCGCCTGATCGCACGTAACGCGATTCGCCTTCTGGTGCGTCATCCAGCCACTAGATCGCGGTCAGCCTCTGACACCGCGACGCTCGTAAGAGCCGAGGCCAAATCCTTTCTCTGACCGCGCGGGATTGCATCCCCACCGGTCGCCTCCATTCCCTGATGGAGGCTCATTCCGATAGCACGACACTCCCGGCCCACCACATCTGGCGGATATCCCGCTGGATTACCTAGGTAAGTCACCGCTTCGGAAAACCAATTCAACCACCGCCGGGCAACCGGTTTCATCGGGTCGCAAGACCCACATCCCACTGGGGAGGCTTACTCCCCTCACGGGTAGTGGTCTCCCTTTGTTTTTTCATCAAGGAGATCGCTATGAACACTACCGCTGCTGAACCCACCGCCGCTGCCGCCGAGAAGCCGAAGACGCATCTCGATCTGCATGTGAACGGGATCGGGTATTTGAATCGTGTCCGTGAAGTGAAGGTCAAGAAGGGCTCGTTCTGGGCTTGTTCCATCGCCGCGCTGCATGGCTCGATCGACGCGCCCGAAACCACCTACTTCGATGTCAAGATCGAAGGCGCCGAGGCGCTTGAGAGGGTCAAATTCCTCAAGAGCGCCGTCAACGCCAACCAGAAGGTGACGGTTGCCTTCCGTTTGGGTGACATCTATCCCGAGTCCTTCGTTTACCAGTCCGGCCCCAAGCAAGGCCAGACCGGTGTTTCGATCAAGGGACGGTTGCTCAAGATCGCCTCCGCGAAGATAGACGGCATGCCCGTCGATTTCGCTGAAATGCGCTTTGCCGCCTGATCCCAGGCGAACTCAAAGCACCCTGCCCTACCCGCCATTCGGATTCATCCGCATGGTTTCGTGTTTTACCCATCCCTACCGGGAGTGCGTCCACTCCCCAAGGGGAATGGCGCCTTCCGGCTGGGCTTCATTTTCATCCTGGAGGCACATCATGATCAGCATCACCGGAACACTCAGCATCAAAGCGGTCAACGGCAGCAAGGGTTCTTTCTGCGTCGGCGACTTGTCCACCAGCGTGGGCACCTTCAAGGTCAAGGACGCGATTCTCGACCAGTACAGCCCCGGCGATTACGACGGGACTTTCGTCATCGAGGAGATTTTCCCGTCCAGCTACACCTGGCGCGGGAAGGTCTGGGTCGAAGTGCGGGCCAGGCTGTCGGCGATCCATGTCGAGAGCGAACCCGAAACGCCCGATACCGAGACCTTGCCGGAGTCGGTCGAACCCGATCCGGCGAACGAGAACCGCCCGGTGCAAGAGACTGCCGTCACGCCCGTTTCCGACGCGCTGCCGGCGGCGCCAACCGAGACCTCGTTGTTCGATGCCGAAACCCATGACCTCATCGAAGCCGGCAAAGCCGTCAAGCTCGATCCCACCGTGGATCGCGGCCTGTTCCGGGCTCAACGCGATGCCCTCAAGGGACATGGCTACCGGTTCGATGCCAGCACGCAAATGTGGGAAATGCCTGCTGAGTAATCTCAACCTCCGAACCCGCTCAGGCGGGTTCACCCGGGCGGCTTGAATGAGGCCTCCAGGGTGAGCCCGAATAGCGGCGATTGCAGCCTGGTTGGCGGCTTTCCCAAACCGCATCCCTTAACTGCGCGTCCAGGCCTCCCCTTGCCGGACGCGGCGGCGCCTGTTCCGTGGCCGCCAGGAGGCGCGATTTCAGCCACCCACTCCGTTTGCATCTCGCCCCCAGGGCATCCGTCAGCCGGTTCCGGCGAGCCGGCTGACGGATGCCGTGTTTCCCCGGCCCTTGTGGCCACCCGAAATGTACTGACGCCGCTGAAACAGTACGCACCGAGAGGCGCGCGGCATAATTGCAACCGGAACCCAGTTCCAATCAAGAAAATAGAAGGGAGTAAGCATGTCACCCCAGAAGATCGGCCATCTGGCCAAACAGTGTTTCAACGTCGCCCTGCCCCTCCAGGTTTGTCGGAGTGCTGCGGGCTATTACATCGGCACCGTTCATCCCAAGGACGGACCCTACAGCCGCGAGTCGGAAGAATATTTCCCCACCCTTGAGGCCGCCGAGGCGGCACTCGAATCGGGTGCTTGGACTCAGCTGGAGTACGAACTCTGAAGCTTCGCCCTGGTGGATGCCACGCGCCTCACCCAGGGGCTTTTCTTGAGGGACAACCCTGAAGAAAAGCCAGCCTGGCTTGTCGTTGTTCCACCGCCGGCAGACGGTTTCCGCCCGCTCGATCCCCGTCAAGGATCGCCGCTCGTCAGTCCCTGAAACGAGCACGGCCGCAAGGTCCGGGACTTCATCTCAACCCACGCGGGGATTCCGTTCCCCGCCAGGGGCATGGTGTTTCCGCTTTTCTGGAGGAACCACCATGTTCGCATTCACCCTGTGCGCGGCCTTCGGGCTCACCCTGTATTTCAGCTTGATTCGGCCGGTGTTGCATCGGGCCGGTTGGATTTGACCACTCTTCACACTCCCGAAGTAGCAGGCATTCAGCTTGCCGCACCTTTGCACCAAGGAGACAAAAATGGATATTGAAGTTCGACCTGAGCTAATTGTCGGTTTCGCCCCCGGCAGAGGCTATTTCATTGCCGGCTATGCCGACGACGAGGACTTGCAGTGCTATTGCAGGGTATCCGAAGACGTTTATCCGACCTATTTGGAAGCCGCCAGAGCATTGGTCAACGGAGGTTGGATACCGGCCTGAGCGTCCGTCCGAGCCAGGCTTCTCTGATCTTTCGCACCCTTACTTCAACCCACGCGGGGACACTGTTCCCGCTCGGGGCAAGGTGTCTCCACTTCACTGGAGTTCATCATGCCTCTCTCCTCTCAAATGTCGGACCTTGATCTGCTGGGGGTTCTGGTCGGCACCCAAGCCGCCGAGAACCTTTTGCAGGAAAACCAGGGATCGTTGTACCAACTTTTCAGCCTGGCGGCGGTGGATCATCTGGTTTGTGAATCCGCGCCCGAGGATGGATGGAACCGTGTCCGGCGGCTCCTCGACGTTTCCCGCGAGCTGGTTACGCGGGGTTTTGCCGAGTCCTTGCGTCATCGGGATGCGTTGTCCTCACCGGGGGCCGTGCGCAGCCATCTGATCACCTCGCTGTCACATCTGCCTCACGAAGCCTTCGTCGTGTTGTTCCTGGATGCGCAGAACCGGCTGATCGCCTCGCGAGAGTGCTTTCGCGGCACGCTGACTCAAACCAGCGTCTATCCCAGGGAGGTCGTCAAGATCGCCCTGGAATACAACGCCTGTGCCGTCATCCTCTGCCACAACCATCCATCCGGAACGATGGAGCCCAGTCAGGCCGACCGCTGGTTGACTGATCAGCTGAAAGCGGCGCTGGCCCTGGTCGACGTCAAGGTTCTGGATCATTTCATTGTCGCCGGCAACCAAACCCTTTCCATGGCGGAACGAGGTTTGATCTGACCGCTTTTTTCATCACCCCGCGGGGCGCCTTGCCCTGCGGGGCGTGGTGTCTCCGCATTGTCTTGGAGAACATCATGAGTGAATCATCAGCCATCGCCATCGGTACCCGGGTCATGGTCAAGCGCCAGCAAGACCGCCTCGGCGGACCTCAGTATCCTGGCCGGATCGGCGTCGTCGTCCGTGAAAACATGTTTGGCCGCGAGTCGGGTGGGTACTGGTATGTCCAGCTCGAAGCCACACGCCGCGCCAAGCAACGTATCGCGCTGTTCTGCGCCAAGGAACTGGAACTGGCACAGGAGGGCACGTCATGAACCTGCGCATCGTCGAGTACACCATCGATTACGCCCACCGCGTCCAGGTCGGCATTCTGTCCGATAGCGACGAAGAGGCCCTCGCCAAGGCGCAGGCCGCTTTCGATGCCGGCACGATCTGGGACGACACCCCGGCGATGCCCCTCCTCTTCGACGATTACGAGGAGAAGGAAGGCGAAACGCTGGACTTCCAGGTGGTGGCCACGGTGGCTGCCTGGCCGGTACCGGATGCCAGCGTTCTCCAGCAACGCCGCACGGCGAACGCCATGGAGGCTTGTCGTCTTCTGGTGGTGGCGGAGTCGATGCGCGGTCTGAACGGCCCGACGCCTGGCGACTATGAGCAATCGCTCGTTGAAACCGCATATCGGCTGGCTCGAATGGCAGTTGATGGCCATCCGACCAGGATGCCTGAGTCGCCCCGGCCCCGCGTCGTGGTCGGTGTCGAGGGCGGCCTGGTCCAGGGCGCGTCGTCCGACAGGCCGGTGGAACTCGTCGTGCTCGATTACGACATGAACGATGTGGACGATGGCGCAGTCGAGGTGCCGCAGAGCGGTGGCTCGACCACCCTGGCCACGATCATCTCTCATGGCGTGGATCTCGATCCCGAGTTCGTCGCCGGTGTATGGCAAGCGGAATCGGAAGGCTGATCCTTCTTCAACTTGGCCCCTCATCGAGGGGCCTTTCCTGGGCCGTTGCCTCAACGCCCCAGGAAAGGCCGAGCGCCATCCGTGTTCCACCGCCGGCTGTCGGTTACAGCCCGCTCGATCCCCGTCAAGGATCGCCGTTCGTCAGTCCCTGAAACGAGCACGGCCGCAAGGTCCGGGACTTCATCAAATCCGCCCCGTAAGGGGTTTTATCTCAACCCGCCGGGGTGCTTCGCCGCCCTGGAGGGGCTGCGTTTCCTTCGGCTCAGCATGGAGGAAATCATCATGGGATGGACCGTGACATTCGATAGCAACCGGCGGCAGCTCATCCAGGAGCGCACCCGGTCGGCTACGCAGGCCGATGGCACCCGCTGGGAATGCCTGCGTCACACGGCAGTGGGCAATGTGCTCTGGACGGTATGGGAGGTCACTCCCGCCGATCCGAAGCCGCCCATGGCCTACAGGGAGCCCTATCGTTATATCGGCTGCGACTTGCTGGCGCCCGGCAGGAAGGGCGAAGGCTGGGGTTACAAGGATCTGTGCGAAAGCATGGGGCCTTGCTACAACACCTGTCCCTTGTCCTACCTGGACATGGCGCCGGTTGCCGATGCGGATTGGCGCGCCCAGGTCCGCGCTTGGCATGCCTCGCGCAAACGCAAGGTCGATATCGGCGATGTGTTGATCTTCGAGGGGCTTGCCATCCCCGAGGTCAAGATCGTTTCGAAACAAGGTCGGCGCCTCGTGGGCGAATACGGTGGCTGTCTGTACCGCATTCCTCCCCGAATCCTGGCCAAGGTAGTCGATCAGCGCCTGGCGGCCTAACTCGACCACCGAGAGTTCAATCCATCGTACCGGCCCCGTCGCGGGCTGGTCGTATTTCCAGGAGCGTGAACATGCAATTCACCGTCGAGGCCAGCACCAGCGACCCGCGTACGCGCGAAGGGTATGCCAGGGACAACCTGGCCGATTTCGATTACTGCCCGGATCGTTCGTCCGCGAGCGCGAAGACCCGCCATTTTCATCGGCGCGGGCTTTGGGTGGAGGTCTACCACACCGATACCGGCGAGCTCATTGCAGGGCCGATCGATCCCGATCAGCCCTGTCCTGCTTACATCGTATGAAGGCTTTTCGAGGCGCGTCAGTCCCTGAAACACGCACGGCCGCAAGGTCCGGGACATAGCTGTTTTACTCAACCCTCGCGGGGATATCCTCCCCGCCTGGGGCAGGTTGTCTCCGCATTTCCTGGAGACAACCATGGGACTCATGTTCTCGCGGCTCGCCCGCAATTTTATTAAAAATGGCTACTTCCCCACCGACGAGGTCACCCTCGCCCGCATCCTCAACGCGCTCGATATCGCCGGCACACGGGTCCGCATCGCGGACCCGTGCTGCGGCGAGGGCGTCGCCCTGGCCGAGGTCAAGCATGCCCTGACCGAGGCCGGCGCCGCCGTCGAAGCCCTGGCCATCGAGTTCGACGCCGAACGTGCCTGGCACGCCAAGCAATTGCTCGATACCGTGCTCCATGCCGATATGAACGATGCCTGGGTATCGGCCAGATCGACCGGGTTGCTGTTCCTGAACCCACCCTATGGCCATACCGTGGCCGACACCGGGCAGACCGGTGATGGCAAGCACAGCGAACGGCTGGAGTTGCTCTTCCTGCGCAAGACGGCGGGATGGCTCCAGGCGGGCGGAGTGCTGGTCTTCATCGTGCCGCACACGGTCATGAGCGAGGAGATGGCCAACTATCTGTGCCGCCACTTCACCCACCTCACGGCCTGGTCGGCGCCGGAACGGCAGTTCAAGCAGATGGTCGTCTTCGGCATCAAGCGCCGCGCCGCCGCCCCGTCCAAGGGGCAGGTCGAGGCCTTGATGGCGGCAAGAGACACGCCACCAGCCGAATTGCCCGAGGCCTGGCCGCATGCGCCGCTGCTGGTGCCCGAGATGCCCGTTGGCGAGGACCTGGTTTTCCAGGCGATTCGCCTGAATGGTCCGGAACTGGCGGCCGAGGTCGCCAAGCATCATGCCAGCACTTTGTGGCCGAGTTTCCCGCGCACCTTCAGCGCTCAGGCCCAGGTCCATCGGCGTCCCTTGCGGATGCTGTCGGACTGGCACCTGGCGCTCGGGTTGGCGGCGGGCCAGATCGGCGGTTTCGTGGACGCCGAGGATGGCCGCACCTATCTCATCAAGGGCTCGACCTACAAGGAAAAAGAGGTTTCGGTACAGCACGAGACCGACGCGAAGGGCGACGTCTCCGAGACGCGCATCCTGACCGATCGCTTCGTGCCGGTGATCCGGGCCATCGATTTCACGGCCGGGAGCATGACCTTCGGGGACGTGCTCACCATACGCTGAGCTTCATGTGGCTCCTCCCTTTACCCCTCATCGAGGGGTCTTTTTGAAGCGCCTGCCTGGCGGGTGCTTCGGAAAGGCCCTTGGCCGCTTGGCCGTAACTGGCACTGGCACCACCGCTGGTCGAACGGTTTTCGACTCGCCGATGCCGTAAGCATCGAGGTCCGGTCATCCCTGAAACCGGATCGGCGTCTGGCGCCGGGAGCAAGCCGATCATCCGATCGGTGATTCATCACCCCCGTGGGGCTCGCCCCCACCGGGAAGAGCCCCACTACCTTGGAGGCTCATCATCATGTCCGCATCTGTACCTTTGTGGGGCATCCGGGAGTTTTCGGATGTCTTTCTCGACGCCCTGGTCCGCAACGAAGCAGGCCAGCTCATGTTCGCATCGCTCTACGGCCGGGATACCGCCATCCAGCAATTGCTGGCGGCCTTCTCGCTGCCGGTAACGTCCGGCGGTGTCGACCGCATCACGTTGAAGCCGGTCAAGGCCCCGCCTCGGCCCGGCGACGGCGTGGCGGGCGTGGTAACGCTTCATCCCGAAGCGCCGGCAGGGGAAGACCACCGGGGTATCGCCTTCATCGGCGATGCCTCGCGGCTGACCAAGCTGGCGGGCAAGCTGCCGCGCCGGTCTTTGTTCGGGCCGGTGTCGCACGTCTTCATCTACGACCCAATGGTCATCGACCCGGACACGGCCAACGGCCGGGCCTGGGTACTGACTTTCGGCAACGATGGCCAAGATCACCGGCAATCGGTCTGGGCGATGATCCAGCGCATCTCTCCGGTGCCGCTGATCGAAGCCTGGTGCGAGCCGGTGCTGGCCGCCCTGGGCGAAAAGATCATCACCGATCTCAACGCCAAGGCTACCTGGCCGGCCCTGGGGCCTATCCAGGCCTCGCTGATCGATTTGGGAGAGAACTTCACCCAAGCCATTTCCCTTCTGGTGAAAAACCGGGTGCTCACGCGCCAGGCTGAAGCCGGTGAAACCACCCCGCAGGAATTGTCGCTCGCGGCCTGACCTGTTCATTTCTTACCACCCTCGCGGGGATGCCGTCCCCGCCAGGGGCAGGGTGTCTCCGCACTTCTTGGAGAGCATCATGCAAGTCACTCAACATCAATTTCACGTCACGACATCCACCCAACCGGTGGGCGAAGATAACAAGCTGCATTCGGACATCCTGGAGTTCATCGCCTCGCATCCCAAGCCCGAGGAGGCCCCGGAACAATGGGTCATCTGCAAGCTCTTCGACGCCTTCGGCTCGGCCACCTGGTGGCTGACCGAATACGACGCCAAAGAGCGGATCGGCTTCGGCTTCGTTACCGGCCTGGACTACGACGAATGGGGCACCGTCTCCATCGACGAGTTGGCCGAGCTGCATGCCGGCTTGTCCGGTATGCCGGGATCGGCGCCTCGCATCGAAGTGGATCGATATTTCCGACCGCGCAGCAAGGACGAAGCCGTGTCCGCCTACTATCAGCGAACCAACGAGGGCGTCCAGGCACAGGAAGAACGATTCGATGGCGACATCGCGCCGATCGCCGAGCCTGGGGTGTTGTCGCTATCGGAGTTCGTTTCATCGTTCGGCTCGGGCCTGCTCGAAGCCGTGCGCCGACAGAACCCGCCCGTTTATTCCGGAGTACCAAATGAACGGCGGGAGGCGGTGATGGACGCCCTCACCCGGGCGCCCTTCCCTGCCCAGCGCGAAGTGGTGCAAGCCATGGCCGCGCTGCTCTTCGATGAAAACGATCCAGCCGGCATCATCAACGCCGAGATGGGCACGGGCAAGACCATGATGGCCATCGCGGCCGCCGCGGTCGCCCATGCCGAAGGCTATCCACGCAGCCTGGTGATCTGCCCTCCTCACCTGGTCTACAAGTGGCGGCGGGAGATCAAGCAGACGGTGCCGAATGCGCGGGTCTGGGTGCTGAACGGCCCAGACACGCTCAAGAAGCTCCTGACGCTACGGCAGATGCGCGAAGCGCCACTTCATCCCGAGTTCTTCGTGATGGGCCGGGTGCGGATGCGCATGGGCTACCACTGGAAGCCGTCTTTCATCATCAAGCGCGTCGTGGAAACGGTCGAGGCCGGCGATACGACGATCCCTGGCGGGGCTCGGGTCGCCTGTTGTCCGAGCTGCTACGCCTGGGTGACGGATGGGGACGATGCGCCCCTCAATCCCGCCCTGGCGGAAATGCACTTGGCCAAGGAACGCCGTTTCTGCCCGCATTGCCATGGTGCCTTGTGGACGTTGACCCGTCCGCAGGCCTCGGCGAAGTCGCGGGAGGAGATGGTGCTCGCGGCCATGCAGCAGCTACCGACGATTGGCACGAAAACCGCGCGCCGGTTGTTGGACAAGTTCGGCGCCACGATGCTGGGCGACATGCTGGAGGACAACGTCTACGAGTTCATCAACCTGATGGACGAGGATGGCGACCTGTTCTTCTCCGATCGCCAGGCGACCCGAATGGAGCGGGCCATGGCCAACTCCGAGTTCAGCTTTGGGCAAGGCGGCTACCAGCCGACCGAGTTCATCAAGCGCTATCTGCCCCAGGGCTACTTCGGCTTGCTCATCGTCGACGAAGGTCACGAGTTCAAGAACGAGGGCTCCGCCCAGGGCCAGGCCTTCGGCGTGCTGGCCAGGAAATGCAGCAAAACGCTGCTCCTGACCGGAACGCTGATGGGCGGTTATGCCGACGATCTCTTCTATTTGCTCTGGCGGCTACAACCCAGGGCGATGATGGAGGACGGTTTCGGCTACTCGCGGCGCGGCTCGCTCGGGCCGGCCTCCATGGGCTTTCTGCGCGCCCATGGCGTCATCAAGGACATCTACAAGTCCAAAAGTGACGACGAAGCCCGATCCCATCGCACGGCGCGCGGTCGACAGACCATGCATCGCGCGACCAAGGGACCGGGCTTCGGCCCGAACGGCATCATGCGCTATGTGGTGCCGATCAGCGCGTTCCTGAAGCTCAAGCAGATCGGCGGCAATGTCCTGCCTCCCTACGAGGAACATTTCGACGGGGTGGTCATGACACCGATCCAGCAAGAGTGGTATCGAAAGCTGGAAGATGCACTGAAACAGGCATTGAAAGATGCCTTGCGTGCCGGGGACCACAGCCTGTTGGGGGTGGTGCTCAACGCCTTACTGGCGTGGCCGGATTGCGCGTTCCGCGAGGAGCACGTCGTCCACCCGCATCGTCGCGACCGCGTGTTGGCTCATGTGCCGGCGCTGTTCGACGGTTCGGAGCCAATGCCGAAGGAGCGCATGCTCATTGAGCGCGTGAAGGCCGAGAAAGCCAGGGGACGTCGTGTCCTGATTTACACGGTCTACACGGGCACCCGTGACACCACGGCGAGGCTGAAGGCGCTTCTGGCGTTGGAGGGCATCAAAGTGGCGACACTGAGCGCCAGCGTGGCCGCCGAGAAGCGGGAAGACTGGGTCGCCGACCAAGTCGACCGCGGCATCGACGTGCTGATAACCAACCCCGAGTTGGTGAAAACCGGTCTCGACCTGCTGGAGTTTCCGACCATCGTGTTCCTACAGTCCGGGTACAACGTCTACACCCTGCAACAGGCCGCCCGCCGTTCCTGGCGGATCGGCCAGAAGCAAGCAGTGGACGTGGTTTTCCTGGGCTACCAGGGCACGGCGCAGTTGGCCTGCCTTGAGCTGATGGCGAAGAAGATCGCCGTGGCTCAATCGACTTCGGGCGACATGCCCGAGTCGGGGCTGGACGTGTTGAACCAGTCGGGTGATTCCATCGAAGTGGCACTGGCCAGGCAGTTGGTGGCCTGATCTTCCTCGGCGCGCCTCAAGGCGTGCCGGGGTTCATTACAGAATTGGAGGTGATGATGTTGACGAATCCGGATCAAGAACGGCTCGATAAAGCCGCTCAGGCGGCCCAGTTATTGCAGCAGGATCTGCTGGATCTGAGTCGGGCCGACAACCCGCTCCTGGCGGACATTGGCTATGGACTCCTGGAGGAAATCGTGGCCTTGCACACCCGGCTGGATCGTCTGTGCGTGGTAACGCGTGAATCGCCAGAGGGATGAGGAGGTGTACCGCCATGCCTCTATTGTTTGATCAGCTAAACTGTTGTGTAGAGTCTATTCAATGATATCCCCACCCCCGAGCAACTCGGGGTCTTCAACCGCCCTCATGGGCGGTTTTTTTGTTTCCCCATGAGTAAATAATGACTGCCAGATTTAGCATCGAAATGGCATGCACAAGCCTCGCCATGTGCTGCTGCCACCAATTCATGCAAAATACCGCACTCCCGTGCGCTGTGGTTTTCTCCGCATTGCGCCCGCAACGCAGCAAGTTGGCTCTCCAGTGCGCGTAAGCTGTTGAGCCGCGCCTGCACACGAGCCAATTGCTCGTCGATCAGCCGGTTGATGTCGCCACACTCCGCCTCTGGGTGGGCGACGAAATCCAGCAGGCGTCGGATCGACTCCAGGGGCATGTCCAATGCCCGGCAATGACGGATGAAGGCCAGTCGTTCCAGATGAGCCTGCTGGTAGGCACGGTAGCCATTGGCCTCGCGTCCGGGCTCGGGCAGCAGTCCGGCCTTCTCGTAATAGCGGATGGTCTCGATATCCACCCCGGTGGCTTTCGCCAGATCACCGATGCGCATGGCTCACTCCAAATCAAGAACATGACTTTACCCTCTTGACCCCGGAGCGGCTCCAGGGTTTTCAATGCGGCCATCTCATCACCGAAATTCATAACCATGTCAGGTTGCTCCTGCACCGGAAGTTGTGAGTCCTCCAGTACCGCCGTGTCACCGCGTTACCGGCGTGTATTGTGGGTGGCGCTTGTCCTCAACGCCGTGATGTTCTTTGTGGAAATCGGCGGCGGCCTGCAATCCGGATCGGTGTCCCTGTTGGCCGATGCAGTCGATTTCGCGGGGGACGCCGCCAACTACGGCCTCTCATTGGCGGTACTGTCCATGGGACTGGCCTGGCGGGCACGTGCAGCCTGGGTCAAGGGCGTCACTATGGGCGTCTACGGCATCCTGGTATTGGCTAAGACCGCCTGGGCCGCCTCACTGGGCATCCCGCCCGAGCCAATGACCATGGGATTGGTGGCCCTGCTGGCCCTGGCGGTCAATGTCGGCGTGGCGATCATGCTTTACGCTTGGCGCAACGGTGACGCCAACATGCGTTCCGTCTGGCTGTGCAGCCGCAACGACGCCATCGGCAACGTGGCGGTGGCCCTCGCCGCCCTAGGCGTATTCGGCACCGGCTCGGCCTGGCCCGATCTGCTGGTGGCGGGCGTGATGGCGACTCTGGCCTTGACGGCCTCGGTCACGGTTGTGCGGCACGCGCGTGCCGAGTTGGTTCTGGCTGTTCCTCTGCATTAACCCCCAGTTTCCGGGTCAGCAAATGCACAGCGAAGCGGGGGTAACCCCCGCTTCCAATAGGGCGGAAATTTCTCCGCCATGGACCATGGTAATGCCCAAACTTATGATTGAACTGAATGGAGAACGGCATGAAATTCATCACGCTCACCCTTATTGCGGGCCTCTTCATGGCGCCCCAACTTCCGGTGTTGGCCGCCGACAACAACGGCCACGTCATGCATGCCGAACAAGCCAAGGACAGGGTCTGGACCGACGGCACCGTGAAGAAAATCAACTCCAATATCGGCAAGATCGCCGTCAGCAATGTGCGCCTGGCCCAACTGGCCAACCTGGATCCGGACAATCCGGACATGCCCGCCTTGGCCTTGATGTTCCGGGTTACGGATCCCGCCTGGCTCGACCAGGTCAAACCCGGCGACCGCATCCGTTTCGTGGTGGAACGCCTGGATGGCGCCTTAACGATTACCGCGCTGCAACCCGGCCGCTGAGGCAGTCTCAATGAGCGACTTTTCCTACCCACGGGGGACATGAAATCGATGCAGCGCAATACCCTGATGTTCGCCCTGGCCATGCCCGCCACCCTGATAGCCACCCAGGTCTTGCGGTTGTGCGGCACGCGCGCGCTGTGTTAGCTTCCCCGACATGCGCAAGCTTGTAGCCATCCTTTTCCTGCTTATCCTGCCGCTGCAGTGGACCACTGCGGCGGTGGCAGCTTATTGCCTGCACGAAACGGATGGTCCAGCCCAGCAGCACATCGGCCACCACGCGCATGAACATCAGGCCAGCGCTGCCCAAACGGACAGCGATTCCGGCAATAGCGATTTCGATGCCGACTGCCCGAGTTGCCACGCGCATTTCGCGCAAGCCGTCATCGACGCCGATTCGCCCATGCTTCCGGTTTCGCAAGTCCGTGCTGCCATGGCTTACCGGGCCTTCCTGCCCACCCCGCCGCCAAGCTCCCTGTTTCGCCCCCCTCTAGTCGACCTCGCCTGAAGCTCCGGCAGGTTGGCGCGTCCCTCGATTCCCTCGTTGTCGCGATTACCTCGCCGGATTTGACGTAAGTATTTGCGTTATTCCCGGCTGCCCTCGACGTGGGCGGCCGCATCAGGACGAGGCTTCAAATGAACATTGTGTTCCGCTTTAGGGGAAGTGCTTCCCTCTGGCTGCTGGCATGGGCCATCCCATTTGCCGCACTGATTCCCCCTGCCCAGGCTGTGGAAACGTCTCCAACTCTCAAACAGGCCTTCAAGGCCGCCTGGGCACGTCAGCCGGAGGCGCGTGCCGCCAGGGCGCGACGCGATGCCGTCGGCGCACGTCGGCAGACGGCCGACAGCTGGCTGGCGGAGCCGCCCAGCCTGGATGTTTCCTACAAAACCGACCAGCTCAATCACGACCAGGGCAGCCGGGAATACGAGGTCGGCCTCGCCATGCCGCTCTGGTTGCCAGGCGAGCGGGCCGGTCAACGCGCCCTGGCCGAAGTCGAAGGCGCCGCGCTGGAATGGCGGTTGGAATCTGCACAACTGCGTACGGCGGGCGAAGTACGCGAGGCCTGGTGGTCCCTGGCCTTGGCGCGTATCGATCTGGAGGCCGCCGAGGCCCGCCGGCAAAACGCCGAACGGCTGGCCGCCGACGTGGCCCGGCGGGTCAAGGCGGGCGACCTGTCGCGGGCCGATGGGCACCAGGCCGACGCCGCCGTGGCTGGGGCCGTCGCCGAAGTCGCGCGGTCACGCGGGGCACTGGCCGAAGCGGCCAAGCGCCTGCGCAGCCTTACGGGCGTAACGGTGAATGGTGCTGTATCCGCTGCCACCGAACCCACCCCATCCCAAGCCAACGAGGGGGACGTACATCCGCTCTTGAAGGATATGGCCGCCCGTGTCGAGACGGCCCGCGCCGCTCGCAACCTGGCCGGTGTGCAAAGCCGCGCCAACCCGGAACTACGCCTGGCTGCAACCCGCGACCGTGCGGCTGCGGGCGATGCCTGGTCCAACACCCTCACCCTGGGCGTGCGCATCCCCTTCGGCTCCGACAGCCGGCAGCGCGTCCGTGTCGCCACGGCGACCGCCGAGGAAACCGAGGTGGAGGCTCAACTGGCCGTCGAACAGGAACGCATCGCCGCCGAGATCGACGCCGCCCGTCAGCGCGAAGAAGCGGCCCGTGCCTGGCTGGCTGCCGCCGAGCAGCGGGCGCAGCTGGCGAACGAGTCGCGCGGCTTCTTCGAGAAATCCTTCCGCCTGGGCGAGACCGACCTGCCCACCCGTTTGCGCATCGAGGGCGAAGCGGCCGAGGCCGAACGCGAGGCCGCCCGTGCCCGCGTCGAACTGGCCGCATCGGTCTCCGCCCTGCGCCAGGCCTTGGGCCTGCTACCCGAATAATTCAGGAGGAAACACCCATGAACCCCAAACATATCCTGGCGGCCCTGAGCCTGGCCGTCGCTTCGCCAGCCTGGGCCGGTGATGGACACGACCATGGCGACGCCCCCGCCGCCACTGCCGGCTCCACGTTGCCGCGCTTTGCCGCCACGTCCGATCTCTTCGAACTGGTCGGCGTGCTCGACGGCAAACATCTGACCCTCTGGCTCGACCATGCCGCCGACAACAGCCCGGTCAAGGACGCCAAGCTCGAACTGGAACTCGGCGGCATCAAGGTGCCAGTGAAGGTCCACGGTGAAGGGGAATTCGAGGCCATCCTGGCCAAGCCGCTCACGCCGGGGGAATTCCCGGTTGCCGCCACCGTGTATGCCGGTGAGGAGGCCGACCTACTGGCTGGCGATTTTGATATCCACGCCGAAGCCGAAGCTGCCGAGGCCGCGCATACCCATGGCTGGCAGGAATACGCCCTCTGGGCCGCCATCGCTGGCGCGGCACTGGCCGGCCTGGCCGCGCTGATCCGTCGCCTTCGCAGCCAACGCTTGGGAGGTGCCGCATGAAACCGCTCGCCCTTATAGCCATCTTCTGCCTGGCCTTGGTGTCCGGTGCCCATGCCGGTGAGGGCCACGACCACGGCGACGCCTCTCCGGCCGCCAACAGTAGCGGCCCCAAGCGGCTGCCCGATGGCGGCGTCTTCATGCCCAAGCCAGCGCAACGCCAGATTGGTGTGCGCACCCAGCCAGTGGAGGAAGGCGCGCTGCCCCGTGCCTTCGAACTCTCCGGCAAGGTGGTCATGGACCCCAATGCCGGCGGCAAGGTTCAGGCCCTCATCGCCGGCAGGCTGGAGCCCGGCCCGCGCGGCTTCCCCAGCCTCGGACAACGGGTCAACAAAGGCGAGGTGCTGGCCTGGGTAGTGCCGTCCGCCGGCATGATCGAGCGCTCCAACCAGTCCGCTCAACTGGCGGAATTGCGTGCCACCAAGGGTCTGGCCGAGAAGCGGCTGACCCGCCTGAAGGAACTGGCCGACACCATCCCGAGAAAGGAGATCGAGGCGGCTGAGAGCGAGGTCGATAGCCTCAACGGGCGCATCGCCGCCCTGGGTGCCGGACTTTCCAACCGCGATGCCCTGGTCGCGCCGGTCACAGGCGTGGTCGCCATGAGCAATGCCGTGGCTGGGCAGGTAGTCGAGGCACGCGAGGCGGTGTTCGAGGTGGTCGATCCCAACCGCTCGCGCGTCGAAGCGCTTGCCTACGACACCGCACAGGCCTTGGACGTGGTTTCCGGCAGCCTGGCGGTAGGCGATGCGCGGGTGCCGCTGGCCTTCGTCGGCGCTGCCCGCAGCCTGCGCGAACAGGCCTTGCCCCTGATGTTCCGTGGCGAGGGCAATGCCTTGGCCAATCTGGCGTTGGGCCAGCCGGTCAAGGTTTTCGCGTTGACCCGGAGCACCGTGCAGGGCTATCGCGTGCCGGCGGCGGCGTTGGTGAAAAACCCGGCCAACCAGGCCATCGTCTGGGTCAAGACCGCGCCGGAACGCTTCGAACCGCGCACGGTGACGGTGGAACCCCTGGACGGTGCGAACGTGGCGGTGACCACCGGCCTGAAGGCGGGCGACCGGGTGGTGGTGCGTGGCGCGACGCTGGTCAATCAGGTCAGGTAGGGGCGCCATCATGTTCAAGTGGCTACTCGACAACAGCCTGACCAACCGGCTGCTGGTGATCATCGCCAGCCTGGTGGTGATGGCCTACGGCGCATTCACCCTGATGCAGACGCCGGTGGACGTCTTTCCCGACCTCAACAAGCCCACCGTCACCCTGATGACCGAGGCGGGCGGCATGGCCCCGGAGGAGGTGGAGCAACTCATCACCTTCCCGCTGGAGACCACCATGAACGGCCTGCCTGGGGTGGAGAGCGTGCGTTCGGTGTCCAGCGCCGGACTGTCCTTCATCTACGTCACCTTCGACTGGCGCACCGACATCTTCCGGGCGCGGCAGATGGTCTCGGAACGCCTCACCTCCATGGAAGAAGGTCTGCCCGATGGGGTGACGCCGCGCATGGGGCCGATCAGCTCGATCATGGGCGAGATCATGCAGATCGCCATCCCCATCGACACGGGAAAGATCACCCCCATGCAGGTGCGCGAATACGCCGACTGGGTACTCCGGCCTCGCCTCATGGCGATCCCCGGCGTCGCGCAGGTCATCCCCATCGGCGGCGAGGTGCGCCAGTTCCAGGTGCAGCCGGATACCGTGCGCATGGCGGAACTGGGTGTCAATCACGACCAACTCGACGGCGCCCTGCGCGGCTTCTCCTCGAACTCGTCGGGGGGCTTCCTGGAACTCAACGGCCGGGAATATCTGATCCGCAATCTGGGCCGCACCTCGCGCCTGGAAGACCTGAAGAATCTGGCGCTGACTGCGCGCAGCGGCCAACCCATCCTGCTGCGCCAGATCGCCGAGGTGACCTTCGCCCCGGCCATCAAGCGCGGCGACGCCGGATTCGAGGGCCGCCCGGCGGTGATCCTGGGCATCCAGAAACAGCCCACGGCGGACACCATCGGGCTGACCCGCTCCATCGAGGACGCCCTGGGCTCGCTCAAGCAGGGACTTCCAGCGGGCATGGCCGAGCCCCGTGTCACCTTCCGCCAGGCCAGCTTCATCGAGGCCTCCATCGATACCTTGAAGGGCAAGCTGATCGGCGCCTCGGTGTTCGTCGCGGTGATCCTGTTCTTCTTCCTGGGCACCTTGCGCCCGACCGTGATCGCACTCACCGCCATCCCGGTGTCGATCTTCATGACCGCATTGGTGTTCAAGTATTTCGGCATGTCGATCAACACCATGACCCTCGGGGGACTCGCCATCGCCATCGGCGGCCTGGTGGACGATGCGGTGGTGGGCATCGAGAACGTCTTGCGACGGCTTAAGGAAGACCGGGCCAAGCACCCTGATCATCGCCTGCATCCCATCGAGCTGGTGGCCCACGCCACCCTGGAGGTACGTTCCGCCATCCTTTACGCCACGCTCATCATCGTGCTGGTATTCCTGCCGCTGTTCGCCCTGCCCGGCATGGAGGGCAGGCTGTTCGTGCCACTCGGGATCGCCTTCATCGTCTCGACCCTGGCCTCCCTGGTGGTGTCGGTGTCCATCACCCCGGTGCTGGCGTTCTACCTCCTTCCCCGAATGAAGTCCCTCGACCACGGCGATACGCGGCTCTTGGCCTGGCTCAAGTCCAGGTATCGCGGCAGCCTGCAAGCCGTGCTGGACCGACCCCGTGCAGCCTTGGCGGCGGGGGCTACGGCGGTGCTGGTAGCGGCGGTGGCGGTGCCGTTCTTCCCCACCACCTTCCTGCCGCCGTTCAACGAGGGCACCCTGCTCATCGGTCTGCGCCTGAATCCTGGGGTGACCCTGGCCGAATCGTCCGCCCTGGCGCGGCAGGCCGAGGTGTTGGTGCGCCAGGTGCCGGAGGTGGTTCATGTCGGACGGCGCAGTGGCCGCGCCGAACTGGACGAGCATGCCGAGGGGGTGCATGTCAGCGAACTGGACGTGGGCATCAAGCCTGCCGCCGAATTGACCCGACCGCTGGACGACATCAAGGCCGACATCCGCGGGCGCCTCATCAACCTGCCCGCCGCCATCGAAATCGGCCAGCCCATTTCGCATCGCATCGACCACATGCTGTCCGGTGTGCGCTCGCAGATCGCCATCAAGATCTACGGCGATGACCTGGATACCCTGCGCGCCCAGGCCGACCTGCTGCGCGGCAAGCTTGCCGGCATCCCCGGGCTGGCCGACCTGCAAATCGAAAAGCAGGTGCTCGCACCCCAGATCAAGGTGCGCATCGACTATGCGGCAGCGGCGCAATACGGCGTGCCGACGCCGCAAATCCTGGCCATGCTGCAAGGCCTGGTGGAGGGCGAGAAATCCGCCCAGATCGTCGAGGGCGGCCGGCGTTTCGCCCTGGTCATGCGTCTGCCGGAATCGGCGCGCACGGTGGAGGGCTTAAGTCGCATCCAGTTCAGCACTCCGAGCGGCAGCGTGCCCCTGTCGCGCATCGCCACCATCGAGGATAGCGACGGCCCCAACCAGATCAGCCGCGACGACGGCAAGCGCCGCATCGTCCTCTCGGCCAACGCCCAGGGCCGGGCACTGTCCGAGGTGGTGGCCGACATCCGCAAGGCGGTCGGGGGCACGAAACTGCCCGAGGGCTACTTCGTCACCCTGGGCGGCCAGTTCCAGGCCCAGGAAGAGGCCTCGAAGCTGGTCGGCCTGTTGTCCATCGTGTCGCTCACGCTGATGTTCGTGGTGCTTTACAGCCGCTACAAGTCGGCGCGGCTGTCGTTGTTGATCATGGCCAACATCCCGCTGGCCCTGGTGGGCGCGGTGCTGGGGCTGTGGCTATCCGGGCAGCCGCTTTCCGTGGCGGCGCTTATCGGCTTCATCACCCTGGCCGGCATCTCGGTACGCAACGGCATCCTCAAGGTCAGCCACTACATCAACCTGATGCGCCGCGAAGGCGAGGACTTCGATCACACGATGATCGTGCGCGGTTCGCTGGAGCGCTTGGCGCCGGTGCTGATGACCGCCCTGGTTACCGCCTTCGCCCTGGCCCCGCTGCTGTTCGAGGCGGAACGACCCGGCACGGAAATCCTCCACCCGGTGGCCGTGGTCATCTTCTCCGGACTCATCAGCTCCACCCTGCTCGACACATATCTCACCCCCGCGCTGTTCTGGCTGTTCGGGCGCCGGGATGCCGAGCGTCTGCTCGCCGACCGCGATGCCGAGGCGTTGTGATGCCAACCTTCGTTCACATCCCCCAAGGAAAGGAAACACCATGAAACCTATCCATCTACTTACCGCCCTGGCCTTCGGACTGAGCAACGGCGCCTTCGCGGCCGGCGGTCACGATCATGCTCACGAACACACCGCCCTGCACGGCGGCGTGGTGGCCGAGGCCAAGGACATCGACTTCGAACTGGTCGCCAAGCCGGACAGCCTGCGCCTCCATGTGCGTGACCACGGCAAGCCGGTCGATGTCGCCAAGGCCAGCGCCAAGCTAACCCTGCTGGCCGGTGGCGTGAAACAGGAAGTCGCGCTCAAGCCCGCTGGCGACAAGCTTGAGGCCATGGGCCAGTTCAAGGTAACCGGAGCCAAGGCGGTGGCTCTCGTGAACCTGCCAGGCAAACCCGCCCTGACCGTGCGCTTCGTACTGCGCTGATGCCGACAACACCTACCCATCGAAAGGAGATCGAAATGAAACGATTGATGCTGATCCTGCCCCTGATTGCCATGGCTGGCTGTTCTTCCAACGTGGCCCTCAAGGACGACTCAAACACCACGCAGGCAGTGGGTACGCTAACTTTGACTTGGCTGCAGCCAAATTCCATGGAAGTGATGCTGGATGGCAAGCGCTATGTAGGCGAATGGGATAGCGAGCGTTGTTTGGACGCGGAATGCCGTGGTGCCTATCGCACCATGTCCAAAGTCCATCGACGGCATATCAGGGAAGGTCAAGCTGTCTTGAAGACCAAGGAAGGCGATCGCCTGGACTGCGAGTGGGTAAGCCACCTACCTGATGTTAAGGGCTCGTGTCGGACTCAGAATGGCAGAACGTTCCGTCTGGAGGAGGCCAAGCCGACCAAATAGTGGGTGTGCAGGCTGGAGCAGCCCATCCGTTGACCCAACACAGACTGGGTCGTGATTTACACGCCAAGCGACCTCGCAAGGTCAGGAGCAACGGGCTACGTTGCTTACCCTTGATGGACATCGGCAAAACGGATCTTGTCGCCTTCGACCCCCAATATATTGTTCAGACTCACGGCCCGGAACCCGCGTAAACACTGGGGATCGTACGAAAGGCACAGAGAACGGAGAGCACAGAGAGCAGGAAAGCCGCCGAAACCAGGGTTTTCGGGTTGGTGCCGCCCTTCGCACGAATCCAGGAACCAACACCAGCACTAGCACTAGCACGGTGTGCAGACGTAAAAAAGGCGAGAGCAACGTCTGGCCTTTTGGAATTGGCGGTGCTGGGGCGACCCAGACTGGACGTGGCATTCGTGCTAGGGGGTAATCCAGAGCATTAGATTGTGCTTCCCAGTGGTCATCCTTGAATCTTTGCTTGATCGCAAGATTTCTCTCTTGGGTCCACGAGGGGCAGGTATATGCCCCTTCGATCACTCATTGAAGGAGGCAACGAGAGCCGCTGCCGCGACTTTCACGTCAGGTTGACTGTTGGTCTTCCTGACCTGGCAAACGCAGCACAAAGCAAGTAAGCCCCAGCTGTGACGTGACGTCGACTGAGCCCCCGTGTGTCTTCATGATGGAACGCACAATCGCCAGTCCAAGCCCGACCCCCTCGCCACCGGCGCGGCGGGAAGGGTCTCCGGTATAGAAACGGTCGAACAGGCGAGGCAACTGCTCGGGGGGAATTGAACCGGGATTTTCCACTACCAGTGTGGCGTGGGTAGCATCTCCGCTTAGTCTGATCGCCACGGTGCCGCCAGCCTGACTGTGCCGGATGGCATTCGACAGCAGGTTGGACATGGCCCGCCGCAACATGAGCCGGTCGCCTCGCGTGGTGGCCGATCCGGCAACCTCAAGCCTGACACCTTGTTCTTCGGCCAGGATGCCGTAGAACTCGACCAATTTTCCTGCTTCCTCGCCCAGATCCACGTTTTCATGGTTAAGCGCCAGGAGCTTGTTGTCCGCCTTGGCCAGGAACAGCATGTCGCCGATCATCCGGGCCAGACGCTCATACTCCTCGGCACTGGATTGCAGCACTTCGCGATACTCGGCGGCCGTTCTGGGATGGGAAAGCGCGACCTGGGTCTGGGTCAGCAGATTGGATACCGGGGTACGCAGTTCATGGGCAATGTCGGATGAGAACTCGGACAGTCGGACAAAGGAGTCCTCCAGACGCTCCAGCATGGCGTTGAAGGCGACGGCCAGGCTGCGGATTTCAGGCGGCAGCCCTGATTCCGGCAGCCTCTGATCAAGGCGGTTGGCCGACAGGCCGGTCGCCAGTTCGATCATTTGCCGCAAGGGCAGCAAACCGGTCCGCACGGCCAGCCAGCCCAGACCGGCGGTAAGCAGGGCAGCCAGAATCATGGCGAGGGCCACGCCGCGCTTGAAGGTGTCGATGAAATGCAAGTGGTGGCTGATGTCGAGCACGATGGCGACGGTGAGGGTGCGGCCGTCGCCGGTCGTCACGGTCGCTTTCAGGCCGCGAAAGCCCTGCTCGCCTTCCCGCCAAACGGTCAGACCATGGTCTGATGGCGCCCGGAAAAGCTCGGAGGGGAAATCCAGGTCGCGGCTGGCGAACCATTTGTTGCCCTGGGCATCGACCAGCGTGACCGAAAGCCCATCATGGCCAACCAGCGCGTCGTCCAGCTCCTTGGGTACGCCATCCAGGGCATCGGATGAGTTCGCCTTGGCCAACAGATTGGTTACCAGGGCCAGTTTACCCTCCAGTTCGTGTCGATCCATTTCCTGGAAATGGCGATCCACCGACCAGGCCACCAGCCAGCCCAGGCTGAACAGAACCACGGTGACGACCAAGCCAAATAACAGGCTGACCCGCGCGGTCAGAGACAGGGACTTCATTGCGCGGAGGCCCTGGGTACCAGATCCACAAGCGTGCAACTGGTTTTGCGCGTGGCCACGCAATGCGCGTCACCCGGTTCATGTTCGAACGAGCATGAGCGGGCCTGGAGCATGTCCCAGTCCGCCTGCTCATAGGCATGGCGAGGCAGATTGGGCGGGTAGTAAACGCAACCGAAACACAGTTCGTTGCTCTCGTCCGTTGTGATCGTCATGTGATGAAATCCTTCTCGATGTTCAATCCGGCGCTAACGCTCGCTGTCATCCAATACGTAGCCCATGCCGCGCACGGTATGGATCAGACGGGGCTCGAATCCATCATCCACCTTGGCGCGCAGACGGCGAACCGCTACGTCGATGACGTTGGTATCCGAATCGAAGTTCATGTCCCAGACCTGGGAGGCGATCAGCGATCTCGGCAACACCTCGCCCTGGCGGCGCAACAGCAGTTCCAGCAGGGCGAATTCCTTGGCCGTCAGGTCGATCTTCTTGCCGGCGCGATTCGCCCGTCGGCGCAGCAGGTCCAGTTCCAGGTCGGCGACCTTGAGCACGGTCGGCTCCAGGCCGCCCCGCCCCCGGCGCAGCAGGGTACGTACGCGGGCGAGCAATTCGGCGAAGGCGAAGGGCTTGACCAGATAATCGTCTGCGCCCAATTCCAGGCCCTTGACCCGATCTTCGACCTGATCGCGCGCGGTCAGGAACAGCACCGGCGTGTCCAGGCCGGCGCGACGTAAGCCTTCGAGGACCTGCCAGCCGTTGAGGCCGGGCAGCATCACATCCAGGATCAAAAGGTCGTAGGGATTCGCCTTGGCCATCTCCAGTCCATCCCAGCCGTCGCGGGCCAGATCGGTGACGAAACCGGCCTCGGTGAGGCCTTGTTTCAGGTAATCACCGGTCTTGGGTTCATCCTCGACCACCAGAATTTTCATACATGCCTCCTTGCGCAATGGAGACATCCTGCCACAGACATGGGGAGGCGAATCAAACCTGACATTTTTGTAATCCACCCGTCAGGTTCATGACGGATGCCCTTATCAACAATGGCCTCACCGATGAATAACCCATGGAGATCAGGCATGACCCAATCCATAAGTCAGAAAGGAATGCGAATCCGGCTGCCGCTGTTGCTGTTGGGAACGACCGTGCTGGCTGGCTGCGCCAGCTTCAGCCAGGACGGCGGACTCGACAAGGTGGCCTCGATCACACGCGAGCGCCAGGGCATCGCCCCGCAAACCATCAAGACCGAACAGGACGGCGAAAATGCCGGAGCGGAAGTGAAACGGCTCCTGAACGGGCAGCTCGACGCGGAACGCGCGGTGAAGATTGCCCTCCTGAACAACCGCGGTCTTCAAGCCAGCCTCGCTGACCTGGGCATCGCGGGAGCCGATCTCGTCCAGGCCGGAAGATTGCGCAATCCGGGCTTTACTTTCGCCCGTCTGGAAGGCGGCGGCGAGCGGGAATATGAACGCAAGTTTCTGTTCGATCTGATGGGGCTGCTGACCCTGTCCACGCGATCTGAAATCGAGCAGCGCCGTTTCCAGGCCACCCAGCTGCGGGTTGCTGAAGAGGTGATGCGCTTGGCCCAGGCCGCCCGCCAGGCATGGTTCGAGGCCGTGGCCGCTCGCCAGGCGGCGCGATACCAGGAAGACGTGCTGGCCGCCGCCGAGGCCGGCGCGATGCTGGCCAAGCGCATGGCCGACGTGGGCAATTTCAGCCGCCAGCGCCAGCAGCGGGAACAATTATTCCAGGCCGAAACGCGTGCCGAACTGACCCGCGTCCGCCTGACGGAAAGCGCCGCCCGTGAACGTCTGGCGCGGGTGTTGGGGCTCTCCGGGGCGCAGCGCGGCTTCACGCTGCCGGACCGCCTGCCGGACCTGCCCGCCAGCCTGATGGAGGAAAAAGCTGTCCTGCAACGGGCCATGGACGGTCGCCTCGATCTCGACGTGGCCAAGCGGGAACTGGATGGACTGGCGAAGAGCCTGGGCCTGGTCAAGGCCACCCGCTTCGTCAACGTGCTGGAAGTGAGCTACTTGAACAACAACGTGTCCGGGCAACCCCATGCGCGGGGATACGAAATCGAGTTGTCCCTGCCCATCTTCGACTGGGGCGGGGCGCGCACGATTAAGGCCGAGGCGCTGTACACCCAGGCCATGCACCGGGTGGCCGAGCTGGCGGTGAACGCCGAATCGGAGGTGCGCGACGCCTATGCGGGCTACCGCGCCGCCCATGAACTGGCGGCGAGCTATCGGGACGAGATCGTGCCACTGCGCAAAAGCCTCTCCGAAGAGGCACTGCTGCGCTACAACGGCATGCTGATCGGTGTCTGGGATCTGCTCGCCGACACCCGCTCCCAAGTGGCGGCCGTCAATGCCGCCATCCAGGCCCAGAAGGAATTCTGGGTAGCGGAGAGCAATCTCCAGATCACCCTCAACGGTCGCGGCGCCGGCGCCATGACAATCTCGAAAAGCACGCCCGCGGCCGAAGCGGCCGGCGGTCACTGAGAAAGGACAAAATCATGGATCGCCGCCAATTCCTCAGCCGCTCCGGTGCCGCCGTTTTGGGTGCCGGGTTGGTTACCCGCGTCGGCGCGGCCTCGTTGCCCGAAGCCCCCGTATTCACCGACCCCGCCACCCAGCCACCGCTGGCGCCCAGGGAGGGCCGCCCCTATAACCCCGTAATCACCCTCAACGGCTGGTCTCTGCCTTGGCGCATGAAGGATGGCGTCAAGGAATTCCACCTGGTGGCAGAGCCGGTCGTACGCGAGCTGGCGCCGGGCATGAAGGCCCGGCTGTGGGGCTACAACGGTTCCAGCCCCGGCCCCACCATCGAATGCGTGGAAGGCGACCGCATCCGCATCTTTGTCACCAACAAGCTGCCCGAGCATACGGCCGTGCACTGGCACGGCATCCTGCTGCCCAACGGCATGGACGGCGTGGGCGGCCTGACCCAGCCCCAGATCAAGCCGGGCAAGACCTTCGTCTACGAATTCCAGATGAAAAAATCGGGCACCTTCATGTATCACCCACACGCCGATGAGATGGTGCAGATGGCCATGGGCATGATGGGCTTCATCGTCGTGCATCCGAAAGACCCGGACTTCATGCGCGTGGACCGGGACTTCGTGTTCCTGCTCAACGCCTTCGATATCGAACCGGGCGCGGCCACTCCCAAGGTCAACACCATGCTGGACTTCAATCTGTGGTGTTTCAACAGCCGGGTGTTCCCGGCCATTGACCCGCTGGTGTGCCGCACTGGCGACCGGGTGCGCATCCGCGCCGGCAACCTGACCATGACCAACCACCCGCTGCACTTGCACGGTGTGGATTTCGAGGTGACCGGCACCGACGGAGGCTGGGTGCCGAAATCGGCGCGCTGGCCGGAGGTGACCACGGACGTGGCGGTGGGCCAGATGCGTGCCATCGAATTCATCGCAGACGCACCGGGCGACTGGGCCTTCCACTGCCACAAGTCTCACCACACCATGAATGCCATGGGCCACGACGTACCCACCCTGATCGGCGTCGACCAGCACGACATCACCGAGCGCATCGGCAAGCTGGTGCCCGACTACATGGAAATGGGCAGCAAGGGCATGGCGGAAATGGGCGAGATGGAAATGCCCCTGCCGGACAACACCTTGCCCATGATGACCGGCTGGGGGCCGTTCGGGCCGCTGGAGATGGGCGGCATGTTCACGGTAGTGAAGGTACGCGACGACGTGAAACCCGGCGACTACCGCGATCCGGGCTGGTTCAAGCATCCGCAAGGCACGGTGGCGTGGGAATGGGGCTGTGACGCGCCGAGCGCCGAACGCCAGTCCGGCCCGGCCGCCGACGAACACACCCTGAAGGCCCGCAAACCCACTGGCCACGAAAGCCATTGACCCAAAAGGAAGCGCCATGCGCAAGCACGTTCTCATTCTGTTCGCAGTGATCGCCCTCTCCACCAGCGCCGCCCAGGCCTCGCCGAGCCATGCCTCGGCCCTGGGCAAACCGGGTGACCACGCCAAAATAGACCGCACCATCGAGATCGCCACCAGCGACGACATGCGTTTCTCGCCCAGCGAGATTCGGGTCAAACGCGGCCAGACCATCCGCTTCAAAGTGGTCAACGGCGGCCAGATGAAGCACGAAATGGTGCTGGGCACCCTGGCCGAGTTGAAAGCGCACGCGGCCCTGATGCGCAAGTTCCCGGAAATGGAGCACGACGATCCCAACGCCGTAACGGTTGAACCAGGCAAGGCCGGCGAACTGGTCTGGCTTTTCACCCGCACCGGCAATTTCGATTTCGCCTGTCTGGTGCCGGGGCATTTCGAGGCGGGCATGCGCGGCCGGATTCGTGTGCATCCATGACGGAAATGTCATCCGCGCGTCAGCTTGGCGTGCGGATGAAAACCGGATACTGGAATCGTCTTCGACAAGGAGTGCAATGTGAAACCCCCCATCCTCCATACCCTGCTGCTTTTCGTCCTGATCCAGCCCGCTTGGGCGGCCTCGCCCGTGATCGATGTCTACAAGAGCCCGACTTGCGGTTGCTGCAACAAGTGGATCGACCATCTCAAGGCCAATGGCTTTACCGTGCGCGCCCATGACACCGACGACGTGGTGAGCCACAAGTACCGCCTGGGCGTGCCCCCCGGCCACGGTTCCTGCCATACCGCCGAGGTGAACGGCTATCTGGTGGAAGGCCACGTGCCGGCAAAGGAAATCCGGCGCTTGCTCAAGGAAAAGCCACGCGCCCGCGGCCTGGTGGTCCCAGCCATGCCCATCGGCTCGCCCGGTATGGAACAGGGTAACCGCAAGGATGCCTACGACGTCCTGCTGGTGAAGCGGGATGGCGGCACCCAAACCTACGCCCGTTATTGAACTGAAAGGAGAATGGCATGAAATCCACCACACTCACCCTCATCGCGGGCCTTTTCCTGGCACCCCAATTTCAGGCACTGGCTGCCGACCACGACCACAATGGCCACACCATGCCCGCCGGACAAGCCATGGACACCGCCTGGGCCGACGGCACCATAAAGAAGATCAACGCCGATGTCGGCAAGGTCACCATCAGTCATGGTCCCCTGGCCAACCTGGATATGCCCGCCATGACCATGGTGTTCCGGGTCAAGGATCCCATCTGGCTCAGCCAGATCAAACCCGGCGACCGCATCCGCTTCGTGGCCGAGCGCCAGGACGGCGCGTTGACGGTCACCGCCCTGCAACTTGGCCGTTGATGCGGTCTCAAGGAACAGTTTTTTCCACCCACAGGAGATTTTCATGAAATCGATGCAACGCAATACCCTGATGCTCGCCCTGGCCGCCGCGCTGGCCATGCCCGTCCCCCTGATGGCCGCCGACGCGACCAAGGACGAACACAGTGGCCACCACCCCGGACAAACAGCCGCCGCACCCATCCCGGCTCAAGCGGCCCCCGCCGCCACGCAAGACAAAATGCAGGCGATGCGGGCGCGCATGATGGAGATTCGTGCGAGCAAGGATCCCGAGAAGCGCAAACAACTCATGGAAGCCCAGATGAAGGACATGGAAGCCATGATGCAGGATGGCTCGTGTCCGATGATGTCCGGTGGCAAGGGCGGCATGATGGGGTCCGGCATGGGCATGATGGGTGGCCCGGGCGGCATGGGCATGATGGGTGGCGGCATGATGGGCCAAAGCGCCGCCGGCGCCGATGACATGATGGCCAAGCGCATGGAGATGATGGAAAAGCGCATGGACATGATGCAGATGATGATGCAGCAGATGGGCAAAGCGAAATGACGGTGCGCAGGCCGGCTGGCTGGCTCCTTGCCGGCCTGCTTTTTTCCCTGGCGCCCGCCTTGTCCGCGCATGCGGACACCCTGGCCGCCGCGCTGGAACAAGCCTGGCTACGCTTCCCCCAGGCGCGATCCCTCGACGCTCGCGCGGCGGAGGCCGAAGCCCGTGGCGAGGTGGCGGCCGGCCTGACACCGGGGCCGACCAGCCTCACCCTGGGGCATGTTAATGACGGCCTGACCGGCAACCGGGGCCGGCGTGAGTGGGAGGTCGAACTGTCCGCGCCGCTTTGGCTACCCACCCAGAAGACAGCGCGCCGGGATGAGGCCGCCGCAGCCGTGGCCAGGGTCGCCGCGCGCCGGGCCGCCCTGCGTCTGGAAGTCGCGGGCGAGGTGCGGGAGGCCTGGTGGAACCTGGCCGCCGCGCGCAATGCCCTCGACCTGGCCGGACGCCGCCTGACCACCGCCCGTACGCTGGAAGCGGACGTGCTGCGCCGGTTTCGGGCCGGCGATCTTTCCCGCATCGATGCCAACCTGGCCCAAGGCGAGCGCCTTGCGGCGGAAGCTGAAACGGGCCAGGCGGAACTCACCCTCAAGGCGGCGGAACAGGTCTGGCTCAAGCTCACCGGCATGGTTGCCCCCGCTGCGTTCGGGGAAGAAAGGCCGTCTCCATCCAGAAACACCCGCCACGAACCGGTGACGGATCACCCGCGCCTTGCGGCGTTGGACGCCGCCGTGCGCTCGACGCAGGCCAGGCTCAAGGTTGCCGAGGCCACCCGGCGCGAAGCACCGGAACTGGCTTTGCGCCTGGTGCGCGAGCGGGGCGATGCCGCCGAACCCTATGGCAATGCCCTCGGTGTGCAGTTTAGGCTGCCGTTCTCCTCCGGGCCGCAGGTGCGTGCCGATCACGCCGCCGCACGCGCGGAGCTGGCCGAGGCCGATGCCGAGCTGGCGCTGGCCCGGCAGCAGCTGGACCTTGACGTGCAAAAGGCCCATCTTGATCTCGACAGCGCAGAGCGCCAGCACCTCATGGCGAACGAACGCCAACGGCTCGCAGCCGACAGCCTGCGCCTGGCGGAGAAGTCCTTCGCCCTGGGCGAGTCGGACGTCACCACCCTGTTGCGCATCCGCGCCGCCGCATTGGAGGCCGACGCCCTGCTGGGCGCGCGTCGGGTCGCCTTTGGCGCGGCCGTTTCCCGTTTCAACCAAATTCTGGGAGTGCTGCCTTGAAACGCCTATTTGCCTTGCTTGCCATGGTCATCCTGCCCGCCATGGCCTGGCCCCACGGTGGTGAAGACCACAGCCACGATGCCGCACCTGCTGCGCCCGCCGATATCGCGCCGCGCGCCGTGGCGCAGAGCGAAGACTTTGAGCTGACCGTCTTGAAGACGGGCGGCCGGATACTGCTCTATCTGGACCGTTACGCCGATAACGCCCCGGTCACCGGCGCCGTGATCGAGCTGGAAAGCGGCACATATAAGGCCGTGGCCAAGGAGACCGAGCCGGGGCTGTACGCCTTGCCGGGCGACGCCTTCGCCAAGCCCGCCAAGTACCCGCTGACCCTTTCCGTCCAGGCCGGCGACACCGCCGATCTGCTCGCCGCCAGTCTCGATCTCACCGAGCCGGAGGTCACCGTTGAACACGTGCATTCCTGGGATGAATGGGCCGTGTGGGGCGGGGCGGCGAGCGTGTTGCTCGTGGCCGTGGGGTTCGTGCTCGCCCGCCGCCGCAAGGCCATGAAGGGAGTCCCCCAATGATTCAAATGCTTCGGATGCCCGTGCCCCACATCGTTTTGGCCGCGCTTACCTTTGTGGCGGTTTATTCCGGTCATGCCCGCGCCCATGGCGACGAAGACCATAGCCAGGATGCGAAATCGACCTCCGTGGCGCCCCCGACGATGACCAAACCCGCCGTTATCACGGATTCGGTCGCGGCCAGGCGTCTACCGGACGGCAGCCTGTTCGTGCCCAAGGCGGTGCAGCGCCAGATCGGCCTGCGCCACCGCATCGCCGAGATCACCACCATGGCCGCGACGGCGGAATTCAACGGCAAGGTCATCGCCGACCCCAATGCCGGCGGCCGGGTCCAGGCCGATCAGCCAGGCCGCGTCGAGGGGCCCTTGCCCACGCTGGGACAGTGGGTTGCCAGGGGGCAGGTACTGGCGCGACTGCGCCCCACCGCCAACAGCATCGAGCGCGGCAACCAGCGCGCGCTCGCTGCCGAGCTGGCGGCCCAGGAAGCCATCGCCGAAAAGCGCCTGGCCCGTCTCGAACAACTGGAAGGGGCCGTGCCGCAAAAGGAGATCGAGGCCGCCCGTATCGAACGGGAAGCGCTGAAACAGCGTCGCGCCGCCATCGGCGCCAGCGTCGGCACGGCGGAAGCGCTGGTCGCTCCGGTTTCCGGCGTAATCGCCGCGACCCATGTGGTGGCCGGCCAGGTGGTGGAGGCCGGGGCCATCCTGTTCGAGGTGGTGGACCCGGCGCGCCTGGCGGTGGAGGCCCTGGCCTACGACCCGGCTCAGGCGGCGGACATTGCCGGGGCCACCGCGCCCCTGCCCGGCGGAAGCGTGTTGGATCTGCAATTCATTGGCGCCGGCAGGCAATTGCGCGAACAGGCTCTACCGTTGCTGTTCCGCATCAAGACGAAAGACGCGCCGGTGGCGGTGGGCCAGCCTCTCAAGGTGATCGCCGGCACACGCCGTCAGCACACCGGCGCGCTCCTGCTCCGTGGCGCCCTGGTCAAGACCGGCGCCGGAGAGGCGGCGGTGTGGGTGCGCGACGGCGCGGAGCGCTTCCTCTCCCGCCGGGTGACGGTGGAGTCCCATGACGCGGCGACGGTGGCCGTGGTGAACGGTCTCAAGAACGGTGACCGGGTGGTCACCGAGGGGGCCAGCCTGTTGTCCCAGGTGCGTTGATTTCCGGCTCTGACTCCATCATGTTCGAACACATCATCCAATCCAGTCTCCGGCAACGTCTCATCGTCCTCGGCGTGGCACTGCTGCTCATCATCTATGGCGCGGTGACCCTGAAGCAGATGCCGGTGGACGTCTTCCCCGACCTCAACAAGCCCACTGTGACCCTGATGACCGAGGCCGGGGGCATGGCCCCGGAGGAGGTGGAGCAGCTGGTCACCTTCCCGGTGGAATCCGCCATGAACGGCATGCCCGGCGTGACCCGAGTGCGCTCCGTGTCCGGCATCGGCCTGTCCATCGTCTATGTGGAATTCGAGTGGGGCTCGGACATCTACCGCAATCGCCAGCAGATCAGCGAACGACTGAACCTGGTGCGCGAGCAATTGCCCGAGGGCATCGCGCCGCAGCTCGGCCCCATCTCCTCCATCATGGGCGAGATTTTGCTGATCGCCCTGCCCGCCGACCCGGACAAAGTGAGTCCGATGCAGGTGCGCGAGTACGCCGACTGGGTGATGCGCCCGCGACTGTTGACCATTCCCGGTGTGGCCCAGGTCATCCCCATCGGCGGCGAGGTGCGGCAATACCGGGTGGAGATTGATCCGGCGCAATTGCAGGCGCTGGGCATCGAGCGCGAGCGGTTGGAAGCGGCGCTGGCCGATTTCGGCGCCAACACCAGCGGCGGCTTCCTGGAGGCCCAGGGCCGCGAATACCTCATCCGCGGCCTGGGCCGCACCAGCCGTATCGAGGACCTGCAAAACCTGGTGGTGGCGGTGAAGAACGGTCAACCCATTCCGCTCTCCCAGGTTGCCCAGGTCAAACTGGCCCCGGCCATCAAGCGCGGCGACGCTGGCTACGACGGCAAGCCGGCGGTGATCCTGTCGGTGCAGAAACAGCCTTCAGCCGACAGCGTGGCCCTGACCCGCGAGGTGGAAAAGGCCCTGGCCGACCTGGCCAAATCCCTGCCGACGGGTGTCGAGGCACCGCGCTTCCTGTTCAAGCAGGCGGACTTCATCGAGCACTCGGTGACCAACGTGGAGGAAGCCCTGCGGGACGGCGCCATCATGGTGGCGGTCATCCTGTTCCTGTTCCTGCTCAATGCCCGCACCACCCTCATCTCCCTGACCGCCATCCCGGTCTCCCTGCTGGTGACGGCGCTGGTGTTCAAGTACTTCGGCCTGACCATCAACACCATGACCCTGGGCGGACTGGCCATCGCCATCGGAGAACTGGTGGACGATGCCGTGGTGGGGGTGGAGAACGTGCTGCGCCGCCTGAAGGAAAACGCCGCCCAGGCCATGCCCAGGCCGGTGGCCGAGGTCATTGCCAAGGCCACGCTGGAGGTTCGTTCGGCCATCGTCTACGCCACCTTCATCATCGTTCTGGTATTTGTGCCGCTGTTCGCCCTGCCCGGCATCGAGGGGCGTTTGTTCACGCCTTTGGGCGTGGCCTACATCGTCTCCATCCTGGCCAGCATGTTCGTCTCGGTGACGGTGACGCCGGTGCTGGCCTATTACCTGCTGCCAAAAATGAAACAGCTTGGCCACGGCGACAGCCCGCTGGTGTCCAGGCTGAAGGCCTGGGATACACGCCTGTTGCACTGGTCATTCGGCCATGCCCGCACCCTGCTGGCCGCCGCCATGCTGCTGGTACTGGCAGCGGTGGCGGCCATCAGCCAGTTTCCGCGATCCTTTCTGCCCCCCTTCAACGAGGGCACCCTGACCGTGAACGTGCTACTCAACCCCGGCACTTCGCTCGCCGAGTCCAACCGCATCGGCGTCCAGGCCGAACGGCTCATCGGGGAGGTGCCGGAGGTGACCCAGGTCGGCCGCCGCACTGGCCGGGCCGAGCTGGACGAGCACGCCGAGGGGGTGCATTACAGCGAGATCGACGTCGACCTGAAGGCCTCCGAGCGCAGCCGGGATGAAATCATCGGCGACATCCGCACCCGCCTGGCCGTGCTGCCGGCGACGAGCAACGTCGGCCAGCCCATTTCCCACCGCCTCGACCACCTGCTCTCCGGGGTACGCGCCCAGATCGCCCTCAAGGTCTATGGCGACGACCTGGACACCCTGCGCGGCCTGGCGGAAGACCTGCGGATGCGGCTGGCGAAAATTCCCGGCGTGACCGACCTGCAGGTCGAAAAACAGGTGCTCATCCCCCAGGTCAAGATCCACGTGGATTATGAACAGGCGGCGCGCCTGGGCGTGGCGCCGGGCGCCCTGCTGCGGGCACTGGAACAGATGATCGAGGGCGAGCGCATCACCCAGGTCATCGAGGGCAACCGCCGCTTCGATCTCATCGTGCGCCTGCCCGAGGGCAGCCGCGGTCCCGAGGCGCTCAAGGGCCTGCTGATCGAGACGCCCGGCGGCAGCGTGCCCCTGGCGCAACTAGCGCGCGTCGAGGAGAGCGACGGCCCGAATCAGGTCAGCCGCGAAAATTCGCGCCGCCGCATCGTCGTCTCCGCCAACACCGACGGCCGCGACATGACCAAGGTGATCGCCGACATCCGCGCGGAACTCGCCGCCCGGCCCTTGCCGGAAGGCTATTTCACCGCCCTGGAAGGCCAGTTCCAGGCCCAGGAGGCCGCCGCCCGCCTGATTGCCCTGCTGGCCCTGGTGTCGCTGGCCATGATCTTCCTGGTGCTCTACAGCCGCTACCGTTCGGCGGTGCTGGCCGCCATCATCATGGGCAACATCCCGCTGGCGCTGGTGGGCAGCGTCGTCGCCCTCTGGCTGTCCGGCCAGCCGCTGTCGGTGGCAGCCCTGGTGGGCTTCATCACCCTGACCGGCATCGCCACCCGCAACGGTATCTTGAAAATCAGCCACTACATCAACCTGTGCGCTTTCGAAAATGAAACCTTCGGCCGCGCCATGATCGTGCGCGGCTCCCTGGAGCGCCTGACCCCGGTGCTGATGACCGCCCTGGTAGCCGCTTTCGCCCTGGTGCCGCTGCTCCTCGCCGCCGACGCGCCGGGCAAGGAAATCCTGCATCCGGTGGCCGTGGTCATCTTCGGCGGCCTCATCAGTTCCACCCTACTGGACACAGTGCTCACCCCGGTGATGTTCTGGCTGTTCGGCGAAAAACCGCTCAACCGTCTGCTGGCTGAAATGGCTCATGGCGGCGAGGCTTATTGATCCCCTTGATCCACTTCCCCCTGAAAGGAATCCTCCATGAAACACGCCATCCTCCACCTCCTGTTCTCCGCCCTGCTGGCCCAGCCGGTATTCGCCCACGACGACCACGGCAAGCCCCGCTGGGGTGGTGTGGTGGCCGATGCCGAGATCTTCCAAGCCGAACTGGTCATCAAGGACGGCCAGGCCAAGGTCTATCTCAGCCTGCACGCCGACATGCTGCCGGCCCAGGGCAGCAGCGGGAAGCTCACCCTGCTGGGTGGCGGCAAGAAGGAAGAACTGGAACTCAAGCAGGTCGCCGACAGCGCCCTGGGCGCGGCCACCTCGTTCAAGTCCGGCAAGGGCGTCAAGGCGGTGGCGGTGGTCACCGTACCGGGCAAGGGCACCGGAAACATGCGCTTCCAATTGAAGTGACCGGTCGTCGGAACTGGGTAGCGCTCAAGTAAACGAAGGGCCGCCCCGTGTAACTTGCCCCCTGTGGGAGGGGGGGCGTTCACAGGCCGTCGGGTTCCCCGATGGCGCGGTCCAGGTCGAATTCCATCTCCCGCAGCGCCCACCCGGCCTCGGTGTGGGTCGAATCCAGCATCAACGCCCGCTGAAAAGCCACCACGGCGTGCTCCGTCTGTCCCATGCCGCGCTCGGCACGTCCCAATGCCATCCAGGCTTCGGGGTTACTGGGCTCCTGCTTGATCCAATCCTGGCCCAGGCGCCGCAGGGCGAGCCACTTTTCCTGCGCGCCAAGGTCGCAGGCTGCCAGAAAATAGCCGCTCTCTCGACCCGGCTTTTCCCAGAAGGCGGGGGAGTCGGCTGGCTGTACCCCCGGCGTGCCCATGGCCGTATGCCTCAGCCAGCCCACCGGCAGGGCGAAATGGAAGTTGCCGCCCGCCTTGGCCTTGAAGGTCAAGATGCCCACAAGACGGCCTCGTCCGTCGAACAGTCCACCACCGCTGGCGCCCCGGTCGAAGGCCGCCGAGGTCTGGATTACCCTGCCGCCATCGCACTCGCAATGATGCAGTCCGATGATGCGACCACGGCTCACGGCCAATTCGCCTCCCGGCCAGCCCGCTGCGACCACATCCAACCCCACCCGGCTCTCACCCACCTCGATCATCGGCATGGGCGGGGCGGAGAGGCCCGGCAACGTGACCAAACACATATCGCGATAGGCATCGCGCCGACCGATTTCAGCGCGCATGACCGCGCCGTCCACATGCACCTCGATACGCACCGCCTGACGCAGCACATGACAATTCGTGACCAGCCGCTCACCGCCCAAGGGCACCGCCGAACCGAGTTCCGTCGTACCGTCCGCCTGGGTGGCCACCAGCTTGTAGACCCGCGTGTTCCAGTCCGGCGCCTGCGCGAGCGCGGCCAGGGTCCACGACCAAAGGCCAAGCAGCAGCAGTTTGTTCAGGCCGTATGCCATGCGGTAACTCCTACGTCATGCCCAGGGCAGAGGGAGACGCCCCTGAGTAAACCAGTGTAACGCCCTGGAAAACCGCCTGAAAGCCGCCCTCTCAAGTCGTTCGCCAGGCCGTCCCAAGAGCGACTTGGCCCCCACGGTGGGGCGGCCTGATGCTTATTCTGGGGCGGGGGCACAGCTGACCCATGCCCCATCGCCATGCAGCGCCACCGACTCCCCGCATGACGCATTTGTAATCACCGTATCAGCTTCCTGTTGGACTCCTCTGTCCATACTGACTCCAACATCACGAAGCGTGATGTCCTCACCTCAACTTCACAGGAGTCGATCATGAAAGCGTTCATTCCCTTCGCAGTCCTGGCTTTCGCCGCCACTTCCGCCTTCGCCCACGACTGGGACGACAACCCCGATATGCGGCAAAGCATCCTCAACGACCATTCCAGCGGTTTCGTGGGCACCGGCTACTCGCCCGCCCGGCTGGAGCGCGGCACCGGCGACACCTATGGCTGGATCATCCTGGACGTGCAGGCCGGCGAAACCCACGTGCCGCACAAGGGAGGTGACGGCCATGGCCCGGAAAAAGGCTTCGGCGACACCTACGGTTCGGTCCTCAATGACCGGTGAATCGCTTATCCCTGGTGCCCGGCGGGCCGACTCGCCGGGCGGACAACCTGCCTGCATCAACCCGTGAAAAGGAAACCATCATGAAAACTCTCATCGCACTCACCGCCCTCATTCTGTCGACCGCCCCGGCCTTCGCCCACGACATGGACAACAGCCCCGACACGAAACAGAGCGTTTTGAACGTCCACGACAGCCACTTCCCTCACAAACCCGGCGACAGCCACGCGCCGGCCAAGGGGTCGGGCGATGCCTACGGCTCGGTCCTCCAGGACAAGGGAACGCATACCCCGCACACCCAAGGCGACAGCCATGCCCCCGAGAAGGGCCAGGGCGACACGTACGGCTCGGTGCTTCACAACATCAGGAAGTGAAGCGTCTGGCGATCTTCGAGCACACCAGGTCCCGGGAGACAAGCCATGTACGGAATCGATCATATCGGCATGGGAATCGGCGGCTTGGGCATGCTCCTGGTCTGGTTGCTGCCCTTCGTCCTGATCATCCTGGTGCTCCGTCATTTCTTCGAAAACAGGCAGGAGCGTCGAGACAAGAGCGCCCTGGGCATTCTGGAACAACGCTATGCCCAGGGCGAGATTGACCGCGTAACGTATCTGAAGCAGCGCGCCGACCTGGAAGGCCGTGGCCGACCCGCGCAAGGAGGTTGAAATGCTGAACTGGCTGAAACAAATCTGGACAGGCTTCGTCGCCTGGCAACGGGCCAATGCGGAGGCGCATGCGCACACCGGATCCCATGCCTGTTGCTCGTCGCCTCCACCCGGTGCCGGATCACACGGGCGGACACCTCAGCGTTGAGGCCGCGTGGACGGAGATGGCCATGAACGGGCATCGTCACGGCACACCGCCCATGTCGCTGCGGACCAAGCTGGCCTGGTTCGGCTTTGCCGCGGTGGCGGCGTTCTATCTCTGGACCGAGCACCGCGCCCACCTGCTGGGCGCCCTGCCGTTGTTGCTCCTGCTCGCCTGCCCGCTGATGCACCTGTTCGGCCATGGCGGGCACGGCCACGGCGGCAAAGGGGGTGATCAATGAGTGCCTCGCCGGCCTACGGGCTCTGGTACCTGGTGCTGTTCAACTCGGCGGTGTTCATCCTGTTCGCCTTCAGCTTCTACAAGCCGAAGGCCCCCCGCGACTGGCGTGGGCTGGGCATGTACTCGGCCTTCATCGTCGCCCTGTTCACCGAGATGTACGGCTTTCCGCTCACCCTCTACCTGCTGTCCGGCTGGCTGGGGCAGCGCTTCCCCGGCGTCAACTTCCTGGCCCACGACGCCGGTCATCTGCTGGAAGTCATGTTTGGCTGGCGCGCAAATCCGCATTTCGGACCCTTCCATCTGCTCAGTAATATCTTCATCTTCGGCGGTTTCTGGCTGCTCGCCTCGGCCTGGAACGTGCTGTTCCATGCCCAGCGCGAGCACCGCCTGGCCTCAACAGGGCCTTACGCGCGCATCCGGCATCCCCAGTACGCGGCCTTCATCCTCATCATGTTCGGCTTCCTGTTGCAGTGGCCGACCCTGCCGACTGTGGCAATGTTTCCGGTCCTGCTCGCGGTCTATGTGCGCCTCGCCAGGCGGGAGGAACGGGATGCCATGGCCGAATTCGGCGACGCCTACCGCGACTACCAGGCGCGAACGCCGGCCTTCCTGCCGCGTCTACACCTTGTCGACACGGATGCCGGGAGGACGCCATGAACCATGCCGGGCATAGCCATTCCGGGGCCATGGCCGCCGGACAGGATCGGGATCTCGTCTGCGGCATGGCCGTGGCGCCGGACTCGCCGCACCGCGCCGAGCACGCCGGGCAGACCTACCGTTTCTGTAGCGCAAACTGCCTGTCCAAGTTCCTGGCCGAGCCACTGCGCTACCTGACTGTGGCCGAATCCGCACACCCCGAGATCCGCCCGGCGATGGGCGAATACACCTGTCCGATGCACCCGGAGATTCGGCAGGTTGGACCCGGCACCTGCCCGAAATGCGGCATGGCCCTGGAGCCGGTGCAGCCGGGTGCCGAACACGAGGCAAACCCCGAGCTGGCGGACTTCCGCCGCCGCTTCTGGTGGACATTGCCGCTGACGATCATGGTGGCCGCCGTCACCATGACGGGCGACCTGTTCGATCCGCTCCTGGGGACGGCCCGCCCCTGGCTGGAACTGGCCCTAGCCACCCCGGTGGTACTCTGGTCGGGCTGGCCGTTCTTCGTGCGCGGGGCGCAGTCGGTCATCCGCCGGAGCCCCAACATGTGGACGCTGATCGGCCTGGGCACGGCTGCGGCCTATGCCTACAGCGTCGTCGGCACCCTGGCGCCCGGCCTATTTCCGGCCTCGTTCCGGGTCAACGGCCAGGTGCCGGCCTATTTCGAGGCCGCCGCGGTGATCATCTCTCTGACCCTGTTCGGCCAGGTCATGGAACTCAAGGCCAGGTCCGAAACCGGCGCCGCCATCCGCGCCCTGCTGGGCTTGGCGCCCAAGACCGCCCGGCGCCTGAACGAGGACGGCAGCGAGGCGGACATCCCGCTCGCCCAGGTCCATCCCGGCGACCGCCTGCGGGTTCGGCCGGGTGAGAAGGTGCCGGTGGACGGCGCGGTGCTGGAGGGCGAGAGCGCGGTGGATGAATCCATGCTCACCGGCGAGCCCATGCCGGTCGCCAAGGCCCCCGGCGATACCCTGATCGGCGCCACCCTCAACACCAGCGGCGCCCTGGTCATGCGCGCCGACCAGGTGGGCAGCGGCACGGTGCTGGCCCGGATCGTGCAGATGGTGAGCGAGGCCCAGCGTTCCCGTGCCCCCATGCAGCGCCTGGCCGACGTGGTGGCCGGGTATTTCGTGGTCGGCGTAGTCGTGGTGGCGCTCCTCACCTTAATTGCCTGGGGCCTGTTCGGGCCGCAGCCCTCCTGGGCCTACGGCCTCATCAACGCGGTGGCGGTGCTGATCATCGCCTGCCCGTGCGCCCTGGGCCTGGCCACCCCCATGTCGGTCATGGTCGCCACCGGCAAGGCCGCCACTCATGGCGTGCTGTTCCGCGACGCGGCGGCCATCGAGACCTTGCGCAAGGTGGACACCCTGATCGTCGACAAGACCGGCACCCTCACCGAGGGCCGACCGGCCTTCCACGGCCTGGCGGCGACAGCTGGCTGGCGCGAGGAGGAGGTCCTCCGGGTGGCGGCGAGCCTGGACCAGGGCAGCGAACATCCTCTGGCGCACGCCCTGGTGGCCGAGGCACGTCGGCGCGGCCTTCACCTCAGCGCACCGGAGGGCTTCGAGTCCGCCTCCGGGATCGGCGCGCGCGGCGTCGTCGACGGCCGGGCGGTGGCCATCGGCAACACCCGGCTGATGGAGGGCGACGGGATCGACTGGCGGCCGCTCGGCGAGCGGGCCGAGGCCCTGCGTGGAGAGGGCGCCAGCGTCATGTTCCTGGCCGTGGCAGGGCAGGCGGTCGGCCTGATCGCCGTCGCCGACCCGATCAAGGCCTCCACGCCGGAGGCCTTGGCCTATCTTCGTGACAGCGGCCTGGAAATCGTCATGGCTACCGGCGACGGCCTCACCACCGCCCACGCCGTGGGCCGCGAACTCGGCATCGCCGAGGTCCACGGCGAGGTCAAGCCGGAGGACAAGGATGCCCTGGTGGCACGGCTGCGGGGCCAGGGCCGCATTGTCGCCATGGTCGGCGACGGCATCAACGACGCTCCCGCGCTGGCACGCGCCGACGTCGGTATCGCCATGGGCACCGGCACCGACGTGGCCATGACCAGCGCCCAGGTCACCCTGGTCAAGGGCGACCTGCGTGGCATCGTCGCCGCCCGCCGCCTGTCCGAGGCCTCGGTGCGCAACATGCGACAGAACCTGCTCTTCGCCTTCCTCTACAACGCCCTGGGCGTACCCATCGCCGCCGGGGCGTTGTACCCGCTCTTCGGCCTTTTGCTGTCGCCGCTGATCGCTGCCCTGGCCATGAGCTTCAGCTCGGTCTCGGTGGTGGCCAACGCCCTGCGCTTGCGTCGGGTCGCACTCTGAAACCTCACTTGAAGGACATTGCCATGAAACTGTTGACGATTCTCCCTTTGCTGCTATTGGCCGGTTGCGCGTCGAATGTGGCGCTCAAGGATACAAGCGATGCGACGCAGGCCGTCGGCACCCTGCATCTCGGTTGGCTCCAAGCCAATTCCATGGAGGTGATGCTGGACGGTAAGCGCTATGTGGGTAAATGGGATAGCGAACGTTGCTTGAATGTGGAATGCCGAGGCGTCTACCGGAATGTGTCCAAAGTCCATCGTCGGCATATCGAAAAAGGTCAAGCCCTCCTGAAGTCCAGGGATGGCGACCACTTGGACTGCGAGTGGGTGAGCCACCTGCCCGATCTTCATGGCACATGTAGGGCGCAGGATGACAGCGTATTCAAACTGGTGGAGGCCAAGCCGATCAAATAACGGGCGTACAGGTGAAAGCAGCTGTAAAAGCAGCCGACCATTGAGGCCATCCAGTTTCGGGATTGGCATACTCGAAACAACGCAGCAAGGCCAAGAGCAATTGATGACATCGACAAAGTTGAGGCCATGAGTTGGACCTCAAGTTGGATCTCATCTCATGTGTGGACTAATTGCCAATTTGATGGAATCGGTTCTTCTTGATCACCTTCCTGTCGGAGATGAACTCGGGCTCACCGATACAGCACACATTCGATGACCCAAGCAACTTATATCCATGGCCTCAGATGTTTGTTGCGATATGACGACACCACGCCGGTTGGCGGCACGACCAGCGCTGGCTTCATTGCTATCGGTAAAGCAGTCGATGCAGTAACTGATCGTTATCTTGTCGGGAGTCACCCCCCCATTGATCAGGTATGACCGAATCTCGGCAGCACGGGCCATGGCCAAGCGCTTGTTGATCGACATTGACCCGATGATGTCGGTATAACCCCGCACATGGATGCGAGTAGCCCCCCTGGCTACCGCCAATATGGCATCCATGGCCGAGCGACCTTGTGGACCTAGCTTTGAACGGCCGAATGCGAATGGCACCAAGTGCTTGAACACGGCCGGCTGACCTGCCGATTTCGTATCAGGAGTTGGAACCGGCGCTGGCACCATTTCCTGAACCAAGACCGGTACGGGGTTCGCTGGGACAGACATAGCGGGTGCAATAGTCAAGGCCGCCGGCAGAGGGGGCAGGTATCGCGTCTTGATAGTCGGCTTCGCGCATGGCTTACAAATCACATGGAAGGCTTCGCCTGAGTCAGCGTCTCGAATCTGGTCGATCCCACGCTCCAGGACAAACGCTTTGCCCTCTTCCCCTTTGTCTGCGTCCTTGGACTGTGGGGGCATAGCCTGGCAGCCCGAGACTGCCAGGACGACCAGGAATGGGACCAGGATGGAGGGCTTCATTGTTCTTCGATCACCAGAAAGGCCGGCGAGCCATTTACGCCGACATTCATGTCCGCCACCCGCCAACCGTGATCGTAGACCTGACTGATGGTTACCCCTCCAAGAGAAGAACAATTCCAGACCTCGGTAAGCAAGCCGCGCGTCCAGCAGACATCCCCCTTTTTCAAAATTTTCCCGTGCTCGGCAGTTGGCGTCTGGGGCCTCGCGGCCACCCCCATCGAGTCCTGAATCTTGACGATGGCCGGCACCGACAGCTCGGCCGCCTGGGTGGTCCTACAGGGAAGCAGGCCCACGGCAATGAGAGCCGTGACAAAGCGTGTTTTCATGGTATTTCCTTTCGTTGAAGAGGCATGGGGCCTGCCGATGCGTTGCATGCCACATGACGCAGGCCTAAACTGAAACCGCTTGAAATCGACGAAACCGGGAGAACTTCATGGACAACACAGCTTGGTACACGTGGGACGACATGACCCCGTTGCGCTTCGCCATCCTCATCGGCGTGGTGCTGGTGACGTGGGCCGTCATCAAGCTGGTTGAACGATTTGGCGCTTCGGATGGCGCCGCTGGCCAGCCCGATGATCATCTGGGAGACGATGACATCGTGACGAACCCGGCCTACCGAAACTTCGTCGGTAACATGTATCACAGGCACGATGAAGACTGACCTCGTGGCTCGCTCTCCCACTACCATTTCCCTGTCGCTCCCGGTTTCTTCGCGCCTTTCTTGATGGCATCCGACACCCCGTCGGTTCCGAATGCCTCGTTGGCCCAGTTCAGGTTCTCAGTCTTGGTCTGGTACTGCTGATCAAGCTGTTTGTCTTTTCTGCCGATCTCGGTCTCGACCGCCGCCTCGGCCGACTGGTTGGCGGCCTTGCCGGCCGTGACCTTTTGCTCCAGCGCCCTGCCCTTCGCTTCCGGATCTTGGTAACCGGGAACACCCGGCATCAGCGTCCGTTCGAACTGGTTCTGCTGACTTACCGTTTCCGGTGTCACTGCCTGGCCATCGATCATCGGCGCCGCCATTCCGGCGTAGCGTGACCCAAGATCGGCGTTCGTCTCCGGCGCCATGGGATGCCGGGTCGGCGTAAACCCGACCCGCTCCATCCAGGCAGGCGAGCCGTCCAGGGCGCGCCCCATCTCCCCTTCGGAGAAGAATTTGCTCATCCAGTAGGCGGCCTTCTCGCCGGTCAACTCACCCATGTCCCGGATGCCATGCTCATCCGGCGCGTTGAGGGCGTGCTGGCGGACATAATTGTGGAATTCGGGCACCCAATTGATCTCACCCCGCGCCGCCATGGCCATGACCTTCTCGGCACTCTGGCGGTATTCCTGAGACTGTTCGTGGGACTTCTGGGCGGCGTGGGTGTGCGTCAGGGCTTCCTGGTGCGAGACTTGTATTTGCCGAGCCCGCTCGTCGCCCTGGCTGATGCGATGCTGGAAGTCCTCGGTCTTGACGTATTCCTCGGTGAGCGAGCGGGTGTCGGTAATGCCCGCCTTGATGGCGGCGGAACGCGCCTTGTCCAGTGCGACCTTGACCGTGTTTTCATTGGCCTGTTGCCCACGGGAATCGAGTCCCGCCTTGACCGGCAGCATTTCCTTGACCGATTCGGCCGCCTTCTGGCGACCTGAAGCGCTGGTATATCCCACCCCCAATGCAAAATTCAGTGCGCTCGAAGCGGTATTTGTATCCGTAATCCCCAGATCCCGTTTGAGCTGATCCGTGATCTCATGAACCTTGTCGATCTTGGTGCCCAGACTGGCACTGTCGCCATGGCGTGCGCCCTTGCCGTAGGCGCTATCCACCCCTTCCCTGTGCGTTTCGCCCAGGATATGCGCCAGGGTAGCCGCATCCGCCTTCTGGGCGGCCTCCGATTCCTGGGTTGCCAGCCGCTCGGCGTTGGCCGACGCCGTGGATAGGCGGCTACCGATTTCGGTAGAGGTGCCCAGCGAGGCAGCCGACTGGCCAAGGTTGGCACGATACCGGTAATCCCCGGTCAGCATGTCCGAGGTGCTGGTGCCCAGGGCATTGCCGTACTGGCTCATGAATCCACTGGTGTAGTTCGGCGCCAGGTCCATCTTGTCCAGGCTGAGGTTGCCCGCGTAGTCGCCGGCCTGGCGCGAGCCGAAGCTGGCCGACGTGCCCATTGCGGTCATGAAGCCGATACCGGCGTTGGCCAGCTTGTCCATGCCGAAGACGATGGCGCTGGCGATGACCGGCACCGAGACCAGCAGCCAGCTGGTGATGGCCAGTTCGGACATCGTGGTGTCGTAGATGCTCGGCGCCGTGGCCAGGGTCACCCCCTGCACGCTGTTGGCATAGCCAGCCAGCGCCGTCGCCTTGGCGGCCTTGGTGGAGTGCAGGAAATTCACCACGGCATAGAGCGGCGGCCACATGGCCAGCCAGACCAGGGACAGGCTGTACATCTTGAGCACGCGGATCGCGCCCAGACCACCCAGAAGCAAGGCGATCAGGATCACCAGCGGGAAGGCTGTATAGACAATGGCGGTGATGCCGTTGTGCAGCAGCGGCAGCGCCGATTCGGCTATCTTGCCGCCGACGATCTTCTGGGCATTGTGCGCGGCCGTGGTCTGGGCCTGGGCCATGCCGAGCATCAGCGCCGAGGGATCGTTGGTTCGTTGGCTGAACATCGCGCCGGCGCCGTTCACCGCGTTGATCAGGCCATGTTGGCGGATGATCTGCGCGGTCGTGGCGGCCGCGCCGCCCAAGGCGGAACGGTTGTAGGCCGCCATGAGTTGGGCATCCAGATCGGCCGCCGCGGCGCTCGACATCGCCGGCGTGATTGATTGGCCGAGATTGGCTCTCAGGGCCGGGTTGACGAATACCGCCATATTGGTGATTTGCTGCGTCACCTGGTTGGCCATGGCGGCATCGAGGGAGGCGTAGGCCGTTGGGCAGGCATACGAATCCACCGCCCCGTTGGCACCATGCAGGGTGGTGAACCGGGCCTGGTTGGTATTGGCCATCAACGGCCAGAGGTCCTTGGCGTTGTTGAACGTGTTCGCGTCGATCAGTCCTTGGGAGATGTCGTAGATGGTGCAGTTGGCGATGAAGTTGACCAAGTCGGTCTCGAACACCGGGTCTTGAAAGCGGGTCTTGGCGGCCTCACGGATCAAGGTGGCCCCGAACATCATCCCGGTTTTCTCATAGGTCAGATCGGCCGGCAGGGTCACGATGCTATTACCCGAAAGCGCCGCCGGCAGGACCTGGAACGCGGTTTCGAACATCTCGGTGAGGCCCGATCCGAGGCTGGTCACGATGGACGCCAGGGCGCCGATGCCCCAGGGCACGTTGTCCACCAGCACCGGGGCTTGCATCGCCGTCTTGTCGACGATCTGGACGGTGGTCTTGGGCACCAGGAGCACGCCGTTGATCAGGAACACCGCGATCAGCCAGTGGACCCCGTACAGGTGCTTCATCACCGCCATGGCGATCAGGGCGCCGAAGAAGCCGAGGATCAACACCATGGCGATGGCGCCGGCCATACTCGAACCGCCGGTCATGGCGGCGAGGGCATTGAAGATCAACGCCAGCGTGTCGACGTCGCCATAGCTGAACAGGGTGTACCCGGCCACGTTGCTCCCCGGTCAGCGCAGGGCCGAATAGGCCAACAGGTCACGGACCTGCTGCGGCATGGCAGCGCGCAGGTCGCGTTCCAGTTGGGCGACTTGCTGGATGATGGTGGTGGCCACCTGGGCCTTCTGCGCCGCCACCTGGCGGTCGGCATTGAGTTGCTGGATGAACAGGCGGGCCAGGTCGATGTGGTTTCTCAACTGCTCGGTCTGTGGCGGCAGCAATTTGGCATTCTGCAAGCCCGCGTTCATCGCCTCGTTGACCATGCGCGACATCATGGCGTGGACGAACTCGACGGCCACGTAGTCGTTGAACTGGGCGCGCAACGATTCCGAGATGGCGCTGTTGTTGACCGTGCCGCCGACCGCCAGGATGCGGTAAACCGGCACCGGCACGTTGTTGACGAAGTTGATCTCGGTCACCGTGGGCGACTGGTTGCCAGCGCTGATCTTGCCCGCCAGGGAGGCCATGATGTCCGCCACCCGCTGACTCATGGAGGTGAAGTCTCGGCAGGAATAGGTTGGGTTCAGGCAATCCGTCGTGTCGCCGCCGCAGCTCAGCAGCTGGATCTTGTTGGCCCCGCACGGCCCGCCGTCGGCGTAGAGCAAGGTGGAGGTCTTCAGGTCGGCCGGGCCCAGCGAGCCGGGATGGTTGGAGCCGTCGGTGTATGTCTGGGGGTAGATCGTCGTCCCGGTCACGGACATGATGACTTCGCGGTCGGAGTCGTCCAGATGGGGCATTTTTTTGAGGGACTGCCAGACCAGATTGCCCCGGAAGGGCGGCAGTTCCTTGATGTTGGGGTCGGCGGAGGCGTTGGCGGACGCCATGACCGTGTCGACGTTGCCGGTGTTCTTGCAATACTCCCGCGCAGCCGCGCCGTCGCTGGCCTTCCCGGTCAGCCAGGCGATCTGCTCGCAGTTCTTGGCGGTGGCCATGCCCAGCATCTGATAGCCCTCGTACACCGCCATCTTCGCCGCCTCGCAACTGGAGATGTTGGCCCGGTTGACCATGGTGGCGATGGAATTGAACCATTCCATGGTGTCGCCCAGGAGCGGCTCCACCGACTTGATGGCCAACTGGAACAGGACGCCCGGCAGGGCCGAGGTGATGCCCTTGAGCATGTCCTTGAACCCTTCGGCCGAGATGTGGCTGAACGAGCCCGCGAAGGCGTCGATGCCGGAGCAGCCGTTGCCCGCGCGCAGGTAAGGCGCTTGCGCTGCGAGCAACTGGTAGGTCTTGTTGGGCACCCGGACGAACATGGAGCCAGCCGTGTAGGTGTTCATGGTCTGGCCCTTGAAGGCTTGGGGCGCCGTGACATTGGCCATGCCGGTGAACATGGATTCGGCCTGGGATTGCAGCGACTCGGCGTAGGCCGGCGGACATGAGGCCATGACCAGGGCGACGACGAGGATGCGGATAAGTGATAGATACGTTGCTCCCTCATCCCCAGCCCTTCCCCCGGAGGGGGAAGGGAGCAGTTCCCCTCTCCCTCTGGGAGAGGGGTAGGGGTGAGGGAGCAACGGTCGATTTCCAAAACCGGTTTCACGTGCTTCCTTAGTCTTTTTCAAGGTGCTAATCCCTCCAGGGAACGAATGGGCGTCAAGGCATCGACAAAGCCGCTCATACCCGGATTGGCGATGGCCATGACGCGGTCGACCAGTTCCGTTTCGGACTGGATGCCGAAGGCGACCGGCGTGATTTCGTGGGTCAATGGATTGGCCAGGTAGACGGCCGGCACGGTCGTGGCGCCCAGCGCCGCCGCTTGGCCATGGTCCTTATGCGGTTGGGGAAACTCCGGCAAACCACCGCCATCGAGCGACACCGGAAATATCTTGATCCCGGTGGCCTGCGAGAAACCCAGCAGGACCGGTGCAAAGGCGTGGCAGTAGGGGCAGTCCGACTTGAAGAAGAAGTACAACACGTGGGTCTTGGCCAGGCGGTCGAAGGTCCGCCGGTGCTGTTCCGATTTCTCCGCGTCATGCACCTGTAGGCCGACGGCCGACACCGGCCGCGCCTGGGTGAAATCGTATTCGGGGTTCGCCCAGACCACCCGCTGGCCCGCCTCGGCCAGTTGATCGGCCAGCTTCACCAGGGCGGTGCGGTACTGGACGTAGCGCTCCACGTTCGCCTGGGTAGGATTGAACATGGCGACGATCCGAGCCTCTTCCATGCCGGCCTTGAACTGCTCATACATCCGAACCTCGACCGGTTTGCCGGTGGCCTGCCCCGCTTCGCCCTTCGGTTTCGGCGCGGTCTCGACGGGTGCCGGCGCCTGCTCGTACCAGAACCAGCCCCGTTCCTTGTCCAGCAGAAACGACTTGGCCTCCAGCGGCTGTGCCGAGGCGAAGGCGCTACAGAGAAGCGCGCCCAGCACACCCAGACGTGCGCGCGTCACCTGCCCTCCTCCCCAATTGGAAAACGGCCGCTCCCACAGAAATTGACCTGGTACACCATGCGCTGGTCCTTGGCGGGCAGCGCATGGCCCTTCTGATCACGCTCCACGACACCGGCCTGGCTCGTCGTCACGCGCAGGCGGCCACAGCCCGCCTCCTGGTGCGAGCCGATGCGGACGACGTCGATCAGGATGGGCGCGGTACTTCCGAAGGTCTGGCTGAAGGCCTTGGCATCAGGATTTGCGAGCAAGCCCTCGGCGCTTCCCTTCCTGAGCGCCTCGACAAGCAGCGGCTTGAGGCTGGACACGGTTTGACGGGCCATGGCGTCTTGGGCGAGCAAAGCCAGGATCACGATCAATGCACGGCTGGACATGAGGTTTCTCCCTGGAAGTAGCAGGATGTGGCTGTCGGCGACACCCCCTGCGGCCTGACCTGATCCATGAACTCGGACAGGTCCATGGCGGCCAGATCGAGCTGTTGCAACTGCGCCGCGGTGAAGCCGCCGCAGTTCGGTTGCTTCGCGCTGCCCATCCCCATCCCGAGTTGGGCCTTGCCCTGGGTATTGATGGCCTTGGCGAGCAGCGAGTTGAAACAGCAATGGCTGTAGGTCCGTTCCAGGCAAGTGCCGATGATGGGCACCTTCTTGGAGCAGTAGCCGCCCAGATCGACGCACAAGCGGGCATCGCGCTTGAGCGCCGTTTCGATGTCGCGGTCCTCGCAACTCAGCAACCCCGAGAACTGGAGGGCCAGCATGGCGATGCTCCAGGGGCCGGGTATCAGGGAGGTCAGGAAACTCTCCACCGAGACCTGGCCGGCCAGCAGGCCCGCGAGCGCCGAACTGGTGCCGGAGCCGAACACCGACGAAAAGCCGTTGATGACCCAGTTCGGCGCGTCCGACACGAACAGGGCATCGAAGGTGTAGGTAGAGGCGGCTGCCTGGCCGCCGGCCGAGACCGCCGCGATGGCGGAATTGGAGAACATGCTCCCGGAGCTGGTGCCGCCCTTGTTGCAGCAGTTAACCAGGCCGAAAAGCTTCTTCTTGCAGCGGCTGTCGAAGCCCTTGAACAACTCCAATGAATCCGGGTCGATGTAGCCGCCCGCCTCCCGGCCGGCCTCCATGAATGCCACGACCGAGGCCAGGTCGTTATCGGGCTCGTGGCCGGTGTCCCAGACCGCGCCGCTGGAGTCCTGATAGACCTGTGTGCCGCAATCGGTGACGGTTTCCTCGCGGGTGGTGTCCGCCACCATGCAGGAGAACCGGGTCTGCTCGGCCGTGCAGAAGTCCGGGATCAGTTCGTCCCTGTCGATGCAGCTGGTGCCGAGGGTGGTGCAACTGCCCCAGCGGGGCTGGTCGCAATCGGACTTCGGATCGAGGTCCAGGCAGGTGAACGTGTTCGTGTATTGCCAGCAGTCGCGGGTGACCGGATGGTCATCGATGTCCCGTGTCTCCCCTGGCTGGGTGCAGACCGAGGTGGTGCGCTCGCACTTGTCCTTGGGGCCCGGGCCGGTGGCGACCGGGAACGGCACCAGCCCGCCGTCCGGATTGACCCCATCCGGAGGCAGCAAACCCGGGGGGACGCGAGACGCATAACCGGCACAGGAATCCTGCCAGTCATCACGCTCGCTACACTGGAGATCGCCGATGCAGGTGCTGTTTCCGTCGATGACCTGCGCCTCCGAACCGGCTGGGCAGGAGATCGTCGTCGCCCCTGGGCAATAGTAGTGGCCGGGATAATCCTCCGTCGGCGGACGCCAGGTCGGATTGGGGCAGTCCGCTTGCCCGGACAGATCGACCATCGAATCGTTGATGGCGCCGGTGCAGCCCGATTGCTGGAAGGTCGGGCTATTGTTGACGCAGATTCCGTACGAAATCCCCCGTCCGATATGGATGTGGTAATACCAGAAGCTGGTTCCGGTGCCGTAGGCATGCCCGTTCACCTTGAACGTCATCGCCGCGCCGCCCGTGCCGACCACGCCCCAATAGTCCCCGGCGGTCAACGAGCCGGCGAACTGGGTTTGATTGCCGAGCGCCTGCAACAGGTTCGTGACCTGGTCCTTGTAGGTGCTCCACTGCCCATCCCGGTTGTAGGCGCAGCCCCCGCACCAGTACCACCCCGTGGCGGTATTCACCCGCAGCACCACCCTCGACTCGCAGACAAGCTCCACGTCCAGGGTCTTGGTGCAAGGCTGGTCGAGTACCCGCAGGTAATAGTCGTGGCAATACTGCTCGTCGAAATACTGCTGGCCCTGGGTGACGGTCTGGGTAGTGCAAGCGGAGTACGCACCAGCGATCCCCGTATCGGCCAGCGCTGAATCGATGGGCAGTTGACCCTCTCTCAACTTGTACACGTCCTGCGGCACGATCTGGCCGGCATTCTGGTAGACGCCTGAATTCGCGGTGTCGGCGCTGGCGTTCAAGCCCTCACATTCGGCCCGTGAGGCCGGGTTCGAGGCGCATGCCGCTTGCAGGGCCGCGCCTTGCGTGCTGGCGGTGCTCGGATCAACCCCATAGGGTGCATTGCCGCCGGTCGAGGCCTGTGCCGCGTCCTGCGTCCAGGCCGACCCGGAGTAGTTGATCCCGCCGTAAATCGTATCGACCGATCCCTGGCCGACGGCGCGGGCCTCGCTCATCGGATCACCGTGGGCAAGACCCGCGCAGACCAGCAGCGCCATCGGCGCCAATCGTTTCCTCATCGCCCTGCCCTCGCCTTCGCCACGTCATCACGGAACAGAGGCGCCAATCGCTCGATGGCGTCGAGGGCATAGGGGATGCTCACATCGCCGGCCAGGCGCACGTAGTCGTCCTGGGTAAAACAGGCCTCGTCGCCGCAACCTTCGATACGGGCGCCCTGACGGGTCATGACGAAGACCGGGACGCTCTCCACCCGGAAGCGCGCGAAGGCATCCGGATCGATGGCCCAGGCGACCTGCCGCGGACCTATCAGTTTCTGGACTGCGAGCATCGTCTTGGAGATCGAGCGGTCAACCATGCCGCGCAGGACCAGGGTCGCGCCGGTTCGCTCCGCCTCGGCGACCAGCAACTCCAGGCTGCCGCGCGGCATGGACAGGGAAACGAAGACGGACAGACCACCCGGCGCCGGTTGCCCTTGGGCTTGCTGGTTCAGGTAACCCTGGAAAAGTTCGACAAACGGCAGGACGTCCGATGCGGGCGATGCTGAGGTCGGCAGATTGTCCCAGTTGGCGATACCCGGTGCCGGCGCCTGTTCGGCCGACTGGATGGCCTTCTCGCCGCGCTGGTGCCACGCCGCCGTGTCGGCCTGCTCGGCGGCGCGAACGGCCGCGTCGATCCGGGACTGCCAGTCAACCTGATCCTGGCCCCGGGCGGCGGTGGCAAGGACGGTGGCTACCAGAGCGGTGATTGTGAGGCTGGTCAAGTTCTTCATGGCCACCTCAGAACAAGATCATGCAGCAGTTCCGCTTGCGGAACAGGAGGTAGGCGAAGTCCTCGCCGGCGATGGGGAATTCCTTGGCCGAGCCCCATAGGATCGAGGACTCGCCCAGGTTCTGGCAGCACTTGCCGTTGATCTTCCGGGTGTTCGGTACCGGGTAGAGCATCTGGGTCTTGTAGGCCTGGCGATCCATCACCGGCGAGGGGTACGGCCCGCACAGAGCGTCCGATCCGTGATAACGCCAGGCCACCCCGAACTTGTGCATCTTGGCTTCCAGTCGCTGCGTCAGTAGCAGCGATGTAGCGACACCGCCGGTGTGGTGCGGAACGAAGCCCTGCATGGGGTGGAGGCTGCCCTGACAACCGGCGCACCAAGGCGTGGCAGCCAGCGGCTTGTCGACGCTGGCCGCGACACAATCGGCCGCGCAGGCCGCCAGGGCGGCCGGGTTGGCGAACAGGAAGGCCTCCGGATTGACCCAACTGGACAGGGCCGGATCGTTCCAGGTCGGGTCGAACTCGGTCATGAAGCCGATATCGATGCTGTTCTGCACCAGGCAGGGGTGATCCTGGAGCACGCCCAGGGCATAGAGGATCGGGAAGGTGTAGTGGTGGGCGTGGTAGAACGCCGTCGAAGTCGGCTTGGCCGGCGTCTGGGACGAACGGGCGTGCTGGGTCGGCTGGTAGCCGCCGGTGTTCATCTGCAAGCCGCCCAGGATGGGGAAGCAGTATGGCTGGCGCGGCACCTCCGCCAGCAAGGCCGGCTCCCAGAAGCCCAGGGTGACGCCGATATGAGGCGGGGCACTGCCACAGGTGCAGATCGGGTTGCCCGGGTTGTCGATGTCGGTCTGGTTGCCGATGTTGGCGATGCGGGCGCTGCCGATCGACAAGGGCAGGATGCAACGCCAGCAGATGTCGGTGACCGGGTTGGGGAACTCCCCTTCGCAGGAACCCGCCAGGAGCGGGCTGGGCGACATGAGCAAGCCGGCAACCAAGGCGAGCGTGGCCCGGATCATGGCTTGATCTCCTCGATGGTCAGGAAGCGGTCGGTTGGGTTCTTCTGAATGATGAGCACCGGCACGGTGTCGAGCCCGAAGCGGCGCACCCCGGCGCCGGCTTGGTCGAAGTAGACCGGCCGTTCCCATTGGCGCATCAGCTCGGCCGGCGAGCCGTCGACCAGGATCACCCTCAGGGCATCGCCCTTCTGTTTGACGAGCTTCTCAGCCAGGGCAACCTGGCGCTTGTCGTCGCCGTTCAGATAGAGCAGCGCGCCGGGGAACGGCGCGATGTCGGCCGGGTTCACGGTGGTGCCGGCCGCGAAGAGCAGACGGCCGTCGGCATCGCGGATATTCTCGGAGAGGGTGATGCTGGGGTCGAACCGCCGTACCCTGCCCTTCGTCGCCGTGCGCAGGCCCGTGACGGCCGGCGGGCGCTCGAAGTAGCGCTTGCCGCGTTCCCGCGCATCGACCTCCAGGCGTTTCCATTCGCCGTTTGCCATCTTCTGCTTGGCGATGTCCTGGATCTCGGCCAGGAAATCGGGCTCGGTGATGGGATAGGTCTTGCCGAAGGCACCCAGATCGTGTGCCGGGGACCAGCCGGGCAGTACCAGGAGGAGAACGAACAGGCCGCGCATTGTCAGAACACCGGATGCGCGACGCCGATCACGGCATCGAACGGCACCAGGCCGCTTTCCCGGTAGCGGGAATCGAACGACGACGGATGTTCGCCCTTGGCGTAGAAATATCCCGGCGGGATCACGCCCGGTGCAATCGGCGTCAGGCGCTTGCCATCGCGCGTGGCCGGCATGGCCAGGCCCATGTAACAGGCCCCGATCCAGACGGCCCGCCCTTCCAGACTGATGACGTCACCGGGAATACCGGCCACTTCCTTGAAGAAGGTGTGGGATGGCAGATCCCGCATGGTGCCCCGATACTCATAGAGCATGAGCTCACCCAGGTGCGGCAGCCGACCGTACTCCACCCTGGCCAGTGTCCAGGGCATCGAGGGGCTCAGGTTCACCCGGTAATGCATGGCCAGCCAGACGGCCACTGGAAGGAACAGAAGCGTGGCCTTCCAGTAACGCAGCGGTAGACGCAGCAGTTCCATCAGCTCGCCGCCGACTCGGAACCGCCAATTAGCGAGGCGCCCGCGTGGCGCCGGAACTGACTGAGGGTGTGGAGAAGCCGTCATCAAGGCCCCGCGTCACATCCCGAGCCGGGCGCGTAGAAGCGGCGTCAGGTCGTGTACCTGCGTTGTCTTCGAGACTACCGCGTTGCCCATCAGGACGACGCAGCCACACTCTTGCGACAGGCTCGCCAGCACGGCTGGCAGCGCCTTGGCGAAGGACTGCGCCGCCGCCACCGCCTTGTTGCGCTCTTCCTCGGTCGTCTTGTCGTTGCCGATGATTTTGGCGAAGGTCTCTTCCTTCTCGCGATAGACGCTTGCCAGATCGACCACGCCGAACACAGGCCTGCCGGCGTCACGCAAGGTGTCGTAGAGCACGATGCCGCCCAGCACCAGGGTCGAGTTGGCCAGCAGGACCAGCAGCCAGTCGCGCAGGGTCATGCCGCCCTCCCGCCGCGACGCTCCAGGAGGATCTCGATGGCTTCGTCGAGGGAATGGCCCTGGGCGCGCAGCTCGTCGATCGGCGCGTTGTCCTCATGCCGGTTGGAGAACATCAGCAGGCTGAACGGATCGATGATGAGGCGCACGATGCCCTCGCCCATGGTGCTGTAAAGGTAGGCCTCGGCGTAGGCGCCCTTTTCCATGCGCAGCGACGACAGCAGGCGCTTGCGGCCTTCGTCCATGTGCAGCTTGCCTTCCTGGGCCAGCTTCTCGATGGATTCCCGGCGTTGCCGCAGGACGATGATGTAGTCGGACAGGGCGAAGGCCGTGTGCAGGGCCTCGCTGGCGTGGTAGTCCTCCACCATGTGGGTGGCGGTGATGAGGGAGCCGCCGTATTTCCGGGCTCGCCGCGCCGCCTCCTCGATGATTAGCACCAGGGTGGAATCGCCGGCGTTGCCCAGTTGCTGCTTCAGCTCGTCGATCATCAGGAGCTTCTTCCGGTTGCGGTTGAAGTACATCTCCGAGGTGATGCGGAACAGCAGCACCATCATGATGACCCGGTGCAGGGCCGGCGAGCGCTTGAGCGATTCCAGTTCGATGACCAAATGGTCGTTGTCGAACTGGACGTTGGCCGGCCCGTCGAAGAACTCGCCGTAGGCGCCACCGGCGGAATACGGCGAGAGCATCACGGATAGGTCGCGGATGCGGGCGTCCTCGGGTTCGCCCTCGTTGAGACAGCCCTTGGCGAAGACGTCGCGGATGTCGGTGATGGTGGTATCCCGGCCCTTCTCGTTCCAGATCCGGGTGATGACCGTACCGATGGCCTGGTACTGGAAGGCCTCCAGGTCGGTGAACGGCGAGGCCATCTTGGCAACCACTGCTTGCAGCATGGCGAAGTCGTCGGAGAAATCGACCACGTGGGTGAACGGGTTGACGCAATGCCCGGAGCCGGCGTGAATGTCGACGAAGTGACCGCCGGTCTTCTCTGCGAGCTTCTGGAAGGATTTGCCCAGATCGAGTTGCCAGACCTTCGCCCCGGCGCCCAGGTAAGACCAGGCGATCTCGTTCAAGAGCACCGACTTGCCCGAGCCCGGCGTGCCGATGATGGCGACGGAATAGTTGCCCTCGGGGTTGTCGTAGAAATCCAGGGCGGTCAGCTGGCCACGTCGGCCGCCCATGATCAGCATGGGCGTGGGCGTACCGCGCCACTCCCCGATCATTGGCGCCAGGGAAACCACGTTCTCGTAGCTCTTGGTCGAGGGCAGCTTGAACCGGGTCAGCAGCTTCTGCATGTCCCCGTGCAGCGTCATCGGCAGCGAGGCCAGCAGGATGGTCCGATGGATGTGGGTCATGTGGCAGAGTTGGAAGCCCTGGTCGCGCCAGATCGATTCGGCGGCCTTCTCGGCCGTCGAGGCGTACTCCTCCTCGGGAAACAGCAGCAGCGTGTGATAGGCCTTCACCAGACCGCCACCACCGTCGACGACACGCAGGGCTTCATCCCAGTCCGCCTTCTTGTCCTGGGAATCGGGCATCAGCGGCGCCATCTTCGAGACGGCGTTCTGGGTCGCCCGCGCCTGATTCATCATCACCATGGCCTTGGTGCCGGACGGATCCGGGAAATACACGCCCATGGTCAGCAGGAACGGACAGGGATATTGCAGCGAGGACTGGGTCAGATCGCCGATCAAGGCGCCCATGCGGGCCAGGCTGAAGCGTTCCGGGTAGCCCTTCACGGCGTAGGCGCGCATTTCGACCGTGAGGTCGTCGTGCCGGGTATTGGTGAAGCGGATGCCGCGACTATGCTCCAGCTGGACCGTGTCGAAGTCCACCACCTGGGCGTTGAGCAGCCGTCCCTCATCGTAGTTGAGCAGCGGCAATTCGGTATGCAGGCGGTGCGGATTGGCGAAGTCGGCGCACCAGTTGACCAGGTCGGAGGCGTCCCAGACGCGGGACGGGAAGCCGGCCGCCCGCAGGGTCGTTTCCATGCCGGCGCGGGCGTTGAGGAATTCGCCGACGCGAGCGCGTTCGTTGAAGCGGATCGGCGCCGTCACCGACACCACCAGCCGGTAATCCCGCAGCATGTAGATGTTGCCTCGGGTGAGGGACTGATGCGCGGCGCGGGACAGGTGTTCCACCCGGCGCCGGGCCAGCTTGCGGTAGATGTTCTCGTTGCGAACCGGCCGCCCTTCGCGGTCGGAGCGTTCCTTGATGTCCGGGTCGGCCAGCCGCATGTTCGCGTACTGGGTCAGGCGGCGGTAGATGTGGGGCGTGCCGAACAGGTGGAATTGGATGCCCGTGCCCACCGGCCAGTTGTGCATCAGCCCTTCCAGGATGTCCGCCATGGACTGGTCGGAGCCGGACTGGGGCGCCAGCTCCAGGCAGAAGCCGACCTGATTGCCCAGGATGAACAACTGGGCCTCTTCATCCCAGCCCCGATATGGCAGATAGGACGAGAATTGCAGCGGGTCGCCGGCATCCACGTCGGCCTTGGGCGCGAACAGCCGGGAAACCCATTCCAGCCAGCTGGGCAGGGCTTCGGTCGCGGTACTCATTGGTCTGCTCCCGGCTCAGTCGGCATTGGTATCGAAGAACGGTTCCGCGGGCGCCTTCGAGCCGGGCAGCAGGTTCTTCGGCAGCACATCCGCCACGTCGGCGGCGACCGACGACGGTTTGGACTGAGCGGCCGGCTTGCTTTCCTGCACCGGCGGCGGCACCAGGGCGGCGCCGTAGCCTTCGCGGATGCGTTCCCGCACGTGGTCGATGTTCCAGCGGCCGTCATCGAGACGCATGGCGATCCAGGCGCCCTCGTGCAGGTCGCCGTCGGCGTCCTCCCAGGGCGCGATCCAGATACGCATCACGCTGGGTCGGGTGCGAAGCGGCACCGGGCCGTTCTCCGCGCCGGGCGGCACGTGTACGACACTGCGCGGAGGCAGCGGTCGGGTCACGGCGGTTTGATCGTCCGAGTCATCGACCATTGCCGGTTTGGCGGACTCCTCGTAGACCTGGGACATGGGCTTGCAGGTCACGCCCTCGCCGACCGGACAGGAGAGCTTTTTCGAGCCATCCAGGCCGGATAGGCTGCCCGCGCAGCCCACCAAGGTGGGCAGCAGCAAGCACGGAATGAGATGGCGGTAGTTCATGGGCTGACCTCGGTGGCGACAGTAGAGACGGCGGTTTGATCGGGGTTCAGCCAGGCGGATAGCGCAGGCGCCTCCAGGGCGCCCAGGGAGACGCGCCCATCCGGTGAGACCAGCGCCGGCGTAGCCCGGATGCCGAAGCCCTTGGCCAATGCCAGGTTCCGCGACAGAACGTCGGCTTGGCAGGACTCCGGTGCCGGATCGGGCCGGGCGCCCTTGAGCATCCAGGCAGACCAGGCCCGCTGGCGGTCAGATGCGCACCAGATGTCCCTGGACAGGTCCGAAGAACCCGGTTGCAGCGGTAACAGGATCGTCCGGACCCTCAGCGTCGTCATGGCGGCCAGGGTCTGCTCCAGCTTCTGGCAATGGCCGCAGGCCGGATCGGAAAACACATACACGACCTGGCTGCCCTCCCCTTGCTCCAGGATTTGATCCGGCTGGATCAGGGACACGTCCAGCCGTGAGAGGTCGCGCAGTCGCTCTTCGGTCAGGTCGCGGTTGCCAGGCAGATCGAAGATCCGCCCGAACAGGAAATACTGCCCGGTGGCGTCGACGTAGACGATCTTGCGGCCCATGGCGACCTCGAACAGCCCGGTAATCGGCGTCGGTCGCACTGTGTCGACCGGGGTGGATGGGTAACGCTCCATGAGACGTGTCCTGACGTCGGCGGCGGTATCGCCGAGGGCCGCGAACGACAAGAACGAGAGGGCGAGCAATGCGATGAGCCTCATTCCACCACCCTCCTCGGCCCGTTACGGGGGCCGGAACGCATCGCCAGCAGGTCTGGGTCTTCCGGCAGGGGCACATCCAGGGCCGTGCCCTTGGTAAAGCCGAGATCCACCAGTCGGCCGGCGTCGATCTCGATGATCGGGTGGGTCTTGTCCGCCAGGGAGATGTAGTACTGGGCCAGGCGGTCCATGGCGTTGCTCACGCCTTGCCCGATCCCGGACTGGTATTCCATGCCAGGATCGGGATCGGTTACCACGGTGCCGAGCGCGGTAGTGCCGACCGTGGACGATTGGTAGACCACGCCCCGGCCGATGCCCGAGACCACGCCGGCCAAGAGCGCGTTGGCCAGTATCTGGCCCTGCTTGGTCACCAGCCGGCCCCTCAGGCCCAGCTTACCGTCTTCGCCGTAGACCGAACCGGAGATGTTCTGCTCCAGCACGCGACCGTCATGGCGCACGCAGGAGAGCTTTTCCAAGCGGAAATAGGCGCGCTCGGAAGACAGATCGCCGTAGCCGGCGGCCGTGACCAGGCAATCCTTGATGTTGGCGCGCCAATGGTTGGGCAGCCAGGCCAGGTCTTCGAGGCGCATGAACACCGGCAGCGGGCTGGATTGGGCCGCCCCCGCCGTGGGTGCATCCAGGCCGCCCAGGAGCTTCGCCTTGACCAGGCCGATGGGCAGGAACGACTTGCCGGCTTCGCGTTCCTTGGCCGATGCGCCGGCGACGCCCCCTTTCGACGAGGGGGCCGCCGTGGAACTGACCGCGGCGCCCGGTGCCAGTCCTGGCACCCTGCCACCGGCACCCGGCACGGGTGCAGTGGCCAGGCTGACGTGACCGATGCCCGCCTTAGGCGGTGGAGGTAAAGCTGGCTGGAGCGGCGTGGATGCCTGTGCGCCGACGCCCGTCGGTGGCGTATTGGAGACGGGCGGCGGAATGAACTTCGGTACCGGCTGACCCTGTCCAGGGTTCGAGGGCGTACCGGGCGGGAAATCGTAGGACTTGGCCGCAGCCGGCCCGGAGGGCTTTGTTTTGGCCTCGGCCTCCAATGCCGCAAGCCGGGCCTGGAGTTCCTTGTTCAGCGATTCGCTTTCCTTGACCCGGCCCTTCAAGGTGGAGATGTCGTCCCCGGCCTTGTACAGCCAACGCTGGGCATCGGTGACCACTTCGCCCGGCGCCGTAATGGCCTTGACCGCCACCTTGCCGGGGTCCGTGTTGGCACTCTGGACCTTGGGCTTCTTGTCGGAAGAAAGCAGGAATACGAAACCCACCCAGAGGGCCAGGACGGCGACCAGGATGACCGCGAACTGGGCATAGCGGGCGTTCTTGAGCCCGCTGAGTCCGGGCGCCGCGGAAGGTTTGCTCTGGCCGCTACTCACCCGTTTTCTCCCGGATCACATAGACGCGGGTCGATTCGTTCGGCGCCAATTGGGTCTTGGCGATACCGGTCGCCACCACGCCCGCGTCGAAGAATTCCCGTTCGTCCAGGGCCATGGGCGCCGCCGAGACATTGGTCAGGTCGAATACGGAACCGGCCAGGCGGCGGTGCGTGACCCGGCGCATTTCCAGAAAACGCGCTTCCTGCCACAGCCCCACGGGTTTGCCGACCGGGACCGAGACATAGCCGGGCGGCGTCGACTCCCCGGTGAGGACCAGCATCATGTTCTTGATCTGCCGCAGCCAATCCGGCGCCTCGCCGGTCGGCGGCGGCCCCGCCTGACTGCTCGCCTTGGTCAGGCGATCGTTCAGGATGACCGTCTCGCTCGGGATGTCGACCGGCGTCAGCAACAGGGTGTAGGTCGCCTTCTCGGTCTTGATGAAGAGGTTGATCGGCTTCCCCGGCGTGGCCATGACCGAGGGCATGACATACAACTCGCCGCTCGCGGCATCCGGCGCCACCATCAACTCGCCGGCGGTGTTGTCCGGCGAATAGACCGACCCGAAGACGTCCACGATGGCCAGGCCGTCCACCTTGATCCTGGACGTTTCCTTGAGGGCGATGCGCGCCGTCACTGTCGTGTCCGGCTTGACCTCCAGCTTCTGGAGCGCCCAGACCGGAGCCACGTACAACAGGCCCGCGAGGACCAGCGCGCTAGAAACTGCCGTCGGTTTCGTCATCGAGCGCGGCATCCGCGAGAGCGGCTTTGACGTCATCGTTTTTCACCTGCTTGAACTGGATGAGTTGGGCCTTGCCGCCATCAAGGTCGAAGCGGGCCAGGTAATGCCGGATTTCGTTCTTGACCGGCGTGCCGTTGATCAGCACCTTGAGCTGGCCGGTCAGGACCGCGGCCAGCGCATCCGGTGCGGCGCGCACGGTGCGGATATCGAAGGACGTGGCGGCGTTGTCGCGCCGGATCTTCTCGGCGTTGACACGCAATTTCTGTTGCAGCGCGCCGTGGTAGTCCGGGTGGGCGAGCTTCAACAGCAGGTCGGACTTGTACTGGACGTTGTCGGGGGTGACGTCGAGGGTCAGGTAGGAAATCCACTGAGCCATTTGATCGATGTATTCGCCGGAGGCGGTGTTGTCGGTGATCCAGAAGGATTTTTCGATCTTCGGCGGGGTAACGACTGTGCGTGTGGCGCCCATGCCCGCCCAGGCTACCAGCAAGGCCAGGACCAGGGCGGTGACGATGCCCCCGAGGGTGAGCCACAGAAAACGGTTCTGCCGGATGAGCATCTGGACATCGGCTTCGTAGGCTTCGCGTTTCATGGTTCCTTCCCCTCGATCAACCGACCAACTCGCGGTAGTGCGAAGGTGGCAGGAGGTCGCGTGGAATGAACATGGCCTCCTGGGGCAGCCACCAGAACAGGAAATGCCAGAGGAACCCGGTGTGCCGCATCGCTTTCAGCTTGGAGATCCGCGAGCAGACGAAATAGCCCACCACGATGGCGGCGAAGAACGCCCCCATCGTGCCCTTCATGAAGCCCAGGCAGAGGAAGAAGACGAAGGTCCCGGCGACGTCCAGCTCCCAGAGTCCGAGCTTCCAGGGATCGTCTAGTCGCCGAAGGATGCGGCTGCCGTCCATAGCTCAGATGACCGCCCCGGCGATGGCGAAGGCGACGGTGAGGCCGACGGCCGCGAAGATGGCCAGGCCCACATAGCCGAGCACCGGCGCGAAGTTGCGCAGCGCGGCCAGACCGATCAAGGCCACCAAGAAACCGATGATGATCACCAGGGCCTTCAGACCGGTGTTCATGTCGGCGAACTGCTGGATCGCGGTCGATACCGGCCCGAGACCAGTGGCGGCGCCGACGTTGTTCATGTCGAGGTTGATGGCCAGGGCGTTGTTGGCCATACCGGTCAGGCCGACGACACCGCCGACGTACCAGGCGGTGGTATTGCGGTCGATGGCGGCCTTGGCCTGGCTCATGCGGCTCAGGGTGGCGTTGACGAGCTTCATACTGCGTTCTCCTTGGAGAGGTGGTGGAAGGAATCGAGAACGGTCCGCGCTGCGCGGTCCATGGCCCGTGCCGGAAAGCCGTCAATCAGCAAGGCCTCCAGCACGACGGCCGAGGCAACATCCTTGAGATCGAAGCGAACCCCGTTCGGGTCGTTGTCATGACCGTATGCGAGCCTTTGCAGCTTCTTCAGCCGGTCGAAGGCCTCTTCGGAAACCAGAATGGGCCGAAAGCCCGGCGTGACCTTCTTGCCGGAGGGTGGGCTCACCGATTTGTCTCCGCAGTCCATCAGGTGCATTTGCCGGTCCGCTCAAGCTGCTGCCGGGCGCGATAGACCAGCCAGGCGTATTGCGTACGAGCCTTGCGGCAGGCGGCGCCCTTCAACTTCGTGCAAGACGCGTTGTAAGCGCCGACCGCCTCCCAGGTATCGCCATACCTGGCTTTCATCTGCGCCAGTACAAAGGCCCCCATGTAGATGTTGGTGCATGCATCCCAGAGCAGGTCCGGATGCATGCCCACGGCATGAGCATTGGAAGGCATGACCTGCATGACGCCGCGCGCGCCGACCGGGCTGATGGCGCCGGCATTCAGGCGCGACTCGACGCAAGCGATGGCCCCCAATTCCAGCGGTTCCAGTCCGTAGGACTTGGCGGCGTCATGCCAGCACACAGCGCGGGCATTCCCCGCCATGATCGCCAGGCTGATCGGTAGTAGGTAAAGAGGGGCGCGCTTGTACATCCCGTCGTTCTTGTCGTTTGGGTGGGCTCACGATAGAGGCCTGCACCACGGGAAATTCGTACAAAAACGAGACGGAATTATTGGAAGATCACGCTGCGATTTCGGAAGGGGCAGAAGGGACGGCAGGCAACATCCAAGTGTTACGGCCCGATCCAAAGGGCGGGCCGATCGCTAAGAATCTCGCGTTCGGCCCGAAAGGGTGACATAGGGGTACAGAAATTGAAGGGAATTACGGGCCTACCGGAAAGGGCGATAAAGGGGGGCGTATTCATGTCAGTTTTTCGGTCAAGGCGCTTCCATTCGGAAGCTCGTTACCACGGTCTGATTTCTGCCCTTGATCCACGTTCAGGACTACCTCTCACTGGCAAGGCCGTGGGCCATCCGGGAACAACGCAATATCGTTGACCGCCGCAGGTTGATCAGCTAGCACCCAACCAAACCACGAGAAGGAATAACGCTACATGTAGTTACTTGACTAACATTTACACATATGTATAGTGTGTTTAGCACTCTACCGGCTTGAGTGCCAATCCCCCGTGTTAGGGAGGTAGACCATGGATACAGATCGTGCCAACCCCTTCCAGATTCTAGCGTTGTCCGGAGGTGGATACAGAGGGTTGTATGCAGCGAAGATCATTGCCGATATTGAGAACGAGATCGATGCGCCCATCGGAACGCGCTTCGACCTGATAACAGGAACGTCTATCGGGGGGATTCTGGCGCTGGCCCTGGCATTAGAAATCCCGGCCCAGCGCATCGTGGATTTGTTCGTCGACCATGGTGAAGAGATTTTTAAGAAGCGCTGGTCGCTTTTCGGTTACCTGCGCTCGCCCTATTCACCGGAAGCACTCAACAACTTGCTCGTAAATGACAAGCTTTTCGGTGAACGATGTCTTGGCGCCTGCAAACACCCGGTCATCGTGCCCAGCGTGAATTACTCAACTGGAGCGCCGGTGATGTTCAAGACATCCCATCACCACAATTTCAAGCGTGACCATCATTTCCGTATCGTTGATGTCGCCATGGCCACCAGTGCGGCGCCGGCATTTTTTCCGCGACATGTCTTCAACAACTGTCAGTACGTCGACGGCGGCCTTTTCGCCAACGCACCGGGGCTTCTTGGTTTACACGAAGCGCATATCTTCTTCCAAAAGGATAACGAGGACGTCCGTTTGTTGTCGGTCGGTACCATGTCGTCTCGTTATACCGTGGATCCCAGCAGGAACCGAGAAGGCGGTGTGCTCGACTGGGGTGGAGGATCTCTTCTCAAAATGCCGCGCCGCCTGTTTGGCCTGACCATATCTGCGAACGAAGTGCTAACTGATTTCATGCTTCGCCACCAGCTTGGGGAGCGCTACGTGCACCTCGACGATGACCTTACCGACGAACGCGCGAAGGCGGTTGGGCTCGATAAGGCGGACCATCATGCACGTGAGGTTCTACTTGGTGCGGCTTCAGAACGGTCGAAGACTTTCATCAGCAGCCCAGCTTTTCACGTCCTCTTGGAGCACTCGCCCTCCGAGCCGGTCTTCTTCCATGGCGAGTCCGCTAGCAAATGAGGACCCAGCCATGATCAAGCTCAACCGTCTCTTCTACACGACCACCGATGACAAGGTCTTCCTGGATCGTATCGTCCCGACTCAGGAACAAACCGATGTGCTGATCGCCGCAAAAGATGCGATCCGCGATCACTTACGTCCACGAATTCGGGAGGCCACCACCAGGGTCTTGGGGATGGATAAAGCCGTCACGCCTCGATTCCGGACCCAGGGGTCATGGTCTTATAAGACGTGCGTTCAACCCGCGTGTCATCCACCGCAGGAAATGGACTGGGACTTCGGCGTCTATCTTCCCATAACCGTTTGGGAGGAAAGCGGCCCGCCCCGCGCCATGGCGAGGCTCTATTTTGAGTTGGTGGAGCAGCTACTGTCTGGTCTCTGCAAAGAGAAGGGCTGGACGCTTTATCACGGCAAGGAGACGTGTATCCGGGTGCAGATCAATACCTGGGCGCACATCGACATTCCGCTCTACGCCGCTCCCGAAGACGAGTTCACCCAAATTCTGGAAAAGGCCGCTCTATCGCGTGCAATGAGCGACGGGGCTCGCGATGTGTTCGTCGAAAGTTTCGATGATGCTGAGTTCTCCCAACAACAGTGGGAGGATATGGTCGACATCGTTATGGCTACGCGCGCGGGTGAGTGGAAGGTATCAGACCCGGAAGAAATTACGCGGTGGTTCCTGGACCGAGTCCTGGAATACACCGATCAGCTTAGGCGTATTTGCCGCTATCTCAAGGCGTGGCGCGACTACCAGTGGAAGGACGGAACCGGACCGACCTCTGTATGCCTGATGGTAGCCGTGGCACAAGCTTTCGAAACGCACGCTGGACGTGACGATCTCGCTCTGGAAAAGGCTGCCAGGAAGCTGGCCACAGCCTTGCGAGGCGAAGTCCGAGAACCGGCCATTGCCGAAGGCACGGAAGACTTCAACAAGCGTTTGGACACGTTGGCCAGAGAGGACGCGGCGCAACGGGCCGCCGCGCTTGCGGAGGCTCTCCGATCCGCCCGCATGCAGGCATCTCACCAGTCTGCGCTGGCGATCATCCAGCTCCAGGGGCAGTTAGGTGAACGGGTGCCAAACCGTGTTGATCTCGTTCAACCTGATTCGGGCGAGGACGCCATTCGCCTGATCGCGGCTGAGCGTGTATCGCGCCCAGTGGTGAAACCAACCAGCGCCGGTTGAGGGATGACCCACGTCTCGGTATTCGGGCTTGCCGAGGCGCTGCGACTCCTGCGGTCGTGGGGTTTCAAACCCAGTGGTTACAGTCGCGGAACCAGATCCTTCGAAGGAGCACTCGCGTGCAAAGGCGGTGACATCCAGGTCAGAATTTCCATCACGGATTGGGATTTCCTTGAATACCCGACGATCCGGGTACTGGATCACTTGGATGTACTTCCGTCGTTGTCGCCGCACGTCGATCCAAAGGGGGACCTTTGCTATTTTGCCAAGGGCGCCGCGGTATTGGACAGATATGATCCCGCCGAATCCATTGCACAGTGTCTGGATCAAGCTCGATATGTACTGGATCGAATTCGCCATGACCCAGACTATCGTTATGACGACATCCAGGATGAGTTTCTGTTGCACTGGGCCATTGGGGGGTCTGAAGCAGTCTTGCCAGTGTTGATAGGCACGGTTGACCAAGCATCGAAGTCTTCGAACTACTGGCTCGTTTCTCTTGGTACGGCAGCGCGCGCAGTCATCACGAATCACAAAGAGGAAGTCGAGGCGCTGGCGCGAGCATTGGGCGCGGAACCACCTGCCAGCACGGAATGCCCATGCTGGCTATTTAGTACGGACACACTCCCTGCGGTACCTGATGCAATCCCGTCCAACGTAAGTGAGCTTTTTGCTTGGCTTCGGGTTTGGGACAGGCCTCTCTATCACCAGATTCAGCGTGTCTTGGAGCGGGAACCTCAATACCTCCAGTACAAGATGGCGACGTTCGCGGTTCATACCCCGCTGGGCTGGTTGGGGTTTGGATTCGACCTCAACCCAGTCCATCGTCTTGGCACCCAGAAAAAGCCCAAGCTATACCGTCAGTACCTGCATTCACATGAAGGGTCGCGCGGAATCATCCGATTGGTATTGACCGAGTTCGGCCCCGATTTTGTACACGGTCGCAATCTCACCTATGGGACTCTGAAGGACAAGCGGATCGTAGTGGTTGGCGCAGGTGCGATTGGCTCGCACGTGGCGCCTGGCCTTATTCGACTGGGTGCCGGTACCGGTTGTGGCCAACTAGATATCGTGGATCCCGATTTGATGATGCCCGAAAATCTGGGGCGGCATACTCTGGGCTACCCATCCTTGTTCAAGAGGAAGGCCGAGGCATTGTCGGCGGAATTGACGCGCCAATTTCCATTTTCAAAGGTACGCCCCCGTGTCGCCAATGTGCAGGATCTTAGGGATCTATTCAGAGCTGACTTGGTGATCGATGCAACTGGCGAGGAAATCATCAGTGAGCTGATCAATGCAATGCGTCTTGAGCGGGAAATTGATACTCCGGTATTGCACGTTCGCATCCGAGGAAACGGTGAGTGCGTGCAGACGTTCTGGGCTCAAGGACGAGAGTTGGCTTGCTTCCGGTGTCTGCTCCAGGCTGATCACAAGAACTATAGGCAGGAACGCTTTCCTGTGCTCAAGGCTGAACCACAGCGCAAGCAGCTTGCCTGTAGTGGGTTCACACCCTATGCCGTTAGTGCCCCCATGTCAGCAGCCGCACTGTGCATAGAGGTCATGGTCGACTGGCTCAGTACAGGTAATCCAAGTCCAAGATTCAGAACGGCGCCATCCGCCAATGCAGAGGTATACACCGTGAAAAACCAGGATGTCAGACGGCTTGAGACATGCCCAGCGTGCGGATCAAAAGATGTATAGCCCTATGCCGCTTGGGCCGGAGGGCGCGATGCTCCTCATCGAGGCAACCTTGCTGCATCGGCTAGAAGAATTCAGACAGGTCAAGGCCACAACACCGGAATCCGGCGGCATCCTGATGGGGTATCGGCGTGGGATTCACACGCATATCACTGAAGCCACCTTTCCCGTCCATGAAGATGTGCGCCGCCGGTTCGGCTTCGTGAGGCGCGCAGAACATCACACGCTGTTGGCAGTTCAGCGTTGGCATGAAACCGACGAGACACTGGATTATGTTGGTGAATGGCATACACATCCTGAAGATTACCCCTCACCATCCAGCATTGATCTTGTGCATTGGCGGAAAATCGTCCGTACATCCCCCCGTCAGATGGTTTTCTTAATCATCGGCCGTGTCAGCATCTGGTTGGGGATAATCACTGAGAATGATGTCGCGCGTATTCACTTCAGTATTGAGACATGACCGCCTGCTGAACATCAGGCCGCACTGTGGCAACCGAACATGGAAAGCAGGACACGGCCGGTAGCAGGAAAGGCGTGTTCATCGGTACTTTCGAAAGCTACCGGTGACGACGCCGTAGATCTCCAGTTCGCCCTGGGGACGAATGGGCGGATAGGCCGGGTTGCCCGGCCTCAGGAAGATGCCGCGCTTATCCTTGGCCAGGTATTTGACGGTGAATTCGTTGTCGACGATGGCGACCACGATGTCACCCATGGCGGCTGGCTGGGTGCGGTCGACGATGATGTGGTCGCCCTCCATCAGGCCAGCCTCGACCATGGAGTCGCCCTTAACCACCAGCAGCACTGTTCGGCTTGGCCGGGCGACCAGGTAGCTGTCGATGGCCAGACCATCGAAACCGGCGTCGTTGGCCGGCTGCGGAAGGCCGGCCCGCACGGTATCGATCACGGGCCTGGCGAAGAAAGCCTCGGTTGGCGCCAGGCGGCGGTCCGGGGTGGTGGTGAGGTAGCCGGCCAGCTTGAGTCGGTTCGCGAGGGCCGCCGCTGAGGACTTGGAGCGCAAGCCGACCAGCTGCCCTAGACTGGCCATGGAAGGCAAGGCGCGGTGGTCAGCGTAGTAATCCTGGAGCTGGGACAGGTAGTCTTGGTCGGTGGGCATCTGGCAAGCAATCGAACGAACGTTCGACAGCTTAGAGAGGTGGGTTTGCACTGTCAATTCCGTGACAACTCCACGCCCAATGTCTACATGATGATGCGTGCGACAAAAAAATGGGCAGCCATTCTGCACACTGACCATCCGTAGAATTCGTCCAATTCTTTGCACTTATTCCTGAGCAATCCAGGGCCTAAGCTGCCCGCCATGCTCAAGTCCCCCTGCCCAAAACGTTGGACCGCCCGCCATCTGCTGAACCGGGTGCGCCCGCATGGAGTCCGCTGAGCTTGTCCTGGGTGCTCTGCCGGCGATTGCTCTGGGTGTCGCCGCGACGTGGTGGCTGAAGCGCCGCCCAGGTCATGGCGATATCCCCGAACCCAACCCGCCTCTTCCGCCCTCCCCCGCACGCTGGCCCGCGACCGCCCTCCCCGTCCTGAATGCCGAACGGATCATCGCCATGACCGGCGTGGCGCCGCTACTCATCGAGGTCAGACGCGATTCCGGTCTCACCGATCCGACTTGGCAAACCCATGTAGTACCTGTCGTCCAGGCCGTGGCGGAGATGGTTCAGCAACTTCCCGCCTCAGAGGCCCATCACCACGCCGAGCCGGGTGGCCTGTTCGTGCACACGGTGGAAACCCTGCAGTATGCGGCCAAGTTGCGTCAAGGCCGCATCCTGCCCCCTGGAGCAGATATCGAGACCCAGGGTCGGACCCAGCACTTATGGACGGTGGGAATCTATATCGCCGCCCTGCTGCACGATATCGGCAAGCCGGTATCCGATTTGCGGGTGACCTTGTTCTCCGATTCACATCCGGCCGGGGCACCCTGGCAGGCCCTGATGGGGTCCATGATTGAAGCGAAGTCCTCGGCCTATGTAGTGGATTTTCCGCGCGCCACAGAGCGCGATTATCAGGCCCATCAGCGCTTGGGCATTCAGCTGATACAGCGGCTTGTGCCCACCATTACGCGCCTCTGGCTCGGCAGCGATCCCACGTTACTTGGACAGTTGCTTGGTTACCTGTCCGGCGAGACACAAGGGCCGATCGCTGAGATCGTGCGCGCGGCGGAAGCGGAGAGCGTCCGGCGCAACTTGGCCACGGGGTCGAGGGTCCGCTTCGCGGTGGCCAAGACCACCCCGTTGATCGAATTACTGATGCTGGCGTTGCGCTCGATGCTGGCGGAGGGTGGACGCCTGCCCCTGAACCGGCCGGGTGCGGCCGGTTTCTGCGATGGCTCGGATGTCTGGTTCGCCGCCGTGCGGCTGGCCAACGAGGTGCGGGACTGGCTCAGGTTGTCCTATCCAGACGCGCCGGTACCGGGCGAGGCGATGAACGACCGGCTCTTCGACACTTGGCAGGAATATGGGGCCTGCAAGGTCAACCCGGACACCCAGGGCGCCGTGTGGGGCGCCCATATCGAATTCACGGGTGGCCAGACTTTTTACTTGGGGGCGCTGTTGCGCTTTCCCCTGGAGCTGCTCTACCCGGAACCAGCACTGTACCCGACCGTGTTGGCTGGTCGGATCCGGGTCAAGGCCGGGACATTGGCCTCTGCGTCGCCTGCAACACTAGGAGCAGATGATCCGGGCGGTCAGAACAAGGCCCTTTCCAGCCCGCCTATCTCCGATGAGACTCCCGTCGTGGCTAACGCGCCCCGCCTGCCGAGTGTCCAGAGCCTGGCCGGGGCAGCACCCAAGCCGACGCGCAAATCGGTTGGAAACTCCAAAGCCTCACCCATCGAAGTTCCAAAGTCAGACAACGCTGAGCCGACGGCATCAGCCTCTTCGGAGGCCGACCGTGGGGAATTTCTGGACGATGAGGACTCCGCCAGCGCCGAAAAATCCCCTCCCTCCCGACTTGCCGAACCCCCGCTCCTCACCGGGGCCGTGGTTCCCCATGTCGTCCTCCCCAAGGAGGCCTCGAAGAAGACCGGTGGCAAGAGCTGCGCGACGCCATCGGACGCGGCCCTGCGCTTCATGGGCTGGCTGCAACAGGGACTGGCCGATGGCAGTCTGCCCTACAACACCACCACGGCGCTGGTGCATTTCGTCAGGGTCAATCTCAGGGAGCAGGAAGAGACCATGATGTTGCTGGTCTCGCCCGCGGTCTTCCGTGCCTTCGCCGAGGCCTATGGCGACCAAGCCACCGGTGTCGATGGCGAGGTCGAGCCCAACAAGCTCGGCATGGGTATCCAGATGGCCTTTACCCAGGCTGGATGGCACCAGCCCGCCGCGCGCGGTCGCAACATCCATCGTTTCCAGGTGATCCGGCGCGGCGATAGCGGTGGCAGCCTGCTGAATGGCTTTCTGGTGCGCAACCCGGAGCAGTTCGTCAATCCGGTGCCGCCGGCCAACGAGCGCCTGCGCTACTGGAGCCAGCATGTCGGCGCGGACAAACCGGAAAAGCCGTGAGCTATCCGATCGAGAATCGCCTGCGCCCTCCCGTCGAACTGATTTCGGCGGGAAGCTTGTTCATCGGCTCCGCCGTCATGGCCGCCGCCCCGCCCTGGATCCCGGTGGGGCCGGAACTGTCCTGGAGCATGCCCCTCGTCTTGCTGGCGGGATCGGCCTGGCGGGCCAGCCAGGCCTGGGAGGTGATTCGCTACCAGGGCAACCTGCGCCTCCTAAAGCGGTATGCCCTGAAACCAAACGACCTTCCCTGGAGCAATGAAGTGCTGTTCCTGGGCATGGGGTTTCGCTGGACGGCGCTCCACACGCGCCGGCTGAACGATGCGATGCAGCCGAGAAACCGGCGCTACGTCGAGCCATCCTGGCTGTACCGGACCCTGCGACGCTTCGAGCGGAAGTACGAGCATCATCCCAACCCCAACATCCAAAGGCTGCGCGCATTGGTGCGTCGGGAGGCCTGGTGGAACCGGTGGGCGCCATTGCCCGATATCGGCGGCAATCCGGCCCTGCATGGGGTGGAGCCGAACGAAGAAGCCGTCGTCATGCCGCTGTCCGGCCGAGTCGGACACACCCTGGTGTTGGGGACGACCCGGGTGGGCAAGACCAGGCTCGCGGAGCTTCTGATCACCCAGGACATCCGGCGAGGCGACGTGGTGATCGCCTTCGACCCCAAGGGCGACGCCGACCTGCTCATCCGGATGTATGTCGAGGCCCGCCGCGCCGGCCGGACGTTCCATGTCTTCCATCTCGGGTTCCCGCACATCTCGGCCCGCTACAACCCCATCGGGGCATTTTCGCGCATTACCGAAGTGGCCACCCGGACAGCCGAGCCCCTGCCCTCGGAAGGCAATTCGGCCGCCTTCAAGGAATTCGTCTGGCGTTTCGTCAACGTCCTGGCCAAGGCCATGACCACCCTGGGCGAGCGGCCCGATTTCCAGAGCATCTATGCCTACGCGGTGGATACCGAGTCTCTGGCGGTGCGCTATTTCACCTGGTGGCTGGACCGAGTCCGGCCGGGCTGGCAGGCCGAGGTCACGGAACTGGAATCTGCCCAGGCGAAGCTGCTCAACGAGGCCTCGAAGAAAAGCGGCCGTTCCCTGCGGACGATGGCGATCATGGGGTTCATCCGCGACAACGAACTGCGCGACCCCGTGGCCGACGCCCTGCGCTCGGTCCTGAGCAACGACCGGACCTACTTCGAGAAGCTGGTATCGAGCCTGTATCCCCTGCTGGAGAAGCTGACCACGGGCAAGATCGCCGACCTGATCTCGCCCGACTATGCGAATCTGGATGATCGTCGCCCGATCATCGACTGGATGGGCGTCATCAACCAGGGGGCCGTGGTCTACATCGGTCTCGATTCGCTCTCGGATCACGAGGTCGCTGGCGCGATCGGCACGGCGATGTTCGCCGACCTGACCAGCGTGGCCGGCCAGATATACAAGTTCGGCGTCGGCGCCGGTCAGCTTTCGCCCGGCAAGCGCAAGCTGGCGCTACATGTCGACGAGTTCAACGAATTGGTCGGCGACTCGTTCGTGCCCATGGTCAACAAGGCCGGCGGCGCCGGTTACCAGGTCACGGCCTATACCCAAACCTGGCACGACGTGGAGGCCAAGGTGGGCGATGCCGCCAAGGCCATGCAGATCGGTGGCAACTTCAACACCCGCATCATGCTGCGGGTCGAGAACACTGAAACCGCCGAAATCCTGACCGAGAAGTTGCCCGAGGTCGAGGTACCCAGCATCCAGGTGGCGTCCATGGCCAGCGACTCCAACGACCCCACCGATTTCGCCGAATTCCAGAGCCGCAATGAAGACCGCATCACCATCGAGCGCCTGCCCATGCTGACGCCGGCCGACCTGGTCCAGTTGCCCAAGGGCCAGGCCTTCGCCCTGATCGACGGCGGCCAGCTCTGGAAAATCCGCATCCCGTTGGCGGATACCCTGGACGAGGTGGACGTCCCCACCGATATCGAAGACATGGCCCACCAGATGCGTGCCCTATCCACCGCGCATGGAACGGCCTCGCAAGGGGAGTTAACCGTCCCAGGAAAAGGGAGTGGCTGGTAATGGCCGGAGATGGCGCGGCGATAGACATCGGGGTTACCAAGGCCATCACGGCCCCCTTCAAGATCGCCGCCTTCCTGGCGATCGGTTTCTTCGTGATCCTGGTCGGCCGCATGGCCATCGATGTGTGGGTGTTGGCGGATGCCAAGGATCGACTCGAAGCCCCTGCCGTGATCATCGACCGCGAGATGGCCAGGGCGGCCGCCGCTCCGGATTTCATGGGATCGACCCATGACCGGGCAATCTCCTGGGCGGACTTCATCACGGAATGGTTCTATCGCAAACTGGGGCTGTTGAGACACATGGAGGAAGATCAATCCCGGTTGGGCATGACTGATCAGGCTGTACAGCGTGGGGTCCGCTCAATGGACTTCGCCATCACCAGAACGCTCACCGGCTCTCAGGTGATCTCGATCCGCGCCGCGATCATGGTTTCCTACCTGCCCTGGATCGGCTTCATTTACCTGCTCGCCTTTGTGGATGGCGCCATCGAACGCACCCGGCGCAAGTTCGGCGCCGGGCGCGAATCGTCGACGGTCTATCACCGCGCGAAATACTTTCAGGTGACCATGGCAACCGTGGTGTCGGCCGCCTACCTGTGGTGGCCTGGCGATGTGGATCCGTTGTTGATCCTTGTTCCGACGACACTTGCCTGCGCTGCCCTGGCCAGGCTTCAAGCCAAGTATTACAAGAAGTACATCTAGGCCGTTCATGGTGGCAAACGCGGTTACAGCGAAGCACCTGACCAAGTCCGCCAATTAACGCTTTGTGTATACCATTGCATATGTTTATACTTTCCAGCGAGGTATTTACAAAGGCAGGTACGCATCATGAACAAGGCGAACGACCCAACTGAAGCCCTGAATTCAGTCCCTATGGCGGGAATAACACTCAAATATCTGGAACGGCCATGACAGTGCTGCTCTGGAGTCTGGAGGAAGCCGCGCACCAGCTTGGGGAAGTCTCCACACGAACAGTTCGCCGAATGGTGGAACGCGGGGAATTGCCGACCGTATCGGTTGGCCGCCGCATCATGCTGCCGGCGAATGCCGTCCGCGAATGGGTAGAACGTCACACGCAATCCGCGCATAATTTAAGCGCGGGGCAGGGTGTGCTGAAGGAGGGCACATGCCAAAACGCAAACGAGACCAGGACGGGATCTTCGAACGTTCTGACTCTCCGTACTACTGGGCGTCGTACACCGACGCAAGCGGCCAGAGAGTTAGATGCTCTACTGGCATCCGTAAATCAACCGCAGGCCGCAGAGAAGCGGAAGCGCTGTTAGCCAAGTGGAAACTGGAGGCCCACGAGGTCAAACATTGGAATCGGGAGCCATCGCGTAGTTTTGAGGACGTGATGGTGGAGTACATGCGCGAGGCAGTAAATCGACGCAGTGCTGAGTCCATCCGTTGTTTCGTCAAGGAGTTGCGCACGTCCTTTGCTGGTCGGGCCATGGAAGAACTGAGAGCTGCGGATATTGCCGCCCATATCTACCGGCGCCGGGAGGATGGGCTGGCGAATAGCTCGATCAATCGCGAGCTTGAAGTGCTGTCAGCAGCGATCAACCATGTCCGCAACAAGCTGGAATGGGGGTTACCCAACCCAGTCACCGGCCGAATGCTCAAAGAGCCCGAGGCGAGGGTAAGGTGGATCACCCGTGATGAATCCGTCCGACTGCTGGCGGCAGCAAAAGAATCACGCTCAGCATACCTGGCGGACCTGTTCACACTTGCTCTCAACACGGGCATGAGACGGGAAGAAATGCTTGGCTTGGAGTGGAAGCGGGTCGACCTTCATGCTGGTTTGATCCACTTGGAAGCGCATCACACCAAAAGCGGAAAACGGAGAAGCGTGCCGATGAACAGAACGGCACGCGAGGCAATCATAGCTCAGGCACGATACCGAGCGACTCATTGCCCCGACTCACCATGGGTGTTCTGCAAGCAGAACGGGAAACGCATCAATGACGCACGCAAGGGCTTTCTCGCCGCTTGCGAGAAGGCAGGAATCGAGAACTTCCGGTTCCACGACTTGCGTCATACATGCGCAGCCTGGTTGGTATCGGCTGGCGTGCCGTTGTCCGAGGTGCGTGATCTACTTGGGCATTCCTCAGTCGCGATGACTGAGCGATATGCTCACTTGGCACCGGAGCGAGTGAGGAACGCCGTAGCGATATTGGATGCAGTACCCAATGAGTCACGTTTTAGTCACGTTGATTTGGAACTCGCGACTGGATGACGCTGTAACCGCATGTTTTCATTTGAGAATATGCGAAGCCATGCCGTCGGCCAGCTTGGGCTCGAACCAGGTGGATTTGGGCGGCATGACTTCATTCGCGTCAGCCACGGCCATCAGGTCTTCCATGCCGGTGGGATGGAGGGAGAAGGCCAGGGCCATCTCGCCGGAATCCACCCGCCGCTCCAGTTCCGCCAGGCCGCGGATCCCCCCGACGAAATCGATGCGCTTGTCCCGGCGCGGGTCCTGGATACCCAGGATGGGGGCGATCAAGTTGTTTTGCAGCAGGCTCACGTCCAGGCGGCCCACCGGGTCCTGATGGGGTATCAGGTCGGCGCGGATGGTCAGGCGCATCCAGCGGCCGTTGAGGTAGAGGCCGAATTCTCCGGGCCGGGCGGGCTTCACCGGGGCATTCTCCATTTCCACCATGAAGTTCTCCGCCACCCGGGCCATGAACCCGGGCTCGTCCAGGCCGTTCAGGTCCTTGATCACCCGGTTGTAATCCATGATGCGCATCTGGTGGTGGGGAAAGATCACCGAGAGGAAGTAGTTGTAGGCTTCTGTGCCGGTATGGCCCGGATTGGCTGCCTTGCGGGCGGCGCAGACTCGGGAGGCGGCCGCTGACCGATGGTGGCCATCGGCGATGTAGAGGGCCGGCATGGCGTCGAACAGCGTGGTGAGCCGGGCAATGCTGCCGGTGTCACGGATGGCCCACAGGGTATGGCGCACGCCGGATTCCGCCACGCCATCGGCATCGGGCGCTTCCTGGGTGGCGGCGGCCAGGATGCTGTCCACCTCGGACTGATGGGGATAGGCCAGCAGCACCGGTCCGGTCTGGGCGTTCAGGGCGTCGATCTGGCGCACCCGGTCGTCCTCCTTGTCGGGCCGGGTGAACTCGTGTTTGCGGATGCGGTTGGTGTCGTAGTCGGCCACGCTGGCGGCCGCCACCAGGCCCACCTGCACGTGGTCGTTCATGATCAGACGGTAGGCGTAGTAGCAGGGGGCGGCGTCCTGGGTCAGCACACCAGCGTCACGCATCCTGCCCAGGTTCTCCGCCGCCTTGGCATAGACCTGGGGGGCATAGGGGTCGGTGCCGGTCGGCAGATCAATTTCCGGCTTGGAGATGTGCAGGAAACTCCAGGGGCGGCCTTCCGCCATCACCCGGGCCTCCTCGGTGTTGAGCACGTCGTAGGGGGGGGCGATGACCTCCGGGGCGCGGCCAGGGGCGGGTCGAAGGGCAGCAAAGGGGCGGACGAGGGACATGGGCGTTCCAGGCATGCGAAAAAGGGAGCATTTTATCCCGCCTTACCCGTTCGCCAGTGTGCTTGGATGCCGTCCAGGAGCCTGTCCGGTTTTGGTCTTCGAACGCGGGAATCGAACCTGGCGAGGGCATTCTTTGACGGTTTCTCAAGAATGGCCCTGAATACCCGATAAACAGGCAGGGATGCCACCATCCCGGCATACCAAGAGGAGTCAACCCGGGGCCATGGATCCATCCGCCACCATACTTGCCGTCGATGACTCGCCCGAGAACCTCGTGGTGATCAGCGGTTTGCTGCATCCCGGCTACCGGGTCCTGGCCGCCACGAGCGGCGAAAAGGCCCTGCGCATCGCCATGGAACAGCGTCCGGACTTGATATTGCTGGACGTGATGATGCCCGGCATGAACGGTTACCAAGTGTTCGAAAAGCTGCGTGGCGCCCCGGAGACGCTGGACATTCCGGTCATCTTCATCACCGCCATGGAGGGCAGCGAAGCCGAACTGAAGGGGCTCGAACTGGGGGCCGTGGACTATCTCACCAAGCCCATCGATCCCCCCATCGTCCTGGCCCGGGTGCGCAACCAGTTGGAACTCAAGCGGGCCCGGGATCTGTTGGCCGGCCAGAATGCCTTCCTGGAGCGGGAGGTCAATCGGCGCATGCGGGAGAACGAAAGCATCCAGGAGATCAGCATCCGTGCCCTGGCGAACCTGGCGGAAACCCGGGACCTGGAGACCGGCAACCACATCCTGCGCACCCAGGGCTATGTCCGCCGCCTGGCGGAACGCCTGCGCAGCCATGACCGCTTCGCCCCCTGGCTGGATGAAACCACCATTGCTCTGCTGGCCCGCTCGGCCACCCTGCACGACATCGGCAAAGTCGGCATTCCCGATGCCATCCTGCTGAAACCGGGCCGTCTGGATGCCGCCGAGTGGGAGATCATGAAGACCCATGCCCTCCTGGGCGCCCAGGCCATCGAGCGGGCGGAATCGGGTACGGACCGGCCGGTTCCCTTCCTGGGCATGGCCCGGGAAATCGCCCGCTGGCACCACGAGAAATGGGATGGCAGCGGTTATCCCGATGGCCTGGTCGGTGAAGACATCCCCTTCCCGGCGCGCATCATGGCCATTGCCGATGTGTTCGACGCCCTGATCACGCCGCGTGTCTACAAAAAAGCCCTGCCCTTCACCCAGGCCCGGGACCTGATCGCCGAGGGCAGCGGCCATCACTTCGATCCCCGCATCGCCCAGGCCTTCCTGGACGGTTTCGCGGATTTCACGGCCATTGCCGATCGCTATGGGCAGGCGGGCTGAAGCATGGGCATGACGCGGCCCCGTTTCCAGCCCCGGGCCCTGGGCTTTGCCCTCACCTACGCCCTGTTCGCCGGACTGTGGATCGTCCTTTCCGACATGGCGGTGGAATGGCTTGCCCCCAGCGAGATCCCCATCGCCCTGTTGAACATCGTCAAGGGCTGGCTGTTCGTCGTCATCACCGCTCTGCTGCTGTACGGCCTGCTGGCCAGATTGGCCCCGTCGGGCACCCCCTCCTCCCCTGCCCATGGCAGCCGCTACAAACCGGGCCTGGTGTTCGGTGCGGCCAGCATCATCATCCTGGTCGCCACCCTGGCAGCGCTGGCCTTCGCCCTGGCCCAACAACGGGATAAGGAACTGGCCCGGCTGCAAACCATCGCCGACCTGAAATCCCGGCTCATCGAAAACTGGGTACAGGAACGGCTGTCCGATGCCCGGCATCTGCAAACCAATCCCTACTTCGCCAACCTCTACCATGACTGGAAGGAACGGGGCGTCGCGGCATCGGGCATCAAGCTCCAGGAGCGGCTGGAGCAGTTCCGCAATGACCGGGGGCTGCATGCCGCCATGTGGCTGGATGGCCAGGGCCATGCCCTGGGCCCCGGGGCGGCGGAACACATGGATTTGAATGATCGGCAACAGGCCCTGATCGATCTTTCCCGGCAGGACGGCCAGGTCCACTGGCAGGGCCCCTACCCGGATGCGGAAGGGCACCTCCACATCGACTTCGTCGTGCCTCTCCCGACGTTGGGCAAGCCCGCCCCGTTGGTCATCCTGCACATGGATCCCGAGGCCTGGCTGTTTCCCAGTCTGAGTACCTGGCCTTCGCCAAGCGCCAGCGGCGAAACCATGCTGCTGCGCCGGGAAGGAGGCCAGACCAGGGTGCTGAACACCCTGCGCCACCGGCCCGGCCAGGCGACCCGGCTTCTGCTGACCCTGGACCCGGCCTCCCTGGCCGGCCGGGTGTTTGACCAGGGGGGCCGGGACGGCGTCCTGTCCGGCCGGGATTATCGCGGCGTGGAAGTCCTGGCCAACGCCCGTGCCATCCCGGGCACCGATTGGCATCTGGTGGCCAAGGTGGACATGGCCGAAGTCTATGGCGCAGCAGCCTGGCAGATGGCCTGGATCAGCCTGGGCGGATTGCTGGCCCTACTCATGGCCTGGATCGGGGTGATGGTGCTCCGCCAGCGGGAAAGGCTGCTCCTGGCCGAGGCTACCCACCAGGCCCAGGAAGAAAGGTTGCGCGCCCTGAAATTGCTGGCCGCCATTGCCGACGGCTCCACGGACGCCATCTTCGCCAAGGACCCTGAAGGCCGTTACATCATGGCCAACAAGGCGGCCCAGCATTTCCTCGGCAAGACCGACGCCGAGATGCTGGGCCAGGATGATTCCGCCCTGTTGCCGCCGGCCAAGGCAGCCGCCCTGGCGGCCAACGATCGGGAAGTCCTGGCTGCCGGCCTCCCCCTCACCTTCCAGGAGCAGATCAACACCCCGGACGGCTTGCGCACCTTCCTCACCACCCGGGGCCCCCTCCATGACGAACTGGGCCAGGCCATCGGCCTGTTCGGCATCGCCCGGGACGTGACGGAGCGCATCGAGATGGAATCGGCCCTGCGCGACAGCGAGTCCCTCAAACACGGCATCCTGGATGCCGTGACTGCCCAGATCGCCGTGCTGGACCCCCACGGCATGATCATCGCCGTCAACGAGCCCTGGCAACGCGCCGCCCGGGAGAATGGGCCCCGGCCGGGCTCGCCCGCCACCCGCACCGGCATCGGCGTCAATTACCTGGAAGTCTGCCGGGTCGGGGCGGATGAATGCAGCGAAGGGGCGGCCGAAGCCCGGGAAGGTATCCAGGCCGTGCTGGAAGGACGCCAGGCCAGCTTCACCATGGAATACGCCTGCCACGATCCGGAGCGGCAGCGCTGGTACAGCATGACCGTCACCCCTCTGGGCAACTGGATGGACGGGGTGGTGGTGAGCCACACCGACATCACGCCACGGAAGCTGATGGAGATCGAATTGCGGGAAAGGGAAGGCAGCTTCCGCCTGCTGACGGAACAAGCCCCCGCCATCATCTACCGGGCCAGCCTGGACGAAACCAGCCAGACCCTGTACGTGAGTCCCAAGGTGGAGGAACTGGGCTACACCCAGGCGGAATGGCTGGCCGATCCGGGACTGTGGCTCTCACTGCTGCATCCTGAAGACACGGACCGGATCCTGGCGGAACTCGCCCGCTTCCGCCGCGACATGGGTTCCCTCAACCTGGAATACCGCCTGCGCAAGAAGAATGGCGAATGGCGCTACTGGCGGGACATGGGCCAGGTGTTGCGGGACGCCCAGGGGCGGGCGCTGTACCTGCAGGGCATGATGCTGGATGTCACCGACAGCAAGCAGGCGGAAATCAATCAGGTGCTCCAGGCCCGCCGGGCGGAAGCCATGCTGGCCCTGCCCCAGCGTACGGAAGCCATGGACGAGGCGGAATTCATGCAGTTCGGCCTGGAATTGGCGGAACAGCTCACCGGCAGCCGCATTTCCTTCATCCACTTCGTCAACGACGACCAGCAGAGCATCGAACTGGTCACCTGGTCCCGGGCCACCCTGGCCAACTATTGCACCGCCGCCTTCGACAGCCACTACCCATTGGACAAGGCCGGCATCTGGGCCGATGCCGCCCGGAAGCGGGCTCCCGTGGTGTTCAACGATTACGCCAGCGCACCGGAAAAGCGCGGATTGCCCGAGGGCCATGCCACCCTGGACCGGCTGATCAGCGTGCCGGTCATCGAGGCCGGACTGGTGCGCATGATGGCCGGCGTGGGCAACAAGCCTGAGGAATACAGCGACCTGGACGTGGAAACCGTGCGGCTGATCGCCAACGAAGTCTGGCGCATCGTCCGCCAGCGCCGGGCAGAGCAGGCCCTGTCCCGTGAAAAGGACATCCTCAAGACCCTGATCCAGTCCCTGCCCGACCTGATCTGGCTGAAGAACCCCGAGGGCGTCTACCTGGCCTGCAACCCCCGTTTCGAAGCCTTCTTCGGTGCCAGGGAAGGGGACATCGTGGGCAGGACCGACTACGACTTCGTGGATCGGGAACTGGCGGATTTCTTCCGTGAGAAGGACCGCCAGGCCATCGCCAAGGGCGGCCACGCCGTCAACGAGGAAAAGGTCCGCTTTGCCAGCGACGGCCATGAAGAACTGTTGCTCACCCTCAAGACCCCCATGTACGGCAGCGACGGGACCCTCATCGGCGTGTTGGGTATCGGCCGGGACATCACTGCCGCCCGGGCCAACGAAGCGCAGTTGAGCAAACTGGCCCAGGCGGTGGAACAGAGCCCGGAAAGCATCGTCATCACCAACACCGCCGTGGCGATCGAATACGTCAACGAAGCCTTCGTGCGCAACACCGGCTACACCCGGGACGAAGTCCTGGGGCGCAATCCCGGCATGCTCAAGTCGGGCCGCACCCCCAAGGAGAACTACGCCCGGATGTGGAGCGCCCTGAAAAAGGGGGCGCCCTGGAAGGGCGAATTCCACAACCGGCGCAAGGACGGCAGCGAGTACGTGGAGTTCGCCATCGTCACCCCCCTGCGGGGCCCGGACGGCGCCATCAGCCATTACGTGGCGGTGAAGGAGGACATCACCGAGAAGAAACGCATGGGCCAGGAACTGGACCGGCACCGCCATCACCTGGAAGAACAGGTGGCGGAACGCACCCGGGAACTACTCGAAGCCAAGACCCAGGCTGAAGCCGCCAGCCGGGCCAAGAGCGCTTTCCTGGCCAACATGAGCCACGAAATCCGCACCCCCATGAACGCCATTCTGGGCCTCACCCACCTGATGCGCCGGGACGGCGCCAACCCGGGCCAGACTGAGCGCCTGGTGAAGATCGACAGCGCCGCCCACCATCTCCTGTCCATCATCAACGACATCCTGGACCTGTCCAAGATCGAAGCCGGCAAACTGCGCCTGGAGCACCGGGACTTCGCCCTGGCCGCCGTGCTGGACCACGTCCGCTCCATGATTCTGGAATCTGCCCAGGCCAAGGGCCTGGAGGTGACGGTGGACCCGGGCGACGTACCCACCTGGCTGTCCGGCGACGAAACCCGCTTGCGCCAGGCCCTGCTCAACTATGCGGGCAACGCAGTGAAGTTCACGGAAAAGGGCGGCATCCGCCTGGCGGCCCGCCTCCTGGCCGAGGATGACGAGGGATTGCAGGTGCGTTTCGAGGTACGGGACACGGGCATCGGCATCGACGCGGCAACGGCGGCAAAACTCTTCTCCCCCTTCGAGCAGGCCGATGCCAGCACCACCCGCAAATACGGCGGCACGGGCCTGGGGCTGGCCATCACCCGTCATCTGGCCCGGCTCATGGGTGGCGAGGTGGGGGTGGACAGCGCACCCGGCCGGGGCAGCACCTTCTGGCTCAACGTACGCCTGGGCAGGGGCCATGGCATTCTCCCCGAAGCCGGGATCGCCAAGGCCGATGCGGAAGGGGAAGTACGCCGCCGCCATGCCGGGGCCTGTCTCCTGCTGGCCGAGGACAACCCCATCAACCGGGAAGTGGCCGTGGAACTGCTGCACGCCGTGGGCCTGGCGGTGGATACGGCGGAAAACGGCCGCCTGGCGGTGGAGCGGGCTGCGGCGGCCATGCCCGACCTGGTGTTGATGGACGTGCAGATGCCGGAAATGGACGGACTGGAAGCCACCCGGGCCATCCGTGCCCTGCCCGGCTGGGGAGATCGGCCCATCCTGGCCATGACCGCCAATGCCTTCAGTGAAGACCGGGAGGCCTGCCTGGAAGCCGGCATGGCCGATTTCGTAGCCAAGCCGGTGGATCCGGAGGCCCTGTACGCCGCCCTGCTCAAGTGGTTGCCCATGCGCAACGCCGGCAGTGGCGGTGACATCCCGGATAGGGCCCCTGCCCGGCCCGGAAGCGACCTGGTTCTGGACGGTCACCTGGTCCCCCTGGCCGGCGTGGCGGGCCTGGATGTGCACCGGGGCCTCAAGGCCCTGCGTGGGGATGGGCACCGCTATCTGGAACTCCTCCGGCAATTCGCGGACCTGCATCGCGGGGACATGGACCTGTTGCAGCAGTGCCTGGACGAGGGTGACGGCCAGCAGGCCCGGCAAGTGGCCCACGGACTCAAGGGCGTGGCGGCCACCCTGGGCTACGCTGCCGTGGCCGATGCCGCCGCCCTGCTGGAAAGGCAACTGGCAAGCGGCGAACCGGACGGACACATCCTTCTGGCCCGAAGCCTGGAGATCCGGGCTGGATTCATCACCCTGCAAGCTGCTCTGGACGCCGCCTTGCCCCACACCCCCCAGGTGGAGACGGAGGCGCCCCACGGCGTGGATGGCGCACACCTGGAATCCGTGCTGGGAGAACTGGAAGCGCTCCTGGCGGAAAGCAACACCCAGGCCCTCAATCTGTGCGAGGAGCATGCCGCGCTGTTGCGTGCCGGCCTGAAGACCGACTGGGCCGCCCTGCTGCGTTTCATCAACCAATTCGACTTCGAAGCCGCCCTGGACCTGGCGCGCCGTCACAGAAGGAGAGAGAACCCATGACCTTCATGGTGTGGAACGACTATCTGGTCACCGGCATCGACATCGTGGACCAGCAGCATCGGGGCCTGGTGGACATGCTCAACCAGGCGGCCCCGGTGCTGGCTCAATCCAGCGACAAGGCTCTGGCCGACGCGGGCCCCCTGCTGGATGCCCTGGTGAATTACGCCGTCACCCACTTCAACACCGAAGAAGCCCTCATGGCCCGCCTGGCCATGGAACCCCGGGCCCGGGATCACCACCATGCCTCCCATGCCCGCTTCGGCCAGACGGTGGGAGCAATGGTCCAGGACTTCACCCGGGGCGGCGGCGTCACCGGAGACCGGCTGCTCTCCTTCCTGGGCAGTTGGCTGGTGCTGCACATCATGGGCGAGGACCAGGCCATGGCCCGCCAGATTAAGGCCCTGGAAAGCGGCCAGCCCCCCGGGGAAGCCTTCCTCCAGGCCCGGGGCGGTGACCTGAATCCGGAACCGGCCGCCCTCTCCCACGCCATGGTGGACATCTACTCGGTGCTGACCCGGCAGAACCGTGAACTCCTGGTGGTCAACCAGGATCTGGACGCCAGCCGCCTGGTGATCCAGCAGCACAACGCCCATCTGGAGGAGCAGGTCCGCCAGCGCACCGCCGACCTGGAAAAACTGGCCGACGACTTGCGTCAGGCCCGGGATGCCGCCGAGGCGGGCAGCCGGGCCAAGACCCGCTTCCTGGGCACCATGAGCCACGAACTGCGCACGCCCATGAATGCCATCCTGGGGTTCTCCCGGCTGCTGCGCGACCAGGACTTGCCTGGGCCCCAGAAGGACCTGGCCGGGCGCATCGTGGGCGCCTCGGAGCGGCTGCTGGATCTGCTCAGCGGCATCATCGAATACTCCAGGCTCGAAGGAGGCGGTGAACAGCCGGTGGCGGCCATGCCGATTCCCCTGGCCGGCCTGCTTCGGGATGCCAGCGAAATGCCCTTTGCCGCCGCCCGTGCCAAAGGTCTTGCGGCGGGATTGGACCTGGATCCGGCCTTGCCGGCCGGGCTGCTTGGCGATGCTGCCCTGCTCCAGCGCATCCTGGGCATCTACCTGGGCAATGCGGTCAAGTTCACCGCCAAGGGCGCCATCCGGCTCCAGGCTCGCCGCCTGGGAGACACGGCCGACGGCCTGGTGCGTCTGCGTTTTCTGGTCAGCGACACGGGGGTGGGCATACCCGCGCCGGCCCAGGGGCGCCTGTTCCAACCTTTCACCCAGGCGGATGACAGTCCGGACCGGCACTTCGAGGGCATCGGCCTGGGCCTGGCCCTGGCCCGGGAACTGGCATTGCGCCTGGGCGGGCAGGTCGGTGTGCAAAGCGAGCCCGGCAAGGGCAGCCATTTCTGGCTGGACCTGGCGCTGCCCGAGGCCCGGGTCGCCGTATCCGGCGGGGTGGCCCCCCCGGCCCGGAGCGAAGCCCTAGCCCCCTCCCCCTCCCCACCGGACAAGGCGGGGCGCCCGCGCCTGGCCGCCGGGCATCGCCAGGCCCTGGCCCGGTTGGATGAACTCCTGGCCGCCTACGACACCGAGGCCGCGCGTCTGCTGGAGAGCCTGGGCCCGGGACTGGGCGCCACGCTGAGCGAGTTGCAGGCCAGAGTGGCTGGATTCGATTACGATGGCGCCCGGGATCTTTTGCAGGCATTGCTGGCAGGCACCGACGGGGAGGATACGCCGTGACGGAAAACAGCCAATCCACAGTCTTGATCGTTGACGACCAGCCGGAAAACCTGGCGGTCCTCTCTTCCCTGCTGCAACCCCTCTACCGGGTCCGTGCCGCCCGTTCCGGAGCCCAAGCCCTGCGGGCTGCGGAAAGCGCTCCCTTCCCCGACCTGGTCCTCCTGGACGTGATGATGCCGGAAATGGATGGCTACCAGGTGTTGGCCCACCTGCGCTCCAATCCCGCCACAGCCGCCGTGCCGGTCATCTTCATCACCGCCCTGGCTGCGGAGGAAGACGAGCAGCGGGGCTTCGACCTGGGGGCCGTGGATTACATCACCAAGCCCATCAAGCCTGCCGTGGTAATGGCCCGGGTACGCACCCACCTGGATCTGAAGCAGGCCCGGGACCGCCTGGCGGACCAGAACATCCACCTGGAAAGTCTGGTGGCCGAGCGGACCGTGGCACTGAAGCAGGCCCTGGAACAGGTGGAAAGCGCCCACGATGACCTGAAGCGCACCTATTTCGGCACCCTCAAAGCCATCAGCGAACTGGCCGGACTGCGCGGCGGCGGCATTGCCGAGCACTCCCGCCGGGTGGCCGCCCTGTCCCGCCAGGTGGCAGGCGAGATGGGTCTGGACGCCGCTGAAGTGCAGGACGTGTTCATCGCCGGCCTGCTCCATGACGTGGGCAAGATCGGCTTTCCCGATGCCCTGATGGATCGGCCCGTGAGCAGCCTGGCCGGTGATGATCTGCACGCCTGGCGCAAGCACCCGGCCGACGGCGCCGACGTCATCGCCCAGATATCCGCCCTGTCCGGCATCGCCGGCATGGTCCGCCACCATCACGAACATTTCGACGGCACGGGTTTTCCGGAGGGCCTCAGTGGCCTGGACATCCCCCTGGGGGCGCGCATCATCTGCGCCGTGAGCGATTACGAAGACCTGCGCACGGGCGCCATGACCCAGCAACCCCTGACCGCCAAGCAGAGCTGCCAATACCTGCTGGAGGAACAGGGCAGCCGCTACGATCCGGGGGTGATCGCCGTGTTGGAGCCCCTCCTGGCCGCCGAGAGCAAGTTCGCCATCGACGAGCTGCGGGTGGCCGCCCAACATCTGCTGGAAGGCATGACCCTGAGCCAGGACGTGCACCATCCCAATGGTTTCGTCCTGCTTTCCAAGGGCAGCGTCATGTCCCGCCGTCTCATCAACCAGTTGCTGGCGGTGGAACAGCAGACCGGCCGCCGCCTGAAAATCCTGGTGCTCCGCCCCGCGCCCGCCGGCCAACCCCAGGCAGGAACGTCCTGAACCCCAACCCATGCCGCGCCGCCTGAACGACGATCAGCGCAACCGGCTGGACTGGCTGCTGCAAACCGCCTACACGGCCTGGCGGCTGTTCGTGAAGAACGAACTGCAAAACCATGCGGCCGCCACCGCCTTCTATTTCCTGCTGTCCGCCGCCCCTCTGGTGCTGCTCCTCACCTATGCCGCCCAGTACCTGGCCCGCCTGGCGGAAACTTCGGTGCCCGCCGTCATGCTTCTGGCAGCCCTTTACGAACAGTTCCACCTGGTGGAACTGACCGAACTGGGGATCATCCCCCAGCAGGCCAAGATCACCGCCGGGGGCGTGGGTCTCCTGACCCTGTTGCTCTCCTCCCGGGGGCTGGTCAACGCCTTGCAGAGTGCCTTCCGGGTCATTTTTCCGGACGAGTCCAAGCGGCCCTTCGTGCTCAACTGGGTACTGCCCCTGATCATCATTCCCGTGGTGTTCGGCCTGGTGCTGCTGGCAGTGGTTACCCAGGCCAGCCTGACCTTCTTCGCCGAAGTGGACCTGCTCGGCGCGAGCAAGGGCGCCCTCTTCAAGAGCCTGAACAGCCTGCTGGCCCTGCTGGCGGTCTGGAGCCTGCTTTACCTGGCCCTGCGCCGGCTACCCCTGGCCCATCCACCGCGCCGCCCCACCCTACTCGTCAGCGCCCTGGCCACCCTCACCCTGGCCTTGCTCTTCTATGGCTTCGGCCTGTTCTTCCGGGTGGAGAAATACCAGGCCGTCTATGGCGCCCTGGGAGGCGTGGTGTTCATTCTCATCGGCGCCTATTTCGCCTGCCTGGCCTTTTATTTCTGGGCCCAGTTCCTCTACGCCGTCAGCAAGGTGGATGTGGCCGCCCTGGAGAAACTCTTCCTGGCAGGAGAAGGCCAGGGGGCCAACAAGCTGGAATCCCTGGTCTTCGCCCGGGCCAACCGGCTGCTGGCCCGCTACGGCCGCCATTACGCCCCGGGCGAAACCCTCATCCAGGAAGGCGACACCGCCCGGGAAGCCTTCTTCCTCTATGCCGGGGAAGTGGGCGTCTTCAAGCGTTTTCCCGAGGGAGAAAAGCATCTGGCCGACATGACCGAGGGGAATCTGTTCGGCGAAATGGCGTATCTGCTCAACGAGGCCCGCACGGCCACCATCCGGGCGCGGACCGAGGTGACGGCCCTGGTGCTGCCGCCCGAAATGCTGGAGGAATTGATGCGCTACTCCGCGCCCCTTTCCCGCCGGATCATCGGCAGCCTGGCCCAGCGCCTGATGCGCATGAATCAGACGGCCCATTAAGCCCACCAGGGGTGTGGTGCGCAACGCGAACCGCACCAACCGCGCCAAGGGACGGGCAGACGTCGGCTGCCCAGCGCAGGCGAGGCCGCGCCGCCAGGCGTCAGGGGCGATTATTCGAAGTTGGGCGGCAGCTTGCGCAGGAAGGGCTCCATGCGCTTGTCGTCCTTGAGCACATGGTCCAGCACCCATTCCCGCAGCAACTGCATGGTGTTCTGGGTGATCATCTCCCGCTCCCCGTCCACCAGGCTGCCCTCCTTGGCGTGCTGGTGGTACTCCAGCACGTCCTGCTCCAGTTGCCCGATCTGCACCAGGATCTCCTGATGCACCTTCAGATGTTCGGCATAGTTGGGGTACTTCGCCTTCTTCTGGATGTTCTCCTCGCGGACGAAGTGGAAGCGGGTGTAGTCCACCAACTGCTTCACGAACAGCACCAGGGGCTCGGTGCCGTCGTCCTGGCGCAAGGCCAGTTCAATGGAATTGATGAGGCACATGAGATAGCGGTGGTCCTGGTCCACCAGATCGTTGCCGACGCTGATCTGATCCCGCCAGACGATGGGCATGGCTAAGCTCCGTTTGCTTGGTTCGTGGCCATCATCCTACCGGACGGCCACCAGTTCCAGAGCATTGCCGTCCGGGTCCCGGATGAACAGGGCCGGGCGGCCGGACCGGCTCAGGGTGTAGGGAATGCCGGCTCCGTCCAGACGGGACCGCAGGGCGACCCAGTCGTCCACCCCCAGGGCGGTGTGCCGATCCCGGCCGCCGTGGACCGGGCGCCCGGCCACCGGGTCCGGATTGGCCAGATTCATCAGGTGGATCTGCCCGGCCCCCACGTCGTACCAGACTCCGGGAAAGCCCAAGTCCGGCCGGGCCGGGTTGGGCACGAGGCCCAGCAGGCCCTCATAGAAGGCCCGGGCCCGGTCCATATCGGCCACCAGCAAGGTGGCGTGCAACAGGCTCACGATCATGGGGAAGACGCCTTTGCCGGTTCCGTTCCCTGGCCGGCCCCCAGGCTGAACAGGGTGGCGGCCACGATCATGGCTCCGCCCAGCCATTCGCGCAGGTCCATGATCTCTCCGGCCAGCCAGCGGCTGGACAGGGCAGCCACCACCAGTTCGAAGAGCAGGATGACCACGCCCCGATTGGCCGACACGTAGGCCAGGCCGTACTGCACCGTGAAAGTGGCGAGAAGCAGGGACAGACTGATGCCGGCCATGAGCAGCCAGGTTTCCGCGTCCACGGCCACGATGCGCGGGATGGCGTCGGCCTCGGTGGCCGTGAACACGCCGGCCAGGGCCCCCACCCCGACGAACACCCACAGGGAACGGGTCTCGATGGGAATCGCCCGGGTCTTGCGGGTGAGCACGTTGGTCAGGGCGAAGCAGATGCCCGAGGACAGGCCCAGCCACTCGGCGCCGTTGGCCGGCAGGGGCAGGCCTTCACCCCGCCAGAGCATGATCAGGGCCCCGCCCAGGGCCAGGGCCACCACGGCCAGGCCGGCCCGGCCGGCCCGCTCCGCCAGGATCAGCCGGGCAAACAGCACGGTCCATAGGGGCGCCAGATAAAAGAGCAGCAGGACGCGCATGATCTCCCCATGCAGCACCGCCAGCACATAGGAGAGATTGGTCCAGCCGGCGGTGAGGGCCACGGCCAGCAGCCAGCGCTTCTGGCCCGGGACCGGAATGGGCTGGGCCCGGGCCAGGAACAGCAGGGGAATGACGCCCAGGCCGTAGGTCAGCAGCGACGACACGCTGCCTGACAGGCCGGCCAGATCCAGCAGCCGGTAGGGATACCAGACCAGGCCCCAGACGGTGGCGGCCACCAACAGGCTGCCGGGGGCCAGGAAGGAATGGGAAGACATATAATTCGAATCTTTCTTGTCGCGCCTACCGTTTCGTGAATCCCCGCCTCGCCCTTCTTCAGCCCTATCCGTTCCAGAAACTGCGCGAGCTGTTCGCCGGCGTGACGGCGGATGCCGGTCATCCGGCCATCAATCTTTCCATCGGTGAGCCCAAACACGCAACGCCGGCTTTCATCCGCGATGCCCTGGCCGCCAACCTGGCCGGCTTGGCCCACTATCCGGTGACCCAGGGCAGCGAAGACCTGCGCGGGGCCATCGCCGACTGGTGCCAGGCCCGATACGGGGTGGAACTGGATCCGGCCAGCCAGGTCCTGCCGGTGAATGGCAGCCGGGAAGCCCTGTTCGCCTTCGCCCAGGCGGTGGTGAACCCCGGCAAGCACGTGAAGCGGGTGGTCTCGCCCAATCCGTTCTACCAGATTTACGAAGGGGCCGCCCTGTTGGCCGGCGCCCAGCCCTATTTCCTCAACACCCTGCCTGAACACGGCTTCTCCCCGGACTACGGCAGCGTGCCCGAGGACCTGTGGGCCGACGTGCACCTGCTCTACGTCTGTTCGCCAGGCAATCCCACGGGCAAGGTGATGGACCTGGCGGAGTGGCGGGAAGTGTTCGCCCTGGCCGACCGCCACGGCTTCGTCGTCGCCTCCGACGAGTGCTATTCGGAAATCTATTTCGAGGAAGGCCAGCCGCCCCTGGGGGCCCTGACGGCAGCCCGGCAACTGGGCCGGGACTTCAGCCGGCTGGTGGTGTTCAACAGCCTGTCCAAACGTTCCAACGTGCCCGGCCTGCGCTCCGGCTTCGTGGCCGGCGACCCGGACCTCATCAAGCAGTTCCTGCTCTACCGCACCTACCACGGCTCGGCCATGAACCCGGCCGTCCAGGCGGCATCCGCGGCCGCCTGGCGGGACGAGGCCCACGTGGCCGAGAACCGCAGGCAGTACCGGGAGAAGTTCGCCGCCGTCATGCCCCTGCTCACGGGCGTACTGGAGTTCCAGGCTCCCGACGCCGCTTTCTATCTCTGGGCCCGGGTGCCCGGCGGTGACGACGCCGCTTTCGCCAGGGGCCTGTTCCAGCAGAAACACGTCACCGTCCTGCCGGGCAGCTTCCTGGCCCGGGAAGCCCGGGGCGTGAACCCGGGCAAGGGTTTCATCCGCATCGCCCTGGTGGATGGCCTGGAACCCTGCGTGGAAGCCGCCGGGCGGATCGCCGATTTTGTCCGGGCGGGCCCTTGAAGGATGCCTCATCGCTGCCCTGCCCCCCTCTTTTTCAAAGGGGAAAAAGCCGGGCTCATGTTTTAACCTTTATTGTTAACAAACACGTTTAACCCGTTGAAGGAAAAGCCATGCACGAACTCCAGCCCATCATCGAAGAAGCCTTTGAGCGGCGCGCCGACATCACCCCCCGCAACGTGGAACCCAAGGTCAAGGATGCCGTCATGGCGGTCATCGACCTGCTGGACATGGGCCAACTGCGGGTGGCCGAGCGCACCGATGGGCAGAACTGGGTGACCCACCAGTGGATCAAGAAGGCCGTGCTGCTGTCCTTCCGCATGGAGGACAACTTCTTCATCAAGGGCGGCTTCACCAACTACTACGACAAGGTGCCGAGCAAGTTCGCCGACTTCAACTCCAAGGATTTCCGCGAAGGCGGTTTCCGGGTGGTGCCCCCGGCCGCCGCCCGCAAGGGATCCTTCATCGCCAGGAACGTGGTGCTCATGCCCTCCTACGTGAACATCGGCGCCTACGTGGACGAGGGCACCATGGTGGACACCTGGGCCACCGTGGGTTCCTGTGCCCAGATCGGCAAGAACGTGCACCTGTCCGGCGGCGTGGGCATCGGCGGCGTGCTGGAGCCGGTCCAGGCGGGCCCCACCATCATCGGCGACAACTGCTTCGTCGGCGCCCGTTCCGAAGTGGTGGAAGGCGTGGTGGTGGAAGACAACTGCGTCATCTCCATGGGCGTGTACATCGGCCAGTCCACCAGGATCTACGACCGGGAAACCGGGGAAGTGCATTACGGCCGGGTGCCCGCCGGTTCCGTGGTGGTGTCCGGCAACCTGCCCTCCTCCGACGGCAAATACAGCCTGTATTGCGCGGTCATCGTCAAGAAGGTGGATGCCAAGACCCTGTCCAAGGTGGGCATCAACGAACTCCTGCGCGGCGTCTGATCATGGCCGAACTGTCCCGCCAGGACGCGGAAAAGCTGGTGGAGTCCATCGGGATTCCCCCCCGCCCCGCCGTGGTCCTGACGGTGATGGACGAAAAGGGCCGGGAGGAGCCGGATCTCATGGTGGTGGCCGAGGCCATTTCCCGGGACGTGGCACTCTCCGCAGCCCTCATCAAGACGGTCAACTCGCCCCTGTTCGGGCTGCGCCGCCAGGTCCAGTCGGTCACCCAGGCGGTGGGCATGCTGGGCATCAGCCGGGTGGCCACCCTGGTCAACAGCCTGGCTCTCAAGGCTTCCCTCAATGCCCAGGGCATCGAACGTTTCTGGGACCAGTCGGCCCGCACCGCCATGCTCTGCACCTGGCTGGCGGGCCGCATGGGCCACGACCGGGACGCCGCCCACCTGTTCGGCCTGTTCCGGGATGCGGGCATCCCTCTGCTCATGAAGCGTTTTCCGGAATACCGGGACACCCTGCGCCTGGCCAACCAGGATCCCCGCGGATTCACCGTCGTGGAGAGCGAGCGGCATGGGGTGGACCACACCATGGTGGGCGCCATCCTGGCCCGCAGTTGGAACCAGGCCGAAAGCATCCGCGACGCCGTGCGCCTGCACCACGACCCGGGGGTGTTCACCCGGGAGACGGAACGCGGCGTGCGCACCCTCATCGCCCTCAGCCACGTGGCCGGCCAGATGGAATGCCAGTATTCGCGCAAGCAGGACGACGGGGAATGGCCCCGCTTTGCCGAACCCTGCCTCACCTGGCTGATGATCGACCCGGAAGACCTGCCCGCCCTCACCCAGGAAGCCCATTCCCTGCTGCTGGAATCGGGTCTCTGAGCCGTCCATGGGTTGGCGTTTCTGGATCGACCGGGGCGGCACCTTCACCGACATCGTGGCCATGGCCCCGGACGGGACCCTGAGCCAGAAGAAGCTCCTTTCGGAGAACCCCGAAGCCTATGGCGATGCCGCCATCGCCGGCATCCGCGCCTTTCTCGGGCTGGACAGGAATGACGCCCTGCCCGCCGAAGCCATCGCCGAGGTGAAGATGGGCACCACGGTGGGCACCAACGCCCTGCTCACCCACAGGGGCGAACCCACCCTGCTGGTGACCACCCGGGGTTTCGCCGATGCTCTGGAGATCGGCGACCAGGCCCGCCCCGACATCTTCGCCCTGGACATCCGCAAGCCCCTGCCCCTCCACGCCCGGGTGATGGAAGCCGACGAGCGGGTGGACGCCACTGGGGGCGTGCTCCTGCCCCTGGATCGGGACACCCTGGCCGAGGGCTTGCGGGAGTCCCGGGCGGCGGGATTCCAGGCCTGCGCCATCGCCTTCCTCCACGCCTGGAAGAACCCGGCCCACGAACTGGCGGCGGCGGAACTGGCCCGGTTAGCCGGGTTCAGCCAGGTGAGCCTGTCCCACCAGGCCAGTCCCCTCGTCAAGTTCGTCCCCCGGGCGGAAACGGCCGTGCTGGACGCCACCCTGTCACCCCCGGTACGCCGCTACGTGGCCCAGGTGGCCGACGCCCTGCCCCCGGGCACCCCCCTGGAGTTCATGCAATCCAACGGCGGCCTGGCCCCGGCCCGGGCCTTCCAGGGCAAGGACAGCGTCCTGTCCGGCCCAGCCGGCGGACTCATGGGCATGGCCAAGGTGGGCCAGGCGGCCGGTCTGGAAAAGCTCATCGGTTTCGACATGGGCGGCACCTCCACCGATGTCTCCCTGTTCACCGGGGAGTTCGAGCGGACCCTGGACAGCCGCGTTGCCGGCCATCGCATCCGGGTGCCCATGTTGGGGGTGCACACGGTGGCAGCGGGGGGCGGCTCCATCCTGGACTTCGACGGCCAGCGCCTGTTGGCCGGGCCGGAATCCGCCGGCAGCCTGCCCGGGCCGGCCTGCTACCGGCGTGGCGGGCCTCTCACCGTCACCGACGCCAACCTGTTCCTGGGCCGCCTGCAGAAGGACTGCTTCCCCGCCGTGTTCGGCCCCCGGGCCGACCAGGCCCTGGACGACGCGGAGGTGGCCAGGGGGTTTGCCACACTCACCGCGCAGGTGAACGCCGCCCTGGATCTGGACTACAGCCCGGAACGCCTGGCCGCCGGGTTTCTCGACATCGCCGTGGAACACATGGCCGATGCCATCCGCCACATCACCCTGGCCCGGGGCGTTAACCCGGCGGATTTCACCCTGGTGAGCTTCGGCGGTGCCGGCGGCCAGCACGCCTGCGCCGTGGCCGCCCGCCTGGGCATCGGCAGGGTGCTGGTGTCGCCCTGGACGGCGGTGCTGTCCGCCTATGGCATCGGTCTGGCCGAGCAAAGGACGATCCGCCAGGAAGCGGTGGAGCAGGTGTTGCCGGTTTCTGGTGACCTGGCCCAGTGGCTGGAGCAGGCCGGGGGCCCTCCCCCCAGGCCCCTCGCCCGGGGAGAGAGGCGGCGGGCGCTGCTGCGTTACCAGGGCTCGGACACCACCCTGGCCATTCCCCTGGCCGATCCCCAAACCATGGCCCGGGACTTCCATACCCGGCACCAGGCCCGGTTCGGGTTTGCCGATCCGGATCGCCCACTGGTCTGTGCGGCCCTGGAAAGCGAAACCGTATCGGGGGGCGGCGACGCCCTGCCCTTCGGCCCCCTGGCCCGGGAACCCGGCCGGCCATTCGCCTGGCGCCCCGTGTATCTGGCGGGCCGCTGGATCGACACCCCCCTCTATCGTCGGGAGGGCCTGGCGGCGGACCAGATCCTGGCCGGCCCGGCCCTGATCGTGGAAGCCGGCTCCACCCTGGTGCTGGAACCGGGTTGGCGGCTTGTCATGACGGCCCGGGGCGACCTGCTGCTGCAAGCCGGTGAACTCCAGCACCGGCGCCCCGCTCCGGACCGCGCGGATCCGGCCTGGCTGTCCCTGTTCAACCGGCGCTTCATGAGCATCGCCGAAGACATGGGCCGCACCCTCCAGGACACGGCCCGCTCGGTGAACATCCGGGAACGGCTGGATTTCTCCTGCGCCCTGTTCGATGGGACAGGCGAACTCATCGCCAACGCCCCCCACATCCCCGTGCACCTGGGCAGCATGGGGGATTCGGTGCGGGCGGTGCTGGGCCGCTTCGGTCCCGGGGGCAGTGAAGTCCCCATGGCCCCAGGGGACGTGTTCCTCATCAATTCCCCCTACGCCGGCGGCACCCACCTGCCGGACATCACCGTGGTCACGCCGGTCTTCGCCGCCGACGGGCACAGGCTGCTCTGGGTCGTCGCCTCCCGGGCCCACCATGCCGACGTGGGCGGCATCAGTCCCGGTTCAATGCCCGCCGCCAGCCGGCACATCGACGAGGAAGGCTGCCGCTCGGAGGGCCTGCGTATCGTGTCCGCAGGGCGTTTCCTGGAAAAGGCGGTGCTGGACTGGCTGGGGCAAGGTCCCCACCCGGCCCGCAATCCGTCCCAGAATCTGGCGGACCTGCGCGCCCAGATCGCCGCCAACGCCTTGGGGCAGCGTCTGCTTTCCCAACTGGCGGGCGAGACCGGCGAAGCGGCGGTGCTGGCCTACATGGGTTTCGTGCAGGACAACGCCGAGGCGGCTGTGAAACGCTTGCTCCACCACCTGGAAGACGGCTGTTTCCAGGTGGAACTGGACGAGGGTTCCTTGATCCGGGTGGCGGTGGACGTGGATCGCCAGGCAGGCCGGGCCCGCATCGACTTCAGCGGCACCAGTCCCCAGCAGCCGGGCAACCTGAACGCCCCGGCCAGCATTGCCCATTCGGCGGTGCTCTATGTATTCCGGACCCTGATCGGCAGTCAGAGGGCTCCGGGCGCCTGCTCTCCCGGGCCCTCCCCTGGCGGCGTCCAGGGAATGGAGGACATTCCCCTCAATGCCGGTGTGCTGCGCCCCCTGGACATCCACATCCCGCCGGGCAGCCTGCTCAATCCGGTGTGGCCTGCCGCCGTGGTGGCCGGCAACGTGGAGACCTCCCAGAACATCGTCGATGCCCTCTATGGCGCCCTGGGCAAACTGGCCTCCAGCCAGGGCACCATGAACAACTTCAGCTTCGGCGACGCCCGGCATCAGTATTACGAGACGGTCTGCGGCGGCACCGGGGCGGGTCCCGGGTTCCCCGGCGCATCCGGGGTCCACAGCCACATGACCAACTCCCGGCTCACCGACGCGGAAGTGCTGGAGCTCAACTACCCGGTGCGGGTGGAAGCATTCACCTTGCGCCGGGGCTCGGGAGGGCCGGGACGCTACCCGGGTGGGGACGGGGTGATCCGCCGCTTGTGCTTTCTGGCGCCCATGGATGCCAACCTGCTGGCCCTGCGCCGCCGTACCGGAGGCTTCGGCCTGGCCGGCGGCCTGTCGGGAACGCCGGGCCGGCAGTGGATCCTGCGGGCCCATGGAGCCCGTCAGGAACTGGATGGCCTGAGCACGTTCCACCTGGACCGGGGCGATGTGCTGGTGCTGGAAACACCGGGCGGGGGAGGCTTCGGCTCACCCAATTGAAAACCCGGTTCAATTTCCCCAGGGAATCACCGATAAAGAAAGAGATCGCCCAGCCCCCAAAGGAGTGGAGGAATCCATGCTCAATCTGCGCCTGCTCAAGGTCCGCACCCAGCTCATCGTTCTGTTGACCATCGTCTTTTCCCTGTTCCTGGTGTCCGCTTTCGTTTCCCACCGGGCCCTGGACCGGGCCAAGTCGGAGTTCAGCCAGTTCATCCAGCAGGATCAGAAGCTTCTGCTCAACTACACCGAGCTCTACGCCAACGGCCTGCAGATGGGCCAGGCCCTGCGCAACATCATCCTGGACCCGGCCAATCCCAAGGCTTACCAGAACTTCGACAAGGCCGGCCAGGAGATGGACAAGCTGCTGACGGAAACCCGGGATCTCGCCGCCCTTGACCCCAAGATGGCGGAACAGGTGGCCCGGATCGGCCAACTGCGCGATACCCAGAAGGGCTTCCAGGCCAGCATCCAGGAAAAGGTGAAGGGGGGGCTGGGCGAAGAGGCCAAGGTCCAGTTGAACAAGGATGAAACACCCGTCTGGCGGGAAATCAAGCAGATTCTGCTGGACAGCATCAAGGTTCAGAAAGAAGCCATCCACGCCAAGGAGCAGGAAGTCCAGGACGCCACCTCCGATGCCCAGAACCTCGCTCTGGTGCTGAGCGCCCTGGCCGTGGTGGCGGGTCTGGCCGTGGCCGCCGCCATCGTGGCCAACATCCTGGGGCAGATCAACACCCTGGGCGTGTCCCTGGAGGCCCTGGCCAAGGGCGAGGGCGACCTGACGGTCCGGCTGAATGTCCAGGGCAACAATGAACTGTGCCGGGTTTCGGCTGCCTTCAACACCTTCGTGGAACACATCCAGGCCCTGGTGTCGGGCATCAAGGGCAATGCGGACCAGTTGCACAGACTCTCCGGCGATCTGGCCCAGGCCTCCAGCCAGCTTCGTGCCGTGAGCACCGAACAGTCTGGTGCCATGACCTCCACCGCCGCCGCCGTGGATGAGATGACCGCCAGCATCGCTTCCGTGGCCGACGGCGCGGAGCGGGTCAAGGCCATCTCCGGACAGAGCGCCGAGCATTCCGACCAGGGCCTGGAGATGATGGGCCAATTGGAGGGAAACATGTCCGGCGTGCAGCAAGCCGTCCAGGACATGGCTGGCTCCGTGGGCCAGTTCCTGGCCAGCACCCACAGCATCATCGGCGCCACCCAGCACGTGAAGGACATCGCCGAGCAGATCAACCTGCTGGCCCTCAATGCCGCCATCGAAGCGGCACGGGCTGGAGAACAGGGCCGGGGCTTCGCCGTGGTGGCCGACGAGGTGCGCAAACTGGCCGAGAAGACCGCCCAGTACGCCAACGAAATCAATCAGGTCACCGCCGAACTGGAAACCCGCTCCTCCCAGGTGGAGGCCACCATCCGCAAGGGCGAGGAAGCCCTGTCCGAGACCACCCGGCGCAGCCAGGAGGTCTCGGCCGTGGTGGAACAGGCCCACAGCGCCGTGGTGGGCGCCCGGCAGGGGGTGGACGAAATCGCCGCTTCGGTGAAGGAGCAATCCCTGGCCAGCGGCAGCATCGCCCAGAACCTGAACCGGGTGGCCGATTTCGCCCTGCGCACGGAACAGGCCATCCAGGAATCGGATCGGACCGTGCAGCAACTGCGGGATCTGGCCAACGCCCTGCATGGCGCGGTTTCCCGCTTCCGGAGCTGATGACCGTCACCGGCCTGCACGTCCTCCATGGGGTGGAACTGGTGGGGGGCGCCGTGTTCGCCATCAGCGGCGCCCTGGCCGCCGGCCGGCGTAGTCTTGATCTGGTGGGGGTGGTGGTGATCGCCCTGGTCACCGCCGCCGGGGGCGGTACCCTGCGGGACCTGCTGCTCGACCGCACGGTGTTCTGGATCGCCGATCCTTCCTATCTCTACGTATCCCTGGCCGCCGCCCTGTTGACGGTCCTCTACACCCGCATCCGCCATCCGCCTGACCGCTTGATCCTCTACGCCGATGCCCTGGGTCTGGCCCTGTTCAGCATCGGCGGCGCCCAGATCGCCGAGAGCCTGGGCCACGGCGGCATCGTGGTGATCATCATGGGCGCGGCCACCGGCGTGGCCGGCGGCCTGCTGCGCGACGTGTTGTGCGCGGAAATCCCCCTCATCCTGCGCCGGGGCCGCATGTACGCCTCCGCTTCGGTGGCCGGCGTGGCCGCCTATCTGCTGCTCGAATGGGTGGTGGACCGCACCGTTGCGGCCCTGCTGGGGATGGCCGTCATCGCCGCCCTGCGGGTGGCAGCCATCGTCTGGGACTTGACCGTCCCCGTGTTCAGCCTGCCCCGCCACGACGAGGAACAATCCTGAAGCGGTTCTGGCAAGCCGGGTTCCATCGTAAGATGCCACATGTCACCCCGATCCACCCTGCCCGCCCGCCAGCCATGTTCCGCCCCCTGACCGCCGTCCTCCTCCTTTGCCTCGCCGCGACCGCTTCCGCCTTCGAAGTGGCGGAATTCAAAAGCGGCATGGCCCAGAACGAAGTGAAGCAACTGCTCATCGCCAACTGGAACTTCGACCGGGTGGTGGAACCGTCGGATGACGTGATTCTGGCCTACGACAACGATCCCAGCATTGCCCGGCGTTACCAGTTCCGCTTCTGCAAGGGCAAGCTGGTGGGCTTCGAGCAGGACGTACGGCCCTCCCTGAGGAGCCTGATCATCGCCGTGAACAACAACAACAACCAATATGGCCAACCTGCCCGGGTCTATTCCAACACCCACATCGTGAGCAACGGCGACAAGGCGGTGTTCGCCCTGTTCTGGAAGAGCAATCTGGAGCACATCGGCGTGAAGTACATCGTGCTGCCCAACACCGAGCAGATGAGTCTGTCCTTCGACGTGAACAACCTCTGCTACTCGACACCACGCATGTAAGTCGCCGGGCGTGTCCCCGGTCAGAGTTCCAGAAGCAGCCTGGCCGGGTCTTCCAGTGCGTCCTTCACCGAACGCAGGAAGCTCACCGCCTCCTTGCCATCGATGATGCGGTGGTCGTAGGACAGGGCCACGTACATCATGGGCCGGATCACCACCTGACCGTTCTCGGCCACGGGCCGTTCCTGGATCTTGTGCAGGCCCAGCACCCCGGACTGGGGCGGGTTCAGAATGGGCGTTGACAGCAGGGAGCCGAACACCCCGCCATTGGAAATGGTGAAGGTGCCCCCTTCCATTTCCTCCAGGGTCAGTTCCAGGCTGTTGGCCCGCTTGCCGAAGTCGGAAATGCGCCGCTCGATGTCGGCGAAGGACATGCGGTCCGCATCCCGCAGGATGGGCACCACCAGGCCCCGCTCGGAACTCACCGCCACCCCCACGTCGTAGTAGTCGTGATAGACCAGATCCCGGCCGTCGATGCTGGCGTTCACCAGGGGGAAGACTTTCAGGGCCTGGCAGACGGCCTTGGTGAAGAAGGACATGAAGCCCAGCTTCACCCCATGCTCCTTCAAGAAACGCTCCTGGTAACGGGCCCGTAGATCCATGACCGGCTGCATGTTGATCTCGTTGAAGGTGGTCAGCATGGCCGCCGTGTTCTGGGCCTCCTTCAAGCGCTCGGCAATGCGCTGGCGCAGGCGGGACATGGGCACCCGCCGCTCGTTCCGCTCCCCGGCCTTGTCGCAGGGCGGGCAAGGCGCCGGCCTGGCCGGGGCCACCGGCTCTGCTTGGGGTGCGGCCTTGGCGGCCACAGGTTGCGGAGCCGGTACGGGCTCGGCCACCGGTTCCGGTCTGGCGGGTGGCGGTACCGCCTCAACCACGGCCGGCGGTGCCGGGGTGGGTTCGGGAATGGGGGCCGGGGCGGAGGTCTGCGGGCTCACCTCGGCCCCCGCTTCGGCGTCGATGACGGCCAGCACGTCACCGGCCTTCACCTCGCTGCCTGCCGGCATGCGGATCTCCACCAGCACTCCGGCGGCCGGAGCGGCCACTTCCAGGATGACCTTGTCGGTTTCCAGATCGGTGAGAGGGTCGTCACGGTTGACCCGGTCACCCACCTGTTTCCGCCATTCCAGGAGGGAGCCGCTTTGCACGGATTCGGACAGTTCGGGTGCCTTGACTTCGATCTGCATGGACATCACCCCTCATGGTGCAACGCAATATCGGCATGATAGGCGGGCAAAAAAACTTGTAAAGAAAAATTCCAGGGGACCGATAAGCAACCCAACAACATGAAGGCCCCCAGGGCCAGACCCAGCATCACCGGGGAGGTTACACCCATGATTTGCGTTGTCTCGTCGTGCGCTTGGACGCCGCCGTCCGAGGACTGGGTCCTGCCGGGCATGGACCCCGTTTTCCTGGCCGGCGAAGGTCATGAACTGCATTTGCCTCCCTGGTATCCGGCACAGGCCATGGAGGCCCATCTCGCCCACTGCCTGCTGCGCCAGCCCGGCGACTTGACCAGCCACGTCCGCCGCATCCTGCTCTGGCTGGAACAGCCCGGTCATGCCGGTCTGGCCGACGCCCTCGCAGACCTGGACCGAGTGCTGGACGGCAAGGGCGGTGCGCTGCTGGGGCGGCTTCGGGAGCGGGCCGCGCCCCTGCTGGCGGGCACGGCACCCCAGGATGGCCGCCGCGAGTCCCGGTACACCTTGTTTGCCGGGCAAGGGGCCATCCCCGATCCGGCCGATTGCTGATCCCACTTCGGGAGACACCATGCCCAACCCTTTGGACTGGCGGGAGGGGGATTTTCTGGCCGTGACCCCGGCCGGTGCCTTCTACACGGTGGCCATGGTGGATCCGACCCCGGAGCGCCAACTGCTGCTGCACCTGTTGGCGGCTCCGGGCACCCCCCGGTTGGCCGATCTTTCCGGGCAGGAGGAGACCCTGGCCCGACTGTCCACCCGGGGCTGGCTGCGCAGCCAGGCGATTGGGCAAGAAGCTCCCGGGGGCACCCTGGAAAACCTGTTGCCCGACCTGCTGCCCCACCTGAGTGACCAGGGACGGGCCCTGCTGGCCGATCATCAGGGTCTGGCCATCGGCCAGGGGGGCTTTCCGGAAAATGAAGTGTCCGTGCTGGCCGCCCTGAGTGCCGATGCCGTGGCCCTGGGCCAACGGGCCCGGCAGCTCATCAACGGCCCGGGCCGCCACCTGCCCCACGCCTGGGCCATGGTGGATGCGGCGGGCAACAGCCGCATCGGCATCTGGCCCCTGTTCCTGCCGGGGCGGCAATTCCATCTGGTCATCGAAGGCCGCCCCCTGTTCGTCCGGGCGGCCTTCACACAACTGGTCTGGATCCTGGTGCGCCGTTACGGTGAGCCAGCCAGCCCGTACAAGGCGACCTAGCCTGGGCCGTCCTGCATTTGCCAAAGGAGAAGCATCATGCGTGAAGACATGTTGAAGTCCATCCTCAGCGATCTCAATGGTTCATCGGCCGACATCGAGGCCTCGGCGGTGATCTCCACCGACGGCCTCATGATGGCCTCCCTGCTCCCCGCCGGCCTAGAGGAGGAACGCATCGGCGCCATGGGAGCCGCCCTGCTGGCCTTGGGTGCCCGCACCGCCCAGGAACTGAGCCGGGGCGAACTGGAACAGGTGCTGCTCAAGGGTTCCCAGGGCTACGTGCTGCTCACCGGAGCCGGCCGGGACGCCGTGCTGGCGGTCATGGCCAAGCCCAGCGCCAAACTGGGGTTGATCTTCCTGGACGTGCGCCGGGCCGCGGAAAACACCGCGAAGATCGTCTGAGGAGGCGGCCATGGGCGCATTCTTCCTGCTGCGCATGAATGACCACGTGCAGTACCTGAACCGCATCAAGGCCACCCTGGAAGGCCGGGGCGATTTCCAGGGCAGCGACCACCACAGTTGCAAACTGGGCAAATGGCTGGATACCGATGGACCGGCCGAGGCCGCAGGCCTGGGACCGGAAGCCCAGGCGGCATTCGCAGCCCTCATCGAGCCCCATCAGCGCTTCCACGAGGCCAGCAACCAGGCGCTGGGCCTCAGAGCAGCCGGCGACACGGCGGGCTGCGAGGCCCAGGTCACGGAAATGCACCGCTTGTCCGCCACCCTGGTGGGCACGTTGCTGAAAATGGACGGCCTGGCCGCCGGGAAGAAATGAGCAGCCCGGATATTTCCCCCGGGGAGCCGCTGCCCGTGGCTCCCATCGGCCTGGACAACCGGCAGCGGGCGGCCCTGGAAATGGTGTTCAAGAACCAGTGCAAGGCCATCTACCGCCTGGTGGACGATCCCTGCGCCCTGGCCTGGATCGTGGATCTGGACCACTTCCGCAGCGGTGCCCTGATCAAGGAATGGGAGGAACAGTGGGGCAGCCGGCCGGCCCTCTACCTTTCCGTCCGGGACGGGATCGTCCCGCCATCGCCGACCAGCCTCTTCCTGCATAAGCCCTTCCACCTGCCGGATTTCGTGTCCGTCATGCTCCGCCTGGACCGGCTGGCCAGACAGCACCGGCCGGCGCCGCCCCCCCCGCCACCGGACGGGGTGGTGACCGACCGGGTCCGGATCAGCGTCCAGTCCCTGGCGCCCCGGGCGGAAGCCCGCACGGCCGCCTATACCCTGGCCGCCGATCAGCACCACCCCTTCGTGGGCACCGCGCCTGACGTGGACCTGGACGACCCCGCCCAGGTGGACGGGGTCTTCTATGATCCGGACCAGTTCCTCCAGGGGCACGTGGCCCGGGCCTGGCGCCAGGCCGAAGCCCGGCGCACCCCCATGGGCCTGTGCGAGCCCTGGCCCCTGGTGCGGTTGTGTCCGGATCGGGGGCTGGCCGGCCTGGACCTGGATCACGGCAAGCTGCGACCCTTTGCCACCGTCCCCAATCCACGGGCCCGGGAATGTCTGACCCCCCTGGCCGACAGCGCTCCCCTGGGCGGAGAGGTACTGCCCTACGAAGTGCTCATGTGGAAGCTGGCCCTGTGGGCCTCCCGTGGCCGTCTACCCCGGGGCACCCCTCTGGACGTGCCCATCTTCGTGCGCTTCTGGCCCAACTTCACCCGCCTGGACCTCACGCCCTACGCCCTGGCCATCACCGCCTTGTGGGCCCGCAAGCCCCATAGCCTGAAGGACACGGTGGCCATCCTGGGTGCGCCCCAGCGCTTCGTGTTCGCTTTCTACAGCGCCGCCCATGCCCTGCAACTGGCCGCCCCCACCAGCCGGGCCGTGGACCAGATGTTCGCCCCGGAAGCCCTGCCCCCACCGCCCCAGCGGGGACTGCTCCGGCGCATCCTGGAACGCTTGCGCAACTGAGGAGACCCTGCCGTGAGCCAGCACAAGATCATCTTTTCCGGACCGGTGGGCGCCGGCAAGACCACAGCCATCACCAGCCTGAGCGACACGCCCCCGGTGAGCACGGAACAGTTGGCCAGCGACGAGACACGCCTGGTGAAGGCCACCACGACCGTGGCCATGGACTACGGCGTCATCCGTCTGGGGGGCGAGGAACGCATCCATCTGTACGGGACACCGGGACAGGAGCGTTTCGATTTCATGTGGGAAATCCTCTCCCAGGGCGCCATCGGCCTGGTTCTGCTGATCAGCAATGCCCGGCCGGATCCCTACGCGGATCTCCACCTGTTCATGAATGCCTACCGTCCCTTCGCCGAACAGAACCGTCTGGTCGTCGGCGTCACCCAGATGGACCTGGAAACCAAGCCCAGCCTCAACGACTACCGCCGCCGGCTCCTGGCCGACGGCCTGCACACCCCGGTGTTCGAGGTGGATGCCCGGCGCCGGCAGGACATCTCCGTGCTGGTCCAGGTGCTGCTTCTGGGCCAGGACCCGGGCATGGAAAACTGACCCCCCCACAACTTAGGGAGCACGACATGGAGCAATTGCTCAAGGATTTGCAGGGCCTCACCGGCTACAGCCAGAATGATGCCGAACTGTTGCGGCAGTCGGCCCCGGTCACCCGCCTGTGGGTGGACGAACTGGCCCAGGCCTTCTACGACACCCTGTACGCCTATCCCCCCACCCAACAGATCCTCGGCGAAGGCCAGCGGGCGGAAAGGGAACAGACCCTGCGCGCCTGGTACCTGGACGTGGTAAGCGGAGAGGTCACCCCCCGGTTCTGGCAGCGCCAGTGGGTGGTCGGCCTGGTGCACATCCTGCGCCGGGTGGGCAATCCCTACATGCTGGCCATGATGAGCCGGGCCCAGACCTTCTTTCTCGGCAAGTGCCTGGAACACTGGCCGGACGGCCGTGGGGAGCAGGTCTTCGGTGCCTTCAAGCGCACCACCGACGTGATCGCCGGGCTCATCGCCGAGGGTTATTTCCGCAACTACGTCCTGGCCATGGAACGGGTGGCCGGCTTCAAGCTGGCCCTCATCGGCCGCATGATGGACCTGGAAGTGCGCAAGATGCTGGAGGAGGCCCGCAGCGGGGCGTAAGCAGAAAACCATGCCACAATGAGGGCATGGAACTGATCACGATCCTGGCCGTGGCCGCCGTGGTGATCGTGCTGTTGTTCGACTTCACCAACGGCTTCCACGACGCCGCCAACATCATCGCCACGGTGATCGCCTCCCGGGCCATGCAACCGGTCCAGGCGGTGATCATCGTGGGAGTGTTCGAGTTCCTGGGCCCCCTGCTGGGGGGCACGGCGGTGGCCAATACCATCGGCAAGTTCGTGGACCTGTCCGACCTGCCTCCGGTGAACGCCCTCACCATCCTGGTCAGCGGCCTGGCCGGCGCCATCTTCTGGAACCTGTTCACCTGGTGGAAGGGCATCCCCTCCTCCTCCTCCCACGCCCTGGTGGGGGGCCTCATCGGCGCCGTGGTGCTGGCAGTGGACGCAGACCACGTGGTCTGGGGCTTCGGCGAACTCTTCCGCCATGGACACCTGACCGGCGTCACCAAGGTGTTGCTGGCCCTGATCCTCTCGCCCCTGGCGGGTTTCCTGGTGGGCTACGCCCTGCACCGCCTCACCAGCCTGCTGTTTCGCGCCGCCCATCCGCGCATCAACCGCAAGCTGCGCTGGGCCCAATACCTCACCGCCGCCAGCCTGGCCTTCTCCCACGGCGCCAACGACGCCCAGAAAAGCATGGGCATGCTGACCCTGGTACTGCTCCTGGGCGGCCAGATTCCCGCCTTCCAGGTCCCCTTCTGGGTCATGCTGGCCTGCGCCAGCGCCCTCACCCTGGGCATCCTGTCCGGGGGGTGGCGCATCGTGCGCACCCTGGGCTTCGCCATCTACAAGGTCCGTCCCCTCCATGCCCTCAATTCCCAACTGGGCTCGGGCCTGGTGATCATTTCCGCCTCCCTGCTGGGCGCGCCGGTATCCACCACCCACGTGGTGGCCACCTCGGTCATGGGCATCGGCGCCTCGGAACGGCCCCGGGAAGTGCGTTGGGGCAAAGCCGCCGAGATCGTCAAGACCTGGCTCATCACCATCCCCGCCTCCGCCTTTGCCGGCGCCCTGGTCCTGGCCCTGATCCAGGCTCTCCTGAGAAAGGCCGCGTCATGAACGACAGACTCTCCTCCATCGTCCACCGGGTGCTGGACCGGGTCTTTCCCAAGGCCCCGGATTTCTTCCTCCTGCTCCAGCAGCAAGCCGAACAGGTCACCCACACGGTGGGCCTGCTGGTGGATTTCATGGGCACCGGCGACCACGACATCGGCAAGCAGATCAAAAGGGACGAACATGAAGCGGACACCATCAAGGTACGCAACATCCATACCCTGAACGAAGCCTTCGCCACCCAGATGGACCGGGAAGACATCTACCGGGCCATCATGGACCTGGACGAAATCGTCAACTACAGCAAGGACTGCGTGAACGAGATGGATGCCCTGGGCATCGCCCCGGACCGCTACACCTACGAAATGGCCGCCGCCCTGCGCAATGGCTGCCAATCCCTGGCCGCCGGCTTTGCCAAGCTCGGCCCGGCCCCCGCCACCGCCGCTGCGGATGCCGATGCTTCCCGGAAACACAGCCGCGCGGTGGAAAAGCTCTACCGCAAGGCTCTGGGGGAGTTGTTCCAGGGGGAGGACTACCTGAACATGCTCAAACGTCGGGAGATCTACCAGCATCTGGACCGGGCCGCAGGACGCATGGCCCATTGCGCCAACACCCTCCACGACATCGTGGTGAAGATCAGTTGAGGGGGGCTAGCGGGGGCAGATGCGGTTCGCTGCGCTCACCACATCCTACGTCGAGCGTTGCATGGGATGGGGTAAGCAACGCGAAGCGCAGCAAACCTACTGCCCGAAGAATTCCTTCACCTTGTCCATGAATCCCTTGGCCCGGGGATTGTGCTTGCCCTCGTGGCCGGCGCAGCAGGACTCGAATTCCCGCAGCAGTTCCTTCTGCCGCTCGGTGAGGTTCACCGGGGTTTCCACCACCACGTGGGCGTGGAGGTCCCCCGGGTGGTGGCTGCGCACCCCCTTGATGCCCTTGCCGCGCAGGCGGAAGACCTTGTGGGTCTGGGTTTCCGGCGGGATCTTGATGGTGGCGTGGCCGTCCAGGGTGGGGATGTTGATTTCCCCGCCCAGGGCGGCGGTGGCGAAGGAAATGGGCAATTCGCAATGCAGGTCGTCGTGGTCCCGCTGGAAGACCGGATGGGCCTTCAGATGGATCTGCACGTAAAGGTCTCCAGGGGGGCCGCCGTTGATGCCCGCCTCCCCTTCCCCGGACAGGCGGATGCGATCGCCCTCGTCCACCCCGGCAGGAATGCGCACTGACAGGGTCTTGTGTTTCTTGATCCGCCCTTCCCCGTGGCAATGGGTGCAGGGGTCGGCCACCACCCGGCCGCTGCCGTGGCAGCGGGGGCAGGTCTGCTGGATGGAGAAGAAGCCCTGCTGCATGCGCACCTGGCCATGGCCGCCGCAGGTGGGACAGGTCACCGGCTCGGTGCCCGGCTTGGCGCCGCTGCCGTGGCAGTGTTCGCACTCGGTGAGCACCGGCACCCGGATCTTGGTTTCCGTGCCCCGGGCCGCTTCCTCCAGGCTGACTTCCAGGTTGTAGCGCAGGTCGGCGCCGCGATAGACGTGGGAGCGCCGGCCCCCGCCGCCGAATACGTCACCGAAGATGTCCGAGAAGGCGTCGGCGAAATCGCGGAAGTTGCCCGACCCGGCTGCGCCGCCCATGGAGGGATCCACCCCGGCGTGGCCGTACTGGTCGTAGGCGGCCCGCTTGTTGCCGTCGGAGAGGATGTCGTAGGCCTCCTTGGCCTCCTTGAATTTCTCCTCCGCACCCTTGTCACCCTGATTGCGGTCAGGGTGATGTTTCATGGCCAGCTTCTTGAAGGCCTTCTTGATTTCGTCGTCCGAGGCACCCTTGGAGACGCCCAGGACTTCGTAGTAATCGCGTTTGCTCATTAGCGGGTAGCCTGTTGCTGGTAGCTTGTAGCGAATTCATGCGCGCCGCAGGCGCGGAAGCTTGGCTACAAGCTACCCGCCACCTGCTACCCGCCAGTCTTACTTGTCTTTCACTTCCTCGAACTCGGCGTCCACCACGTCGTCGTCCTTCTTGCCAGCGCTAGCACCCGTGGAAGGACCACCCGCCTCACCGGCCGCAGCCTGTTCCTTGGCGTACATCTGCTCGGCCAGCTTGTGGGAGGCTTCGGCCAGGGCCTGGGTCTTGGCTTCGATGGCCTCCTTGTCGCCGGACTTGATGGCGGCTTCGGCCTCGGTGATGGCGGCCTCGATCTTGGCCTTCTCGTCGGCACTGACCTTGTCGCCGTAGTCCTTCAGGGCCTTCTTCACCGAGTGGACCATGGCGTCGGCCTGGTTGCGGGCCGTGGCCAGTTCGAAGGCCTTGTGGTCTTCGGCGGCGTTGGCCTCGGCGTCGGACACCATCTTCTTGATCTCGTCTTCACTCAGGCCCGAGTTGGCCTTGATGGTGATCTTGGCTTCCTTGCCGGTGCCCTTGTCCTTGGCGGAGACGTGCAGGATGCCGTTGGCGTCGATGTCGAAGGTGACCTCGATCTGGGGCATGCCGCGCGGCGCCGGCGGAATGTCGGACAGGTTGAACTGGCCCAGGCTCTTGTTGCCGGAGGACATTTCCCGCTCGCCCTGGAGCACGTGGATGGTGACGGCGGTCTGGTTGTCGTCGGCGGTGGAGAACACCTGGTTGGCCCGGGTGGGGATGGTGGTGTTCTTGGGGATGAGCTTGGTCATCACGCCGCCCAGGGTCTCGATGCCCAGGGACAGGGGGGTCACGTCCAGCAGCAGCACGTCCTTCACTTCACCCTGCAGCACGCCACCCTGGATGGCGGCACCCACGGCCACGGCCTCGTCCGGGTTCACGTCCTTGCGGGGTTCCTTGCCGAAGAATTCCTTCACCACCTCCTGCACCTTGGGCATGCGGGTCATGCCGCCCACCAGGATCACGTCGGAGATGTCGGAGACCTTCACGCCGGCATCCTTGATGGCGATCTTGCAGGGCTCCACGGTGCGCTTGATCAGGTCTTCCACCAGGGCTTCGAACTTGGCCCGGGTGATCTTCATGACCAGGTGCTTGGGACCGGTGGCGTCGGCCGTGATGTAGGGCAGGTTGATCTCGGTCTGGCTGGAGGAGGACAGTTCGATCTTGGCCTTCTCGGCGGCTTCCTTCAGGCGTTGCAGGGCCAGCACGTCGGCCTTCAGATTGACGCCCTGCTCCTTCTGGAACTCCTCGATGATGTAGTCGATGAGGCGCTGGTCGAAGTCTTCGCCACCCAGGAAGGTATCGCCGTTGGTGGAGAGCACTTCAAACTGGTGCTCGCCGTCGATCTCGGCGATCTCGATGATGGAAATGTCGAAGGTGCCGCCGCCCAGGTCATACACGGCGATCTTGCGGTCCCCTTCCTGCTTGTCCATGCCGAAGGCCAGGGCCGCGGCGGTGGGCTCATTGATGATGCGCTTCACTTCCAGGCCGGCGATGCGGCCGGCGTCCTTGGTGGCCTGGCGCTGGCTGTCGTTGAAGTAGGCCGGCACGGTGATGACCGCCTCGGTCACGTCCTCGCCCAGGTAGTCCTCGGCGGTCTTCTTCATCTTGCGCAGCACTTCAGCCGAGATCTGGGGCGGGGCCTTCTTCTCGCCACGCACTTCCACCCAGGCGTCGCCGTTGTCGGCCTGCAGGATCTTGTAGGGCATCAGGTCGATGTCCTTCTGCACTTCCTTTTCCTGGAAGCGGCGGCCGATCAGACGCTTGATGGCATACAGGGTGTTCTTGGGGTTGGTGACGGCCTGGCGCTTGGCCGGGGCGCCGCAGAGGATTTCACCATCTTCCGCGTAGGCGACGATGGACGGGGTGGTGCGTCCACCCTCCGCGTTTTCGATGACCTTGGTCTTGCCGCCTTCCATGATGGCGACGCAGGAGTTGGTGGTGCCCAGGTCGATGCCGATGATCTTGCCCATTTTTGTGTGTTCCTCAGAAAAAATTGACTTGTCTGCGATATGGGATTGGTGGGTCCGGTTTCAAGGGCCTTACTTGGGCTTGACCACCATCACCAGGGCCGGGCGTATCACCCGCTCATTGAGCAGATAGCCCTTTTGCAGCACCGTGGCCACGGTGTTGGGCTCGCCCTCCCCCTCCACCATGCCGATGGCCTGGTGACAATTGGGATCAAATTTAGCGCCCAACGGATTGATTTCATTGATTGCATTGCGCTCGAAAACGCTGCTCAACTGCTTCAGGGTCAGTTCCACCCCTTCCCGGACCTTGTCCAGACTGGCAGCGTCGCCGGTGGCCAGGGCGGCCTCCAGGCTGTCCTTCACGGCCAGCAGATCCCCGGCGAATTTCTCCAGGGCGAATTTGCGTGCCTTTTCGGCATCGTCGACGGCCCGGCGGCGCACGTTTTCGGTCTCCGCCTTGGCCCGCAGCCAGGCGTCGTGGTGTTCCTGGGCCTTCAATTCCGCCTGGCGCAGCATCTCCTCCAGGCTGGGGGTGGATTCCTTGGCACGGGTTTCCGGCGCGGGGGTCTCGCTCGGGTTTGCCGGCTCGGCCTTCTGTTGCAGCAGTTCTTCCTCAGACACGGGTGATTCCTCCAAAAAACCGGATTGGTTTTGGGGACGATCAACCGGGTTTCAAGGGCAAACCAGGTATTTTTTCAGCGCGGGGGGGCAGGCCGGCACGCCACGGCATCCCGGATCCGGGACAAGGCCTCCATGACCACCGCCCTGGGCGCCCCCAGGTTGAGACGCATGTGGCCCGCCCCGCCGGTGCCGAACACCGGGCCCGGGTTCATGCCCACCCGGGCTTCCCGGATGAAGAAATCCTTCAGGGCCGGATCGTCCAGGCCCAGGGCCCGGCAATCCAGCCAGAGCAGGTAGGTGCCCTGGGGTGCCAGGGGGCGGATGGCGGGCACCTGGCGGGCGAGGAAATCCATGGCTTCGTCCCGGGTCCGGGTCAGGTAGGCCAGCAGGGCGTCCAGCCAGGGGCCGCCCTCCCGGTAGGCGGCGCCGAAGGCGGCCACGCTGAAGGGATTGGAGGCGCTCACGTGGAGCAGGTCGAAGGCCCGGCGCAGGGCGGCCCGCTGCTCCGCCTCGGGCACCACCAGGGCCGACAGGCCCAGGCCCGGGATGTTGAAGGTCTTGCTGGGGGCCAGGGCGGTGACCACCCGGGAGGGGGCGTCGTCCAGGGTGGCCAGGGGAATGTGCCGCTGGCCGGGATACACCAGGTCGTGGTGGATCTCGTCGGACAGGATCAGCAGATCGTGGCGCCGGGCGATGTCCAGCACGGCGTCCAGTTCCTCCCGGCGCCACACCCGGCCCACCGGGTTGTGGGGGGAGCAGAGGAACAACACCCGGGCATCGGGCCGGGCGGCGCAGGCTTCCAGGTGGTCCAGGTCCATGCGGTAATCGTCCCCCTCCCGCACCAGGGGGTTCTCGATGAGGCTGCGGCCGGTGGCGGTGACGGCGGAGAAGAAGGGGAAATAGACCGGCGGCTGGACGATGATCCCCTCCCCCGTCCCGGCGAAGGCCAGGGCGGCGGCATGCAGCGAAGGCACCACCCCGGGCGCCATGAGGATCCACGCGGGATCCACGGCCCAGCCGTGGCGATCGGCCAGCCAGGTGACGAGGGCGTCGAACAGATCCTCCGGATAGAGGGTGTAGCCGTGCACCGGATGGGCCGCCCGCTCGGCCAGGGCCCGGGTCACGGCGTCCGGAACGGCGAAATCCATGTCCGCCACCCACAGGGGCAGCAGGTCCCGGCTGCCGAAATAGGCCTGGCGGCCGTCCCATTTCACCGAGGCCGTGCCCTCCCGGGGGATGATCCGGTCGAAGTCGAAGGCGGTCATGGCTGCCGCCCCTCACCCGGGGAGGCGGGAGACTCCCGGCGCTCCCAGATCGTCACTTCCGACAGGCTGTGCTGGAACTTGCGCCGGGTCTCGCGGATGGCGAAGGGCACCTCCAGGGGGCCTTGAAGCAACCGGAAATGGGGCCCCAGCAGGGCCTTCAGGCCGTCCAGGGTGGTGAAGTTCTCCCCATCCTTCTTGAAGCCGCCGATCCATTCCTCCCGGGCGGTGTGCTCGGTGAGCCAGGTATAGGGCGAAGCGATGAGCAACAGGCCGCCGGGGTTGAGCCGTTCGTGGACCCCCGTGAGGAAGCGGGCCGGGCTGTAGAGCCGGTCGATGAGGTTGGCGGCCAGGATCAGGTCGTAGCCGCTGAACAGGGGCTTCAGGTTACAGGCGTCGCCCTGGTAGAAGGCCACCTTGCCGGGCAGGGGGTCCAGCCCCAGGTCGGCCAGGCGGCGCTCCCGGTAGGCCACCAGTTCACCCTCCTCGGCCAGGGTGTAGCGCAGCACCCCTCCCCGGGCCAGGTCCACCCCCAGGCCGATGAAGCGGGCGGAGAAGTCGATGCCGGTCACTTCCTCGAACACCCGGGCCAGTTCGAAACTGGCCCGTCCCGCCGCGCAGCCCAGGTCCAGGGCACGGCGGCGGGGTCGATCGCCCATGGCCTGGATGGCCAGATTGGCCAGGGCCCGGGGAAAGTTGGCCACGCCGAAGTATTCGTCGCCGTAGTGGAACTCCGCGTATTCCGAGAGCAGTTTGTCGGTTTCGTAATGGGAGGAGGGCGGCGTGTCGGGCCCTTCGCCCCCCACGTAACGGAAGCCGGCGTGCTGGAAGAAGTGCCGGCGGAATGCGTAGCGGGAACCCAGCCGGGCTTCGTTGCCGCAGGCGATCCAGGAACCGCCTTTGAGCAGGTTGTGCCGTCCGTCGAAGGTGGGGGTGGTGAAGTCGTCGTAGAAGGGATGGACCCGGAAGCCGTCGAAGGGATGGATGGGCGTCTCGGTCCACTGCCAGACGTTGCCGGTCACGTCGGAAAAGTCGCCCTGGCGGAAACGGCCCACGGGGCAGGACGAGGCGTGGTGGTCCAGGTGCAGGTTGGCCCGGGCCGGCGCGTCCGGGGCCAGTTCCGAGACCCCGGCATGGGCGGCCAGCCGGTACCATTCGGCTTCCGTCGGCAGGCGTACCGGCTGCCCCCCGCGTGCAGAGAGCCAGCGGCAGAAGGCCCGGGCCTCCAGGCAGTTGACCTCCACCGGCCAGTCCCAGGGCATGGCCACTTCCTCCAGCATGAGGCGCAGGAACCACGCCTCGCCCTTGGGCACCCAGAAGGTGGGATGGCTGGCCCGGGCGAAATCCCGCCAGGCCCTGCCCTCCTCGTCCCAGAGCCCGTCGTCGGCGTAGCCCCCGTCCGCCACGAAGGCCAGGAACTCGCCGTTGCTGACCAGGTGGCGGCTCGCCCGGAAGGTCGGCAACGCCACTTCGCAGCGTCCGTACTCGTTGTCCCAGCCATACCAGGGGTCGTCCCGTTCCCGACCCAGGACCACCGTCCCGCCGGGCACCTCCAGCAGTGGGTTGCCCGGGGCGGGGCCGCTGTCCCGACAGGGCGGAAACGCCGGGTGGGGCACCACGTACTTCAGGTCGTGCTGGCGGATCAGCACCGACGAGGTTTCCAGATGGATGCGCTCGTGCTCGATGCCCATGAGGAAGACCCACCAGGGATGGTCCCAGGTGATGGGCAGGGCCAGGGGCAGCCTGGCCATGAGCCCGTCCACCAGGCTGCGGACCCGCTCCCGATAGGCCTTCACGGCCGCCAGGTTGGGCCAGTCGTAGTGGCTGTCGTTCAGATCGTCCCAGCTCATCTCGTCCACGCCCACGGCGAACATGGACTCGAAGCGCGGATCGAGGCGCTCGGTCACCAGCCCCGCCAACACCAGCTTGTTGATGAAAAAGGTGGCGGTGTGCCCGTAGTAGAAGATCAGGGGATGGCGCAGGGTGATGGGCTTGCGGTAGAAGGCTTCGTCGCTGGCCAGGCTCTCGAACAGGGCTTCGTAGCGGTCGAAGGTGGCGTGGAAATACGCCCGGATCTCCTGGCGCTTGGCTTCCGCATCGTCACCGGAAAGGCAGGGGGTACGGGGTAACAGGGACATGGGCCGGCCTGACTGCTGAAAATGGCGATGCTACCCGGTTTTGCCGTCACGCCTCTTTACCGGCCAGCCCTTCGCGGCGATCATCGCCCGACGCTGACGCCTTACCGGAGCATGCTTTGTCCACTGAAAACCTGGTCGAAATCCACAACCTGCACTACGCCTATGGCGAACGGGAGATCCTCAAGGGCATCCACCTGAGCATTCCCAAGGGGAAAGTGGTGGGCCTGCTGGGCTCCAGCGGTTGCGGCAAGACCACCCTGCTGCGCCTCATCGGCGGGCAGGCGGTGCCTGCTTCCGGGCATGTGAAGGTAGCCGGCCAGACCGTCCACGAATTGGGCAATGACGCCCTTTACCAGTTGCGCCGCAAAATGGGCATGATGTTCCAGGCCGGCGGCCTGTTCAGCGACCTGTCAGTGTTCGACAACGTGGCTTTCCCCCTGCGCGAGCACACCGACCTGCCCGAACCCATGATCCGCGACCTGGTGCTCATGAAGCTCCACGCCGTGGGCCTGCGGGGTGCCCGGAACCTGATGACCGGGGAACTGTCCGGCGGCATGGCCCGCCGGGTGGCCCTGGCCCGGGCCATCGCCCTGGACCCCATGCTGATCATGTACGACGAACCCTTCGCCGGCCTGGACCCCATCTCCCTGGACGCCATCGCCAACATCATCCGCAGGCTCAACGACGCCCTGGGGCTGACTTCCATCGTCGTCACCTATGACATCGCCGAGTCACTGAAGATCGTGGATTACGCCGTCTTCATCGACAACGGGGTGGTGGTGGCAGAGGGCCCGGTGGAGGAGATCAGGCACTCAAATCACCCATTCGTGCACCAATTCGTGCATGGCGAGGAGGATGGGCCCGTGGGCTTCCACTTCCCCGCCCGGCCGCTGGGGCGGGATTTCGGCCTGACCCGCTAGACTCCCGTCGGGCTTGGGTCGTTGAACCTAGGTTGCAAGCGCTGCGCGGGCGATTTACCTTCAGGACCGACGGGTTCCCGGGCCAGACAAATGAAAAAGGCCCGCGATGCGGGCCTTTTCAATCCTGATGCCGGAGGCGTATCAGGCGGAGACTTTCCGGTCACCCCGGCCGCGCAGGCGCAGGCCGATCAGCCCCAGGCCCAGGGCCATGGTGGCCCAGACTTCGGGTTCGGGAACGGCCGTGATCTGGGCGGTCAACGCATACTTGCCGGACACGGAGCCGGTGACGTCGCCCGTCACCCGGTAGAAAAAGCTCGTCGTCCCCAGGCCGGAATAGAAACCGGGCGTCAGGGAGCCGGTGAAGCTGCCACCCAGGTCATCGATGTTCACCGACCAGTGCATCTGCTCGGTACCGCTGTCAATGGCGCTACCGTCAGGATTGGTCCAGAAGGACAGAACCAGGTTGGTGATGTCCGTGTTGGCGTTTTCATACTCGGTGATCGAACCGGTGAGAATCAGGTCCGAGGAGCCCAGCGTGAAAAAGTAATCGTGCTGGAAGCTGCCAAAGTCGGCATTGATGGCGTTGGGGCCGAGCCAGCTCATGCCAGCCGTCACGACATCGATGGAAGCCATGCAGTTGTTGCCGCTGTCATCGAAATCACAACGGTTCCTGTCCTGCATGGCAAAGGAAGCACCAGAGGCCAGCATGCCGGCAGAAAGGACCGTGGCGGTAAGAAACTTGTTCATGGGACACCCTCCTTGGGTGGAAACAAATTGAAAAGTTGTCACAAATCCTAAGCAATTAATATGCCAAAGGTTATAGAACCAGGGTTTGCCTGGGTTGCAGGCGCCCCACCGGGTTAAATCCGCGCCTCACTGTAAAGAACTTCGACAACATCCATGCTCCAGGGTTTATCCTTGTTCCAAGTCTCATTTGGGTCTCCTCGGGGATTCCCGGCAGTTTTCCCCGTAGGCCAAGGGCCGAGATGTGTAAAAAATTTCGACGCGGGGTACCCGGCCGCTTCCCTGATCAATCGAAAACCGGTTGCGGAGCGGGCGTTTGGGGGGCCTTGTCGGCAGTCTGGTCAGCGCCCCTGGCGGCGGTGAACACCCAATCCCGGTAGGCGCCTGCGCCGTTGAACGCCTCGTAGGTCTTGGGGAAGCCCTCGGTTTTCAGGGGCGGGTCGGTTGACAGGCTGTGGATGGCGACGATTTCCTCCCCGTCCTTCACCAGTCCCCATTCTTCGCTGCCGCCCAGCGGATCCCGGTAGAGACGGCGCAGGTGCCGCACCGTGTTGGGAAAGCGGGGATCGGCCAGGAGATCCTTGAGACGGGTGGGATAGTGCTTGTCCTGGCCGGGGCTGGCCTGATGGTAGCTTTCCAGGGCTCGCCGGTACTGGTCGCCGACGAACAGCAACTCGGCTTCCTTCTCCCGGCGCAGGGCCGTTTCCCAGGCGGTGCCCAGGGCGGCCAGGGCTACGCCCAGACCGGCAATGACGAAGAGCAGGGCCAGCAGGGTGAAGCCCCCCTGCCCCGTTACGCAGATGGGTCTACCACTCCGCATAGGGCTTGCCGTCGGCGCCCATTCCCTCGGCGCCACTGTGCAGGTCATAGACCCCTTCCTGGTTGTCCCCGGGGGGGACCAGGATCCAGGTATCCGGGCTGTCGGTCACCGGGTCCACGGGAACCTTGCGCAGGTAGCGCTTTTCCACCAGGGCCTCCAGGTTGCTTGGCCACAGGCCGGTATCGGCATGGTACTGGTCGATGGCGTCCCGCACGGTGGCCAGGTTCTCCCGCAATACGGCCTCCTTGGAGCGGTCCACGTGCTGGAAGTAGCGGGGGGCGGCCAGGGACAGCAGCAGTCCGAGAATGGACAGGACCACCAGGAGTTCGATGAGGGTGAAGCCCCGTGTGCCTCGGTACCTGTTCACCATTCCCGATACCTCACGCCATTCAGGCCCGCCTTGTCGGACAGGGAATACACGTCGAACACGTCCTCGCCGTCGCTGGGCTCGTCGGGGGGGCTCGCGTAGGCGCGCTTGCCCCAGCTTTCGGCCGCCGGAACGGTACCGTCGGGAAAGAACGGGTCCCGGGGCAGCCGGCGCAGGAAATAGAGCTTTTTCCCATCCGGGCTGGTGGCGTCGGTCACCCCGTTGGCCAGGCTGTCCAGATCCGGCGGGTAACCGCTGGCATCGGCAGCCACCAGGATTTTCTTGTCCAGCACCGCTTGACGGTAGGCATCCAGGGCGCCCCGAATCTGGCGCAGGGCGGTACGCAGTTCCACTTCCTTCTGGCGCTGGGCGGTGACCTCCAGCAGAGGCACGGCCATCATGGCCAGGACCCCCACGATGGCCACCGCCACCACCAGTTCGATGAGGGTGAAGCCCCCCGTCCGTTTCATGGCGTCAGGGTTGTCTGGACGGCGTGCCGGCCGGCGGAGGGACCGGCGGCGTGGCGGGCGCCTCGGGTGCTTCGGGCTCCTCCTCGTCCCGGTCCTGATCCGGTGCCGGGACGGCGGGTACCACCCGGCTCGGCAGACGGCCCCGGGGACTGCTCAGGGTACCGCTGGCAGACGAAGCCGCCGGGCGGATCTGCTGGGGCTGGTCGGACACGGCGGCCTCGGTACCGGCGAAGAATTCGCCCTGGACCAGGTCCGGACGATCCAGGTTGCGGACCACCCTCGGGGTGATGAGCAGGACGATCTCCGACTTGCTCTTGTCGTCCCGGTTGCTGGAGAACAGCTTGCCCAGCAGGGGGATCTCGCCCAGCAGGGGCACCTTGCTGGCGCTGGAGCGGTCCTCGTCGGAAATGAGGCCGGCCAGGATCTGGGTTTCCCCGTCCCTGAGGCGCAGCACGGTGTTGGCGTTGCGGCTGCCCAACTGGTAGGTCAGGGTGCCGGTGGAGGTCTTGATCTGCTGGACGATGTTGGACACTTCCAGGCCCACCTTGATGCCCACGTCCCCCTCCAGATATATCTGGGGTTCCACTTCCAGCTTGAGGCCCACGTCCAGGAAGGAGACGGACTCGGACACCACCCCGTTGGCCGTGGTGTTGGAGGAGATGACCGGCACCTTGTCGCCCACGTGGACCTTGGCCTTCTCCTTGTTCTTCACCCGGATGCGGGGGTTGGCCAGGATGTTCACGTCGCCGTCGGTCTTGTTGGCGGTGACGCCCGGGGTCGTATTCATGAGAACGGTCTGCTTGGAAATATTCTGAAGCAGACTCAAAGTCTGGGGAACATCGATATAGCTCACCCCCGTTACGACAGTAGCGCCGGTGCTATCGGAGGTGGCGGTGTTAACCCGTTCCTTGCTTAGCAAGCTCAACGAAGTCGGCCACTGCACCCCCAGCTCAAGTAGCTTGCTGCGCTTCACCTCCAGGATCTCCACCTCCAGCATCACCTCCGGCTCCGGCCGGTCCTGGACGGCGATGAGCTTCTCGATGAGGCGCACCGCTTCCGGGGTGTCCCGCACCACCAACAGGTTCAGCTTCTCGTCCACAAACACGTCCCTGGACTTGGCCAGGCTCTTGACCATGTTCAGGGTGGTCTTGGCGTCGGCGTTGGCCAGGAAGAAGCTCTTCACCACCAGGTCCTGGTATTCCCGCTGCTTGACGGGGATGTTGGGGTAGATCAGGGCCGTGTTCCTGTTGAGGATCTTGCGGTTCAACTGGCTGGTGGCCAGGAGCATGTCCAGGGCGTCGGTGATGGCCGTGTCGCGGGCGTAGAGGGTCACCTTGGAGTCGGTGCGCACGTCCTTGTCGAACACGAAGTTGAGGCCCGATTGCCGGGAGATGGCGTCGAACACGTTGCGCAGGGGCGCGTCGCGGAACTCCAGGGTGATGGCCTTGCGGTACTTGGCGTCCAGTTGCACCGCCTCCACGCCCTGGGGCTTGCCGGCCTTTTCGTCGGCCTGCTTCAACAGGGCCCGGGCGGCGGCGTTGGCCGGTTCCCGGGCCAGCACGGCGCGCAGCTTGAAGCGGGCCGGGTCGTATTCGCCCTTCTTGATCAGGGCCTCGGCCTCGTTGAGCAGGGCCCGGTTGGCCCGGGCGGTTTCCACGTCGGCCAGACCCGCCGGGGCCCGGACGTTCTCGGGATGGAGCTTGAGCATTTCCCGGTAGGCGGCAGCAGCCTCGTCGAAGCGTTCCGCCTTGAGGGCCGCTTCAGCCACGCCCTGGTATTTGCGCAGGAGGCCCTCCTTGCTGCGCAACAGGGCGGCCCGGGCCTGGACATTGCCCGGCTCCTCCTTGACCACCTGTTCCAATTGCTTGAGGCCCTCCTCGGAGTGGCCCTCGGCCACCAGGCGCTCGCCCTCCTTGATGGCCTTGTCGCTGGCGCATCCGGCCAGGAGCGTGGCGCAGGCCAGCGCGAGAAGCATCGTTCTCATGGGGAAATCCTCAGGGTCTTTTGTTGGTTCAGGGATTCATAGGTGAACAGCAGGGCCTCGGGGCGCACTTCGTCGAGACGCCAACCACCGGCCAGCCGGTCCCCCTTGTGGGCGAACACCACCTGCTCGCCCCGGGACAGGAACACGGTTTCCTTGCCGTCTTCCGTCCAGATGCCCACCAGGGTGAACGGCAAGGGCGGCGCCATGGGGGGCGGCGGAGGTGGTGCCACGATCTTGGGCGGCGGCGGGGGCGGCGGCCGGAAGTTCTGGGACTGGAACAGGTCGGCTGCGGCTTCCTCGGCGATGGGGGGGCGGGCTGTCGCAGTCGGGAGTGCCGTGGGAACGGGCCCTGGGCCCGCCACGCCAGTGGCGATCGCCCGGCGGGTGGGCGCCACCACCTCCGGTTCCTCCTCGGCCATGGGGGGAAACAGGCTGAGATAGACCGCGCCGGCCAGGGCCGCGCCCAGGAGGAGATGGCGGGGATTCACGGCCGCCCTCCCAGGATGAGCAGGAAACGGACTTCACCCTGGACTTCACCGTCTTCGATGCTGTCGCGGAACAGACGCAGGCCCTCCAGGGCCAGGCTGGGCTCCTGGGTCAGGGCCTTGGCCAGGAAAGCGCGCAGGGCAGGATAGGAACCGCTGACCGGCAGGACGATGGACAGGCGGTTGAGGCCGCTGTCCCCATCCCGGGCGTCCCGGTAGCGACCCTCTTCCAGGGCAATGCCGGCGGCTTCGGCCGCAGCGAACAGCTTGGCCAGGTAGCCGTGCCCCGCGTGGTCGGCGGGCAGACGGGCCAGCCAGGCCTGTTCGCTCACTTCCGCCGAGGGGGGGGGCGGCCGGCGGGCCAACTGTTCCGCCTGGGCCGCCAGGGCCTGGTTGTCAGATTCCAGAGGATGGACAACCCCGATACAGGTGATCAGGCCGCCGGCCAGCAGTGCCAGTCCAAACTGGCCGGGCCGACCCAGGCGAGCCAGGGCCCAGCCCAGCCAGGCCTGGATGGAAGGCCGGGTACGGGCGCTCATGGTTGCCTCCCGGTATCCCCGGCCTGGAGCCGGGGCGTGCTCAGCCAGCGGGCCTTGAGGGTGAAACGGACCGGCTTCTCCCCTTCCCGTTCCTGGTTGGCGTGGCTCACCAGGGCCACTTTTTCCAGGGACGGCAGGGCTTCCAGGGCGTCCATCCAGGCCAGCATGGCAGCGTGGTCGATGGCTTCCGCGGTGATGCCCAGATTGCCCCGGCCGGGCTCTGCGTCCAGGTTGAGCAGGGCGATGCGCTTCTCGGGACGGGCGGTTTCCAGTTCCACCAGCAGCCCGCCCCAGTCCGCCGCCAGCAACTGCTGGGTGGCGGCCACGCTGCCCACGGGCCGCGTGCTGGGCGTGACGGTCTTGCGGGCCTTGGCCTGGGGGGTCAAGGTCGCCACCCGGGCCTGCAAACTCGCGTTTTCCCCGGCAACCTGCTCATAGCGCCAGCCCGCCCAGGCGGCCGCCAGCAGGCCCAGGCCAAGCAGGGCCCAGCCCAGGGGCGCGGGCCGGGGCCGAGGATGGGCGAAATCCAGGTCTAGTCTCATGGCAGGAGTCCGCTCCCATCGACGCCGGCAGGCAGCAGGCTGCGCATTGCGCAGCCCCCCAGTTCGGCTTGTTCCGGCACGGCCACGCCCACCGCCGCCAGCCAGAGGGTACCCGGTGTGGCGACCCCCAGGTTCAGGCTTTCCCGGGCCATGAGGGCGCCCAGCACCTCCATGGGGGCAGCCCCGGTCTGGGCGAAGCGCAGACTGACCGGCCGTCCGCCCTGGACCCGTGCCAGGGCCAGGCGGCCCGGCTCCAGCAGGGCCAGCCAACCGTCGCCCCGGATGGACCGGCGATGGCGGTTCCAGGCCACGCTGAACCAGGGCTCGGCCCGGTTCACGTCCAGGCCGGCTTCCCGCAGGTGTCGCACCAGGGTGTCGTAGCGGAGTCCTTCCATGAGGGCCACGGGCAGGACCCGGCCCGGCGGCACGTCCTGCCAGACGGCCCGCCAGGACGCGGCCTCGCTGCCGTAACTCTCCACCAGGCGACCGGCGATCCAGCCTTCCATCTCGGCGGGCGTCAGACGCAGCGGCGGCGGTTCCATGAACTGGGCCCGGGCATAGAAATGGGACAGCACCACGGCGACCTTGCCCCGGGGCCGGGCATCCTTGAGCAAACCGGACAGGGCTTGCAGGGCGCCGTCCCAGCCCTCCCCCGCCGTCTGTTCAACCAGGCGCCCGCCGGCGCGCAGGACGGCGCGGCCGGGCAGCAGGGCAATGCAGGTTTCGTTGGCCATGGGCTCAGGCGACGAAAGTCACGCGGTTGATCTCCTCCAGGGTGGTCTCCCCCCGCCGGGCCAGTCCCACGGCCACTTCCCGCAGGGTCTTCACCCCGGAACGGAAGGCCGCTTCCTTGAGGGCCCGGATGGGGGCCCGGGCGACGATGAGTTCCCGGATCTCGTCGGTGAGCAGGAGCATCTCGGCGATGGCCTTGCGCCCCTTGTAGCCGGTGCCCCGGCACTGGGCGCAGCCCCGGCCGGCCCGCAGGTCGAAGCCCTCGGCGCTGTCCAGGCCGGAATCGGCCAGCACCTGGGCGGACGGCACGTAGGGCTCGGAACAATGGGGACAGTTGATCCGCACCAGGCGTTGGGCCAGCACTCCGTTGAGGGCGGAGACGAAGCTGTAGGGGTCCAGGCCCATGTGCATCATCCGGCCGATCACGTCGAACACGTTGTTGGCATGGACGGTGGTGAACACCAGGTGGCCGGTGAGGGCCGACTGAACGGCGATCTGGGCGGTCTCGGCGTCGCGGATTTCGCCCACCATGATCTTGTCCGGGTCGTGGCGCAGGATGGAACGCAGGCCCCGGGCGAAGGTGAGGCCCTTCTTCTCGTTGACGGGGATCTGCAACACCCCGCCCAACTGGTATTCCACCGGGTCCTCGATGGTGATGATCTTGTCCCGGCCGGTGTTGATCTCCGACAGGGCGGCGTAGAGGGTGGTGGTCTTGCCCGAGCCGGTGGGGCCGGTGACCAGCACCATGCCGTAGGGCTCCCGGGCCAGACGGCGCACCCGGGCCAGGGTATCCACGTCGAAACCCAGGCGCTCCAGGGTGATGCCCTTGAGTTCGTCGGACAACTGCTGCCGGTCCAGCACCCGCAGCACCGCGTCCTCGCCGAACACGCCGGGCATGATGGATACCCGCAGGTCGATCTCCCGGCCGCGCATGTTGACCTTGAAGCGGCCGTCCTGGGGCACCCGCCGCTCGGCGATGTCCAGTTCGGCCATGACCTTGATGCGGGAAATGACCTGCTCCGCCATCTCCCGGCCCGGGGTGTGGGCGATCTGGGTCAGCACCCCGTCGATGCGGTACTTGATGGCCAGGCCCGAGGGATCGTTTTCCAGGTGGATGTCGGAGGCGCCGGTGGACAGGGCGTCGTACAGGGTGGAATGGGTCAGCTTCACCACCGGCGAAGCGTCGGCGCCGATGGCCTGGAGGGAGATCTCCTCCACCCGTTCGCCGCTGCCGGATTCGGCGGTGAGGCTGCCCACCCCGTCCATGGCCTTCAGGTTCACTTCCAGCCGGTGCAGCCAGGCCAGGATGTCGTCGCGCAACGCCAGGGCCGGCGTGAAGGCCACCTGCAGGCGATGCTCGGCCCATTCTTCCAGGGCCGGGTTGAGCACGTCGGCGAAGACGAACCAGACCCGGCCGGTGTCGTCCCGGCAGGCCGCGCATTCCCGGTCCAGGGCCTGGGCGAAGGGAATCAGGTCGAAGGCGGGCTCCATGTCCCGCAGCCGGGCCATGTCCAGGGCCGGGTAGGCGAAGGCCTCGGCCAGTTCCACCAGGAAGGACTCGGGCGGCAGGGCCAGGGTTTCCTGGAGCACCGCCAGGGCGCTCATGCCCCGCCGGGGGGCCTCCTCCCGGGCCCGGGCCACCAGGCCCGCGTCGATGGGCGAAGCGGTAAGGGATTTCATTCCAGGCTCCCGGCCAGTTCGAAGATGGGCAGATAGAGCAACACCACGATGACGCCGATGACCAGGCCGATGAGGGCCATGAGGATGGGCTCCACGAGACGGGTGAACCATTCCACGAAGCGGGCCAGTTCCTCGTCGTGGAAGCGGGCCACGGATTCCATCATGTCGCCCATGCGGCCGGACTTCTCGCCCACCCGCAGCAGACGCACCGCCACCGGGGTGCACAGGCCGTTGTCTTCCATGGCCCGGGACAGGGACTGGCCTTCCCGGATCATGCGGGTGGCCCCGTCCAGACGCAGGCGCAACTCGGGATGCAGCAGGCCCTCGGCCATGCCCAGGGCCTGGACCACCGGGATGCCCCCTTGCAGCAGCATGCCCACGGTGCGGTAGAAACGGGTCAGGTGGAACACCCGAAGGTTCTCGCCCAGCCCGGGCATGCGCCACAGGAGCCGGGAGAACCAGGCCCGAGAGGCCGGCCGGGTGAGGCCCCAGACCACCAGGGCGGCAAAGGCCAGCACCCCGGCCAGGGCCGTTACGGCGTGGGCCTCGATGAAGCCCCCGGCGGCGATGAGCAGGCGGGAGGCCCAGGGCAGGCGGTCCATGTTGCCTTCATAGATGCCGGCAAAACGCGGCGTCACGTAGCCCAGCAGGAACAGGGCCACCAGCCCCCCCACTCCCAGCAGCAGCAAGGGATAGACCCCCGCCGCCGTGACCTTCTTGCGCACCAGTTCCACCTGTTCCTGGTAGGTCACGTAGCGGGCCAGGGCTTCGGACAGGCCGCTGGTGCGCTCGGAAGCCTGAACCACCGAGACATAGAGGGGCGGGAAGGATTCGGGAAAATGGGCGATGGCCGCCGAAAAACGCTCCCCTTCGAAGAGGTGCTGGACCACGCCTTCCAGAATCTGCCGGGTTTCCCCCTTGCCTTCCTTCTCCACCAGCGTCTGGAGGGCTTCGGTCAGGGCCAGGCCGCTGGCCAGCAGGGCCATCAACTCACGGCTGAAGAGGACCAGGGGAAAATGGCTGCCCCGGGATTGCCAACGGGCGGCAACGCCGGTGCGCGGCGCTACGGTCAGCACCTGGTAGCCCTGGCCCCGGGCCTGTTCCGCCGCCTCTCCGGCCCCTGCCGCTTCCACGGTCAGGGTCTTGCGGCCGGCGGGCCCCAGGGCGCGGATTTCAAACTGCATGACGGGCGGGCGGCGGAACGGTCTTCTTGATCACTGTTGCCAGTTGCCGATGTCGGCGGCTTCGCCCTGGCCCCCGGGTTGGCCGTCCTTGCCCAGGGATTGCAGGTCGTATTCGCCATGCTCGCCGGGCGCGGCATACACATAGGCATTGCCCCAGGGGTCCTTGGGCACGGCCTTGGCCAGGTAGGGGCCCTGCCAGCGGGTCTCGCCCGAGGGCTGGGCATTCAGGGCGTCCAGGCCCTGCTCGCTGGTGGGGTAGCGCCCCACGTCCAGGCGGTACTGGTCCAGGGCATCCTCCAACGCCTTGATCTGGGCCTTGGCCGCCTTCACTTCGGACTTGCCCACGTGCTTGAAGAAATTGGGCCCGACGAAGGCCACCAGCAAGCCGATGATGACGAGCACCACGAGGAGTTCGAGCAGGGTGAAACCGGAAGCGGCGCGGCGAGACATGGCAGTTACGGTAGGCGGAAACGGGGGGAATTTAACCCAGAACGGGGAAAACGACAGCACGGCAGTCTCGGCACGACGGAAACCGCACAGGATAGAAGGGGATTGTTACAAGCTGCGCGCAAACCCCGCCGGACACGTCAGAACACCCGGGAGAACATGAATCCCAAGCCCAGATCCGGGCTGGCGTCACTGAAACCGCGGATGGCGTAGAGCTGAAGCTTGTACTGGGGATTGAATTTGTGCACCCAGTAGGCCGTCAGTTCCATGGAATCCTCCCCGGTGATGGGCCGGCCGTCGGCGTCCAGGCCAATACCCGGCCCGGCCACCCGGCTGGCCTGCTGCATGTCCCAGAGCAAACCCATGCTGTCCGTCTTTGAATGCTTGTAGGCCAGGCCCACCGTGCCGTACCACACGCTGCGCAGAATACTGCCGGGGGGATCCTGGGGCATTTTGTAACCCAGGGTGGCAAAGGGGGTGACGGCTCCGGAAAGGTAATAGACATCGGCCTGCAGGGAATAGGCGACCCGACCGTTTCCCAGGCTTTTCCGCTCATCGGCCGTGGGCCATTTCACCTTGCCCAGAGCATCCACGAGGAACCCATGCCAGGGTTTGTCGATGAGGCTGTAGGTACATGATGTGAGGATGTCTCCCAGCCCTTCCTCCTCCGTTCGCGGACTGTTTCCCGTGCGGATGCGCAGATAGGGAACTGTGGCCTTGCATTGGCTGCGCTTCCATTCCTGCTTGAAGACCACCGGCAGGTAGTACACGTCCGTGCTGTAGCTCTCGCCGTACTTGCCGGTGAGGTACGTCAGGCCGGTGGAGAGGGTCTGCTTGTCGGCCCTGGCCGACCAGGGCGCCAGTAGGACCACCATGGACAGCGCCACGATACCGCTTCGTCTAACCATGGGTCATCGCTCCCGCTTCTCGGGCTTTTCGTCTTTTTCCGGTTTTTCCACCCTTTCCCTATCCTCGCGCTCCGGCTTCTCCGCCTCGACCTTTTCCACTTCGACCTTTTCCACTTCGACCTTCTCCACTTCGACCTTCTCCACTTCGACCTTCTCCACCTCGACCTTCTCCACCTCGACCTTCTCCACCTCGACCTTCT
>DYIY01000033.1 GCA_020723405.1 Thiobacillus denitrificans | reverse complement strand
CCTCACTCCTCACTCCTCACTCCTCACTCCTCACTCCTCACTCCTCACTCCTCACCCCTCACTCCCCACCCTGCTGCTTCTCGATGCGCCGCGCAAACACCTTCATCTCCTTGGCCGCCTGGATGTCCCCCTTGGCCTCGGCATTGGCGATGCCGCGCCGGTAGGCGTCCAGGGCCCCTTCCGCATCACCCAGTTCCGACAGGGCCTTGCCCAGCAATTTCCAGGCGGCGGAATAGCCCGGGTCGTGGTTGAGGGCCAGACCCAGGTGGGCCACCGCATCGCCGAAGCGGCCGGCCTTCAGGTATTCGTTGCCCAGGGAATAGCGGAGCAGGGCCGTGTCCTTGCCTTGGGCCAGGAGTTTCTCGAAGGTTTCCAGGGGGTTCATGGGGGTGCTTTCAACAGGATGGGCATACTGGGGAGGACATCCGGGCCGGGGCCAAGTTCACACCGCTCCCTGGTAGCCGTTCTGCCGCCAGGCCTCGAATACGGCCACAGCCACGGCATTCGACAGATTCAGGCTGCGCTGGCCGGGCAACATGGGCAGGCGCAGGCGCCGCTCGGGCGGGAAATCCGCCAGCACCCCGGCGGGCAGGCCCCGGGTTTCCGGGCCGAACACCAGGGCGTCGCCGGGCTGGAAGCGGGCCTGGGCGAACAGCCCGCTGCCCTTGCTGGTGAAGGCGAACAGCCGGGCCCCGTCCAGGGCCCGGCGCAGGGCCGCCCAGTCCCGGTGGACCCGCAGGTCGGCGTATTCGTGGTAATCCAGGCCGGCCCGGCGCAGGTGCTTGTCGGACAACGCGAAGCCCAGGGGTTCCACCAGATGCAGGGTGCAGCCGGTATTGGCGGCCAGGCGGATCACGTTGCCGCTGTTGGGGGGGATTTCCGGCTGGTAAAGGACGATTTCGAACATATGACTTGAGATATAGGCGCCAGGTCGTTAATTTACCGGCCATTCGGCGTATCCGGACGCCGCCCACCACGCCGTTGGAGGAGACCATGGCGAGACCCGAGAAGATTCGCTTGGGCGATCTTCTGGTGCAACAAAAGCTGATCTCCCAGGAACAACTGGGGGAAGCGCTGGACAAGCAGAAGCAGTCCGGCCGCAAGCTGGGCCGGGTGCTGGTGGAACAAGGTTTCGTCACCGAGGACGAGATCTCCGAAGCCATCGCCCGGCAACTGGGCATTCCCTACCTGGACCTGCGCCGGGCCTCGGCCCGGCCCGACGTGGTGCGTCTGCTGCCGGAACAATTGGCCCGCCGCTTCCGGGCCGTGGCCCTGGAGGCCCGGGACGACGGGGTGCTGGTGGCCATGGCCGACCCCACCGACCTGTTCGCCTACGATGAACTGGCCAACCACCTGGGCCGGCGCATGGAACTGGCGGTGGTCAACGAAGGGGCCCTGATCCAGTTCATCGACCGGGTCTATCGGCGCACCGACGAGATCAGCGAACTGGCCCGCAACCTCACCGAGGAACTGGGCGAGGACGTGATCGACTTCGGCCTGCTCTCCGCCGGCCAGGATTCCGAAGAAGCGCCGGTGGTGCGCCTGCTCCAGTCCATCTTCGAGGACGCCCTCCAGGTGCGGGCCTCGGACATCCACGTGGAACCCCAGGAAAAACATCTGCAACTGCGCCTGCGGGTGGACGGAGTGCTGTCGGTGGCCACCGAGGCGGACCGCAAGATCGGCCCGGCCCTGATCCAGCGCCTGAAGCTCATGGCCGACCTGGACATCGCCGAGAAGCGCCTGCCCCAGGACGGCCGCTTCGTGATCCGCCTGAAGCAGCGCTCGGTGGACGTGCGCATGTCCACCATCCCCACCCAGTTCGGCGAGAGCGCCGTGCTGCGTCTGCTGGCCCACGGCACCCAGGCGGGCCTGCCGGACCTGGGCCTGACCCCGGACCTGCTCAGCCGCTTCACCAAGCTCATCCAGCGGCCCCACGGCCTGGTGCTGGTGACCGGCCCCACCGGTTCCGGCAAGACCACCACCCTCTACGCCGCCCTGTCCGAGCTCAACACCCCGGGGCGCAAGCTGCTCACCGTGGAAGACCCGGTGGAATACCGCCTGCCCGGCATCAACCAGGTGCAGGTCAACGACAAGATCGAACTGGACTTCGCCCGGGCCCTGCGCGCCTTCCTGCGCCAGGACCCGGACGTGATCCTGGTGGGCGAGATGCGCGACGCCGAAACCGCCCAGATCGCCCTGCGGGCCGCCCTCACCGGCCACCTGGTGCTGTCCACCCTGCACACCAACGACGCCCCTTCGGCCCCGGCCCGCCTGCTGGACATGGGGGCCCCCGCCTTCCTGCTGGCCACCAGCCTGGCCGGGGTGCTGGCCCAGCGCCTGCTGCGCCGGCTCTGTCCGGTGTGCGCCGCCCCCGCCCAACTGGACGCCAACGAGCGGGAATGGCTGGAACGGGACATCCAGGCCGGCCTGGATCTGTCCCGCATCAAGGCCGCCAAGGGCTGCGGCCACTGCCACCAGACGGGTTACGCCGGCCGCCAGGGCATCCACGAGCTCCTGGAGATCGACGGGGAACTGGCCGGCCTGCTCAACGGCGGCGACGCCCGGGCCTTCCGCCAGACGGCGCAAAGAAAACTCCAGGGCAGCACCCTGCGGGACCAGGCGGTGCGTCTGGTGAGCGAGGGCATCACCAGCGTGGCGGAAGCCATGCGCGTCACCTATCAGGGCGAGGACTGATGCCCAGCTTCAGCTACCGGGCCCGCAACCCCCGGGGCGAACTGCTCACCGGCCGCCTGGAAGGGGGCTCCGTGGACGCGGTGGCCGACGAACTCATGCGCTCCGGCCTCACCCCCGTGGCCATCCAGCCCCAGGCCGAAAGGGTCCAGGCCCTGGGCCTGGCCATCCGCTTCGGCGAAGAGAAGGTCAGCGAAACCGACCTCATGCTGTTCGCCCGGCAGATGGCCAGCCTGCTCAAGGCCGGCGTGCCCATTCTGCGGGCCCTGGCCTCCCTGGCCGAATCGGCCAGCCACAAGGTGTTCCAGGCCGTGCTCAACGATCTGCGCGAGAGCCTGGCCGCCGGCCGGGAGCTGTCCGCCTGCCTGCGCAAGCATCCCGCCGTGTTCCCCCCCTTCTTCGTCAACATGGTGCGGGTGGGGGAATCCACCGGCCGCCTGGACGAGATGTTCCTGCGTCTGTTCCACCACCTGGAATTCGAGCGGGACATGCGCGAGCGGGTGAAAAGCGCCCTGCGCTACCCCAGCTTCGTCATCATCGCCCTGGTGGTGGCCCTGGGGGTCATCAACGTCATGGTCATTCCCGCCTTCGCCAAGGTGTACAAGAGTTCCCGAGCCGACCTGCCCTTCATGACCCAGGTGCTGGTGGCCGTCTCCGAATGGACCGTGGCCTGGTGGCCTGTGCTGCTGGGCGGCCTGGTGGCCGCCTTCCTGGGCTTCCGCTGGTGGCTGCGCACCCGGGACGGCCGCTACGCCTGGGACCGGCAGGTGCTGAAATTCCCCATCGTCGGCAAGATCATCCACAAGGCCGCCCTGGCCCGCTTCGCCAAGGGCCTGGCCATGACCTACCAGAGCGGCGTGCCCATCGTCCAGGGCCTCACCAGCACCGCCCAGGTGGTGGACAACGCCTTCATCGCCAGCCGGGTGGAACAGATGCGCGACGGGGTGGAACGGGGCGACGCCCTGACCCGCACCGCCCGCACCAGCGGCGTGTTCACCCCCGTGGTCCTGCAGATGATGGCCGTGGGGGAAGAAACCGGCGAACTGGATCGCCTCCTGCTGGAGATCGGCGAGCTGTACCAGCGGGAAGTGGAGTACGAGATCCGCACCCTGGCGGAACAGATCGAACCCCTGCTCATCGCCGGCCTGGGCGTCATCGTCCTGGTGGTGGCCCTGGGGGTGTTCCTGCCGGTGTGGGACCTGGGCAGTACCATGATGCGGCGATGACCCTGATGCCCATCAAGTTTCTTTGCAGAATGACGAAAATCACTCAAACCCGTTGAACCCACCCCAGCCAGCCAAGGAGTACAGCATGCACCGACAGCAACAAGGTTTCACCATGATCGAACTCATCATGGTCATCGTCATACTCGGCATCCTGGCCGCCGTGGCCCTGCCCCGTTTCGCCAATTTGCAGACCGACGCCCGGGCTGCCAAGGCCGATGCCATCCTGGGGGCCATCCGCTCCGCCTCGGCCATCGCCCACTCGGCGGCCCTGGTGGGTAACGCCACCGGCCCCACCGGCACAGTCTCCCTGGAGGGCGCAACGATCAATCTGGTCCATGGCTATCCCGCAGGCACTGAAACCAACGCCTCCCCGGGTGGCATCATCCTGGCCGCCAATCTCGACGCCACCAATGATGACGTCACCATCACCGCAGACACGGGCACCGTCACCATCGAGATCAACGGCGGAACGGCTACGACCTGTACTGTCACCTACGAACAACCCACTGGCGCCAACGACACACCGGACATCAACCTCGTCAAAACCGGTTGCTGATCCCGTGAAGCCCTGCCACGGCTTCACCCTGGTGGAGTTGGTGGCGATCATCGTCCTGGCGGGGATCCTGGCAGCCGTGGCCGGACCCCGCTTCTTCTCCGCCAACACCTACGCCGGCCGGGGCTATACCGACCAGGCCGGCGCCTTCCTGCGCCACGCCCAGAAGCGGGCCATCGCCCGCCACGGCAGCGTGGCCGTGCTGGTGGAAAGTTCCGGCCTGTCCCTCTGCGCCAGCGCCACCGCCCCCTGTCCCGACGAACTGCCCGGCCCGGACGGCGCCACCCCCTACCGGGTGGACCTGCCCGACGGCGTCACCCAGACCGCCAGCGCCGCCCACCTGAGCTTCGACGCCCAGGGCCGCCCCGACGCCGCCTTCACCCTCACCGTCACCGGCGACCAGGCCCGCACCCTGACCGTGGAAGCCGAAACCGGCTATGTGCACTGACCCCGGCCGCCATCTCCCCGCCCTTCCCCCCTCTCCCGCAAGCGGGAGAAGGGCCGGGGGTGAGGGCGCCCCCCTCACTCCTCACCCCTCCCCCCTCACCCTCCCCACCGGCTTCACCCTGGTGGAAGCCGTCCTGTTCATGGTGGTGGTCAGCGTGGCCCTCACCGTGGTGCTGAAGGCCTTCGACGTGGCCGGCCGGGGCAGCGCCGACCCCCTGCTGCGCCGCCAGTCCCTGGCCATCGCCCAGGCCCTCATCGAGGAAATCCAGGCCAAGCCCTTCGGCGACGCGGCCAGCGACGACCCGGCCCAGGGAGGCTTCGCCGGTCCCTACACCGCCGCCAACCGGGCCCGCTTCGACGACGTGGACGACTATGACGGCCTGGCCCTGCCGGGCATCACCACCCTGGCCAACGTGGCCCTGGACGGCCTGAACGCCTACTCGGCCAGCGTGGCCGTGGAGCAAGCCGCCTTCGGCGCCGTGCCGGCCGGCGCCGGTTACCGCATCACCGTCCGAGTCACCGATCCGGCCGGCCAGACCCTGCGCCTCCAGGCCTACCGCGCCAACTACTGATGTCTTCTCTCCACGCTCGACCCCCCACTCTCGACTCCCCCAGAGGCTTCACCCTGGTGGAACTCATCGTGGTCATGGCCGTGGTGGGCATCCTGGCCGGCATCGTCGCCGTGTTCATCCGCAATCCCATCCAGGCCTACCTGGCCATGGGCCGCCGGGCGGAACTGGTGGACATCGCCGACACCGCCCTGCAGCGGGTGGCCCGGGACGTGCGCGGCGCCCTGCCCAACAGCCTGCGGGTCACCCAGGTGGGGGACGTGTACTACCTGGAATTCCTGCCCGTGGAAGACGGGGGCCGCTACCGGGCCGAGGCCACCGGCAGCGCCACGGGGGACATCCTGGATTTCGCCGACGGCACGGACGCCAGCTTCGACGTGCTGGGCCCTGCGGTGACGGCGACGGCGGACCACTACCTGGTGGTCTACAACCTGGGCCTGGACGCCGACAGCGATGCCTGGCAGGGGGGCAACCGGCGCACCGTGACCAGCAGCGGCAGCGTCTCCAGCCTGGCCTTCGCCGCCACCGGCAGCTCCCTGCCTCTGGAATCCCCCTCCCGCCGCTTCTTCCTCACCGGCACCCCGGTGAGCTACGTCTGCGACCCGGCTGCCGGCACCCTGCGCCGCCACTGGGGCTACACCGTCTCGTCCAGCCAGCCCACCGCCTTCGCCGACGGCGCCTCGGCCCTGCTGGCCAGCCGGGTCAAGGATTGCAGCATGACCTACGAACCGGGGGCCTCCCAGCGCCTGGGCCAGCTCACCCTGTGGCTGCTCCTGGAAAACGCCGAGGACGGCAACGCGGAACAGGTGTCCCTGTACCGGGAAGTGGTGGTGAACAATGACGCCTGAGCAGGGAAAACCGCGTTCCTCGGGCTTCGCCCTGCCCGCCGCCCTGTTCCTGCTGGTGGTCCTGGGGGGCCTGGCCGCCTGGCTGATGCAGATGGGCGAAGCCACCCTGGCCAGCGAGGCCCTGGAGATCGAAGGCGAACGGGCCTACCAGGCGGCCCAGGCCGGGCTGGAGTCGGCCATCTACGCGGTCACCCAGGGGGGCGCCTGCGCCCAGACGGTGACCTTCACGGATGAACTGTCCCGTTTCACCGCCACCGTCACCTGCACCAGCCACAGCGCCGACGAAGGAGGCGTGGCGGTGAACCTGGTGGAGATCGACAGCGTGGCCTGCAACCAGCCGGCCAGCGGCGCCTGCCCCAACCCTGATCCCTCGGCGGTGGAATACGCCGAGCGGCAGATCCGTGCGGTGGTGGAACAATGAGGCTCGCCCGCCTCCTCCCCCTGCTGGCCGTCCTGGCCCTGCCCGCCCAGGCGGCCACCCGCTACGTGGGCAGTTGCGGCGCGCCCTCCACCACCACCATCGCCGCCGCCGTCACCGCCGCCAGCGCCGGGGACACCCTCCTGATCTGCCCGGGCAGCTATTCGGAAACCGTCACGGTCAACAAGGACAACCTGACCCTGGGGGCTTCGACGGGTGTGGCTGCCGATGTGACCGTAAGCAACCCGGGCATCCCCTTCACCCTGTCGGCCACGGGTCTGACCCTGCGGGACATGACCGTCACCAGCAGCAACAACATCGCCATCAGCCGGCCCTGGACGGCCTCGCCGGGAACCCACGCCTTCGCCAACCTGGTGGTGAGCGGCAAGAAGCAGGCCATCCACGTGGAGCGTTCCACGGCGGTGAGCTTCACCGACCTGAGCGCCACCAGCCGGGACGAGACCGCCATCCAGTTGAATTCCGGGGCCGACGGGGCCCACCGCTTCAGCAACGTCACCGCCAGGGGCAAGAAATACGGCATCTACGCCTACATAGGCGCGGCCAGCTTCAGCAACGTGACCGTCGCCGGCAAGGACGACGGGGCCCTGTACTTCGGCGGCAAGTACGCCGCCACCCTGGCCAACGTCACCGCCACCTCGGAGGACGATCTGGGCATCTACCTGGCCTGGAGCGGCTACCGGCAGGACTTTTCCTTCACCGACGTGCGGGTGGAAGCCAAGAAGGAAGGCATCCACGTGGAGCAGTCGGGCAAGCTCACCTTCACCCGGGTCAGCGTGGACAGCGAGGACGAAACCGCCCTCAACGTGGCCTGGGGCGCCGACGGGGAACACGTGTTCGACACCGTCACCGCCCGGGGCAAGAAATACGGCCTGTTCGTCAACCAGGGGGCGGCCAGTTTCACCGATGTGACCGCCACCGCCGAGGACGACGACGCCCTGTACTTCGGCAGCAAATACCCGGCCAGCCTGGCCCGCATCACCGCCAGCGCCCGGGGCGGGGTGGGCATCCGCCTGGTGTGGGGCACCAGCGCCCAGAACGCCTTCAGTTTCAGCGACGTCACCGTCACCGCCAAGGACGAGGGCATCCTGGTGGACCAGTCCGGCACCCTGACCATGGACGACGTCAGCGTGGACAGCGAGGACGACGCCCTGCTGCTCAACTGGGGGGCCAGCGGTCCCCACGTGCTGTCCAACCTGAGCCTCAACTCCGACAACGGCTACGGGCTCTATTCCGCCTCGGGGCTGTCCTCAGTGACCGATTTCGAGATCACCGCCAAGAAGCAGGGCATCTACGTGGTCAGCACCTACGACACCACCCTGGAGCGGGGCCTGGTGACTTCGGAGAACGAGGAAGGCATCGTCAACGCCTCCCGCTACGCCAAGGCGTTCACGGTGAGGGACGTGACCGTCACCGCCAAGACCACGGGCATCCTGCTCAACAACACCTCTTCCGCCACCATTCAGGAGGTCTGCGTCAACGAAGCCCGCAACGGCCTCACCGCCGCCTGGGGCGCCTCACGAGTCAACGTCACCGGCTCGGTGTTTTCCGATTTCGACGATTACGGGGTGAGCATTTCCTCCAGCCCCCCCCAGGCGGGTTCGGTGAGCGGCAGTTGCTTCAACAAGTCCTCCACCCCCCGGGCCTACAGCAGCAGCACGGCCCACACCTTCAACGGCAACTACTGGCAGGGGGTGGCCGGCGGCGGCAGCTACAGCGACGGCAACGTGCGCGACGCCAGCACCCTGGCCAGTTGCCCGGTGATCGCCTGCTACAGCGGCCCGGCCCCGGTGCCCGCCGCCGACTACCGCTTCGACGAGTGCAGCTACAGCGGCACCAGCAGCGAAGTCCGGGACAGCGTGGGCAGCTACCACGGCACCGCGAAGAATTCCCTCAACACCGGGGACAGCGGCCAGAACCAGCGCATGGCCAACCACGACAGCAACACCCGCTGGGTGGAGACCAGCCTGCCCCTGGGCAGCGCCTGGACCTTCAGCACCTGGCTGAAATTCCCCATCACCACCACCCACCGTTACCACGTGGTCGGCGCGGTGTCCGGGGGCGGCGACCTGATGTACCTGGACCGCAGCAACAGCTTCCGCTGGGGGGTATACACCCTGGGTGGCACCCGGGACGGCAGCTTCCGTTTCAGCACCCTGTCCGCCGGCTGGCATCACGTGGTGCTGCGCGGCAGCGGGGGAACCACCCAGCTCTACATCGACGGCAGCCTGACCGACAGCGTCAGCCGCCAGACCACCGGGACCCTGAAATATCTGGGCACCTCCTACGACGACGTGAACACCAGCAGCGCCCAGGGCATCGGCACCCCCATGGACGAGACGCGCATCTACACCAGAGCCCTGGAGCCGGAGCAGATCGCCACCCTCTACACCTACCAGGCCGCCGGCCTGAACGGCGACGGCAGCAGCCGGACCCCGGTGACCTGCGGCGGCGCCACCCCCGCCGCCTTCAACGCGGTGGACGTGGGGGCCAACCCGGTGAGCGGCGCCATCACCACCAAGACCGCCGGCAGCGCCTTCTCCCTGGACGTCTACGCCCTCAACGCCGGCCGCACGGCCCAGGACACGGCCATCGACGCCGACGTGCTGCTGGACCTGCTGGCCAACACCAGCCCCGGCGTGGCCCTGGACGCCGGCAATTGCCCCAGCAGCGCCACCAGCCTGAGCGTGGGCACGGTCTCCCTGGTGGACGGCAAGGCCACCGCCAGCCTGGGGGCCGTCGCCGAGGCCTGGCGGGACGTGCGCCTGCGCATCCGCTATCCGGCCAGCGGCACGGCCACGGTCACCGCCTGTTCCGCCGACAACTTCGCCGTGAAACCCGCCAGCCTCGTGGCCACGGCCAGCCACGCCGACTGGCAGACGGCGGGCAGCGCCGCCAGCCTGAACAACGGCAGCGCCAGCGGCGGCGCCATCCACAAGGCCGGGCGGCCCTTCACCCTGGGCGCCACGGCCTACAACGCCGCCGGGGTGGTCACCGGCCAATACGACGGCAATCCCACGGCCAGCGTCACCTGCTCCCTGCCGGCCAGCGGCTGCGTGGCCGGCACCCTGTCGGCCGGCACCTTCAGCGCGGCGTCCGGCACGGTCACCAGCAGCACGGCCAGCTACAGCGAAGTGGGCGCCCTGTCCGTGACCCTCACCGACAGCGGCTTCGCCAGCGTGGACAGCGACGACACCGCCGCCGGTTGCGCGGGCTTCCATCTGTGCGCCTCGGCCATCACCGTGGGCCGTTTCGTCCCCGACCACTTCGACCTGGCCGCCAACACCCCGGCCTTCGCCCAGGGCTGCGGCAGCTTCACCTACCTGGGCCAGCCCTTCGGCCTGGCCACGGCGCCCCTGTGGACCGTCACCGCCCGCAACCTGGGCGGCAGCACCACGGCCAACTACACGGGCAGCCTGATGAAGATCAGCGCCGCCAGCGTCACCGGCCAGGCCTGGAGCGACGCCACCCAGGCCGTGGCGGCGGTGGGCAGCCTGCCCGACCCCACGGTCACCGACCTGGGAGCCGGCCAGATCAGCGTGCAATTCGGCGTGGGCGACGCGGCTGCCGGCGGCGGCCTGGGCTACGCCCGCACGGCCCTCCTCGCCCCCTTCACCGCCAGCCTGGGCCTGGCGGCCAGCGTGGCCGACAGCGAGGGCGTGGCCTACGCCGGCAACCCCTACAGCCAGACCGGCATCGCCTTCAGCGGCGGCAACAGCGAACTGCGCTTCGGCCGCCTGCGCCTGCTCAACGCCGCCGGATCGGAATACAAGGCCCTCAGCGTGCCCCTCAGCGCCCAGTACTGGAACGGCCAGGGCTTCGCCACCAACACCGCCGACCACTGCACGGTCCTGGCCGCACCCACCCTCAGCTTCTACGCCGAGACGGCCGATAACAAACTGGCCAGCGGCGAGACCACCGCCAGCCACAACAGCCCCCTGGTGGCCGGCGCCGGTGGCCTGGGCCTGAGCGCCCCGGGGGCCGGCAACCACGGTTTCCTGGATCTGGGTTTCAGCGCCCCGGCCTGGCTGGACTGGAACTGGGACGGCACCGACCAGGGCGGCGACGGCAATCTGTACGACGACGATCCCCAGGCCCGTGCCGCCTTCGGCAAACGCCAGGGCCGGGACCGGGTCATCATCCGCCGGGAAATTTATTGACATGGCAATGGCTTGCCTCTATTACTTCGCCCACTTTGTGAACCCCCCCACCGTTCCCCTGGTTCAGGAGCCCCGTTGACGCCATGGCCTGGTTCAAGACCGCCCCCCGCAGCAAAGGCGTCGCCGTCCTGACTCCGGTGCGCGACGGCCTGGCCGCCCTGCGCCTGGAACGCCACGGCGAGCAGCACCGGTTGGCCGCCTTCTTCCTCAACCCGGGCCAGCCCGCCGACGCGGACCACCTGGGGGCCCTGGCCCGGGAAGCCGGCCTCGCCAGCCAGCCCCTGGTGGCCCTGCTGGATCCCAAGGATTACCAGACCGTCACCGTGGACGCCCCCGCCGTACCCGACGAGGAACTGCGCAGCGCCATCCGCTGGAAGGTGAAGGAGATGCTCAACTTCCACGTGGACGACTCCGTGCTGGACCACCTGCCCATCCCCGCCGGCGGCGGCCGGGGGGCCTCCCTCTACGTGGTGGCGGGCCAATCCCCGGCGGTGCGCCAACTGGCCCGGGCCTACCAGGAGGCGGACCTGCCCCTGGAAGTCATCGACGTGCGGGAAACCGCCCAGCACAATCTGGCCCGGCGCCTGGCCCCGCCGGATTACGCCGTGGCCCTGCTGCATCTGGGCGGCGACCTGGGCCTGCTCACCTTCAGCTTCGGCGACCATCTGATCCTGTCCCGGCGCATCGAGGGCCGGGGTGCTGCGGGGGAATTCCTCCACGATAAGGTGGCCCTGGAAGCCCAGCGTTCCGTGGACTATTTCGAACGGCAGTATTCCTGGCTGCCCCTGGCCAAGCTCTACCTGGCGCCCATGGCGGAATCCGCCGGCCTGGTGCGCCGCCTCAAGGAAAACCTGGCGGTGGGCGTGGAGACCGTGGATCTGGATCGCTTCTGCGACCTGGGCGGCGTGGCCGGCCTGGAACACCTGGAAGCCCGCAATGCTGCCTTCCATCTCCTGGGCGCCGCCCTGAGGGAGGGCTGAGGTGGCGGTGAAGCAGATCAACCTCTACCAGGCTGAATTCCGCCCCATCAAGGTGGTCCTGCCGGCCCGGGCCCTGGCCCTCGGCGTGCTGGGCCTGGCCGCCGCCCTGCTGGCCTTCTACGGCTGGCAGCAATGGGAACTCCAGCGCTTCCGTCAGGACGTTGCCCGGGTCGTCGCCCAGGCCGAGCAGGTGGCCGGCCAGACGACGGCCGGCGCCCCCCCCCGGCTTGCCGATCCCCACTTGCAGGCCGAAGCCGCCGCCCTGGAAGCCCGCCTGGCCACCCTGGAACGGGCCCAGGCCGCCGTGGCGGCCGGCGCCCTGGGCAGTCCTGCCGGCTATGGGGGGCATTTCCGCGCCCTGGCCAAAGCCGCCGGGCCCGGCGCCTGGCTCACCCGGGTGGAAGTGGCGGGCCTGGGCAAGGAACTCACCCTGCAAGGCCGGGCCCTGGCCGGCGAAGACACGGCCCGCCTCATCGCCCGACTGGGCGGACAGCCGGAATTCACCGGCCTGGATTTCGCCCTGCTGGACGTGGCCCCCCCCGCTGAACGTCCGGAAGGGGAAGCCGCCCCCCGATTCCTGGCCTTCACCCTGGCCGCCCGCCGCACCGCGCCGGCCCTTCCCGGAGGCAAACCGTGAACCCGCCCCCCAAGCTGGCTGAACTGGAAGGGCGCATCAACGGCCTCACCCCCCGGGAACGGCTGATCCTCTTCGCCCTGCTCCTGGCCGCCGTCTGGGCCATTCTGGACGGCCTGCTGCTGGCCCCCCAGGACAAGGCCCGGCAGGCCGAGCGGGCCAAGCTCCAGGCCGCCCAGACCCGGCTCGCCGAGGCCGGGCAGGCCCTGGCCCTGCGGGCCGCCACCCCGGATCCGGACCAGGTCCTCCGCCAGCGCATCGAGACCGCCCGGCGCAGCCTGGAAACCCGCCTGGCCCAGGCCGGCGCCCTCAAGGACCGGCTGCTGGCCCCCCGGGACACCGTCCGGGTGCTGCGGGACCTGCTGGCCGGCCAACCCGGCCTGGGCCTCAGCCGCCTGGAAACCCTGGCCCCGGAACCCCTGGGCCTGGCCGCAACGACGCCCACGGGCATCGCCCCGGCGCCGGGCGCGGCACTCTACCGCCACGGCATCCGCCTCAGCGTGACCGGTGACTACGACACCCTGATCCGTTATCTGGCCCGCCTGGAAGAACTCCCCGCCGGTTTCTACTGGGAGAAGGCCGAACTGGACGCCAGCCGGCATCCCCGGCTGGAACTGACCCTCACCCTCAACACCCTGAGCCTGGAGGCGGCATGGCTGCGGCTGTAACGACCCTCCTGGCCCTGGCCACCCTGCTTCTGGCACCCGCCGCCACCTGGGCCGCCGACCCCACCCGGCCGCCCCCGGGCTTTGCCGAGGATGCCCCGGCGGGGGGGGAAGCCGCCCTGCCGGCCCTGGCCGTGGGGGCGGTGTACCTGCTGGAGAAGAAGCCCTACGCCCTGGTAGACGGCCTGGTGGTCAAGCCAGGCGATCCCCTGGGCGAAGGCCGGGTGAGCCGCATCGACGAGCGGGGCGTGTGGCTGAAGACCGCCGCCGGGCCCCGCCTGCTGCCCCTGCTCCCCCAAGTGAAGAAAACCCCGGCGGGATCGGCCCCCGGGATGGAGAAGCGCAAATGACCCTCCGGCATGAGACCCGCACGCCCTACCTGACCAGCCTCTCCGCCCTGGCCCTGCTGGCCCTGGCCGGTTGCGCCCAGGTGAAGGAGAAGCCCGCCCTGGCCGGCATCCAGGAGGAAGTGCGCAAGGCCGCCGAGGCCCGCCCCGCCGCCCCACCCCTGCCCCCCGCCGTGGCCGCCGCCCTGGCCCCGGCCACCAAGGTGGAGGCGCCCCGCCCGGCGGCCCCCGCCGAGCCCCGCTTCGACCTGGCGGTGAACAACGCCCCGGCCCAGCAGGTGTTCCTGGGCATCGCCAGCGGCACCCGCTACAGCATGCTGCTCCACCCGGAGGTGGCCGGCAGCCTGACCCTGAACCTGAAGGAAGTCACCGTGCCCGAGGCCATGGAAGCCATCCGGGATCTCTACGGCTACGACTACAAGGTGGACGGCAACCGCATCACCGTCCAGCCCCTCACCCCCCAGACCCGTTTCTATTCCCTGTCCTACCCCAGCGCCATCCGCCAGGGCCGGTCGGAACTGCGGGTCATCTCCGGGGCCGTCACCGACAACAAGACCACCAGCGGCAACAGCGGCAGCACCACCTCCCAGTCCTCGGAGCAGATCGAGACCAGCCGCCTGTCCACCGAGTCGAAGAGCGACTTCTGGAGTGAACTCCAGGCCAGCATCGGCCTCCTGGTGGGCTGCTCCGCCGGCGCCCCGCCCGCCTGTCCCGCCGGGCGCAGCGTCATGGTCAGCCCCCACACCGGCATGCTGGCCGTGCGCGCCCTGCCCGCCGAACAGCGCCAGGTGGCGGAATACCTGAAGGCGGCCCGGCTCACCGTGGAACGGCAGGTGATGATCGAGGCCAAGATCCTGGAAGTGACCCTCAACGAAGGGGCCCAGAGCGGCATCAACTGGGCCTACTTCAGCAACAAGGGCAACAACGTCTCCAAGGGCATCGACAGCACCCTGCTGCCCACCCCCATGGCCACCACGCCCCCCACCAGCACCGTGGGCGACCTGCTGGGCGGCGGCTTGACCACCGCCAGCGGCGCCACCGCCGCCGCAGCCGGTAATGCCGGCCTGTTCGGCCTGGCCCTGCAGACCAGCAACTTCCTGGCCCTGCTCAACTTCCTGGAGACCCAGGGCACGGTGCAGGTGCTGTCCAGCCCGCGCATCGCCGCCATCAACAACCAGAAGGCCGTGCTCAAGGTAGGCACCGACGAGTTCTTCGTCACCAACGTCACCACCACCACCACCACGGGCACCACCAGCACCACCTCCCCCAGCGTCACCCTGCAACCCTTCTTCTCCGGCATCTCCCTGGACGTGACGCCCCAGATCGACGAGCAGGGCTACATCATGCTGCACGTGCATCCGGCGGTGAGCCTGGTGACCAGCAGCGACCGGGTGGTGAACCTGGGCACCGCCGGCACCCTGACCCTGCCCCTGGCCTCCAGCACCATTTCCGAGACCGACAGCATCGTCCGCCTGCGGGACGGGGAGATCGCCGCCATCGGCGGCCTCATGAAACGGGAATCCCGGGATGGCGACAGCGGTGTGCCGGGCCTCTCCACCGTGCCCGGCCTGGGCCTGCTGTTCAAGAACAGCAACGCCAGCCGCAGCAAGCAGGAACTGGTGATCCTGCTGAAACCCACGGTGATCCGCCAATCCTCCGACTGGCTGGAAAGCGCCCGGGAAAGCAGCCTGCGCCTGGAGGGCTTCGCCCCGCCGCCGGCCCCGGCCCCCTGACCGCCCCTGACCCGAACCGCAGCGCCGTGTACCTGAAACACTTCGGCCTGGCCGAATACCCCTTCGGCCTGACGCCGGACACCGGCTACTTCTTTCCCGGCAGCGGCACCCAGGCGGCCCTCAACACCCTGCTGGTGGCCCTGGACGCCGGGGAGGGCCTGATCAAGATCGTCGGCGAGGTGGGCAGCGGCAAGACCCTGCTCTGCCGCTACCTGCTCAACCAACTGGACGGCGACACCTGGGCCCCCGCCTACGTGCCCAACCCCCACCTCACCCCCGCCGCCCTGCACCAGGCCCTGCTGGGGGAACTGGGGGGCGAGCTGAAGCGCAGCCTGGACTACGGCTTCACCAAGGCCCTGGAAAACCGCCTGCTGGAACTGGCCCGTGGGGGCCGCCGGGCCGTGGCCCTCATCGACGAGGCCCAGGCCATGCCCCTGGAAACCCTGGAAGCCCTGCGCCTCATCACCAATCTGGAAACCGAGAAGCGCAAACTGTTGCAGATCGTCCTGTTCGGCCAGCCGGAACTGGACGCCCGCCTGGCCGACCCGGCGGTGCGGCAGATCCGCAGCCGCATCGTCTTCCACGACCGGCTGGCCCCCCTGACCCCGGCCGAGACCCCCATCTACCTGGCCCACCGGATCAACCAGGCCGGCGGCGCCGCCAGCCTCTTCGAACCGGCCGCCGCCCGCAAGCTCCACGCCCAGAGCCGGGGCACCCCCCGGCTGCTCAACGTGCTGGCCCACAAGGCCCTGCTGCTGGCCTTCGGCGAAGGCAGCCCCCGGGTCGCCCCCCGCCACGTGCGCCTGGCCGGCCGGGACACTCCGGGGGCAAGGCTGCTGCTCTGGGAAAGGTGGCTACCGGCATGAAGGCGCACGGGGGCCGCCCATGAGCGTCATCAACCGCATGCTGCGGGATCTGGACAGCCAGGGCGCCCAGACCCCGGCCCCCAGCCGGGTGCGGGCCGTGGCCCTGCCCCGGGAAGGCCCGGCCGGCCGGCCCCTGGCCCTCGTCGGGCTGCTGCTGGCGTTTGGCGTGGCGGCCTGGGCCCTGTGGCCGGCTGGGCACGCCCCATCCAGCCCTTCCTCAGACCCGCCAGCCGCTGCCGTAGCGGAGCCCCAGGCCGAACCCCGCCTGCGCCTGTCCGACAGCCTGAGCCGGTTGCCCGATGAACCGGCATCCGCCCCCGTCCCGCCGCCCGTCGCGGCGGCAAAGCCGGTGCCGTCTCCCACCCCGCCTGGGGCCCAAACCCCGTCTCCGCCCACCCTTCAGCAGACCCTGCCCCGGGTACGCCTGGACACCCGTCTGCCCGACCCGCCCGCCCCCCGTCTGAGCAAGGAAGTCCGCCAACCGGGCCCCCGGGAGCAGGCGGAAGAGCTCTGGCGCCAGGCGGAGCGGTTCCGGGACATGGGCCAGGCCCGGGAAGCCCGCAGCCGCCTGGAAAGCGCCCTGGCCCTGGCCCCCGACCTGTCGCCCCTGCGCCAGTCCCTGGCCGTGCACCTGCTGGAATCCGGCGATACGGCCCGGGCCGAGTCCCTGCTCCGGGAAGGCCAGGTCCGCCATCCGGATGAAGCCTGGTATCCCCGGGCCCGGGCCCAACTGCTGCTGCAAAAGGGTGAAGCCGCCCCGGCGGCGGCCCTGCTGCGGCCCGGCCTGGGCGCCAGCAGCGACGCGAACGACTGGGCCCTCTACGCCGCCGCCCAGGCCCAGGCGGGCCAGGCGGGGGAAGCGGCCCGGGGTTATCAGGAAGCCCTGGCCCGCCAGCCCGCCCAAGGCAACTGGTGGCTGGGCCTGGCCCTGGCCCGGGAGCAACTGGGCCAGCGGGCCGAGGCGGCGGCGGCCTTTCAGCGGGCCAGCCAATCGGGCCTGACGGGGGAGGCCCGGCGATTTGCCCTGGAGAAGGCTGCATCCTTGAGTGAAGGAATGGGCGCCGCCCAACAAGGAAATCACCCGGCCCCCTTGCCATTCCCTCCCCCCAAGGACTAAATTCCCCCCCACAAATCTTCAACCACAACACACAGGGAGTCCGGGCAGCGCCCGGCACG
>DYIY01000014.1 GCA_020723405.1 Thiobacillus denitrificans | reverse complement strand
GGGATAGGGAGAAGCCTCACGGCTCCCCCCTCCCACACCACCGGACGTACGGATCACGTATCCGGCGGTTCGGCAGATTAAGTCGATGCGCACAGCATACCGCCTGCCCACACCAACCGGAGCGTCCTTTCCTACCGCGCCAACGCAAGCTTCATCCCAGCCACCAGGCTTACGCCCCATGGACTCGCCGGATGCACTGCCTTCGTTCCTTGGCAAGCGACTTCTCCTCTCTTTCAAGCCCCTCTCGGGGCACCGTTCAGGCCTTCAGTGCTGCACGTTGCGGTCGTGGCTTGTCTGTTGCTCGGCCTTTCGGCGTTCGAGTGCCCTAATAGCTTGACCTGTACTTCACCTACTATGCCCTCTGCAGACTCCTCCACGGTATTCAGCACCCGTTGCCAGATGCCCAGCTTCGATCCTCTGAAGCACCGGAGAGGCCTCCCGGGGTAAGACTCGTTACCTTCCTTGCGTAGACGCCGGATTTACAAAATGCACCCTACTGCCGCAGATGGAGGACTTCGCGGTCACGTGCCCGCTCGTCCCGAGTACATCACGCCTCTTATCCGGTTTTTGTTCATCGCCCCGCAATTTCGGATTGGGCTTCCTTCAGACCCCGCCTCGCGACGACGCCCTTGACCTTCTCCTTGCCTTCGGCTCTGCAATACCTGGCCGTCGGACTTCCACCGACGAAGTAACGCGCCATGCCCGGCGCACACGTAAAATTGAGGGGCTCGCCCGCTTCTGGGCGAGTCCCGCTCGAATGTAGTGTTGGGCATACACCATCAATGTAATTTCTTCTTACAGAGCTTCAAATTAGTTAATGTCGCCTTCATGACAGGAACGAACTCCAGAAGTTCAGGCATCATGTCTTCAGTTTTGGCACCATCATAGGTAGCGGCAACATCTGCGAGGGGCTCAAGGGTACTCATACATTCCGAATAATCCTTGAGCTTATAATAAGTGAGGGCCAAATCATTTCGTATCCATGCACTGCCAAGATTGTAAAGTGTTTCTGAGCAAGTGGTTAGTAGTGGCTTTAAAATTTCTCTAGCCTTCTTGAATTTTTTACTGTCGAAGAGCTCTTTGAATTCATTTCGTGAGCTAATAACATTGGCGGTTAAACAGCCTTTTCAGGAACAAAATACTCATTTGACATAGTTGCACGTGCCCCACAAAAATATCGGCAACCTTCGGATTCTTGATTTAAAACAAACCCTTTAGTGGATGGGCGAAAACTCAAAAGACAAAGGCTTTGTCCATCGTTATCACTCACATGCGCTTGTGCATCCCGAATCTCCCCTTCCAATCCACATACGTAACCATTGGCCCAGCGAGTTTCAATTGAAAATAAAAAGTGTCCCTGATCTTTTGTTGCGTCTAGCAACAAAAGACCGTTACCTCTCTCCATGATGTATTCACCAGCTTGCAACTGAAGATTTTCGGTTGCATTCGCACATGGGTTTGAAATGACAGCGATCACAACAGCTGAATACAAAAAACTATTGAGTTACACAGATGCACACCTTTAATTTGCCCAACGTTAGATCGACCGAAAAATTGATGTGTATTCTGGGAGTTCGTGCTTCATACTCTCTCGGTGTATTAGTTAACTTATTGACTGATATAAATTAAAATTTGGATAGAGGGCGTCCCACAAGAGGAAAGACGTCACTCCGCCGAATCCGGCGAAACTGCTTCATCATGCCCAGGAGCGATCTTGGGGTGAAGGCCCAGGAAGACTGTACGATGCCGCTCTATGTGCGACTCGATAGACGATTCTTTAGCTGCACTCCAAGATACTGTCTTCTTGCGGATGATTGGGATACCGTCGATCTCGATGGTTCGCCAGGAAAAGGAGACCGGCTCTTGTTGGCCATCAGCCAATGAGCCTGAAGTAATGCACGTATGGCTGGCCAGTAGGTAACACGCGTCTATAAGGAGGGGGTCTCGACAATCGCCAAGTGCGCCCTTTCGAGTGCCATCCGCAAGATAGCAGGGTCTGATCACTACGGCGTGACACAGAGCCCTGGCTGGATGGTGCCGGGAGAATTTTGTTTGGATCATGAACATGTCCTCTTTTCTTGCAAATCTAGGCAGTGTTTTTCAAGTTTGCAATGGGGTAGTTTTGACCCGGTATTTAGATTCGATGGGGCGCAAATGACCCACGTTCTTTTTTGCATAGCTCTTTTGGCACATATTACGCACTGCAATAAGTGCTTTGATCGCCTCTTGTGCAATGGCGACGCACCCTCTCAGTCAGCAGTCTAAATCCCTGCATTCGCAGGATTGACGTGCAATTGCGGCGTTTACGCGTTTTGCCTTCCCGGTCTGCACCACCATTCGCCTCTGCGGCTAAACTTCAAGGCACTCCACCCATCCGCTCCCCATGCCCCCCACCATCCTCCTCGTCGAAGACGACCGCCCCATTGCTGATAACGTGATCCTGGCCCTGGCCCGGGAGGGCATGGGCTGTCGGCATGTGAGTCTTGCGGCGGAGGGCTTGGCCCAGGTTCGGGCCGGGGGCGTGGATCTGGCCATCCTGGACGTGGGCTTGCCGGACGGGAACGGCTTCGATCTGTGCCGCGCCATCCGGGTGTTCTCCGATGTCCCGGTGATTTTTCTGACCGCCCGCTCCGACGAAATCGACCGGGTGGTGGGCCTCGAAATCGGGGCGGACGACTACGTGCTCAAGCCCTTCAGCCCCCGGGAACTGGCGGCCCGGGTGAAGACAATCCTGCGTCGGGCGCGCCCGGGGCAGTCGGGCGTTTCCGATGTCAAATGTGGGGCGAATCAGACCCGGTTTTTTTTGCAGGTTGATGAAGATCGGGCAAAAATTTTCTGTCGGGGGGTGGCCCTGGACCTGAGTCGTAGCGAATACCTGATGCTCAAGGCCCTGGCGGCACGGCCCGAGAAGGTTTTCAGCCGGGCCGAGTTGATGGATGCGGCGGGGCTGGCAGAGGCCAGTCTGGAGCGCACCGTGGATAGCCACATCAAGAGCCTGCGGGCCAAGCTGGCGGCCCTGGCGCCGGAGGCTGATCCCATCCGCACCCACCGGGGGCTGGGGTATAGCCTGGCCCGGGATCCGGCTTGAACTTCTTCATCCGCTTCTTCGTCGGCTATGTGCTGGTGGCCGCCCTGGCGGTTTTGCTGGCCATGCAGTTGTTCAGCAACCAGTTCGTGCCCGGGGTGCGCCAGTCCGTCGAGGAGACCCTGGTGCAGACCGCCAACCTGCTGGCTGAAATGGCGGGGCGGGAACTGACCTACCAGAAACGCGGTGCCGCCGATCCGACGGCGGGGGGTATTGCCGCGGTGTTCCAGGGCTACGCCCAGCGGCGCTTCCAGGCCAGCATCTACGGGGTGGTGAAGGATCTGCCGGACCTGCGGGTTTACGTCACCGACGTCAACGGTCGGGTGGTGTTCGACAGCACCGGCCGGGACGTGGGCCAGGACTATTCCCGCTGGATGGACGTGAGCCGCACGCTCAAGGGCGAATACGGGGCCCGCACCACCCGGGAAAACGAGTACGACAGTTCCAGCAGCGTCATGTACGTGGCCGCGCCCATCCTGCGCGACGGAGCTGTGGTGGGGGTGCTGTCGGTGGGCAAGCCGTCCCGTTCCTTCCAGGGTTTCATCGACCTGGCCCGGGCCAAGGCCTGGGAATCGGCCTGGGGACTGTTCGCCATGGCTCTGGTGCTGGCCCTGGGCTTTTCCTTCTGGATGACCCGGGACCTGCGCCGGCTGGTGGACTATGCCAACGAAGTGGCCGCCGGTTCCCGGGAGCGGATTCCCATCGAGGGCCGCAGCGAATTGCGCCGCCTGGCCCAGGCCCTGGAACACCTGCGCGCCGAACTGGACGGCAAGGCCCACGTGGAAAAGGTCACCCAGTTGCTGGCCCACGAGTTGAAGAGCCCCCTGGCCGCCCTGCGCGGCGCCGTGGAACTGCTGCCCGACGAGACCGACCCGGAACGGCGGGCCCGCCTGGAAGGCAACATTGCCGCCGAAACCGGCCGTCTGCAACGCATCGTCGAAGGTGTGCTGGACCTGGCCCGGGCGGAAAGCCGCAACCGGCTGGACGAGGTGGAAGTCCTGGATTTTGGTGAACTGGTGGAGGACGTGCTAGTCACCCGGGCTGAACGCATCGCCGGCAAGGGGCTGAAGGTGGATCGGCGCCTGGCTGCCGTACAGATCAGCGGGAATCGGTTTCTCCTTCGCCAGGCCGTGGCCAACCTGCTGGACAACGCCATCGACTTCAGCCCGGCGGGCGGGGTGTTGGAGGTGGGCCTGGATGTTGTGGATGGCCGTGCTCGGCTCAGCCTGCGGGATCGGGGCCCCGGGGTAGCGGATTACGCGAAGGATCGGCTGTTCGAGCGGTTCTATTCCACGCCCCGGCCGGACAACGGGCAACGGGGCAGCGGCTTGGGGTTGAACCTGGTGCGGGAAGTGGCCCGCTTGCACCGGGGGAGTGTGCGGGTGGAGAACCATCCGGAGGGCGGGGCGGTGGCCTGGCTGGAGTTGCCGGGCTGAGGTGGGAGCCCGCGCCTTTAGAGGGGGGCAGGGATGTTGAGGGCTTTAAATCCCCCTCCATCCCCCTTTTCTAAAGGGGGAAGAAAACCAGCGAGGAGGGCCAGCGCCCCATCCCTCGCCATGTCGCTGTTCCCCCCTTTGTAAAAGGGGGGCTAAAGGGGGATCTGCTACCGACAGCGCCCCAGCCAACGTTGCTAAATCCCCCTCGGTCCCCCTTTACAAAAGGGGGAAGAACACCGGTAGGGAGGCCATCGGTTCCACCTTCACCACCCCGCTGTTCCCCCCTTTGTAAAAGGGAGGCTAAGGGGGGATCTGCTACCGACAGCGCCCCAGCCAACGTTGCTAAATCCCCCTCGGTCCCCCTTTACAAAAGGGGGAAGAACACCGGTGGGAAGGCCATCGGCTCCACCTTCACCACCCCGCTGTTTCCCCCTTTGTAAAAGGGGGGCCAGGGGGGATTCGCGACCGGCAGCGTTCCAGCCAACGTCGCTAAATCCCCCTTTTCCAAAGGGGGAAGAACACCAGGACCAAGGCCGACCCGCCTCGTGTCCACCGCCCCCCGGCAAGGGCATGACTCGACGCAATCTCCGCCCACTTTCCACACGCCTTCCACATTCGCCCCACACGGCGGCGCCACGCTTCTCCCACCCCAACCAACGGGAGCACTCCGTGAACAAGGCCCTCGTCATCAAGCTCCTCACCCTGTCCCTGCTGGCCCTGATGCTGGCCTTCGCCCTGGGCCAGGTGGAATGGAAGGTCAGCGAACGCCAGGCCGTACGCGACCAGGCCATCGCCTCCATCGCCGATCAATACGCCCGGGAACAGCAACTGTCCGGCCCCCTGCTCTGGCTGCAATGCCGGGAGCTGCACAGCGAAACCGACACCGACGACCAGGGCCGCCAGCGCACCCGCAGCGAGTGGCAGGACTGCTCCCGGTCCATCCGCCCGGACACGCTCTCGGGCAAGGGCAATCTGAAAGTCTCGGAGCGCTACCGGGGCATCCACAAGGCCCGGGTGTACATGACCGATCTGGAATTCCAGGCCGACGTGCCCGCCGTGCAGGTGGGGGCCAACCAGGTCATCGATGCCGCCTACCTGGTGTTCGGCGTCAGCGACCCCCGGGGTCTCAAGCGCATCGACCTGAAAGATGGCGCCGGCCGGCCCCTGGCCGCCAGGCCCGGGGTGCCCGGCGGGCCCTTCGCCCAGGGTTTCCACGTGCCCCTGAACCCCGCCAGCCTGGGCGCCGGTCTGCACCTCAGCGGCCAACTGGAACTGGCCGGCAGCGGCCGCCTGGACTGGGTGCCCCTGGCCGGCAGCAATGACTTCACCCTGCAATCCGCCTGGCCCCATCCCAGCTTCGCCGGCAGCTTCCTGCCGGAAACCCGGGAGATCAGCGCCGAGGGTTTCACCGCCCGCTGGCGGGTCAACGACTTCGCCACCGGCGGCGACCGGATGCTGGCCGAGAAACAGGGCACCTGGCTGGGCACCACCCTGGGGGTCTCCCTCATCGATCCGGTGAACGCCTACGCCCAGACCGACCGGGCGGTGCGCTACGGCTTCCTGTTCGTGCTGCTGACCCTGGGCGGCTTCTTCCTCTTCGAACTGCTCAAGAGCCGGGCCGTGCATCCCCTGCAATACCTGCTCATCGGCTTCGCCGTGGTGATGTTCTTCCTGCTTCTGCTGGCCCTCTCGGAGCACCTGGCCTTCGCCCTGGCCTACCTGGTGGCCGCCGCCGCCTGCGTGGCCATGATCGCCGCCTACGGCCGCACCCTGCTGGGCAGTTGGAAAGGCGCCGCCGGCCTGGGGGGCGGCTATGCCCTGCTCTACGGCGGCCTCTACCAGTTGCTGGCCTCCGAGGATTACGCCCTGCTCCTGGGTGCCTGGCTGCTGTTCGCCCTGCTGGGTCTCACCATGTACCTCACCCGCCGCCTGGACTGGGTCCGGGCCGGCCTGGCCGGCCAGGGGAACTGAGCCATGGTCTTCGCCCATCTGCCTGCCGGATACCTCATCGCCCGGGCGGTCATGCAGCGCACCGGCCCCCGGCCCGGCCTGCTGCTGGCCGGCATGGCCGGCGGTGTGTGCCCCGACGTGGACCTGCTCTACAGCGCCCTGCTGGACGACGGCTGGGTCAACCACCACCAGTACTGGACCCACAAGCCCTTCGTCTGGCTGATGGTCTGGCTCCTCGCGGAACTGCTCGGCAGGGTGTCGCCACGGCGCCTGGCCCTTGCACTGCCCCTGGCCCGGGTCTTCCTCCTGGCCGTGCTGGGCCACCTGCTGCTGGACACCCTCACCGGCATCATCTGGTGGGCCTGGCCCTGGGTGGACCAGCCCTACACCCTGGCCGGCATACCCGACCGCTTCGACACCCCGTTGCTGAACCACCTGTTCCACTGGACCTTCGCCCTGGAAATGGCCATCGTGGCCCTGGCCGGGTGGGTGGAATGGGGTCGCCGCCGCTGGGGGGGGCGGTTCGCATGAAGCGCCCGCGATTCACTCTGCGTCTCCTGGCGGGTCTGTTCCTCCTGGCCGCCGTCGCTGAAACCCTGCTCCCGGCCGGCGCCTTCACCCAGCCCGTGCTGGGCGCCGGCCGCCAGGACTGGAATCCCAAGACCTTCTGGCACCCCAACTGGGGCGCCTCCGGCGTCCACAAGGGCATCGACATCTTCGCCAAAAAGGGCGAAGCGGTCATGGCCGCCCAGTCCGGCGTGGTGCTCTGGCGGGGCGAGATCGACCGGGGCGGCAAGGTCATCCTGGTCCTCACCCCCCGGGGCTGGCTCCACTACTACGCCCACCTGAAAAGCATCCAGACCCGCCCCGGCGCCTGGGTCGGCGCCGGCGAACCCATCGGCGAAGTGGGCGACACCGGCAACGCCAGGGGCGGCCCGCCCCACCTGCACTATTCGGTGATCACCCTGCTGCCCCGCCCCTGGGACGCCCGCACCGACGAACAGGGCTGGAAGGCCATGTTCTATCGGAATCCGGATGGGTTGTTGCCGTGATGGCAACGAAGCACCCCTGGAGAGTCTGCTTCCTGCCGGCGCTTTTCTGTCTGGCCCTGGCGGCTTACCTGCCCGACTCCCACCTGCTGCCCCTGCGTGCCTGGGCATGGCCGGCCCTGGTTCTGCTTGCCCTGGCGGGTCTGGGGGCGTGTTGGGTCTTGGCGGGTCCAGGGGGCATGCAGTGGCGTGGCAGGGGTACGATGCCCATCGCCCTGGCCTGGCTGACGGTCCTCGGTCTGGCCCTGCACGGGCAATTCCAACCCGACTTGCAGCGACATGCCCTGCTGGCCTTGGCGGACCGGGAACCCGGCCGGCTGGCCACCCTGGGCGAGCATCTGGTGGTGGGCTACGACGAGCCTGGCCAGGTCCGGGAACTGGCCAGGCTCGGCCTCATCGGCGGCCTGTTCATCAGCCGCCGCAACATCGAGGGAAAAAGCCCGGATCAGTTGCGGGTCGAACTGGCCGATCTCCAGGCCGTCCGCCGGCAAGCCGGACGGCCGCCCCTGATGGTGGCCACGGACCAGGAAGGCGGGCCGGTGTCCCGGTTGGCGCCGCTCCTGCCCCGCCAGCCCCCCTTGTCTTCCGTCATCGCCCCGGGGCGATCATCCGCAGGCATCGAAGCCCGGGCCCAGGCCTATGGCGAAGCACAGGGCCGGGCTTTGGCCGATCTGGGCTTCAACGCCAACTTCAGCCCGGTGGTGGACCTGAAACCAGCCCAGCCCGCCGGGGCCCTGGATTTCCACACCCGCATCGCCGAACGGGCCATCGCCCCGCAACCCGACACCGTGTCCCGGGTGGCCCTGGCCTACAGCCGGGGTCTGCACGGCGAGGGTGTCATGCCCACCCTCAAGCACTTCCCGGGACTGGGCGGCGTAACCCAGGACACCCATCACTTCACCGCCCATCTGGATACGCCCCTGGAAACCCTGGCCGGCCGGGACTGGGTCCCCTTTCGCCGGATACTCGGGCAAACCCCGGCCATGCTCATGGTGGGCCACGTCATGGTGGACGCCCTGGACAAGACCCGCCCGGCCAGCCTGTCGCGTCCGGTCATCCATGGGCTGATCCGCGTTGCCTGGGGATTCGACGGGGTTCTGATCAGCGACGACATGACCATGGCCGCCGTGTATGACCGGGGCCTCTGCTCGTCGGCGGTGGACGCCCTCAATGCCGGGGTGGACCTGTTGCTGGTGGCCTACGACTGGGAGAAGTACTTTCAGGTGATGTTGTGCCTGGACCAAGCCCAGGGGGCTGGGAGCCTGGCGCTGCTGGAAGAGAGCCAGGCGCGTCTGGCGCGGCTGCCGTGGCGGGGGGGCGGCTGAACTTCGACGTGGGTCAGATGGTGCCACCGCCTGCCAAATCCCCCCCAGCCCCCCTTTTGCAAAGGGGGGAGAAAGATGGGAACTCCCCAGGGCATGGGCATAGCCATCCGTCTCATCCACAGCCCCGCTCCGTCACCGGCCCTATCCACCCGTTCCCCCCCCTGTGGTAAAGGGGGGTAGCCACGACCAGGCCCGGCGTTTCGAACAGGCGGGCCTGGAGGCAAAGCACCTGAACAGCCCCCTGGGCCTGCTGGGCCCCGCCATACGCCGACTGCTGGCGGGTGAAGCCTTGGACGAGGCGGTGGAACGCACCCTCAGCTTCCGGCTTTGAAGCAATACGAGGCAACCTAAAATTGAATATCCGTAGCCACCAGGCTACAGTTGACCATGATCGATATTCGGAAGACCCATGTCTTCGCCAAGTGGCTCGACGCATTGCGCCTCGCTCAAAACCTTGCTGAATGACCGCCATGACCAAGACCGCCACCACCCGCTACGACGTTTCCGAACATCTGCGTACCCCCGAAGAGATGGCCGCCTATCTGCAAGCCTGCCTGGAAGAGGCCAATGGCGACGCCAGCTTCGTGGCCAAGGCCTTGGGGGACATCGCCCGGGCGAAAGGCATGGCCCAGGTGGCCAGGGACGCGGGGCTTTCCCGGGAGAGCCTTTACAAGGCACTTTCCGGCGAGCGCAGCCCCGGCTTCGATACCATCCTCAAGGTCGTCGGGGCGTTGGGTCTGAAGTTGCATGCCGAGGTGGGATCCCACTGACCCGGGCAACGGTCCCCGCTGTCCGCAAATCAAAGGCCGGCACCGCTGTGCCAACCCACCCCACCTACCGCATCCGCCCCGTCTCCCGCAAAGGGCCCTACCCCAAGGTCTACCAGGGCAGCCGGGAATTGTTGGACGAAGCCGATGGCCGTGTCCGCGCCACCTGCGATCTGTTGGGCCGGGTCATGGCCACGCAAACCACGATTCTGGACGATGCAGGGCAGCCCTGGCGGCTCACCCCCAACCGCGCGATCCTGCCCACCCGCTGGGCCCTGACCGGGCCCGATGGCCGGCCGGCCCTGCACTTCGACCTGGACCTGGCGGGCAAGCTGAAGAACCCCATCCACCGGGTGGCCCTGATTCTGCTGGGTGCCCAAGAACAGGAAATGTGGCGGGTGCTGGACACCCGGGACAGCCTGCCGGACCGGATTCTTGGCGTGGATCCCGACGAGTGGGCCATCACGGCCCCGGTCAATGGGCAGGCGGTGGCCAAGCTCGCTCTCCTTCCCCGGCACAAGGCCCCCGCCAAAGGCTTGCTGCAAAAGCTGCGGGCTTTTCTTGCCGAGGCGGACAAAGGGGTGGTGAGCCTGGGGCCGCGTCATGTGTTGGCGCCGCCAGCGGCCCTGGCCCTGGTGCTGCTGATTCAGGAAATGACGGCCCTGAACAACGCTGCGGGGGATTAGCGCCCCACGCCTACCCGGCGGAACGCCGGTTGGTCATTGATCGAGTTTATCGATCATCCGAATCAGATCATTCAATTGGAATAAATAACCCTACCTCCGTAGAGTGGACCCCGAAGCAAGACTTCAACCGACTTACCCACCCACTCAGGAGATACGCAGATGCAATCCCTCATCAACACCCAGGTTCAGCCCTTCACCGCCCAGGCCTTCCACAACGGCAAGTTCGTGGAAGTCACCGAGAAGAGCCTGCACGGCAAGTGGTCCGTCCTGATCTTCATGCCGGCCGCCTTCACCTTCAACTGCCCCACCGAGATCGAGGACGCCGCCGACAACTACGCCGAGTTCGAAGCCGCCGGCGCCGAGGTGTACATCGTCACCACCGACACCCACTTCTCCCACAAGGTGTGGCACGAGACCTCTCCTGCAGTGGGCAAGGCCAAGTTCCCCCTGGTGGGCGACCCCACCCACGCCCTGACCAACGCCTTCGGCGTGCACATTCCGGAAGCCGGCCTGGCCCTGCGCGGCACCTTCGTCATCAACCCCGATGGCGTCATCAAGACCCTGGAAGTGCATGACAACGCCATCGCCCGGGACGTGAAGGAGACCCTGCGCAAGCTGAAGGCCGCCCAGTACGTGGCTGCCCACCCCAACGAAGTCTGCCCGGCCAAGTGGAAGGATGGCGACGCCACCCTGACCCCCAGCCTGGACCTGGTCGGCAAGATCTGACCTTCAACTCCCCTCCCCCTCGGGGGGAGGGTCCCAACCCAGAGCGCAACACCAAGCCGTCGTACCACCCGATCACACGGCAACGGCTTCGTATTGCCCTCTCTATCAGGAGAACACCATGCTCGACGCCAACATCAAGACCCAACTCAAGGTCTACCTGGAAAAGCTCGTGGCCCCCATCGAACTGGTGGCCTCCCTGGACGACAGCCCCAAGTCCGCCGAAATGCGCGGCCTGCTGGAGGACATCGCCAGCCTGTCCGACAAGGTCAGCCTCCTCGAAAATGGCCATGACGCCCGCCGCCCCTCCTTCTCCATCGGCAAGGTGGGCGAGGCCCCGCGCATGCGCTTCGCCGGCCTGCCCATGGGCCACGAGTTCACTTCCCTGATCCTGGCCCTGCTGCAGGCTAGCGGCTACGCGCCCAAGATCGCCGAGGACACGGCGACGGCCATCCGTTCCCTCACGGGCCCCCTGCGCTTCGAGACCTACATCTCCCTGTCCTGCCACAACTGCCCGGACGTGGTGCAGGCCCTCAACGCCATGGCCGCCCTGAATCCGGCAATCCAGAACGTGATGATCGACGGCGCCCTGTACCAGGACGAGGTGAGCGCCCGGCAGATCATGGCCGTGCCCAGCGTCTGGCTGAACGGCGAGCCCTTCGAGAACGGCCGCATGAGCATCGAGGAAATCGTGGCCCGTCTGGACACCGGCGCCGCCGAGCGGGACGCGGCCCGGCTGGCCGAACAGACCCCCTTCGACGTGCTGGTGGTGGGCGGCGGCCCGGCCGGTGCGGCGGCAGCGGTGTACGCGGCGCGCAAGGGCATCCGCACCGGCGTGCTGGCGGAACGCTTCGGCGGCCAGGTCATGGACACCCTGGCCATCGAGAACCTGATCTCCGTGCCCCACACCGACGGCCCCAAGCTGGGCCGGGCCCTGGAGGAGCACGTGAAGGAATACGCCGTGGACATCATGAACCTGCAAAAGGCCCAGGCCCTGATGCCGGGCAAGAACGGCGCCTTCCACGAGATCCGCCTGGAAAACGGCGCGGTGCTCAAGGCCAGGGCCCTCATCCTGGCCACCGGCGCCCGCTGGCGGGAACTCAACGTGCCCGGCGAACAGACCTACCGGGGCAAGGGCGTGGCCTACTGCCCCCACTGCGACGGCCCCCTGTTCAAGGGCAAGCACGTGGCCGTGGTGGGCGGCGGCAACTCCGGCGTGGAAGCCGCCATCGACCTGGCCGGCATCGTCGGCCACGTGACCCTGCTGGAATTCGGCGACGCCTTGCGGGCCGACAAGGTGCTCCAGGACAAGCTCTACAGCCTGGCCAACGTGACGGTCATCAAGAGCGCCCAGACCACGGAAGTGAACGGCGACGGCCACAAGGTGAACGGACTGACCTACACCGACCGGGTGACGGGCCAGAGCCAGCACATCGCCCTGGAAGGCGTGTTCGTGCAGATCGGCCTGCTGCCCAACACCGACTGGCTGAAGGGCGTCATCGAACTGTCCCGCTTCGGCGAGATCATCGTCGATGCCAAGGGCCAGACCAGCGTGCCCGGGGTGTTCGCGGCGGGGGACTGCACCACCGTGCCCTACAAGCAGATCATCATCGCCATGGGCGAAGGGGCCAAGGCCAGCCTGGGGGCGTTTGACTATCTGATCCGGGGCGGGGCCTGACGGCCGGGCCGCTTGGTGCGGTTCGCTGCGCTCACCACACCCTACCGGTCGTCGTAGGGTGTGGTGAGCAACGCGAACCGCACCGCCAGGTTCACCCACCATCCCAAGATTTCACCTTCCCGGCGGAACCCGCCAAAATGCGGGGTCTCTTGTCCCCCGCCCCGCCATGTCCGACCTTTTCCCCGACACGCTGCCCGACCCGCCTGCCCAACCGGCAACGCTCGCCAGCGTCGCGGCGACCGCCGTTCCCCTGATCCAAGACCTGCCCCACAACACCCAGACCACGGCCCTGGCCATGGCCTTGTTCTGGGCCCATCGCAGCCAGACCGACATCGTCAACCTGTTGCGGGCCCTGGAACTTCGGCGCAGCGATGGCCGGGCCTTTGCCGGCGACGACGTGAAGGCCGCCCTGGCCGACCTGCAAGGCCGCCGCCTCCTGGTGCACGAGACCTACCGCCCCGGGGTGTACCGCCTGGCGGGGGGATTGCGGGCCGCCCTGTATCGCCAGTTGCTCGACCATCTGGACGGCCAGGCCCTCCGCCAGGCCCTGTTCAAAGTGGAGGGCTACAACCCGGCCCGGGTCACCTTTTACTGGCCCGTGGGGGGCTTCTCCGCCACGGTGGGGGTGCTGCGCCTCATGCTGTTCACCGGGGCGACCCGGGCGGAATTCGAGAGCGTATTGACCCTGGCCGGCCAGCATCACGATGGCCGCCAGATCATGATCGAAGCGGCCCTGCTGGACTTCGATCCGGACAGTTTCCAGCGCATCGATGCGGACCTGCTGAACGACCTGATCTACGAGGCCCTGGCCCTGCTCAGCGACTACTGGCTGCTGGCCATGGCGCCTGTCCGGGACTATGCCATCGCCCTGCTGGATGCCGGCAAGCTCTCCACTTCCAATCGCCTGGCCCTGGCCGACCAACTCCTGGCCCAGGGGGACTGGCCCCGTTTCGAACAAGCCCTGGCCGGCCTGGATTACGGGGTGGTGGAGGCCCTGCGGGCCGGCCGTCTGGCCCAGGAGGGCCGTTTCGACGCGGCCCTGGCCGGCTTCGAGGCGGCCCTCAAACGCCTCAAGGCCGAGACCGGCGCCCGCAAACAGTTCTTTCCCGACAGCCTGGGCTGGTATTACCCCCTGGTTCTGCTGGCCCGGCCCACCCCGGCCAATCTGGAAGCGGCGCGCAAGTTCTGTCTCGGCGAATCGGGCAAACGGGAGCCGTCGCCCTATTCCCCCTGGGGGCGCTGGGTCCACGCCCTGGCCGTGCGCACCGGCAAGGCGGAAATGGATCCCCAGGCGTTCGCTGTTTCCACCTACATCCAGAAGCAGCCCCTCGTGCTGGAACACCTCTGGCAGGTGCTTCTGGCCGCCTGGCTGGGCGCGGACGCCCTGAAGCTGGACGGCAAGGGGCTGTCCGACCTGCGTGATCTGGCCGGACGGCTCAGCGAACATCTGGCCGCCCGGGGCATGGCGGCCCTGCAATGGCAGGTGGAGGCCGCCCGGGGCGTCCTGGCGGATCAGGAGCCGCCAGCCGGGTTCTTCATCGCCGGCCGGCCGGAACGCTGGCGGGACGTGCTGGCCATGCTCCGGGAACTGAGCGATGGACAGGCCACCCCGGACAAAACCGAGAGTCAGGCCAGCAGCCGGTTGATCTGGTCCCTGACCGTGGACCGCAATGGCCAGTTACAGAACATCGAGCCCCTGGAGCAGAAGCGGGGCGCCCGGGGCTGGGGCAAGCCCCGGCCCGTCAATGTCGCCCGTCTGGCCGACAAGGGGACCCTGCCGCCCCAGGACGCCCGACCGGCCCGTTGTCTGCGTCCCTCGCCCTTCAGCCGGCAAGACCAGTTGGATCTGGCCGGTGCCATCACCGCCCTGGTGGGCCATCCCCACGTGTCCCTGAAAGAGTCGCCGGAAACCTTCCTGGAACTGGTGGCCGGCAACCCGGAACTGGAGGTGATCCGCACCGACAAGGGCTATCGTTTGCGCATCAGCCCGGCGCCCCACGCGGAGAAGGAAGGGACCTACTACTTCACGGCCGATGATCGCCGGGCCGCCGAGGCCCTGCGCTACCTGAGCGTGCTGCGCGACGGTCCCCAGCGGCTGCGTCTGGTCCGCCTCAACGAAGCCCAGCGCCGCACCGCCCAGCTCCTGGGCAAGGACTTCGAATTGCCCGAAGCGGCCCGGGACGACCTGAGCCTCACCCTGCAAGGCCTGGCCCGGCAGTTCCAGGTGCTGGGCGACAACGAAGCCGCGTCCCGGGAAGAGGCGGCGGAAGCCCGCCTGCGGGCCGAACTGAGCCCCTCCGGCGAAGGCCTGACCCTGCGCCTGGTGGCCGCCCCCCTGGGCCCCCAGGGTCCCCGCTTCACCCCGGGCCAGGGCCGGGAACGCATCCTGGCCGCCCTGGGGGCCGAAACCGTGGGCACCCGGCGGGACCTGGCCGCCGAGCGCACGCACCTGGACGCCGTGCTCGACGCGCTGCCCTTCCTGGCGGACACGGGCAACGAGGAGGACGCGGCATGGCTGCTGGACGATCCGGAAGAAGCCCTGGCCGCCGTGGAGAGTCTGCCCCAACTGCCGGCCCTGGCCGCCGTGGACTGGCCCAAGGGCAAGCCCGTCAAGGTCATCCAGGTGAACGCCCGCAACCTGGCGGTGAAGATCCAGAGCGACCGGGACTGGTTCCATCTGGACGGCCAGGCCACCCTGGATGACGGCCTGGTGCTGGGCTTCACCGCCCTGTTGGAGGCCGCCCAGGGCCGCAGCCGCTACATCCAGATGGGCGAGGGGGTCTATGCCGCCCTCACCCGCAGCCTGAAGGAACAACTGGCCGAACTGGCCAGCGTGGCCGAACCGACCGGAAAAGGGAGTAAAGGCACCAAGGGCGGCAGCCGGCTGCCCCACCTGGCGGCCGGCTGGCTGGCCGACACCCTGGACGGCCTGGAAGTGGACAGCGACGCCGACTTCCGCGCCGCCGTGGATCGCTTGCAAACCGCCCAGCAGAGCCAGCCGGCCCTGCCCGGCACCCTGCAAGCCGAACTGCGCCCCTACCAGGAAGACGGTTACGTCTGGGCCATGCGCCTGGCCCAGGCCGGTTTCGGCGGCTGCCTGGCCGACGACATGGGCCTGGGCAAGACCCTCCAGGCCCTGGCCGTGCTGCTGGCCCGGGCCCCGGAAGGAGCGGCCCTGGTGGTGGCCCCTACTTCCGTGTGCGGCAACTGGCTGGCGGAGATCCAGCGTTTCGCCCCCAGCCTCAACGCCCACATCTACGCCGAGGCGGAACGGGCGGAACTGCTGGCCGGCGCCGGCCCCCTGGACGTGGTCATCGTCTCCTACACCCTGTTGCAGCAGGCCGGCGACGACTTCGCCGCCCGCCCCTGGCACACCCTGGTGGCCGACGAGGCCCAGGCGGTGAAGAACGCCGCCGCCAAGCGCTCCCGGGCCCTGTTCGAGCTGGATGCCGGCTTCCGCCTGGCCCTGTCCGGCACCCCGGTGGAAAACCGCCTGGGGGAACTCTGGTCCATCATGCGCTTCGCCAACCCGGGCCTGCTGGGCACGGAAGGCCGCTTCAACGAACGCTTTGCCGGTCCCATCGAACGCAGCCGGGACCGGGAGGCCCAGCACCGGCTGCGCCGGCTCATCGCCCCCTTCATCCTGCGCCGCACCAAGGCCCAGGTGCTGCGGGAACTGCCGGAACGCACCGAACAGATCCTGCACATCGTCCCCGGTCCGGCCGAAGCCGCCCATTACGAAGCCCTGCGCCGCCAGGCCGTGGCCCAGGTGGAGTCCAGCCTGGAAAGCGCCAATGCCGGGGTGGCCCGGTTCAACATCCTGGCCCAGTTGACCCGCCTGCGCCGGGCCGCCTGCGACCCCCGCCTGATCAGCAGCGAACCGCCCATCCCGGGCGCCAAGGTCCAGGCCTTCGCCGAACTGGCCGTGGAACTGGCCGCCAACGGCCACAAGGCTTTGGTGTTCAGCCAGTTCGTGGATTTCCTGCACCTGCTGCGCGACGCCCTGGACGCCGCCGGCCTGGCCTACCAGTACCTGGACGGTACCACCCCCGCCGCCGAGCGCACCCGCCGGGTGGCCGCCTTCCAGGCCGGGGAGGGAGAGCTGTTCCTCATCAGCCTCAAGGCCGGCGGCTTCGGCCTCAACCTCACCGCCGCCGACTACGTCATCATCACCGACCCCTGGTGGAACCCCGCCGCCGAAGACCAGGCCATGGGCCGGGCCCACCGCATGGGCCAGCTCCGGCCGGTCACCGTCTACCGCCTGGTGCTCAAGGGCAGCATCGAGGAACGCATCCTGGATCTCCACGACGACAAGCGGGCCCTGGCCGAAGGGGTGTTGTCCGGCGAGGAAAGTGCCGCCCTGCCTTCCACCGAGGATCTGCTGGCGCTGATGCGGGGGGATTGAGTGTTCTGGTGCGGTTCGCTGCCCTCACCACACCCTACGTGTGGCCGCCGCAGCCGTCGTAGGGTGCGGTGAGCAAAGCGAACCGCACCGCCCGCTTCACCCACCCCCCCCCGGGTAACTCATCCGGGATGACGGCACCCGCTTCTACCCGGGCTGAATCCACGCGACCCCAGAAGCCCCGAGTCTCCGGAGCGGGGCGCGTGCACCTGGGTCAGTTGGCGGACCCCGGGGGCACCACGGCGTCGGGCTTGACGGTGGACCCGCCGATTTCCAGCCGACCCCGGGCCAGACGGTCCAGGCCGTCGGCGAAACTGGCCAGACCCGAGCCGCGCAGCAACACGCAGGGTTTGCCGGCCTGTTTGCAGTGGCGCTTCAGTTGATAGTAGGCCGGGTGTCCCACGTTGTCGGCGGGGCAGATGACCGCATCGGCCTGGCTGAGCAGTTCCGGCAGGCGGGACAGGGCTTCTTCCTTGCCGCCGTCGTGGTAGATGAACTGGCCACCGGCCTTTTCCACCAGGGAGCGGTACAGAGCCTGGAGGTTGAAGCGACCGCCCACGCAGAGCAGGCGCCGGCCGTCGAAGCGGGGGCGGGCCGGGCAGGCGTCTTCCAGACCGCAATCGCTGCAGGGCATGTCCTCGCTGTCTTCCAGGAGCTTCTCCAGGGCGTCCCGTTCGGCCATGGCCAGGCGCAGGGATTCGGCCTGCTTCTGGTTTTCGCTGCGCAGCTCGGCCAGCCTGGCTTCCAGGGCGTCGGCCCGGGCGGCCTGACGGCGCAACTGGACCAGTTGCTCTTCCAGGCCGGCCAGGCGTTGTTCCATTTCCAGTAACCCCTGGCCTTCGCGCAGGGCCTGGAAACGCCGGGCCAGCAGATCCCGGTCCTGGGCCCGGATTTCGGCGGTTTCCAGAGCCTGTTCCAGGTAGTGGATGCGGTTGGCCCGGCGTTGCAGTTCTTCGTCGTTGCGCTGGGCCGCCCGCTTGATCTGGCCTTTCAACCGGGCGATCTCGGCTTCCTGGGAGGCGTTGCGCGCCAGATCCGCCCGCACCCCGGCGCCCACCTGGTGGGAGAGCATGTGGATGTCCTCATAGCAGCGCTGCCAGACGGATTCGCTGGCGGCCCGGCAGGTGAGGGCACCCCACAGGGCGCCGGCGGCTTCGCCCTTGTCCAGGGCCGACTGCCAGGTGTTGAGGACGCTGGCTTCATCCCGGGCCTTGGCGAAGCGGCCTACCCACAGGGCATGGCGCCGGTCGAGCAGTTGTTGCAGGGCTTCGGACGCCGGGTTGCGGCTCTTGCTCTGGCCCACCATGGTCACGTGGGCTTCGTAGTCGGAGGCCTCCGGCGCTATGCAGCCTTGTTTGCGGGCCAGCTTGCGGACTTCTTCCATGGACAGGCAGGTGCCCACCACGGGGCACAACAGCTTGGGGTCCAGCTCCCAGAGGCGCTTGGGCAGGCGGCTGGTGCGTGCTTGCTCCCAGGGGAGGGCCTCAAGGGGCAGGGGAACGGCGAGCAGCCGCTCGGTCCATGCCTTGATTCGTTCCTCATCTGCGGGTGGAAGGAAGGCGCCGGGATTCATGCCGCTTCTCCCGTTACGTGCCAGGTCAGCCAGGGCTGGCCGGGCAGGGTGGCGGGACGGATCCCTGGCCGGATGCCCGGTCCCGCCCGCTCGGCGAGGACCTCCTGGAGTTGCAGGCAGCGTTCCCGCAAACCCGGGTCGGTCTGCTCGCCAGCGCTGATTCGCTCCAGCAGCAACATGGCCAGGTGGGCCGAGCGGGGGCGGCCGGTTTGCAAATGGCAGGCCAGGTGTTCGATGACTGCGGCCAACAACGCCGCCTGGCCGGTGCCGTCGTGATGATCCATGACGTTCTCCCGAATGCGTGGGCGAGGCTGGCTGGCTGGGTTTCCCTGGCTGGCTGGATGGCCCTCCCGAGCGGGTCAGGAAGGTGTGGGCTCACTATAGATGAGAACAGTTCGCATTTGCAAGAGACACTTCCAGGAAGTTGGCCTGGCCACCGCACCATGAAAAAAGCGGGCCGCAGCCCGCTCTTTGCGATGGAACGGCGAAGATCAGGAGCCGCCGATGCCCCCTGCGGCGCTTTGCAGGTAGTTCTGCAGGCCCATCTGCTCGATCAGTCCCAGTTGGGTTTCCAGGTAGTCGATGTGCTCTTCCGTGTCTTCCAGGATGCCGTCGAGGATCTCCCGGGACACGTAATCCTTCACTTGCTCGCAATAGGTGATGGCTTCCACGTAAAGCTCCCGGCCGCCGAGCTCCAGCTTCAGGTCGCCCTGCAAACACTCGGGCACGTTCTCGCCGATGCTGAGCTTGTTCAGGGTTTGCAGATTGGGCAGGCCTTCCAGGAAGAGGATGCGCTCGATGAGCTTGTCGGCGTGCTTCATCTCTTCGATGGATTCCTCGTATTCATGCTTGCCCAGGGCGTTGAGGCCCCAGTTCTTGTACATGCGCGCATGGAGGAAATACTGGTTGATGGCGGTGAGTTCCACCGCCAGAGCCTTGTTGAGCAGTTGAATGACTTTCTTGTCGCCTTTCATGGGGACTCCTTGATGGGTTGTCCTTGGCCGCGGGGAGGCGGTCGGAAAAGCAGCGGGCCGGTGGCTGGTCCAGCCGGAGTTGGAATCGGCAGGAAGATTGGCTAGTGGGCTGGCGCCGCGAGTACCGGGAGGTGCCGGTTGAGGCGATTATAGGCAAAGCCGCGCAGCGTTGCCGGGCGACAAAACCCCTCCGCCTATGCTGGTTGGGGTTGCATGGCGAGGAGCGGATTGAAGTCAGGCGGCGCAGGCCAGGCCGTCTTCCCTGCCCGGGCAGTTGCGGCATTCCTTGAGGATGCCGTGGGCGCAACGGGCGCATTTGCCGCATTGGGACGCCACACCCAACTGCTCGCGCAGGGCGCTCAAGGACTGGACGCCCTGGGAGACGGCTTCCCGCACTTGCTTTTCCGTGACTGCCTGGCAAATACACACGTACATGACCCGACTCCTCGAAAGGAAGGCTTGCATCTTCGTGCAAATGAGAACGGTTGTCAATACAACAAGCTAAGCCGTCGCTGCCCGGGTGAAATCGTCCAGCAGGCGCGCCACGAATTCCTCTTCCAGGTCGGCGGTGATGAAAACGAAGCGGCTGCCGTGATCCTCGTCCGGCCAGGCCGGCAATTCAGCAGGGGGATAGAGCACGTGCTGGACCGCGTGGAGCACCTGGGGCTTGTCACGTCCCGCCAGATTGACGATGGCCTTCATACGCAGGAGGTTCTTGGGCCGGAAGGCCAGCAGCATGTCCAGGGCGGCAGCCAGTCCGCCTTCATCCAGGGGCTGCGCGTAGCGCAGGGTGAAGGCCCGGATGCGGGATTCCTGGTGGGCCGGCAGGGGTGCCGGCCAGGCTCCCGTGAGGCCGGTTCGCACCGGTTGATAGCGATCGACGGCCAGCCAGCGAGTCACGTCGGGGGGGCGCTGTCCGGTGAACAGGCCGGCATCCAGGATCAGGGCCGGGTCCAGTTGGCCGTTGAGCACTTCCAGGCGGGGCGCGGCGGGATTGAGTTGCTCCAGGCGGGCCTCGGTGGCAGCCCGGGCTTCCGGGTGGGCCAGGTCGGTCTTGGTGAGCAGAATCCGGTCGGCCGTGGCCACCTGGCGGCGGGCTTCCGGGTAGTCGTGCAACTGGCCGGCACCCAGGCCGGCGTCCACGGTGGTCACCACGCCGTCCATGCGGTGCCGGACGGCGATCCAGCGTTCGTTGAGCAGGGTGTCCAGCACCGGCGCCGGATCGGCGATGCCGGTGGTTTCGATGATGATGCGCTGATAGGGCGGCAGCTTGCCGTCGTTGCGGCCCATCCACAGGTTCTTCAGAGTGGGCGCCAGGCTGCCCTGGATCTGGCAGCACACACAGCCGCCGGACAGCAGGGCCAGGGGCCCCCGGGTTTCTTCCAGCAACTGGTGATCCAGGCCCACCTCGCCGAATTCATTCATCACCACCGCCGTCAGGGGCTGATGGCGCAACAGGTGATTGAGCAGGGTGGTCTTGCCGCTGCCCAGGAAGCCGGTGAGCAGGGTGACGGGGATGGGGTCGGCAGACGGGGACATGATGGGTGTACGACGGAGTTGGCCCGTCATTCTGCATCAAAGCCCTGTCCCGCCGGGCGTCATCGGCCCAGGCCCAGGGCGGGGACGGGATGGACCTGGACGCGGTTGCGCAGGGCAGTCCGCAGCGGGGTGCCGGGGGGCGGGGCGTCCAGGGAGGCTCCGTCAACGTCGCGCCTGGACGGCCACGTCACCGCCGCAGGCGATGCCCGCGAGACCCACACCCAGACAGGCGATGGCCTCCCGGACGGGCGCTGAAAAGGGCCGGCCTGCATGGGCCGGGGCAACCTTTTCCGCTTGCACGACGTGCCGCCAGGCGCGGTAGGTACTGTAGAGGCTCAAGGTCACGACGTTCTCCCGGGCGGGTTGGGTTGATGGCATTGTTGACCAGGCCAAGGAAATCATGAAATGCATTGTTTGTTAGTCGCCGATCTACAACGTGGATCGTCCAGCCCCCCTTTCCCACCTGGGCCAGCCATCAAGCAGAACCTTATGGAATTGCCCCGGGTGGATCGGCCATCCATAATGCAGCCGAGCCCCTCGATCACCCCTTTCAAGGCTTGCGATGCACGGAGCGACAGCCGGGCGAAGTACCCGGCGTGCGATTGGCCTGTTGATCCTTCTCGCGTGGCTCGCGTCGAACCTTGTCCCCTTCGGCGCGGCGCGAGCTGCGGAGCCGTTGCTGTTTGGCGTGTTGAACCAGCAAACCGCCGTGCAGACGGCGGAACGCTGGAATCCCATCCTCCAGTATCTCAGCCGCAAGACCGGCATTCCCCTGCGCCTGGCCATGGGTCCCACCGTGCGGGAGACGGACGACATGATGGCGCGGGGCAGCTTTGATCTCCTGTTCAGCAATCACAACTTCCAGCATGCCCATGACGGGGTTTACCGGGTTCTGGCCCGCTGGGCCGGGCCCCCTGTCCATGGTGCGCTGGTGGTGGCCCGCGACAGTCCCTGGCGGACCCTGGCCGACCTGGAAGGGCGCACGGTGGCCTTCCCCTCCACCGAGGCCTTCCTTGCCTACGTGGTCCCCACGGCGGCCTTGCGGGCGGCCGGCGTCACCGTGACGGCCCGCACCGCCGGCCACCAGGATGGCGCCCTCGCCCAGCTCAAGGCCGGCCTGGTGGATGCGGCAGGGGTGAACACCCGCTTCCTGGCGCGCTACGCCCAGCGGGAAGGGCTCAGTTACCGGACCCTGTTCGTTTCCGAACCCTTCAGCGAGATACCCGTTCTGGTCCATCCCCGGGTGGCCGATCGCCAGGCCCGGGCCCTGCAAAAGGCCCTGCTCGGCATGGCGCGGGATCCGGAGGCGGCGGCTCTGCTCAAGGCCGTTGACTGCCAGGGCTTTGTCGCTGCCACGGACAGCGACTACGCCAACGTGCGGCGGGCCTACCGGGCCATCACGCCATGATCCGGGGCAGCCTGCGACGCCGTCTGTTCCTTCTGGTACTGCTGGCGGTGATTCCGGCCTTCGTCCTGCATGTGACGGTCCAGGTGGCCCATGACATGGGCGCGGCCCAGACCCGGGTGGCTGCCGCAAGCCGGGATCTGGCCGCCGCCATCACCCCTCTGCTGGAAAGCAGCCTGGTGGTGGGGGATCTGGCCACCGTTCAGGAAACCCTGGACAACGTCATGGGCCAGGGCCATTTCCGCACCCTGCGGCTCATGGATGCCGGCGGGGAGAGGCAACTGGTGGCGGGGCACACCCATCGGACCATGGATGGCGCCAGTACGCCGGCCTGGTTCACCGCCTGGTTGGGCATTCGCTTCCCGGAGTTCCGGTTTCCCGTGAACGTGGGCGGCACCACCTATGCCGTGCTGGTGGCCGAACCCGCTGCCGGCTTCCTGGCCACCGACATCTGGCAGCGTCTGTGGACCGCCATCCTGCTCTGGTCGGCCACCCTGGCTCTGGGCCTGGTGTTGCTCGACCATCTCCTCAGACGCAGCCTGCTACCCCTGGAGGAACTTGGCAAGGCGGCCCACCGCCTGGGAGAGGGCGACCTGGACTGCCGGGCACCGGTGGGCGACGTGCCGGAACTGGCAGCCACGGCCCGGGCCTTCAATCGCATGGCGGACAAGCTGGCTGAGGCCAACGCCCGCCAGGAGGAGCGCATCCGGGAGGCCACCCGGGAGTTGGAGAACCTGATCGCCCGCATTCCCGCCGGGGTGTACAAGATGCGCATGCTGGCCGGGGGCGGGGTACGTTTCGATTATGTGAGCCCCCGCTGGTGCGAATTGCTGGAACTGACGGCCGAGGAGGCATATAGGGAACCTGCCCTGGCCCTGACCCGCCTGCACCCGGAGGAACAGGACGCGTTCCTCCGGCTGAACGAGGAGGCCATGGCCGGACCGACGCCCTTGCGTTGGGAAGGCCGGCTGCGTGAGGGCATGCGGGCCCGCTGGATATGCATCGAGGCCACCCCCACGCCGTTGGACAATGGCGACATCCTCTGGAACGGCATCCAGTACGACATTTCCACCACCAAGGCCCGTGAGGCGGAACTGGATCAGATTGCCCACTTCGATTCCCTCACCGGCGTACCCAACCGGGTGCTGCTGGCCGACCGCTTGCGTCAGGCCCTGGCCCAAGCGGAGCGGGCCGAGACGACCCTGGCCGTATGCTACCTGGACCTGGACGGCTTCAAACCGGTAAACGATGCCCTGGGCCACGAGGCAGGCGACGCCCTGCTGGTGGAGATCGCCCGCCGTCTCCAGGGTGCGGTGCGGGCCGGCGACACCGTGGCGCGCATGGGCGGCGACGAATTCGTCCTGCTCCTGGCCGGCATGAGCCGGGTGGAGGACAACGATGACGCCCTGCAACGCATCCTCGATGCCGTCCAGGCGCCCTTCACCATGGCCGGCCAGCGGATAGCCGTGTCGGCCAGCATGGGCGTGGCCCTGCATCCCGGAGACCAGACCGACCCGGACCTGCTCCTGCGTCACGCCGACCAGGCCATGTACCTGGCCAAGCAGGCGGGACGGGGCCGATTCGTCTATTTCGACCCCCGCATGGAGGAATCGGCCCGCCAACACCGGATTCTGTTGCAACAGGTCCGCACCGGTCTGGCCGGCAATCAGTTCGAGCTGTACTTCGAACCCAAAGTGAACCTGCGCCTGGGTGCCGTGGCGGGATTCGAAGCCCTGCTGCGCTGGCGCCATCCCGACAAGGGGCTGTTGCTCCCCAGGGATTTCCTGCCCCTCATCGAGGACCACGAACTCATGCTGGCCCTGGACGACTGGGTCCTCGACGGCGCACTGTCCCAATTGGATGCATGGCGCCGCCGGGGCATCGATCTGCCCTTGAGCGTCAACGTGGCCGCCCGCCAACTCCTGCGCGGCGACTTCCCCACCCGGCTGCGCCAACGCCTGGCCCGCCATGACGGCGTCCCCCCCGAACGGCTGGAAATCGAAGTGCTGGAGGCCGAAGCCCTGGCCGACACTGCCCGGCTGGCCCAGGTGATCCGGGAATGCCGGCAATTGGGGGTGGGCTTCGCCTTGGACGACTTCGGCACCGGCTACTCCTCTCTCACCTACCTGAAGCAGGTGCCCGCCCAGACCCTGAAGATCGACCAATCCTTCGTGCGCGACATGCTCACCGATGCCAACGACCTGGCCATCGTGGAAGGCGTCATCGGCCTGACCGACGTCTTCCGCCGCCAGGTCATCGCCGAAGGCGTGGAAACCGCCCGGCACTGCGCCCTGTTGCTCAGACTGGGCTGTGAGCTGGCCCAGGGCCACGGCATCGCCCGACCCATGCCGGCCAGCCAGGTGGACGCCTGGCTGGCCACCTGGCGCCCGGATCCCACCTGGCAGTCCGCCGGGGAAACCGACTGGCCCCGGGAAGAACTGACCCTGCTGGTGGCGGAAAACAACCACCTGGCCTGGGTCGATGCCCTGACCAGCTTCCTGGACGGCCATGCCCCCGAGCCCCCGGAAGACGACCCGGCCCGGTGCCGCTTCGGCCTGTGGTTGTCCGGCCATGGCCGTGGCCGTTACGGCGGCCTGCCGGCCTACCAGGCCGTGGGGGAACTCCACGACCGCATCCACGAGCTGGGCCGGCAACTCATCGCCCTGGCCCAGGCTGGAAAAAGGGGCGAAGCCCGCGCCCGCCTGCCGGAACTCCATGGCCTGCGCACCCGGTTGCTGGACCAACTGCGAAAATTGAAGGATAGCGCGGGATCCCCCCGCTGACCCCTTAGAATCCCGCCATCGTCCTGCTGGATGGGAACCCCATGACACTCCAGGAATTGCGCTACCTGGTCGCCCTGGCCGACTCGGGGCACTTCGGCCAGGCCGCCGAAGCCTGCTTCGTCAGCCAGTCCACCCTCTCCACCGGCCTGAAAAAGCTGGAGGAGTACCTGGGCGTCACCCTGTTCGACCGCTCCCTGAAACGGGTGGTGCCCACCCCCATCGGCCGGGAAATCGTGGATTCCGCCCGGCGCATCGTGGAGGAAGCGGCGCGTATCCGCGACGTGGCCAACTTCGCCAAAGACCCCATGGACCGCACCATCCACCTGGGCGTCATCCCCACCCTGGGCCCCTACTACCTGCCCCACGTCCTGACCCTGGTGCGGGAAACCTTCCCCAAACTGCGCCTGCTGCTACGGGAGGAAATGACCCCCCACATGCTGGAGCACCTGGCCGAGGGCAAGCTGGACGCAGGCCTGCTGGCCCTGCCCATTCTCGACCCCACCCTGGAAGTACGCCCCCTGTTCGAGGAGCCCTTTCTCGCCGCCGTACCCGCCGAGCACCCCCTGGCCAGGCGCAAGACCGTGCCCATCGACGACCTGGCGGCCGCCGGCCTCTTGCTCCTGGAAGAAGGCCACTGCCTGCGGGACCAGGCCCTGGAAGCCTGTCACCTGGAAGGCCTGCGCAGCGAAGAAATCCGCGCCACCAGCCTGGAAACCCTGCGCCAGATGGTGGCCATGGGCCTGGGGGTGACCCTGATCCCCGCCCTGGCCAGCGGCACCTCCACCGCCCAGGGCGTGGCCCTGCGGGAAGTGGCCAAGCCCGGGGCATCGCGAACCATCGGCCTGGTCTGGCGGCGACGCTCGCCCCTGGCGGTGACCCTGGGGCAATTGGCTGACACTCTGGCAGGCAGCCTGCCGCCGGGAACGAAAGGGGTGAAACCTGGGAATTCAGGCAGAAGCCTGGGCTGAGGTCGCGCCCGTGCAGCACACCCTACTCACTACCCACAGGATTCCCCCCTCATAGGAAGGAGAGGAAAACCCACCCCTGAGGGGTGGGCCGATCACCTCCTCAACCGAAGGGCTTCGGCTTGGGCGTGTCGTTGGTGGAAGGCGGCAGAACCGGCAACTTGAAGTCGGGCTGCTTGCCGGTCAGGGTCTTCAGGAAGGCGACGATCTTGGCGATCTCGTCCTTGCTGTAGGTGCGGCCCAGTTGCAGCTTGCCCATGATGTCCACCGCCTCTTCCAGGGTCCACACGGAACCGTCGTGGAAGTAGGGATAGGTCATATCCACGTTGCGCAGGGTGGGCACCTTGAACATCATGCGATCCGCATCCTTGCCGGTGAGTCCGGCTACGCCCTGGGCTTTGTTGGGCGTGTCGTAGGCCGCCACCACCCCCATCTTCTGGAACGACGAACCGCCCACGGCCGGGCCGTAATGGCAGGCCGTGCAGCCGCTGTCCTTGAAGAGCTTGTAGCCTTCCTGTTCAGTGGCGGAAAGGGCGTGCTTGTCGCCCAGGAGCCACTTGTCGAAACGGGAACCGGGGGTCACCAGGGTTTCCTCGAAGGCGGCGATGGCATCGGTGACCATGCCGATGTTCACGCTGCCGTCGGTGCCGAACACCCGCTTGAACTCAGCCTTGTAGGCCGGGATGGAATTCAGCAGATCCACGGCCAGTTCATGGGTGAAGGCCATTTCCCCCGGGTTGGCGATGGGGCCACCGGCCTGGGCCTTCAGATCCGCTGCACGGCCGTCCCAGAACTGGGCCACGTTGAGGCTGGAGTTCAGCACGGTGGGCGCATTGATGGGGCCTTGCTGCCAGCGATCGCCAATGGAGGTGGCCAGGTTGTCGGTGCCGCCCATGGACAGGTTGTGGCAGGAATTGCAGGAAATGAAGCCAGACTTGGACAACCGCGGGTCGAAGTAGAGCTTCTTGCCCAGTTCCACCATGGCTTGGCTCTTGATCACCGGGCCGGCGATGGGCTGGATGGGTTCGGCGGCAAAGGCAGCGTTCCAGGCCAGGGAAGCCACGGCAGCAGCCAGGGCCAGAACAACGGTACGCAGTTTCATGAAAGCTCCTTGCAGGTTGGTAGACGCGAAAGGCAGGGGTTCACCGGTTGAAGTGATTTGTTCTATTCAATGAATTAGAACAGATATAAATATCCCCTTATGATTTGATCGGGGTCAAGAAAATTCTCCTTATGGCCAACATGGTTATTCGCCCCACGAGAGCCGCTTCTGATGCCCCGCCCGGCTTACAATCCGGGTCCGTCCCTCCTCCCATCGCCATGGCCGATCCCACCCTGCACAAAGGCGCCGCCAAGACCGCCCGCATCCCCATCAAGGTCGTGGCCAAGCCACGCCTCAAGCTGCCCGCCTGGATCAAGGCCCAGGCCCCGGTGGGCGAAGAGGTGGCCCGGCTCAAGGGCATCCTGCGCGACGCCAAGCTGCATACCGTGTGCGAGGAAGCCTCCTGCCCCAATCTGGGGGAATGCTTCCGCCACGGCACCGCCACCTTCATGATCCTGGGGGACCTGTGCACCCGCCGCTGCCCTTTCTGCGACGTGGGCCACGGCCAGCCCCTGGCGCCGGATCCGGAAGAACCCGCCCACCTGGCCGCCACCGTGGCGGCCATGGGCCTGGCCTACGTGGTGATCACCAGCGTGGACCGGGACGACCTGAAGGACGGGGGCGCCGCCCACTTCGCCGCCTGCATCCGTGCCGTGCGGGCCACTTCCCCGGCCACCCGCATCGAGATCCTCACCCCGGACTTCCGCGGCCGGGTGGAAACGGCCCTGGACATCCTGGCCGCCGACCCGCCGGACGTGATGAACCACAACCTGGAAACCGTGCCGCGCCGCTACAAGGCCTGCCGGCCGGGCGCCGACTACGCCCACTCCCTGGCCCTGCTGCGGGATTTCAAGGCCCGGGTGCCGGGGGTACCCACCAAGTCCGGCATCATGCTGGGCCTGGGGGAGACCGACGGGGAAGTGCTGGAAGTGCTGGCCGACCTGCGCGCCCACGGGGTGGACATGCTGACCATCGGCCAGTATCTGCAACCCTCGCCCCACCATCTGCCGGTGGAGCGTTTCGTGCCCCCGGAACAGTTCGCCGAACTGGAACGGCAGGCCCTGGATCTGGGCTTCCGCCAGGTGGCCAGCGCGCCCCTGGTGCGCAGCAGCTACCACGCGGACCGGCAGGCGGCGGGGGTGGTGGGAGACACCTAGCGGCAGGCCCTCCCTCTCCCCCGGCCCTCTCCCGGGGGAAGGGGGGGATCAAAGCACGTACCGCGCCAGATCCTCGCTGGCCGCCAGGCTGGCCAGGCGGGCGTCCACGTAGGCGGCGTCCACGCTCAGGGTTTCGCCACTACGCTTGTCGGCGTCGAAGGACAGTTCGTCCAGCAGCCGTTCCATGACTGTGTAGAGGCGGCGGGCGCCGATGTTTTCGGTGCGCTCGTTCACCTGCCAGGCAATCTCCGCCAGGCGGCGGATGGCATCGTCGCTGAAATCCAGCTTCACCCCTTCGGTGTCCATCAGGGCCTGGTACTGGCGGGTGAGGCAGGCGTCGGTACTGGTGAGGATGCGCTCGAAATCCGCCACGTTGAGGCTCTGCAATTCCACCCGGATGGGGAAGCGGCCCTGTAGCTCCGGGATCAGGTCCGAGGGCTTGGAGAGATGGAAGGCGCCGCTGGCAATGAACAGGATGTGGTCGGTTTTCACCATGCCGAACTTGGTGGACACGGTGGCCCCTTCCACCAGGGGCAGCAGGTCCCGCTGCACGCCCTGGCGGGACACGTCCGGGCCGTGGCCTTCCCGACCGGCGATCTTGTCGATCTCGTCCAGGAAGACGATGCCGTTGGATTCCACGTTGCGCAGGGCGGCCAGCTTGATCTCCTCTTCGTTGACCAGGCGGCCCGCCTCTTCGTCGGTGATCTGCTTCAAGGCCTCGCCGATGGGCAACTTGCGCTTCTGGGTCTGCTTGCTGCCCAGGTTCTGGAACATGCCCTGGAGCTGGGTGGTGAGTTCCTCCATGCCCGGTGGGGCGAAGATCTCCATGGAGGCCTTGGGGGCCGCCAGGTCCAGCTCGATTTCCTTGTCGTCCAGTTGCCCCTCCCGCAACATCTTGCGGAATTTCTGCCGGGTGGCGGACTCCTCGGGTTTGGCGTCGGCCTGCCAGGCATCCCGGGCACCGGGCAGCAGGGCGTCCAGAATGCGCTCCTCGGCGGCTTCCTCGGCGCGCAGGCGGACTTTTCGGGTCGCTTCCTCCCGGGCCTGCTTCACGGCGATTTCCGCCAGGTCGCGGATGATGCTGTCCACGTCCTTGCCCACGTAGCCCACTTCGGTGAACTTGGTGGCCTCCACCTTGATGAAGGGGGCGCCGGACAGCCGGGCCAGACGGCGGGCGATCTCGGTCTTGCCCACCCCGGTGGGGCCGATCATGAGGATGTTCTTGGGGGTGATCTCCTGGCGCAGGCCATCCGCCACGCGCATGCGCCGCCAGCGGTTGCGCAGGGCAATGGCGCAGGCCCGCTTGGCGTCGTTCTGGCCGACGATGTGCTTGTCCAGTTCGTGGACGATTTCCTGGGGGGTCATCTGGGTCATGGTTCACAAAAGCGAAACGGCGTGGTCCGAGTCTATCACCGGCCCCACCCCATCCTTCAGGCAAGTCCTGCAACGGTGGCTATAGTGGATTACACAAGAGAGGAGCGAAGGAGACCATCATGAGAATCACACGTGCCTGGTGGCTGGTTGCCTGTCTCATCCCCGCCAGCCCGCTGGCTGGCGACATCTCCCGCCTGGGCGATCTGGAACTGCATTGCGCAGCCCTGCCCAGTACCGAACTCACCCCCGAAGCCGCCAAGGCCTACAACGTCACCCCGGAACCGGGCCGGGGCCTGCTCACCGTCACCCTGATGCGCCGCAACGGCCATGGCGAGGCCAAGTCGGTGCCGGGCCAGGTTTACGCCGGGGCCATCAACCAGAACAACCAGGTCACCAGCATCCCCATCCGCGAGGTACGCGACCAGGGTCAGATATATTACCTGGGCGAATATCGGGTCACGCCCCCCGACACCCTGCGCTTTCTGGTGAATGCCAACGTCTTGGGCAAAATGCTGAAGACGGAACTCAGCCGCGGGTTCGCCGCGCCCTGACCCGCTCAGGAACACGAAGGGCCGCCCCGGGTTGCCTTGTGCGCCCTTGGCAGCCCAGCCCTAACAGGCCCTCAGAGACCGGCCCGGTAGAGGGTCCACAGGCCCCACACGCCCAGCCCCATGACGGTGAAACCGGCCACCCGGCGCACCATCGCGTGCCGCGTGAATTGGCGCAGGCTTTCCGCCGCCCAGCCCATGAGCAGAAGGTTGGGCAGCGTCCCCAGGCCGAAGGCCAGCATGAGGAGAGCGCCCTGGCCCGGCCCGCCCGAGGCCAGGGCCGCCACCAGCACGCTATAGACCAGGCCGCAGGGCAGCCAGCCCCACACCGCCCCCGCCACCAGGGCCTGGCCCGTGTTGCGGAGGGGCAGCAGACGGCCGAACAGGGGTTGCAGCTTGCGCCACAAACCGCCTCCCGCCCGTTCCAATATCAGGATGGATTGATTCAACCCGGCCAGATACAGGCCCAGCAGGATCAACACCACCTGGGCCAGGAAATAGAGTCCCCGCTGCACCGGAAACAGGTCTTCGGACAGAAAGGCCGCCGAGCCCAGCAGCCCGGCCAGAGCGCCCACCACCATGTAACTGGCCACCCGGCCCAGGTTGTAGGCCAGATGGAAACGATAGGGCTGGGCCACTCCGGGCGCCTGGAAAGACATGGCCGCCACGATGCCGCCGCACATGCCCACGCAATGGGCCCCCCCCAGCAATCCGGCCAGGAAGGCGGCATAGGGGGAAAGTTCTAGCATGGAAGCGAAGCTGGGCGGGGCGTGAAGGGCGCAAGTATAGGGGGTGAAGAGAAATCCGGGCCGGCTTAAGGGCAGGCTGGGCGAATGCCTGAGCACCCAACGCCCCTCCAACCTGACTCCCCTGTGGAACAAGGGGCCCGCCCGGGCTGGCCGGCTACCCGATCATTCGCAATGCATCCCGTCCGCGATCCAGGCCCGCGCAGCCCGCAGCCAATCGGCGGAACCGCCAGGAGCGGAAGGAAACTTGCCGGCCGGAGTCATGCCATTGTCCAGGGCCCAGAAGATGCGCGGGTCGTCCAGCATGTGGGCTGCCAGGCGGGCATCGCTGGAGCCCATGTTGCGCTTGATGAGCTTGCAGGTGTCTTCCGGCCCCAGGCCGGTGTAATCCATGGCTTCCGGGGGGGCCATCCATTCGCCCCGGGGCATGCCGGAGATGCGCTGGGTATGGCAGTTGTCGCAAAGAAAACGGTTGCGGTGGCTGTTGAACACCTTGCCGTTGCTGCGCCGGCTGTTGAACTGGTGGCAGGTGAGGCAACGGGGATGCTGGAACTTGGCATACAACTCGTCGGCGAACTTCACCGGCTCGGCCGCTCCAACCGGCAGCCCGAGAAACAGGCAGGCCAGACAGACCGCCAGGCCTACCCGGTTCACGACGCCTGTTCCTCCACCGGCGCGAAAATGTCCTGATAGGCAGCGTAGGTGGAAGTCAGGGTCCAGGGCACGAACACCAGCAGACCGAGCCCCAGGGGAATCATCAGGGCCACCATGCCCGCCAGGCCCAGCACCAGGCTGTAGACCAGAATGGGCCTCCAGTTCACCGCACAGGCCCACAGACTCCACCACAGGGCCTGGCCGGCGGGGAAGCGCTCGAACAGCACCAGACCCGGCGAAAACCAGGTGGCCATGAGCAAGGGGGCGAACAGCAAAGCCCCCAGCCCCAGGGCGGGCAGAGCCTTGTCGGTGATGGCCCGGGCCTCCTCGGGGGTCAGTTCCGCCGGGTTCTGCACCTGGGCCACCAGGGCCGCCAGATCGCCGCCGGTGAGCCAGCCCACCAGGCTGAACACCAGCAGGGTGCCCAGCATATACACGACGCCCATGGTCAGCAGCGCCTGGCGGCCCTCATGCCAGCCGGCGGCCAGGAAGGTGAAATTGACCGGCTCGCCCCGCTCGCTGCCCCGGGCCGCAGCCAGGAACCCCGCCACCACGAAGGGCGACAGCACGTGCACCGCCAATCCGCCCAGCACGGGGATCACCCCCAACAGCATGAGCACCAGGAAGACCAGGGCGGTCATGCCTGTCCAGGGAACGGGTGCCTGCTTGAACAGGTTCCAGCCGGCCTTGATCCAGGCCAGGCCAACGGCGGCGGGGGGGCGGGTGAGGGTGATGCGTGCCATGTCTCTACAGTAAAACCGCCGCAATTGCGGCGGTGGGGGAGGGCCGGATTATCCCGGCAGGAAGTTCAGAATTCGCCGATGACCCACAGGGGCACCTGGAAGTTCGGCGACAGGTCGTCGTAGCGGCGCATCAGCCCGTCGCCCTTCTGGTCGATGAGGAAATAGGCCTTACCGTGGGACGGCGTCACCTTGATCATGTACAACCGGCCTTTGATGCGGAATTCCTCCACCTTGTCCTCGCCCTTCTGCTTGATGGTGATCTGGGGCTCCAGTCCCGGATCCACCATGCCCGGGGGCGGGGGAATGTCCGGCAGGGGCTCCAGGCGGGGACGCTCCTGGGCCACGGCCGGTCCGGCCAGCAAGCTCGCAAGGGTCAAGGAAACAAAGATGGATCGTGCAAAACGCATGATGTGAACCTCCGATGGTTGCTTTGATTCTAGCCCCCGACCCATCACAGGTTGAGGAGAATCTCCCGTTCCTGGATGGAAGGCTGGAAGCCCCGGGTCTCGTAATGGCGGAAGATGGCCTCCACCACCTGGTCCGGCTCATCGATGACCTGGATGAGATCCATATCCTCCGGGGAGATCATCCCCTCCCCCACCAGCCTGTCCCGGAACCACTCCACCAGCCCGCCCCAGAAGCTGGATTGCACCAGGATGATGGGCATCTTGCGGGTCTTGCCCGTCTGCACCAGGGTCAGGGCTTCCATCAACTCATCCAGGGTGCCGAAGCCTCCGGGCATCACCACATAAGCGCTGGCGAACTTCACGAACATCACCTTGCGGGCAAAGAAATGCCGGAAAGTCTGGGTCACATCCTGGTAGGGATTGGTGTGCTGCTCGTGGGGCAACTGGATGTTGAGCCCCACGCTGGGCGACTTACCGAAGTAAGCCCCCTTGTTGGCCGCCTCCATCACCCCCGGCCCGCCCCCGGAAATCACCGCAAAACCCGCGTCCGACAACTTGCGCGCGATCTCTTCGGTAAGCATGTAATAGGCCGAATCCGGCTTGGTGCGGGCACTCCCGAAGATGCTCACCGCCGGTCGGATGGTGGACAACCGCTCCGTGGCCTCCACGAACTCGGCCATGATCTCAAACATGCGCCACGATTCCCGGGCCGACAGCCGGGCCTCTTGGCTGCCGCCGGGGTCACAAGGTTGGGGAATCTTGGGCTTGCTCATGGGCCAGTCTTCCTGGGAAAGGGAGCCCGGATTGTAGCCGGGAGCAGCGGGTGCCGGCCGGTGCTCCCCATGAACCCCGCTGCCCTCTTGCTTCTCCCTCCTCCGCAAGCGTAAATTGTTCGAAAAAAAAGGGAGGTTCCATTGGCACTTCGCACTCGGACCCAGCAAGACGTATCGCACTCTGCCATTGGCCTCTGCGGGTCAGATGGCCAACGGGGCCATCACTTCGCTGTAACCTGTATACAGCACGATGGCGTCGGCACTGCACGCTGCCGCGACCCGGAAGGGAAACGATCCATCCCAAGCCGATACGGATGTCCGGCTCTGGCCAGTCAAACCCCGAACAGCCGGACAGCGCGCTACTGTCACGTTATCGTGCTGAACAGACCCTGTGTCGCACGGTCGAAGGGGAGAAACAATATTCGTGTCTTTCGTGAAATCCCGTCCGTGAGCGGCTTCAGGACAACAGGCGCCACTTCAGCACGGCAGGCCATCAAGTCAATCCATTCTGTTTGTTCAATCAATGGGCATCCAGATTCAATCTCTGAGGAAGGTTTCCATGGGCATGGTTGCATGTTACGTGGCAGTGTCGCCACAAATGTTAGACATGTTGATAAGCGGCGAGGAATCCATCGAAGAATATCTCTATCCGGATGATGGCGATAGCGAACCAAGCAACTCTATTGATCTCGACAAATCCTGGCACGGTATTCACTACCTGCTGAACGGAACGAGTGAGGGAGGCGAAAGGCCTCTCTCCATGGCCGTAATTGGCGGTGTGGAATTCGGACCGGAAGTCGGTTACGGTCCCGCTCGATATCTAACCGTTGCAGAAACAGCAGATGTGGCCAAGGCGCTGGACGGCATCAGCATTTCCACATTGCGGGCGCGCTTCGACCCCAGCGACATGCTGGATAAGGATATTTATCCCTCACCCATGTGGGAAAGGGATGGGCAGGAGGCATTGGCCTATGCTCTGGAATATTTCCACAAGCTATCGGCGTTCTATCGCGAAGCTGCCGCCCGCGGGGATGCGGCAATCCAATGGATCTGCTGAACAAGCCGCCCAATCCAACAATCGACAAACATAACCAACCAATGAATTCAAGCGGAACCATCATCACCGCCACCCCCATGCAATGGCATCCCTCGAAAAACTCCTATCGAAGCCCCACCCCGGTGTGAATTGCCTGACAGCCCACGCAGGGAGGTTGGGCTTCACTCTGGTTACCGTCTTCATCGCTTACCAGGCCTATATGGCCGTCCATCCAAACAACAGTTTTTATCTGGCTGAATATCAAACCGCTTTGGACAGGCCCCCTCCAACAGAGACCCAGGTACTGTTTGCCGACGCCAGCCACCCCGATTTTCACGGAGATTACTGCTCATTTTCAATGATTGGCATTGAGCACAAAATCATACAAAAAACTGCTGCAAGCGCTTGAAAGTGACCAGAGGTTCGCAGGACATGACGCGCAGGATGTTTCCGTTGGACGAATAAAAGGTGCAAAACTCGATCCAGCAAGGGTTGTCCGGGTTTACGAACGCAACAATGTCAAAGCAGACCATCATTACGAAATCCAATTTCTCGAAGGTGATCGGCAATTGGAGATTACAGTCTGCATCACCTGATCCATATCGTCTGAATCAGACCAAAGGACCCGTGAGCAAACCCAAACCAAGGAGCAACCAGTTTGTCTGAAATATTGAAATTGCTCGCAAGCATCAGGTTGATCACCAGCCTGCTGGTAGCTTGGCTCCTGCTTGGCACCATGGCAGGCTGCGCCACGATAGAAACGGGTCGGGCGCCCAATGACGGCATCAACCCCTATTTTACCGGCGTGCATTCCTTTGATATCGAACGGATTCCGCGGATGGCCATGTACATCCCGGTGGTGCTCGACAGCATTCCCATTGAATACGGGCTGCGCTCCCAGATCCGAGAGGTGAAGATATACACCACGCCTGGCGTCCACAGGATCGTTTATCGGGCGGGATTCCAAACTGAACTGGGCGCCCCTGTCATTTACGCAATACTTGTTCTGGAGGCGAATCTGCTTGCCGGACACGGCTACCGTATCAACGGGAGGCTGGATGGAGACAGGGTCGAGTCCTGGTTGGAAGATGCCCGTACAGGTGAGGTATTACCCTACCGCACCCAGAAGAAGTGGCAGACGGTACCCGACACGATCATCACCCCGGTGATCCTGCCTGGACGATAGGTCGAAGTGATTGATTGCAGCGCTAACAGCCACGTGTCAGGCAGAGCGGCCGGGGGCTTCGCCCATCCGTTTTCTTGCTCCCGGATGGATGGGGGTTCTTTCAATAACCAGCCTGCACTCCCCCTGATCGGGAGCCATGGGTTCATGGAGACCCCCAAGTATGGTCATCCGTAGGATTTTGCCGGTTCTGCTGGCGACGTTGGCCGCGTGGAGCATGAATGCCACGGCAGACACGCCCCCGGCCGCCACAAAGGAAGCCAATCCCACCCTGTCCGGGAGCATTTACCGAGCCCAGGACAAGAGGCCCAACTCGGTCTGGTTCTGGCCGGTGGCGGTGGACGGAAGCCCGCTGGGCTCCAGGTCATCCATGGGGCCTTACATTACATCGCCTGGTGTCCACAGCATCACGGTCCAAGGTGGCTTTCAGGCGGGTGCGATGGTGGAGACCATGGCAGCCACGGTGGTATTCACCGTCGATCTGCAACCTGGCCGGGCTTACGCCGTCAACGGTGAGATCCAGGACGATACCCTGGTGGCCTGGCTGGTGGATGCCAGCAGTGGTGTACGGCTTCCGTACAGCGGCGTGGCGGAGTGGGGGCCAGAACCCCGCCGGATGACCATGCCTATTGTCATTCCGATTCGTTGAGGAGGTGTCATGAAGTTCAGGATCATTCCGATTGTTCTGCTGGCAGGCAGCCTTCCCGTTTGGGCGGCACTCCCGGGGGAGTCGGCCATTTCGCCCATGGTTGGAACCTGGGAAGCCACCCTGCCCAACGGTTGTGTGGAGCGGCATACCTTCCGTGCCGACGGCTTCATGTCGGGCACCAGCGGAGTGGAATATGTGGAAGAGAAGTACACCTTCCACCCGCTTCCCGATGAGGGTGGTTTCCACAAGCTGGAGGGCCTCACGCTCAATGACACCGGGGGGCCGGATTGTGGTGATTCCATTGAGGACCATTCAGGCAAGTCCTGGACGGCGTACATTGTCTTTTCGCCGGACAAGAACATGCATCTGGTCTGTGCCGAACCAAGGCTTGCTACCTGTTGGGGGCCCTATCGGCGCATACAACCGAATTCCCCGCGATAGGGAACAAGGCGTCCCAGCCCAAAGCAGTGCATTTCACCGTTCATTTCTTTTACAACCAGGGAGCATCCAATGAAGTTCGCACTTGCCAGTGTGGTCCTCGCTTGCACTGTTTCCGGCTGCGCGCACTATGAATCGTCGCTGCCAGCCGATTACACCGGCCCAAAGGCGTTCATCGAAGATACGAGCAAAATCCACAGCAGCCGCCACGCCGAGCTGTTCTTCCTGACCCACGTGGATGGGAGGGAAATCCAGGACAGTCGCAGCAAGACGCTGGGCCGGAACCGTGGACGGGGTTTCATGATGGATGCCGTCACCAGCGTGAATCCAGTCCCCGCTCATCCGGTGGTCCTCACCCTCAAGGCACGGACCCTATACGCAGCCCCCATCCTGGAACTCATGAACGACATCTATCAGGTCAGCGGGGAAGTGACGTTCACGCCCATCGAGGGCAAAACCTATCAGGTGAAAGGCCAACTCGGGGAAGGCTATTCGGCCGTATGGCTGGAAGACTCCGAGTCCCACGCGGTCGTGGGTGAGAAACTGGAAGCCAAGGGCTCGGCAAAACTGGGCTTCATGCAGAAATAGCCCTTGCCAGGGCTAGGCTTGCGCCACGCCCGAGGGTCCGGAGATGGGTCTCGGTGCGTGGCCAAGGGGGATGGACCGGCTCGCCCTCCGGTTCAAGGTGGTTTATGTTGATAGGAGTCGGTTTCGTGCTTTAACCCAAGCAAAACAACTGCGACGCCGGGTTTGTGCCTGGCCATCCAAGGGTGGCAAGGGAGAGAGGAAACATTGGACAAAAGCTCCGTCCGCTATCGACTGGGTCATGATTTCCAGTTTGCCGTGGTCGCGTTGCTGGGCACCATCGCGGTGCTGGGCATCACACCGTTCACGATCCTGCGGGCGCTCAACGGCCAGTGGGCATCCTTTGCCATCGATCTGTTCATCCAGACGGTCATCCTGTCCGGCGTGCTGTATGCCTGGAAAACCGGGGATACCCACCGCACCAGCCTGGGCCTGGGCTATTTCATCGGTTTCATGGAAGTGGTGGCCGTGCATACCCTGGGCCTGCCCGGGCAATTCTGGTTTTACGTGGCCATCGTCGCCAACTTCTTCCTCATCGATCGGCGCCATGCCCTGCTGATCGTCCTGGCCGGGCTCCTGGCCTTGCTGTTGATGGGTGACCTGAGCGGGTCGCAATCCGAGGTCGCCTCTTTCTTCGTGACGGTCGTCGTCTGCGCCATGCTGGGCTATGTGTTCGCCTACCGGACAGCTTTCCAGCGGGACCAGTTGGAGACCCTGGCGGCCAAGGACCCCCTCACCGGTATCTACAACCGGCGGACCCTGGTGGATGACCTGGACCGGGTGTATCGGATCGTCCAGCGGGAGAAACAGCCCTACGCGATGCTGGTGCTGGATCTGGACCACTTCAAGAACATCAACGACCAGCATGGCCATCTGGCAGGGGACCAGGTGTTGATGCAGTTCGCCCGCCTGCTGGAGGAGAACATCCGCAAGGGAGATCGGCTGTACCGCTATGGCGGCGAGGAGTTCGTCATCGTGGTACCCGGCGCCAATGCCGCAAGCCTGATGAACATGGCGGACAAACTGCGCCAGAAGACGGTGGAGACGCTGACCGCCCCCTGCGGCCGGGCGATCACCACCTCCATCGGTGGGGCCCTGTTGGCGGAAGGGGAAACGGTGACCGAATGGTTTGCCCGCACCGATTCGGCCCTGTATGCGGCAAAGAACGGGGGACGGGACCGGTTCGTGATCGCCCCGGCGGTGCAGGGGTCGCGCGCCCCGGCGTAGGGGCACTGATCAGACCGCTGGGACCACCTTCTCCATCTGTTCCGCCGTCAGGCCCACGCTGGTGGTGGCGTTGCCGTCACCGGTGATCCACCACATGGACACCCAGGCCAGGCCGTCGGCGTCGAAGCGGTCGATGGCGCAGACGGCGCCCAGCATGAACTCGAACATTTCCTGGTCTTCCTCGTCCATGTCCGGGTCGATGTCCAACCGGAGGATGCGCACTTCGTCGCCCACCTTCAAGGTCTGGCCATGGCAGTCGGAGTGGAGGGGGAAGAGGGGATCCATGGTCGGGTCATTCACTGTCAATTGCGGGCAGCCATGGCTTCCACCACGGCGGTGAGGGTGGGCACCACTTCGTCGCCATCCTTCTCGGCCAGCAGGTCTGCGGCCAGACTCACCAACTGGCGGGCTTCGTCGTCACGCTGTTCGGTCCGCAGTTCGGCGGCAAAGCGCTCCAGACTGCCGGCCACCAGGCGGGTGATGCGGCTGTTCTCGCCGGCCACCCGGGCGCTGCCCACGGCATTGGCGATGAGGTCGCGGATGATGCCGGGATAGTCCTTGTCGGCCATGGGCACCTCAGTCCTCCACGGCGGTGGCGGCGTGGTAGTTCTTCAGGCGCTGGCCCTCCGCCACACCCAGTATCTTGGCCAGCCAGGGCGGCGGCGACTGGATCATCATCTGCTGGAACTGGCCCAGCACTTCGTCGGCGGGGCCGCCTTCCAGTCGCTTCATGGGGTAGATGCCGCCCTTGATGACCTTGGCGGCGGCGGGTCCGCCGATGGAGACCACGTAAAGCACGTGGCAGTCGGCGATGAGCTGGACCCGGAAGCCGTTCTTGTCCGGGGCGAAATCGGCTTCCAGGGCGTCGCGGATGCCCACCAGACGGGTTTCCGCAGGCGACACCTGATAGACCAGGTAGCGCACGCAGGAGCCGAAGTGGCCGTTGAGGGCTTCGCCGCTGTCCGAGGCCAGGGCCACCCGCACCGAGCCGGGCATGTCCCCTTCCACGTAGGTCTGCACCGGGGGCAGGACCTCGCCTTCCGTGTCGCCCCAGAGGATGCGCACCGCCAGCTTCATCGCCTCCAGGCCGATGGCGATGTCTTCCCCGTCTTCTTCGCCGTCGGCGCTGGCGAAGGCGGTCTTCAGGTCGGTGACGGTAAGGGTGCGCAGGTCATCGGCGTCGATCTCTGCCTTGCCGATGCGGTTCTGCAGCACGTCGATCAACTGGGGCAGGGCAATGCCGGGCATGGCCCGGGCCGCCAAGGCGATGCGCAAGGCGGCTTCGCGGGATACGGGGGCTGCTCGCTGGTCCATGGAAAGGCTCCGCTTCAGGGGGTGTCCTTGGCATCAGCAGAATCAATGCCAGCCAGGAATCGGCGGCAACCTGCTGATTCTTCATGCATGAGCAGGCCTGACGCAGTGTGGCTTGTGGCAGGTCTTGTCTTAAACCCGACTAAACCACTGTAGTTATAGGGGCATGCAGGGAGGTTGGGCTTGGGGGGATCACCCCTCTTAGAATGACGCCATTGCCCTTCGCGCCCTTGCCCATGACCCCCACCCTGCTGCTGGTTGACGGCTCCAGCTATCTCTATCGCGCCTTCCACGCCCTGCCCGACCTGCGCAGCGCCGAGGGCTTTCCCACCGGGGCCATGCACGGGGTCATTTCCATGCTGCGCAAGCTGCGCAAGGACTATCCCAGCGCCTATGCCGCCTGCATCTTCGACGCCAAGGGCAAGACCTTCCGCGACGACTGGTATCCGGCCTACAAGGCCCAGCGCCCCCCCATGCCCGATGACCTGGCCAGGCAGATCCCCCCCCTCCACGATGCGGTGCGGGCCCTGGGCTGGCCCCTCATCATGGTGGAAGGGGTGGAGGCCGACGACGTGATCGGCACCCTGGCCCGCCAGGCCGAGGCGGCGGGCCTGGACACGGTGGTGTCCACCGGTGACAAGGACCTGGCGCAACTGGTGACCCCCCGGGTGAAGCTCATCAACACCATGACCAACGAAGTGCTGGACGAGGCCGGGGTGCTGGCCAAGTTCGGCGTGCCGCCGACGCGCATCGTGGACTACCTGACCCTGGTGGGGGACGCGGTGGACAACGTGCCCGGGGTGGACAAGGTGGGGCCCAAGACGGCGGTGAAGTGGCTGGCCGAATATGGCGACCTGGACAGCCTCATGACCCGGGCCGGGGAAGTGAAGGGGGCGGTGGGGGACAACCTGCGCCGGGCCCTGGACTGGCTGCCCATGGGCCGGAAGCTGGTGACGGTGAAGACCGACGTGGAACTGGACCTGGCCCCGGCCGACCTGGGCTGGCGGGAGGAGGACACGGAGGCCCTGCGCGGGCTGTTCAGCCGCTATACGTTCCGGACCTGGCTGAAGGAGATGGAACCCACCTCCCCCCCAGGCGGGAGCGGGGCAGGGGGTGAGGGTGCGACCCCAGGCCCGTCCACCAACCCAACCCCCTCACCCCTGGCCCCTTTCCCGCCTGCGGGAGAGGGGAATATCCAGCGCCATTACACCCTCATCCTCGACGAACCCACCTTCAGCGATTGGCTGGCCAGGCTGGAAGCCGCCGACCTGGTCTGCCTGGACACGGAAACCACCGGCCTGGACCCCATGCAGGCCCGGCTGGTGGGCATGTCCTTCAGCCTGGAACCCGGGGTGGCGGCCTATCTGCCCCTGGCCCACCACTACGCCGGGGCCCCGGCACAACTGCCCCTGCAAACGGTGCTGGACCGCCTCAAGCCCTGGCTGGAAGACCCGGCCCGGGCCAAGGTGGGACAGAACCTGAAGTACGACTGGCACGTGCTGATGAACCACGGCATCCACCTGCGCGGCATCGCCCACGACACCCTGCTGCAAAGCTACGTGCTGGAAGCCCACGAGCGCCACGACATGGACACCCTGGCCGCCCGCCACCTGGGGGAGACCACCATCAAGTACGAGGAAGTGTGCGGCAAGGGGGCCAACCAGATCGGCTTCGACCAGGTGGACGTGGAACGGGCCACGGCCTACGCCGCCGAGGACGCGGACATCACCCTGCGCCTGCACCGGGCCCTGCATCCCGTCCTGGTCGGCCAGCCCCGGCTGGAAGGCGTCTACCGGGACCTGGAAATGCCCCTGCTGCCCATTCTGGCCGGCATGGAGCGCACCGGGGTGAAGCTGGACGCGGACCTGCTGCGCGCCCATTCCGCCACCCTGGCCCGGGAGATGCTGGAATTGGAAGGCAAGGCCCACCAGGCCGCCGGCCAGCCCTTCAACCTGAATTCACCCAAGCAACTGGGGGAAATCCTCTTCAACCAGATCGGCCTGAAACCGAAGAAGAAGACCCCCGGCGGGGCCCCGTCCACCAACGAGGACGCCCTGCAGGAACTGGCCCTGGACCATCCCCTGCCCAAGCTCATCCTGGACTACCGGGGCCTGGCCAAGCTGAAATCCACCTACACCGACAAGCTGCCGGCCATGGTGAACCCGGCCACTGGCCGGGTGCACACCACCTATTCCCAGGCCGTGGCGGTGACCGGCCGGCTGTCCAGCAACGACCCCAACCTGCAGAACATCCCGGTACGCACCCCGGAAGGGCGCAAGATCCGCGAGGCCTTCATCGCCGAACCGGGCTGGGCCATCGTCTCGGCGGACTACTCCCAGATCGAGCTGCGCATCATGGCCCACCTGTCCGGCGACGAAGGACTGCTCACCGCCTTCCGGGAGGACGCCGACATCCACCGGGCCACCGCCGCCGAGGTCCAGGGGGTGGCCCTGGAAGCGGTGACGCCGGACATGCGGCGCATGGCCAAGGCGGTGAACTTCGGCCTCATCTACGGCATGTCGGCCTTCGGCCTGGCCGCCCAGCTCAACGTGGAACGGGGCGTGGCCCAGGCCTACATCGACCGCTACTTCACCCGCTATCCCGGGGTGCTGGACTACATGAACCGCACCCGGGAGCAGGCCCGGGGCCAGGGCTACGTGGAGACCCTGTTCGGCCGCCGCCTCTACCTGCCGGAACTGGCCGGCGGCCCCATCGCCCGCCGCCAGGGCGCCGAGCGGGCTGCCATCAACGCCCCCATGCAGGGCACGGCGGCGGACCTGATCAAACTGGCCATGATCGCCGTGCGCCGCTGGCTGGACGAGGAGAACCTGCAAACCCGGCTGCTCATGCAGGTCCACGACGAACTGGTGCTGGAAGTGCCCCAGGCCGAACTGGACCGGGTGCGGGAAGAACTGCCCCGGCGCATGTGCGGCGTGGCGGAATTGCGGGTGCCCCTGAAAGCCGAAGTGGGCACGGGGCCCAACTGGGAGGCGGCCCACTAGGCACCTGCAAGCTGCCCCCTACCCCCGGTAGGATGGCTTCCCCTAGACCAGCACCTCCAGGGCCGGCGGATGGCCCAGGAAGGCCGTCGGGCTGGCGGTGAAACCATATGCGCCGGATTGCAGCACCGCGATCAGGTCACCTTCCCGGGCATGGCCCAGTTCAACTTTGTCCCCCAGCAGATCCAGGGGCGTGCACAGGGGGCCCACCACGTTGACCACAGCGGCGGCGGCTCCGGTCTCCGGGGCCACCCGGTTGCCCACCAGCACCGGATAGTTCTTGCGGATCACCTGGCCGAGATTGCCCGTGGCGGAAAGGTTGTGGTTCATCCCTCCGTCGCTGACCACATAGACCTGGCCCCGGGATTCCTTGCGGTCCACCACCCGGGTCACATATACGCCGGCCTCGCCGACCAGGAAGCGGCCCAGTTCCAGCACGAATTCCGCTTCCGGAAAGTCCTTGCGGGCCTGGGGCAGCAGGCCGGCCAGGTGGTCTCCCACGGCGCGCAGGTCCAGGCGCTGCTCGCCGGGGAAATAGGGGATGCCGAAGCCGCCCCCCAGGTTGAGCAGGCGCACCGGGCCGGGGGCGTCGGCGGCCAGGCGGCGGGCCAGGGCGAAAGTGTTGCGCTGGGCCTCCATGAGGGATTCGGCCTTCAGGTTCTGGGAGCCGGAAAAGAGATGGAAGCCCTGGAAATCCAGGGGCAGGGCCTTCATGCGCGCCAGCATGGCCGGCACCCGCTCGGCATCCACGCCGAAGGGCTTGGGACCGCCGCCCATCTTCATGCCTGAGGACTTCAGCTCGAAATCCGGATTGACCCGCACCGCCGCCCGGGCCCGCAGGCCCAGGGACTGGGCGGCCTGGGCCAGGCGTTCCATCTCGCCTTCCGATTCCAGGTTCACCACCACCCCGGCAGCGGCGGCCTGGCGCAGTTCGGCGGCGGACTTGCCCGGGCCGGCGAAGCTGATCCTGTGGGCCGGCATGGGGCTGTCCAGGGCGATCTTCATTTCCCCGCCGGAAGCCAGGTCGAAACCGTCCACCTGGCCGGCCATGAACTGCACCACGGCCGGCATGGGATTGGCCTTGATGGCGTAATGCAGGTGCACGGCGTCGGGCAGGGCGGCGCGCAGTTGGGCCACCCGCTCGGCGATGAGGCGCCGGTCGTAGGCGTAGAAGGGCGTGCCTCCCACCCGTTCGGCCAGGCGGGACAGGGGCATGCCGCCCACCTGGAGTTCGTTGTCCAACACCGGGAACAGGTGGGGGGCGTGGACCAGGGCGTTCATGAACTGCTCTCCTCGAATTGGCTGGCCAGTTGCTTGCTCAACTCGCCGGCCAGCCGCTGGCGGTCGATCTTGCCGTTGGGGTTGCGCGGCAGGGGCTGGTCGCGGACCTGGACGTGGGCGGGCACCATGAAGCCCGGCAGGTGCTGCCGGCAGGCCTGCAGAAGCCGTTCGCCCACCTCCCGGCCTGCCGGGGCATGGACCACCAGCACCACGGCCTGGCCCAGGGCGGGATGGGCCACCCCGGTGGCGGCCGCCTCGGCCACCAGGCCCGTGGCGTAGGCCACTTCCTCCACCTCGGAGGGACTGACCCGGTAGCCGGAGGTCTTGATCATCTCGTCCCGCCGGCCGATGAAGTAGAGGTAGCCCTCCTCGTCCTGGCGCACCGTGTCGCCGGACCACACGGCCAATTCCGGGATGGCCAGGCCGGCCGGTTGGCCCGGCAGCGGGCGGAAACGTGCGGCGGTCCCCTCCGGGTCGTTCCAGTAGCCCAGGGCCACGTGCACGCCCCGGTGCACCAGTTCCCCCGGCTCGCCGGGGGCGCAGGGGGTGCCGTCCTCGCGCACCACCAGGATCTCGGCGTTGGGGATGGCCTTGCCCATGGAGTCGGGCCGCCGGTCCACTTCCTCCGGGGGCAGGTAGGTGGAGCGGAAGGCTTCGGTGAGGCCGTACATGAGGAAGGGCCGGGTCCCGGGCAGCCGGGCCCGCAGGGCGTCCAGCACGGGCCGGGGCAGGTGGCCGCCGGAATTGGTGAAGTAGCGCAGGTGCCCGCCGCTTCCCTCCGGCCAGTCCAGCCGGGCCAGTTGCACCCACAGGGGCGGCACGGCGGCCAGACCGGTGATCTTCTCCCGCGCCACGGCGCGGATCACGTCCCGGGGCAGCAGGTAGTTCATGAGCACCGCCCGGGCGCCCACCCGGAAGGCGGTGGTGAGTTGGGACAGGCCGTAGTCGAAGGACAGGGGCAGCACCGACAGGATGCGGTCTTCGGCGGTGTTCTCCAGGTACCGGGCGACGCTTTCCGCGCCGGCCACCAGGTTGCGGTGGGACAGCACCACGCCCTTGGGTCGCCCGGTGCTGCCGGAGGTGTAGAGGATGGCGGCCATGTCGCCGTCGATGACCCGGTGGGGGGCCCGGGACGGGGCGGCAAGCCGCTCCTTCCAGTTCACCGCGGCCAGGCCGTCCACCGGCGCCACGACCTTGTCCCCCACCAACACCAGGGCGCGCAGGTCACGACAGTGGGCCAGCACCGGGCGCAGCAGTTCCAGACGTTCCGGCGAGGTGACCAGGATGCGCACGTTGCAGTCGCAGAGGATGTGGCCCACCTGCTCCGGCTTGAGCAGGGGATTGACCGGGACGAACACGCCGCCGGCCGCCGCCGCGCCGAACAGGGCCACCACCGTATCCAGGCGCTTTTCCAGGTAGACCGCCACCCGCTCACCGCGCTCCAGGCCCAGGACCAGATAGAAGTCGGCGGCCTGGAGCACGGCGTCGTCCAGGGCCGGGTAGTCCAGGGCCTGGCGGCCGTCCTGGAGGGCGATGGCCCCCGGAGCCCGGCGGCCGCCCGCGCCGATCAGTTCATGGACCAGGCTGGGCATGGGGGCAGGGGCGCTGGCTTGGCGCTTCCATTCGTGGTTCCGCGTGGCAGGATACGGGCCGGTAGCTTAGACTGTTTCGAACTCGAAGACCGCTATCGGAAACATGTCCGTCATCGAAATCGTCAAGGGTCTTCTCGACCACACCATGGAACTGGGTGCACGGGCCTACGCCCTGGAGCCGGATTCCCCCCTGCTGGGCGCCCTGCCGGAACTGGATTCCATGGCCGTGGTGGGCATCCTCACCGGCCTGGAGGAGCAGTTCGGCTTCGAGGTGGGAGACGATGAAATCGCCGCCGACACCTTCGCCACCCTGGGCACCCTGGTGGAGTTCGTGGAACGCAAGCTGGCCGGCTGAGGGTCCGTGGTGCCGGCTGCCATGCCCGGCCTGCCCGGCCGTTCCCCCGTGTATCGCGGCCGTTTCGCCCCCACCCCTTCCGGTCCCCTGCACTTCGGTTCCCTGGTGGCCGCCCTGGGCAGTTGCCTGGACGCCCGGTCCCGGGGCGGCCAATGGCTGGTGCGCATGGAGGACGTGGACCCGCCCCGGGTGGTGGCCGGGGCCGCCGACGCCATCCTGGCCAGCCTGGAGGCCTTCGGCTTCGCCTGGGACGGCCCGGTGCTGTGGCAGGGCCGGCGCGGGGCGGCCTACGGGGAAACCCTGGATCGCCTGGCCCGGGCCGGGCTGATCTATGGCTGCGCATGCAGCCGCAAACGCATCGCCGAGACGGCCGTGACGGGCGTGGACGGGCCCGTGTATCCCGGCACCTGCCGGGGCCGGCCGCCGGGTCCGGGGCTGGCCAGCCGCTTCCGGGTGGGGGTGGAGCGGGTGGCCTTCCGCGACGCCCTGCTGGGCCGGGTGGCCTGCGACCTGGCGACGGAATGCGGCGACTTCGTCCTGCAACGGGTGGACGGGGTCTACACCTACCAACTGGCGGTGGTGGTGGACGACGCCTTCCAGGACATCAGCCACGTGGTGCGCGGCGCCGACCTGCTGGCCTCCACGCCCCGGCAGATCGCCTTGCAACGGGCCCTGGGCCTGGCCACGCCGGAATATCTGCATCTGCCCGTGGTGCTGGACCGGGCGGGGGACAAGCTGTCGAAACAGACCCGGGCGGCCCCTCTGGAAGATCACCGGCCCCTGCCGGCCCTGCTGGGGGCGGCCCGCTTCCTGGGCATGGCGCCCCCCGGGGACCTGGCCTCGGTGGCGGAATTCTGGGGCTGGGCGGTGTCCGCCTGGCGCCGGGAGACCCTGCCCCCCTTGCGCGGACGGGGGGGCTGGGCTTGATGGCGGGGGCAGGTGCGTTTTGGTGCGGTTCGCTGCGCTCACCACACCCTACCCGGCGGCTTGACTGTAGGGTGTGGTGAGCGCAGCGAACCGCACCACCCACCCACCACCCCGTCCGGGAGAACGCCCCGCCTATCCCCCCGTCATGTTCATGAAGCGCACCAGCTTCTGGGGGGCTTCCACGAACTCGTGGCGTTCCGGCTTCAGGTCGATGGCCAGGCGGATGGCGTCGGCCAGCTCGGCGTCGCTGGCACCGCCGCGCAGCAGGGCACGGAAATCCATGCGCTCCTCCTGGCCCAGGCAGAGGTGCAGTGTGCCGTCCACGGTGAGGCGCACCCGGTTGCAGGTGGCGCAGAAGTGCTGGGAGATGGGGGTGATGAAGCCCACGGTGAAGCGGCCGTCGGGGGTGCCCAGGTAACGGGCCGGGCCGCCGCCGCGCAGCACCGTGTCGATGAGGCCGAAGCGGTGTTGCAGGCCGGCCTTCACCGGTTGCAGGTCCACGTAGCCCATCTTGCGGGCGGTGTCGCCCATGGGCATGACCTCGATGAGGCGCAGCACGAAGCCCCGCTCCATGCAGTAGGCCACCATGGCGTCGATCTCGGCGGCATTCTCGCGCATCACCACCATGTTGATCTTGATGGGCTGGAAGCCCGTGGCCCGGGCGGCTTCAAGGCCGGCCAGAATCTTGTCCAGCACCGGCCGGCCGTTGATCTTCTCCACCCCCTCGGGACGCAGGGAGTCCAGGCTCACGTTGAGCCGGGTCACCCCCGCTGCCTTCAGGTCGCCGGCCATGGCCGCCAGTTGGGTGGCGTTGGTGGAGAGGGACAAATCCTCAATGCCGGGAATGGCGGATACCCGCCGGCACAGGTCCACGATGTTCCGCCGCAGCAGGGGTTCGCCGCCGGTGAGGCGCAGGCGCTTGAGGCCCAGACCGGCGAACACCCGGATGAGCCGTTCCAGTTCGTCGAAGTCGAGCCAGTGCTCCGGTTCCTCGAAGCCCTTGAAGCCTTCCGGGATGCAGTAGGCGCAACGCAGGTCGCACCGATCCGTCACCGACAGGCGAAGGTATTCGATGCGTCGTCCGAAGCGGTCAAGCAGAGCGTCCATGTTCATCCAACGATTGGGCTGGCGGAGAATGTAGTCCCCGGACACGGCCGGGGGGAAGCGTGGGGCTTGATCTTCGACAAGGCCGTCGGCAGATGCCTTGACCGAGATCATGAACCCCTCCGGCAAGCGCTACCAAGATAGCCCGCCATCGGGCATTTTTCACCCATGAACGGTTTGGGGATTTCATGAAGACCTTGGGATTCGCCGGTTTCAGCGGGGCCGGCAAGACCACCCTCATCGAGGGGCTGCTGCCCCGCCTGGCGGCGGCGGGCCTGACGGTGTCGGTGGTCAAGCAGAGCCATCACGATTTCGAGGTGGACAAGCCGGGCAAGGATTCCTGGCGGCACCGCCGGGCCGGCGCCCGGGAGGTGCTGCTCACCTCCCCCCACCGCTGGATGCTGGTCCACGAGCTGGACGGTGCGCCGGAACCGGACCTGGCCGCCCACCTGGCCCGCCTCTCCCCCTGCGACCTGGTGCTGGTGGAGGGTTTCCGCCATGCCGCCCATGCCAAGATCGAAGTGTGGCGGGCGGCCAACGGCAAGGCCTGGCTCCATCCGGCCGACCCCCACGTGCTGGCCGTGGCCGCCGATGGGCCGCCCCCCGGCCGTCTGCCCCATTTCCCCCTGGATGACCTGGATGGCCTGGCCGCCTTCATCCTGGACTGGCTGAAAAGCTGAAGCTGGGCTAGGGTGCGGACCACGAACCCCATGTTTGCGACACCATGACCCTGCGCCTTCTCTATTTCGCCCGCCTGCGGGAAGCCTTCGGCCGTGACCGGGAAACCCTGGACCTGCCCGGCCCCGCCGCCACCCTGGCCGATCTGCTGGCCCTGCTGCGCGCCCGGGGCGGCGTCTGGGCGGAGGAGCTGGCCGAAGGCCGGCCCTTCCGCATGGCCGTGAACCAGGACATCGCCACCCGGGAACGACCCCTGGCCGACCAGGACGAAGTGGCCCTCTTCCCCCCGGTCACCGGCGGTTGAACTCCGCCGGGCCGCCCCGGACGGCCCCGCCCCATGGAAGAGGAAGAACTCGAAACCCCCTCCCTGCGCCACCAGTTGGTCAACTGGCTGTTCACGCCCCTGTTCCTGCTCCTGTTGTTCTCCACGGTGACCGGTTACATGGCTGCCGTGACCCTGTCCAACAAGCCCTACGATCTGGTGCTGCTGGACCGGGCCCGGCTGCTGGCCAGCCGCTTCGCCTTGCACCAGAACGACGGTCCGGCGGACCTGGCCCGGCTGTTCCCGGAAGCGGAAGGGGAGTTTCTGTTCAGCCTGTTCGACCCCTCGGGCAAACGGCTCCTGAGCAACGGTGCCCTGCCCACGCCCCGGCCGGGGGACTTCAAGCAGACCAGTCCGGTGCTGCGCGACACCCAGTTCCAGAATCGCAAGCTGCGGGTGGCCATCCTGCTGCTTCCCCTGGCCTCCGGCCAGACCGTGCTGGTGCAGGTGGCGGAGCCGGTGGACGCCCGCCTGATCCTGGGGCGCAGCATCCTGGGCAACATCGTCATTCCCCAGTTCATGTTCATCGTCATCGCCGGGGTGGCTGTGTGGATCGGCCTGAAGCGGGGCTTCGAGCCTCTGGAACGGCTGCGCCGGGAAGTGGCCGGCCGGCCGCGCAACGACCTGCGTCCCCTGGACGAAAGCCGGGCGCCGGGGGAACTGCGCCCCCTGATCCTGGAGGTCAACGCCCTCGTCGAGCGGCAGAAGGCCATGATCGATGCCCAGCGGCGTTTCGTGGCCGACGCCGCCCACCAGTTGCGCACCCCTTTCGCCGGCCTAAAATCCCAGGCGGAACTGGCCAAGCGGGAAGCCCTGGCGGCGCCGGTGAAGGATTCCCTGGAACGCATCTGCGACGGGGCCCAGCGGTGCAGCCACCTGGTGAACCAGTTGCTCACCCTGGCCCGCAATGAACCCGAAGCCCGGCTGAACAGCCCCATGGAGGTGCTGGATCTGCACCGGGTGGCCCAGGAAGTGACCGCCCACTGGGTGCCTGAGGCCCTGCGCAAGGACATCGACCTGGGCTTCGAAGGGACCGACCGGCAGTTGCCGGTGCGCGGCAACGAGGCGGGCCTGCGGGACCTGCTGGACAACCTGCTGGACAACGCCATCCGCTACACCCCGGCCGGGGGCCGCATCACCGTCCGGGTAGGCTACGGGGACGCGGCCTGGCTGGAGGTGGAGGACAACGGGCCGGGCATCCCCCCGGACCAGCGGGAGCGGGTCTTCGAGCGCTTCCACCGCATAGCCGGCAGCGGCCAGCCGGGCAGCGGCCTGGGCCTGGCCATCGTCAAGGAAGTGGCCCAGATCCACGGTGCGGACATCCGCATCGACGAGGGCCGGGAGGGGACGGGGGCCTTGTTCACCCTGCGTTTTCCCCACCACGGCGCTGCCTGAGGGCCCCTCACCCGCCCTTCACCACCAGTACCGGGCATTTGGCGTGGGTGACCACCTGCTGGCAGACGCTGCCCATGAGCAACCGGTCCAGGCCGGTGCGGCCGTGGCTGCCCAGGACGATGAGATCGCAATCGTTGTCCCGGGCGGCCTGGATGATGGTGTCGGCAGGCTTGCCCTCCAGGGCCAGGCTGTCGGCGGCCACCCCGTCCTGGCGCAGCAGATCCCGCACCCGGTCGGCCAGGGGTTTGATCAGATCGCAGGACAGGTCGTCACTGGCACACACCGCCAGCACCGTGAGGGGCAGGCCGCAACGCTTGGCCAGGCTGCCGGCGGCCACGGCCGCCATGTCGGCGTAGCGGGAGCCGTCCACCGCCACCAGGATGCCCTTTTCCCACAGGGCCGATTCCTGGGGCACCACCAGCACGCTGCACTTCACGTGACCCACCACCCGGGCGGCGGCTTCGCCCAACACCAGGCGTTCCAGCCAGTGCACGCCACGGCGGCCCATCACCACCAGGTCCGCCTGGCTGTCCTCGACCTGGGCGGCAATCTCCCCCACCGGCTCCTCGCCGTAGCGCAGCACCGGGGCGCAGTTGACGCAGGCGGTACCGGCCTGGGCTTCCACCTGACGCAGCACTTCCCGGCCCTGTTCCTCGGTCTGCTGCACGCCGGACGGGTTGAACATGGCGTAGCTGGGGTCGGTCCTGGCCATGTGCATGACGGTGAGGCGGGCCCCGCAACGGCCGGCCAGGTTGAGGGCCACCCTCACGGCACCGTTGCTCACGGCGCTGCCGTCGGTGGCAAGCAAGAGGTGGTCGAAGCGGGCGATGGGGGAAAGCTGGGCCGTCATGGCGATATCTCCTTCTGGGGGGTTCATGGTCAGCATAGTGAATTCCGGGCGCTTCGCTGGCTTGCCCCTCCGTTATCATCGCTTCCCATGAAAGCCTCCGAACCCCGCCAGCACGGCCGCCTCCATGCCCTGCTGGGCATCCAACAGCCGGTCAGCGCCCGGGAACTCCTGGTCTCCACCATCACCGCCGGCATCGCCATGGCGGCGGTCTACGTCATCAGCCACGCCGTGCTGGGTCAGACGGACGCCCCCCTCATGGTGGCCTCCATGGGTTCCTCGGCCATCCTGGTGTTCGCCGTGCCCCACGGCGCCTTCTCCCAGCCCTGGGCGGTGGTGGCCGGCCACGGGGTGTCAGCCCTGGTGGGGGTGCTGTGCGCCATGTTCATCCCCTCCCTGGAACTGGCCGTGGCCATGGCGGTGGGGGGCAGCATCGCCTTGTCCCTGGTATTCCGTTGCCTGCACCCTTCCGGCGGCGGCACCACCCTGATCCCCGTGCTGGGCGGGGCCGGGGTGCAATCCCTGGGCCTGTCCTTCGTGCTGGTGCCGGTGCTGCTCAACGCCCTCATCCTGGTGCTGCTGGGCTATCTGCTCAACAGCCTGTTCCCCTGGCGGCGCTATCCCGCCGTGCTGGCCCCCAAGCCGCCCTCCTCCCCGGCCGTGCCCTCGGCCGCGGCCCAACTGTCGCGGACGGACCTGGCCTATGCCCTGCGCCGCCTGGAGACACCCCTGGAGATCACCGAAAGCGACCTGGCCCTGCTCTTCGAATCGGCCATGGAGCATGCCCAGCGGGATAACGTGGGGCGGGAGGACGTGAGCGTGGGAGGCTGCTACAGCAATGCCGGGTTCGGCCCCAACTTCCAGGTGCGCCGGGTGCTGGCCATGGCCCGGGACGAATCGGGACTCCAGGTGGAATATGAAATCCTGCCCGGGGCCCGGCGCGGCACCATGGACCTGGACGACTTCGCCCGCTGGGCGCGCATGGAGGTGGTCTGGCAGAACGGCGACTGGCGCCGCCGCTGAGAAGCCGGGGAGCAAGGCTCAGGCTGCCTGCCACGCCCCTACCCTGCCGTAGTTGGCGGGCAGGTTCTGCCAGGTCTGTTGATCGGTGCGGATGCCCGCCAGCTTGTCCTGGCCGTGCAGGGCTTCACGGTATTCCCCAGCCCGGGGAAAGACGAAGGGCACCCACACGTCCCGGGTGGTGAAATTCAGGGCCGCCAGACTCCAGGCATCCCCGGCGGAACTCCGCCCGCCCCCGGTGCAGGCGGAACGGAGGTGGGGCGGCGCCGGGGCGGTCATCTCCACGCTGGCGGACCCATAGTCGCCGTATCGGGGATCCAGGCGGTGGACCCGTTCGAATTCCAGAGGCGGGATGCCCCTGGCAGCAGCTCCATGCTTGCTCCGCAGTGTTGTCATCCTAAAGACTCAGCCAGGACAGGTATTCGATGAACTGGATGCCGCTGTAGCTGCCCAGGGAAAGCAGCACGGCCTTCAGCCAGGGCTGGTTGAGGAAGGAGGAAAAAGCGCCGCGCCGCTCGGCCTGGATCAGGTCCTTCATGCGTTTCATCTGTTCCACACGGGGCTTCAGGTCATCCCGGCCCAGCGCCGTGACGATGTCCCGCTCGATGTTTTCCAGGGCGTGGGCGCGCAACTTCTCGGCGGCATTGCGCAGGCTGATGGCGCAGGCCAGGGATAGGGCCAGGTAGAAAGCCAGGATCAGGGCCAGGCCGGTGGGCGTCTGCCAATTGTCGAAACCCGTGCTGCGCGCCACCAGGAGCAGACTCATGATGATGAAGGGGTAGTAGATGAAACCGCCCGCCACCTGGGTACGCGCCACCACCAGTTGCATGTCCAGCCAGTCGTCGCAATAACCCTGGCCGGCACAGCCCTGGGCCTGCTCCAGCGCGGCGGGCCAGCGGGTGGCCCGGCGCAGGCGGGAGGCCAGGAAGTAGGCCCGGCGGATGCTGTCGATGACGAACACCAGCAGCAGAGCGAAGCTCGACAGGGCGAAGATCAACACGCAGCGATTCACCAGGAAGCTGGTTTCGCCCCGGGCAGGGGTGTTGGGGGCTTCACCGAGGCTGATGATCAGGATGGCCACCGTCAGCAGCAGCGCCGCTCCGGCCAACAGGCGGCCGGCCAGGGCCACCCGGGATCGGGGTTGGACCGCGTCCCGCCAGATGAAGGCCGCCGACTGGTATTCCCGGCGCATTCCTCCCAGCCAGCGGGGCAGGCAGCGGCCCAGACCCGCCTGGCACAGACGGCCCCGCCGGCAGGCATGCCAGAAGCGCAGACCCAGGCTGGGACGCTGGCGCCAGAGCAGGGTGGTGGCCTGCCCGGAGAAGAAGCGCTCCGTCACGGCGATGTCGTTGCGGCGCAACTGCTGCATGCCGCGCAGCAACAGGTACAGGGCCAGGGCGCCGGTGAAGCCGCGCAGCAGGACGCTGGGCCAGACGCTCACGCCGCCGTACCAGGCAAAGGGTTCACCACCGCCACCGGGACCGCTGACGAAGACGTCCAGCCAAATCCGCTGCCCCTGCCAGGCCAACCACAGACCCAGCAGGGTACCCAGGGCCAGGAGGGGGATGCGGGACCGGGTCCAGCGCGGCGAGCGCCAGGGCGGCGGCCTCTCCAGCAGCACCCGGGCCTGGCCCAGGCTGGCGGACAGGCTCCGCCGATGCAGCCAGAATCCGGCCAGGAACGGCATCGCCAGCAGGACCCAGACCCCAGGTTCCGGTGGGCCAGGCGCGGGATTGTGGGGATGGACGGACCGGCATTGCCGCTTCCCGTCGGAGCCGGAAGCCAGATCGCAGGGTTTGGGTTCGTACTCGGCGACGCTCAAGTCCACCGCACCCTCCCGGCCCACTTCGAACACACGGGGACTCCAACTCCAGCGGTCCAGCACTTCCTGGGCCTGGCGGCGGGCGGCCGGGGCATCCTCCAGGGCCGCCAGGGTACTGGCGAAATAGGCGGTCTGGTAAGTGTCCCGGAAGGGTGGGATGTCCCATTGCAGCCAGCCGTTCAGGCGCAGGCCGTAGCCGGAGACCACCACCAGATTGCGGGTGGTGGCCCACTCCTCCGGGGCCAGCAGCCGCGCATCCAGGTCCGTGGTGAAGAAGATGGCTTCCGGGAAGCGGGGGCGCAGGGCCCGCAGGATGAGCAGTTTGTCGTACACGTCGCTGCCCAGGACGCCGATGGCCTTGATGCCCGACCGGTGGCCGGCCCGCTTCACCTGCTCGTCCAGATCGTACATGCGCGTGGCCATGCGGCGCAGGTAGTCCTTCTGGTGGTTGCCGTAGGCGGCCTCCACTTCCACGTTCTCGGCCGGGCGCCCTTCCTTGGCCTCGCTTTTCCTGTCGGCGCTTTCACCCGGAAGCTTGCCGTCCAGGCCGCGCAGATAACTGTAATGCCAGATCCAGGTGGACCGGCTGGCCGGGGGCGGGACCGGCGCCTGGCGAAGGGCTTCCTCGAAAGCCTGGCGCAGGGCCCGGCCGTAGAAGGTGTCCCATTCGGAAATGACCACCAGGCCGTCGTCGGGGTCCACACCGCGCAGTTTCAGCTCCCGGGCCAGGCCGAACACCAGGGCGCAGTCGGTGGGCACGGACCGCTGGAATTCCAGGCCGGTGTGGACCCGGGCCAGTTGCGCGGCAACGGTCGTGCGCGGATCCAGGCAGAGGGGGCGCCCTTCACCCTCCGCCAGCCAGCCGGCGCTGCGCAGCAGGTGTTCGTCGGGCGCGGTGGCCTTGGGGGAATGGATGCGCAGACGCCGCACGAAGTCCGCCAGGGACGCCTCCCCAGCTCCACCGGGCCGGGGGGCCAGCTCAGCCAGCAGGGCCCGCAGGGTGTCGGAATTGCTGGGGCCCAGCAGCAGGGTGTCCCGCCCGGCGAGACAGGCGCCGCTCTGGTCCAGCAGGACGCGCAAGCCCGCCAGGGGCCGGTCGCGGATGGGAATCTCGTTGATCCACAACAGCAGGATGGCCGCCCCGTCCGCCCTGACGTACCACTCGAAGGGCACGGCCAGGGCACGGCCCGCCAGGCGGGCCTGGACCACGCCCAGGTGTTCCCGGTCATGGGGCACGAAGCCCCGCCGGGCCAGGCCCGAGAGCACGGCATAGCGAGTGCGGCGACGGTCCTCCGCGGCTTCCGAATAGGGTGCCCCATTGACCAGCACGGCCATCACCCGGGCCCCATTGCCGGCCAAGCCGGTGTCGCAGGCCGGAGACTCCCGGGATGGCGGTGAGGCGGGGCGATCGATGCGCACCTGGAAGGCTGCCCGGCCGGCCAGGCCGGACACTGCCAGGCTTTCCGTCGCTGGAGCCGGGGTGGCTGGGGCGTTCTTCACCGCTTCGAAGGGATCCTGCCAGAGTCTGGCGTCGATATCCTGCCGGGCCGCATAGCGCTCCGCCGCCACTACCGCCTCCTGGGGCCGGGCGCTGGGCAGGGGTACCGTCTGGGCCCAATAGGCCCCCACGGCCATGAGGATGACCAGAATGATTCCGGGCAGGGGATTCGCCCCCTCTGGACGTTCGCCCAGAGCCATGGCGGCCAGTCCCGGCGTTGTCAGGCAATCCTGTCGGCTTGGCCGGCAGGCGGTGAGCGTGGCGTGGTGTACATGGACTTCCCCGCCTCCCTTTCCTGATGGGGATGCTCCACTTATAGCAGCCGAGCCGCCGAAACAAAGAAAAAGGCCCGCTTGCGCGGGCCTTTTTCCTGGAACCGCCCCGCTGTCCGGGGCGTGCCGGTCAGGCGGCGTTGGTGTTGATGTCGCCTTCCAGGCTGGGGTAGCGCACGTGGTCCACCAGCTCCTGGATCTCCTTGGACGGGGCCGGGGAGATCATGGAACCGAGGATCACGCCCAGGAAGCCGGCGGGCATACCGAAGATGCCGGCGGAGATGGGCTTGATCTCGAACCACAGGGGGGCGTTGATGCCGAAGAACTCGTAGGTCATGTACATGTAGTACATGCAGACGATCAGGCCGGTGAGCATGCCGATGACCGCACCCAGGTAGTTGGCCCGCTTCCAGAACACGCCCAGCACCAGGGCGGGGAAGAAGGCCGAGGCCGCCAGGGAGAAGGCCGCGCCCACCAGGAACAGGATGTCGCCCGGCTTCAGGGAGGCCACGTAGGCCGCCAGGATGGCCACCACCAGGAGCAGGGCCTTGGACACGGTCAGGCGGCGCACGGTGGAGGCGTTGGGGTCGATCATCTTGTAGTACACGTCGTGGGACAGGGCGTTGGCGATGGTCAGCAGCAGGCCGTCGGCGGTGGACAGGGCGGCGGCCAGGCCACCGGCCGCCACCAGGCCGGAGATCACGTAGGGCAGACCGGCGATCTCCGGCGTGGCCAGCACGATCAGGTCGCCACCGATGGTGATTTCCGCCAACTGGATCAGGCCGTCCTTGTTCATGTCGACGATCTTCATCAGGGTCGCATCCACCGCCGACCAGTTGCTGACCCAGGCGGGCAGACTGGCGAAGGATGAGCCCACCAGGTCGTGGTAGACCACGTACTTGGCCAGCACCGCCAGGGCGGGCGCGGTGAAGTAGAGCAGGAAGATGAAGAACAGGGACCAGAACACCGACTTGCGGGCGTCACGCACCGAGGGGGTGGTGTAGTAGCGCATCAGGATGTGGGGCAGGGAGGCGGTGCCCACCATGAGGCACAGCACCAGGGCCAGGAAGTTGTTGCGCTTGTCGTTGGAGGCCTTCTCGTCCTCGGCCTTGGCCTTGGCGATGGCTTCTGCGGAGGGCGTCTCGCCCTTGTCTGCGGCTTCCTTCATGACCTTCTTCTCGGCGCCCTTGCCGGAGAACGCGGTGGCGTGGGCGGCCACGGGACCGGCCTTGCCCTTGGCACCGGATTCGGCCTTCTTCCAGGCCGCCTTGAGCAGGCCCAGGTCGGCCGGGAATTCGGCGACGGCCTTCTCGGCGGCCGCGATGGCCTTGGCATCGGGTTCCGGGGCAGCCTTCAGGTCGGCCACCTTCTGTTCGGCCTTGGCCTTCTGCTCGGCGTAGAAAGCGGCGCCGTTGCCCGCCTTTTCGGCTTCTTCCATGGCCTTCAGCTTGTCGCCCATCTCCTTGGCCTTCTCCTTGTGGATGGCCCGCACGGAGGCTTCAGCCGCGCCCAGGGCGGTGGCCGGGTCGTTCAGCTCCTTCTCCTTGGCGGTGACGGACTGGAGGGCTTGGCCGTAGGCGATCTGGGGGATGGGGTTGCCGGTGATGTTCACCGACAGCCACACCACCGGGATCATGTAGGCCACGATGAGGATGATGTACTGGGCCACCTGGGTCCAGGTCACCGCCCGCATGCCGCCCAGGAAGGAGCACACCAGGATGCCGGCCAGACCGACGTAAACCCCGACTTTGAACTCCAGGCCGGTGAAGCGGCTGGTGATGATGCCCACGCCGTAGATCTGGGCGATCACATAGGTGAAGGAGCAGATGATGGCCGCCAGCACCCCCAGGGTCCGGGGCAGGTGGCCGCCGTAGCGGGCGCCCAGGAAGTCGGGGATGGTGAACTGGCCGAACTTGCGCAGGTAGGGGGCCAGGAACAGGGCCACCAGCACGTAGCCGCCGGTCCAGCCCATGACGAAGGCCAGGCCGTCATAGCCGGTCAGGTAGAGGGTGCCGGCCATACCGATGAAGGAGGCGGCGGACATCCAGTCGGCCCCGGTCGCCATGCCGTTGAACAGGGCGGGAACCCGGCGGCCGGCCACGTAGTATTCCGACACGTCGGCGGTCTTCGACATGATGCCGATGCCGGCATACAGGGCGATGGTGGCGGCCAGGAAGATGTAGCCCAGAACCTTGGGCGTGACGCCCATCTGTTCCAGGATGGCCAGAATGATCACGAACGCGATGAAACCGCCCGTGTAAAACGAGTAGTACTTCTTCAACTGGTTGAAGAAGGCGGCATTGGAAGAAGCAGCCGTGGCCATGTCAGTCCTCCCCTTCGTGGACGCCGTATTCCATGTCCATCTTGTTCATGCGCCGAGCGTAGAACCAGATGACCAGGACGTAGATGATGAGGGAGCCCTGGGCGCCCATGTAGAAGGCGAAGGGGAAACCCATGATGACGATGTCGTTGAGTTCGCGGGCGAAGTAAATGACCACGAAGGTCACCACGAACCAGATGCCGAGCAGGATTGCGGTCAACCGCAGGTTCCTGCTCCAGTACTCACGGTGCTTGTCCGTCAGCTGCATAGTGCTCCTCCAAACAGGAAGGTTGAAAAGGTTGGCACTGTCTGGGGAACAGCCTCGGCCGGGACCGAACCTGCTCTCCTCCCCCAGAACCTCACGCAGACAGCCACGCCAGGCGGGGCGCAGTATAGCCCGAAAGTTATACGGTTAAGAAAAACTTAACCTTCTAAGCCATTGATTAGAAAGCACTAATGTTGCGTTGCACAATTCCGGTGCCTTCCAGACCGGCTCAACCCGACCAGCTCACCCAACGCTGGGCCTTCTCCAGGTCCATCAGGTCGGCGTAATGGCGGGAGCGTTTGGCCTCCGCCAGGGGCAGGGCGCAGAGGAGGAGCTGGGCCGTGGCCAGGGCGTCGGCCAGGGCGCTGTGGCGGGCGAAGTTGCCGATGCGGAAATGGCCGGACCAGTCGTCCAGGGCCCGGTAGCGGCGGGCGTATTCGGGCATGAGGCCGGGCATCACGTAGGCCAGGTCCAGCCAGGGGTGCTTGAACTCGAAGCCCAGGTATTCCTTCACCGCCCGCTTGATCATGGTCTGGTCGAAGGTGACGTGGAAGGCCACCAGGGGGGACTTGCCGAGGAATTCCAGGAAGCCCACCAGGGCCTCCACCGGCTCCACCCCTTCCCGCTGGGCTTCGCCGCCGATGCCGTGGATGAGGATGTTGTCCTTGCTGCTCACCTTGTCCTGGCGCAGCACGATCTCGAAGCTGTCGGCCAGCACCGCCTGGCCATTCTCCACGGCGCAGGCGCCGATGGCGATGAGCCGGTCCCGGCCCAGGTCCAGGCCGGTGGTCTCCACGTCCACCACCACGTAGCGGCTGGCCCGCAGGGCGTCCTTGACATTGGCTTCGGGCAGGGCCAGCCAGGCTTCCAGCCGGCGGGCCAGATCCGGGTCCCGGGGCAGCCGGGGGCCGAAGAAACGGGCGAGAAAGGCCATGTCCCGCCCCTCAGATCTTGTAGTCCAGGGCCAGCCGGGCCTGGACCTTGCGGGCCTGGCGGAAGGACTCCTTGAGGATGCGCCGGTCCAGGTCGTTGAGTTCATCCGGGTTGATGCGGTTGTCCATGGGCTTGCCGGCCTGCATCTCCTCGTGTTGGCCATGCAGGCGCAGCATCTGGATGAAATAGAAGGAGGACAGCCAGGCCTCCACCTCGGCCGTGGGGATGTTCATCTTGGCCGCCGCGCCCCGGAGCCGGGCCGCCGTGCCGGTGGCCGGCACGCCGCTGGCCAGAGCGAACACCCGGGCGGCATCCACGAAGGGGGTGGTGCCGTTGAGCTTCAGGTCCAGGGTGTTGGCCAGATCGCCCTCGCCATCCGTGGCGAAGTCCCGCACCACCCCCAGGGGCGGCCGGTTGCGCAGGGCGTTGGCGGCCATCTGGTGGAGGAAGCGGGGCGTGGCGGTGGTCTTGGCCAAAAGCCAGCCCTGCAGGTCCTCGGCCAGGTTTTCCTGGCCCAGCAGGGGGCGGAAGTCGAAAAAGATGCTGGCATTGAGCAGGGATTCCGGGTCGCCGGCATCGATCCAGCGGGAGAAGACCGTCTTCCACTCCTCCAGGGACAAGCACCACTTGGGGTTCATGGCCATGATCTCCCCCTTGCACAAGGGAAAGCCGCAGGCGTCCAGAACCCGGTTGATGCGTTCCGCCAGGGGCAGCAGGACGGCGCGCACGCTCTCGGCGGTCTCGCCTTCCGGCACCAGGAAGATGAGGCCGTTGTCCTGGTCCGTGGACAGGGTCTGCTCCAGTCGGCCCTCGGATCCGAAGGCCAGCCAGCAGTAGGCCACCCGGCATTCGTCCCGGGCGGCGCATTCCAGTTCGATGATGCGCCGGGTGAGGATGTCGTTCAGGGTGGAGAGAATCTGGGTAAGCTGCTCGGCGGCCACCCCCTGGGCCATCATGTTGTGGCCCAGTTGGCGAATGTCTTCGGCGGCCCGCACCAGCGCCTCCTGGCCCGTGGCGGCGCGGATGGCAGCGGAAATCTGGGTGACGCCCACCCGTTGCAGGGAGAACAGGTCCTTCTCCGAAATCACGCCGGTGAGCCGCCCCCCATCGGCCACCAGCACGTGGCGAAAGCCGTGCCGGGCCATGAGCATGGCGGCCTCGAAGGCATGGGCCGTGGAGGGCAGGCTCATGGGGTTTGGCGTCATGACCTGGGCCATGGGGGTGGCCAGATCAGTGCCGGGCAGGATGACCCGGCCAATCAGGTCGCGCACGGAAAACACGCCCACCGGCTGGTCTCCATCCTCCACCACCACGATGGCGCTGATGCGGTTGTCGCGGATGGTTTCCAGGGCCTCCTTGAGCGGCGTCCCTGGCCGGCAGGTCACCGGCTTGCGCCGGGCGATGCTGGACAGGGGGCTCCTGAGGGACTGCTGTTCGGCGGTGGTGGCGGCGTAGCGGGCCTGGACGCTGCGCTGGGAGCGCTCCAGCAGCGTGGCGATGCGCCGCGTGGAGAAATCCTGGAAGGCCGGGGAGAGACGGAACAGGGCGTGGAAATCCTCCACTTCCAGTTCATAGGTGAACACGTCGGTGATGGCCTTGAAGGTGGAGATGGCCTGGCGGCCGCCCAGCAGGGCCCCCAGGGGGAAAACCTCGCCCTCGTGCAGTTCCAGCCAGGCGTCGTCGGTGCCGGCCTGCTGCACCTGCACCGCCCCCTGCTTGATGATGTAGAAGCGCTTGATCTCCCCCTGATCCGGCGCCAGCAGCACCTCGTCCTTGCCGTAGTAGGCCAGCTTCAGGCGTTCCGCCAGCCAGAGCAGATGTTCCCGGGCCATGCTGTCGAAAGGGGCGAAACGGGCCAGATGGTCGGCGGTGGCGGCGAGCAGGGAATTGGGCGAGGCCATGGAGGAAGCGTCCGGGGGAAAACCCGTAGCTTATTTCATCATCCCGGCCGGCGGTACTTGCACCGCCATGGGCAGGCGAACCATGACCCTGAGGCCTCCACCCGGACGATTGTCCAGACGCACGCTGCCGCCGTGGATGAAGGCCACCTGGCGGACGATGGACAGGCCCAGTCCGCTACCGGGGATGTCCGCACCGGCCAGACGCTGAAAGCGCTCGAAGACCCGTTCCCGATCCGCTTCGGGGATGCCTGGGCCGTCGTCGCTGACCATGAGCACGGCGGTTCCCCCGTCGCGCAGCACATCCACGTCCACCCGGCCACCCGCGGGGATGTAGCGCAGGGCATTGTCGATCAGGTTGTCCAGCATGACCCGCAGGTTCCGTGGCTGGCCCGGCAAGGTGAGGGCTTCGCAAGCCCCCACACCCAGGTCGATCCGGCGGGCCTCGGCCAGGGAGGAGAAGTCACCCACGGCCCGCTTGGCCAGTTCGTGCAGTCCCACCGGCTCGAAGCCCTGTCCATTGGCCTCCGGTTCCAGACGGGCCATGCCCAGCAACTGGTCCACCAGATGGGCGGCCCGATCCACTCCCTGGGCGAGCTGCTCCAGGGCGGCCTGCCGCTCATCCGGGTCATCGGCCAGGGCGACCAGCCGGGCCTGGAGTTTGACGGCGGTCAAAGGGGTGCGCAATTCGTGGGCGGCGTCGGCAATGAAGCGGCGCTGGCTCTCCAATGCCGCCTCCAGGTGGCGCAGGAGTTCGTTGAGGGTCCCCACCAGGGGTGCCACTTCGTCGGGCAGGCCACGGGCATCGATGGCATGCAGGCTGCGGGAACCCCGCTGGCCGAGCTCCTCCCGGACCCGCTTGAGGGGCGCCAGGGCCCGGCCCACGGCCGCCCGGTTGAGAAGCCCCAGCAGGACCACCAGCACGGCCAGGGGGATGAGCAGCCAGGGGGCGATTTCGGCAAACTTGCGCGCCCGGTGCTCCAGGCTGGTGGCCACCTGGATGGTCAGCCCGCCCTCCTTGAGGGAATACACCCGCCATTCGCTGTCATGCCAGGACAGCGTGCGCAACCCGGGTGGCTGAAGGGGGGGCCCCCCCGTATCCAGGGAGGAATAGAAGAGGCTGCCGTCGGCCGCCCAGATCTGGCTGACGAACTGGCCCCGGTCGTTGCGTACCTCCCCGTCGTTGTCGTATTCCACCCCATGGCGCACCACGGAATAGGCGATCTGCTCCAACCCGTAATCCCGGATGCGGTTGAAGGCATCCCAGGCCAGTTGGTAGGTGATCAGGCTGACCAACAGCCCCGTGAGCAACAAGGCGCTGATCTGCCAGAGCAGCAGACGGCCACGGATGGAGTTCATTGCCCCGAGGCCGGCCCGGGTCCGGGCTCCACCAGTTTGTAACCCACTCCGCGCACGTTGCGGATCCAGGCGCTGCCCAGCTTGCGGCGCAGGTTATGCAAGTGGACCTCCACGGCATTGCTGGACACCGGATCATCCCAGCCATACAGGCGATCCTCCAGATGCTGCCGGGAAAGCACCTTGCCCGGCTGCTCCATGAGGGCGGCCAGCAGGGAAAACTCCCGCTGGGACAGCGCCAGGGCCTGGCCGTTCAATTCCGCTTCGCGGCTGACCGGATTGAGAGTGAGCCCCCCCAGGCGCATCTCCGGGCGAGTCCGCCCGGCCCGGCGGCGCAACAGAGCATGGACCCGGGCCACGAGTTCATCCAGATCGAAAGGCTTGGTGAGATAGTCGTCGGCCCCCAGGTTGAGGCCCGAAATGCGGTCGGCCACCGCATCCCTGGCAGTGACCACCAGCACCGGGATGTCCCGGCTGCCACGGCGAAGCTCACGCAACAGACTGAGGCCGTCCAGGCGGGGCAAGCCCAGATCCAGGAGCAACAAGGCATGATCCTCCTGGGCCAGCGCGAGCTGGGCGGCCCGGCCATCGCGCACCCAGTCCACAGCAAAACCAGCGGTCCGCAAACCCCGTTGCATGCTGGCGCCAATCATGGGGTCATCCTCGGCAAGGAGCAATTTCATGGGGAAACATCCTCCACGGCACCGGCAAAAAAGAAAAGCGGGGAAACCCCGCTCTTCTGTACAGCAGCGAACAACTTACTTCTTGGCGGGCTCGGCGGGCTTGGCTGCCTCGGCAGGCTTGGCTTCCTCGGCCTTGGCATCGGCCTTCTTGGCCTTCTTCTTGGCAGGCTTGGCGGCCTCGGCAGGCTTGGCCGCTTCGGCAGGCTTGGCCGCCTCGGCGGGCTTGGCGGCCTCGGTGGCGTGGGCGGAACCGAAGGCCAGCAGGGAAAGGGCGGACAGCAGAGCGATCAGAGTCTTGTTCATGCAATTTCTCCTCGATTGACGATGCGCCGGAGGAAACATCCGGACGAACCCATTCTCACCATGGGGAGTTAACGAACACTTAAGAAGTCCACAGACGCCAAAAAAACGAACCCCCGGACCAGCCGGGGGTTCGAGTGCCCGCCCCTGGCGGGGCGGACGGGGGGAGGATCGTTCGAACCTCAGTGGGCCGAGGCGCCTTCGGCATGGATGCCGGTGTTCTGGCGCACGTAGAGTTCGTCCCACATTTCCTCGGCGCGCTTGTCCCGGAAGGCCAGGGAGAAGACGATCACGCACAGGAAGCCCAGGGGGATGGAGATGAGGCCCGGGTTCTTCAGCAGGAAGAAGGGCTTCTCCAGGCCCGCCATGCTGGTGGTCTGGCCTTCGAAGGTCTTCAGGTCGGCTTCCGCCTTGGACTTGGCCTTCTCGGTGGCGGCGATGTCCTTCTTCACCGCGGCGATCTCCTTCTCGTCACTCAAGGTGGCCAGCTTCTCGTTCAACTTGGCCAGCTTCTCGGCGGCGCCCGGCTTGGCGGCCTTCTCGGGGGAAGCCGGTTTGGCGGGCTCGGACTTCACGCAGCCTTCCATGGCGAACAGTTCGCACATGAAGCTGGAAGCCACCACGGCGGGCTTGGCTTCCTTGGCGGGCTGCATGGGCTCGCCTTCCAGCACTTTCTTGGCGTCCTTGATCACGGCCTGGGGGTAGGTCATGTTGGGGGAGATCATCACCAGGGCGATGGCGGTCACCGCGCCCACCACCATGCCGGTGACGATGCCGTAGGTGTTGGCCCGCTTCCAGTACAGGGTCAGGAACACGGCCGGCAGGTTGGAGGAAGCCGCCACGGCGAAGGCCAGGGCCACCAGGTGGGCCACGTTCTGGCCCTCGGCGGCGATACCCACGTAGATGGCCAGGATGCCGACGATGATGGAGGACACCCGGGCGGCGATCACCTGCTCCTGGGGAGAGGCATGGTCACCCTTGATGACGCCCACGTAGATGTCGTGGGCCATGGCGGACGCCGCCGCCAGCACCAGACCGGCCACCACCGCGACGATGGTGGCGAAGGCCACGGCCGCCACGAAGGCCAGGAACAGGTTGCCGAGCATGGAGTCGGCGCCGCCGCCCACGTACTGGGCCAGCAGCGGAGCAGCCATGTTGCCGCCCTTGTCCAGGCCGGCGATGTTGGCGGAACCCACGTTGATCGCGGCGCCCATGCCCAGGAACAGGGTCAGCACGTAGAAGCCCCCGATGATGGCCATGGCCCAGATCACGGACTTGCGGGCGTCCTGGGCGGTGGGCACGGTGAAGAAGCGCATCAGGATGTGGGGCATGCCGGCGGTGCCCAGCACCAGGGCCATGCCCAGGGAGATCTGGTCGATGGGGTTCTTCAGGAACAGGCCCGGCTCCAGGAAGCGCTGGCCCAGTTCCTCGGGGCTCATGTTCAGGGCGGCGTCGCCGATCACCTTGGCCACCTGCTTCTGCACGCCGGGGTTGTCCACCACGGCTTGCAGGAAGCCGGGCAGGCTGAAGCCGTATTGGCCCCAGGTGAACATGACCAGCAGGATGGAGGCGGTCACCAGCAGCACGGCCTTGATGATCTGCACCCAGGTGGTTGCCTTCATGCCGCCGAATACCACGTAGGTCAGCATGAGGATGCCCACGCCGATGACGGAGATGTAGTAGTCGATGCCGATCAGGGTCTTGATCAGCACGCCGCCGCCCACCATCTGGGCGGTCAGGTAGAAGGTGGACACGGTGATGGTGGACAGGGCGGCCACGGTCTTGGAGGCCTTGGGCTGGTTGCGGAAGGCCAGGATGTCCCCCAGGGTGTACTTGCCGATGTTGCGGCAGGGCTCGGCGATCACCAGCAGCACGGTGATGTAGGCCACCAGCCAGCCCACCGAGTACATGAAGCCGTCATAGCCGTACAGGGAGATCAGGCCGGCGATGCCCAGGAAGGACGCGGCGGACAGATAGTCACCGGCGATGGCCCAGCCGTTCTGGACACCGGTGACGGAACGGCCGGCGGCATAGAACTCCGAAGTGGAGTGGGTCTGCCGGGCGGCCCAATAGGTGACGTACATGGTCAAGGCGATGATGGCGCCGAACACGGCGAAGGTCATCCACTTGAATTCGTCGGCCACGGCGCCAGTCCCGGCAAAGGCCAGGGAGCTGACGGCGGCCAGGGCAGCGGCGCCGCCGATGAGTTTCAGGTTCATGTCGGAATCCTTACTTGATGTTATGGGCGTCTTTGATGATCTCGGCGGCCATGGCGTCGAATTCCCGGTTGGCCCGCTTGGCGTACACGGCGGCGATGGTCCAGGCCACGATGAACTCGGACAGGGCGAACAGGATGCCCACGTTCACGGGACCCCAGACCTTGATCTTGTACAGATCCTGGAAGTAGGCCGCACCGATGGGCAGCAGGAAGTAATAGACCACCGAGAAGATCATCAGGGACCACAGGAAGGTCAGCTTCTTCTTGTGCAGTGCCTGGAAGCGCGGGTCGGCATCGATGGCCGCCCAGTTCATTTCAGGTTTTGACATGGCAGGACTCCGTTACGGCAGGAAGGAAAACACTTGAGGCCCGGTTTGGGCGCTGGCCGCATGCTAAGGAGGGGGACTTACAGGACCCTTACGTCGGTTTTTTTCTTTGGCGACCAAGCGTGTAAATTGTTTACACGCTTGGTCGCCACTGCTACTCTGCGCCCTACCCACACAAAAGAAAGGGAATGACCCATGCAAGTCCGCCAACTCGCCCTGGCCGCCAGCCTCATGCTGGCCGGCGCCGCCCAGGCCGCCCCCGTGTCCTACGCTTTCACCGGCATCCTCAACGGTTTCGGCAGTGAGGCCTACGTCGGCCGCTTCACCTACGACCTGGCCGTGGCCACGCCCACCACCACCTTCTACGATGCCGTCTGGCAGGGCTACATGACGGTGTACACCGGCGCCATCACCGAACTGAGCATCACCGTGGGAGACGACCACGTCAGCCTCAACGCCCCGGGGAACCTGTCGGTACTCAATTTCCACGAGGCGGATTACGGCGTGAGCCCCGGCCTGGACGTGCTCACCTTCAGCCTGCTGGGCAACAACCCGGGCACCACGGGCAGCATCAACGGCACCACCATCAGCAACCTCTACCTGTCCTTCTACGACACCAACGGCTACATCGATCCCGCCGACGGCCAGCCCACCGGCGCCGTGAGTCCGGACATCGACCCGGCACAGACCAACACACTGGTGCCGGAACTGCCCTATGGCGGTTACTTTCTGGGATTGAATTTCGGCGTGACCAACACGGTGAACAACATCAACAGCTTCACCCTGGCCCCCACCAACCCGGTTCCTGAGCCCGAGACCTGGGCCATGTTCCTGGGGGGGCTGGGCCTGCTGGCCTGGCGGCGGCGCACCGTCCGATAAGAAACGGCAGCCGGAAATGGAAACCCCCCGGACAAGCCGGGGGGCGTTGCCCGTCGCCGAGGCAACGAGCGGGGGAGGACCGGGCCAACGACAGTTGGGTTGAGGTATCCTAAACGGGCTGCCTTACGCCACCCTTACACCGAAACCCGTTCCAGGCCATCGCCGTGCGTGTGCTCATCGTCGAGGACGACCCCATCCTCCAGGACAGCCTGACCCGGGCCATGCGCGCCGCCGGCTACGCCACCGACCAGGCCGGGGACGGGGAAATGGCCCTGGGGCTGCTGCGCGGCGGCGGCTTCGATCTGGTGATCCTGGATCTGGGCCTGCCCCGCCTGGATGGCCTGAACGTGCTGTCCCGCCTGCGCGGTGGCGGCCACCTCACCCCGGTCATCATCCTCACGGCGCGGGATGGCGTGGAGGACCGGGTCAAGGGCCTGGACCTGGGGGCCGACGACTACCTGACCAAGCCCTTCTCCCTGGTGGAACTGGAGGCCCGGGTGCGGGCCCTGCTGCGCCGGGGCCAGGGGGGAACCCCCCACCTGACCTGCGGCGCCCTGGACTACGACACGGTGGGCCGCCGGGCCAGCCTGAACGGCGAGTCCCTGGAACTCTCGCAAAGGGAAGTCTCGGTGTTGGAAACCCTGCTGTTCCGCCAAGGCAAGGTGGTGAGCAAGGACCAGCTCATCGAGAGCCTGTGCGGTTACGGCGAGGAAGTGAGCGCCAACGCCATTGAGGTCTACGTGCACCGGCTGCGCAAGAAACTGGAGCCGGCCGGCGTCACCATCCGAACTCTGCGCGGTCTGGGCTATCTCATGGACAAGCTGCCCACAGCGCCCCCGGCCTGATCCCGCCACCCCATCCGGAGTTCCCATGAAGATCGCCGTCCAGTCCCAAGCCTTCGAGCTGCAAACCGAAGTGGCCGCCCTGTACCGGGCCAACCCCCGGGTGGGCGCCGTGGCCGCCTTCCTGGGGCTGGTGCGGGACGTGAACGAGGGCCAGAGCGTCAGCGCCATGACCCTGGAACATTACCCGGGCATGACCGAGAAGGCCCTGGCCGACATCGTCGCCGAGGCCCGGACCCGCTGGGAAGTCCTGGACGCCTGCGTCATCCACCGGGTGGGCCCCCTGCAACCCACCGATCCCATCGTCCTGGTGGCCGTGGCCTCCAGTCACCGGGGCGATGCTTTCGCCGCCTGTGAATTCATCATGGATTACCTGAAGACCCGGGCCCCCTTCTGGAAGAAGGAAGCCACCCCGGACGGCGAGAAGTGGGTGGACGCCCGGGAGTCGGACGACACGGCGGCGGCCCGCTGGGAAGGCGCTTAAGGAAGGCGCTCAAGTCCCCGTCAGGCCGGCCAGCAGCAGGCCCACGCCACCGGCCAGGGGGATGAGCCAGTAGGTGGGCAGGCCCCGGCCCAACAGCAGATAGAGGGCGCCAGCGGCCACGGGCAGGGAGCGGGCCGGGTCGGGCAGGGCCGCCAACAGCAGCAGACCACCCGCCGCGATGGCCGCCAGGGCGGCAGGCCGCACTCCATGCAGGAAACCGGCCATCCACCAGGTGCCGGCCAGATTCTCCAGGCTGCGCAGGAGCAATACCGCGATGATGGCCATGGGCAGGAACATGCCGGCCAGGGCGGAAGCATTGCCCGCCAGGCCGGCCACCGTCTGGCCGATGTAGCCGGCGCTGGTGAGGATGGGGCCCGGCGTGAGCTGGCTCAGGGCGATGGCCTCGGCCAGCCCGGCCGGATCGATCCAGCCATGCTGTTCCACGGCCAGTTGCTGGAAAAGGGGCACGGCGGTGTAACCACCGCCGAACATCAGGAGACCCGTGCGGGCGAAGCCGGTGAACAACTGTCCAAGGGTGCCCAGGCCCGGCAGGCCGGGGGACAGCAGGGCCGCCAGGGCCAGGCCGGCGGCCAGCAAGGCCGGGGCCAGGGCCCCCAGGGCAAAGCCCCCGGTCCGGCCGGGCCGGGGGAGATGCCAGAGCACGCCGGCCAGGCCGGCCAGCAGGATGATCCAGGCCAGGCCCCGGCCCTGGCCAAGCAGCAGGAAGCCGCCGGCCAGCAGGGCCACCCCGGCGGCGAAGCGGTCGGGCAGGGCCGCCCTGCCCAGGCCGGCGGCGGCCGCCAGGACGATGGCCGCCACCGTCGCCGGCAGGAGGGAAAACAAGGCATTCAACCAGGGTGAATCCCCCAGGCCGGTGCGCAGCACGGCAAAGCCGGTCATGAGCAGGACTGATGGCCCCAGGATGGCCAGCATGGCCACCAGAGCGCCCCACGGTCCACGCAGGACGTAGCCCAGACAGGTCACCGCATTCACCGCCATGGGGCCGGGCAGGGTGGCGGCCAGGGCCACGATGTCGTTCCAGCGGGTATCCGCCAGCCAGCCCCGGCGGACCACGGCCTCCCGCTGCACGGCGCCGAGCAGGGCCAGGTGGGCACCGAAGGCCGTCGCCCCCACCCGCAGGAGCACCCAGGCCAGAACGGCCAGGCCGGGCCGCCGCAGCGCCGCTTCGTCAGCCACGGGCCAGGGCTTGCCGGCGGGACACCAGGAAGGCGGCCTGGGCGTCCCGGGTACCACCGTCCCGGCCCAGATCCGCCCGGACCTGGTCACGCAGGCGCCGGTCTTCGGCGTGGATGCTTGCCGTTTCCGCCTCGCAGGGCGGGGCCAGGGGCGCACAGGCCAGGGGGTAGCCCAGGGCAGCCAGGGCCGGCCCAGCCGCCCGCTCGAACTGCTGCACGTTGTGCAGGCTGTCGTGCCGCCATTTTTCGCTGTTGCCCGCCTGCACCGGGCGGGTCAGGTTGGCCCACAGCACGCTCTGCCCGGCGGTCCGGCTCGCCTCGTCGGAGCGGTGGGCATCCAGCATGGCCGGATGGAAGGGCACGCCGAGGAAGCCGCACAGTTGCCGGCAGGTGGCCTCGGGCCGGCCGGTCAGGTCTTCGTAATGCACCCGCAGGGTGCGCGGCCCGGTGCGCCGCTCCCAGTCCAGCATGCGCTGCTGGGTGCGGGTCCAGTCCGTGGCGCACAGGTAGGGGTGCTTGGGCCCGATGGGGGCCTTGCGGAAGGACAGGGCCACGTCCCGGCCATCCCGGCACAGGTAGATGTAGCGGGCCGAGTCGGCGAAGGCCGCCTCGATGGCTTCCAGGTAGTGGATGTTGTCGTTGCTTTTGCATACCCAGGCCGACTTGCCGTTACGCGCCATGATTTCCGTGTACACGGCGTCATGCAGCCAGATCAGACTGCGCTCCCGGCAGCGGGCAGCCACGGCTTCGGCCTCCAGAGGGTGGCCGTCGGCCAGCAGGGGCACCGGGTTCAGGTTGGCATAGGCCACCACGTCTTGCACCAGGGCACGCCAGCGGGCCTCATCGGCCAGCTCCCCGTAATGGGGCAGCAGGTCGGTGAAGGCGTGCAGGAGGTGGGGAGGATGGGGCGCGGCCAGGTGGGGGGACTGGTTGAGCATGACGCGCAGCAGGTTGGAACCCGAACGGCGCGACCCGAGGATGAATCCCCGGATGCCAGGCTGGGGCATGGTGTCTCCTGATCGTTATCGGTAGGGGGGCGTTTCGTCCCGCACGGGCGGGGCGCCATTGTTTCCCCTTGGGACGGTATGGGCAAGTCCACAGGGCCCGGCCAACGGGCCGGGCCGCAGCCGGGCTTACAGGCCCCGTTCCGCCAGCCACTCCTCCAGGGCCAGCATGAGCCAGATGGACCGTCCGAAATAGGTGGCGTGGCCGGTCATGTGCTCGTTGCGTACCAGGTCGATGTAGTCCGGGCGCAGGATGGCCCGTTTCTTCAGGTCCGACAGCCGGTCCTCCACCCGCTCCCGCAGGGGCGCGTATTCCCGGGCCCAGACGCCGAAGGGCAGGCCGAAGCCGTGCTTGCTCTTGTTGATGATCTCGTCGGGCAGGAAGCCGGTGAGGGCCTTCTTGAAGAACCAGCGCAGGTACTGGCCGCGCACTTTCCAGTCGGGGGGCACTTCGCCGGAGAAGTCCATCATGGCGTCGTCCAGCAGGGGATAGCGGACTTCGATGCCGGCCGCCTCGGTCATGCCGTTCACCTTGCGCAGGTCGTTGTCGGCCAGGGTGAACTTGATGTCCAGGTGCAGCATGCGGTTGATGAAGGAGTCCGAATCGGCCCGGTCGTAGACTTCCTTCAGCAAGGCGGCGGGCAACGCGGCATCCACCTGGCCCAGGAAGCCGCCGTCGAACATCTCGTCCAGGGGCTGGCGGTAGATGAAGTTGTAGGACTCCATGCGCTCCGGCAGGGGGATGTTGGCCTGGCGGATGTAGCTCTGGGCCTTGCGCACCAGGCCCAGGGCCGACAGGCCGGGCAGGTTCACCAGGGGTTCCAGCAGGCCCTTGCGCAGGGCATCGGGCACCAGGAAATAGCGCTCGAACACCTTCTGCTTGGCGTAACGCTCGTTGCCGCCGAAGATTTCGTCGCCGCCGTCGCCGGCCAGCATGACCTTGAATCCCTCCGCCGCCGCCAGCTTGGCGCAGAAATAGGTGGGCACGGCGGATTCGTTGGCGAAGGGTTCGTCGTAGTGCCGGGCGATGACCGGGATGGCTTCCATCACGTCGGCCTGTTGCAGGTAGTACTCCTGGCTGTCCAGGCCATAGCGGCGGGCGGCGATGCGCACGTACTCGATCTCGTCGAAGCCGTTGGCGTCGAAACCGATGGAGAAGGTCCGGGCCCGGCCCGCCTGTTCCCGCAGCAGGCCGCATACCGTGGAACTGTCCGTGCCGCCGGACAGGAAGGCGGACACCTCTTCGTCTCCCCGGGCCCGGCCCACGGAGGCGCGCAGAATCTCGTGGAAGCGCTCCCGCTGGGCCTCGAAATCGTCCCGGGGCTCATCCCGGTAATGCAGGGCCCAATGAAAGCCCCGGCTCACCTGCCCGTCCTGGCACCAGGCCCACTGGGCGGGGAGCAGTTTCTCCACCCCCTGGAAGATGCTGCCCGGCGCCGGCACCTGGAAGAAGTACAGGTAGTTGAACAGGCCCTGGGGGTCCAGGGTGCGCCCCACCGCCGGGTGGGCGGTGACCATGTCGGCCTGGCTGGAGAACACCACGCCCCGGGGCGAGGCGGCGAAACACAGGCGCTCGGCGCCGATCCGGTCCAGGGCCAGGAAAACGCCCCGGGCGCGCCGGTCCACGATGGCCAGGGCATAGCTGCCGGTCAGGTGCTTGGGGGTGTCGCGCCCATGTTTGCGCCACAGGTCCAGGAGTGCGGTGGCTGCGGCGGGCCCGGACAGCAGTCCTTCGGCAAAGCGGGGCCGGCCGGCGATCACCGCCGCCAGGTCATCCGTCACGGCCAATGCCTGGCTGGCGGCCAGGCCCAAGGCGCTCTCCGCATGGGTGTGGGGGGGACGGCCCACGTTGCAGGCGGCCAGCATGGCCTCCAGGGTGCGCGCGGCATCATCCGCGCCGTGGCCGAACCAGCCGGCTAGGCGGTGCATGGGAAACTCCGGGGAATCAGGGTTGGGGCTGGGCGGTGGGAGGGGCCGGTGGCGTGGCCTCCGGGCTTGCCGGGGGGGGCGCGCCATTGGGCAGCAAGGCTTCCTTGGGATAACCCGCCACGTCCAGAATGCTTCCCCAGGAGTTGGGCTCGAAGCCCTTCTGATGGGTCCGGCCCACTACGATCACCGGCACCTCCAGCGTGCCCACCAGTTTCTTCAGTTGCAGGGCGATTTCCGGATCCTTGCTGGGGTCCCGGGTGGTGTAGGGCACGCCCCGCTTGGCCAGGAATTCCTTGGCCTGATCACAGATGGGACCGCAGGCATTGCTGTACAGGATCACCGGATTGGCTTCCCGGGCCACGCGGGTTTCGTAGGATTCCTTGTCCACCTCCACCACGTTGCCCTTGCCGGACACCTTCTGTTGTTGCTTGGCCGTGGCCGGCGGCGGCTGGTCGGAATAGACGATGCGCCCATTGGCGTCGATCCAGCGATACAGATCGGCGGCATGGAGCATGGGGCTGGCAAGCAGCATGATTAGCAGAAGTCCCCGTTTCATGGTGGTTCTCCTCTTCGATGCAGGGGATTCTAGCAGCCCCGCCCCCGCATGGGCCTCACGCCATGCCGTTGTGCCGCAACAGGGCATCGATGGTGGGCTCCCGGCCCCTGAAGGCCTTGAAGGATTCGATGGCCGGCCGGGCCCCGCCCTGGGCCAGGATTTCGCTCCAGAAACGGTGGCCGATGTCCGGGTTGAGCCCACCGTTCTCCTCGAACAGGCTGTAGGCGTCGGCGGACAGCACCTCGGCCCATTTGTAACTGTAGTAACCCGCCGCGTAGCCGCCGGCGAAGATGTGGGAGAAGTTGTTGGGGAAGCGGTTGTATTCCGGCGGGTGCACCACCGCCACCCGCTGGCGGATCTCCCGCAGCAGGCCCAAAGCCGTCTGGCCCGGGGCCAGGTCGTGGTGCAGGTGCATGTCGAACAGGGCGAACTCGATCTGCCGCACGGTCTGCATGCCGGCCTGGAAGTTCTTGGCCGCCAGCATCTTGCGGAACAGGGCCTCGGGCAGGGGTTCGCCGGTCTCCACGTGGCCGGTCATGTGCTTCAGCACGTCCCATTCCCAGCAGAAGTTCTCCATGAACTGGGAGGGCAGTTCCACCGCGTCCCATTCCACGCCGTTGATGCCGGACACGCCCAGGTCCTCCACCTTGGTGAGCAGGTGGTGCAGGCCGTGGCCGAACTCGTGGAACAGGGTGATGACGTCGTCGTGGGTGAGCAGGGCCGGCTTGCCGCCCACGGGCCGGGTGAAATTGCAGTTGAGATAGGCCACCGGGGTCTGGATGCCTTCGTCCTTGCGCCGCCGGGTGATGGCGTCGTCCATCCAGGCGCCGCCCCGCTTGGTGTCCCGGGCGTAGAGGTCCAGGTAGAACTGGCCCACCAGTTGCCCCTGGCGGTCGCGCAGGGCGAAGAACTTCACGTCCTCGTGCCAGACCGGGGCCGCGTCTTCGCGGATCTCCAGGCCGTAGAGGGTCTCGATGACCCGGAACAGGCCGGCCAGCACCCGGGGTTCCTGGAGATACTGCTTCACCTCGTTTTCGGAGAAGGCGTAGCGGGCTTCCCGCAGCTTTTCGCTGGCGTAGGCCACGTCCCAGGCCTGGAGGTCGGGCAGCCCCAGTTCCTTGGCGGCGAAATCCCGCAGTTCGACCATGTCCTGTTCGGCATAGGGCTTGGCCCGGGCGGCCAGGTTCTCCAGGAAATCCAGCACTTCCCGGGGGCTTTCCGCCATCTTGGGTTCCAGGGACACCTGGGCGTAGGAAGCGAAGCCCAGCAGTCTGGCCGCCTCGGCCCGCAGGGCCAGGATGCGGCTGATGAGGGAAGTGTTGTCCAGGTTCTCCGGACCGAACTCGGAAGCCCGGGTGGTGTAGGCCCGGTACATCTCCTCGCGCAGGGCCCGGTTGGAGCAGAACTGCATGACCGGCAGGAAGGACGGGGCCTGGAGGTTCAGCTTCCAGCCCGCCTGGCCGGCGGCCTGGGCCATCTCCTGGAACATGGCCTTGGCGTCCTCGGGCAGGCCGGCCAGTTGGGCCTCGTCGGTGATGAGCTTGCTCCAGGCGTTGGTGGCGTCCAGCAGGTTTTCCTCGAATTTGGCGGAGAGTTTGGACAGTTCCTCCTGGATGGCCATGAAGCGGGGCTTGTCCGCTTCGGGCAGCTCGGCGCCCCCCAGGCGGAAATCACGCAGTTCGTTGTCCACGATCTTGCGCCGGGCCGGGCTCAGCTTGCCCAATTCCGGCGAGGCGGCCAGGGCCTTGTAGCGGCGGAACAGGCCCTCGTGCTGGCCCAGTTCGGCGTAGTACTGGGTGATCTTGGGCAGGTTGGCGTTATAGACCTCCCGCAGTTCCGGGCTGTCCAGGACCGAATGCAGGTGGGAGACCTGGCCCCAGGCCCGGGACAGGCGCTCGTTGGCGTCGTCCAGGGGCTGCACGAAGGCCGCCCAGGTGGCCGGCACGTCGGGCAGGCAGAGGGCATCCACCAGGGCCCGGTTCTCGGCCAGGAGCTGATCCACGGCGGGTGTGACGTGGTCGGGACGGATTTCGCTGTAACGGGGCAGGCCGGAGAAGTCGAGGAGGGGGTTCATGAACGTGGGTTGGACAGGTGGTGACCAAGAGGAGTATCGGCCCGGAATCGGGAATTTCAAGGCATAGTGGCGGCTGATTACATTTCCTTACACGCCATGGCCATCGAATCCTACCGCGACCAGCGGCCCCGCCTGGGGCGCGACGTGTTCGTCCACCCTGCCGCCACCGTGGTGGGGGACGTGGAACTGGGCGACGAGGCGTCCATCTGGCCCGGCGTGGTGGTGCGCGGCGACGTGAACTTCATCCGCATCGGCGCCCGCAGCAACATCCAGGACAGCTCGGTGCTGCACGTGACCCACCGCAGCCAGCGGGACCCCCTGGGAGCGCCGTTGATCATCGGCCGGGACGTGACCGTGGGCCACATGGTCATCCTCCACGGCTGCACCATCGGCGACGAATGCCTGGTGGGCATGGGCTCCCTGGTCATGGACAAGGCCGTGCTGGAACCCCGGGTGCTGCTGGGGGCCGGCAGCCTGGTGCCGGAGGGCAAGGTGCTGCAATCGGGCTGGCTCTACCTGGGCCGGCCGGCCAAGCAGGTGCGCCCCCTCACCCCGGAAGAGCTGGACTACTTCGCCTACCACGCCGCCAATTACGCCAAGCTGGCGGCGGAGTACGCCGCCCGTCCGGCATCCTGACCCCTTACTCCTCTCCCCCCCTACCCCTGCTCCCGCACCAGCCGCTTGGTATGCCGGTTCAGGCTGCCGGTCAGTTCGGAGATGATCTCCCCCGCTGCGTGGATGATCTGGTTGGGGGTGAAACCGCAGTGGCGCAACTCCTTGTAGAAACCCTTGGCCAGCATCTTCGCCACCCTTTCCGGCTCGTGGGCGGAGAGGGCCGTCACGGCACTGGCCTGGGAACTGCCCTCCAGGGCGAAGGCCAACTGGGCGAAACGGGAGTCCAGCATGCGCTCCAGACGGGCCACCTGGATGGCCCGGGCCAGCAGCAGGGTGGCCAGTTCTCCCAGGGCCTGATCCGACTCGGTAAACACCGTGCGGCCCCGGGGAGCGCTGAAGTTGAGCACCCCCGCCGGTTCCCCGGCAATCAGGACCGGGCAGGCCAGGAAGCTGCCCCCTTCTTCCGGCCGGCGGGCCTTGTCGCGCCAGGGGGTATCCTCGATGCGCTCCACGCGGAGTGTCTGGCCGGTGGTAAACACCTGGCCGGCGATGCCCTGGCCGGGAACGGATTCCTCCCTGCTGGCCGCCTGGGGCAGCACGCCGTACAGGGCCACCAGCTTGAGCCGTTTGCCTTCACTCTGGCCTGAATCCAGGAGCATCAGGGAAACCCGGTCCGCTTCCAGCAGTTCCCCGGCCATGCGGGTGAGGCGATAGAGATTGTCTTCGAAGGGTCCGCAAACCTCGAAGGCGGCCAGTTCTCCGAGCAGGGCTCGGTGTTGGGCAGTGAAGGTCATCTTGGCTCCCTGTCTTGTATGCCTCAGCATAGCATCGGGATTGGGGGGCTCAGTTAAGTGCGCTGGACAGTTTGCGCCGGTAGGCGGCCACCAGGGGCCCCTGGTTGCCCAGCATGTTGAACACGGCCAGCACCGCCTTGCGCGCCGCTTCCTCGTTCCAGGCCTTGTCCCGGCGGACCATGTCCAGCAACTCGTCCAGACCCTCCTGGTGGCGGCCGCTGGCGATGTACAGGTTGGCCAGTTGCATGCGCACCTCCATGTCGTCGGGCCGGGCCTCGATGCGGGCCTTCAGTTCGGCCGCATCGCCGCCCTGCTGCCCCCCCAGGGCAAAGGTCAGCCTGGCCAGCAACTGCTGGGCCCTTTCGTCCATGCGGGTGTTGGGGGTCAGACTGTCCAGCAGACGCTTGGCCTCCTCCAGTTCCCCCTGATCCAGCAGGATGTCGGCGGCATCCATGCGCACCGCTTCGTTGGCCATGTCCACTTTGGAGGCCTCGGCCAGCAGTTGCAGGGCTTCGCCGGGATTGCCCGCCTCCCGGGCCCGGGCCGCCGCTGCACGCAATTCCTCGGCGGGGCTGGGGATGATGCGCTTGAGGAACTCCCGCACCGTGGCCTCGGGCATGGCCCCGGAGAACTCGTCCAGGATCTCCCCGTTGAACACCGCCTTCACGCTGGGGATGCCGCGCACCTGGAATTGGGCCGCCAAGTCCTGGTTTTGGTCGGCGTTGATCTTGGCCAGCACGAACCGGCCGGCGAACTCCTCGGCCAGCTTCTCCAGGATGGGCTTCAGGGATTTGCAGGGCCCGCACCACTCGGCCCAGAAGTCGATCACGACGGGGACGTGCTTGGACTTCTCCAGGACCAGTTCATGGAAATTGCTGGCATCGACGTCAAAAGCATGGGCGGACATGGGGGCAAACCAATTTGGCAATGGAAAGTAAAAAATATCCCCGCCTTCTCGGCACAAGTAAAGCCGATCCCCGTCCTGAACCGGGTTATTTCCCCCAATCCGGTGGGGGCAAATCACCCTTTGCCCCCGGTTTCCGTCCGCTCACCCGCCCACCGGCCCCGGTGCTGGCCGAGACACAGGCCCTGGCACGCGGATTGCGTACTTTCCAGGCTCCCCTGGCGGCCGCCCCAAGTCAGCCAGGATGCCCATCCCTTTCTGGAGAATCCATCATGACCAGACTGACCACGCTGCTTGCCCTCTTCCTCGTAACCCTGAATCCCCCATCCGCCGTCCAGGCTGCCGGCCCCGTTTCAGCCAATTGCAACGTGGTCGTGGAATACGTGTACGGCGATGCCCTGGTGGAGGAGTACATCAAGGATTTCGTGGTCCAGCAGGGTGTGGCCTATGAAGATGATTTCTCCACCACCACCCGCACCAAGGTCTTCTCCGCCATCCTCACCAAAGAGGCCGGCAAGGCGGTGGTGAACATCGACTATTTCAACGACGTGGGGGTGTTCGTGGCCATCGGCTTCAACACCCGGCTCACCCTGCGCGGCACCGGCAACCCGGAATCCACCTCAGGAAGCCATACCACCTATATCTCCAGCGGGGTCACCCCCACCTCGGTGGGCGGCAACCACGAAACCCACTACACCCTGGTATGCACCCGGGGTTGACGCCCTTCACCAGGCCCGGGCCGGCCGCCGCCAAGCGGCCACGCCGGCAACCGTGAGCAGGCCTGCCAGCAACATCGTCCAGGTTTGCGGCTCCGGCACCGGGCTGATGTCGCGCAGCACGTAGGCGTTGAGCAAGGGGTTGTTGGTGCTGTCGTCGAAGCTGATGGTCTGGCTGCTGGCATCGGCAACGAAGGTGCCCACCACGCTCACGTAATCATCGTATTCGATGGTCACCGTCGCCACGTCGATGCCGTTGGAGAAGGACAGAGTCCTGGTCCCGCAGCAGTCGGAACGGGCTGCGAAGAACTGCACCTGGTAGGTGTGCCCGGCCACCAGTCCGCCCAGGAAGCCGGTTCCGGCCACGTCGCTTCCCTGATGCCATTCGAAGGTGTTGAGGATGTTGCCCCAGGCACTGTCGGTACTGCCGCCAAACCCGGCGGAAGCCCAGTTGCTGTTGAAGAAGGGCGAATTGACCATCGAAAAGGTCAGGTTGATGCCAAGGGGATCCACAGTCATGGAGCCGCCAGTGGCACCGACCAAATCAACCGCTTCCACCAGGGTTCCGTTGGTGAGGATGCCCTCGTAGCCGGTGGCCCCGTTGAAGCTCGGGCCCAGGGACCATTCGATGGTCGCCGCCCGGGCATGCCCCATGGCGAAGCAGCAGGCGACGACGGCGGGCAAAAGCTTGGCGGCGCGCATGTCCATGACATCCTCCTCTCAAGGTTTGCACTTGAAAATCAAGCAATTACCGCGCCTGCACGGCAATAGCCAAGTAAATCAATAGGTTATATTGATGATCTGCGCGCGGGCCAGGGTCGGGCGTAAATATTTTCGACAAATCGACATGATCCCCTGCCAACCCGCGCTCCGGGACTCACCCATCAAGCGCCCAACAGGAGGCAACCTTGCGGAACAATCCGGTGGTCTGGTTCGAGATCCACCTGCAGGACACGGCCCGGGCCCGGGTCTTCTATGAGCGGGTCTTCGCGCTTGAACTCCAGCTCCTGGAGAGCCCGGGGGTGGAGAGGCGGGCCTTTCCCATGGAGATGAACGCGCCCGGCGCGGCAGGGGGCCTGGTGCGTATGGAAGATTGCGCTTCGGGGGGGCGGCACCCTGGTCTATTTCGCCTGTGCCGATTGAGCCGTGGAGGCCGCCCGGGTCCGGGACAATGGCGGTCAGGTGTTCAAGGAGAAATTTTCCATCGGCCAGCATGGCTTCATCGCCCTGGTGACTGACACCGAGGGCAACATGATCGGCCTGCATTCCATGGCGTGAGGTGCGGCCTCACCCGCCCAGCCGCTTCGCCAGTTCCCCCGCCTGGCCGGTATAGCTGGCCGGGGTCATGGCCAGCAGGCGCTGCTTGGCGTCTTCCGGGATGGCCAGGGCCTGGATGAAGGCGGCCAGGCTTTCCCGGGTAATGCCTTCCTTGCCCCGGGTGAGGGCCTTCAACTGCTCGTAGGGCTTTTCCAGGCCGTAGCGGCGCATGACGGTCTGGATGGGTTCGGCCAGGACTTCCCAGTTGTGGTCCAGGTCTTCCGCCAGGCGGGCCGGGTTGGCTTCCAGCTTGGAGAGGCCGCGCAACAGGCTTTCGTAGCCCAGCAGGGCGTAGCCCAGGCCCACGCCCATGTTGCGCAGCACGGTGGAGTCGGTGAGATCCCGCTGCCAGCGGGAGATGGGCAGCTTTTCCGAGAGATGGCGCAGCACGGCATTGGCCAGGCCCAGGTTGCCTTCGGAATTCTCGAAGTCGATGGGGTTGACCTTGTGGGGCATGGTGGAGGAACCCACTTCGCCTTCCTTGAGCTTCTGCTTGAAGTAGCCCTGGGAGATGTAGCCCCACACGTCCCGATCCAGGTCGATGAGCACGGTGTTGATGCGGGCGCAGGCGTCGTAGAGTTCGGCCATGTAGTCGTGGGGTTCGATCTGGATGGTGTAGGGGTTGAATTCCAGGCCCAGGCCTTCCACGAAGCGGCGGGCGAAGCCTTCCCAGTCCAGCTCCGGGTAGGCGGACAGGTGGGCGTTGTAGTTGCCCACGGCGCCGTTGATCTTGCCCAGGCAGGCCACCGCTGCGAACTTGCCCATGCCCCGTTCCAGGCGGTGGGCCACGTTGGCCATCTCCTTGCCCAGGGTGGTGGGGCTGGCGGGCTGGCCGTGGGTGCGGGCGAGCATGGGCAGGTCGGCCAGTTGGCCGGCCAGTTCCTTCAGCCGGGCCAGCACGGGTTCCAGGGCCGGGACCAGGACCGCCTGGCGGGCGTCGCGCAGCATGAGGGCGTGGGACAGGTTGTTGATGTCCTCCGAGGTGCAGGCGAAGTGGATGAACTCGCTCACCTTCACCACTTCCGGGTTGCCGGCCAGCTTGTCCTTGAGGAAATACTCCACGGCCTTCACGTCGTGGTTGGTGGTTTTCTCGTGGGTCTTCACCGCCTCGGCGTCGGCCAGGGAGAAGTTGGCGGCCACGCCATCCAGTTCCGCCAGGGTGGCGGCGGAGAAGGACGGCACCTCGGCGATGGCCGGCTCGGCGGCCAGGGCCTTGAGCCATTCGATCTCCACGTGCACCCGGTACCTGATGAGGCCGAATTCGCTGAAGTAGGGGGCCAGCCTGCCGCCGCTGCGGCGGTAGCGGCCATCCAGGGGGGAGAGGGCGGTGAGGGCGGAAAGATCCATGGTCGTTGCTCGTCGGTCAGATTTTCTGGCGGACCGCCAGGGCGGTCTGGTTGCGCAGGGCCTTGATGAGGCCCAGAACCTGGGAAGGCACCCGCAGGGGTTCATTGCTGCGGTCGGCGTAGATGAGGGCCAGGGGCCGGCCCTCCACCACCACCGGCAGGAGCAGGAAGGCGTGGGCGTCGGCAGCCCGCACGTACCAGTCGGGGATGCGGCTGCGGATGTTGGCTGCCGTGGCGTCGGAGATGAGGATGTCCTGGGCCTTGGCGGTGGCGGCGTGGAACACGTCCGGAGCGAAGGACAGGGGAATGCGGAAGGCACTGCGCATGGCCAGGGCCTTGGGCCCCAGGCCGGCCCGGCCCACCAGACACTGGCTGGCCCGGTCCAGGACGCAGATCAGTACGTGGTCGAACATCTGGGTACGGTAGAGCACTTCGGCGGCCAGCTTGAACACGTCGGCCAGGTTGAAGGTGCCCAGCAGCATGGCGGTCAGATCCTGCATGCCCAGAGCCAGGATGGCGGTGGGATCGGCGCCGTCGGCCTGATCCGCCTGGGCCGCCTCGGCGGCTTCCCGCTCGGCTTCGGCGGCGGCCTCCTTGGCCTGCTCCCCTTTGCCCTTGGGCGGCAGGGGCAGGCCCCGGCTCTTGCTGATGTCCACGCCCATGATGGAGGCTTCGGCGCGCAGGGTTTCCACCGCCTTGCGGCTGGTTTCCGCCAGGGATTCCCGGGTCACGTGGGCGGCTTCCCGGTAGCGCAGGTAGATGCCGTCCAGGGCCTGTTCCTGCTCCTCGGGCCGCTTGCCGGCCACGCTGCGATGCAGATCCCGGGCCAGATTGGCCACCACCTGGAGGCGGGCGCCGTCGCCACCGGCTTTCACCGGCCCGGGATCCAGGGGCGACATGGCGTGCAGGATGGTGGGCGGGAAATGCCATTGCCGGGCGATGGCCAGACCCAGTTGGTCGTAGTCCACGCCGAACACCTTGAGGGCGGCGCCTTCCTCGCTGAGCAGGTCGGCTTCCATGAGGCGGGCCACTTCCAGGGTCTTGTCGTAGAAGTGGAAGCGGGCCATGAGCCGGCCGAGATCCCGGAACAGGGCGCTGATGAAGGCTTCCTCGCTGTCCCGTACCCCGGCGCTGGCGGCCAGCATGCGGCCCAGGATGCCCCGGTAGAAGCTGTCCACCGCCTCACCCTTCAGCTCGTCCACGTGGGCCCGGTCCTTCAGGTGCTCGAACAGCATGAGGGACACGGCGGCGTCGCGCACGGCGTCGAAACCCAGGATCACCACCGCCCGGGAGATGGTGCTGATGGGCTGGCTGCCGAAGGAGCCGTAATGGGCGGCATTGACCAGGCGGAGCAGCTTCTTGGTCAGGGAGATGTCGCGCAGGATGATGTCGGTGAGCAGGTTGGCCCGGGCGTTCTCGTCGCCGATGGCCCGGTTGATCTCGGCGATGGTGCGCGACAGGGCGGGGAAGTCGCCCCCCTCGTCCATCTGCTCCAGGAGCAGTTCCAGGGGGGTCTTTTCGACGGCCTGTTCCATGGTCACCTTGTGGTCAGACGGCCCGCCGGTCCAGCAGGGCCTGGGCGATGGTCATGCCGTCCACGTGTTCCAGCTCGCCGCCGGCGGGCAGGCCCCGGGCGATGCGGGTCACCTTCAGGCCCCGGGCCTTGAGCAGCTCGCCGGCGTAGTGGGCGGTGGCTTCCCCCTCGGCGGTGAAGTTGGTGGCCAGGATCACTTCCTCCGTCTCACCATCCCGGGCCCGCTCGATGAGCCTTTCCAGTCCGATCTCCCGGGGGCCGATGCCGTCCAGGGGGGAGAGCCGCCCCATGAGCACGAAGTAGAGGCCCTTGTAGGCCTGGGTCTCCTCCAGCCGGTTCAGGTCGGCGGGCATTTCCACCACGCAGAGCTGGCGCGGGTCCCGCCGGGGGCTGGCGCAGGTCTCGCAGACATCGGTCTCGCTGAAATTGTTGCAGCGCTGGCAATGGCGCAGCTTCTCCAATGCCCCGGAGAGGGCCATGGCCAGCCGGGCGGCGCCGTTGCGGTCCCGTTGCAGCAGGTGATAGGCCATGCGCGCGGCAGACTTGGGCCCCACCCCGGGCAGCACGCGCAGGGAGTCGATGAGGGCGCCGAGGGAGGCGGGGAGCATCGTTTAGTTGGTAGTCGGTAGTTGGTAGTCGGTAGCTGTGCTTCCGCGCCAAAGGCGCGCAGTAATAAAGCTACAGACTACCAACTACCGACTACCCGCTGCCTCTCAAAACGGCAGTTTGAACCCCGGGGGCAGGGGCAGGCCGGCGGTGGCGGCGGACATTTTGTCCTGCACCAGGGTCTCCACCTTGCGCACGGCGTCGTTGACGGCGGCGGCCACCAGGTCTTCCAGCATGTCCTTGTCGTCGGCCAGCAGGGAAGGGTCGATGGTGATGCGCTTCACGTCGTGCTTGCCGGTCATCACCACCTTGACCAGGCCGGCGCCAGCGGCGCCTTCCACTTCCATCTCCGCGATCTTGGCCTGGAGCTTCTGCATGTTTTCCTGCATCTGCTGGGCCTGCTTCATCAGGTTGCCGATACCGCCTTTGATCATGGGTTCGCCTCGCTCAGTTGTCGGTGCCCGTCCGGCGGGGGGCCAGGGGGCGGATGTTGGACACGCTGGCGTCGCACTCGCGCACCAGGGTCTGGATGAATGGGTCGTCGTGGATGGCGGCGGACGCCTCGTCCTGGCGCACCGCCTGCTCCCGGGCCCGGGCGGCGGCGGGGGAGGCCAGGGTATCGGCCACCATGTCGATGTGCACCGGCAAGCGGCCCAGGCGTTCGGCCAGGGCTTCCTTGAGTTTCTCGCCGAAGCCGGCCAGCAGGGGCTTCTGGCTTTCCGGCAGGCGCAGGTGGAGGCCCCGTTCATCCCGGCCGGCCAGTTCGCAGTGCATGGCCAGTTGCCGCACCACGCCGGGCAGGCTTTCGGCCAGGGCACGCCAGTCCAGGGGTTGGGCGGGGGCCATCGTTTCGGCGTTGGCATTGGCGTGGTTCTCCCCCCCACCCTGCCCTCCCGCACGAGGGGGGAGGGTTCCCAAAAGCCCCTCCCCCCCCGTGGGGGAGGGGTTGGGGTGGGGGGGATAGCTGGCCGCAGCTACCGACGCGGTCCCCGGCATCGGCCCGATCCGCGCCTCATTGGCCGCCTGGGCAACAGGGCTGGGCCGGGCCGCAGGGGCCCCCTGGAAACGTCCGCTGGCGCCCGCAGGTTGGCCCGCAGCCTCGCCGGCCCGGCTACCGCCGCCCGGCCCGGAGGGCTCCCCCGGGGCGAAGGCCAGCATGCGCAGCAGGGTCATGGTGAACCCGGCGTATTCGTCCGGAGCCCATTCCAGGTCCCGCCGCCCCAGGGTGGCGATCTGGTAGTAGAGCTGCACGGTTTCCGGGTCCAGCAGGGTGCCCAGTTCGAACAGCCGGTCCCGTTCCGGGGCGTCCTCGGCCACGGCTTCCGGCACCCCCTGGGCCAGGGCGATCTGGTGCAACAGGCCGGCCAGGTCCTGGAGGGCGGCGTCGAAGGAAAACCCCCGGGCGGCCAGCTCGCCGGCCTCGGCCATGAGCCGGGGGCCGTCCTTGGCCGCCAGGGCCTCCAGCAGGGGCAGCAGGTAGGCCTGGTCGATGACCCCCAGCATGGCCCGGGTCTCCTCCTCCCGCACCTGGCCGCTGCCGTAGGCGATGGCCTGGTCGGTGAGGGACAGGGCGTCGCGCATGCTGCCGGCGGCGGCCCGGGCCAGCAGGTTCAGGGCACCGGCTTCGAAGGGCACCTGCTCGGCTTCCAGAACCTTGCGCAGGTGGCCGGCCACGTGGCCCGGGGGCATCTGTTTCAGGTTGAACTGGAGGCAGCGGGACAGCACCGTCACCGGCACCTTCTGGGGATCGGTGGTGGCCAGGATGAAGATCACGTGGCCCGGCGGCTCCTCCAGGGTCTTCAGCATAGCGTTGAAGGCGTGCTTGGAGAGCTGGTGCACCTCATCGATGATGTACACCTTGTAGCGGCCCGCCGTGGGGGCGTACTGGGCGTTCTCGATGACCTCCCGCATGTTGTCGATGCCGGTATACGAAGCGGCGTCGATCTCGATGAGGTCCACGAAGCGGCCGGCGTCGATCTCCCGGCAGGCGGCACATTCACCGCAGGGCTCGGCGGTGACGCCCACGCCCCCCTGGCAGTTCAGGCACTTGGCCAGGATGCGCGCCAGGGTGGTCTTGCCCACCCCCCGGGTGCCGGTGAACAGGTAGGCGTGGTGCAGCCGGCCCTGGGCCAGGGCGTTGGACAGGGCGCGCACCACGTGCTCCTGACCCACCAGCTGGTCGAAGCGCCGGGGCCGCCATTTGCGGGCTAAAACCTGATGGCTCATGAAGGCGGTGAGGCGTTGGGATCGAGATGTGAGGCGGCAAGGCGAAGGGTCTTCCCCTCACTCCTCACTCCTTACCCCTCACCAGAATTCGGGGTGGCGAGCCTGACCCCCGGCACTGGCATCGGTCGCTGTGGCTGCTTCCTTCCGGACCTGACCAGGTTGACGACGTATCCATGCGGGGAGACCCGCCACGCGGCATTCTAACCCAGGAGCCTCCCGGCGGGGCTCACTCGTCTTCCGGCGGCGGGGTCAGGCGGCGGGCCCGCACGGCCTCGGCCAACTGGCGCAGCAGGGGCTCGGTGGCGTCCCAGCCGATGCAGGCGTCGGTGATGGACTGGCCGTAGGCCAGGGCCTTGCCCGGTTGCAGGTCCTGGCGGCCCGGGTTCAGGTGGCTCTCGATCATCACCCCCATGATGCGCCGGTCCCCGGCGGCGACCTGCCCGGCCACGTCGGCGCCCACGTCCACCTGGCGCTGGTACTGCTTGCTGGAATTGGCGTGGGAGAAGTCGATCATCACCTGCTGGCGCAGGCCGGCGCCGGCCAGTTCCTTGCAGGCGGCGGCCACGCTGGCGGCGTCGTAGTTGGGCTGCTTGCCGCCGCGCAGGATCACGTGGCAGTCCTCGTTGCCGGTGGTGCGGAACACCCCCACGTGGCCGGATTTGGTGATGGAGATGAAATGGTGCCGGGAGGCGGCGGCCTTGATGGCGTCCACGGCGATCCTCAGATTGCCGTCGGTGCCGTTCTTGAAGCCCACGGGACAGGACAGGCCGGAGGCCAGTTGCCGGTGGGACTGGGATTCCGTGGTGCGGGCGCCGATGGCCCCCCAGGCCACCAGGTCGGCGATGTACTGGGGCGAGATCAACTCCAGGAACTCGGTGCCGCAGGGCAGCCCCATGTCGTTGATGTCCACCAGCAACTTGCGGGCCAGGCGCAGGCCTTCGTTGATGTCGAAGCTCTCGTTCAGGTGGGGGTCGTTGATGAGGCCCTTCCAGCCCACGGTGGTGCGCGGCTTCTCGAAATAGACCCGCATGATCACGATCAGGTCCCGTTCCAGTTCAGCCATCAGGGGCTTGAGCCGGGCGGCGTAGTCCAGGGCTGCCTTGGGGTCGTGGATGGAGCAGGGCCCCACCACCACCACCAGCCGGTCGTCGGCGCCGCGCAGCACGTCGTGGATCCTGGCGCGGGCCTGGAAGGCAGTGTTCAGGGCCTCGTCGCCGGCCTTCAGCTCGCGCATGAGCTGCATGGGGGCCAGCAGCTCGTCGCTCTGCTCGATGCGGGTGTCGTCGGTGCGGATATGGCTCATGTCGGTTTCCTGGTCGATGCCGGCCCTGAAACGAAAAACCGCCAGGGACCTGGCGGTTTCACGGGTGGCTCGATGTGACTTGCGTGGATCAGCGCCTCCCGGCCGCCGTGGCCAGGAAGGGGGTAAATCGAGAAAAGCGCTGCTGAATCAGATTCATAGGCAGGGATGCTAGCAGACCATGGTGCGCCGCCACAAGCAGAACCGTAAGTCGGTTTTGCTGCGGACTCCTGCCTGGTGCGATGGTGCTTTCAGGCGCTCGTGCCCGGGATCACCAGCCATGGGCTTGGCTGTGTACCGAACCGCCTGGGAGTGGTGCGACCGGCACGCCCTTGTCGGGCGTGCCAAGTCAGGGTGCCGATCAGGCGGCGCGGCGCTTGGCGGCAACACCCAGAAGAGCCAGGCCGGCCAACATCATGGCGTAAGTCTCGGGCTCGGGGACGGGAGCAGCGAAATTGCGGACGGTGGCGTAGGAGGACCCCAGGACGGAATCGGTCGAATAGATGCGGAAACCGAAGTTGTCGCCAGCGGCAACCATGAAGGAGGCGGAGCCGTTCTGGGCGCCAGAATCATTGTCCGCGGTCAACTGTTCGAAAGCCCCGTTCAGCAGATAGCCGAAAGGATCCAGGCTGGAACCGTCGATATCACCGTTGAGATACGCCCAATCGAAAGAGACCATGCCACCTTGAACGGCAGTGATGGTGAAATCGGTGTAGTCGGGACCGGTACCGTCATCGCTGCTGATCATGGTGACCAGGTAGGGAGCGGCGGAGGTGAAGATGGCGCCACCGTTGAGGGACTGGGTCCAGTTGGACACGTCGTAGGCGTCGCTGAAATCAGCATTGGCAACGCCGGAAGCCAGCAACAGGCCGGCAAGCAGGGTCTTTTTCATAGGGAACAGCCTCCAAGGAAACATTTGTAAGGTCTTGCATAAATGCCAGACGAAAAACCATAAGCATGAAACACGCCACGTCACCAACCCATTGTTTTTTATGTATTGACCATCCTTGTCCCAGCCTGCACGACACGGTGTTGTAAAAAAAATCGACAAACAAACGGGGATACGCCAAACCCTGTCATTCCCGTATCCCCCACCACACCCGGTTCGCCGCAGATCAGATCACGTGCCCACCTTGGGCAAGCGATGCAGCGCCGCCTCGATCTCGTGCTCCGGATAGGCGTAGTCCTCCAGTTGGCCGGAGAAATAGCGGTCGTAGGAGGACATGTCGAAGTGGCCGTGGCCGGACAGGTTGAAGAACAGCACCTTGGGCTCGCCGGTTTCCTTGCAGCGCAGGGCCTCGTCCAGGCAGGCGCGGATGGCGTGGCAGGACTCCGGCGCCGGGATGATGCCCTCGGCCCGGGCAAACGCCACACCCGCCTCGAAGGTGGCCACCTGGGGCACGGCCACGGCTTCGATGAGCTTCTCGTGGTAGAGCTGGGACACCAGGGGCGAGTCGCCGTGGTAGCGCAGGCCGCCGGCGTGGATGCCGGGAGGCATGAAGTCGTGGCCCAGGGTGTACATGAGCATCAGGGGCGTCAGGCCCACGGCGTCGCCGAAGTCGTAGGCGTAGTGGCCCTTGGTCAGGGTGGGGCAGGAGGTGGGCTCCGCCGCGATCAGGCGGGTGTTCTGGGCCTTGGCGACGCCGGCCGCCTTGTCCGCCAGGAAGGGGAAGGCGGTGCCGGCGAAGTTGGAACCGCCGCCGCAGCAGGCGAAGACCATGTCCGGATACTCGCCCACCTTCTCGAACTGCTTCTTGGCTTCCAGGCCGATGACGGTCTGGTGGTGGCAGACGTGGTTGAGCACCGAGCCCAGGGCATAGTTGGTGTCCGGCCGGTTGGCGGCCTCCTCCACGGCTTCCGAGATGGCGATGCCCAGGCTGCCGTTGGATTCCGGGTCCAGCTCCAGGATCTTGCGCCCCGACACGGTGTTGGGGGTGGGGCTGGCGAACACCTCGGCGCCCCAGGTCTGCATCATGGAACGGCGGTAGGGCTTCTGGTTGTAGGACACCTTCACCATGTAGACCCGCACGTCGATGCCGAACATCTGCCCGGCCAGGGCCAGGGAGCAGCCCCACTGGCCGGCGCCGGTCTCGGTGGCCAGGCGCTTGATGCCCGCCTGGGCGTTGTAATAGGCCTGGGCGATGGAGGTGTTCACCTTGTGGGAACCGGCCGGCGAGACGCCCTCGTATTTGTAGTAGATCTTCGCCGGTGTACCCAGGGCCGCTTCCAGCTTGTGGGCCCGGAACAGGGGGCTGGGCCGGTACATGCGATAGGCCTCGCGCACCGGCTCGGGGATGGGAATCCAGCGCTCGGCGGAGACCTCCTGCTCGATGAGGGCCATGGGGAAGATGGCCGTCAGGGCCTCCGGGCCGATGGGCTTGCCGTCCGGGCCCAGGGGCGGCGCCGGCTTGTTGGGCATGTCCGCCACCACGTTGTACCAATGGGTGGGAATATCGGATTCGTCGAGCAGGATCTTGGTCTGGGGCATGAAAAGTCTCCTTGGTTCCATACACTCGTCCGCCCGGACTCTCCTCGCGCCCCGACGGACCGCTCTGATGGCGCCGGCCCTCCTCCCCCGGATGGCCGACGCGAAGGGCAACTATACTCGCCCGTCATTCCTCCTTCACGCCGAACGACACCCCCATGGAACCCAAGGACCTGACCGAACACACCCTGGAAACCCGCGACGAATACGACGGCCGCCTGCTCCATGTGAAATGGGCCCGGGTGCGCCTGCCCAACGGCGGCGAATCCACCCGGGAATACATCGTCCACCCCGGCGCCGCCGTGATCCTGCCCATCTTCGACAACGGCGACATCCTCCTGGAACGCCAGCACCGCTACCCCCTGCACCGGGATTTCCTGGAACTGCCGGCGGGCAAGTTCGACCCCGACGAAACGGAACTGGCCTGCGCCCAGCGGGAGCTCCAGGAGGAGACCGGCTATCTGGCCGGCAAATGGCGGGAACTGCCCACCTTCTACCCCTGCATCGGCTATTCCAACGAACGCCTGGTCTATTTCCTGGCCGAAGACCTGAGCTACAGCGGCGAGAACATGGACGAGGACGAGTTCCTGGAAATCCTCCGGGTGCCCTTCGCCGAAGCCATGGCCATGGTGGGCGACGGGCGGATCAACGAGAGCAAGACGGTGATGGGGCTGCTCTGGTACGAGAAGTTCGGGCGGTAGCGCCTCTGCGCGCCTGGTGCCAGGTCCGTCCGGGTCGGCGGGGGTGCCGAAAACCCCGTGGGATTGGCGTAATATCCATTCATGCATATATTCGCCTATCTATTCTCGCACCATGTCCTCACCCCCTGAACGGCTGCGGCTTCTCCTGGCTTCCGGGCCGGCCGCGCCACGCCAACTCATTGAATCCCTGGGGATCAGCCAGCCGACCTTGTCGCGCCTGATCAACGGGGCCGGTGAGGAGATCGTCCGTATCGGTGCTGCCCGATCCATTCAATACGCGCTTCACGACAGGAGCCGTGGCTTTGACGACATTCCCATCTATCGGGTGACGGTGGACGGTACGCTGCAACGACGCGGCGTGCTGATTCCGGTTCGCCAGGATGGGTTCGTCATGCGCCAGGACAACGGCATGACCTTGTACAGTGTCTCGCTGCCCTGGTGGCTGCTCGACATGCGCCCGGCAGGTCACCTCGGCCGGGCATGGGCCTCCCGACATGGGCCGAATCTGGGCCTGCCGGCGAATCTCAACGAGTGGACAGACAGCCACGCCCTGCGGGCCTTGATCGCCGTGGGTCATGACGCGCCGGGAAACCTGCTGCTTGGAGACATCGCCCGTGACCGGTTCATCAACGCACCGGCTCCTGTTCCCGTCACACCAGACGAATATCCCGCCCTTGCCGATTCCGCCGAGCGTGGTGACTTACCCGGAACCTCGGCCGGAGGTGAGCAACCCAAGTTCATCGCATACGCCGACAACCGACATGTCATCGTCAAGACGACTTCCGCCGCCGACAATCCGGTGTCGCAACGCTGGCGTGATCTCCTATTGGCAGAACACCACGCTCTGCAGACGCTACGCGATCATGGCATGGGGGCGTCGGCGAGCCGCGTCCACGACATCGCCGGTCGGCGTTTCCTTGAGGTTGAACGGTTTGACCGGATTGGCGCGTCCGGCCGAAGGGCCATTCACTCGTTGGCCGCGCTGGATGCCGAATTTGTCGGGAGGGCCTCGTCACCCTGGCCGGAAATCACGGCGGCACTTGTCCGCGCCAACGTGGTGGTCGACGCCGCATTGGAACAGGCAGCGATCCTGTACGCTTTTGGCGTATTGAACGGCAACACGGATATGCATCACGGCAACCTGTCGTTCGTGTCCGAGCATGGACGCCCGTATGAACTGGCCCCGGCCTACGACATGTTGCCCATGACCTTCATGCCACGCGCCGGTGGCGCGGTGCGTAATGAAGTCACGCCGGCCCATCTGCATCCATGCGTGGAGGCCAGGATCTGGAATCGGGCGGCAGAAATGGCTGGCAACTTCATAGCCAGGCTCGAAGGCGATGAGCGTTTCTCGGGCGAGTGGCAAGCATGTGTCGAAGCCTTACGCCGGCACCTTGAGGATGCGCAGGCCAAGATCGCCCGCCTGGCGTAGGAACACCGCCCGATGGCGCCTGCTAAACTGGCGCGTCGCTTTTCCGCATCGACCGCCATGTCCATCACCACCCTGGAACAGCTTGCCGCCGCCGTGAAGCAGTTCGGCCGGGAACGGGACTGGCACCAGTACCACGACCCCAAGAACCTGACCGCCGCCCTCATCGTCGAAGCGGCGGAACTGCTGGAACCCTTCCAGTGGCTGACCCCGGAGCAGAGCCTGAACCTGCCGGAAGCCAAGCGGGAAGCGGTGCGCCAGGAGATGGCCGACGTGCTCATCTACCTGGTGAGCCTGTCCAACTGCCTGGACATCGATCTGCTGAAAGCCGCCGAGGACAAGCTGGCCATCAACGCCGCCAAGTACCCGGTGGAGAAGGCCCGGGGGTCCTGTGCAAAATCGTTTGAGTTGTAACCACGAACTGTGAGCGTGATTCCGTGAACGAGACCAAGAGCCACTTCCGCCACCATCTCTTCTTCTGCCTCAACGAACGGGAGGACGGCGCCCAGTGCTGCACCCAGCACAACGCCGAGGCCCTGTTCGAGTACGCCAAGAAGAAGGCCAAGAAGCTGGGCCTCCACGGCAAGGAAGGGGACTGCCGGGTGAACCGGGCCGGCTGCTTCGACCGCTGCGCCGAAGGCCCGGTGTGCGTGGTCTATCCCGATGCGGTCTGGTACACCTTCGTGGACGAGGCGGACATCGACGAGATCCTGGAATCCCACCTGCGGGACAACACGCCCGTGGACCGGCTGAAGATCTGACCGTCCTTCTCCCGCTTGCAGGAGAGGGGTGAAGCCCATGGCCGCCAAACACAGACTGCGCATCAAGGGCCCCGTGGGCGCCATCGAGACGGTCATCGAGGAGCCGCAAGGCGAACCCCGGGGCCTGGCCCTGGTGGCCCATCCCCATCCCCTGAAAGGCGGCACCCTGGACAACAAGGTGACCTGGACCCTGGCCCGGGCGGCCCTGAACTGCGGCCTGGTGGCGGTGCGCCCCAACTTCCGCGGGGTGGGGGAGAGCGCCGGCAGCTTCGACCACGGCCTGGGGGAGACCGAGGACCTGCTGGCGGTGGCCCGGGCCGTGAGCGCCCACTACGGCGACCTGCCCTGGACCCTGCTGGGCTTCTCCTTCGGCGCCTACGTGCAGCATCGGGTGGCCCGCCGCCTGGCGGCCCGGCAGCTCATCATGGTGGGCCCCGCCGTGTCCATGTATCCCTTCGATCCGGCCGACGTGCCGGCCACGGTGATCCACGGGGAACAGGACGAGGTGATCCCCTTTCCTGCCGCCAAGGCCTACGCCGAGGCCCACCACCTCCCCCTCATCGTGTTCGAGGGGGGCGGCCACTTCTTCCACGGCCGGCTGAAGGAATTGCAGGCCCGGGTGGAGGCCCTGTGCCAATGAGGCCGCCCCTGCGCCTGGCCGGGCTCACCAAGCATTACGGCGGCAGCGCCGTGGTGGACGGCTTCGACCTGGAACTGGAACCGGGCCGCTGCCACGGCTTGCTGGGCCCCAACGGCGCCGGCAAGACCACCACCCTGCGCCTGGCCCTGGGCCTGATCCAGGCCGACGCCGGCACGGTGGAACTGCTGGGCCACCCCATGCCCGCCCGGGCCCGCCTGGGCCGGCAGAAGGTGGGCGTGGTGCCCCAGGTGGACAGCCTGGACCCGGATTTCACCGTGCGCGAGAACCTGCAAACCTACGGCCGCTACTTCGGCCTGTCGGGCCGGGAGATCGAGGCGCGCATCCCGGACCTGCTGGATTTCGCCGGCCTGGCCGGCAAGGCCGACGCCCCCATCCTCAACCTGTCCGGGGGCATGAAACGGCGCCTCACCCTGGCCCGGGCCCTGGTCAACGATCCGGACCTGATCTTCCTGGACGAACCCACCACCGGCCTGGACCCGCAAGCCCGCCACCTGATCTGGCAGGGCCTGCGCCGGCTCATCGGCCAGGGCAAGACCCTGCTGCTCACCACCCACTTCATGGACGAGGCGGAGCGCCTGTGCGACGTCATCAGCGTCATGGACCGGGGCCGGGTCATCGCCCGGGGCAGCCCCCGGGAACTCATCGCCAGCCATATCGAGCCCCACGTGGTGGAAGTCTTTGGCGACGGGCTGGCCGAGTGGAAGGCCTGTGCCGGCGACCTGTGCCACCGCTGCGAGACCGCCGGCGAAACCCTGTTCTGCTACACCGATGCCCCGGACAAGGTGGTGGCCCATCTGGAAGGCCGCCCGGCCCTGCGCTACCTGCACCGCCCGGCCAACCTGGAGGACGTGTTCCTCAAACTGACGGGGCGGGATCTGCGGGACTGACGGTCCCGGCCTGGCAACGCCAGGGCGGGCGCGCACCCCGCGCAGGGCTTCGACCATCCCGGCAGCACATCCGGCAGGCCCGCCCGCAAGGGGCAGGCCGGAACTGAATGGCTCCGCAGCTCGTCACGCCAAATCCGCTCTGTTGCCCACATCGCACCCGAGTCCGCCATCGGGTGCGCCCATCGGCTCAAGCCGGTGTCCGGCAAAGATTGGAACAAATCTTGCACGGATGGCCATCAGCCAAGGTGACGAGTGATAAACCAAGCGTTCTTGTCGGGTTTGGTGCAAGAACATCGCACAAACGCTGGATAACCGACAAAACCACTCAACTACCATGGTCATGCTGGTTGATAACACTTTTTTCTTTTTTGAGAGGCGGATTGAAATGAACGAGTTCTATGTGGAAAGACTTGCAAACGAGAACGGCGACCATGTTGTTCACAGGCACGGCTGCCCGTCACTACCCGCGAAAAGCACGCTCCATTACATCGGCGTACGCAGCAGTATCGAGGCCCCCCTTCAGGAAGCGGCGTTCTACTGGGCTTCACAATCGGCCCCGTGTCCGGAATGCATGACGGGCTAGATGGAGTACTTGAAGCGCGCAGACCGGCCGATCAGGAAGCAGCTTGCCTGATCAGCCGGTTGTTCCAGTTGATGGGACACAGCCCTGTACCTTTCATTGAATCCACCACGGAATGCAATCTCATGGTTTGATTCCCGGCTCATAGTCGCTTTCGAGCGTGAATGTTCCGGCGAACAAGACAGGGTGTGCCCCCATGAATGCTTCCACTTCCCTTACCTGGTTCCCCGTCTGGCGGCGCAACTTCCTGGTCTGGAAGAAGCTGGCCATGCCCTCCCTGCTGGGCAACCTGGCGGACCCCATGCTCTACATGCTGGGCCTGGGCTACGGCCTGGGGGGCCTGCTGCCGGCAGTGGACGGGGTGCCCTATCTGAACTTCCTGGCGGCGGGCACCCTGGCCTACAGCGTCATGAACAGCGCCACCTTCGAGACCCTCTACTCGGCCTTCTCGCGCATGCACGTGCAAAAGACCTGGGATGCCATCCTCAACACGCCCCTGGGCCTGCCGGACATCCTTCTTGGGGAGTTGTTCTGGGCCACGGCCAAGAGCCTGCTGTCCGGGGTGGCCATCCTGCTGGTGGTGTGGGCCCTGGGCCTCTACGAGGATTTCGCCATGACCCTGGCCCTGCTGCCGGTGGCCCTGCTCACCGGCTTCTGCTTCGCCGGCCTGGGCCTCAGCATCAACGCCGTCTCGCCCAACTACGACTTCTTCCTCTACTACTTCACCCTGGCCATCACCCCCATGATCCTGCTGGGCGGCGTGTTCTACCCGCCCACGGCCCTGCCCGGCTGGCTGGCGGCCATCGCCGCCTGGCTACCCCTGACCCACGCCATCGAGCTGGCCCGGCCCCTGATCCTGGGCCACTGGCCCCAGCAGATCCTGCTCCACGCCACGGCCCTGGTGGCCTTCGGCAGCCTGGGCTTCCTGGCGGCCCTGAAACTCACCCGGCGGCGCCTGCTACGCTGAGGAGTGTGTCGCCCATTCTCGATTGACCCACCATGCCGCCCCCGCTCCTTCTTTGGCACAGCCTCCACGGCCACGAAGCGGCCCGGCAACTGGAAGTGGACCCCGCCCGGGGCCTGAGCGAGTCGGACGCCGCCGCCCGCCTGGCCCGCCACGGCCCCAACCGCCTCAGGGAACGCCCCGGCCGGCCGCCCTGGCGGCGCTTCCTGGAGCAGATGCTGCAACCCCTGGTGCTGGTGCTCATCGCCGCCGGCCTGGTGACCGCCTTTCTGGGGGAATGGGTGGACAGCGGGGTGATCCTGGGGGTGGTGCTCATCAACGCCCTGGTGGGCTACATCCAGGAAGGGAGGGCGGAATCGGCCCTGGCCGCCCTGGCCCGGGCCGTGGCCAGCGAGGTGACCGTCCTGCGGGATGGGGCCCGCCGACGCATGGACGCCGCCGGCCTGGTGCCCGGCGACGTGGTCTGGCTCGCGGCCGGCGACAAGGTGCCGGCGGACCTGCGCCTGCTCCAGGGCAAGGAACTGCGCCTGGTGGAAGCGGCCCTCACCGGGGAATCCCTGGCCGCCGACAAGCATCCGGCCGCCGTGCTGGACGCCGACACCCCCCTGGCCGACCGGCGCAACATGGCCTATGCCGGCACCCACGTGGCCGCCGGCCAGGGCCACGGGCTGGTGGTGGCCACCGGCGACGCCACGGAGACCGGGCGCATCGCCGACCTCATCGCCAGCGCGCCGGATCTTTCCACCCCCCTCACCCGCAAGATCGGCCAGTTCGCCCAGTGGCTGCTGTGGGTGATCCTGGCCTTTGCCTCCCTCACCTTTGCCATCGGCGTGGCCCGGGGCGAATCGGCCTACGCCATGTTCATGGCCGCCGTGGCCCTGGCCGTGGGGGCCATCCCGGAGGGCCTGCCGGCGGCGGTGACCATCACCCTGGCCATCGGCGTGGCGCGCATGGCCCGGCGGCGGGCCATCATCCGCCGCCTGCCGGCGGTGGAGACCCTGGGTAGCACCACGGTGATCTGTTCCGACAAGACCGGCACCCTCACCGAAAACGCCATGACCGTGCGGGCCCTGTGGGCCGGCGGCCGGCGCCACGGGGTGGCCGGCCAGGGCTACGCCGCCGAGGGGGAGGTGGAGGCCGGCCAGGCGCCGGCCCTGCGGGAAGCCCTGCTGGCCGGGGTGCTGTGCAACGACGCCAGCCTGGCCCGGGACGGCCGCCATTGGAAAATCACCGGCGACCCCACCGAGGCGGCCTTGCTGGTGGCCGCCCACAAGGCCGGCCTGGAACAAGCCACCCTGCGCCAGGTGTTTCCCCGCCTGGACGAACTGCCCTTCGACTCGGGGCGCCAGACCATGGCCACCCTCCACGAGGTGGAAGGGGAACGGCTCCTGTACGCCAAGGGGGCCCTGGAGCGCCTGTTGCCCGCCTGTTCCGCCATGCTGGACGAAGGGGGCCGTGAAGTTTCCCTGGACGCCGCCGCCATCGAGGCCGAAGGCGCCCTGCTGGCCCGCCAGGGCATGCGGGTGCTGGCCCTGGCCCGGGGCCGGCTGCCCCGGGGCGACCTGCAGGAAGACAGCCTGGGCGCCGGCCTGGCCTTCCTGGGCCTGGCCGGCATGCTGGACCCGCCCCGGCCCCGGGCCATCGCGGCGGTGAAGGCCTGCCACGGCGCCGGCATCCGGGTGAAGATGATCACCGGCGACCACCCGGACACCGCCCTGGCCATCGCCCGGCAACTGGGCATCGCCGGCCCCGGGGCCCGGGCCCTCTCCGGCCGGGAACTGGCCCGCCTGGACGGCCCCGGCCTGGCGGCCGCGGCGGCGGAGGTGGACGTATTCGCCCGGGTCGAGCCGGAACAGAAACTGCGCCTGGTGGAAGCCCTGCAAGGGAGTGGCCAGGTGGTGGCCATGACCGGCGACGGGGTGAACGACGCCCCGGCCCTCCGGCAGGCGGACATCGGCATCGCCATGGGCCTCACGGGCACCGAGGTGGCCAAGGAAGCGGCGGCCATGGTGCTCACCGACGACAACTTCGCCAGCATCGAAGCCGCCGTGGAGGAAGGCCGGGGCATCTTCGACAACCTGGTGAAGTTCATCACCTGGACCATTCCCACCAACGCCGGTGAGGGCCTGGTCATCGTCGCCGCCATCCTGGCCGGCGCCACCCTGCCCATCACCCCCTTGCAGATCCTCTGGATCAACATGACCACTGCCGTGCTACTGGGCCTCACCCTGGCCTTCGAGCCCCCGGAGAAGGGCATCATGCGCCGACCGCCCCGCCCTCCCGCCGCCCCCCTCCTGGACCGGGTGCTGGTCTGGCGCATCGTCCTGGTGGGCGTCCTCATGCTGCTGGGTTCCTTCGGCCTGTTCCTACTGGAACTGGAGCGGGGCGCCAGTCTGGCCGAGGCCCGCACCGTGGCGGCCAACGTGTTCGTCATGGTGGAGACGGTCTATCTCTTCAACTGCCGCTCCCTCACCCGTTCCTTCTGGTCCGTGGGGGTCTTCTCCAACCACTGGGTGTGGCTGGGCTCAGGCCTCATGCTGGCCCTGCAACTGGCCTTCACCTACCTGCCCCTGTTCAACACCCTGTTCCACACGGCCCCCATCGGCCTGGAATCCTGGCTGGCCATCCTGGCCTTCGCCCTGGCCAGCGGCGGCGTGGTGGGCATCGAGAAGACCCTGCGCGCCCGGGCGCCCCATGCGCGTGTTGCAATGCAGCATCCGCACAGGTGACAATAAGCCATTGAATCTTTTGGCCGGGAGCCAGCCATGAAGCGGGTCGTGTTCAACCAGAAGGGCGGCGTGGGCAAGTCCACCATCACCTGCAACCTGGCCGCCGTCGGCGCATCCCGGGGCCGGCGTACCCTGGTGCTGGACCTGGATCTCCAGGGCAACGCCAGCCATTACCTGCTGGGCGAGGCCAGGCCGGCACTCACCCTGGCCGACCTGTTCGACCAGATCCTCAACTTCAAGCTGCGCCCCCGCAAGGCGGTGGAATTCGCCACCGCCACCCCCTTCGACAACCTGTGGCTGCTGCCTTCCCACCCCAGCCTGGAAGAGCTGGGGCCCAAGCTGGAATCCCGCTACAAGATCTACAAGCTGAAGGAGACCCTGGAGGAACTGAAGTCGGACTTCGACGACGTGTGGATCGACACCCCGCCGGCCCTCAACTTCTTCACCCGCTCCGCCCTCATCGCCGCCGACCGCTGCCTGATCCCCTACGATTGCGACAGCTTCTCCCACCAGGCCATCTACACCCTGCTGGACAACGTGGCGGAGATCCGCGCCGACCACAACCGGGAGCTGGCCGTGGAAGGCATCGTGGTGAACCAGTTCCAGCCCCGTTCCAGCCTGCCCAGACGGGTGGTGGCAGAACTGCTGGCGGAGGGCCTGCCGGTACTGCCCCAGGCCCTGTCGGCCTCAGTGAAGGTGAAGGAGTCCCACGAGGCCTGCAAACCCCTGGTCCATCTGCTGCCGGCCCACAAGCTCACCGGGGAGTACCAGGCCCTATACGCCAGTCTGGCGGACTGACTGGCCGTCGAGATTTTTTACACATTGGGACCCGATTCAATCCCATGCGTTGCACATGGATTTGTAAGCCTCTGTTTTATTGGAGCATTCGGTGATTTGTTACCGTGGCATGATAAATGCTAACAAATCAGGCACTAAGGCTTAGCCTGATATAACCACGATATGGTGGACGACATGCGCACCCTCCCAGTATTCGCAGCTCTCAGTTTTCTGGCCGCCGGCACGGCCCTGGCGACGCCCTATACCATCACTGCCCAACTGGTTGGCGACATCCGTGCCGACAACCCGGACAACCTGTTCGTGGACGTCACCATCACCGGCGACACCACCTCCAATCAGGCCACCTGGGTCATCGACATCAATTCGCCCCTGCATCCGGACATCAAGCTGGACGAGTTCTATTTCAACATGGCCGGCGACGCCAGCGCCTACAGCTTCAGCGGCTTCGACCCCGTGGGCTGGACCATCACCGCGCCGGCCACCGAAGTGGGCGCCGGCGGCGTGAGCTTCATGTTCGAATCCAGCGATCCAGCCGGGGCACCCAATGCCCTGGACGTGACCAACACCCAGAACCTGACCTTCACCATGACCTACAGCCTGGGCAACCTGACGGCGGACATGTTCACCACGGCCCCCACGGCCCTGTCCAACGATGCGGGTTCCGGGCAATTGGGCGCCCACCTCCAGTCCCTCAGCCTGGCAGGGTGCACCGGCTGTTCGGACAGCGGCTTCGCCTTCGGCAACTATGTGTCGGGCGGTGGCGGCAACGTGCCGGAGCCCATGAGTCTGGCCCTGTTGGGAATTGGCGCCCTGGCCATGGCCCGGGTCCGTCGCCGCTGACCCCCTCCTGCCCAGACCGAAGGCCCTGATCCCCCCGGGATCAGCCTTCGAGTCGGGCCAGCAGAGCCTCCGCAGCACCCCGTTCGGGGAATTTTTCGGACTTTTTCAGCATATCCCGCAGCCGTTCCCGGGCTTCCGAACGGGCGCCCTGCTTTTCGAGGGCGGCCGCCAGGTGGTAGATGAAGCGGGGGTTCCCAGGCGCGTTGAGCACCGCCTGCCGGAGCAAACCCACGGCTTCCTTCGCCTCCCCCTTCTCCAGCACGATCCAGCCCAGGGTATCCAGCACGTAGGCGTTTCCAGGCAACAGGGCATGGGCCTTGCGCGCATGGCCCAGAGCCCTGGCATCGCCCGCTTCCTGGTAGAGGGCGGCCAGATTGTTGAGCACGAGGGGCAAATCAGGCCGCAGGGCCTGTACCGCTTCCAGGTCCGACCGGGCTGCGTCGTTGCGGCCGCCGGCCAGCGCCACGTCGGCCCGGTAGAGCAGGACAGCCACGTCTCTCGGCTGCGCTGCCAGCCATGCATCCAGGGCAGCGGTGGCTTCCTCCTGCCGCCCGGCCAGGAACAAGGCCCCATGGCGCTTGACCAGGGCCTTGCCCCCCTCCCGCAGAGCCTGGCCCTGGCGAAAGAGTTCGGCCGCCTCGGCAAACTGACGGCGGGCCAGCGACACCTCGCCCTCCAGAATGAAACCGGTCGCCTCTTCGGGCCGTTGCCGGCGGACTGAACGGGCCAGCTCGACGGCAGTCTGCCAGCGGCTGTCGCCGATCTCCAGGCGAACGAGTTCCGTCTGGGCCTCCAGGTAATCCGGCTTCAGGCGGATGGCCTGGCGCAGGGAATAGCGCGCACCAGACCGGTCGTGGTTCAGCTTGAGTTGCATGCGGGCATATTTCAGATGGGCTTCCGGCGAGTTGGGGTCCACCAAGGCCAGGCGGTGGTAGCTGGCCAGGGCGTTGGCCGTCTCACCCACTGCCAACTGGCAGGCTCCCAGCGCCTCCAGCGCCATGGGATCCCTGGGTGACAGTTGTTCCGCCCTGCGGGCCCATTCCAAGGCTTTGAGGGGATTCTTCTGCCGCAGGTGGAATCCCGTGAGGGCCAACAAGGGTGAAAGACGCTGGGGATGGGCCTTCTGGGCGGCCTCCAGCCAGGCCAGAGCCTGCTTGGGCCGGCCCTGTGCCTGTTCGATGGCGGCCAGGAGCAAGTGGGCATGTTCGTCATTGGGCACCTGTTTCAGCACGGCCGCTGCCTGGGCCTCGGCAGCATCCGGGTCACCCCGGCGCAATTCCATTTCCGCCAGGGCCAGACGCGCCAGGTGGTCCCCCGGGTTGGCCGCCACGGCCCCCAGCAGACTGTCTCTGGCCACGTTCGACTGGTCACGGCGCAACAACATCTCGGCGCGCAACAGGGCCACTTCAGAGTGGTTCGGCCAGGATCGCTCCATGTCGGCCAGCAGTCGGGCCGCCTGCTCGAACTCCCTGGCCGCCAGTTGTGCCCGGGCCAGGCCCAATTGGGCCTGAAGCTGCCGGGGAGCCCGGGCCAGCACCCAATCGAACTGTTCCTTGGCCCGGGCGAAATCGCCCTGCAAAGCCAGGGTGCGCCCCAAGTCCACCCGGGCAGGCACCGGATCCACCCCCCTGGCCAAGGCCCGGTTGAACCATTCCCTGGCCCGTGCCAGCTTGTTGCCCAGCAATTCGGCCTCCCCGGCAAGCACCATGGCCTGGGCATCAGAGACCTCCTCCCGCAGCAAGGGCCCCAGGGTCTCCAAAGCATCCAGGCCCCGGCCCAGACGTATCTGGCTGGAGGCCAGCAGTATGCGCAGGTCCCGGCTTTCCGGCCGGGACAGCACATAGCGGGACAGACTGCGCTGCGCATCCTCGAAGCGCCCCAGTGAATAGGACACCATACCGTGCAGGCCCAGGCTGGGCAGGTGGTTGGGCAGGCTTTTCAGTACTTCGCTGAGGGCCTCATGGGCAGGAGGCAAGCGGCCTTGCCGGAAATCGGCCAGGGCCTGAAGCGTCTTGCCCAAGGGATGATCAGGGTGGTGGCGGTCCAATTCGGCTACGGCCTGGGTGGCTTCCCGGGGCTGGTCCCGACGCAGCGCAATCATGGCTCGGCCGGTCAGGGAATTGAGATCCGCAGGATCCCGGCTTAGGGATTCGCGATAGGCCGCATCCGCTTCGGACAGCCGTTCCAGCCCATATTCCAGATCCCCCAGTTCGGACCAACTGCGCGACCTGCCGGGGTCCAATGCCAAAGCGGCCCGCAAAGCGGTCCGGGCGGCTTCCGCCCCCCCTTCCCGCAAAGCACATCGGGACTTGCCCCAATGGGGTTCGACCAGTTTGCCGTCCATGGCGATGGCCTGGTTGAATAGCTCGCACCCCGTTTTCCACTCGCCGAGGCCCAGCCGGGCATCCCCGTGGAGCCCCAGCAGGCGCGCTTTCACCGTCGGGTCGGCAATGCTCTCCGGACGGGTCTCCTGCAACACCCGTTGATGTTCTCCCAATAGCAGCCAGGCCCGGGCGAGGGGCACCGCACTCTCCCGTTCCTCAACGCCCAGGCGCTTGGCCTGGAGCGCCTCCTTTTCTGCGTTGCGGGCCTGACCCATGGCCAGGTAGGTCTCCGCCAGGGCCAGTCTCGTCCCGGCATCGTCTGGTCTGCGTTGCAGGGCATTCTTGTATTCCAGCACGGCGGAAGGATAGGCACGCTCCTTGTAGTAAGCAGCGGCCCTGTCCGCATGGGCCTGAAAATCGTCGCCGCCTTGACAGGCCGCCAACAGGGCGGCCGTGGCCAGACAGCAAACAAACCTGCGGGTTGGACGTAGGGCTGGGGATGGATACATGGGCGCGAGGGGGCTTGGGTCGAATTTCTGGGAGCCTGTCAGACTTGAGGGGAAATCGGCTGCCTGTCAGACAGGCTCCTAGGTAACTTCACCGACATACCACCGTCAAGTCCCCCGTCCCCCGCACACCGGACAGCCCGGATCCCGGGGCACCTTCATGCGCTGCCACTCCATGGCCATGGCGTCGAACAGCACCAGTTGCCCGGCCAGGGGGCTGTCCAGGCCGGCCAGCAGGCGGATGGCCTCGCCGGCCTGGATGGCCCCCACCATGCCGGTGAGGGGGGCGAACACCCCCATGGTGGCGCAGCGTTCCCCGTCGTCGGCCGAGGTGTCCGGGAACAGGCAGTGGTAGCAGGGGGCGTCGTCCCGGCGCAGGTCGAACACGGCGATCTGGCCGGCGAAGCGGATGGCGGCGCCGCTCACCAGGGGCTTGCGGGCGGCCACGCAGGCCCGGTTCACGGCGTGGCGGGTGGCGAAGTTGTCACAGGCGTCCACCACCACGTCGGCGGCGGCCACCAGATCGGCCAGTTCGGCGGGGCCCACGCGATGCTCCACGGGGGTCACCCGGCAGTCCGGGTTGATCTCCGCCAGGGCCCGGCGGGCGGATTCCGCCTTGTTCACCCCCACCGTGGCTTCCCGGTGGACGATCTGCCGTTGCAGGTTGGTGAGGTCCACCACGTCGCCGTCGCAGACGGTCAGGCGGCCCACCCCGGCGGAGGCCAGGTAGAGGGAGGCGGGGGAGCCCAGGCCTCCGGCGCCGATGAGCAGCACGTGGCCGGCGAGGAGTTTCTCCTGGCCGGCCAGATCGATCTGGGGCAGGAGGATGTGGCGGCTGTAGCGGATGAGTTGGCGGTCGTCCATGGACATCTCCGGGACAAGGGATGGGGTTTGGTTCCCCCCTTTGCAAAAGGGGGGTCAGGGGGGATTTGCCCGGGTGGGCGATGAGGTGCCGGCTGAAATCCCCCCCAGCCCCCCTTTACGAAAGGGGGGAGTTGGATCGCGGGGGTTTGGGCGGATCACACTACGCCGTCGAAGGGCTGCACGTCCACCCAGTCGCCGGCAGCCACGCTGGCCGAGGTTTCCGGCAGGACGATGAAGCAGTTGGCCTCCACCATGGAGCGCAGCACTCCGGAGCCCTGGTTGCCGGACAGGCGCACCTGCCATTGGCCCCCTTCCTGGAACAGCACCCCCCGGGGAAACTCCCGCCGGCCGGTGACCTTGCGGATGGCCTCGGCGGCCAGGGCCTTGAAGACGGGCCGGGGCGGCAGGGGATCCACCCCCTGGAGCTTCACCAGGGCGTCCTGGACGATCTGGTAATAGTTCACCATCACCGCCACCGGGTTGCCGGGCAGGCCGAACAGCCAGGCGTCGCCCAGGCGGCCGAAGGCCATGGGCCGGCCGGGCTTGATGTCGATCTTCCAGAAGCGCACTTCCCCCAGGCGGGCCATGATGTCCTTGACGAAGTCCGCCTCCCCCACCGACACGCCGCCGGTGGTGAGGATGGCGTCGGCCTCCCGGGCCGCCTCGGCAAAGGCTTTCTCCATCTCCGCCGGTTCGTCCCGCACCACCCCCATGTCCAGGATGTCCACCCCCAGGCGGCTGAGCACGCCGTAGAGGGTGTAGCGGTTGCTGTCGTAGACCTCGCCGGGGGCCAGGGGCCGGCCGATGGAGGCCAGTTCGTCGCCGGTGGAGAAGAAGGCGATGCGCGGCCGGCGGCGCACCGCCACCTCGGCGAAGCCCAGGGAAGCCAGCAGGCCCAGTTCCGCCGGGCCGATGCGCTTGCCGGCGCGCAGGGCGGGCTTGCCGGCGGCCAGGTCCTCGCCGGCCCGGCGCACGTGCTGGCCGGGGCGTTGCAGGGCGGGCAGGAGCACCGCCTCGCCGTCCATCCGCGCCGCTTCCTGGACCACCACGGAATCCGCCCCCCGGGGCAGCACCGCGCCGGTCATCACCCGCACCGCCTGGCCCGGCCCCACCACCCCGGAGAAGGCGCCGCCGGCCAAGGCGGTGCCCACCACCGCCAGCCGGTTCTCGGCCGCCGTCATGTCCGCCGCCCGCACGGCAAAACCGTCCATGGCCGAGTTGTCGTGGGCGGGCACGTCGAAGGGGGCCACCACGTCGCGCATCAGCACCCGGCCCAGGGCCGAGCGGATGGGCACGGTCTCCCAACCGTCCACGGGGGTGATGGCAGACAGGAGGATGTCCCGGGCCTGGGCCACGGACAGGGCGGATTCAGGGCTGGCGCAGCCGGAGGGGTCGGTCATGGTGGGGTCCTATCGAAGCACGGAGGGGGTTACCCTCTTTGTAGAGGGGAGGTCAGGGGGGTTTTCGCCGGTGCCGGAGAAGCGTGCCGGGTAGAAATCCCCCTCAGTCCCCCTTTAAGAAAGGGGGAAGCAGGTTGGCGGTAGCGGCTACCGGCATCCCCCCCCACAGCCCATCCCCCCCTTTGCAAAAGGGGGGTTAGGGGGGATTCAAGGACGCTTCCATCCAGCACCGCCCCCAGAAATCCCGCCTCCCTGAACAATCGGGAAGAACGCTGGCAGATGGGCTTGAGTCCCGGCACCTTCACGCCCTCACTTCCCCGCGTCCGGAAAGAACAACGGCTCGCCGTTGATCCTGTAGCCGGCGATGGCCGCCTGGCCCTCGGCACCGGTGACCCAGTCGATGAACTTCATGCCCGCATCCTTCTTCACGTGGGGATGCTTGGCCGGGTTCACCAGCATGACCCCGTAGGGGTTGAACATCCGGCGGTCCCCGGCGAAGACGATCTCCAGGTCCTGGCGGTTCTTGAAGGCCAGCCAGGTGCCCCGGTCGGACAGGGTATAGGCGCCCAGGGCGGCGGCCATGTTGAGGGTGGGGCCCATGCCCGTGCCGGCTTCCTTGTAGCCCGACCCCGCCTTGGGGTCCACGCCGGCGGCCTGCCAGAAGCGCAGTTCCGCCGCGTGGGTGCCGCTCTTGTCGCCCCGGGAGACGAAGGGCGCCGTGGCCAGGCGCTTGAAGGCGTCGTTGGCGTCCCGGGCGGCCTTGACCTTGGCCGGGTCGTCCTTGGGGCCCACCAGCACGAAATCGTTGTACATCACGTCCCGCCGTGCCACGCCGGAACCCTCGGCCACGAACTTGTCCTCGGCGGGCCGGTCGTGGACCAGCAGCACGTCGGCGTCACCCCGCCGGCCCGTGTCCAGGGCCTGGCCGGTGCCCAGGGCCACCACTTTCACCTGGATGCCGGTCTTGGCGGTGAACAGGGGCAGGATGTGGCCGAACAGGCCGGACTGCTGGGTGGAGGTGGTGGACGCCAGCACGATGTCTTCCGCCTGGACAGCGGCCCCCAGCAACAGGGCGGCGGCTCCCAGGATCAGTCCTCGAACGCGATGCGCCATGGCAACTCTCCCTTCATGAAAAGTTTGGCCTCAGGAGACTGGGGCCGGGAAAAGAAGCGGGCCGAGGGCGAATGTTCCCGCACCCGCCCCCCTTCGATGAAGACGATGTCGTCGGATATTCGCATGGCCTGGCCCAGGTTGTGGGTGGTCATGACGATGCGCGCCCCGTCGGTGCGGATCTCCCGGATCAGGGCCTCCACCGCTTCCGTGGCCGTGGGGTCCAGGGCGGCGGTGGGTTCGTCCAGCAACAGCAGGCGCGGACCCACGGCCCAGGCCCGGGCCAGGGCCAGGCGCTGGCGCTCGCCGCCGGACAGGTGGCGGGCACTGTCCCGGGCCCGATGGGCCAGGCCCACCCGCTCCAGCACCCGGGCCACCCGGCCCTGCACCTCCGCCCGGGACAGCTTCAGGGGCTTGAGCCCCAGGGCCGCGTTGTCCGCCACCGAGGCGCGCAACAACATGGGGGTCTGGAACACCATGGCGACGGCCGGGCCAGGCACAGCGGAACCGTTCCAGGCGATGGACCCGCCGTCCGGCTTTTCCAGGCCGGCCAGAGTGCGCAGCAGCACGCTCTTCCCGGCGCCGTTGGGGCCCAGCACCACGCTGATGCCCTCGCCCCCCAGGGTCAGGTCAACCCCGGCCAGCACCGGCCGGCCCTGGGGGGTGAAACGGAGATCGTCGAGGCGGATGGGAAACATGGTCAGCCCACCCACCATGCCACTCCCCCCTTTTGTAAAGGGGGGCTGGGGGGGATTTGCAGCGGGTTCACGGACTGCCGACGCCTGAAATCCCCCCCAGCCCCCCTTTTCCAAAGGGGGGAGCAAAAAACCAAGCCCGACCGCTCAGCCATACTTCACCATGGCCCATTGCCGCAGCCCATGGGCCAGGGCATTCAGCCCCAGCACCAGCCCCACCAGCACCACCCCCAGGGCGATGGACAGGGGCAGGTCCCCCTTGGCCGTCTCCAGGGCGATGGCCGTGGTCATCACCCGGGTGAAGCCCTCGATGTTGCCGCCCACGATCATCACCGCCCCCACTTCCGAAATGGCGCGCCCCAGGCCGGCCAGCACCGCCACCACCAGGGAGAAGCGGCAGTCGAACAGCAGGGTGGCCACGCTCTGCCGGCGGGACAGGCGGAAGGCGGCGAACTCGTGGGCGTAGTCCCGCCAGGCGTCCTCCACGATCTGCCGGGCCAGGGCAGCGATGAGGGGTGCCACCAGCAGGGTCTGGGCGAAGATCATGGCGGCGGGGGAAAACAGCAGGCCCAGGCTGCCCAGGGGCCCGGAGCGGGACAGCAGCAGGTAGACCAGGACCCCCAGCACCACCGAAGGCATGCCCATCATGGCGTTGAGAAACACCGCCACCCCGTTCCGCCCGGGGAAGCGGGCCACCGCCACCCAGGCCCCCAAAGGCAGGCCGATGAGGGCCCCCAGGGCCACGGCGGACAGGCTCACCTTGAGGGACAGCCAGACGATGGCCAGCACCTGGGCATCCAGGTTGCCGAGCAGGTGGAAGGCATCCAGCAGGGTGGGGAGCATGGGGGTGGATTATGGCCTTGAGTGGGGCGCCCGCGGGTGTTCTCCCCCCTTTGTAAAGGGGGGCTGGGGGGGATTTACCGGCAGTGGATTGGCCCGCCTGGGCAAAATCCCCCTCGATCCCCCTTTACAAAGGGGGAAGAAAACCAGGTGGCCAATTCCCCTACCCCCCACCCCGCTGCATGGCCAGGTCCATGTGCCGGAGCATCCGCGCCCGGGCCTCGGCGTCCCCTGCGGTAAAGCGGATGCGGGCCGTCAGGGTGGGCAGGCGCAGCAGGGCGATGACCCGGTCCGGGCCGGGGGTGAGGTGGATGGCCATGGCGGCTCCCTGCCCTTCCACCCGGAAGTCCAGCGGTCCGCCGGACAGTCCCTGGGGAAAGGCGTTGCCCAGGCCGTGGGCGTACTCGGCGGGGGTGCAGGACACCTCCCGCAACAGTTCCTCCGGGCCGGGTTCAGCCACCGGCGATGGGGGGCCAGATGGCCAGCTGGTCGCCGGGATTCAATTGCCGAACGGGGCGGTCGCCGGGGGCCACGTAGACGCCATTGACCAGCACCAGGTGCACCAGGCGCTCGGGCAACTGGCAGCGCTGGATCACCTGGGCCACCGTCTCCCCTTCGCCGGTCTCCAGTTCCACCTGGTTGTCCTTGCCACCCGCAGGCAGGTGGTCGGTCAGGCTGGCGAACAGTTTGAGGGTGATGCGCATGGCGGTGGGCCCGGTTCAGTGCAGGGTGACGGGCTGCTGGGTGCTGGCCACGTAGGCTTCCGGGAAGCGCAGGGGATCTTCCCGCAGGATCTTCTTCCAGCGGCCCAGCCGGGTGCGGTTCTGGATCAGGCCGCGCAGCACGCCCACGTGCTGAGTGAGACCGATGGACGTGGCACCGATGAGCACGTCGTCCTGGAATTGCAGGCTGAGATAGCGATGGCGATCCCGGTCCGCCAGTTCCACGCCGTCCTTGGCGTCGGTGCCCCACCACTGGCCGAACGACGAGGAGATGAGGCCCAGGGTGTCCAGCACGTTGATGGCCAGCACCCCGGGCAGTTTCACGTCCTGGCCGGCCATGTTGAGGGCCGCCACCCGGGCCTGGTCGGCGGCGTTGGGCTGGATGGCGGACACCAGATGGGCACCGGTGAACAGGTCCGGCGCCTCGGCCACGTCCCCGGCCGCATAGATGCCGGGCACCGAGGTGGCCATGTGGTCGTCCACCAGCACCCCCTTGGCCACGTGGACCGGGGTGGACTCCAGGAAACTCACGTTGGGCACCACCCCGGCGGCCACGATGAGCAGGTCGCAGGGCAGAGTCTCGCCGGTGGTGAGCTTCACCGCCAGGGGCGCAGCGCTGCCCGGGTCGATGCGTTCCACCCCGGCCTGGGTACGCACCCGGATGCCCTTGGATTCCACCCATTCCCGGATCATGGTGCCGGCGGTGGGGGTCATCATGCGCGGCACCATGCGGTCGCCCATTTCCACCACGGTGAGATCCACGCCCCGTCCCGCCAGGGCCTGCATGATGATGCAGCCGATGAAGCCGGCCCCCAGTTGCACCACCCGGCTGCCCCGTTGCGCTAGGGCGGCAATGGCCCGGGCGTCTTCCAGGGTCCAGCAGGTCTGCACCTGGGGCAGGTCTATGCCCGGGATGGGCGGGCGCATGGGTCGCGAGCCGGTGGCCACCAGCAGGCGGTCGTAACTCTCCCGGCCACCGTCGTGGAACAGCACGCTCTTTTGCTCGGTATCCAGCGCCACCGCCCGGCCGGCCCGCTGGGTGATGCCCAGGCGGGCGAAGTGGTCCGCAGTCTTGCGCAGATAGGTGCCCGACTCGTCGATGTTGCCTTCCAGGAGATAGGGGATGGCCATGCGTGAGTAGGGCGGTTCCGGCTCGCTGCCGGCCATGATGATCTGCCCGGCGGGATCCGCCTTGCGCAGGGTTTCGGCGGCAATGACGCCGGTGGGGCCGTTGCCCAGGATGAGGTATTTCATGGGATGTCCTTGGTGGGATGAGCCGGCGCGCTAAGCGCGATGGGGCATGGCGCGCATCCCCCCCTTTGAAAAAGGGGGGTCAGGGGGGATTCAAAACGGTGGCCAAGGAGATGCGGCGGAGAAATCCCCCCAGCCCCCCTTTTCCAAAGGGGGGAGAAAACCAGGGTGT
>DYIY01000013.1:107930-111264 GCA_020723405.1 Thiobacillus denitrificans | reverse complement strand
CCCCCGCTTCAGCGCACGCCCAGAAGCTCCACTTCAAACACCAGGGTGGCATTGGGCGGAATCACCCCGCCGGCACCCCGGGGGCCGTAGCCCAGGTCCGGCGGGATGGTGAGCTTGCGCTTGCCGCCCACCTTCATGCCGGCCACGCCTTCGTCCCAGCCCCGGATCACGTAGCCCCGGCCCAGGGGAAAATCGAAGGGTTCATTGCGATCGACGCTGGAGTCAAACTTGCTGCCGTTGGTCAGCCAGCCGGTGTAGTGGACGCTGACGGCCTGGCCGGGCTGGGCTTCAGTGCCCTCGCCCAGCACGAGTTCCTCAATGACCAGGCCGCTGGCGGTGGTGATGGTGGACATGCTTTCTGCTCCTCAAAGTAAAACGGCGCGGGGTTGCCGCGCCGCGGGGTGTGAAGGGTAGCGGGATTACTGGATGACCACCAGCACCACCCGGCGGTTCTGCTGCCGGCCGGCCCGGACCTTGTTGTCGGCCACCGGGGCGGTTTCGCCATAGGAGATGGTGGACATGCGATGCAGTGGCAGGCCCCCCTTCATGCTCAGGTAACGGCGCACGGCCTCGGCCCGTTCTTCACCCAGCTTCTGGTTGGGGCCGGCTTCGCCGATGCTGTCGGTATGGCCCTGGATTTCGATGTACACGCTCTTGTTCTCGGCTTTCAGGCGGGCTGCGAAGTCGTCCAGGGCGGCCATGGCCTCCTTGCCCAGGACCGCCTTGCTGGGGGCAAAGCGAAGCTTGTCGTCACTGAAGGCCACTTCGTACACCAGTTTGCCCTGGGCCATCCGGCCCGCGGCGTTGGCCCGTTCCACCGCATCCTGGGCGGTGCGGGAGAGCTGGGCGATCTCGGCCTCGTTGCGGGCGATGCGGTCGGCGTGGACCTTCAGAGTGACCTGCACTTCGGCAATGCTCTTGCCGGTACTGGCCTGGCCATCGGCCTGGGCCTTGAGGGCGGAGTCGGTACGGCCTTCCAGGGCCTTCACCTGGCCAGTGACGGCCTGGATTTGTTCCTGGACGTATTCCTTGGTGACGCAACCCGACAACAACGCGGCCGAAGCAAGGGCGCCAAGAGCGAGCAGATAATTGGTTTTCATGGACAGTCCTTTAGGTATTCCCTGAAGACAGTGTAGCTTATCGGCGCTTGAAGAAAAATCTTTAAGCCCTTGTTTTTTCTATTTTGTACTGTCGCCTGGAGGCAACAGGTAGCCGGCTTCCCCCGGGTCCGTCTGGATCTCCATCGACTCGGTTCCGGCGGAGTCTAACGGGCTTGAGACCAGCCCCGGAAAGGTGAGCACCAGGGCCACCATGAGCAACTGGATCAGTACGAAGGGGATGGCGCCCCAGTAGATGTCCCCGGTGCGCACGCTCCTGGGCGCCACGCTGCGCAGGTAGAACAGGGCGAAGCCGAAGGGCGGATGCATGAAGGAGGTCTGCATGTTGATGCCCAACAGCACGCCGAACCACACCAGATCGATGCCCAGTTTCTGGGCCACGGGAGCCAGCAGGGGCACGATGATGAAGGCGATCTCGAAGAAGTCCAGGAAGAAGGCCAGGACGAACACCAGCAGGTTCACGGCGATGAGGAAGCCCAGCTCCCCGCCGGGCAGGGCGGCCAGCAGGCCTTCCACCCAGAGGTCCCCATCCAGCAGACGGAACACCAGGGAAAACACGGTGGAGCCGATGAGGATGAAGATGACGAAGCTGGTCAGCCGGGCGGTGGCGTCCGTGGCCTGGCTGAGCAGGGCCCGGTTGAGCCGGCCCTTGGCCAGGGCCAGCAGCAGGGCGCCGGCGGCCCCCATGGCGCCCCCCTCGGTGGGGGTGGCGATGCCCAGGAAGATGGTGCCCAGCACCAGGAAGACCAGCAGCAGGGGCGGCACCATGGCGGTGAGCACCCGGCCGGCCAGGGCGGCGCCGCGCAGGGTGCGGGCCTGGGCCGGCATGGCCGGCGCAGCGGCGGGGTGCACCAGGGCCACGACGAAGACGAACAGCAGGTACAGGCCGGTGAGTACCAGGGCGGGGGTCAGGGCGCCGCGATACATGTCGCCCACCCCCACGCCCAACTGATCGGCCAGGATGATGAGCACCAGGGAGGGCGGGATGATCTGGGCCAGGGTGCCCGAAGCGGCGATGACTCCTGCCGCCAGGCGCTTGTCGTAGCCCAGGCGCAGCATCATGGGCAGGGAGATGAGGCCCATGGCGATCACCGATGCGGCCACCACGCCGGTGGTGGCCGCCAGCAGGGCGCCCACCAGGATCACCGAGTAGGCCAACCCGCCGCGCAGAGCGCCGAACAACTGGCCCAGGCAGTCCAGGAGGTCCTCCGCCATGCCGCTGCGCTCCAGGATCAGTCCCATGAAGGTGAAGAAGGGCACGGCAAGCAGGGTGGCGTTGGACATGATGCCGAAGACGCGGTCCGGCAGTGCCTGGAGCTGGTCGAAGCCGAAATGGCCCAGGCCGATGCCCACCAGGCCGAACAGGAGACCGTTGGCCGCCAGGGCGAAGGCCACCGGGTAGCCCAGCAGCAGGAACACCACCAGGCCGGCGAACATGAGGGGGGCCAGCAGTTCAAAACTCACGGGCGGCCCCTCACACCACTTCCTCGGGCTGCTCTTCGGCCAGTTCCAGCCGGCCCGCCAGGAAGGCCGCCCGCTTGATGGTCTCCGCCAGCCCCTGGAGGAACAGCAGGGCGAAGCCCAGGGGCAGGGCGAGCTTGATGGGCCAGCGCAGCAGGCCCCCGGCATCCGGCGAGGTTTCGCCCACGGCGAAGGATGCCTGGAAGGCCCCCCAGCCCAGCCAGACCATCAGGCCCGCCACGGGCAACAGGAACAGCAGCCCGCCCAGCAGGTCCACCCAGGCCCGGGCCCGGGGCCCCAGACGCCCGTAGAGCACGTCGATGCGCACGTGGCCGTTGTGCAGGTGGGTGTGGCCCGCCCCCAGCAGGAAGATCAGGGCGAACAGATACCACTGGAGTTCCAGCCAGGCGTTGGAACTGGTGTCCAGCCCATAGCGCAACAGGGCGTTGCCGGAAGAGATGAGGGTGGCCAGCAGCACCAGCCATTTCACGCCCCGGCCCACGGCCCCGTTCAGGGCGTCGATGGCCCGGGCCAGGCGCAACAGGCCATCCATGCTCAGAGGGCCCCCGCTTCGGCCAGGAAGGCGGCCAGGCGCTCCGCCACCCGGTCGTAGCCCCGTGCGTTGGGATGGATGGGGTCGGACTTGAGAGCCGGATCCTTCAGCACCCCGTTGAAGGCCTCTCCCTCGTAAGGCACGGCCAGGCGCCGGGCCAGCCGGGGGTAGAGGTCGGCGGTGCCGGCCAGCAGGGCGGGTT
>DYIY01000013.1:0-107830 GCA_020723405.1 Thiobacillus denitrificans | reverse complement strand
GAACCCCGGGTTTCCACGTCGGTGCCCAGGGCCACGATGCCGCGGAACATGTCCTTCAGGTTGCCCGCCACGGTGATCTCCTCCACGGGATGGACGATGACCCCCTTCTCCACCCAGAAGCCCGCCGCCCCCCGGGAATAGTCGCCGGTGACCATGTTCAGGCCGTGGCCCAGCAGTTCGGTCACCAGCAGACCCGTGTCCATCTTCTTCAGCAGGGCGGCGAAATCCTCGCCGGTGGGCGGCACGATGAGGTTGTGGTTGCCCCCGGCGTTGCCGGTACTCTGCATGCCCAGCTTGCGGGCGCTGTAGCTGCCCAGGAAGTAGCCTTGCAGCACCCCGTCCCGCACCACGTCCCGGTCCCGGGTGGCCACGCCCTCGGAGTCGAAGGGGGCGGAGGAAAGGCCCTTCTTCAGGAAAGGCCGCTCGTGCAACTGGAAGAAGGGGGGAAACAACGTCTGGCCCAGGCTGTCGAGCAGGAAGGAAGACTTGCGGTACAGATGCCCCCCCGACACGGCGGACACGAAGCTGGCGATGAGGCCCGTGGCGATGGGGGCCTCGAACAGCACCGGGCACTGGCGGGTGCCGAGCTTGCGGCCGTTGAGACGCCGCACGGTCCGCTCCCCGGCCCGGCGCCCCACGCTTTCCGGGCTGTCCAGATCCCCGGCGCCCCGGGCGGTGGTGTACCAGTAGTCCCGCTGCATGGCCCCGTCCTCCTCGGCGATCACCGCGCAGGACAGGCTCTGCCGGCTGGTGGGATAGCCGGCGGAAAAGCCCAGGGAATTGGCGTAGATGAAATGGGACACCTGGCTGGATAGGGAAGCCCCTTCGGAATTGCTGATGCGCGGATCCACGCCCAGAGCCTCCGCCTCGCAGCGGCTGGCCAGTTCCACGGCCGCGTCCACGCCCACGTCCCAGGGGTGGAAGAGTTCCAGGTCAGGAAAGTCCCGGGCCAGCAGGGCCGGATCGGCCAGGCCGGCGCAATCGTCCTCGGCGGTGTAGCGGGCGATGGTGATGGCTTTCTCCACGGTGCGCGCCAAGGCGTCGGGGGAAAAATCCGAGGTGGAGGCATGGCCCCGGCGCTGGCCCAGATAGACCGTCACCCCGACGCCCTTGTCCCGGTTGTGCTCGATGGTTTCCACCTCCCCGTGGCGCACTCCCACCGACAGGCCGCTGCCTTCCGAGACTTCGGCCTCGGCGGCGCTGGCCCCGCCCTGACGGGCCAGGTCCAGCACCTGGGCGGCCAGGGATTGCAGATCGGGGGAGGAAAAGCTGAAGGGGCTGGTGTTGGCGGACACGGTGGAATCCGGGATATTGGCAAAGCCGTTATGATAGCAACCCCACCCCGCCCAACCTCTCCCAATCAGCCCTATTCGCCCCCATTCCCATGGAACCGGAAGATCAGGACGCCATCGTCAGCAAATCCCAGCGTAAAAGGGAGATGACCGCTTTACAGGATCTGGGAGCCGATCTCGTCAAGCTCTCGCCCGCCGCCCTGGACAAGTTCGACCTGCCCGACAACCTGCTGGCCGCCCTGCGGGAAGCCCAGCGCATCACCAGCCATGGCGCCATCCGCCGACAGATGCAGTACATCGGCAAGCTCATGCGCGACGTGGACGTGGAGCCTATCCAGGATCGCCTGGCCATGCTGCGTGGCGAATCCGACGCCGCCAAGGCCGAGTTCCACGCCATCGAGCGCTGGCGGGAGCGCCTGCTCGACGACGATCAGGCCCTGACCGACTGGCTGGCGGCCCACCCGGGCAGCGACGCCCAGCAAATGCGGCAATTGATCCGCAACGCCCGCAAGGAAGCGGCGGAGGGCAAGCCGCCCCGTTCAAGCCGGGCCCTCTTCCGGATGCTGCGCGACAGCGCCGGTTGATCCCGTGCCCGGAGGTTCAACAGGGATGTTGAGGCCTCATCAGGCCAGGCGACGGGGACGTCGGTTTTCTTTACATATTGCCTGCTGACGTGCCCGGGATTGCGCCATCCTTGGGCTGGACGCCACTTCCGGCTTGGTGGCACAGGGCTTGCTTTATTACCGTTTGCCCTTAGCGACAAACCCCAGCACCCAAACCGATGCCGTCCGAAAACTCCCCTGCGCCGTCCGCCAATCGGCCTGCGTTCATCAGCCATTCAGGCGTGCTGTCGCGTCTGCTGGCCGAACTGGGCGGCACGGAACACCTGGAAGAATCCACGGCCCGTCTGTTCCTGCTGGACCCGGCCCTGGCCCTGGCAGCCCTGGAAACCCTGGCCCAGGCCCACCCGGGTGTCCAGCTTGCCGACTTGAATCTGGCCCAGGGCCTGGCCGGCCTGGACCCCATGACCGCCAAGGGCCTGGCCATGGCGGCCGCCACCGAGCAACTGGCCAGCCCGGCCTACAGCATCGAGGGTCTGGAAACCACCTGGCGCAAGGCCCTGGCCACCGCCCATTTCTGCCGGGCCCTGGCCGGCAAGTCCGCCTACCCGGGCCTGGACGAGGCCTGGCTGGGCGGCCTGCTGGCCTGGTTGCCCCGCTTCATCCGGCCTTCCGGGGCCGACCCGGAAAGCAGCCGACTGCAAGTCCTCGCCCTGTTGGACCGGCTGCCCCTGCGCACCTTCCTGGCCGACGTGCTGCGCTATCAGAACGAGCCGGCCGAACGCCTGCGGGATGCCGCCCCCCTGGTGCGCCTGGCCCTGGCGGCCTACCGCCAGACCATGAATTACCCGGCCTGGATTCCCGCCCTGCCCCACCCGGACACCCTGCTCCTCGCCGCTCCGCTGGATCGGGAGCAGATCAACGAGATCTACCAGTCCATGGGCCGGGCCATCGACACCCTGGCTGCCGAGAACGGCCTGCGCCAGAGCGGCGAGATCGCCCGGGAACTGCATCGCCTGGGGCGCCTGGAACTGGCCGCCGCCGGCCCGGGCCGCCAGTCCGGCCAGGCGGTCCAGGCCCTGGCGGAAAGCCTGGCCAGCCAGGAAGGCTTAAGCCAGGCCATCTACCTGCACCGCAATCCCCGCACCGGCACCCTGGAGGCCCAGGCTCTGGGCCGGGGCCCCACCCCGCCCATCGCCATCCAGCCCGAGGGAAGCACCACCGCTGCCGCCTGGGCTTTACTCACCCGGGCCCCGGTGGTGGTAACCAGCGACGCCCCTGCAGATGCCGCCGTGCTGGACCTGCAATTGATCCGCCAGGCCGGCGCGGAGGGCCTGGCCGCCATCCCCATCGGCGCGGGCAACCCCGGTGGCGTGCTGATCGTGCGCGGTGACCGCCAGGCTCTGGCCAGCGTGGCCGCCAATCCGCGCCATTACGGGCGCCTGGGCGAACTGGCGGGGCGTCCGGCCCAACCGGCTCTGACGGCGGTCCCAGGCAACGGCGATCTGGCCCTGCCGGCCCGGGTACGGCGGGCCGCCCACGAGATGAACAACCCCCTGGGCATCGTCAAGAACTACCTGGCCATCATGAAAGCCAAGCTGGGCGACGAAGCCCCCATCGCCGACGAACTGCGCATCATGCACGAGGAGCTGGACCGCATCGTGCGCATCATCCGCAGCCTCAACCAGGACGACGCGACGGTGAGCCCCTTCATCGAACAGGTGGACGTGAACGCCCTGCTGGAAGACCTGGTGAAGGTCACCGAACCCTCCTGGCGGGACCGGGGTGTGCGCATCGCCCTGGACCTGGCGGCGGGCCTGCCGACCCTGGCCTGCGACCGGGACAAGTTGAAGCAGATCGTCCTCAACCTGCTGCTCAACGCCCTGGAAGCCTCCCCGGCGGGAGCCGCCGTACGCCTGGAAACCACCACCCTGGCCAACCACCGCCAGGAACGCTTCGTGGAGATCACCGTGGCCGACGCCGGCCCGGGCATTCCTGCAGAACTCATGGGCCGCCTGTTCAGCCCGGTGGAATCCGCCAAGGGTGATGGCCATGCGGGCCTGGGCTTGTCCATCGTCAAGGCGCTCACCCAGTCCCTGGGCGGTACGATTACATATAAGAGCAACACATCAGGCACCACATTCCAGATATCATTGCCAGCAGTTTGATCCGGCGATTTCCCAGGTGATTACCTAGGCGGTTCCCGGTAGGCACTCCAACTCAATCGCTCAGGGGACACCGTCCATGACAGGTGATCCGCAATCCAGCCGGGCCCAGCCCCTCGTCAATCTGTTGATCGTCGAGGACGAACCCCGTTACCTGGAAAGCACCCGGCTGCTGCTCAGCCAGTACGTGAACGGCGTGGATTCCGCCGTCACCGGGGCCCAGGCCTATGCCCTGCTGGCCCAGAAAGGCTATGACCTGGCCCTGATCGACCTGCGCCTGCCCGACGCCAGCGGTCACGACATCATGGCCCGCATCCGCCAGGAACAGCCCCGCTGCCGGGTCATCGTCATGAGCGGCGACAGCCACATCGAGTCGGCCATCCAGTCCCTCCGCCTGGGGGCCTACGACTACCTGCGCAAGCCCTACGAGCCGGACGAGCTGATCAAGACCGTGCGCAACGCCGCGCGTAAGCTCCAGCTGGAACGGGACAACGCCCGGATGATGCAGCAACTGGAACAGTCCGAGCAGTGGCACCGCCTGCTGGTGAACACCTCCCCGGACATCATCTACACCCTGGACGCCGAGGGCTGTTTCACCTTCGTCAACGAGAGCATCCAGCGCACCCTGGGCTATACCCCGGGGGAACTGATCGGCCAGTCCTGCCTGACTTTGCTGCCCCCCGGCGAACTGGAGCGGGCCCGCTTCCGCATCAACGAGCGGCGCACCGGCGAGCGGGCCACCCGCAATTTCGAAATCCCCCTGAAGCGCAAGGAAGACCTGCTCTCCAGCCTGGGGGAACGGACCTCCCAGGACATCGTGGTGGTGGAGCTTTCCGCCATGGGCATGTACCGGACCGTTGACGGGGAACGCAAGGAATTCCTGGGCACCTACGGGGTCGCCCGGGACATCAGCGACCGCAAGCAGGCCGAGGCCACCATCGCTTTCCAGGCCTACCACGACCTGCTCACCGGCCTGCCCAACCGGGCCCTGTTCAAGGACCGCCTGGGCCAGGCCATCGTCCACGCCAAACGGCACGGCCAGATCCTGGCCACCCTGTTCCTGGACATGGACCGCTTCAAGGTGGTCAACGACACCCTGGGCCATCTGGTGGGCGACGGTCTGCTCCAGGCGGTGGCCCAGCGTCTGCGCGGCTGCCTGCGGGAAGGCGATACCCTGTCGCGCATCGGCGGCGACGAGTTCATGCTCCTGCTGCCCCACATCCGCAACCGGGAAAACGCCGCCTACATCGCCCAGAAGATCCTGTCCTCCCTGAAACACCCCTTCCACGTGGAGGGCCACGAGATCTTCGTCGGCATCAGCATCGGCATCGCCGTCTTTCCCGACGATGGCGACACCATCGAAACCCTGGTGAAGCACGCCGACATCGCCATGTACCACGCCAAGGACAGCGGCCGGAACGACTTCAAGTTCTTCACCCACGACCTGCAGAAGCACTTCACCGGCCGCCTGGCGGTGGAAAACGAGATGCGCCACGCCCTGGAGAAAAGCCAGTTCGAGGTCTACTACCAGCCCCAGGTCTCAGTCCAGGACCAACGCATCCGCGGCATGGAGGCCCTGCTGCGCTGGAACCATCCGCAGCGGGGCGTCGTACCCCCCAACGATTTCATTCCCATCGCCGAGGAATCGGGCCTCATCACGCCCATCAGCGAATGGGTCCTCAATGCCGCCTGTACCCAGGCCCGGACCTGGCGGGAGGCGAGCCTGCCCGCCTGCACCATGGCCGTGAACCTGTCGGCCCGGCAGATCGAACACCCCCAGTTCGTGGACAAGTTCACCCATTGCCTGTCCGAGAACGGCATGGCCGACGGCAGCGGCCTGGAGATCGAGATCACCGAGAGTGCCCTCATGCGCGACATGGACGGCAGCATCGAGAAACTGCGCCGGCTGGCCGACCTGGGGGTGGAAATCTCCATCGACGACTTCGGCACCGGCTACTCCTCCCTGTCCTACCTGAAGAAGCTGCCCATCCATACCCTCAAGATCGACCGCAGCTTCATCCACGACATCAACGGCCATACCCACGGCACCGTCAACAACGGCACCACCATCGTGGCCGGCATCACCGCCATGGCCAAGGGCCTGAACCTCAACGTGGTGGCCGAAGGCGTGGAAACCCGGGCCCAGTTGGACTACATCCGCAGCCTGGGCTGCGACGCCTACCAGGGTTTTCTCTACAGCCGCCCGGTGAAAGCCAGCCGGGCCACCGAAATACTGGCCCGGGCCCGGTAAACGCTTTTTCCGGGGGTCGCAAACCCCGCCACCGGATGGGAGAAAATGGCGGCTCCCCCCCGCTTCCGCCCCTCCCCGTTCCATGGCCCACGATCGCCTCCGTCCCGACTCCATGACCCCACGCCCCACTGCCGAACAGTGGCGGGCCGCCTGGTCCCTGGCCCCCTACGTCTGGCGCTACAAGGGGCGGGTCATCGCCGCCTTCGTCCTGCTTCTGGGGGCCAAGCTGGCCAACGTGTCGGTCCCCCTGGTGCTGAAGGAAATCGTGGACCGGCTGGAACACCCGGACGCCGCCAGCCTGGCCCTGCCCCTGCTGTTCATCGTCCTTTACGGCCTGCTGCGCTTCGGCAACACCGCCTTCACCGAACTGCGCGACGCCCTCTTCGCCCGGGTTTTGCAGCGGGCCATGCGCGGCGTCATCCACGACGTGTTCAGCAAACTGCACGCCCAGTCCCTCCGCTTTCACCTGGAAAGGCGCACCGGCGGCCTGGCGGTGGACATCGAACGGGGTGCCCGCTCCATCCGCTTCCTCATCAACTTCACCCTGTTCAACATCGGCCCCACCCTGCTGGAGATCCTCATGGTGGCCGGGGTGCTGTTCGCCAAGTACGACCCCTGGTTCGGCGCCATCACCCTGATCACCCTGGTGGTGTACATCCTTTTCACCGTGCTGGTCACCAATTGGCGGCTCAAGCACCGGCGGGCCATGAACGAGAGCGACGCCCGGGCCAACGCCCGGGCGGTGGACAGCCTGCTCAACTACGAGACGGTGAAGTACTTCAACAACGAGCGCTACGAGTCTGAGCGGCTGCGCGCCGACCTGAAGGAAGCCGAAGACGCCACCGTGGCCAGCGAGGTCTCCCTGGCCTGGCTCAACGCCGGCCAGTCCTTCATCATCGCCTGCGGCGTCACCGCCATGATGGGCCTGGCGGCCCGGGGCGTGGCCGACGACAGCATGACCCTGGGAGACCTGGTGCTGGTGAACGCCTACCTGATCCAACTGTTCATCCCCCTCAACTTCCTGGGCACCATCTACCGGGAGATCCGCAACGCCCTCACCGACATGGAAAAGCTGTTCGGGCTCATGCAGCAGGCGCCCGAGATCACCGACGCCCCCGGCGCGCAGCCCCTGGCGGTCGGCCGGGGCGAGGTGCGCTTCGAAAACGTGGGCTTCGCCTACGACCCCCGCCGGCCCATCCTCAAGGGGGTCAGCTTCACCATCCCCGCCGGACGCAAGCTGGCCGTGGTGGGGGCCAGCGGCGCCGGCAAATCCACCCTGTCGCGGCTCTTGTTCCGCTTCTTCGACGTGAGCGAAGGCGCCATCCGCATCGACGGCCAGGACATCCGCCAAGTCACCCAGGACAGCCTGCGCCAGGCCATCGGCATGGTTCCCCAGGACACCGTCCTGTTCAACGACAGCCTCTACCACAACATCGGCTACGGCCGAGTGGACGCCGACCGGGAAGCGGTTCTGGAAGCCGCCCGGGCCGCCCACCTGGACGGCTTCGTGGCCAGCCTCCCCGAAGGCTACGACAGCAAGGTGGGGGAACGGGGCCTCAAGCTCTCGGGCGGCGAAAAGCAGCGGGTGGCCATCGCCCGGGCCATTCTCAAGAACCCGCCCATCCTGGTGTTCGACGAAGCCACCTCCTCCCTGGACAGCGCCACGGAAAAGGCCATCGGCCTGGAACTGGCGCGCATCTCGGAAAACCGCACCACCCTGGTCATCGCCCACCGCCTGTCCACCGTGGTGGACGCCGACGAGATCCTGGTGCTGGAGGACGGGGAAGTGGTGGAGCGGGGCGACCACGCCGCCTTGCTGGCCCACAACGGACGTTACGCCGCCATGTGGCGGTTGCAACTACGCCAGGAGGCCGGAGCACCCGCTGAAGATTCCCCCTAAAGCTTTTCGGAAAACCACCGATAATAAAAACGTGAAGTAACCAGACCTGCAAGGGCAAACCCATCGAAAGGTGGGGACGCAAAGTCACCGGTCTAACGGGCTCCGGCCCCATGACAGCGGGATTGCCAGGCTGAGGCCGGCTTCGGGCCGGCCCCATCCCAAAGCAAGAACGCTCCCGGCATTGCTCTCAGGTCACACGAGGGGACCCAGGCTCCACCGCGCCTGCGCCACCATCGTGCCGCATCGAGGACTGTGCCATGAAACGCGTCGGACACCCCCACAAGCTCCCCCCCACCGCTCCCGAAGGGCTGGAAAGTCTCCCACCACCCCTGGACACCTGGGGGGAGATCGCCGTCACCCGGCTTTCCCTGGCCCTCACCCAGGCCCTCCAACGGGCTGCCAACCAACTGGACGTGCAAAGCGGCCTGGCTGCCATGCCCCAGGAAGCCGAGGCCATGTCCGATGCCGCCACCTTCGCCCGGGCCCGCCAGCGGGAACTGGCCCGGGAGTTCGGCCGCCAGCTCGAACAACGCTACGTGCGCGCCTGCCATCACCGTCCCTCCATCCTGGAAGGCTATCTGGTGGACATGGACGCCAAAGATCTGCGCATCATCAAGCACGAACGCCTGGACGACTCCCTGGCCCCCGGGCTGCTGGCCGAGACCATCCGCTATACCTGCTGGGATTCCCTACAGGCCCTGGGCGCAGAATTCACCCGCCTGCTCCAGGTGCCCGTGAACGGCCACGAATCCCCCCTGGCCCCCCGGGTGGTGGAAGCCGCCCTGGCGGAAACCCTGCGCGAACAGGATTGGAACCACGACGCCAAGACCTGGCTCATGCGCGCCCTGGCCGACCATCTGCCGCGCGCCGTGGGCGAACTCTACCGGGACCTGCTGGGCCGCCACGACGTGCCGATGGATCTGTACCAGCGGGTCCCGCCCCAGGCCAGGCCCCTGGATACCCTGGCTGGATCGGGGGCTGATGCCCTCCCCCCACCCCCCCAGGAGCCGCCTCCGCTGCTGGAAGACGTGGCACCCCCGCCGGCTGTCCAGCCGGCGCAATCCATGATCCCGACGGAGCCGCCAGCCATTCTGGCGGAACCCACCCTGATCGGGGAAGCCCTGCCCTCACCGGCCAACCTGTTCAAGAAGCTTTCCCGCTTGAAGGCCCGCCTGGAAGCCAACCGGCAAAGCACACCCCAGCCCGGGGCAGGCACCCCGCCAAGCCACGCCGCCCCCCAGGCCGCCCACGATGTCGGCAAGCCCCATGGGCCGATCGAAGCCGACACCCCCCTCACCACCGGCACCAGCACCAGCACCGGGGACAGCGCCCCGGGCACACCCCGCATCGCCGACCTGAAACCAGGATGCTGGCTGGAAATCCGTGAACCCGGCACCCCCCCACGCATACTCAAGTTGGCCTGGGTGAGTCCCCTGCGCAACCTGTTCCTCATGACCGACCAACGGGGCGACCGGGCCTTGTCCCTGGATGCCGAACACCTGTCCGGCCTCATCCAGGCCGGCTGGGCAAACCTGACCCCCTCCCCGGCGAACGCCAGCCCGGGCAACGACACACCCCATCAGACCCAACACAAGCGCAAACACGCCTGACACCCCGGAGGAAACCATGCCGTTCAACCCCTTCCCGTCCCCGTCCGAAAGGCGGGAAACCTTTCCAGCCAGCCAACCCCGGCCCCTGCCCCGCTATCTGACCCGGCAGCCCATGCTGGACGGGGAATTCCGTCTGCTGGGCCACGAACTGGCCATCCGCGAACGGACCCCGGTACCGGTTCTCCCCGGTGCCCGGAATCAGGAAGAGAACCGGGATGAACTCCTGCTGGTCCACGTGCTGGACCAACACTACCGGCAAAACCTGGGCCACAAGCTCACCCTGGTGAACCTGTCGCCCGCTGCCCTGGACAGTCCCCTGGTGGACCGTCTGCCCCAGACCAGCACGGTCGTAGCCCTGGACAGGCCCATCAGCGCGGAAAGCCAGATGATCCGGGCCATGACTCTGGCCCGGGACGGTTGTGCCCTGGCCCTGGACGAAGCCCTGCTGTCCCCGGAACTGGCCCCCCTGGCCCGGGATTGCCGCTACCTGCGGGTGGACGTGGGCGACAACGATCTGGCCGCCCTGCACAACCGGCTGGTACGCGTCCAGGGTATCCGCGGGCCACGCCTCATCGCCCGCAACGTGGAAACCGAAGAGGCCTTCGACGCCTGCCGCAAGCTGTCCTTCGACCTCTACCAGGGCTACTTCTTCGCCCACCTGAGCCCCCCCGGCGGCCGGGGCCTGGACCCAGGCCGGTTGAAGGTCATGGAAGTGCTCAACCTGGTTTCCCAACGGGCCGACTTCGCCGACATCGAATCCCGCCTCAAGCTGGACCCGGCCCTCACTTACCGGCTGCTGCGCTACATCAACTCACCGGCAGTGGGCCTGCGCTATCCCATCCAGAACATCGGCCATGCCCTGCTCATGCTGGGCCACGGACCCCTCTACCGTTGGCTCACCCTGCTCCTGTTCACCCGGGAGGGCGGCGACCGGCGCAACCAGGCCCTGCTGCGCAACGCCCTGGTACGGGCCAACCTGGCGGAACGGCTGGGCGAAGTCCGCCTGGGCCGGGAAGCGGCGGGTGGCCTGTTCGTCAGCGGCATACTCTCGGCCCTGGACAGCCTGCTGGGCATGCCCCTGGAACAGGCCATCGCCCCCCTCAAACTGGCCCCCCCCATCCAGGAAGCCCTGCTTCATCAGCGGGGACCCTATGCCCCCTGGCTGGCCCTGGCCCTGGCCTGCGAAAACGCGGACGCCACCGTGCTCCTGCACCAGGCCCAGGCCCTGGAAATGGACGACGACACCCTCAACCAGGCCCACCTGGAGGCCCTGGCCTGGGCCGAAGGCATGGATTTGTAAGGATCGCACCCTGTTGAGCCGTGGCGGGTTGGGGCTCGAAGCTGCGGTTCGCTACGCTCACCACACCCTACGTGCGGAATGAGCACAGGATTTGGCGCGCCCGGCGAACCGCATCACCCCGCCGCCCATCCGCCGTAGATGTGGTGAGCGCAGCGAACCGCATCACCCCTCCTACCGCATGCGGCTCCAGGCCAGCAGCCCCACCCCCGCCAGAACCAGCCCGCCGAAGCCGGTGATCACCCCCACCACCGGCAGGCCCTCTGCCAGGGCGTAAAGCCCCACGAAGCTCAGCATGGCCAGGTTTTCCCACAGGTTCTGCACCGCCAGGGCATGGCCCGCTCCCACGCTTTCGTGGCCCCGTTCCTGGAGCAGGGCGTTGAGGGGCACCACGAAGAAGCCCCCGGCCAGGCCCACGGCGGCCAGCAGCACGGCGGCCGGGACCATGGTCTCCTGCCAGGCCAGGGCCACCACCAGGGGCCCCAGCAACACGCCCCCCAACAGGGCCCGGTTCACCGTCTCCAGACGCACCAGGGCCCCGGCCAGGCCCGCCCCGATGACGATGCCGATGGACACCACCCCCATCAGGTTGGCCGGGGTCTGGTTGTCCAGAATCCCCAGAGCCACGGGCACCCAAGCGAACAGGGCCAGGCGCAGGGTGGAGCCGGTGCCCCAGAACAGGCTGGTGCCCATGAGGCTGAAGCGGGCGTCCCGGTTGCGCCAGAGGGTGGTGACCGACACGAAGAACTCCGCCACCAGCACCCCGGGTGCAAACCGGGCCAGGGGGTGTTCGGGAGGCAGCCTGGGAATCAGCAGGTTGATGGCCGCCGCCAGGGCATAGGCGCCGATCACCCCGGCAAAGGCGTGGCCCAGGGAATGGTCCGCCAGCCAGCCCCCCGCCAGCACCCCCAGCAGGATGGCCACGATGGTGGAACCTTCCAGCATGCCGTTGGCCTTCACCAGCTTCTCCGGCCCGAACAACTGGCTGAGGATGCCGTACTTGGCCGGGCTGTAGGCCGCCGCCCCCACCCCCGCCAGGCCGTAGCAGAGCAAGGGATGGGCCCCCGCCGCCAGGCTGCCGGCGGCCGCCAGCTTCAGGCAGTTGGCGACCAGCATCACCCGCCCCTTGGGGAAGGCATCGGCCAGGGCCCCCACGAAGGGAGCAAGGAAGATGAAGGGAATGACGAAGGCGGCCTGCAACAGGGGAATCCAGTCGGCACGGCCCTCGGCCTTCACCAGGGCGATGGCGGTGATGAGCAGGGCGTTGTCCCCCAGGGCGGAAAAGAACTGGGCCAGCAGCACCGCGCCCATGGGCAGGGAGAGCAGCGGGGTGTCCGGGGTGGGTGGGGTGGGTATCGTGGTGGTCATGGGGTCGGGTGGGGTGGGGTCAGGGGGTTAAATCCCCCCCAGCCCCCCTTTTTCAAAGGGGGGAGCAGGTGGGTGGTTCCGGAGGGGTTCCGGGCTTGGAACGAGAAAGAGCCAGAGACGTGTTCCCCCCCTTTGGAAAAGGGGGGTCAGGGGGGATTCAAGACGCCAGCAACACCACCCCCCGTTCATTTCCCACCCCCCACAAAGAAATCCCGGGTCTCGAACACCGAGGCCCCGAACCCCACCCCATCCCGCTTCAGCAAACGCTTCAGGGCGAAATCGAACAACAGGGGATTGTGGTCCCGCAAACCGATCAGGAAAGGCTTTGCGTCAGCTTCCAGCCAGCCCCGGCCCACCAGCCTTTCCACGGAGATCAACGGCAGGATGCCCGGCAGGGGATAGTCGGAACCGTTCAGCAGCCGATCATGCCAGTCCGTCCTGGCCAGCAGCACGTCCAGCACCCCGGCCCGGTTGAACTGGGTCACTGCGGAGATGTCGGCGAACAGCCGCCCGGCGTGGCCCGGCTCGTCCATGAGCCGGGCGAACAGATCAAAACTGGGTACGGGTTGGCCGCTGCCGCCCCGGTCCAGGTCCCGGTCCTCGCCGTGGGACGCGCAATGGGCCACCACCACCCGCACCCCCAGATCCATGGCCCGGCGCAGTTTCAGCGGATTGCCGTATTCCTGCACCGCCGTGCCCGCCACCGCCGCCTCGTGGCCGGCGTGGGTGATGAGGGGCAGGTCGTGGCGGGCCAGGGCCCGGTAGAAGGCATCGCAACGGGGCGCGGCCGGATCGATGCCCATGGCCGCCGGCAGCCACTTCATGGCCCGGGCGCCCTGGGCCACCGCCTGCTCCAGGGCCGCCAGGGCATCGGACCGGTAGGGATGGATGGAGGCCGCCCACTCAAAACGTCCCGGATGGGCCGCCACCACCCGGGCCGCATAGGCGTTGGGCAGGTGGAAGGCGCTGTTCTCCCGGCTGGGTCGCCCCTGCTCGTCATGGGCCCAGTCAAAGGCCAGAAGCAGGATCTTCGCCCCGGGCGGAAAACCATCCATGAGGTTTTCCAGGCGGGCCACGAAACTCTCATCCACCTTGCCCGGCGCGTTGTGGACGCAACCGGCGTTCAGGTAGAACAGCTTCTGCACGTATTGCAGGGGATTCCACAGGCTGTCCATCCTGGGATTGGCCCAGGCGCCGCTTTCCCCGTCGCCCACCCCCACCAGATGGGCGTGGGCGTCCCACACCCTGGCAGGATCGATGCCGGCCCAGACCTGCTGCATCAGGGGATGCTCGGCCAGTTCCCCAGGCAGGCCGGCCCGGCAGGGATTGATGATCCCCGCCTCGGGCCACAGGCTCCAGCCGGCCAGGCCGGCGCCGCCCAGGGTGAGCAGGCCGGTGCGTTGCAGGAATTGACGACGGTTCATGGGGTGGGACCGGGTTGGTTCAGGGATGCGGGAATGGAGATGTCGGCGATTCTGGATGCCGGGAAATCCCCCCTAGCCCCCCTTTTCCAAAGGGGGGGAACACGTTGGCGGACCACCACCCGACTCCCCCCATTTGTAAAGGGGGGTTGGGGGGGATTTGACCCCGGCCGAATCGACCTCGACCGGTTCCAGCCAGACCTGCGCCGACCAACGGGAAGGGCCCTGCGTGATGAGGGAATCGACGGCGGCTCATGGGATGAGGGCGTTCTGGCGCGGCGAGTCAGGAATGGAAAGGGAGGGGATTCTGGATGCCTGGAAATCCCCCCTAACCCCCCTTTTCCAAAGGGGGGAAACACGTTGGTGGGACGCTGACCGGCTCGGCCCTGACACGGCACTGCCCCCCGCGCACCCACCACCCGACTCCCCCTTTGAAAAAGGGGGGCTGGGGGGGATTTAACACCGCCCAAACCGCCCGCCCCCATCACCCCTCCCCCATCCTCTTCAAGGTCACGTAATCCACCTTCCCCGTGCCCAGCAGCGGCAGCGCCTCCACCACCCGGATCTCCCGGGCCACGGCGATCTCCGGCAGCCCCCCGGCCCGGGCGGCTTCCTGGAGCCGTTCCCGGGTCAGGCCGGCATCGGTGGTGAACAGCAGGATGGCTTCCCCCCGCTGGGCATCGCTGCGGGTGGTGGCACCATGCTGGCCGGCGGGGGAGGCCGCCACGGCGATCTTCTCCACCACTTCCAGGGAGATCATCTCGCCGGCCACCTTGGCGAAGCGTTTCACCCGGCCACGGATGTGCAGATAGCCCTCGGCGTCGATCTCCACGATGTCGCCGGTGTTGTACCAGCCGGGGCCGGCTTCCGAGGACGGGGGTTCCAGTTCCCCCGGGTGTTCATATCGGTAGTAGCCGCTCATAACGTTGGGGCCCTGGACGTGGAGCAACCCACCATTGTCGATGCCCGGCACCGGGATGACTTTCGCCTGGATGCCCGGCAGCAACTGGCCCACGCTGCCGGCCCGGTAGGCCATGGGGGTGTTCACGGCGATGACCGGGGCGGTCTCCGTGGCGCCGTAGCCTTCCAGGATGCGGATGCCGAACTTCTCGATCCAGGTGGCCCGCACGGCCTCCGACAGCTTCTCGGCCCCGGCGATGACGTGGCGCAGGCGGTGGAAGTCATAGGGGTGGGCGAAGCGGGCGTAGTTGCCCAGGAAGGTGCCGGTGCCCAGCAGCACGGTGCAGTTGCGGTCGTAGCAGAGTTCCGGGATCACCCGGTAGTGCAGGGGCGAGGGATAGAGGAACTGCCGCGCCCCGGAGAGCAAGGGCAGCAGGCTGCCACCGGTGAGGCCGAAGGAGTGGAACAGGGGCAGGGCGTTGAGGAATTTGTCCTCCACCGACAGGTCGATGACCGCGCGGATCTGGGCGATGTTGGACAGGATGGCCCGGTGGGAGAGCACCACGCCCTTGGGCTTGCCTTCCGAGCCGCTGGTGAAGAGCAGCACCGCCGGGTCGTCGGCCCGGGCCGGATGGGCGGCCAGGCGGGGCACCCTGGAGAGCAGCAGCACTTCCAGCTTGTCCAGCAGGCCGATACCCGCCGCCAGGTCTTCCAGGTAATGGATGCGCACCCCTTCCAGGCCCGCCAGGATGGGTTCCAGCTTGGCAGTCTCGACGAACTTGCGGGCGGTGATGACGGTGAGGATGCGCCCGGCCACGCAGGCGTTGCGCAGCCCCTCGGCGCCGGCGGTGTAGTTGAGCATGGCCGGCACCCGGCCCCGGGCCGTCAGGCCCAGGAGCAGGGCCAGGGTGGCCCCCAGGTTGGGCAGCAGCAGGCCCACCGCCTCCCCGGGCCGGGTCAGCTTCTCGGCGGCCCGGCCCAGGCCCAGGCTCATCTTCAGCAGATCGTCGTAGCTGTATTCGATCTGCTTCATGTCCTCCAGCACCCGGCGCTGGCGGCCGTGGATGTCCATGGCGTCCAGGAAACCCGAGTACAGGGTGTCGATGGGTTGGGAGGAGAAGATCATTTCCTGCATCAGCCGGCGCAGGGATTCCCCGGCCAGCCGGCGCCGCTCCCGGGAGCGGCCCGTCTCGGGCAGGGTGATGCGGCTGGCAGGCAGCACGGTGAGGGTAATGCGGGGGAACAGGCGGCGGGGATATTCACCGGAAGTGCGGGCGAAATAGGTCCGGGCCGGGCCGTCCAGGCGCACCGGCACCACGTCGGCACCGGTCTTGGCGGCCACGAAGGCGGGCCCGTCATAGACCTTCATCAGGTTGCCGGTGTTGGTGATGCGCCCCTCGGGAAAGATCACCACCGGCCGGCCCGATTCCACCAGCTTGACGATGGACTTCATGGCCATGGGATTGGTGGGGTCCACCGCCAGGTAGTCCACCAGGGACAGTACCAGGCGGAAGAAGGGGTTGGCCGCCACCCCGGTATGCACCACGAACACCGGGTCCAGGGGCAGGGTCACTCCCAGCAGCAGGCCGTCCAGGAAGGATTCGTGGTTGGCGATGATGAGCAGGCGGGGACTGCGCAGGCCGTCCATGCGGCCCTCCACCCGCAGGCGGAACAACAGCCCCAGCACTCCGCCCAACAGTTTGCGGATCAACGGTTTCAGCATGGTCCAGCCTTCCCTTTCCTGTTCAATGGTTTTCGCGCAGATAGGACAGCACGTTCTGGAGGGTGGCGGCCACATAATCCCCATCGATCCAGAAATACACTTCCTTGCCCACCTTCTCGGAACCCAGCACCCCCGCCTCCTTCAGCACCTTCAGGTGATGGGACACGGCGGAACGGGACAGGGGCGAGACTTCCACGATCTGCCCCACGTTGAGCCGTTCCCCCTTTTCGAACAGCAGCAGCATGCGCTGGCGATGCTCGTCGCCCAGGGCCGTGAAGACCTTGGACAGGGGCTTCCATTCCTTGGGGAGGGCTTTCGAGTAACTGCGCTTCATGTCGAAATAATTAGTTATGTTGACATGTTGTGTCAACCGGATTTTTCCTCTGGCCCACCAGTCACCTCCAGGCGACATCAGGGAGCCGCTTACGTGACGCTCGTACGGTGACAGACGGATTGTCCCGCTCGGTCGGGGGCCTAGCATGGCACCCATCACATCTACCTGCGGGGACGGCCAACCGGGCGAGGCAAGGGGCCGTCAGCAGACGCTGAGCGTCCTGCCCGCGATTGAACATGCGCATATCCCTCCGTTTCGTCATTCCCCTCATCCTGGCCCTGCTGGCCGTGGCCTACGGCGTGGTGCCCCTGGTGGACAAGCTCACCCTGCGCTGGGCGGTGCGGGATCTGGACATCCGCGCCGAGCTCATCGCCAACACCGTGGTGGAACCCCTGGACGACCTGCTCAAGGCCGGTTCCAACCGCAAGGCCATCGCCTTCCTCACCCGTCTCACCCAGGACGAGCGGCTCTACGCCGTGGGCGTGTGCCTGGCCCCGGACAGTCCCCCCTGGGCCACCCCCACCCTGCCGGAGGAAATCCGCTGCGGCGACCTGGGCCGCTGGACCGGTGCCAGCGCGCACCTCATCGACAGCGCCAAGGGTCCTCTCCACGTGGCGGTCCGGGAAGCCCCCCTGAGCGGCGCGCCCCTGGCGGCCCTGGTCCTGGTCCACGACATGAGCTTCGTGGCCCGGCGCAGCGAGGAAACCCAGCGTTACGTGTTCTACGTGTTCACCACCCTGGCGGCCCTGGTGTCCCTCATCACCGTGGTCATCGCCCAACTCTCCTGGCGGGGCTGGGTGGCGGGCATGCGCGCCCTGCTGCGCGGCGAGGGCCTGTTGCGCCAGCCCGCCAACCTGGCCCAGCAGGCGCCGGAATTCCGCCCCATCGCCCGGGACCTGCAACGGCTCATCCAGGAAATGGAAACCGACCTGCGCACCCGGGACGACAGCCAGGTCACCTGGAACCCGGAGGCCCTGCGCGGCATCCTGCACGGGGAGTTGCGCGGCGACGACGTGATCGTGGTCTCCAACCGGGAGCCCTACATCCACCAGCGCCAGGGCAACGCCGTGGCGCTGCATCGCCCGGCCAGCGGCCTGGTCACCGCCCTGGAGCCCATCATGCGGGCCTGTTCCGGGGTGTGGATCGCCCACGGCAGCGGCAGCGCCGACCGGGAAACCGTGGACCGCCACGACCGGGTGGCCGTGCCCCCGGAGGCCCCCGCCTACCAGTTGCGCCGGGTCTGGCTGAGCCCGGAGGAGGAGGCCGGCTACTACTACGGCTTCGCCAACGAGGGCCTGTGGCCCCTGTGCCACATCGCCCATGTGCGTCCCATCTTCCGCAGCAGCGACTGGCAGCACTACGTGGAAGTGAACCGCCTGTTCGCCCAGGCCGTGGTGGAGGAAGCCCGGACCCGGGCGCCCATCGTCCTGGTCCAGGACTACCACTTCGCCCTGCTGCCGCGCATGGTGCGGGAACTGCTGCCAGAGGCCACCATCATCACCTTCTGGCACATCCCCTGGCCCAACCCGGAATCCTTCGCCATCTGCCCCTTCGCCGAGGAGATCCTCAAGGGCCTGCTGGGCAGCAGCATCCTGGGCTTCCACACCCAGTTCCACTGCAACAACTTCGTCGACACCGTGGACCGGACCCTGGAAGCCCGGGTGGACCGGGAGGCCCTGACGGTGTCCCTGGGGGGCAAGCTCACCGCCGTGCGCCGTTACCCCATCTCCATCGAATGGCCCCCCAATGCGGAGATCCTGGCCCGGCCCCTGGCCGAGTGCCGCGCCGCCCTGCGCCGGGAGAACGGCCTGCCCGAAGACCTGTTGCTGGGCATCGGCGTGGATCGCATGGACTACACCAAGGGCATCGCCGAACGCTTCCGGGCCGTCGAGCGTCTGCTGGAACTGCATCCGGAATGGGCCGGCCGTTTCTGCTTCATCCAGATCGCTGCTCCCACCCGTTCGCGCATCGAGGAATACCAGCACCACCAGCAGCGCATCGAGGCCCTGGCCGCCGAGATCAACACCCGGCACACCCGCAACGGCGTGGCCCCCATCCTGCTCAAGGCCAGCCACCACGAACCCCGCCAGGTCTACGAATACTTCCGCGCCGCCGACCTGTGCTTCGTCAGCAGCCTCCATGACGGCATGAACCTGGTGGCCAAGGAGTTCGTGGCCGCCCGGGACGACGAGCGGGGCGTGCTGATCCTGTCCCGCTTCACCGGGGCCGCCCGGGAACTGCCCGAGGCCCTCATCGTCAATCCCTACGACGCCGACCAGTGCGCCGCCGCCCTGCACCTGGCCCTCACCATGCCGGCCTCCGAACAGCGCGACCGCATGCGCCTGATGCGCGGCCTGGTGGCTGACTTCAACGTCTACCGCTGGGCCGGCCGCATGCTGCTGGACGCGGCCCTGATGCGCCGGCGCAATCGCCTGCTGGAAACCCCCGTGGGCCAGAGCCCCAGCCCGCCCAAGTCCTGAGGAACACTGACCGATGCACCTGCAACACGCCTCCCCGCCTCCCCCGGCCCGGCCGGACTGGGCCTACTTTCTGGACGTGGACGGCACCCTCATCGACCTGGCCGCCACCCCGGCCTCGGTCCACGTGGACGGGGATCTGCTGGCCCTGCTGCAACGCCTGCAGGTTGCCGGCGGCGGCGCCCTGGCCCTGATCAGCGGCCGCTCGTTGGCGGATCTGGCCCACCATCTGCCGGGCCTGGCCATGCCCATGGCCGGCCAGCACGGCCTGGAGCGGCGGGACGGCGGCGGCCGGGTCCATCGCCCGCCCCTTCCCGCCGGGGCCCTGGACGACGTCCGCACCGTACTGGGCGCCCAGACCCTGCGTTTCCCGGCCCTGCTGCTGGAGGACAAGGGCATGACCCTGGCCCTCCACTACCGCCAGGCCCCCTTCCTGGCCGGCCACGTCCACCAGCTCATGGCCCGCCTGGCCAAGGCCATCGGCCATCACTACACGGTGCAGAAGGGCAAGTACGTGGCGGAATTGAAACCGGCCGGAGTGGACAAGGGCACCGCCATCGCCGCCTACCTGAGCGAACCCCCCTTCGCCGACCGGCGGCCGGTGTTCATCGGCGACGATGCCAACGACGAACAGGGCTTCGCCCGCGTCAACTTGCTGGGGGGCCTGTCCATCAAGGTGGGTCCGGGCCCCTCCTGCGCCACCCACCGCCTGGCCGACGTGGGCGCCGTGCGCGACTGGCTGGGCAACGCCCTGGAGACGACACCATGAACCTGGATCTGGCCCTCATCGGCAACTGCAACGTGGGCGCCCTCATCGACCCCCGGGGCGAACTGGCCTGGTGTTGCCTGCCCCGCTTCGATGGCGATGCAGTGTTCTGTTCCCTGCTCATGGGTGAGCGCAAGGACGACGCACGGGGGTTCTTTGCCGTGGACCTGGTGGATTGCGAGAAGACCGAACAGCACTACCTGGAGAACACCGCCATCCTGGTGACCCGCCTCCAGGACCGCCACGGGGGGGCCATCGAGATCACTGATTTCGCCCCCCGCTTCGGCCAGTACGGGCGCATGTTCCGGCCCATGAGCCTGGTGCGCCGGGTGCGCCGTCTGGAAGGCAGCCCGCGCATCGCCCTGCGCCTGCGCCCCGCCTACGACTACGGCGCGGGAACGCCCCAGGTGACCTGGGGCAGCAACCACGTCCGCTACGTGATGCCGGACCTGGTGCTGCGGGTCACCACCGATGCCCCGGTGACCGCACTCCTGGGTGAAATCCCCTTCTTCCTGGAAGACACCCTGACCCTGCTGCTGGGGCCGGACGAAACGGTCAACGGCGCGGTGGGCGACATCGGCCGCCACTTCCTGGAGGAAACCACCCGTTACTGGCAGGAATGGGTGCGCTTCCTGGGCATTCCCTTCGAATGGCAGGAAGCGGTGATCCGCGCCGCCATCACCCTCAAGCTCAACGCCTTCGACGACACCGGCGCCATCGTGGCGGCCATGACCACCTCCATCCCCGAAGCCCCCGACACTCCCCGCACCTGGGACTACCGCTATTGCTGGCTGCGGGACGGCTACTTCGTGGTCAACGCCCTGAACCGTCTGGGGGCCACCCGCACCATGGAACGCTACCTGTCCTACGTGCTCAACATCGCCGCCAATGCCGCCGACGGCCACCTGCAACCCGTCTATGCCATCGACGGCCGGACCGACCTGGAGGAACGCAGCGTGGCCAGCCTGCCCGGCTACCGGGGCATGGGCCCGGTGCGGGTGGGCAACCAGGCCTGGCAGCAGATCCAGCACGACGTCTACGGCTCGGCCATCCTGGCCGCCACCCACGTCTTCTTCGACCAGCGCCTGATCCGGCGCGGCGACGAGGCCCTGTTCCACCGTCTGGAACCCCTGGGGGAAAAGGCCCTCCAGGTCTTCGACCAGCCCGACGCGGGCATGTGGGAACTGCGCGGCAGCAAGCGGGTGCACACCTTCTCGGCGGTGATGTGCTGGGCCGCCGCCGACCGGCTGGCCCGCATCGCCCGGCGCCTGGGCCTGGAAGGCCGGGCCGACCATTGGCAGCGTCACGCCGACCGACTGCGCCAGGTCATCGAAAGCCGGGCCTGGAACCCGGAACGGAACAGTTTCACCTCCACCTTCGAAGGCGCGGAGATGGACGCCAGCCTGCTGCTGTTGTCGGAAGTGGACTTCCTGGACCCGGCCGACCCCCGCTTCGCCGGCACCGTGGCCGCCGTGGAACAGGATCTGCGCCGGGGCGACTTCATTTTCCGCTACGTGGAGGCCGACGACTTCGGCACCCCGGCCAACGCCTTCATCGTCTGCTCCTTCTGGTACGTGAACGCCCTGGCCGCCCTGGGCCGCCGGGACGAGGCCCGGGCCCTGTTCGAGCGCCTGCTGGCCTGCCGCAACCGGCACGGCCTGCTGGCCGAGCACCTGGATACCCGCAGCGGCGAACAGTGGGGCAACTTCGTCCAGACCTACAGCATGGTGGGCCTCATCAACTCCGCCATCCGCCTCTCCCAGCGCTGGGACCAGGCCTTCTGATGGACGTCGCCATGCCGGAAATCCTCGTCACCCTGCCCGACCTGGTGCCCCGTCTGGTCCGCATCGGCGTGATCCTCACCCTGGCCGGCATCGCCCTGCTGCTGGTCCAGCGGGGCATTCCCCATCTGCGCGAAGCCATCGCGGCCCGCCAGGACGATCCGGAAGACGGCCGCCGGGTGCGCACCCTGTCCCGGGCCATCCGCTACGTCCTCACGGTGGTGGTGTCCCTGGTGGCCGGCATGCTGGTGCTCAGCGAGATCGGCATTTCCCTGGCCCCCATCCTGGGGGCGGCCGGGGTGGTGGGCCTGGCCGTGGGCTTCGGGGCCCAGAGCCTGGTGAGGGACTATTTCCGCGGCCTGTTCCTGCTCCTGGAAAACCAGGTGCGCATCGGCGATGTGGTGGAAGCCGCCGGCAAGGCCGGGGTGGTGGAAGAACTCACCCTGCACTACCTGCGCCTGCGCGACTACGGCGGCGTGGTCCATTTCATCCCCAACGGCGAAATCACCGTGATCTCCAACATGAGCCTCAACCACGCCTATGCGGTCATCGACGCCGGGGTGGGCTACGGCGAGGACGTGGACCGGGTCTTCCAGGTCATGGTCCAGGTGGGCAAGGCCTTGCGCTCGGATCCGGATTTCGCCGGGCGCATCCTGGACGACCTGGAAATCGCCGGCGTGGAACAATGGGCCGATTCCGCCATCGTCATCCGCTGCCGCTTCAAGGTCCGCCCCCTGGAACAGTGGACGGTGCGCCGGGAGACCCTGAAGCGATTCAAGGTGGCCTTCGACGCCGCCGGCATCGAGATTCCCTTCCCCCACCGCAAACTCATCCTGCCGCCGGGAATCCCCCCCCTGGCACCATCCGACCATGACTGAACCGCTGATCACCATCGTCGACGACGATGAACCGGTCCGGGATTCCCTGTCCCTGTTCCTCAGCCTGAACGGCTATCGGACCCAGATCTTCGCCAGCGGCGAAGACTGTCTGGCCGCCTGGCAACCGGAGTGGCGGGGCTGCCTGCTGCTGGATCTGCGCATGACCGGCATGGACGGGCTGGCCCTGCAACGGGCCCTGGCCGAACGGGGCAGCACCCTGCCCATCATCTTCCTCACCGGCCACGGCAACCTGCATCACGCCCGTACCGCCCTGCGCGACGGCGCCCTGGACTTCCTCACCAAGCCCTACAGCGAGGAGTCCCTCCTCCACGCCGTCGAGGAAGCCCTGGCCCAGGACCGCCGCCAACATGCCCAGCAAAGCCGGGTGGAAAACCTCAACACCCGGCTGGAACGACTGAGTGTCCGGGAACGCCAGGTCCTGGACGGCGTGCTGGACGGCAAGCCCAACCGGGTCATGGCCGCCGAGCTGGGTATCAGCCCCCGCACCGTAGAGGTCTTCAAGGCCCGCATGATGGAGAAGATGCGGGCCCGCAACGTGCCGGAACTGGTGCGCCTGTGGGTGGAGGCCGGCCAGGATGACCGGACGGCAGCCCGCCGTCCGGACAAGTGAAGCTGAGGTACGTGATCCCCGTACGTAGCCGGGCCAATGTCCGGCACCCCCAAGCCATGAAAGACTGGAGCCCATGAACGCAGACAAACCCTTCCTCGATACCGCCCAGGACACGGACGTGGCCTGGGCCCGGCGCAAGGAGAACATCCTGGCCGCCCTCAAGATGTTCCGCGTCACCCTGGATGCCGTGCGCCGCCACTCGGAATGGGTGGAAAAGCGCCATGGCATCAGCGCCGTGGATCTGTGGATTCTCTGGGAACTGGCCCAGACACCCGGACTGCGGGTGGTGGATCTGGCCAAGACCCTGGCCGTGCCCCGTTCGACTCTGGAACCCCTGCTGGATGGCCTGTCGGCCAGAGGGCTGCTGAAACTGCAAGGCGAAGGCGAGGGCCCCGGCGTGTATTTCCTCAGTTTCGATGGCGCCCGCATCACCGATGCCTCGCCCCAGTTCGGCCAGGGCGTGCTCAAGTCGGCCATGAACAACATGACCGACCACGACCTGGTCCTGCTGGTCCAGGCTTTGGCCAGCCTGGTCCAGCACCTCCCCTTCCTGGAGGGGCGGGCCGCCTTCCAGCCCATGGCCGAACTGCTCCGTCCCGGCGGCCCTGGGGCTGCCCGCTGATCTTTTGCCACCAAGGGGCGCCGCCCCTGCACGACAAGGAATTCCCATGGATACGCAAATCGACCTCTTCCTCGCGTCTTTACAGGTCTTCTGGAACCAGATCGCCGCCTTTACTCCCAAACTGCTGGCCGCCCTGGTCCTCCTGCTGGCCGGCTGGGTGCTGGCCCGGGTGCTGCGGGCCGGCGTGCGCCGGGGCCTGGAAGCCCTGGACTTCGGCAGGATGGCGGAACGCTCCGGCCTGGAAGCCCTGGCCCGCCAGGGGGGCGTGGACGTTTCCCTGGCCGGCATCATCGCCGGCACCCTGTACTGGCTGGTGCTGCTGGTGGTGGCCGTCTCGGCGGCCAACAGCCTGGGGCTGGATTCCGTGGCCCAACTGGCCAACCGGCTGGTCCTGTTCCTCCCCCAGGTGGTGCTGGCCGTGCTGATCCTGGTGTTCGGCACCCTGCTGGCCCGGGGCGTCAACCGCACCGTCTTCGCCTGGCTGCACCAGGCCCGGGTCCCCGCCGCCCTGGGCATGAGCACGGCAGCTGAGTATGGTGTCCAGGTCTTCGCCTTCTTCCTGGCCCTGGAACAGTTGGACATCGGCACCGCCCTGCTCACCACCGCCTTCTCCATCGCCTTCGGCGGCATCGTACTGGCCCTGGCCCTGGCCTTCGGCCTGGGTGGTCGGGAGTGGGCTGCCCAGCGCATCCAGGACTGGTCGAATAAAATCTGACCACCCACGACCCCGACACCGGATATGGAAGCCCCCGACTACCTGCTCCAGCTTCTCCTCATCCTGCTGGCCGCCCGGATCTTCGCCGAGCTGGCCACCCGTCTCAAATCCCCATCGGTCATCGGCGAACTGCTGGCCGGGGTGGTGCTGGGCCCCAGCCTGTTCGGCTGGCTGGAGCCCGGCGAGACCCTGCGCCTGCTGGCTGAAATCGGCATCATCCTGCTGCTCTTCGAAGTGGGCCTGGAAACCGACGTACGGGCCCTGGCCCGCAGCGGCGGACGGGCCCTGACGGTGGCCACGGCGGGCTTCGTGCTGCCCTTCGTCCTGGGCTTCGCCATCGCCCGTTACCTGATTGGCCTGGACCTGCTGCCCGCCCTGTTCATCGGCGGTACCCTCACCGCCACCAGCATCGGCATCACCGTCCGGGTGCTCACCGACCTGAAGCGCCAGGACAGCAGTGAGGGCCGCATCGTCCTGGGAGCGGCGGTCATCGACGACGTCATGGGGGTGATCCTGCTGGCCCTGCTCTACGAATTCTCCGTGGGCGGGGGCATCAGTCTGGTGAACGTGGGCAAGGTGCTGCTCTTCGTGGGCCTGTTCTTCGTCCTGGCCGCCCCGGTGGCCAAGCTCATGTCGGTGGTCATCAAGCGTTTCGACACGGTCAGCGAGGTGCCCGGCCTGGTGCCCACCGCCATGGTGAGCCTGGTGCTGTTCTTCGCCTGGCTGGCCCACGCCGTGGGTGCACCGGAACTGCTGGGGGGCTTCGCCGCCGGCCTGGCCCTGTCCCGCCGCTTCTTCCTGCCCTTCGGCGCCGCCCTCCGCGCCGACCCGGATTTCGCCCACCGGGTGGAGGAACAGATGAAACCCATCGTCCACCTGTTCACGCCCATCTTCTTCGTCATGGTGGGCCTCTCCCTCAACCTGCGGGAAGTGGACTGGAGCTCCGGCTTCATCTGGATCCTCAGCCTGTCCCTGCTGGCCGCCGCCGTGCTGGGAAAACTGGCCGGCGCCCTGCTGATCCCGGAACCCTGGCCCCGGCGCTGGATCATCGGCACGGCCATGATTCCCCGGGGCGAGGTAGGCCTCATCTTCGCCGAACTGGGCCGGGCCGGCGGCATCCTCAACAATGAGACCTATGCCGGCATGATCATCGTCATCGCCCTCACCACCCTGCTGCCGCCCTTCATCATGAAGGCCATGTATCGGCGCATGGCCATCGCCTGAGGGGCCGGATGGCCTCCCCCGGAGGGGCCGATGCTAAGATTCCGGCTGTTTCACACCCGGGCCGCACGCATCAGGCGTAGGGCGGCTTCCTGATGGACATTGCGTTGTTGTTGTTGTTGATCTTCCTCAATGGCGTCTTCGCCATGTCGGAGATCGCCGTGGTTTCCTCCCGCAAGGCCCGGCTCCAGCGCCTGGCCGAAGACGGCAGTCCCGGGGCCCATTCCGCCCTGGCCCTGCACAACGAACCATCCATCTTTCTCTCCACCATCCAGGTGGGCATCACCTCGGTGGGCATCCTCAGCGGCGCCATCGGCGAGACGGCCCTGGCCGATCCCCTGGCCGCCTGGCTGGGCGGTGCCCCCCTCCTGGCCCCCTATGCCCGGACCATCGCCCTGATCGTGGTGGTGGTGGCCCTCACCTACGTCTCCGTAGTGGTGGGCGAACTGGTGCCCAAGCGCCTGGGCCTGCTGGCCCCGGAGGCCGTGGCCTCCCTGGTGGCCCGGCCCATGAACGCCTTGTCCGCCTTCGCCCGGCCCGTGGTCTGGCTGCTCTCCGCCTCCTCGGACCTGATCCTGCGGGTCGTCGGCGCCCGGCGCCGGGACGAGCCGCCGGTGACCGACGACGAGATCAACGTGCTCATGGAACAGGGGGCCGAGGCGGGCATCTTCCACGAAAGCGAACAGGAGATCGTCTCCAACGTGCTGCGTCTGGACGAGCAGCGGGTGGGCGCCATCATGACCCACCGCAGCGACATGGTGTTCATCGACCTGGATGAGCCGGAAGCCGAAGTGCGCCGCCAGCTCGCCGAGTGCCCCTTCGAGCGGGTGGCGGTCTGCCGGGGCGGCCCGGAGCACATCGTCGGCATCCTGCGCAGCGCCGATCTGCTCAAGCCTGCCCTGGCCGGCGAGCCCCTCCAGGTTGAACAACACCTGCGCCAGCCCCTCTACGTGCCGGAGAGCGTCACCACCACCCAACTGATGGAGAACTTCCGCCGGGCCCGCACCCACCTGGCCCTCATCGTCGACGAGTACGGCGAACTCCAGGGCCTGGTGACCCTCACCGACGTGCTCGCCGCCATCGTCGGCGACCTGCCCCTGACCGAGACCCCGGAGGACCCGGAATTCGTCCAGCGGGAGGACGGCTCCTGGCTGGTGGACGGCGGCGCCACGGTGGAACGCCTCAAGTCGATCCTGGAAATCGATGCGGACCTGCCCGGCGAGGCGGAGAACGCCTACAACACCGTGGGCGGCTTCATCATGCACGTGCTGGAGCGCATGCCCGCCGTGGCCGACCACTTCGAGTGGGCGGAATGGCGCTTCGAAGTGGTGGACATGGACCGCAACCGGGTGGACAAGGTGCTGGCCAGTGCCCATCAGGCCGACGCGGAAGCCGCCCGAATCGAACGCCCACCCCCCGCGTAGAAGTCCTTCGGCCAGAGGGTGTTTCCCATGGTCGGCCCCCAACCCGGTCGGCTCCAGCCTGACCGGCCGGCGGTTGATGCCCAGGGGCGCGGCCCCGTCCCTCAGGCCGTGGCCAGGAGTCCTTCCGCATAGGGCACCTGGCCGGGTCTGTTGTCCCGTTCCCGCCACCAGGCAAGGGCCCCGGCAGCCTGCCAGGGCACTTCCTCAGCGATTGCATCGAGCCGCAGGCACAGAGCGCCGCCATCCGCAGGTCGATCTTCCCTGGACTTGGACAGGCATTCGGCGATGAGCTGCTCCAGGGCTGCGGGCACCGGCACCGGGCTGAGATCGCCCACCCGGGGCGCTTCCACCGCACGGACCTGGGCAGCCAGGTCCGGTTCCGCCACCGCATCGAAGGGACGCCGTCCGGTCAGCAGATAGAAGCCCACGCAACCGACTCCATACACATCCGAGCGGGGATCCACCAGCCCGGGATCGAACAGTCTTTCCGGGGCCATGAAGGCGGGAGTGCCCAAGACCCGCACGCTCCGGGTCAGATCACGGGACAGCCCCTCCCCGTAATGGCGGATCAAACCGAAATCCAGCAGTTTCAGCAGATCAGCCTCCCCGTGGGCCGAGTAGGCCATGATGTTGTCCGGCTTGATGTCCCGGTGCAGCAGGCAATGCGCGTGCATGGCCGCCAGTGCCGCAGCCACCTGACGCAACAGGCGCACCGCCCGGTCGGGCGGCAGGGGACCGTGGTTCTCGACCCATTGGGTCAGGGTCATGCCAGGCACGTACTCCATGGCGTAGTAGAAGCCGCCGCCTGGTGCCAGGCCATGTTCGTAGAGGCTGACGATGTTGGGATGAGAGATCTGGCTCGCCAGGCGAGCCTCCCGCTGAAAACGGTGGACGATCTCGTCGCCTTGCATATGCAACTTCTGCACCTTCACGGCAGCCCACCGGCCAAGCCGTTGGTGACGGCCCAGGTAGACGCGGCTCATGGCGCCTTCCCCCAGCAGCCTTTCAATCCGGTACGGGCCGCACCACCGCTCCCTGCGTCGCCTCAGCCCGTCCCGCACTGCCTTCAGCCAGCCGGCCCGACCAGCGAGACCGGACAGCAGCACCAGGCCGAGCAGCAAGGCGAAGACCGAGTCCAGCCAACCCAGGGTCTGAGCGAAAGTGGCATAGCGGCGCTCCACCACCACGCCCATGGCCGCTTCCGGCAGCCAGCGCCATACGCCCACCACCGGCTGGCCATCCTGCCCCGCATAGGGTTGAAACGTAATACCCCGGGCCGGCAGGCCGGCGTTGTCGATGCCCTGCAGTGCCAGGGAAACGATCCCTGACACCCCTTGGCGGGCTGGTCCCAGCTCCGGGAACACTGCCCCATGGATATCGAAGAAATAGATCCTCCGGAAATTTTCGGCCCCCACCCGTTCCAGGGTGTCTCCCCAACCCGGATCGTGGTCGGATTTGATGGAGATCAGGGTCGCTCCCCTCGCCCCGGGATTCTCGATGGCTGACCGCCGCACATCAACCGCCACCAGATCCGCAATGGTATTGAGCCCCCTGCCGGCCGCGACGGAAAGACTTTCCTCCAGGCCACGGTGGGCCCCTGCCCAGGCGAGAGCCAGGCAGACAGTCAGCAGAAGGAAAGGGATATAGCGACGGATCATGGCGGGAAACCCGAGGCATCACTATGCCCCCGGACCTCCCCCCACGGAATACGTGGAAACCGTAGCGGCTTCCACGTTTCCACACCTTCAGTCGAAGGCCGCTCCGCCCCCGCCCTCGCCGGCGGGAATGCCCGGGGTGTCGTAGAGCAGGTCCACCAGCCAGAGCGAGATGTCCGGCACGTAGGTGATGAGCATCAGGTAAAGGATCATCACGCCCACGAAGGGCAGGGCCGCCTTGGACACGGCGGTGAGACCCATGTGGGACAGGTGGCTGGCCACGTAGAGGTTGAGGCCCACCGGCGGCGTCAGCATGCCGATCTCCATGTTCACCGTCATGATGATGCCCAGGTGGATGGGGTCGATGCCCAGGGCCTTGGCGATAGGCAGGAACAGGGGGGCCAGGATCAGGATGATGGAACTGGGCTCCATGAACTGGCCGGCCAGCAGCAGGGTGATGTTGACGATCACCAGGAACTGCCAGGGTTCCAGGTTCATGTGGGTGACCCATTCCGCCAGGGCCTGGGGAATCTGTTCGGAAGTGAGCAGGAAGTTGAACAAGATGGCGTTGGTGATGATGTACAGCAGCATGGCCGAGGTGTTGGCCCCGTGCAGCAGCACCTTGGGCACGTCCCGCAGCTTCAGGGAGCGGTAGATCACCGTGGCGCAGAGGAAGGCGTAGACCGCCGACACCGCCGCCGCTTCGGTGGGGGTGAACACGCCGCCGTAGATACCGCCCATGACGATGACCACCAGCATGAGGCCCCAGAAGGCGTCCAGGAAGGACTTCCACACTTCCTTCAGGCTGGCCCGGGGCACGGTGGGGAAGTTGTGCTTCTTGGCGTAGAGGAAGGTGACGCCCATCAGCAGCAGGGCCAGCAGCATGCCCGGGACGATGCCGGCCACGAACAGCTTGCCGGCGGATTCCGAGGTGGCCACGGCGTAGATGATCAGCACGATGGAGGGCGGGATGAGGATGCCCAGGCTGCCGGAACAGGCGATGACCCCCGTGGAGAAGCCCTTGGGGTAGCCCTGCTGGATCATGGCCGGCAGCATGAGGGAGCCGATGGCCATCACCGTGGCGGGGGAGGAACCGGACAGGGTGGCGAAGAAGGCGCAGGCCACCACGGCGGCCATGGCCAGGCCGCCGGGCATCCAGCCCACCAGGTTCACGGCAAAGTTGATGATGCGCCTGGCCACCCCCCCGTCGGTGAGGAAGGCCCCGGCCAGCACGAAGAAGGGTACGGCCATGATGGAGAAGCTCTCCAGGCCGGTGAACAGGCGCTGGGAAATGATGTTCACCGTGGTCCAGTCGAAGCTGGAAAAGCCCAGCAGGAAGACCAGCACCGTCATGCCCAGGGCGATGGAAATGGGCGTACCGGTGATGAGCATCAGGGTGAGGATGCCCATGATGATGGCGGCGGTCATTTGGCATTCTCCCGGGCGACCGGTTGCACGTCATCCAGGGCCCCTTCGCGCAGGTCTGCGGCCGGGCCGGCGGACACCACCTCGCCCTGGCGCAGGAACTTCACCAGGGACTGGATGAAGCGGTAGCACATGAGCCCCGAGCCCAGGGGGATGGCCAGATAGATGATCCACATGGGCCATTCCAGGTCCGGCGAGATCTGCCCGGTGCCGTAGATGAAGACCACCCAGCGGCCTCCGAAGAAGGCGATGGTGCCGGTGAAGATGATGCCCAGAGTGATGCCGGTGATGATGAGCAGGCGCTTCTTCGCCCCCTCCACCTTGTTCACCACGTAGTCCACCCCCACGTGGATGCCGGTGCGCACCCCGTAGGCGGCGCCGAACTTGGCCATCCAGATGAACAGGTAGATGGTGAGTTCCGTGGCCCAGGTGAAGCCGGTGCCGAACACGTAGCGCATGGCCACGGAAACGAAGGTCACCAGGGTGGCGGACGCCATGAAGGTAAGGATCAGCCACTCCTCCAGGCGATCCAGAATGCGGTGGAACATGCTTTCTCCCCTGCCGGGTTGGGAAGAACGCCCCGGCGGCCTTCAGCCGGGGCGGATCGGGATGCTGCTTATTTCTTCTCGGGCTTGGCCGCGGGCTTGGCCTTGGCCGGGCCGGGCTTGTCCTTGCTGGCGGGGGCGGCGGGCTGGGCGGCCTTTTCCTTCTCCACCTGGGCGGCGATGTTGTAGGCGGCCTGGATGAAGTCGCGGCCGATCTTCTCCTCGAACTCCTTGTGCACGGGAAGCATGGCCTGCTGCCAGACCACCCGGTCCTTGTAGGGCAGGGTGTAGATGGCGGTGTAGCCGGAAGCCTTCACCTTGGCCAGGGCCTCGTCGTTCTCCTCCTGGGCGATCTTCCGCTCGAACACGGTGGTGTCGGCCATGGCCTTGTTGAGGATGTCGCGCACGTCGGCGGGCAGGCCGTCCCAGAAGCCCTTGTTGACGATGACCGCGTAGCCCAGGTAGCCGTGGTCGGACAGGGTCAGGTGCTTCTGCACCTCATGCATCTTCTGGGTGTAGAGGTTGGACATGGGGTTCTCCGTGCCGTCCACCACCCCCTGTTGCAGGGCCGAATAGACCTCGGAGAAGGCCATGACCTGGGGATTGGCTCCCAGGGCCTTCATCTGGGCCTCCAGCACCTTGGAGGACTGGATGCGCATCTTCAGGCCCTTGAAGTCCTCCAGGGTGTGCAGGGGCTTGTTGGCGCTCATCTGCTTGAAGCCGTTGTCCCAGAAGGCCAGGCCGGTGATGCCCTTGGCTTCCAGCAGGGTGAACAGCTTCTTGCCGATGTCGCCGTCCATGACCCGGTAGAGGGATTCCTTGTTGGGGAAGATGTAGGGCAGGTCGAACAGTTCGAAGGAACGCACCCCCAGGGGACCGAACTTGGCCAGGGACGGGGCCAGCATCTGCACCGCGCCCAGTTGCAGGGCCTCCATCTCCTCCCGGTCCTTGTAGAGCTGGCTGTTGGGGAACACCTCCACTTTCACCCGGCCCTTGGTGCGCTCTTCGGCCAGTTTCTTGAAGTGGTCGGCGGCACGCCCCTTGGGGGTGTCCGGCGCCACCACGTGGGAGAACTTGATGACAATGGGATCGGCGGCCTGGACGGCGAAGCTGGCAATACCCAGGGCCAGGGCGGACAGCAACGAAGCAAGTTTCATGGCATCCCCTCTAGAACCACGTTGAACACGAGATTCATGGTAGGAGCCCGTATAACCAAAGTAAAGCGGGGAAACAGCCCCCGGGTCAGGAAACACGGGCCTTTCCGGGACGTCCCTCCAGGGGGGTCAGCGGGGTTCGGGCTCGCCGGAAAGCCCCAGGGGCATGGCCATCCGGGTCTTTTCCATGAGCACCATGCCGGCGTGGGGCTGGTCGATGCCGGCGGCAAAATAGAGGAAGGCGAATATCTCGTCGGCCCGTGCCTCAGGCACCAGCACGGTGGCGATGTCCCGCTCCACGTAGCGGAACGATTCACGGCCCTTGCGGGTGCTGATGCCGCCGCCCCGGGAGTGGTGGTAGAACACGTCGGCCACCCCTTTCTCCTGGCGCAACCGGTCCAGCACGGCATGGGCCCGGCCGGCGGGCAGAATGCAGTGGATGACCATGTAGCGCCGGGTGGGTTCAGGGCGTTTCTTAGCCACGGGCGAAGCGCTCCACGATCTCCGGCGGCACATAGGTGGCCATCTTCTCCAGGGGGGTCATGTAGATCATGCCCATGCCCGGGGTGTCCAGCTTGGCCGCCACGTAGAGCTTCTCGAAGATGCGGTCCGCCTGGTCGCTGGCCGCCACGATGTAGATCACCTCTTTTTCCGCCGACACGGTCACGCCCAGGACACCCAGGTGCTTCTGCCGCACCCCGGTGCCCCGGGCGTAGAAGATGGTGGCCCCCTGGGCGCCGGCCTTGCGCGCCGCCTGCACCGCCGCCTCGGCCGAGCCCCGTTGGACGATGCAGGTGATGAGCATGGCGTCGGTCAATACGACGATTTCGTCATGGCCTTCATTGCCGGTCATGGGCGTATTCCTCCGATGTCGATCTGCCAGAAGCGGTTGCGCACCTGGAGCCACAGGCTCACCGCCAGCACGGAAATGATGGGTCCCACGGAGGCCATGGCCAGGATGCCGAAACCTTCCGCCGCCCCCACCGCCCGGCCCAGACCCAGGCCCAGAGCCAGCACCAGGGGCACGGTCACCGGCCCGGTGGTCACCCCGGCACTGTCCCAGGCCAGGTTCACGTACTCCTCGCTGGCGAACAGGGTGAGCAACAGTGCCAGCGCGTAGGCCGGCAACAGCAGCCAGGCCAGGGGCAGGTCGAACACCACCTTGGCCACGCCCAGAGCCGTGCCCAGCCCCACGCCGAAGGCCACGGCATGGATCAGGGTGCCCTTGGTGAAGGCCCCGTCGGTCAGGTTCTGCACCGTGACCCCCAGGGCATTCAGGGCCGGCTCCGCCAGGGTGGCGCCGAAGCCCAGCAGCAGGGCGAAGAGCAGGGCCAGACCGAGGCCCAGCCAGTAGGGATACAGGCCCCCGGCGCCGCTCTGCCCGAAAGCCTCGGAGAGCCGGTCCCCCGCCTGGCTGCCCAGGGGTGCCAGCCCCTCGGCCAGTCCGGTGTTGAAGGCCATCATGCCCAGCACGCACAGGGTGATGCCATACAGGGTGAAACCTCCGGGACGGCGCCGTTCCCGCAGCCAGAAATGCTGGATGAGCCAAAGCAGGAAGATGAGGGGGACGATGGCGCGCAGGGCCGCCACCACCCCTTCCCCCAGGCCCGTTGCGGGCAGGGCAATGGGCGCGGCCGCCACCGCCGTCGGCAACTCGCCGGCCAGGGCCAGGCCCAGCAGCATCACCGCAAAGGGGGGGAACAGGGAGGCCAGGGTGACGATACCGAAGCCCGCCAGAGGGTTGTCCTCCCGTCCCGCCGCCTGGGCCACGCCGATGCCCAGGGCCAGCACCACCGGCACGGTCACCGGCCCGGTGGTGATGCCGCCGCAATCCCAGGCCAGCCCGATCACGGGCGCCAGGACCGGGTCCAGGGCCAGCCAGGCGGTGAGGGCCAGACAGGGTGCCAGAGTCCACAGCAACACGGATTTCAACGACCAGCCGGCCATGAAACGCAGCATGCTCACCAGCACCGCCAGCCCGACGCTGGCCGCCACGGCAATGACCACGGCATCGGGCCGCTGGTTCAGCAGGTGATGCAGGAGGGGGGCCCGGGCCGGGTCGGTCAGGGCCCCCATGGCCTCCAGGGCGCCGATGGCCGGTTCGGCGAAAGTGGCCGCCGCCCCCAGCACGAAGGCCACCAACAGAACGGCCCCCACGGAAAAGCGCTGGGGCATCAGGTGGCCGATGTTCTCGCTGAAGGGCATGAGACCGTGCTTGAGCCCCTCCATGAACAGCATCAGGCCCAGCAGCACGAGCCCGATGCCCAGGGCGATGCTGCCGGCCCCGGTGACTTCCGCCCCCAGGGCCAGGGTCTGGAACAGGACCAGGAACAGGGTCACGGGGATCACCGCCCGGAACTGCTCCAGGAAACGGATGCTCAGGTAGGGCGCCAGCAGGCGGTAGAAATCCAGGAGGCGGAGGCGGGGCCGGCGGCGGTGGCGGGCATCCCATTCGGTGACCTGGTTGTAGCTGACGGACACCTGGCGGGCACGCACGTGGCCCAGATAGTCGCCATAGCGGATGCGCCGCTCGCCGCCGCGCAGCAGGGCGGGTTCGTCATCCGGCGGAGCGGGCGGGGCGGGCTGGTTCATGGCCGGGATTATCCCGGCCCGCCGGGTTTACGGGAAACCCCTCCTGGCCGGATCAGTCCAGGCACTCCCCATAGCTGCCGGTGGCGCAGACCCGCCCGTCCTGCCAGCGGGCCCCTTCCAGCCAGGCGCCGCGGAAATAGGCGCCATCCAGGCGGGCGCCACGCAGATCGGCCCCGGCCAGGTTGGCTTCCCACAGATAGGTGCTCCACATGTAGGACTCCCGCAGATCGGCGCGGAACAGGTTGGCGCCCATGAGGTTGGTATGCTCCAGGTTCATGGCGCGCATGTCGGCCCCTTCCAGATCCAGGCCCCGCTTGTCGCAGCCCCGCCAGTCCACGCCCATGCCGGGCGGATCGGGGCAAGCAGCCAGGGCGCCGGGGCCTGCGGCCGGCAGAGGCAGGAACAACATCCACGACACACGGGACGGCAGCATGGCCTCATCCCCCTCTCGACGAACAGGCCGGTCTGTCGCCGGCCCTGGTTTTTTTTCTATAGTTCAAGCCTGCCAACCACGCACCCAGAACCACATGGACAGCGCCGACCGACTCGCCCTGGAACGCAGCCCCTCCCCCGCCCGTCTGGCCGAACTGGGGGTCCACGCCTGGCCCGTCTGGAAGGATGGCCCCGGACAACGCACCCTCACCCTGGACGACGCCGAGAAAAGCTACTTCCTGGCCGGGCGTGCCACCCTCACCCTGGAGAATGGCGACAGCGTCACGGTCAACACCGGGGATCTGGTGGCGGTACCCGCAGGCGTCTGCCAGTGGACGGTCCACGAAGCGGTGCGCCGACACTACCGTTCATCCGCCCTCACCCCGGCCTGCTGCATCATCTGAGCATGGATGCCCCTACCTTGGGCAAGACCCTGCGCGACGCCACCCGCCCTGATCACCGTCGCCTGGACCACCATCCCCTGCTGGCCCCCCTGGTCCGTCACGACCTGGATCTGACGGCCTACGCCAACGCCCTGGCCGCCCTCCACGCCGCCCAATCCCGGGCTGAAGCCATCATCGCCCAGGCTCTGGCCACCCACTGTCCCGACTACCCTTTCACACCCCGCCTGGCCGACCTGGAAGCCGATCTGGCCGACCTGGGCCGCCGGCCCCTGGGCCTGGCCATCGCCCCCCTGGCTCCGGCCGCCGGCCCCGCCGCCCTCATGGGCCAGCTCTACGTGCTGGAGGGCTCCCTGCTGGGCGCCCAGGTCATCGCCTACCAGATCGCCCGCACCCTGCCCCAGGCCCCCCACCGCTATTTCACGGTGCGGGACGTGGAACACCGCTGGAGCCGGTTCACCCAGTTCGCCGTCTATCTCTGCCCCCCTCTGGAACAGGAGCAAGCCATGGCAGCCGCCCTGGCCATGTTCCGCTTCTTCCGCGAGCATCTGGACGATTGCCAGGCCCGCCTGGGCTAGGCGCCTGTCGGGCTGCATGGGAAATAGGCGGTGAATCGACCGCGCTGGAGCCTGCTTTACCGCCGGTTCGGGCAATCGTTCGGCAATGTCCTTGCTGGCATCTACTCAGGTCCGACAGGTTCCCAGACACCGGGGTGGAGTAGAATTGCCCCACTCCCAGCCTCACCTCGACCTCTCCGTCGAACACTCCATGGAAACCCGCCCCCTCGGTCACAGTGACATGCACGTCTCTGCCGTCTGCCTGGGCACCATGACCTTCGGCCAGCAGAACAGCGAGGAGGAAGCCCACCGGCAACTGGACTTTGCCGTCCAACAGGGCATCAACTTCATCGATACCGCCGAGATGTACCCGGTGCCCCCCAAGGCCGACACCTGCCACCGCACCGAAAGCATCGTCGGCACCTGGCTGGCCCGCCAGGCCCGGGACAAGATCATCCTGGCCACCAAGGTCACCGGCCCCCGCCGGGCCATGAACTGGATTCGCGGCGGCCCCGCCAGCCTGGACGAAACCAACATCCGCAGCGCCCTGGAAGGCTCCCTGCGCCGCCTGGGCACCGACTACGTGGACCTCTACCAGATCCATTGGCCGGAACGGAACGTCCCCATGTTCGGCCAATACCTGTTCGACCCGGACAAGGAAACGGACGCCGTCCCCATCCGCGACCAACTGGAAACCCTCAGCGCCCTGGTCAAAGAGGGCAAGATCCGCCACATCGGCCTGTCCAACGAACATCCCTGGGGCGTCATGGAATTCCTCCGCCTGGCCCGGGAACACGGACTGGAACGGGTGGTGAGCATCCAGAACGCCTACAGCCTGCTCAACCGCAGCGCCGAAATCTGCCTGGCGGAAATCCTCCACCGGGAGAACCTCGCCTTCCTGGCCTACTCGCCCCTGGCCTTCGGCCACCTCACCGGAAAATACCTGCGCGACCACGAAGCCCCGGGCCGCGTCACCCTGTTCAAAGGCTTCGCCCAGCGCTACGACAAACCCAACGTCCCCCCTGCCGTGGCGGCCTACGCCGGCCTCGCCAAGGAACTGGGCATCACCCCCACCCGCCTGGCCCTGGCCTTCGTCTACCACCGCTGGTTCGTCACCAGCACCATCATCGGCGCCACCAGCCTGGAGCAGCTCCAGGAAAACCTGGCTGCCTGGCATACCCCGTTGGACGCCGACATCCAGAACCGGGTAGAAGCCATCCACCTGCGCTACTTCAACCCGGCACCTTGACAGGCTGGCTTCCCCCCCGCCCACCCCCGTGGGCGGCATAATGCCGGCCGTTGCAGCACATCACCTTCCACCCTTGCTTGCCCTTCCCGCCTCCGGCCAGCGCAGCCGCTTCCCCCTTCCCCCCGGTTCATCCGACAGCCTGGCCCTGGCCGGCCTGGCCCGGAGCCGCCGCCTGCTCATCCTCACCCAGACCGCCCAGGAGGCGGCCAGGCTGGCCGACGAGCTGGCCTGGTTCGACCCGGCCCTGGCCGTGCGCCTGTTCCCGGACTGGGAGACCCTGCCCTACGACCCCATCTCGCCCCATCCTGACCTGGTGTCGGAGCGTCTTTCCGCCCTGTGGCTGACGGCCCAGGGCCAGGTGGACGTGCTGGTGGCCCCGGCAGCCACGGCGGCCCAGTTCCTCTGCCCGCCCGACTACCTGAACGCCCACGCCTTCCTGCTCAAGGAGAAGGACCGGCTGGACGCGGAGAAGCTGCGCAACCGGCTGGCCCAGGCCGGCTACCACGCGGTGAACCAGGTGCTCACCCCCGGCGAATTCGCGGTGCGGGGCGGCATCATCGACCTGTACCCCATGGGCAGCGCCCTGCCCTACCGCATCGACCTGTTCGACGACGAGGTGGAGACCCTGCGCACCTTCGACCCGGACACCCAGCGGACCCTCTACAAGGTGGCGGAAATCCGCCTGCTGCCGGCCCGGGAAGTGCCCCTGGACGAGGCCGGGGTGACCCGCTTCCGGCAGAACTTCCGGGAACGCTTCGAGGGCGACCCCTCCAAGAGCCAGGTCTACAAGGACGTGTCCAACAAGCTGGCCCCCGGCGGGGTGGAGTACTACCTGCCCCTGTTCTTCGACGGCACGGCCACCCTGTTCGACTATCTGGCACAGGGCACGGCCCTGGTGCTCCACGGGGACATCCAGGAGGCCGTCGAGAACTTCTGGCGGGACACCCAGAGCCGCCACCGGCTCATGCAGGGGGACAAGCACCGGCCCCTGCTCAAGCCGGAGGACCTGTTCCTCATGCCCGATCGGTTCTTCGGACGGATGCGGGACCATGCGAGGCTGGAACTGCGGGCCGCCGCCAGCACGGAAACGGCCGCCCCCTCGCCGGAGGAGAGTCTGGCCTTCGCCGCCGCCCCCGCCGTGGAAGTGGAACGCAAGGCCGACAACCCCTATCACCGCCTGGCCGCCCACCTGGACGGCTTTTCCGGCACCACCCTGGTGGTGGCCGAAAGCCTGGGCCGCCGGGAAACCCTGGCCAACGCCCTGGGGGAATACGGGCTGAAACCGGAATTGCGGGAAGGCTGGCCGTTCGCGGGAACGGGTGGCCGAGAAGGACTCCCCCCTTCTGTAAAGGGGGGCAAGGGGGATTCAGCCACCCCTGACACCCCGCCACCGCCTGTCAAATCCCCCCCAGCCCCCCTTTTACAAAGGGGGGAGAACAGCGGGGGACGCACGGGTCAGAGCCTCGGTTTCATCCTCAGCACCGGGCCCCTGGCCGCCGGTTTCATCGCCCTGGATGCCCGCCTGGCGGTCATCACCGAAACCGAGCTCTATGCCCGCAGCGCGGTCACCCGGCGCAGCCGGGAAGCCAGGCGGGCCAGCACCGCCGAGGGACTGCTCAAGGACCTGTCGGAACTCAAGGTGGGGGACCCGGTGGTCCACGCCCAGCACGGCATCGGCCGCTACCTGGGCCTGTCCGGCATGGACCTGGGCCTGGGCAACGAGGAATTCCTGACCTTGGAGTTCGCCGGGGGGGACAAGCTCTACGTGCCGGTGGCCCAGCTCCACGTGATCTCCCGCTACCTGGGGGGCGACCCGGATTCCGCCCCCCTGCACAAGCTGGGCAGCGGCCAGTGGGAGAAGGCCAAACGCAAGGCCATGGAGAAGGCCCGGGACACGGCGGCGGAGCTGCTCAACCTCTACGCCCTGCGGGCGGCCCGGGAGGGCCACGCCTTCCCCCTGAGCGAACACGACCTGGACGCCTTCGCCGAGGGCTTCGGCTTCGAGGAGACCCCGGACCAGTTGGCGGCCATCGAAGCGGTGGTGGCCGACATGACCTCGGGCCGGCCCATGGACCGGCTGGTGTGCGGCGACGTGGGCTTCGGCAAGACCGAGGTGGCCCTGCGCGCCGCCTTCGTCGCCGTGTCCGGCGGCAGGCAGGTGGCGGTGCTGTGCCCCACCACCCTGCTGGCGGAACAGCACTTCCAGACCTTTTCCGACCGCTTCGCCGATTTCCCCATCAAGCTGGCGGAACTGTCCCGCTTCCGCTCACCCAAGGAGGTGGCAGCGGCCCTGGAGGGCATCCGGGAGGGCCGCATCGACATTCTCATCGGCACCCACAAGCTCCTCTCCCGGGACGTGAAGTTCAAGAACCTGGGCCTCACCATCATCGACGAGGAACACCGCTTCGGGGTACGCCAGAAGGAGCAGTTGAAGGCCCTGCGGGCCGAGGTGGACGTGCTGACCCTGACCGCCACCCCCATCCCCCGCACCCTGGCCATGTCCCTGGAGGGCATCCGGGATTTCTCGGTGATCGCCACGGCGCCCCAGAAGCGGCTGTCCATCAAGACCTTCGTGCAACCCATCTCCGACGGCCTGATCCGGGAAGCCTGCCTGCGGGAGCTGAAGCGGGGCGGACAGATCTACTTCCTGCACAACGAGGTGGAGACCATCCGCACCATGTTCGAGAAACTGGTGAAGCTGCTGCCCGAAGCGCGCATCGAGATCGCCCACGGCCAGATGCCGGAACGGGACCTGGAGCACGTGATGCGCGACTTCACCCACCAGCGTTTCAACGTGCTGTTGTGCACCACCATCATCGAGACGGGCATCGACGTGCCCACGGCCAACACCATCATCATGAACCGGGCCGACAAGTTCGGCCTGGCCCAGTTGCACCAGTTGCGCGGCCGGGTGGGCCGCTCCCACCACCAGGCCTACGCCTACCTGCTCACCCCGCCCAACGGGGCCGGCGTCACCCCCGCCGCCGCCAAGCGGCTGGAGGCCATCCAGAGCATGGAAGACCTGGGCTCCGGCTTCTACCTGTCCATGCACGACCTGGAGATCCGCGGCGCCGGCGAAGTGCTGGGAGAGAACCAGTCCGGGGAGATGCAGGAAGTGGGCTTCAACCTGTTCAACGACATGCTCAACAGCGCCGTGGGCGCCCTCAAGGCCGGCCGGGAACCGGACATGAACGCGCCCCTGGCGGTCACCGCCGAGATCAACCTGCACGTGCCGGCCTTGCTGCCGGACAGCTATTGCGGCGACATCCACGAGCGCCTGGTGCTCTACAAGCGCCTGGCCAACTGCGAGGCCCTGGCGGACCTGGACGCCCTCAAGGAAGAACTCATCGACCGCTTCGGCCTGCTGCCTGAAGCCGGCGAGGCCCTGCTGGCCGTGCATCGCCTGCGCGTGGAGACCAAACCCTTCGGCATCGCCCGCCTGGAGGTGGGTCCGGACACGGCCAGCATCCAGTTCGTACCCAACCCGCCCATCGACCCCATGAAGCTCATCAAGCTCATCCAGACCCGGCGGGAATTCAAGCTGGCGGGCCCGGACCGGCTGAAAATCGAAAAATCCAGCCCCACCCTGGAAAAGCGGGTGGAACTGGTGCGCGGCCTGCTGAAGGAGATCGCCTGACCGGCGGCGCCGGCCGGCACTTCAGCTTTCGGCCTCAGGTTCCGCCCAGATTGCGGATCTCGGCCAGCGCAGACGCCGACGCGTCCTCCGACAGGCCGTGCTTGCGCAGGATCTCGCCAAGCCGGCTGGTCCGCTCCCGTTCGGCCAGACGCACCCTGCGCAGTTCCAGACGGATGCCGTAGGCCATGCGCAGGGCCCAGGAAACCACCAGGGCGGCGGTGAAGCCATAGGCCAGGGGCCGCATGGACAGATCCATCAGGGACAGCACCAGGCCCGCCAGGGCCCCCAGATAGAGCACCCCATCCACCCCGAACCAGATCACCAGCAACTTGCCTTGCCTGGTTTTCCATACCGATTGGAGTTTGTTCGCGTCGCCCATGCTGTGCCTGCCTTCCTATCCGGCCCCCGGTCTGCGGGATGCATTCATTTCCGGAATAGCCGGGCATCCCTCGCGGATGGCTCACGTATGACTCACGGATGATCAGGAAAGGGACTCCATCAGGCGGCGGATCTCCAGGCCGGGCAACACGCCCAGCACCCGGGCCATGAGGGCCCGGCAGCGATCGTAGAGGCCCCGGGCCTGGGCCTGCTGATCCCGGCGCAGATGGCTGCGGAGGAGGTGCAGGCAGAGGTTCTCGTCCAGGGGGTAGTGTTCCCGCAGCCGCTCGTAGAGACCGCCGGCCCCGGACCAGTCCCCCCTCGCCTCGAAGTCCTCCCCCAGATGCCGGGCCACCCGCAGCAGCCGGGCATGGAGCCGCTCCCGGGCCAGCAGCACTGGAGCGCTGTCGTTGCCCGGCAGGAACTCCCCCTCGTAGAGATCCAGGGCCCGGCCCAGCAAAGCCAGGCGACGGGCCGGCGTCCCCGGGCCGGCCACCCGGCCCAAGCGGCGGTCCAGGGCCCAGGCGTCCACCCAGACCCGGTCCTCGTCCAGGGACAGGGCGTCATCCCCCAGGCACAGCAGGCCCGGCACCGGCAGCAGATGGCGCAACCGGCTCAGGGCCATGTCGAAGGCCCCCCGGCTGCACGGGGCGTCGTCCAGACCTTCGGCTTCCCCCAGCAGCTTGCGCAGGTGGCTGACCGGCACGGGACGCCCGCCCCGGGCCAGCAAGGCATGGAGGATGAGCAAGGGCCGCCGCTGGGCCTTGCCGGAGAAGCGCGACACCTGACCATCCAGCGTGACCTGGAAGCGGCCCAGGGTGTGGATGCGCAACGGATAGGGCCAGGGGAGCAGGACGCCCGGCCCCGGGATGCCCCTGCTTCCCCCGTCATCCTGGATGTTCTCCGGCTTCCCCGGCCTGTGGGGCTGGGGCACCGGAACTGCGCGGGACGCAAGGGCGCGGGATTTCATCATCGTTCCCCGGAAGGAGCGGCCGGCACGGCCGCTTCCCGGTTGTTTCCAGGCTAGTGGGACGACACCAGGCTGTCTGTACGCTGGCGCACACAGGCTGCCTTCCGGGACAATGGGCCATCACCCCCGGCTGCCCCCCATGACCTTTCCCCCTCCGGAACAGAACAAGCTCCTGGCCGCCCTGCCCGTCGCCGAACGGGACCGGCTGCTGCCCTTGCTGACCCCGGTGGCACTGGAACGGGGCCAGAGCCTGTGGCGGGCCGGGGATCCCCTGGTCCACATCCTGTTTCCCGCGACTCTGGTGACCGCCCTCATGGCCCTGGGGCGCAGCGGTGCCACCACCGCCCTGGCCCTGGTGGGCCGGGAAGGGGCCGTCGGCGCCGCCGAGGCCCTGGCCGGCGAGCGCATGCCCCACGACGTGGTGGCCCTGTTGCCGGGCGCGGCCTGGCGCCTGGAAGCCCGCCAGGCGCCCCTGGTCTTCACAGCGGCCGCCACCCTGCTCCCCGCCGTCCTGAACCACGGCCACTCCCTCATGACCCAGATCGCCCAGACGGCCTTCTGCAACCTGCACCACACCCTGGAACAGCGCCTGTGCCGCTGGCTTCTGTCCATCGCCTACCGCACTTCCGAACCCACCCTCCACCTCACCGAAGCCCAGATCGCCGAGATACTGGGGGTGCGCCGGGAGTCCGTGTCCCAGGCCACCGTGCGCCTGGAGGAGGACGGTCTGATCCGCCACCAGCGCGGCAGGGTGGACATCCTGGACCGGGACACCCTGGAAGCCCGGGCCTGCGAATGCCTGCCGGTGTTTCCCTGGCACCCCTATCCGACCCGCTGCCCGGTTTCCAAAGCCGCCAGCGAGCCATGAACTTCCCCCCCCACCCACGTTGTCCAAAGCGCTTCGCCACGACATCATTGCTCCGCTGAACCGGCCCACCCTCGCCCATCCGAACCGCCCATGAATTTCGCCAAACTGTCCCGCATCGCCGTGGTGTTGCTTCTGGGAGGCGCCGCCGCCTGGTGGTACACCCGGCCGGACCCGGCACCCGTCCAGGAAGAGAAAAAACCGGCACCGCCGGTGCCGGTGAAGATCGCCCGGGCCAGCACCGCCGACGTGCCCGTGACCCTGGACCTGGTGGGCCGGGGCGAAGCCTGGGAACAGGTGACCCTGAAGGCCCGGGTGGACGGCCAGGTCAAATCCGTGGAATTTCGCGAAGGCCAGCGGGTGGCCGCCGGCGACCTGCTGCTGCGCCTGGACGAGGCCGACTTCCGGGCCCGGGCGGCCCAGGCGGAGGCGACCCTGGCCCGGGACCAGGCCCTGCTGGCCAAGGCCCGGGCCGACGTGGCGCGCTACCAGGCCCTGAAGGACCAGGGCTTCGTCTCCGAGGAGAAGGTGGCCGAGGTGCGGGCCACCGCCGAGGCCATGGCGGCCACCGTGCAGGCCGACCAGGCGGCCCTGGATCTGGCCCGCATCCAGTTGGGCCATACCCAGGTGCGGGCCCCCTTCGCCGGCCTGGTGGGCACCCGCCTGGTGCACCCGGGCACGGCGGTGAAGGTCAACGACACGGAACTGGCCACGGTGAGCCGCATCCGTCCCCTCTACGTGAACTTCGCCGTGCCGGAAGGCCAGCTCCCCGCCCTGCGGGCCGCCCTGGCGGCCCGGCGCCTGGCCGTGGAAGTGGCCCCGCCGGGGAGCGGCCCCGGCCAGCGGGCCGAGCCCCGCTTCGTGGACCACGCCGTGGCCTCCGCCACCGGCACCCTGGCCATGAAGGCGGAACTGGCCAACCCGGACGAGGCCCTGGTGCCCGGCCAGTTCCTGGACGTGCGCCTGGTGCTGGACACCCTGAAAGACGCCGTCACCGTGCCCGCCGAAGCCGTGCAACAGGGGCCCAAGGGCAGCTTCGTCTACGTGGTCACGGCGGACGGCGATGCCGCGGTGCGCCCGGTCAGCCTGAGCACGGTGCGCAGCAGCCGGGCCGCCATCGCCCGGGGCCTGGCAGTGGGCGAGACCGTAGTGGTGGACGGGCACTCGCGCCTGTTTCCCGGCGCCAAGGTGAAGGTGAAGGAACCGGGCGATGGCCAGGGCGGGAAACCGTGAGGGCGTGGGGATGATCGGGGAAAGCAGGCGTAGGCACCTCGGCGGCGGGGAGCGCTGGGCCTTGTCCAGGGCTGGTGGAGAAGGGACAGGCGGAGAAATCCCCCCTGGCCCCCCTTTTCCAAAGGGGGGAAAACCGGGTTCCACGGGACGCATCCCCGGTCACCCCCGGGCTGCCCTCCGTACTCCCCCCTTTGAAAAAGGGGGGCCGGGGGGGATTTTCAGGCCCGCACGGGCGGCCACCCGTCCCTCCAACAGCGCCATACCCCCATCCATGGCCTGAACCGCCCACGCCCTGACCCGCCCCATGCACCTCTCCGAACTCTGCATCCGCCGCCCGGTGATGACCACGCTGCTCATGGCGGCCTTGCTCATCTTCGGCGTCATCGCCTACCGGGCCCTGCCGGTGTCGGAACTGCCCAGCGTGGACTTCCCCACCATCTCGGTGAACGCCAACCTGCCGGGCGCCTCGCCGGAAACCATGGCGGCCTCGGTGGCCACCCCCCTGGAGGCCCAGTTCTCCACCATCGCCGGCCTGGACAACATGAGTTCCACCAGCGCCCGGGGGGCCACGTCCATCACCCTCCAGTTCGCCCTGGACCGGGACATCGACGCCGCCGCCCAGGACGTGCAGGCAGCCATCGCGGCGGCAGCCCGCAAGCTGCCCACGGCCATGCCCTCGCCGCCCACCCTGCGCAAGGTGAATCCGGCGGACATGCCCATCTTCTACCTGGCCATGCTGTCCCCCACCCTGCCCCTGCAGACGGTCAACGAATACGCCGAGAACCAGTTGGCCCAGCGTATCTCCACCATTCCCGGCGTAGCCCAGGTGCTCATCTACGGGGCCCAGAAATACGCCGTGCGCATCCATGCCGACCCGGATCGCCTGGCCGCCCGGGGCCTGGGGCTGGACGAACTGCGCCAGGCGGTCAGCGCGGCCAACGTGAACCAGCCCATCGGCAGCCTGGAAGGCGAACGCCAGGCCTTCGCCCTGCGCGACAACGGACAACTGGACGACGCCGCCGCCTACCGGCCCCTGGTGGTGGCCTGGCGCAACGGGGCGCCGGTGCGCCTGGAAGACGTGGCGGCGGTCCACGACAGCGTGGAAGACAACAAGCGGGCCAACTGGCTGGTGGACGGGGACCGCCAGGCCCGCTCCATCATCCTGGCCATCCAGCGCCAGCCCGGGGCCAACACCATCGCCACGGTGGAAGCCATCAAGGCCGTGCTGCCCAGCTTCCAGGAGAAGCTGCCGGCCTCCATCGAGCTGAAGGTGTTCTACGACCGCAGCGTCACCATCCGGGATTCGGTCCACGACGTGCAGTTCACCCTGATCCTGGCCGGTTGCCTGGTGATCCTGGTGATCCTGCTCTTCCTGCGCAACCTGTCAGCCACTCTGATTCCCGCCCTGGCCCTGCCCCTCTCGGTGGTGGGCACCTTCGCCATCATGTACGCCTTCGGCTTCAGCCTGGACAACCTGTCCCTGCTGGCCCTGACCCTGTCGGTGGGCTTCGTGGTGGACGACGCCATCGTCATGCTGGAGAACATTTCCCGCCATGTGGAGAAGGGGGAGAAGCCCTTCGATGCGGCCATCAAGGGGTCCCGGGAGATCGGCTTCACCATCCTGTCCATGACCCTGTCCCTGGTGGCGGTGTTCATCCCGGTCATGTTCATGGGCGGCATCATCGGCCGCCTGCTCCACGAACTGGCCGTGACCATCAGCGCCGCCATCCTGGTGTCGGGCTTCGTCTCCCTGACCTTGACCCCCATGCTGGCCAGCCGCTACCTGCGCGACGAGCGCCAGGCTCGCCACGGCTTCTTCTACCGGCTCTTCGAGCGCGCCTTCGACGCCCTGCTGGCGGGCTACCGGGCCAGCCTCCACTGGGCGGTGGAACACAGTTTCTGGGTGTTCCTGGTGTTCCTGGGCACGGCGGCCTGGAGCGTCCACCTCTATAACGTGATCCCCAAGGACTTCCTGCCCAGCGGCGACCAGGGCCAGATCATCGGCTACACCGAAGGCGCGCCGGATGCCTCCTTCGCCAGCATGGTGGAACGGCAACGGGCCGTGGCCGCCATCGCCGCCCGGAATCCGGACATCGAAACATTCATGTCGGTGGTGGGCTCGGGCGGATCCCGCATCACCCCCAACACCGGCATCCTGCTGTTCAAGCTCAAGCCTACCCATGGCACGGACCAGCCGCGCACCAGCACGCCCGACGAGATCATCCAGGCCCTGCGGCCCAAGCTGGCCGCGGTGCCGGGCATCAAGGTGTCCTTGCAGAATCCGCCCCCCATCCGTCTGGGCGGCCAGATCTCCTCGGGCCAGTACCAGTACACCCTCCAGGACACGGACCTGGAGGAGCTCTACGCCTGGACCGACACCCTGCTGGCCCGCATGCGCAAGCTGCCGGGCTTTCTGGACGTGAACAGCAACCTGAACAACAAGAGCCCGGTCATGGGCCTGAACGTGGATCGGGACAAACTGGCGGCCCTGGGCCTGGATTTCGCCCAGGTGGAAGACACCCTGCAAAGCGCCTTCTCGGCCCGGCAGATTTCCACCATCTACGGCGCCACCAACCAGTATCAGGTGATCCTGGAACTGGCCCCCGAATTCCAGGCGGACCCGGCCATCCTCTCCCGCCTGCACGTGCGCGCCAACAGCGGCGAACTGGTGCCCCTGGCCGCCGTTGCCCAGATCACCCGGGGCAGCCAGGCCCTCACGGTGAACCACGTGGGCCAACTGCCTTCGGTGACCCTGTCCTTCAACCTGCAACCGGGCGTCTCCCTGGGTGAAGCCGTGGCGCGGCTCAAGGCCCTGGAGGCGGAACTGCGCATCCCCGCGTCATTGCAGACCAGCCTCCAGGGCACCGCCCAGGCCTTCGCCGAGGCCCAGAAGGGCCTGGGCCTGCTGCTGCTCATCGCCGTGCTGGTGGTCTACCTGGTGCTGGGCATCCTCTACGAGAGCTTCATCCACCCGCTGACCATCCTGTCCGGCCTGCCCTCCGCCGGCCTGGGGGCCCTGCTCACCCTCACCCTGTTCGAGACGGACCTGTCCCTCTACGCCTTCGTGGGGGTGATCATGCTCATCGGCATCGTCAAGAAGAACGCCATCATGATGATCGACTTCGCCCTGGCCCGGCAGCGCCGGGACGGCCTGGCGGCCCGGGAGGCCATCCTGGAAGCGTGCAGCATCCGCTTCCGCCCCATCATGATGACCACCCTGGCGGCCCTGGCCGGCACCCTGCCCATCGCCATCGGCTGGGGCGCCGGCGCCGAGATCCGCCAGCCCCTGGGCCTGGCCGTGGTGGGCGGCCTGGTGGTGTCCCAGTTCCTGACGCTGTACCTGACGCCGGTGATCTATCTGTATCTGGATCGGCTGGCGCCGGCACGGGGGCGGACGTGATCAATGCCGGTCTGGAAGTTTCGCGGGGCTGAAAGGGTGTTGAACCGAGATCGGCAATGGATCCGGTCGGACCGGCGTGGGTCGACCGGGATCACCTAAGGCGGCTGGCATTGGCCGGGGCGCGCCCGGCGGCAGCAAAAGGAAAGCAACGCGGCGCGAGTGCACAGAGTCATGCGCTTTGCAGAGGTCTCCGTGGGCCATCTGCCTGACCATCGTTGGGGGACTCCCCCCTTTGAAAAAGGGGGGCTGGGGGGGATTTGCTTTTGGTCTAGGCGAGGCCCGTCGCGTAAGGCCAGGTTCGTTAGCCGGGAGGCGCCCGGCGGCGCGTCACTTTCTTTGCTCGTGCAAAGAAAGTAACCAAAGAAAACACGCCCTGCTTCCGCCGAAATCCCCGGCCGGCGACCAGCGCCGAGGGCGGCTCGCAAACTCGCCCCGGCCATGCCGGGGCTCAGACAGCGCTCGCCGAAGGCCCCCTCGCCGCTGGCCACCGGCCGGCGGCGGCAGAAGGGGGGAAAAGCGGTGGGATGCGAAGGGTCTTGTGCTTTGCAAAGGTCTCCCTAGGCCACAGGGCTGCGCATTCTGGGGGTTTGGATTTTTGGGTCCCCTTGGCGCCGCCGAGTCTGGGGAAAGGGCTGGGGGGCTTTCGGCGAGTATGTTTGAGTCCCGGCGCAGCCGGGGCGAGTTACGCAGCCGCCCCAGCCCTTTCCCCAGGCGAGGGAACCCGAAGGGCGGCGACGTGGGGCGTGCTTTCTTTGGTGACTTTCTTTGCACGAGCAAAGAAAGTCACGCGCCGCCGGGCGCCTCCCGGCCTACAACCTCAGCCAATCCATCACGCTTGGGCAAGACCAAAAGCAAATCCCCCCCACCCCCCTTTTGCAAAGGGGGGAGAACCCACCCAGCGATGCCTTGCCTTCCCGCTTTGGATACCGGCAGGCGCCGGCGTGACGACCCAATGGAAAGGGGCGCTGTCGCCAGCGCCCCTTTCGTTTCAACACCCTCGTTCAAACGCCTTGGGCGTCGCCGGGCTTTCTTCCGGGCCTAGCCGGTGCAATGCGCGCTTACTGCTTGGCGCGGCTGGCCAGGCGCATCCAGGTGCTCACCACCGTGTCCGGGTTGAGGGACATGGAGTCGATGCCCTGTTCCACCAGCCAGTCGGCCAGATCCGGATGGTCGGAGGGCCCCTGGCCGCAGATGCCCACGTACTTGCCGTTGCGCTTGCAGGCGGCGATGGCTTCGGAGAGCAGCTTCTTCACCGCCGGGTTGCGCTCGTCGAAGCTGGCTGCCACCAGACTGGAGTCCCGGTCCACGCCCAGGGTGAGTTGGGTGAGGTCGTTGGAGCCGATGGAGAAGCCGTCGAAGCGTTGCAGGAACTCGTCGGCCAGCAGCACGTTGGCGGGGATCTCGCACATCATGACGATCTTCAGATCATCCTTGCCCCGCTCCAGGCCGTTGTCCCGCAGCACGGCCAGGGCGGCGTCGGCGTCGTGGAGGGTGCGCACGAAGGGCAGCATGATCTCCACGTTGGTCAGGCCCATGTCGTTGCGGACCCGGCTGATGGCCCGGCATTCCAACTGGAAGGCGCGCATGAACTGTGGGCTGGCGTAGCGGCCGGCGCCCCGGAAGCCCAGCATGGGGTTCTCTTCGTGGGGCTCGTACTGGGGCCCGCCGATGAGGTTGGCGTACTCGTTGGACTTGAAGTCGGACATGCGCACGATGACCCGCTTGGGCCAGAAGGCGCAGGCGATGGTGGCGATGCCTTCCACCAGCTTTTCCACGTAGAAGTTCACCGGGTCGCCGTAGCCGTGGATCTTGGCGTCGATGGCGGCCTTCACGTCCTCGGGCATCTTGCGGTATTCCAGGGCCGCGTTGGGATGGATGCCGATGGCGTTGTTGATGATGAACTCCAGGCGGGCCAGGCCCACGCCCTCGTGGGGCAGGGTGCAGAAGTGGAAGGCCTGCTCCGGGTTGCCCACGTTCATCATGATCTTGACCGGGATCTCGGGCATGGCCTGCATGACCACTTCGCTCTTCTCGAACTGGAGCAGGCCCTCGTAGACGTAGCCGTCCTCACCCTCGGCGCAGGACACGGTGACCAGTTGGCCGTCCTTGACCGTGGTGGTGGCGTTGCCCGCCCCCACCACCGCCGGCACGCCCATTTCCCGGGCGATGATGGCGGCGTGGCAGGTGCGGCCGCCCCGGTTGGTGACGATGGCGGAGGCCCGCTTCATGACCGGTTCCCAGTCCGGGTCGGTCATGTCGGCGATGAGCACGTCGCCGGGCTGCACGTGGTGCATCTGGTCGATGGACTTGATGACCCGGGCGGGGCCCTGGCCGATCTTGCTGCCGATGGCGCGGCCCACGGTGATGACCGGGCCCTTTTCCAGCATCTTGTAGCGGGTCTGCACGTTGCCGGCCCGGGACTTCACGGTCTCGGGACGGGCTTGCAGGATGTACAGCTTGCCGTCGATGCCGTCCCGGCCCCATTCGATGTCCATGGGCCGGCCGTAGTGTTCCTCGATGATCAGGGCGTAGCGGGCCAGTTCCAGCAGCTCGTCGTCGTCCAGGGCGAAGCGGTGGCGCAGGCCGTGGGGGACTTCCTCCACCACGGTTGAGCGCTCGGCCACGGCTTCGCTGGCGAACACCATGCGGGTGGCCTTCTCGCCCAGCTTCTTGCGCACCACGGCGCGCTTGCCCTCGCGTAGCTTGGGCTTGTGCACGTAGTACTCGTCCGGGTTCACGGAGCCCTGCACCACGGTCTCGCCCAGGCCGTAGGCGGCGTTGATGAACACCACGTCGCGGAAGCCGGACTCGGTGTCGATGGTGAACATGACGCCGGCCACGCCCATGTCGGAGCGGACCATGCGCTGGATGCCGGCGGACAGGGCCACCACTTCGTGGGCGAAGCCGCTGTGCACCCGGTAGGCGATGGCCCGGTCGTTGTAGAGGGAGGCGAAGCAGCGCTTCACCGCGTCGATGAGGTTGTCGGCGCCCTGGATGTTCAGGTAGGTCTCCTGCTGGCCGGCGAAGGAGGCGTCGGGCAGGTCCTCGGCGGTGGCGGAGGAACGCACGGCGAATTGCAGGTCTTCGCCGGCCTCGGCGCACATCAGCCGGTGGTTGTGGCGGATGCCTGCTTCCAGGCCCGCCGGCAGGGGGGCTTCCATCATCCAGCCACGAATCTCCCGGCCGGCCTCGGCCAGGGCGATGGTGTCGTCGATGTTCAGCGACAGCAGCTTGGCGGCAATGCGATCCGCAAGTCCGTTATGGGACAAAAACTCACGGAAGGCATCGGCCGTGGTGGCAAATCCGCCGGGGACGCGGACACCCTTGTCGGTCAGGTTGTGAATCATCTCCCCCAAAGAGGAGTTCTTGCCGCCGACCTTGTCCACGTCGTGCATGGACAGTGTTTCAAAGCGCGCGATATAGTCCATTTCAATCCTCGTAAATTGACCAGAGCGTCGCTCCCTTCCCCCAATGACCCCCGCGCGTCCGGTCTTCTTCATCTCCGACCACACAGGCATCACCGCCGAGATCATCGGCAAGAGTCTTCTCTCGCAATTTCCCGACGAAGCGTTCGCGCCGGTGAGTTTACCCTTCGTTGATTCAATGGAAAAAGCAATTTTTGCAGCGCAGCAAGTTCGCGATGCATGGAAGGCTTCCACCATCCGTCCCTTCGTCTTTTCCACCCTCACCGACCCGGGGGCCCGGGCCGCCCTGGATGGCTGCGGCGGCCTGGTAATGGACATCTACGGCCACTTCCTGGGCATGATGGTGGGCGAGATCGGCTATCCGCCGGAGCCCCTGCGGGGCCGCTTCCACGGCATGGAAGACCCCAATTCCTACCGTTCCCGCATCGATGCGGTGAACTTCGCCCTGGCCGCCGACGACGGCCTGGGCCTGGAAAAATACGAGCGGGCCGACCTGATCCTGGTGGGGGTGTCGCGCAGCGGCAAGACCCCCACCTCCCTGTACATGGCCATGCAATACGGCCTGTGCGTGGCCAACTACCCCCTCACCCCGGAGAATTTCGAGACGCCGGGCCTGCCGAAAATCCTCCACCCCCACCGGGCCAAACTGCGGGGACTGACCCTGGCACCGGAGCGGCTGATGCAGATTCGTTCGGAACGCCGGCCCAACAGCAAGTACGCCGCCCTGGAGACCTGCAAACAGGAACTGAAGCAGGCGGAACTGCTCATGCGCAGCGAGGGCATTCCCATCGTCGATTCCTCCCACCGCTCGGTGGAGGAAATCTCCGCCATCATCAAGCACTCCCTGCCCGGGGGCCTGCCCCGGGTCGTCTGAGCCTGGGAACCTCCCGCTCACGCACTGCGCTGGCGCACCCTTTCAAACAAGCAGACCGCCGCCGCAGTGGCCACGTTGAGGGACTCCACCGCCCCCGGCATGGGAATGCGGAAAGGTCGGGCCAGGGCGCATAACCCATCGCTGAGGCCCGCCCCTTCGTTGCCGAAGGCAAAACCAACCGGTCCGCGCAGGTCCAGGTCATAGAGGCTGGCCGTACCGGCCAGGCTGGCGGCGTGGACCGGGCCGGGAAAGGCCTCGGCCAGGGCCGGCAAATCCACCCCTTCGTGGATGGACAGGAGGAAATGGGCCCCCTGACCACCGCGCAGGCACTTGGGTGACCAGGCTTCGGCACAGCCCTTCGACAACTGCACCGAGGTGGCTCCGGCGGCGGCGGCCACCCGCAGGATGGCCCCCAGATTGCCCGGATCCTGGATGTTCTCCAGCAGGACCACACAATCGCCGGAGGCCGTTGCCGGTCGGGGCTGGGCGATGACCGAGGCCAGACCTGCCGGCGAATCCACCGGAGCCAGCCGGGCAAACAGGGCGTCGGGCAGACAGAGGGCCGGAACGTCCGGCAAACGCGCCAGCCAGCCCCCCAGAGATGAGGTGGCAGCCGATTCCGAGAGGATCAGGCGCTGGGGACGGAAGCCTGCCGCCAGGGCTGCTTCCAGCAGATGGGGCCCGTCCAGCAGGGTCTGCCCCCGTTCCCGGCGGACCTTGCGCGCCGTGGCCAGGTCCAGGAGATCTCGATAGACCGGGTTGTCCCGGGAAGTGATGGTTTTCAGGGACACGCGCCCACCGCCCCCTCCGCACAGACCCGGCCGTCCGGCCAGGTGGCCTTGCCCAGGCGGGCACCTTCCAGGCGGGTGCCGGTCAGGTCGGCATCCTTCAGCACGGCATACTCCAGGTTGGCGCCGCTCAAGTCCGCACCGGCCAGGGTGGCACCGGTCAGGTCGGCGGCCAGCAGGTTGGCCCGTCCCAGTTGCGCGTTGCGCAGGCTGGCCCCCGCCAGAAAGGCGTAGGCCAGGTCGGCCCCGGGCAACTGGGCGTCATCCAACCGGACCTTCTCCAGCCTGGCATTGCGCGCCACCACGCCCCCCAGGACGAGGCCCCGTTTGTCACAGTGGGACCAGTTGCTGGCCGGGCCCAGGGGGGCGGCGCAATCGGGCCGGGAACTGATTTCCGGGTCGATGGGCCGCTTGGTCTGCCCTTGCCAGACCAGATAACCCACCACCAGAAGCGCCAGGATGGCCAGCAGGGGGATCAAGGGGTTGAGCCGGGTGACCTGGGCCTCCCGGACCAGAGCATCGGTGCGCAGGGCATCCCGGGCAATGGCCTGGCGGGTTTGTTCATCGGCAGCCGCGTCCCTTGGTACGGCCCCCTCCACGCCGCCGTTTTCCGCCAGCCAGCGTTGCCGGGCCTTGTGCCGCTCCTCGCGCCAGTTGGCCGAATCCTCGGCAGGCTGGAAGGGCTGGGCCGCTTCGAACTGGCCGCTGTCGGCAATGCTCAGCCAATCCTGGCCATTGAGGCTCACCTCCCACTCCGGGGTCACTTCCCCCGCTTCCAGGAGTTCAGCGATCTGGGGCGCCGGAAATGGCCCCAGCATTTTCCCGTCTCCCCGCAGATACCATAGCGATTGCGTCATGCCCGATGTTCCTCCTGTCCCGGCCCGATTCTCACCAGTGTGCAGGGAAAAAAAAAGCCCGGTCTGGTGACCGGGCTAAATCCACCAAAGGAGGAGGATGGAGGAGACGACACTGACAACGCCTGCCGAAACAAGCGCGGACGCCAGTGTCATAAGCATTGTCTAATATTGTTATTTGCCGATCAATTAATCCGGACAGGGTCGGAAAATGAAGGGAGGCCTTCGGGGAATAGTGTTGTTTGCCCACTACATCAAACCGGGCAATCAATCCCGGTTCTCTTTGATTTCAACATGTTAGATATTGGCAGCAGGCTACAGCCCAACCCTGCGGGCAGGGCACCAGCCTGCCCATCTCCAAGGTCTGCCGACCAGGCCCCTTGCCCGCCCCTGTTCTCCAGCCATGGATGGGCGCATCATTCGACCCGAGAGTCCGAATACGTGTATTCCCCTTTCTCCACAGCCAGGACTTAAGCTCGCCATGACTGCACTCCCCTTGACCCAGATCCGGACCCTGGCCCTGGTGGGCCATGGCGGTGCCGGAAAAACCACCCTCATCGAAAGCCTCCTGGCCGCCGCCGGCGCCATCCCGGTGCCGGGTAGCGTGGAGCGGGGCTCCACCGTCTGCGACTACGACCCCCTGGAAAAGGCCCACCAGCATTCCATGAAGCTGGCCGTGGCCCACTTCTCCCACCAGGACACCCTGATCCATCTGCTCGACACCCCCGGATTCCCGGATTTCATGGGCCAGGCCATGTGCGCCCTGGATGCCGCCGACACCGCCCTGGCGGTCATCGACGCCAGGAAGGGCATCGAACTCACCGCCCACCGCATGATGCACTGGGCCCAGACCCGCAAGCTGTGCCGGATGATCGTGGTGAACAAGATCGACAATCCGGAGGCCGACCTGCCCGGCCTGCTGGCCGACATCCAGGCCGCCTTCGGCCGGGAGTGCCTGCCCATCAACCTGCCTGCCGGCAACGGCAGCAGGGTCACCGACTGCTTCTTCAACCCGGCCGGGGAATCCGACTTCTCCAGCGTGGAAGAGGCCCACCGGGCCCTGGTGGACCAGGTGGTGGAGGTGGACGAAGACCTGATGAACCTCTACCTGGAACAGGGCGAAGTGGCGCCGGAACAGCTCCACGCCCCCTTCGAGAAGGCCCTGCGGGAAGGCCATCTGGTGCCGGTCTGCTTCGTCTCGGCGCAAACCGGTGCCGGGGTGAAGGAACTCATGGACATCATGGTGCGCCTGGCCCCCAACCCCAGTGAAGCCAACCCGCCCCAGTTCTTCAGGGGCGAAGGCGAAGAAGCCCAACCCATGCTGCCCGAGCAGGACCCGGCCAGACACGTGCTGGCCCACGTCTTCAAGGTGGAAGTGGATGCCTACGTGGGCCGCATCGCCGCCTTCCGGGTCCACCAGGGCACCGTGGTGGAGAACGGCCAGCTCTACATCGGCGAACTGCGCAAACCCTTCAAGGTGGCCCACCTCTACCGTCTCCAGGGCAAGACCCTGGAACCCGTTCAGGCCTGCGGCCCCGGCGACCTCTGCGCCGTGACCAAGGTGGACGACATCAACTTCGACTCGGTGCTCCACGACGCCCCCGAGGACGACCATATCCACATGAAGCCCCTGGACTTCCCCCACGCCGTGTTCGGCCTGGCGGTGCGGCCCAAGAAGCAGTCCGACACGGACAAGCTGGCCGACATCCTGCACCGCCTCACGGCGGAAGACCCGGCCCTGCACGTGGACCACGACCCCAACACCCATGAAGCGGTCATCCGCGGACTGGGGGAATCCCACCTGGGCAACGTGCTGGAGAAAATGCGCGAACAGTTCCGCCTGGACGTGGACACCCATCCGCCCAGCATCGCCTACAAGGAAACCATCACCGCCGCCGCCGAGGGCCACCATCGGCACAAGAAGCAGACCGGCGGCGCCGGCCAGTTCGGCGAGGTGTTCATCAAGATCGAGCCCATGGAGCGGGGCGCCGGCTTCCAGTTCGTGGATGCGGTAAAGGGCGGCGTCATCCCCGGCACCTTCATCCCCGCCGTGGAAAAGGGCGTTCGCCAGGCCATGGCCCTGGGCGCCGTGGCCGGCTTCCCTCTGGAAGACGTGAAGGTCACCGTCTATGACGGCAAGACCCACCCGGTGGACGGCAAGGAGATCGCCTTCGTCACCGCCGGCAAGAAGGCCTTCCTGGAAGCGGCCGCCAAGGCCCGGCCCATCGTCCTGGAGCCCATCGTCAACATCGAACTCACCACACCGGAAACGGCCGTGGGCGACGTGAGCGGTGACCTGTCCTCCCGGCGCGGCCAGATCACCGGCCACCAGACCGGCCGGGGCGGCATGATCACCGTGGTGGGCCAGGCGCCCCTGGCGGAACTGGACAGCTTCCAGTCCCGGGTGAAGTCCCTCACCGGGGGACAGGGTTCCTACACCCTGGAATTCAGCCATTACGAGCAGGTGCCGCCCAACGTGCAGCAGCAACTGGCGGCCAAGTTCAAGCCGGTGAGCGACGACGAGCAGTAATTCGTCTTGGAACCCCGGGCGTCAGGGTCCCGCCCCCGCCTGGGTTTCCGGAATGGCCACCCGCACGGCGGCCCAACGCAGGCTGCACTCGTCAGGCGCGGCGCCGGACGCCCCGGCAACATCGGCGGCGGTGACGCCGGTCAGGCAATCCCGCAGGCTGCCCGGTGCATCCGGGCATTCGCAATACAGCCCTTCCACGGGGGCCATGTCGGCCAGGCCCCGTTCCCGGTACTTCTTCCAGGCCAGTATCCTGGCCAGCAGGGGATCCCGGCTCCAGGCCGGGCGGGCCGGGTCCACCCGCAGGTAATAGACCGTGCGTGGTGGGAAACCCCGGCGCACCCGCACCGGGTTCTCGTAGCGCTCCACCGTCCGGGCCTCCCCCAGGGGCAGGCCGGCGCTCCACGGATCACCATAACGGCTATGGCCGAACTCGTGGGACAGGATGGCGAAGGGGTCCACCGTCTCGCCGCTCAACTGGAACTGGCAGCGAAAGCCCGCCAGGCCCATGCGGATGCTGGACGCCGCCGCCATGGAACCCGGGCCGTCGTAGGCATGGATGCGGAACACGGCGGCGTCCTGGGCGAACAGCCCCGCCTCGGACAGTCGGCCGGTGATCAGATGCGACAGGCGGGGCCGGGGCCCGCCGGCCTGATGGGCTTGCCAAAGGGATTCATCCACTTCCAGATAACCCTGGTTGAACAGGCGCAGAGTATCGTCCGCCATCTCCCGGAACCAGACGGCCCCGGCATCGGACAGAGCAAAACGCTCCAGCAGCCGGATTTGATCATCGTTCAAGGGGAGCACGTAGGGCACTACCCGGTAAGCCTTCACCAGGTTCAGTCTGAGTGCCAGGGCAAAGTGCTCGGCCCGGCGTTCCTGTTCTTCCGCGGCATCAACAGGCGGTGCAGTCCGCCGACCGGCTTCCAGGGCACCATTCGGCCTTGACTGGATGACGATTTCCCCGCCAGCCTGCCAGGGGGCCAGGAGTTCCCGCTCCAGTTCCACCGGCTGGCGCACTGCCTCCGGTGGCATCAGCGAATCCGGGGCAGCCCAGGCGATGCTTACGGCTGTGAAGCAGGCCAGGAAAACCAGGACACGTTGCCCGGGATACGGGGATGGAATCATTGGCACTCCTGTCTGGATGTCCCAGGGACCAGCATAGCGCGCCTGCCTGCCGGGAAACAGATTGCGTCCCAGGAGTCCGTCGGACTTGAAGAATCGAAGCGAAAACGAGCTTGCGAGTTTCGGCACAAGGCAAAATCCGCCTGAGCAAAGGCGGTTTTTGACGAATACGCCGGGCAATGGTTGAACTATTGCCCAACAAAACGGCAAAACAACATGGGACCGCTCCGGCGGATTTGCAGCCGATTTTCCTTCAAGTCCGACAGGCTCCTAGCGGGTTAACCGGTCTTTTCGAAAGGCGAGCGGACCTTTACTGCCAGCGCATCCAGAATCAGACCAATTCTCCACGGATGCCCGGCCATGATCCGTCCCCTGGTCGTTATCGCCACCCCCTGTTTCGGGGGACTACTGACCCAGAATTACATGCTCTCGGTCACCCGTCTGATGACCAGCGTCGGTGGGCAGATCGATCTGCAACTCATGCTGTTGGGCCATGACGCGCTGATCACCCGTTCCCGGGCCACCCTGGTGGCCAAATTCCTGGACAACTCCGCTGCGACCCACCTGATGTTCATCGACAGCGACATCGGCTTCGAAGCGGAGCAATTCGCCCGATTGTTCAGACAGGACAAGGATGTCTGCGCTGCCATGTATCCGATCAAGGAATTCGACTGGTTGCGCCTGCCAGGGCGCCAGGCACGCGGCGAATCCCTGGCATCCGCCGGGCTGAATTTCGTCGGCACCCTCTGCACGGATGCCCAGTTGAGGATCGAAGGGGAATTCGCCACCGCCCGCTACGCCGGGGCGGGATTTCTCTTGATCAAGCGGCATGTACTGGAGCAGTTGATCCTCGCCCACCCGGAATTGAAATTCCAGGCCATTCACGCCCAAGACCCCGAAGCCCCGGGGATGGCGCACCGCTACGCCCTGTTTGACCCGATCATCGACCGGGAAACCGGCGACTACCTGAGCGAGGACTATGCCTTCTGCCAGCGCTGGCGGGACTTGGGCGGAGAAATCTGGCTGGATCTTAAGAGCCGACTGTGCCACGTGGGCAGCAACGAGTACCGGGGTGACAGTTCCTTGCGCTACCAGTCCCTGGGCACGGACCGGAACTGAGGGGGCCTGCTTGAAACCCCTGAACCCCCTGGCCGGTCAGGACACCCCATGAAACCTGGGTCAACGCCTGGAAGCCTGCCATCCAGCGGGTGTCACTCCCACTCGATTATCAACAAGGATGTAACCATGTTGATTCGTAAAGAATATTTACTGTGATGTGTGCTTGATACCATGCTTTGTGCCACCTGGAAAATTTGCTTGCCGCTGCTTGGTCCTGCCAGGTGGCGCTTGAACTGGCCTCATGAGTTGGATCATACGGCAGGAAGTCAAATACGCCCCCGCCACTGACTACAGCAGGCACTCATGGATATCCTTGGTCATCAGGTACAGGTGGTAAGGATCCATCGGCGACGGTGTGAATCCAAAATGCCGATAGAACTCGACGGCCTGGTCATCCTTGGCATGAACAACCAAAGCTCTCGCGGCAATGATCGATTGGGCCTGGAGAAACCGCTTCAAAGCATCCTTGAGCAGTCCAGCCCCGATGCCAGCCCCCTGCTCTGCCTGATCCACGGCCAACCTAGCCAACAAGGTGAGTGGAATCGGATGCTGTGCCAGTCCTTTGGCAATTCGCGCCGGGACGGTTTCGTATTCCGCCGAGGCGGCGGCCAGCGAGTAGTAGCCGATAACCTGCGCTTCGCCACGCAAGGCAACGTAGGTCCGGGCACTCTGGTTACGCTGGTTCTGCAGGGCATGCCGATGAAGGAAGCGGTTTAACGCCTCGTTGCCGCAATCGAATCCGGAAACGTCATGGGCCTCCGTCAGAAGTTCGGGGCCTCGTAGCGGCAACTTCATTGGGTCTCGAAGACGCTAGGTTTCTTGAGTAGTTCACGAAGACGCGGAATCGACTTGGCCGGTTGATCGAGCGCGGCGTAAAAGGCATTCATCTGTTCTTCGGGTAAGACGAAGCGCGTCTGCGACGCCAAGGTCTCGTCGGCAACGGTGCGTACGGCGCGCAAAACGAACTCGCTAAGGTTCTGGTGCGACAGGATGGCCGCCTGGCGAATCCGGTCCTTCTCGGCCGCCGCGAGTCGGACTTCGATGCGTTCTTCCTTGACGGTAGCGCCCATGGTGTGACTCCTTATGATGTACGGACAGTATACGGGCTGCCATGGGGCATGCAAGTGGGATGAAACCTCCACAGTGCGCGGGCGACAGGCAGCTATTCCAGCACATCAAGCGTCAACAATCACATGCACCGTAGGAGTGCTGAGAGAAGGAATGCTGCTTTGGCGTGCGTGGAAAAGGCTTGGCAAGACGGAACAGTCTCACTCAATCACGAGTGCTTCGCGGATCCTGTTGAACCTGGTGATTGCGCCGCTGAGACCATGCGTCGCGCACGAAAAGGTAGTCATCGAGCGCGCTGCGGCGAATCTCATCCATGGGCAGCATGCGCGTCCGCCCATCGACGATCTCCAACAATTGCAATCCGTTGGCTGTGCCGTTGTCCTGAATCTGGCCGATTGGTGACAACGGCTGGTCGCCCAATATGGCGACCGTATCGCGCAGCGTGCGCGGGCCGAGTAGCGGAACCACCAAATATCGCGAGTCTTGCCAGCCCCAGGTCGCGAGTGTCTGGCCAAAGTCCTCGTCATCCCTCCGTGGCATGCCAAAACGGGATGACGGGTCGAACACACCACCTATACCGACCGTGGTGTTGACAACGAAGCGCCCGAGCGACCACGCCGCATCTCCGGGACGCCCCTGCAAGGCCTGGTTCACTACTGTCGCGGGCAAGCTCAGGTTGGCGAAGAAGCGCGACACCCCAGCTTGCACGGGATCGGGCATGATCTTGTCGTACCCCACGGCCAATGGGCGGAGGACATATTTGTCGGCTGCGTTGTTGAAGCCGTGGATTTTCCGGTTGAACTCCTCCCAGGGGTCGCGTATCGGCGCCTGCTCGTAGATCGCTTCGGCATCCAGTTCGGCCTGGCTTCGGTTCTTAGTTGCGGCAACGCCATCCACTCCAGGAGCGGAACGGGTGGCGATTGTCACGTTTTGGAAGAGCGGCGTCGCGGGTTCCGGCGCCACTGAGGCGTCGGGCTGGACGGCGGCCACCGTCGGGGACGCAGGCTGTATATCGGAAATCGATGAAGTGGCCTGATGTTTGCCTTCAGTGCTGGCGCACGCGCTGGAAGCCAGAACGATCAGGGTGAGAAAGAGGGTATTGTGGGTTCGCATTTGAATGCTCCATAGGCGTTGAGACATGTGGGAATCGGCGGCGGACGGTCTGAGATCAGAACTTCTGTGCTGTCTACGCGGCGCCTGGCCAGGCAAGGAATACATGCTCCATGCTGGCCTCTTACCGCACACTTACCGTGCTTCATGCCTGTCGCGCCGACGGGATGACTTCGGTGTCACAGGCTGGCGGCCGGCTCGCCAAGCGCTAGTGCTCCGAAGCGCCGGATGGCCCATTGCACGGCGTCGTCCACGTAGCTGTACACCACCGGGATGACGAGGAGGCTCAGGAACGTCGAGGTGACCAGTCCGCCGATCACGACGATGGCCATCGGCGAGCGGAAGCTCGGATCGGCGCCCCATCCAAGCGCGATCGGAATCATGCCCGCGCCCATGGCAACCGTCGTCATCACAATGGGTCGGGCACGCTTGCGGCACGCGTCGAGGATGGCGTCGCGGCGATTCAGGCCGCGATTTGGGCCACAATCCCGGCGCGCGAGGATGACGTAGTCGATCAGCAGGATCGAGTTCTTCGTCGCAATCCCCATCAGCATGATCAGCCCGATCATCGCTGGCATCGACAGCGCGGTTCCCGTGATGAACAGCGCCAGGAATGCGCCCGGGACAGAAAACACGAGCGCGGTCAGAATGCTCAATGGCTGAGCGAAGTCCTTCAGCAGCAGGACCAGCACCATATAAATGCACAGCACGCCGGTCAGCATCGCCAGGCCGAAGCCGCTGGCCAACTCGCCCATCTGTTCAGCGTCACCGCTCGACGTCCGCGTCACGCCCGGCGGCAGTTTTTGCAAGCTGGGCAGCGCGAGTGCGGCCTGTTCCACGACACCCAGCTCCCGGCCGTTCAATTCAATCTCGATGTTGACGTTGCGCATGCGGTCGTAGCGCGCAATCTCCGCGGGACCGCTATCGATCTCCAGCGTCGCGACGTTCTCCAGCGCCACCGGACCCCGCGCACCGGGTACCGGCAGACGCTTGAGCGTCTGCAAGTCGTCGCGGGCGGCGTCGTTGAGCCTGACGACCACGGGCACCTGCCGCTCGCTCAGGTTCAGCTTGGCGAGTTCCTGATCGTAGTCGCCCGTCGTGGCGACGCGCAGCGTTTCGGCGATCGCCGCCGAAGTGACGCCCAGATCGGCCGCGCGCGCGAAATCAGGCCGCACGACCAGTTCTGGCCGTACCAGGCTTGCGCTTGAGGTGACCGCGCCGATACCGGGGATGGTGCGCAGTTCGCGTTCCACCTGTTGCGCATGCTGCGCGAGCACTCGACTATCCTCGCCGGCCAGCACCAGCACATAGTTCTCGCTGGAGCCGCCCGTGCCCACCTTCACGCGCACGCCGGGCAGCGTCGCCAGCGCATCGCGCAACTGCGCCTCGATCTTCTGTATTTTCAGACCGGGACGATCATTGCGGTGGGTCACGTTGATCGTCAGCACCGCCGTGCGGACGTTTGCGCCGGAAGCACCCGCCTGATCGGACGGATCGGCGCCGGTATTGCCCGCGCCGATCGCGGTGTAAACCATCTTCACATGGGCATTTTTCCGCAGGATGTCCCGCGCCCGCTCAGCGACTTTCAATGTGTCATGCAGCTTGGCGCCTGGTGGCAGCGTCAGCGTCACCTGGGTTTGCGCGTCGTCATCCGGTGGCATGAAGGCGCCGGGAAGTGTCGCGGCGAGCAACAGGCCGCCCACGAAGAAGGCCACGGCGCCGGCCACCACCAAAAGGCGATGGCGCAGACACCAGCGCGCCCATGACAGATAGAAAGTCACCCATGGTGGCTCGTGCCCGGCATGTTTCTTCGGCGCGCGCAGCAGGTAGGCCGCCATCATCGGCGTCAGCATGCGGGCGACGACGAGCGAGAAGAACACCGCGACTGCCGCCGTCCAGCCGAACTGCACGAAAAACATGCCGACGACGCCGCTCATGAATGCCGTCGGCAGGAATACCGCGATCAAGGTGAAGGTGGTCGCGATGACCGCGAGGCCAATCTCATCGGCCGCCTCCATCGCCGCCTGATAGGGTTTCTTGCCCATCAGCAGGTGGCGCTCGATGTTCTCGACCTCGACGATGGCATCGTCGACCAGGATGCCGATCACCAATGACAGGGACAACAGCGTCACGGTGTTGAACGTGAAGCCCATCAGATACATCACGGCAAAGGTCGGGATCACCGACAGCGGCAGGGCGACCGCCGACACGAAGGTTGCCCGCCAGTCGCGCAGAAACAGGAAAACCACCAGCACCGCCAGCGCCGCCCCCTCGAAGAGCAACCATAGTGAGCCGTCGTAGTTCTCGATGACGGGATCCACGGAGTTGAATGCCTCGGTGACGGTGATTTCCGGGTGCCGTTCCTTCATCTTTTCAAGGGCGGCACGCACCCCATTGGCCACATCGATCTCGCCGGAGCCCCGGGCGCGCACGATCTCGAAACCGACCACCGGGTCACCGTTCAGGCGCGCGATGGAGCGTGGCTCGGCTACCGTATCGGCGATATTGGCGACTTGGTCGAGCCGGATTTTCCGGCCGTCGTCCAAGGTGATTTCGAGCTCGGCCAGCGCCGCCGCCGTGGGCACGGTTGCGAAGGTTCGCACGAAATGTTCGGCACCGCCCAAATCGGCACGTCCCCCTGATGCCTCCTGCTGTACTTGGCGTAGCTGGTGTGAGATGTCCGCCGCCGTCGCATTCAACGCGAGCAGACGCGCGGGATCGAGGTCGATGCGCACCTCGCGGGTCACACCGCCAACGCGCGTGACCGTGCCGACGCCGGGGACTGCGAGCAGGGTTTTGCTGACCTCATTGTCGACGAACCACGATAGCGCTTCGCCATCCAGGCGCGCCGATGCGACCGTGTAGGTCAGGATCGGCGAGCTGGCGAATTCCTCCTTCTTGATGACGGGGTCGCGCAGGTCCGCCGGAAGATCGGCGCGTATGCGGGCGACGGCGTCGCGTACGTCATCGACGGCCTCCTGCACCGGCTTCTCAAGACGAAACTCGACCGAGATGGTCGCATTGCCGTCAATTAGCCTGCTCTGGATGTGCTTGACTGCCTGCACCGACGCCAGCGAGTTCTCGATCTTGCGTGCGACATCGGTCTCCAGTTGAGACGGCGAAGCACCGGGCAGCGACGCCATCACCGTGACCATCGGTGGCGCAATGTCGGGGAAGTTCTGCACCTTCATGGCTTTGAAGGCCATCAGGCCCGCAAGCGTCAGCATGATGAAGAGCAGAATGGCCGGGGTCGGATTGCGGATCGACCAGGACGAGACATTGAGGCTCATCGTATTGCCTCGCTATGTGCCGTGCCGCTCGGGACCGACGAATCGTCAACCACGCGCACCAGATCGCCGTCGCCGAGGAAAGCTCCCCCAGACGCGACCACCCGCGCCGACGCCTCGATGCCGCCGGTGATCTCGATGCGGTCTCCCGCGCGCTGGCCCACCTTCACCTTGGTCTGCGTGACCCTGGAGTCCGGGCCGATACGCATGGCGTAGTTGAAGCCGTCGCGCAGCAGCACCGCGCTCTGCGGCAGAGTCATCACCCGGCCGGTGCCGACATCGAAGTCGCCGCGCGCGAACATGCCGGCGCGGGCCGGAGCATCCGCCGGCAGGTCGACGTAGACCAGGCCGTTACGGGTCTGGGTATCGACCGTGGGCGCGACCATCCGCAACCTGCCCTTGATCGTCTCGCCACCGACCGGAGTGACGTGAGCCATCTGGCCGGGTTTGAGCTTCTCAAGGTCGGACGCCGCGACCTCGGCACGCCATTCGAGCCGGCCGCGCCGGATCAGCCGGAACAGTTCCTGGCCTGATGGCAGTACCGCGCCCACCGTGGCGCCGCGGGCCGAGATCACGCCATCGTCGGGCGCGATAACCCGGGTCTGGTCCAGGCGGAACCGCTGTGTTTTCTCGACGGCTTGTGCCGCCCCCAATCTCGCCTGCGCGGTGCGTTCCGCTGTGATGTACCGCTGGATCTGCTGGGCCGACATCGCGCCGGTTGTTTGCAGTCCATGGGCGCGCTGCGCGTTGTCGGTGGCTTCGGCGAGTTCGGCCTCGGCCTCGGCGACGGCGGCGCGGCTTTGCGCAAGTTCGGCAACCACCGTTCCGGAGGCGAAAGTGGCGAGCACTTGGCCACGCCTGACGACGTCGCCAACGTTGGCTTTGACGCTGGACAGTCGCAGGCCGTCCGCCTCGGTACCGATGCTGGCTTCCTGCCAGGCCATGATGTTCCCGTTCGCGCTTATCCGGATGGGCAGTGTGGCTGGCTGTGGCGTCGTTGCCTCCACGGTCAGAGCGGGCTTCTCGACTGAAACGGCTTCATCGCCGGCGGTTCCGCTGAAGGCATGCATGGCCAATGGGCCTGTTACGGTGATGATCACCGCGATGACCACGGCGGCCACGAATACGCGTGGTTTTCCCATTATTTTGTTCCTTGCTTTCTGTACGGCGCCTTAAGGCCGCCGGCGGTGGAGAAATCGGGACGATCCGCTTCATTGCTCGCCGTGTGCGTTCCGGCGGCGGACCAGCCACCGCCCAGCGCGCGATAAAGCGCGATCCAGGCGGAGATGCGCTCACGATGCAGCTCGATCACGGCGCTTTGCGCGGCCACCATGCTTCGGCGCGCATCCTCGAGCTCGAACAGGCTGGCCATGCCGGCCCGGTAGCTCGCCTCGGTGGCGCCAAAGGAACGTTCGAATCCGGTGGCGGCGATGAAGGCGTCCTCGCCGCGTTTCGCCGTGCTATCCAATGTGACGAGGGCGGTCTCCACATCTCGGATCGCTTCACGCAAACGAGCGGCATAGACGGTGGTCGCGGCATCAAAGCGGGCGCGGGCCGCTGCCGCGTCGGCTCGGCGCGCGCCCCCGTCGAACAACGGCAGGGTCACGGTCACCGGCCCGATACTCCAGACCGTGCCATCCGTGCGGACGCCCTCGCTCTTGATGCTTGCCGCGCCGATGTTTCCGGCCAGCGTGATGCGAGGCCAACGTTGCGCCCGCGCCTGATCCGAGTCGGCGCTCGCCGCGATCACGTCACGCATTGCCGCGTGGATGTCGGGGCGCTGGGCAAGCACCTCCGCCGGTACCGTGGCAACGCTGAGTTCGGCTGGCCGTGGCAGCCGGGCGGTTGCGGTGGCGAGATCGCGGCGAATCGCCGCTTCGTCGATGGCGGTTAGCGCAACCAGCGTCTTGATCAAAAGATCGCATTGCGCGCGTTGCTGGATCAATGCCACGTTGCCCTGTGCCGCACTGGCATTCGCCAGGTCCGCCGCGGCGGGGGACTGAAAGCCGGCCTTCGCGGCCAGGCGGGTGATCCGCGCTGTTTGCGCGCGTGAACTGGCATCCAGTTCCGCCTGCAGGGCCTGGGCCTCGCAAGCACGCAGATCGACATAGTTCGTCGCCACTTCGGCGGCGACCGAAACCCGCGCGTCATGCCAACCGGCCTGGCTGGATTCGAGCCGCGCTTGCGCGGCGTTGGCGGCGGCACGATTCGCGCCGAAAAGGTCCAGCTCCCAGCCAAGCTGCAAACCCGCCGAAGATTCGGCGCCAATCGGCGCGCCCAGTGATCGTCCCCGGCTTGATGAAACGCTCGCAACGAGTGAGGGCATCAGGGTGGCCTGCCGCGCAACGCGTGCGGCGCGGGCATCGGCGATGCGCGCGGCAGCCTGGGCCAAGGTCGGACTGACCTGTTGTCCGGCCTCGATGAGGCGCGGCAGCAGCGGATCGTCGAACCTGGCCCACCAGAGGCTCAGCTCGGCGAGTTGACCGCCGTGCGGCAATGGCGCGTGCCACTGGGCGGCCACGGGCGCGGCCGGGCTGCCGCGCGTCAGCTCGGGAACGGTCGTGGCACACCCGGCGAGGTGCAGTGCAGCCGCGAGCCCGAACCGGGCCGCGCGGCGGCGGGACATGAAGGTGACAGGAATGAAATCGGCGGATGGCGGCATGGGGTGTCCTTGTCTCTGACAGGACGCGACTTTCCGGCAATGCGTCTTTCCGAATACTTACTGTGGACGGGACGATCAACGGGTTTTCGGTAAGCATCCAGTAAGAAGGCAGCGGCGACGATGGAGCTCCTTCAACGCCATCGGAGTTATTCACATGCAATCAAAATCACCCCGCCTGTCGGCCACCAGCGCTTCGTCTTCGATGTCCCGCTCAGCAAAAGTGTCCGCCCTTGCCATCGCCCTGTGCCTCTCCGTCACGGACGCCAACGCTCAACAACCCGGCCCCGGGGGCCCCGGGCACGGTCCCGGCGATCACGAGGGCAGCAGTTGGGGATTAGGCGTCGGCGTGATCAACATGCAGAAACCCTACAAGGGTATGGATCGCGAAACCAAGGCGCTGCCCATGATCAGCTTCGAGAACGAATACGTGAAAGTGGGCGGCTTGGGCTTGGAGGTGAAGCTCCCCAGCCTTGACCTTGGGGAATCCAACCGCATCAATTTCGGCATTGTGGGCAAGATGGACCTCGGCGGCTACGAGGCCAGTGATTCTCCGTTCCTTGCCGGCATGGCCGAACGCGAGGGCGGCTTCTGGGCTGGCGCCAAGGCGGAATGGGAGAATGAACTTGTCGATGTGAGCGCCCAGTGGACTGGGGACATGTCCGGCCACAGCAAGGGCCGGCAATTCAGCCTCGGTCTGGAGAAGAACTTTCGATTAAGCGATAAAGTGATGCTCGTGCCGCATGTCGCGGCCCATTGGCTGGACAATAAATATGTGGACTATTACTACGGTGTGCGTGCCGGCGAAGCGACAGCCAGCCGTGCGGCCTATACAGGCAAGGCCGGTGTGAACATGGAAGTTGGCTTGCGCGCCATGTACCAAATCGATCGCAACCATGGAGTGTTGTTGGATGTCTCGGTGACCAGCCTCGCGGATGGCATCAAGGACAGCACGCTCGTGGACCGCGACAACACGAACCGCGTTCTCTTGGGATATAAGTACAGCTTCTGATGAACCGAATCCTGCTGGTAGAAGATCATGAACGACTCGCGCAGCTGGTTTGCGCGGGGCTCGCCACCGCCGGCATCGCCGCCGATGTGGCGCGGCGCATCGATGCGGCGTGGTCTTCACTCCAGCAGGTGCCCTACGGTGCGCTGGTCCTGGATCGGGGCTTGCCGGATGGGGATGGGCTGGTCCTACTTCAGCGTCTGCGGGCCGCCGGATTGCGCATACCCTGTCTCGTACTGACCGCGCGAGACGCGCTGCATGACCGTGTGGAGGGCCTTGATGCAGGCGCTGACGACTATCTTCCCAAGCCGTTTGCCATGGACGAGATGGTGGCGCGTGTACGGGCATTGCTGCGCCGCCCCGTGGAGCTCCGACCGTTGGATGCCAGCCACGGCGATCTGACGCTGCGTCCAGACACGGGCGTTTTGTGCAGCGGAGACGAAAGCGTCAGCCTCGCCCCGGCGGAAATGCAGATCATGCTACTGCTGTTGCGCAAACATGAGGATGTCGTGCGTCGCGGCGCGCTGGAGGCGGCGGCATGGGGCTTGAGCGAGGCGGTCACGCCGAACGCGCTGGATGTGGCCCTGCACCGCATTCGCCGCAAGCTGCTCGCCATCGGTTCGCGCCAGCGGATCGTCAACACAAGGGGGCTCGGATATGCACTCCGCGAAGACGATACGGCTGAGTAGCCTGGGCCTGAAGGTGCTCGTGGCCTATGTGGTCGGTGCGCTCTTCAGCATCGCGCTGGCCGTCGCAGCTGTGGTATGGATTGTCCAGAACGACGTTCTGGCTGGATTGGAACTGGCCGAGCGCGCGGAGAGTCTGGCGGGTAAAGTCAAATTCGACGAGAACGGCAATCCGAGCGGATTCGATGCCAGCGAAGCCGACCTGGATTGGCTGTACGACAGCCTTCCGCTTGAGACTGCCTACCGCGTGCTGGATGCGGCAGGCAAGGTGGCGCTTTACTCGAAGGCCGGGGAGGCGTTCTGGCCGCCCGTCGGGAGCAGTACTGACAGCAGTCCCCGGCTGGCGCGAGGCGGGTTCGTCTTTGAACGCAACGGGGTGACCTTGCACGGCGCCACCGAACCCTTCGTGCATCAGGGCCGGCAGTGGTATTTGCAACATGCCGCCAGCGCCCGGCTCATGCACCTCATTCAACACAAGTTCGCCTTGCCGTTCATGGGGGCAGGCATCGGCCTCTTCAGCGCCGTGTTGATCATTGTCTTCGGCCTCTTCGCCTACCTCACGCTGGGTTACGCGCTCAAGCCGTTGCGCAGGATATCGGAATCAGCAGCCGCCATTTCACCTCGCTCGCTGCATGCGCGCCTTGAAACCGAAGCGGTCCCCTTGGAAATCAGCCCCCTTGTCGACAGCTTCAACCGTGCCCTGGAACGGCTTGAGCGCGGCTATCGTCTGCAACAGGAGTTTCTCGCCACCGCGGCGCACGAGTTGAAGACACCGCTTGCCTTGATCCGCGCGCAGATCGAGTTGAGAGAAGATGGCGAGAATGACCGCGACGCGCTATTGAGCGACATCGAATACATGACACGCCAGGTGCAGCAGCTTCTGCTCCTGGCTGAAGCAAGCGAGGCGCACAACTATGATTTCACCCGCGTCCGGGTGCGGGAGATTACCGACGAGGCCGTCTCCTATTTGCGGCGCATGGCGGAATCCGCCGACGTGCGCTTGACGGTGTCCGCCTCGGTCGGCGACGTGACGTGGCGGGCCGATCACGGCGCCCTGTTCACCTTGCTGAAGAATTTATTGGAGAACGCCATTCAGCACGCGCCCGCGAAGACTGCGGTAATCGTGGAGATTCAAGGCGATGCGTTGAGCGTGCGGGATTTCGGGCCAGGCATCGATTTCGCGCAACTTCCCCTGATGTTCGAGCGCTTCTGGCGCGGCGCGCATCGGCGCGATCACGGCGCCGGCCTCGGCCTGGCCATTTGCCAGGAGATCGTACTTGCGCATGGCTGGACGCTGTCCGCGCACAGGGCAGATCCCGGCTTGCGACTCTGCCTGTCGCTGCCAGCCACCGAACTGTCGAGCGACTTGCATGAACACAGCAGCATGCCGTCGAGGTAAACCACAGCGCGATGTACGATGACGAGATCGGACGCGATGCCGCAGAGCTGCGGCGATAGCGTCGTCAGTGCTCGCCAAGGATTAGCTAACCTCCAGCGTGCTTTGCCGCCGAACTCCCACGACACGGCCCTTTTTTCCTGAGACGGGGAATCGACTTGGCCGGTTGATCGAGCGCGGTGTAAAAAGCATTCATCTGCTGATCGAACGTACCCGCTCACCGCCTGCGCAAAACGTCAGCCAGTGACGACAATGCATCCGCGATCCGGCTCGCCGCTTCCAGCGGCGGCAACGGCAGCTTTATGCTGCGCGCGCCGGTTGCGGTATCCCGCTCGACCGAGGGATGAGCCGGCGCGGCGGGATCATTGGCGGTTGCCAGGATAGAAATGAATTGCGCGCCGACCTGGGCCAGGGCTTGCCAGGGATCGGCGACCGGCGCTGTGTCGCCACCCTCCCCTTCTGTTTCTTCAAGACCCGGCGCCGTTGTCCGCGACGGAAGCGTCATCGACTACATGCCAGCCGTGTCCGGCAAGTTGAACATCGTCCCCGAGGGTAATGCACTCGCCGCGCTGGCCGAGGATTACGCAAACATGCTTGCCAACCAAGTCATGCTTGGCGACGCCCTCACCTTCGAGCAGTTGATGCAGGCTTGTCGAGAAATCGAAATCCAGGCGAATCGCGCGGTAATTCCCCCTTAAACCAGCGGTGATCAGAAGTAGAATTTTCTCGTTGAGAGGAGATTCTGCATGAAGAAGTCGAGGTTCACGGACAGCCAGATCATGGACGCACTTAAGCGAGTAGAAGCGGGCCTGGCGGTCCCGGAGTTATGCCGGGACATGGGTATCAGCTCGGCGACGTTCTACAAATGGCGAGCCAAGTTCGGCGGCATGGACACGTCAATGATGGCCCGGATGAAAGAGCTGGAGGCCGAGAACGCGCGGCTCAAGAAGATGTATGCCGAGGAGCGGCTGAAGGCCGAGATTCTCAAGGAGGCGATGGCAAAAAAGTGGTGAGGCCATCACGCCGACGCGAGATGGCCAAACAGGTGGTAGCGGCCAAAGCGGTGTCGATCCGGTTGGCCTGTACGATCTTCAGGCTAAGCGAGACCTGCTACCGCTATGAAGCCAAGCGCAACGTCGAGAACGAACAGATTACCGACTGGCTGGTTCGTTTGACCGATAACCAGCGCAATTGGGGCTTTGGCCTCTGTTACCTGTACCTGCGGAACGTCAAGGGCTTCATCTGGAATCACAAGCGGGTCTACCGGATCTATCGGGAGTTGGAGTTGAACTTGCGGATCAAGCCACGGAAACGGCTACAGCGTGAGAAGCCCGAACCGCTCGCGGTACCGACGGCGATCAACCAGGTCTGGTCGATGGACTTCATGCACGATCAACTGGGTGACGGACGAGGCTTTCGCCTGTTCAACGTCATCGACGACTTCAACCGGGAGGCGCTGGGAATCGAGATCGACTTCTCGCTCCCTTCAGCCCGTGTGATTCGGGCACTGGACCAGGTCATCGAGAGGCGTGGAAAGCCAGCCGCCATTCGGTGCGACAACGGGCCGGAGAACATCAGCGGGTTGATCCAGACCTGGGCGGATCGCCAAGGCATTCGGATGGATTACATCCAGCCCGGCAAGCCGCAGCAGAATGCCTACGTCGAACGGTTCAACCGGACAGTGCGCTATGAATGGCTGTCGCAGTATTACTGGGAAGATCTGGATGAGGTCCGGCTGTTCGCCACGCAGTGGATGTACAACTACAATCACCACCGCCCAAACATGGCCTTGGGCGGCATTACCCCGAAACAGCGGCTGGCCATGGCCGCTTAGTTCTACTTCTGGGAGCCGCTAAAAGCGGGGGGATTACCGCGCCGCCTTTCCGTAGGCCATAGCCGTTCGGCATCTGCCCGGTGAGCGGCTCGGGAGCCGAAACCGTTATGTCTTATCCCAGGGTACCGGAGTCTGCATCGTGTTGCGCAGAAGCTCATTGGGCCGCCCCGGTTGCTCCAATCGAGTGAGAAACTCAGAGTGGGACTCTCGGCTGGTTAGGATGCACATCTGATCGAGCAAGGGTTCCTTGGCCGCGAGATGCGCGGCATCCAGGATGAAATCGGTATGGGGTTTACGGCTCATAGATATCAGGCATGCATCCGCCGATTCACTTCCAGATACCATCAAAAATGCCATCAGAAATTGAAGCAGCCAAAACAGTGCTCGCGTAAGGCATTGATTTTCCATATTCGCCTGCTCGTCGATGATGTAGATTGCACCATCAACGAGCCATTATAATTATTGTAAAAACAATACCTTACAAAACGACCTCACTCCCACTCGATGGTGCCAGGCGGCTTGCCGGTGATGTCGTAGGTGACCCGGTTGATGCCGCGGATCTCGTTGATGATGCGATTGGAGACCTTGGCCAGCAGGGTGTAGGGCAGTTCCGCCCAGTGGGCGGTCATGAAGTCCTGGGTTTGCACGGCGCGCAGGGCGATGACGTAGTCGTAGGTGCGGCCGTCACCCATGACGCCCACGGCCTTCACCGGCAGGAACACGGCGAAGGCCTGGGAGGTCTTCTCGTACCAGCCGGCGGCGCGCAGTTCTTCGATGTAGATGTGGTCGGCCAGGCGCAGGAGGTCGGCGTATTCCTTCTTCACCTCGCCCAGGATGCGCACCCCCAGGCCCGGGCCGGGGAAGGGATGGCGGTAGACCATGTCGTGGGGCAGGCCCAGGGCGATGCCCAGTTCCCGCACCTCGTCCTTGAACAGTTCCCGCAGGGGCTCCAGGAGCTTCAGATGCATGTCGTCCGGCAGGCCGCCCACGTTGTGGTGGCTCTTGATGGCGTGGGCCTTCTTGGTCTTGGCCCCGGCGGACTCGATGACGTCCGGGTAGATGGTGCCCTGGGCCAGCCACTTGGCGTTCTTCAGCTTGGCGGATTCGGCCTGGAACACGGCCACGAACTCGCCGCCGATGATCTTGCGCTTGCGCTCCGGGTCGCTGACCCCGGCCAGCTTGGACATGAACTGCTCGGTGGCGTCCACGTGGATCACCTTGACGCCCAGGTTCTGGGCAAAGGTCTCCATGACCTGCCGGGCTTCGTTGAGGCGCAGCAGGCCCGTGTCCACGAACACGCAGGTGAGCTGGTCGCCGATGGCCCGGTGGATCAGGGCGGCGGCCACAGAGGAATCCACCCCGCCGGACAGGCCCAGGATCACTTCGTCGGAACCCACCGTGGAACGGATTTTGCCGATGGCCTCGGAAATGTAGTCGGGCATGTTCCAGTCGTTGCCGCAACCGCAGATGTCGTGAACGAAACGGCCCAGAATGGCCTTGCCCTGGAGGGTGTGGGTGACTTCCGGATGGAATTGCAGGGCGTAGAAGTGGCGCGCCACGTCGGCCATGCCAGCGATGGGCGTGGCTGCGTTGTCGCAGATGACCTTGAAGCCCGGGGGCAACTCGGTGACCTTGTCGCCGTGGCTCATCCACACGTCCAGCCAGGCGGCGCCGCCATCCTCCACCCGGTCCTGGATGTCCCGCAGCAGGGGGGTATGGCCGTGGGCGCGGACCTCGGCATAGCCGAATTCCCGCTTGGCGGAGTTCTCCACCTTGCCCCCCAGTTGCGCGGCCATGGTCTGCATGCCGTAGCAGATGCCCAGCACCGGCACCCCCAGGGTCCACACCGCGTCGGGGGCCCGGGGCGTCTCCTCCTCGTACACCGAGGCCGGCCCGCCTGAGAGGATGACGCCCGCCGGGTTGAATGCCCGGACGAACTCATCGCTCACGTCGCAGGCATGGAGTTCGCAGTAGACGTTGTGCTCCCGCACCCGCCGGGCAATCAACTGGGTGTACTGGGAACCAAAATCGAGGATGAGGATTTTCTTGTGCATGGCTGATAGCTTGTAGTCGGTAGATGGTAGCGGGTAGCTAAACCCCGGGTTGTTCAAGGCTACGTTTGAGCCCACGGAGCATTTTCCCGACCTCGTCGGCCAGGGGAACAAGGGACTGCAAATCCGCTTCGGCGACATAGCCCAAACGCTGCGACAACAGAAGCTGGGTCTCCAACTCGGCAAGAGACCCCAGGGCGATCCCCAGAAATCTCATGAAGTCCTTGTCAGACCCACGCTCCCTGCCTTCGGCGATGTTGGACGGAATCGACACGGCCGCCCTGCGAATCTGCGAGGTCAAACCATACAACTCGTGTTGCGGAAAACTGCCGGCAAGTCGGTAGATGCCCTCTGCGAGGTCCATGGCCTTCTGCCACACTAGCAGCCGCCGGTAGCTTTCCACTGGGCCGGCTACCGACTACAAACTACCGACTACCCGCTCACACATGATAGTTGGGCGCTTCCTTGGTGATCTGCACGTCGTGGACGTGGGATTCCTTGATGCCGGCGGCGGTGATCTCCACGAAGCAGGCGTTGGCGTGGAAGTGCTCGATGGTGGGGGAGCCCAGGTAGCCCATGGAGGAACGCAGGCCGCCCATGAGCTGGTGCAGCACGGCCAGCACGCTGCCCTTGTAGGGGACCCGGCCTTCGATGCCTTCCGGGACCAGTTTGTCGGCGTTGGCTTCGTTGTCCTGGAAGTAGCGGTCCTTGGAGCCCTTCTGCATGGCACCCAGGGAACCCATGCCCCGGTAGGACTTGAAGGAACGGCCCTGGTACAGCTCGATCTCGCCCGGGGCCTCGTCGGTGCCGGCCAGCAGACCACCCAGCATGACGGTGTGGGCGCCGGCGGCGATGGCCTTGGCGATGTCGCCGGAGAAGCGGATGCCGCCGTCGGCGATGAGGGGCACGCCGGTGCCTTCCAGGGCGGCGGCCACGTTCTGCACGGCGGTGATCTGGGGCACGCCCACGCCGGCCACGATGCGGGTGGTGCAGATGGAACCGGGGCCGATGCCCACTTTCACGCAGTCGGCGCCGTGGTCCACCAGGGCCCGGGCCGCGTCACCGGTGGCGATGTTGCCGCCGATGACCTGGATGTGGGGATACTTCTGCTTGACCCACTGGACCCGCTTCAGCACCCCATTGGAATGGCCGTGGGCGGTGTCCACCACCAGCACGTCCACACCGGCCTCGGCCAGGGCGGCCACCCGATCCTCGGTGTCACCGCCCACGCCCACGGCGGCACCGGCCAGCAGGCGGCCGAACTCGTCCTTACAGGCCAGGGGGTAGGTGCTGGACTTGTCGATGTCCTTGACGGTGATGAGGCCGCGCAGTTCGAAGGCATCGTTGACCACCAGTACCCGCTCCAGGCGATGCCGGTGCAGGAGCTGCATGGCTTCTTCCCGGCTGGCGCCTTCCTTCACGGTCACCAGGCGGTCCCGGGGGGTCATGATGCTGGACACGGACTGATCCAGGTTGGTCTCGAAACGCAGGTCCCGGTTGGTGACGATGCCTACCACTTTGCCGGAGGCGTCCACCACGGGCAGGCCGGAAATCTTCTTCTGCCGCTTCAACTCCAGCACTTCGCGCACGGCCATGTCGGGGGAAACGGTGACCGGCTCCTTCACCACACCGGCCTCGTGGCGCTTCACCCGGGCCACCCGGGAGGCCTGCTGCTCGATGTCGAAGTTCTTGTGGATGATGCCGATGCCGCCTTCCTGGGCCAGGGCGATGGCCATGCGGGCTTCGGTGACCGTGTCCATGGCGGCGGACAGCACCGGGATGTTCAACTGGATGTTGCGCGTCAGCCGGGTTTTCAGGGTGACGTCGCGGGGCAGGATTTCGGAGAAGGCGGGGACGAGCAGGACGTCGTCGAAAGTGAGGGCTTTCTGGAGGATACGCATGAGCAACCTTTACGCGCAAAACGGCATTATACAGAGGCCGCCGCCGCCTCCCAAGCGTGGTGTTTATTTACCAAATCCGTACCAGCGCGGGGAAAAGCCATTGACGGGCCTTCCGGCGGAGAACTAATGTCTGCCCGCCGCCGAATTCGGGGTTCCGCAATTCGTTGTTCCGAGATTCCACGATGGAGAGGAGATCATCCATGAAGTTCCAGCTCGCGTCCGTTGCCGTCATCCTGTCCGCCTTCGCCTTGTCCGCTTGCAGCCAGACCCCGGCCACCAGCAGCGAAGCGCCCAAGCAGCCCGCCGCCGCCGCCGCGCCTGCCGCACCCACCATCAGCGACGAAGCCAAGCAGGCCCTGACCCAGGCCGAAGCCGACGTGAAGTCCGCCAAGTCCAAATTCGCGCTGTGGACCACCGCCGAAACCGCCCTGAAGCAGGCCCAGGAAGCCGCCAAGGCCGGCGACAGCGCCGCCGTCGTGAAGCAGGCCAAGAAAGCCTCCGAGCAGGCCCAGTTCGGCATCGCCCAACTGTCCTACCCCAGCACCGAGCAAAAGTGATCCAAACGTCGGCCGGTGTCGCCTACTGCGGCGCCACCGGCCGCTTGGCCGGCCTCACTCCCCGGCGCCGGCCTCCCCCCCGCCCTTCTTCATGACCTTGCCTTCGGCCGCCCGTTGCCGGCGGACTTCCTTGGGGTCGGCGATGAGGGGGCGATAAATCTCCACCCGATCCTGGTCCCGCAAGGGGGCATCCGCCTTGGAAAGCTTGTTCCAGATGCCCAGTTTGTTTTTCGCCAGATCGATCTCCGGGAATTCCCCCAACAGGCCCGACTGTTCGACGGCGTCCTTCACCGTGGCACCATCCCGCACCTGGATGCGTACCGACTTCTGCCGCCCGGGCCGGGCGTAAACCACTTCCACGTGGATTTGTCCGCTCATCGTTCGCCGTAGACCTGTTCCGCCCGGTGTACGAAAGCGTCCACCAGGTTGTTGGTGATCATGCCGAAGACCGGGCCCACCACCCTCTCCAGCAGACCGCTGGAAAACTCGTAGGTAATGGTGAACTCGATCTTGCAGGCGTTTTCCGCCAGTACCTTGAAGCGCCAGCAGCCGTCCAGCTTGCGGAAGGGACCGCTCTTCAGGCGGATGTGCATCTCCTCCGGGAATCGTTTGCTGTTGCGGGTGGTGAAGGATTGTTTCACCTGGAGATACTGGATGCGGATGGTGGCTTCGGTGGTTTCCTCATCGCGCAGATGCACTTCCGAACCCCCGCACCAGGGCAGGAAACCCGGATAGTCCTCGACGCCATCCACCAGCACGAACATCTCCGCCGCGGAATAGGGCACCAGGACGGATTTGAGGACTTCGGCCATGGACGGCGGGCTGGAAATGACGGGCCTGTTAAAATAGCACGAAACCACGCACCCTCCGGCCCTCCCCCATGAGCATCATCGACAACAAGAAGGCATTCCACGACTACTTCATCGAGGAACGCTACGAGGCGGGCCTCGTCCTGGAAGGCTGGGAAGTCAAAGCCATCCGCGCCGGCCGGGTACAACTCAAGGAAGCCTACGTGGTGCTGAAGCAGGAGGAAGTCTGGCTGATCGGCTGCCACATCAGCCCTCTGGCCACCGCCTCCACCCACATCAAGCCGGACCCCACCCGCTCCCGCAAGCTGCTTCTCCACGCCCAGGAAATCCGCAAACTCATCGGCAAGGTGCAGCAGGCCGGTTTCACCCTGGTGCCCCTCAACCTGCACTACGCCAAGGGCCGGGTGAAACTGGAAATCGGCCTGGCCAAGGGCAAGAAACTCCACGACAAGCGGGCCACCGAGAAGGAACGGGACTGGCAGCGGGAAAAGCAGCGCCTGGTCCGGCGGGAGACCTGAGGCCATGGCCTGCGTGGACGCCCCGCCGCCCCGGCGCAAGGACGGCACCGTCAGCGTCGAGGAGGCCTACACCTTCGACGCGATCATCGACACCCGCTCCCCCGGGGAATACGCCGAGGATCGCCTGCCCGGCGCCATCAACCTGCCCGTGCTGGACAACGAGGAACGGGCCCGCATCGGCACCCTGCACAAGCAGGTATCGGCCTTCGCGGCCAAGAAAGCCGGAGCCGCCCTGGTATCGCGCAACATCGCCCACCACCTGGAAACGGTGCTGGCCGACAAGCCCCGGGACTACCGTCCCCTGGTCTACTGCTGGCGCGGCGGCAACCGCAGCGGCGCCTTCACCACGGTGCTGCGGGCCATCGGCTGGAACGCCTGCCAACTGGAAGGGGGCTACAAGGCCTATCGGCGCCATGTGGTGAACCAGTTGGAAACCCTGCCCGGCCGCTTCGCCTTCCGGGTGGTGTGCGGTCCCACCGGGGTGGGCAAGAGCCGTTTCCTGCGGGCCCTGGACGAATCCGGCGCCCAGGTGCTGGACCTGGAAGACATGGCGGCCCACATGGGCTCGGTGCTGGGCGCCTACCCGGATCGGCCCCAGCCGGCCCAGAAATGGTTCGAATCCCGGGTCTGGCATGCCCTCTCCCGCTTCGATCCGGCCCGACCCGTGTTCGTGGAATCGGAAAGCAAGAAGATCGGCAATCTGCACACCCCGGAGCAACTGCTCCTGGCCATGCGGGCCGCCCCCTGCCTCAACCTGGAAGCGGACATCCCGGTGCGGGTGGAACTGCTCAAGCAGGAATACGCCCACTTCCTGGCCGACCCGGAGGCCCTGGGGGTGCAACTGGACTGCCTCACCGCCCTCCAGGGCCGGGAACGGATCGACGCCTGGAAGACCCTGGCCCGGGCCGGCCGATGGGACGAACTGGTGGCCGACCTGCTGGTTCGCCACTACGACCCGGCCTATGGGCGGTCCCTGGGGAAGAACTACGTCAACGCCCCAGGGGCGCCCTGCCTGAACCTGACGGATCCGTCATCCGAGGCGGTTCTGGCCCTGGCCAGGGAGTACCTGGCGGCTGGGTGAGGGGGGGTTGGATGGGGGGTGGCCGGGGGCTACGGAATGCTCCCCAACCCCTCTCCCCTCGTGGGGAGGGGGCTTTAGCGGGGCCGCCGGATGGAGTGGGCTTCTCGCTCTTCCTTGATGGGCCGGGGAGCAGGTGCCCCCTTCGCCAACCTACCCCAAACCATTCCCCACCTTGACGCCCCCAACTCCCCTGCTAGCCTGAAATTGTTACATCACGTAACCCGGGCCACGCCCGACAAGCAGAGCAATCCACTCGACCGCAGTCTGAACCAACATGGGGGATCACTATGTCTGTCACATGGATCATGGTTGCCAACGCCAGCCAGGCCAGGCTTTTCGCCAATGAAGGTCCCAACCGGGGCCTGCAACTGGTGAAGGAAATGCTGCATCCCGAGAGCCGGGAAAAAACTTCCAACCTGGTGAGTGACCGCTCCGGCGCGTATGGCGGCCCGGGACATGGTGCAGTGGGCCAGCCCGCCGATCCGAAACACCACGAGGCGGAGCGTTTCGCCCAGGAGGTATCCAGGGAACTGGAGGCCGGCCGGGTGAAGAACAGTTATGACCGGCTCATCCTCGTGGCCTCGGCCCCCTTCATGGGGCTCGTCAACAACCACCTGCCCGGGCAGGTCAGGAGCAAACTATCGGAAAGCATCGACAAGGACTACACCCGCCTTCCGGTCAAGGAACTGGCGGGACACCTGCAGAACGTTGTTTTTCTATAGCAGGGGCCAGCGGCCCAACTGCTCGTAACGCGCTCCTTCCGGGCGCAAGCTGGACTTGACCAGCAGGAAGTCCCCCACGGCCCAGGGTATCGGCGCCGTCGGGGGATTTTCCATTTCGCGATTTCCCTCGCGATTTCCCATCTCCCCATCCCCGCCACCGACCGTCATCCGCCCGCAATCCGCCTTGCGCACCAGGGTCACGTGGGCCCGGTAGGGCCGCTCGTCGAAAGCTACGCCAGCAGCAGCCAGATGGACCTCCAGTTCCCCCACCAGATTGAGCAGGGCCGGCGGCGTGCGGGACGGGCCCAGATGGGCCACCCGGTTGTGCCGCCAGCAGTCGGGCCGGTCCAGCAGCAGATCGAAGGCCGGCGCCTGGACCCGGGCGGCGGCGCCGTGCAGGTCCGGCAAACGGGCATCGGCCACCTCACCGACGAAGACCAGAGTGAGATGCAGGGTGTCCGGCCGGGTGGCTTTGCCCCCCAGGCGTTCGTGGACCCTTCGGGTGGCCGCCGCCAGGGCCCGACGGGTGACCTCGTCGGGCCACAGGGCGAAGAACACCCGGGAATGTCCCGGCGCCATGGTCTGGCCCCGTCAGGCCGGCACCAGCAGGCAAACGGCCTCGGCGGCGATCCCCTCGCCCCGGCCGGTAAAGCCCAGTTTCTCGGTGGTGGTGGCCTTCACGTTGACAGCCTCCGCCGCCACCCCCAGGTCCTGGGCCAGGTTCGCCACCATGGCGGGGATGTGGGGGGCCATCTTCGGCGCCTGGGCGATGACGGTCACGTCCACGTTGCCCGCCTTCCAGCCCCGATCCGCCAGCAGGGCCACCACGTGGCGCAGCAGCTTGCGGCTGTCGATGCCCTTGAAACGGGCGTCGCTGTCGGGGAAGTGGCGGCCGATGTCCCCCAGGGCGGCGGCCCCCAGCAGGGCGTCGCAGACGGCGTGGATCAGCACGTCCGCGTCGGAATGGCCCAGGAGGCCCCGCTCATGAGGGATGTCCACGCCGCCGATGATGAGCCGCCGCCCCTCGGCGAAGGCGTGGACGTCGAAACCGTGGCCGATGCGCAGGTTCATGGGTGGTCTTTCCAATCAAGGATCATGGTGCGATGGGGAATGCCCGCGTCGTCATACTCCGGGCCCCGGGCCACGAAGCCGTGGCGGGCGTAGAACCCCACGGCGCGGGTCTGGGCGGACAGTTCCACCCGGCTCTGGCCCCGGGCCCGGGCCGCCGCCAGGGCCGCTTCCAGCAGGGCGCTGCCCAGGCCCTGGCGGCGCCAGGGCGCCAGGACCGCCATGCGCCCCACCCGCCCCCGGGGGGTGAGGCGGCAGACGCCCAGCAAATCCCCGGTCGGAGCAGTGGCAGCTTCAGCGGCCACGAACCACAGGCAGTCCGGATCCATGGCCTCCCATTCCAGGTCTTCCGGCACCCCCTGCTCGGTGATGAACACGGCCCGCCGCACCCGGGCGATGGCCGCTGCGTCCTCGGCCCAGCGGGCGGGTCGAACCAGGAAAGCGGGAGTCATGGCAGGCGGTTAGAATGGCGCGTTTTTCGTCACGAGGAGTTTGCCATGAAACTGTACGGCATCCCCAACTGCACCACCGTCAAGAAGGCCCGGGCCTGGCTGGAAGCCCGGGATATCCCCTACGAATTCCACGATTTCAAGAAACAGGGCGTGCCCGACGCCGTCATGAAGTCCCTCATGAAGCACCTGGGCTGGGAAGCCCTGGTGAACCGCAACGGCCCCACCTGGCGCAAGCTGGACGACGCCGAGAAAGCCGCCGTGAAGGATGCGGCCAGCGCCCTGGCGGTGATGAAGACCCACTCCAGCGTCATCAAGCGCCCCATCCTGGACCGGGACGGCCAGTACCAGGTGGGCTTCAGCGAAGAGAACTACGGCGCCTTCTTCGGGGAATGACGTGCTGAAATCCCTCCTTGCCGCCATCTTCCTTTTCTTCGCCCTGCCGGCCCTGGCCGCCCACCCCGGCATCTACGAACAATCTGCCCCCCTGCCCTTCGCCCAGGTGGTGAAGCGGCTCAACCAGACCCTGGACGATGCGGGTTACGCCGTGGTGGACGAATTGTCCATCTCGGAAAACCTGAAGGGCATGGCCAGGCGTTGGGGAGAGGACTACAACCGCAACAAGCTGGAGGGCATCACCACCCTGGTGTTCTGCAGCGGCTGGTACGTGAACCAGGTGAGCAACCTGGACCCCGGCCTGCTGGGCCTGTGCCCCCTCCACGCCACCGTCATCCACAAGGCCGGGGTCAGCACCGTGCTGTTCAACCGGCCCACCTTCCTGGCCAAGGGCAGCCCCGCCGAGAAGGTGCTGAAGGAAGCCGAAGACGAAGTCATCCAGGCCATCCAGGCGGCGCTCCATGGCAAGTAGGACCCTGGATTACGCCCGGGCGTTGATCGCCCGGGCCTCCGTCACCCCGGAAGACGCCGGCTGCCAGGCCTGGCTGGCGGACAAGCTGGCCCCCCTGGGCTTCGCCATCGAATGGGTGAACCAGGGCGGCGTCACCAACCTCTGGGCCCGGCGGGGCGATACCGCCCCCCTGGTCTGCTTCGCCGGCCACACCGACGTGGTGCCCACCGGCCCCCTGGAACGGTGGAGCAGTGATCCCTTCCAGCCTGTGGAACGGGATGGCCAGCTCTACGGCCGGGGCGCGGCGGACATGAAGGGCTCCGTGGCCGCCTTCCTGGCCGCCGTGGAATCCTTCCTGGCGGACCATCCCCGGCATCCCGGCTCCATCGCCTGGCTCATCACCTCCGACGAGGAAGGCCCGGCGGTGGACGGCACCGTGCGGGTGGTGGAACGGCTGGCGGCCCGCCAGGAAACCATCGACGCCTGCATCGTCGGCGAGCCCACCTGCGTGTCCCGCTTCGGCGACATGATGAAGAACGGCCGCCGGGGCTCCCTCCACGGCCGCCTGCGGGTGAAGGGCATCCAGGCCCACATCGCCTATCCCCACCTGGGCCGCAACCCCATCCACCTGGCCGCCCCGGCCATCACCGAACTGGCCGCCACGGTGTGGGACGCAGGCAACGACTATTTCCCCCCTACCACCTGGCAGATCTCCAACATGCACGGCGGCACCGGGGCCATGAACGTGATCCCCGGCCACGCCGACATCGCCTTCAACTTCCGCCACGGCACCGCCAGCCCCGTGGAAAGCCTGCAAGCCCGGGTGAAGGCCATCCTGGACCGGCATGGCCTGGACTACGACCTGGAATGGGAGATCGGCGCCAAGCCCTTCCTCACCCCCCGGGGGCCCCTGGTGGACGCCCTGGCCGACGCCATCCGGGAAGTCACCGGTGTGGAAGCGGAACTGTCCACCACCGGTGGCACCTCCGACGGCCGCTTCATCGCCGACATCGCCCGGGAAGTGGTGGAATTCGGCCCCGTCAACGAGAGCATCCACAAGATCGACGAACACGTGGGCGTGGATGAACTGGAACAACTGGCCCGGGTCTACACCGGCGTGCTGGAAAGGCTGCTCCATGGCTGACGTGCCCGGCGAACTTCACACCCTGCGGGACTGGCTGCGCCACGCCGTGTCCCGCTTCAACCAGGCCGGCCTGTTCTTCGGCCACGGCAGCGGCAACGCCTACGACGAAGCGGCCTACCTGCTGCTGCACACCCTGCACCTGCCCCTGGACCGCCTGGAACCCTTCCTGGACGCCCGCCTGCTGGCCGACGAAAAGGCCCGCCTGGCGGCGATCATCGAGCGCCGGGTGACGGAACGCCTGCCCGCCCCCTACCTGACCGGCGAGGCCTGGCTCCAGGGTTTCCGCTTCCGGGTGGATGCCCGGGTCATCGTGCCCCGCTCCTTCCTGGCCCCCATGATCCTGGAGCACTTCCAGCCCTGGCTGGCGGACCCGGAAGGGGTGTGCACCGCCCTGGACCTGTGCACCGGCTCCGGCTGCCTGGCCATCCTGCTGGCGGACGCCTTCCCCGACGCCCTGGTGGACGCCGTGGACCTGTCCGCCGACGCCCTGGAGGTAGCCCGGGCCAACGTGGCCGACTACGGGCTGGAGGAGCGGCTGCGCCTTCTGCAAGGCGACCTGTTCGACCCCCTGGGCGAGGCCACCTACGACCTCATCGTCAGCAACCCGCCCTACGTGAATGCCGAGTCTGTGGCCGCCCTGCCCCCGGAATACCGCCACGAGCCGGCCCTGGCCCTGGGCTCCGGCGACGATGGCCTGGACGCCACCCGGCTCATCCTGGCCCAAGCCGCCCGGCACCTGAATCCCGGCGGCCTGCTGGCCGTGGAGATCGGCCACAACCGGGCCGCCCTGGAAGACGCCTTCCCGGAGCTGGATTTCGCCTGGCCCCAGGTGGAAGGCGGCGAGGACACGGTCTTCGTCCTCAGCCGGGAACAGCTCGGGGAACATTTGCCGTAAGACGGCCCCCTTATACTTCGACTACTTGCCACTCCCCGTGGAGTCCCTCATGGAACAGATCGATCTTTTCGTCACCTCGCTTACCGCCTTCGGCACCCAATTGGCCGCCTTCCTGCCCAAGCTGCTGCTGGCCGTCATCTTCCTCGTGCTGGGCTGGATCCTGGCCAAGCTGGCGCGCAGCGGCATCATGCGTCTGCTCACCCTGCTCAAGTTCGACCGGGCCACCGAGAAATCCGGCCTGGAATCCTTCATGAAGCACGCCGAGCTGGAAGTCTCCGTGGCCTCGGTGCTGGGCAACCTGGTGTACTGGCTGACCATCCTCATGGTCATCGTCACCGTGGCCGACTCCCTGGGCCTGCAGATGGTGGCGGACCTGTTCAACAAGGTGCTGCTCTACATCCCCAACGTCATCGTCGCCATCCTGGTGCTGGTGTTCGGCACCATCCTGGCCCGCTTCATCAACCGGCTGGTGTTCGCCTGGTTGAACAACGTGGAATTCGAAGGCGCCCTGACGGTGTCCACCTTCTCCGAGTACGCCATGATGGTCTTCGTCTTCTTCATGGCCATGGAGCAACTGCAGATCGCCAACGAACTGCTCACCGCCGCCTTCATCATCGCCTTCGGCGCCGTGGGCCTGGCCTTCGCCATCGCCTTCGGCCTGGGTGCCAAGGACTGGGCCGCCCGGGTCATCGACAAGGCCATGGCCAAGAAGTCCGGCCGGGACTGATCCCCCTTGGGCCGCACAGGCAAGACCTTCCTGCTGGTGGGCTTCTGGCTCGCCGTGGGGCTCGTCCTCTACCTGTTCTTCCTGCGCCAGGAACGCCCGCCCATCCAGGTGGTGGGCGCCGACAGCGTGGAACTGACCCGTGCCCGGGACGGCCACTACCACATCGACGGGGCCATCCAGGGCGGCCCGGTTCAGTTCCTCATCGACACCGGCGCCAGCACCGTTTCGGTCACCGGCGCCGAGGCCCGGCGCCTGGGCCTGGAATGCCGGGTGGCCTCCACCTTCAGCACCGCCAACGGCACCGTGGAAGGCTGCACTGCCCGGGCCGCCACCCTGGATTTCGGCCCCTTCCGCCTGGAACAGGTGGCAGTGGCCGTGCTGCCCGACCTGGCCGGCGGCGCCCTGCTGGGCATGAACGCCCTGCGTCACCTGCGCCTGGAACAGGCCGACAACACCCTGCGCATGTCCCTGCCCGCCGAACGGGCAAATGCGACCCCGTTGTCGCAATAGCTGATAATTTCAGTCAACCATTGCCCCGCCCCCCGGGGGGCCCGTAAAATCCTGCCGTCTGGCTTCAAGACACACCTCAACAACGGAGAGATCAGCATGGAACACCAACTGCCCCCCCTGCCCTATGCCAAGGACGCCCTGGCGCCCCACATGAGCGCGGAAACCTTCGACTACCACTACGCCAAGCACCACCAGGCCTACGTCACCAACCTGAACAACCTCATCAAGGGCACCGCCTTTGAAGACAAGTCCCTGGAAGAGATCGTCAAGACCGCCCCCGCCGGCGGCATCTACAACAACGCTGCCCAGGTCTCCAACCACACCTTTTTCTGGTCCTGCATGAAGCCCAACGGCGGCGGCGCCCCCAGCGGTGCCCTGGCCGACGCCATCAACGCCAAGTGGGGTTCCCTGGACGAGTTCAAGAAGGCCTTCCAGACCAGCGCCGTGGGCAACTTCGGTTCCGGCTGGACCTGGCTGGTGAAGAAGGCCGACGGTTCCGTGGACATCGTCAACATGGGCGCCGCCGGCACCCCTCTGACCACCGGCGACACCCCCCTGCTCTGCGTGGACGTCTGGGAACACGCCTACTACATCGACTACCGCAACCTGCGGCCCAAGTTCGTCGAGACCTTTCTCAACAGCCTGGTGAACTGGGACTTCGCCCAGGCCAATTTCGGCTGAGCGGAAACGGGGCGCCCCCGGGCGCCCGGCAAGGGAAACGGGCCGCCCTGGGCGGCCCGTTTCCGTTTCACCCCCCGTACATGGGCTTGCCGTCGTTCAAGTTCAGCCACCCCTTGACGATGCGGTAGATCAGCCACACGGTGTTGGCCGCCAGCACCAGCCAGCCCACCAGGATGATGAACGTGACGAAGCCGATCATCCCCCACAGCAGGCCGAACCAGAAGGTGCGGATCTGCCAGCGGAAGTGGCTTTCCAGGAAGGTGCCGGCCACCTCTTCCTTCTTCACGTAATTCATGACGATGGCGACGATGGCCGTGATGCCGGAAATGAAGGTGGCGGCATACAGGGCGTAGATCACCGTGGTGAGGGTTTTCAGGGAATCCAGTTTCTCTGGCTGGGAACCGTGTTCCATATGGCGCTTGGGATAGGGGGGATGAAAGGTGAAAGATACCATCCCGCCACCCATCGTTCCCCTCAGTCCAATAGAGAGGTGGATGACGGCGGCCGGACCCGCAGGCGGAAGGTGACCGGCCCATCGTTCACCAGGGCCACCCGCATGTGGGCGCCATACTCCCCGATCGCCACCGGGGCATGGCAATCCCGATCCCGCGCCACCAGGTGCTCGAACAGGTGCCTCCCTGTGTCGGGCGAGGCTGCCGAGGAAAAGCTGGGCCGGGTGCCCTTGTCGGTGTCCGCCGCCAGGGTGAACTGGGACACCAGCAGGAGACCACCCCCCACCTCGGCCAGGCTGCGGTTCATGCGACCGGCGTCGTCGGCGAACACCCGATAGCCCAGCAACCTTTCCAACAAGCGGTCCGCCTGGGTTTCAGCATCCCCTTTCTCGACCCCCACCAGCACCAGAAGCCCGGGGCCGATGGCGCCAACAACCCGGCCTTCCACCATCACCGAAGCTTCCAGCACCCGTTGCAGCAAGCCGATCATCGCGACTCAGTTGATACCCAGTCCGCAGCCGCCCCGGGTCACCTTCACGGCTTTGGCTGTCTTCACGAAACGCCCCTGGCTGCGGGCCATGACCCACACGTTGGCCGATTCCGCCACCTTGAGACGGAACTGAATATGGGGCTCCACTTCCGGCGCCAGGTGAAACGCCGCCACCAGGGGTTGGGGATTGCGGTCCACGAAGAAGACCAGGGCATCCACCTCGGGCAAACGGCAGTCGCAGGTGATGAAGACGCTGGCGCCGTCCTCGGCGATGTCGGGGGCCTGGAGCATCAGACCGTCGGACAGGGGCGGGTTTGAACTGCGCAGGTCCGCCAGCATGCGGCTCAGGGAACTGGCCGCATGGACCGGCCCCGGGCGCAGCAAACCGGCCGCCCCGGCCACGGCGAGAAGGGATGAAGGTACTGCGGCCCCCAGAAGGGACCTGCGGGTCAAACCCATGGAAATCTCCGGCGGGACAGGAAGGGGCTCGATTATTCCGGGTTTACCCCGGCAAGACGGCAAACCCCCTTCCCCCCCGATGAATTTCCCCTCAGAACGTGGCGCGTAAACCTGCGGTCAACGCCCAGGAGGCATCCCCGCCTTCGCTTGCGGCCGATCCGCCCAGGGTCAGCAAGAGGTTGTCCGACACACGGTTGTCCACGTCCAGCAGCAGGCGTACCCAGTTCTGTTTCACGTCCTGGCCGGGCAGCGAGAAGTCCCACAGGCCGATCACCGATCCGTTCACCCCGTTGGTGCTGCCCTCGAAGCGGTGGGCGAGTTCCAGGCCCAGGCGCAGGTCCGTCATGGCATCCAGCTTCCGCGCCGCCGTAGCCCCGACGCGTAGATCGTTGACGGTCCATCGGGTGGCGCCAAACGTTGCGGGGAAGCCACCGCCGGTCTCCGTATAGGCGTCCTGTTCCGTGCGGGACCAGGTGTAGGCCGCGTAGGGCGACAGGCCAAAGCCACCCAGGCGGGCCACGTCCTTCCAGTCCAGGCGGAGTCGCAGGGCAAGGGATTCCGCATCGGGTTTCCCGCTGGACCCATCGACGACGGCGCCGTTCATGTAATGGCGGCGCATGTCCGTGTCGAACCTGCCGTAATAGCCAAGGAGGCTGCCCTCCAGGCTGGACGAGAACACGTAGTCCGCTTCCGCAACCAAGTGCTGGCCGTCCATGTTCGCGCCACCGCCCAGGGTCCAGTCCTGGCGTGCCCAGTCCTGGCCCACGCCAAGACCGAATCGGAAGGGCCCCACATCCATGCAGGCCCCTGCTTCAAGGACTTCTGCACGGGTATCGGTGTGATTGTCCCCGGCGGCATCCATTGTGGCCCAGCCGCAGGCTCCGCCTTCCCGGCGCACGAGTCCGCTATCCAGGAGGGAACGATGATGGGCGCCGAACAGGGCCAGGCTGGGCAGGGCCACGCCGGCCGTGACACCCCGAGATCCCGACTCCACGACCGACGCGTTATACACAGGGATATTGGTCAGCAAACCGCTCTCGGTCGACCCGACTCGGGCCAGCCAGGCAGTGTACTGGTCGGAAAAGTTCGAAGAAGCGGACCCCACCAGAACGCTGCCATTGGCGTTGACCCCTTCTGCGGTTTCCAGCACCCAACCGGCCGGAACGGACACCCCGGCATCGGCCAGCCAATCCGCCACGTCCTGCATGCCACCAGCCTGGGTCCAGCGGAAGGCTCGGTAGTCGTTGCTGGCATTGTCGGCAACGCCAACCACAACGAGGCCATCACCGGAAACCCCGAGGGCACGACTGGACGTACCTCCCAGGGTGCCCAGGTCCGTAAAGACATTGCCGGACCAGCGGAATGCGTGATCAGCAAACAGGTTTCCCGGCTGGTTGGCGGCCCCGACCACCACGCTGCCATCCGCCGAAGTCGCGTATGCCCTGCTGAAGGTGCCTCCGGCCATGGCGCCGAGATCGACCATGCCGGTGGCCTCTGTCCAGCGAAAGGCGTGATGGGTTCCATCGTCATCCAGATCGATCCAGCCCACCACAACCTTGCCGGAATCCGACACGTCTTCGGCAAAACTCTGGAAACCACCAAGGGCACCCAGATCCGTCATCTCACCCCGTGTCCAAAGAAATGCATGCCTGGCCTGATCCCCATCCAGGTCGCTGCTGCCCACGACCACGCTCCCGTTGGCGGAAACGCCGACTGCCACTGCATCAGAACCGCCGAGTGTCCCCAGATCTGTCACTGAACCGTTTAACCACAGGAAAGGATGGCGGTCTCCGGAGTTGCCGGAGATGTAGGTATACCCAACGACTGCGGCACCTTCCGGAGAAATAGCCAAGCCCCCCCCGGTCATACCCTCCAACCCGGGGATGACCCTGGATTCCCCCGCTTCCCAGAAAACGAGTTGTCCGCCACTTCCGCCGACTGCAACGCTGCCGTCAGCGGTCACATCCTTGACCCAGCTGCCATCAAATCCACCCAGGGGCAGAAAAGCGTCATCCGCAAGGCAGGACAAGGGGGCTGCGAGCCCGACGAATATGGGGATAAGGACAAAGCCCGATTTGCGGGCCGTATGTGTGCTGGGCATGACTGGTATTCCCTGTGAATGAAGTTGTTGTTCACTTCCCTGAAGCTTGAATGGCTCAGGGGAGGTGTCCGGTATGTTTCTGGACTGGGGGGTATTTTATCTTCAATTCCCTTCAATGGAATGACATCAACGGCCCCCAATCAAGGAAGTATCTGGCTTGACGGCTCTCAAGTCGCTCGCCCTAAGTGATTGATTGAAAATGAACTGTTTTGAGCGACTTTTGGGCGATTTGCGGCCCTGGCCCGAATACCCCGCTAACCAATCGGAAAATCGGGCCCAGCCTGCCTCTACCCATAAGCTTTCCTTAAGCCTCCACTAAGCCAGCCCTAAGCTTCACCCCCCAGACTGGCCTCGTCATTCACCACGGGAGTCCGTCATGAAATACCTGCCCCTTCTGCTTGCCGCCTGCTGGGCCGCCACGGCCCAGGCGGAAAGCCCCGGCGACATGCTGGCCGCCTATCGGGCCGACGCAGCCCGACAAACTCCGGGCTTCCAGCCCTCCGCCCAGCGGGGCGGCGCGTTCTTCGCCCACCGCTTCAACGTCTCGGAGAAGATGCCGGCCTGCGTCGCCTGCCACACAGACAGCCCGTCCCAGGCGGGCCGCCATGCGGTCACCGGAAAATCCATCCAGCCACTGGCCCCGGCGACCAACGCCGAACGCTTCACCGACCCGGCCAAGGTGGAGAAGTGGTTCCGCCGCAACTGCAAGGAAGTGGTGGGCCGGGAGTGCCTGGCTGGGGAAAAGGCCGATTTCGTCGCTTTCGTCATGGGAGGACGCTGAGATGAAAACCCCTATCCTTCTCCTCACCAGCCTGTTCCTGACCACCTCGGTCCAGGCCGATCGCCTGACGGATCCGGGCAAGGCGCCGCCGGCCTACAAGGCCGAGTGCGCCAGTTGCCACGTAGCCTTCCCCGCCAGTCTGCTGTCCGCCGGGGACTGGCGCCAGGTCATGGGCCGCCTGGACAAACATTACGGCGACGACGCCAGCCTGGACGACAAGACCCGGCAGGCCATCGAAGCCTATCTGGTAAGCCATGCCGGCTCGGTCAAAGGCACGCCAGCCGAGCCCGGCGGCCTGCCACGCCTCACCGCCAGCACCTGGTTCACCCGCACCCACCACGAGGTATCCAGGGCCGACTGGCGCCACGCCAAGGTGAAGAGTCCTGCCAACTGCGGCGCCTGTCACACCCGGGCGGCGGAGGGCAGCTACCGGGAACGGGAGATCGTCATGCCCTCGGGCCGGCCCTGGGAGGATGACTGATCATGCAAACCATCCTGGTCTGGGACTGGCCGGTGCGCATCGGCCACTGGCTTCTGGCCGGGGCCTTCGCCCTGGCCTGGCTTACCGGCGACAGCGAGGAATGGCGCCTGGTCCACGCCTTCGCCGGAGGCACCGTGGCGGGTGTGGTGCTGTTCCGTCTTGCCTGGGGCGTGATCGGCACCCATCATGCCCGCTTCACCAGTTTTATCCGGGGGCCCCGCGCCGTGCTGCTCGAACTCGCCGCCCTGCTCAACCGCCAACCGCTCCACAGCACCGGCCACAACGCCCCCGGGGGGTGGGCCATCCTGGCTCTGCTGGGCCTGGGCCTGCTGACCGCAGCCAGCGGCTGGGCGGTATACCAGGAGGCCGGGGGGGAGTGGCTGGAGGAAGCCCACGAGGTTCTGGCCAATGGCATGTTGCTGGTGGTGTTGCTCCATGTGGCCGGCGTCGTCACCGGCAGTCTCGCCCATGGGGAAAACCTGGTGCGGGCCATGTTCACCGGGCGCAAGACGGGACAGCCGGGGGAAGCCATTGCCGGTTCCCGGCCCCTGGCAGCCCTGGTCCTGCTGGGTTGGGCGGCGGCCGTGGCCTGGTGGCTGGCGCGCTGAACCATGCGCATCCTGCTCGCCGAAGACGACCCCCACCTGGGCAACGGCCTGATGGTAGGCCTGCGCCAGGCGGGTTACGCGGTGGACTGGGTGCGGGACGGCGCCGCCGCCGACCAGGCCCTGCGAAGCGAGGAATTCGCCCTGCTGGTGCTGGACCTGGGTCTGCCCAACCTGTCCGGCCTGGCCGTGCTGCGCCAGTTGCGCGCCCGGGGCCAGGCCCTGCCGGTGCTCATTCTGACTGCCCGGGACAGTACCGCCGACAAGGTGACCGGACTGGACGCCGGTGCCGACGACTATCTGATCAAGCCCATCGATCTGGATGAACTGGCTGCCCGGGTCAGGGCCCTGACCCGGCGGGCTGCCGGCCATGCCCAGCCCCTGCTGGAAGTGGCTGGCCTGACCCTGGACCCCGCCGCCCGCCAGGCTTTTCTGGCCGGGGTGGCCGTGGAACTCTCCAGCCGGGAGTTCACTCTGCTGCTCAGCCTGGCGGAGAACGCCGGCCGGGTCATGACCCGGACCCAGCTCGAAGGGGCTCTCTACGGCTGGCGGGACGAGCCGGACAGCAACGCTCTGGAAGTGCACGTCCACCACCTGCGCCGCAAGCTGGGGGCAGAGCGCATCAAGACCTTGCGCGGGGTCGGCTACATGATGCCCAAGGGTTGAAACGGAAATGGACGCTCCCACCCGCTGGTTCTCCCTGCGCCGCCGTTTGCTGGCGATGATCCTGGGCGGCGTGACCCTGGGTTGGCTGACCACCCTGGCCCTCACCTACCGGGACGCCCATCACGAGATCGATGCGTTGGCGGACGCCCAACTTGTCCAGGCGGCCCAGACCCTGCTGGCCCTGGCGGGAGAGTACGACGATGACGACGATGTTGCCGACCTGGGCGAAGACGGCCACAAGTACCGGAAACACCTGGCCTTCCAGCTCTGGGATGAGGCTGGCCGGTTGCTGCTGCGTTCCCCCGGCGCCCCCGCCGGCCCCTTCACCCAGGAGGATGGCTTTTCCCAGGCTCCCGGCCATCATCCCTGGCGCTTCTACGCCCGCTGGGACGGGGAGCATCGTTTGCGGGTGGTGGTGGCCGAGGACCACCGGGTAAGGGAACAATTGAGCGGCCACATCGCCGGTCGCCTGCTCCTTCCCGCCCTGGGAGGCCTGCCCTTGCTGGGACTCTGGGTCTGGTTCGCCACCCGGCGGGGTCTGGCGCCCCTGGACGCCGTGGCGGACCAGGTGGCCCAGCGGGCGCCGGACCGGCTGGAGCCCCTGGTCCCCGCCAGCGCGCCCACGGAGATCCGTCCCCTTTTGAACGCCCTCAACGGCCTCTTTGCCCGGGTGGAGACCACCTTGGACAAGGAGCGGCGTTTCACCGCCGACGCCGCCCACGAACTGCGCACCCCCCTGGCGGCCCTGGCCGCCCAGGCCCAGGTAGCCCGGCGGGCCCGGGACGACGCGGAACGGGACCAGGCCATCGACCAGATCGCCGCCGTCAGCCGCCGGGCCAGCCGCCTGGTGGATCAGTTATTGACCCTGGCGCGGCTGGATCCGGGAACGCCCATCGCCCGGGCCGACACCCGCCTGGACCTGCTGGCTGCCCAGGTCTGTGCCGATCTGGGCGCAACCGCCCTGGACAAGGGCATCGGTCTGGAACTGGATGCACCGGCCCCGCTCACTGTCCGGGTCAACGCCGATCTGCTGGCGATCCTGCTGCGCAATCTGGTGGACAATGCGATCCGCTACACCCCGCCGGGGGGCCAGGTCCGGGTGGCGGTGGCCGCAGACGTGGAGGGGCCGACGCTCACGGTACGCGACAGCGGGCCGGGCATCCCCCCCGGCCAGCGGGAAGAAGCCCTGGCCCGTTTCCACCGGCTGGCGGGCCAGGACAGCGAAGGCAGCGGCCTGGGGCTGTCCATCGCGGCACGCATCGCCGAACTCCACGGTGCCCGGTTGACCTTGGGCGAAGGCATGGGCACCCCGGGCCTGGCGGTGAGCCTCGGCCTGGCTGCCGATGCAGCCGGTCATGTGGAGTGACCCCGGCACCGCCACGGGTTGCCGGAATGAAGCACAATCCCTCTTCGTTCCGGCCACCGCCCCGACTCTGATGGACACCCCTCCCGTCAACCGCCTCCGCGCCCGACTCACCTGCTCCTTCCAGGGCCGGGATCACGACCTGGACACCCTCATCGACCTGGATGCCCAACTCGCCCGCTTGCATGACCAGGAGGAGGGTCCGGACTTCCACCGCCTCCTGGCCCAGGCTGCGGGCATCGACACCTACTCCTACCTGTACGAAGTGGTGGAAGCCAGCGACATCGCTTTCAGCGAAGCCACCGGTCTGGCGGCTGCATGTTGCGGGGCGGACCGCTTCGACTGGCAACGCTTCCGGCAAGTGTGCCGGGAGGATATGGAACGGCGGGTATTGGCCCCCATCGCCGCCCAGCATCTGGGGGTGGCGGATCTGGAACAGCGGCCGGACCTGAAAGCGGCGCTGCTGGCGGCCTATCGGGCCGGTAGGGCAGCGACCCGCGACTGAAGCCGCCCACCCGCCGGATTCACGCCCAGCGCACCACCTGATCCAGGTTCTGCCGGGTCTTGGCGGGCTGGGGGTTGATGCGGTAACCGAAGGCCACCATCACCGCCAGGCCGAACCGTCCACCTTCCAGATGTCCCGCCTCGGCCAGGATGGCATCGGCCCCCGCCTGGTTGAACCCCTCGATGGGACAGGAATCGATACCGATCATGGCCGCCGCCGTCATCATGTTGGCCAGGGCGATGTAGGCCTGGCGGCAGCTCCAGTCGAAGCGGGCGCGGACGCTGTCCAGGTTGAAATCCCCCTCCTGGAACTGGCGCAGCACCGCCGTGCGGCGGGCGATCACTTCCTCCGGATGATGCTGCACCTCGCGCATGAAGCCCAAGGTGAAATCCGAGCCGGCGATCATGTCGTCCTTGCGCACCAGGATGGCCACCACGTGGCTGGCCGTGGGGAACTGGCCCTTGGCCCCCCAGGTGACGGCGAGCAGCTTCTCCCGCAGGGCCTTGTCCTGGATCACCAGGAAGCGCCAGGGCTCCAGACCGAAGGAACTGGGCGAGAGCCGGCCCGTTTCCAGAATGAAGCGGAAGTCCGCGTCGCTCACGGATTTGTCCGGATCGAAGGTCTTGCAGGCGTGGCGGAAATGGAAGGCGTCGAGGATGGCTGCTTTGTCGATCATGGCAATGGGGGGTCTGGATGACCCGGAAATCTTAAGCGTCCCGGCGGGAGGGGGAAAGGCCGCACGGGCCGATCGCGGACCGCCCATGTCGTCCCCTCCGCCTGCCGGCCGGGGGGCAGGTTGCCAGGGGGTCTATATTGAGATTCCACAGGTCGAGCCAACGCGGAGGCCACCATGAACGCACTGCATCGCATCGAGCGGTTTCTGGACAGCAACCTGATTCCCTTCGAGGTCGTGTCCCATCCCCATACCCAGACCAGCGCCGAAACCGCCCGCCGGGCCGGCATCGCAGCCGGCCGGGTGGCCAAGGGCGTATTGCTGGACAGTACCGGTTGCCTGATGGTGGCCATGGTTCCGGCCGACCAGGACATCCGTCTGGGCAAACTTGGCCAGGACAATGCCACGGACTACAGCCTCGCCGACGCCGCCAGCATTGCCGAACTGTTCGAGGGTTGCGAACCGGGGGTGATCCCCGGGCTGCCCAACCTCTGGGGCGTGGAGATGATCTGGGACGACGCCCTGATGGCCCAACCCGACCTGTATCTGGAGGCCGGCGACCACGAAAGGCTGGTGCACGTGGAGACCCGCCACCTGAGGAAGGTGTTCAGCGACGCCCCGCATTGCCATTTCAGCAAGCCGCGTACCCGCCATTGAGCTTGGCGCGACGCGACGAGAGCGGGGCTGTTGCCGGTTTAGCGGCTTCACCCGGTGGGTGAGCGTTGCCGAAGGGGGCGTCAGCAATATCCACGAAGCGTTTCAAGGGGAAATGAGCGGTCAACTGCCGTTTCTAGGAGCCTGTCGGACTTTGGTCGTCGAAAGCGAGAATCGGCCCCGGCGAGGGCATTTTTTGACGATTTCGCCGGGCAATAGTCAATCTTTTGCCCAAGAAAGCGGCAGAAAAGGCACCGGCGCGGTCGATCCGCAGCCGACGATCCCAAAGCCCGACAGGCTCCTAGGATGATTGCCCCAGAAAACGGCAAACATCGACCGCTCTGGCGGATTTGCAGCCGATTTCCCTTCAAGTCCGACAGAGTGTCAGTCGTCGTCCTCGGCCAGCAGACCGTTGAGCTGGTCCAACAAGGCGTCCCGTTGCCCATGGAGTTCTGCCAATCTGGACAGGGCTTCAGTCCGGCCGCCCTGGCGGGCCTGGGCCAGCAACTCGGTCGCCAGTGCATGGATGTGGCCGTGCTGGGCCAGAATGGGCTGGAAGGCTGCTGAGGCCGCATAGCGCCGCCCTCCCTCCCCGTCCAGCCAATGGCCGAAGCGGCACTGGTGGGCGTCCATGGGTGGCGGGGCATCCTGTTCGCCGCGCAGGTAGGTTTCCAGGGCCACGATCCAGGCCCGGTGCTCCACTTCGGCGAAGAGGAGCGCCAGGTCGTCCCGGCTCACCGGAGCCAGGTTTCGCCAGGCCGGGTCGGGGCGCCAGGAGGCAGCCCAGGTGGGCAGGCCGTCGGCCGGCATGGGCCGGGCAATGCCGTAGCCCTGGGCCAGTTCGCAGCCCAGGCGCAGGAGCATTTCGCCGTGTTCCCGGGTTTCCACGCCTTCGGCGATGACCCGGCGGCGGAAGGCGTTGGCCAGGCCGATGACGCCTTCCAGAATGGCCAGGTCGTCCGGGTCGTCGAGCATGTCCCGCACGAAGGTCTGGTCGATCTTGAGCTGGCCCACGGGCAGGTGCTTGAGGTAGGTGAGGGAGGAGTAGCCGGTGCCGAAATCGTCCAGGGCGAAGTCCACCCCCAAGCGGTGGCAGTCGGCGATGACCTGGGAGACGTGGGCCAGGTCTTCCAGGGCGCTGGTTTCCACCACTTCCAGTTCCAGGTCGCCACTGCCCCGTCCGGGGTGGGCGGACAGAAGGGACTGGAGCCGGGCCACGAAGTCCTTTTGCTGGAGTTGCAGGGCCCCCACGTTGACGCTGACGGGAATGGCCAGGCCCGCCGTCTTCCAACGGTCCAGGTCGGCCAGGGCCCGGTCGATGACCCATTCGCCCAGCTCGATGGCCAGGGGGTGGTCTTCGATGACCGGCAGGAAACTGGCCGGCGATAACAGGCCCCGCTCCGGATGCATCCAGCGGATCAGGGCTTCGGCGCCCACCACGGCGCCGCTGCGCAGGTTCACCTTGGGCTGGTAGTGCAGGACGAATTCGCCCTGCTCCATGGCCGACCGGATGCGCTCCAGGGTTTCGTTGTGGCCCCGCACGCTGCGGTCCTGGGCCGCGTCGAACACATGGAAACGGTTCTTGCCCGCCAGCTTGGCCTGGTACATGGCCTGGTCTGCCTGGCGCAACAACTGGTCGGCGTCCACTTCTTCGGCCTGGGGAAACAGGCTGACGCCGATGCTGGCCGAGACCTGCAACACCAGTTCGTTGAGGTGGGTGGGCTGGGCCACGGCCCCCAGCAGGCGGGTGAGCAGGGGCACGCAGTCGGCGCTGTCGTCCAGGTCCACCAGGACGGCGACGAATTCGTCCCCGCCCAGGCGGGCCAGGGTATCGCCTTCACGCAAGGCCTGGCGCATGCGGGCGGCCAGGGCGATGAGCAGATTGTCGCCGGTCTGGTGGCCATGGCCGTCGTTCACCGCCTTGAAGCCGTCCAGATCCAGGTAGGCCACGGCCAGCCGCTGGCCCCGGCGCAGGGCCTGGGCCATGCCCAGGCGCAGCCGGTCGGCCAGCAGCACCCGGTTGGGCAGGCGGGTCAGGGCGTCATAGTGGGCGATCTGTTCCAGTTGCCGCTCGTGTTCCTTGAATTCGGTGATGTCGGAGAACAGGGAGACGTAGCGGCGGGGCTGGCCCACTTCGTCGCGCACGGCGCTGATGGTTTGCAGCATGGCGAACACTTCGCCGCTCTTGCGCCGGTTCCACACTTCCCCCGACCAGTAGCCCCGCTCCACCAGGTCGCTCCACATGGCGGTGTAGAAGGAGGGGCCCTGGCGGCCGGAACTGAGCAGCCGGGGGTTGCGGCCCAGCACGTCGGTCCGTTCGAAACCGGTGATGCGGGTGAAGGCGGCGTTCACGTCGATGATGTTGCCCTCCAGGTCGGTGATCATGATGCCTTCCTGGGAGTGGGTGAACACGCTGGCGGCCAGTTGCAGTTGTTCCTGGGCCGCTTTGAGTTCGGTGATGTCCCGGCTCATGCCGAACAGGCCCACCACCCGGCCCTCGCCATCCAGCAGGGGCCATTTGTTGGTCAGTACCCAGCCTTTGCGGCCCTGCTCGTCATAGTAGGGGTCGATCTTGTTGAGCAGGGGCCGGCCCTCGTGGAAGATGGGCCATTCCTCCTCCACGTAGATGCGTGCCGTGTCCGCCGGAAAGACTTCCAGGTCGTGCTTGCCGATCATGTCCCGCCAACTGGCATGGCCGGTGATGCGGGCCAGGGTCTGGCTGCAGAAGCGGAAGCGGCTGGCGGCATCCTTGAAGTAGATGAAGTCACTGGTGTTTTCCAGGAACGAGATGAAGTCCCGGTTGAGTTCGGCGAGCCGGGCGTGGGCCTGCTTGCGTTCGGTGATGTCCTCCTTCACGCCCACGTAGTGGATGAGCTGGCCGGCGTCGTTGTACACCGGCGACAGGGTGGCCATCTCCCAGAATCGGCTGCCGTCCTTGCGCCGGTTGTGGAATTCGCCCTGCCAGGTGCCGCCCCGGCCGATGGTCTGCCACATGTGCCGGTAATCTTCCGTGGGGGTGTCGCCGCTGGCCAGGAAGCGGGGATTCCGGCCCAGCACTTCACCGGCGGCGTATCCGGTCACGGACTCGAAGCGGGGGTTCACGTACTGGATCATGCCCGCCGTGTCGGTGATGACGATGGATACGGGGCTTTGCTCCACCACCCGGGACAGGGTGCGCAGGTGTTCCTGATCCGCCGCCCGGGCCCGGTCCACCGCTGCGAGACGCCTTTGGTAAAGGCCCACCAGCAGCCAGACCGCCAGCAATACGGCAGCCACGGTCGTGGCCGTGTTGCGCGCCTCCATGCGCCACTCGGCCAGGGCCTGGTCCTTGTCGAGTTGGACCACCAGGATCAGGGGATAGACCCTGGAGGCCCGGTAGGCGGTGAGACGGGAACGGCCGCCCGCGCCGGTTTCCTCGAAATGGCCGGACTCCTGCTGGCGCACCCGTTGCAGCACCGGACTGTCGGCAGGAGTGTGTCCCAGGGCCTCCCCGGCATGGCTGTTGAGCAATGGCCGGCCGTCATAACGCAGCAGATGCACCACCGCCTTGCCCTCGCCCAGATGGCCTGCGTAGAAGTTGAGGAAATAGTCCACGTTGACTGCGGCAACGGCGCTGGCCCAGCCGCCGCCGGGGCGGAGCACGTCCCGCAACAGGGGAAGGAAGGCCAGGACCGGTGCCGGGTCCACCCGGGATGCCAAGCTGGCCTCGTGAAAATCCCGCCCGGCCATCAGGTCACCGATCCGTGGTGCTTCCACCCGGTCCGGCGTGGCGGGCAGAAAACCGGCCCGGTCCACCCGCACCCCCAGATTGCGGGCGTCGGAACTGGCGCTGATGCGGTCCTGACCGGCAAGCAGGGAGATGGAACGAAGATAGGGGGCGTTGCGCAAGGCCAGGACCAACTCCGTTTCCCCATTGTCGCTTTCGGCCACGTGCATCAAGGTCCGGTCGATGGCGCTCAGGCTTTGGGTGAGATGGTCCTCCAGGGCCCGGGCCAGCAGGGCCGTGCTTTCCATGCGCTGCCCCAGGGCTTCCGCGCGCAAGCGCCACAGGGAATAGCCGGTGGCGAGGGCGGCGCCCACCACCACGGCCAGCGCCAGAAGGGGGTAGGAATACCGGCCGGAGGAGGGTCCGTGGCCCGGCATGGCCAGATCAGTCCCCTGCCGCGATGGGATCCAGCTTGTGCTGGCGGATGGCGCGGATCAGCCGGCCATCCCGCCGGGCCTGGTCCAGAAAGGCTTCCACCCTGCCGTGCCAGCCATCGTCCCCCGGGGCCACGGCCCAGGCGTAGGGCGTCAGGTGATACCGCTGCGGCGGCGCCACCAGGCGGGCCCAGTCGGTGGTTTCCAGCATGCGCCGGCTGAAGGGGAAATCGGTCATGAACACGTCGGCCCGGCCCGCTTCCACCTCCTGCTCCCGGCCCTGGGGCGTGGCGGTGACCAACAGGGTGGCCCGCTTGAGCCTCTCGCGCATGACCGGTTCGTGGAGGGTGCCCTTGGCCACGGCCACCACCACGCCGGGCTGGTCGATGTCCTCCCAGGTGCGGATGCGCCGGTTGCTTCTGGTGGTGATGGCAAAGATGTCGCTCACCAGGTGGGGGCGGGTGAATCGCAGCTTTTCCTGGCGTTGGGGGGTGATGCCGATGGCGAACATGGCGATGTCGCAGCGATCCTGAAGCAGATCGTCGATGAGCCGGGCGAAGGAACTGTCGACGAAACGCAGCCCGACACCCAGATCCCGGGCCAGTTCGCCGGCCATGTCCACGTCGATGCCCGACAACTGCTGGGTCTTGGGGTTGCGGAAGGAGATGCCGTAATAGTCGGGCCAGACGCAAACGCGCACCTGCCCGGCGGCCAGGACCTTGTCCAATCGGCCGCAATGGACCGGGAACGCCAGGACGAACCCCAGCAGCAGGATGAGAAGGCGATCGGGCAAGGGCCGGAACAGGGATGGGGCAAGCATGGCCGGGTCGGGAAATTATTACGGATATGTTTCTCCAGTATCGGCGAAAAATTCAGCGGATTGAGTCAGGCATTCCCGACATGCCTTTCACCGATGAGGAAGAACGGATATCCTTTACCATAGTAATTTGATCAAGTTTAGGAGACCCCATGAGCGATCCCGTCGTTGCCGGCAAGAATCCCATCGAAGCCACCCTGGAGGCCGGGGAATACTGGTGGTGCAGTTGCGGCCGGTCCCGCAACCAGCCCTGGTGCGACGGATCCCACGCCGGCACGGATTTCACCCCCCTGCGTTTCCGCCTGGAGGCGAAGGAAACCGTCTGGCTGTGCACCTGCAAGCACAGCGCCAATCCGCCCTACTGCGACGGTGCCCACGAACTGCTGGACTGACCCATTTCCCTGGCTGGAAGCGGTCAGGGTTGTTGGCCCCCTTGGCGCTACGCGATAATCCGCGCCTGCCCATGGAAACCTACCTGCTCATCCTGATCGGCACGGTGTTTGTGAACAACATCGTGATGTCCAAGATTCTTGGCCTGTGCCCCTTCATGGGCGTGTCCAAGAAACTGGAGACCGCCATCGGCATGGGGGCAGCCACCACCTTCGTGCTGACCCTGGCCTCGGGGGCGAGCTATCTCATCGACACCTACCTGCTGGGCCAGGATCTGGCCTACCTGCGCACCCTGTCCTTCATCGTGGTGATCGCCGGCATCGTCGGCTTCACCGAGATGTTCATCAAGAAGACCTCGCCGGTGCTGTTCCGGGTGCTGGGCATCTACCTGCCCCTCATCACCACCAACTGCGCCGTGCTGGGCATTCCCCTGCTCAACGTCCAGGAGCAGCACGGCTTCGTCGAATCCCTCATCTTCGGTCTGGGCGGCGCCCTGGGCTTCAGCCTGGTGCTGGTGCTGTTCGCCGCCATGCGCGAACGTCTGGAAGCGGCCGAAGTGCCTGCCACCTTTCGCGGTGCCAGCATCGCCATGATCACGGCGGGTCTCATGAGCCTGGCCTTCATGGGCTTTGCCGGGTTGATCAAATAATGCTCTCCGCCATCCTGGTCATGGCCGCCATCGGGCTGGTCCTGGGCGGTATTCTGGGTTGGGCCTCGGTGAGCTATCGGGTCGAGGAAGACCCCCTGGTGGAGAAGATCGACGCCGTGCTGCCCCAGACCCAGTGCGGCCAGTGCGGCTATCCCGGGTGCAAGCCCTATGCCGAGGCCATCGCCAAGGGCGAGGCGGAGATCAACAAATGCCCCCCCGGCGGCCTGGAAGGCATCAAGCGCATGGCCGAACTGCTGGGGGTGGAGCCGCCCGCGGCGGAGGGCATGGAGCCCAAGCCCAAATCCATCGCCGTCATCGACGAGAACACCTGCATCGGCTGCACCCTGTGCATCCAATCCTGCCCGGTGGACGCCATCATCGGCGCCGCCAAGCAGATGCACACCATCATCGCCGACCAGTGCACCGGCTGCGAGCTGTGCCTGCCCCCCTGCCCGGTGGACTGCATCGCCATGGTGGTGGTGAAGGAAGACGTGACCACCTGGAAGTGGCGCTATCCCGTGCACATGATGAAGCGGGCGGCCTGAGACCATGGGCGATCGACTGCACACCTTCAACGGCGGCATCCACCCGGAGGGCCACAAGGCCGAGTCCAGCGCCACGCCCATCCGGGACATGGCCTTGCTGCCCCGCTACGTGGTGCCCCTGCGCCAGCACATCGGCACCCCGGCCCGGCCCCTGGTCCAGGCCGGCGACAAGGTGTTGCGCGGGCAGCCCATCGGCGCCGCCGAAGGTTACGTGTCCACGGCCGTCCACGCCCCCACCTCGGGCACGGTCATCGCGGTGGAGCCCCGGGCCGTGCCCCACCCCTCCGGCCTGTTCGACCTGGCCGTGGCCATCGAGTCCGACGGGGAAGACCGGGCGGTGGACTTCACCCCCCTGGACTGGCGCAACCTGGACCCCTCCGCCCTGCGCAACCGCATCCGCGACCTGGGCCTGGCCGGCCTGGGGGGCGCCGTGTTCCCCAGCTACATCAAGCTCAATCCCGGCGCCCAGAGCATCCACACCCTCATCGTCAACGGCGCCGAATGCGAGCCCTGGATCACCTGCGACGACCGGCTCATGCGCGAACGGGCCGCCGAAACCCTCCAGGGGGTGGCCATCATGGCCCACGCCCTGGGGGTGAAGACGGTGCTGGTGGGTATCGAGGACAACAAGCCCGAGGCCCTCGCCGCCATGGCCGCCGCCGCGCCGGCCGGCGTGGAGGTGGTGGCCGTGCCCACCCGCTACCCGGGCGGCGGCGGCAAACAACTCACCTACACCCTCACCGGCGTGGAGACCCCCACCGGCGGCCGGTCCACCGACGTGGGTATCCAGGTGTTCAACGTGGGCACCGCCTACAGCCTCTACCGGGCGGCCATGCTGGGGGAGCCCCTGCTTTCCCGGGTGGTCACGGTGACCGGCCACGTGGCCCGGCCCGGCAACTTCGAAACCCGCATCGGCACCCCCCTGGCCGACCTGCTGACGGCCGCGGGGGGAGCGAATCCGGGCGCCGTGGGCGAGATCATCGGCGGACCCATGATGGGCTTCGACCTCATGGACCTGGCGGCCCCGGTGACCAAGGCGGTGAACTGCCTCATCGTCAAGGACCCGGTCCACTTCCCGCCCCGCCCCGCCCCCCTGCCCTGCATCCGTTGCGGCGCCTGCGCCCGATCCTGCCCGGCGGATCTGCAACCCTTCGAGATGTACTGGTTCAGCCGGGCCAAGGATTTCGGCAAGGCCCAGAGCTATAACCTGTTCGACTGCATCGAATGCGGCTGCTGCGCCTACGTGTGCCCCAGCCACATCCCCCTGGTGGACTTCTTCCGCTTCGCCAAGAGCGAGATCTGGGAACGGGAGCAGGAAAAGCGCGCCTCGGACCAGGCCCGCCAGCGCCACGAGTTCAAGGAATTCCGCCTGGAACGGGAAAAGCAGGAGAAGGCGGAGAAGTTCGCCAAGGCCGCCGAGAAGCAGAAGGAAGCCGCCGCCGCCGGTCCCGCAGCCGCCCCGGCCGACCCGGAGGCCGAGAAGAAGAAGGCCATCCTCCAGGCCGCCCTGGAACGGGCTGCCAAAGCCAAGGAAGGCGTGACGCCGAAGAACACCGACCACCTGCCCCCCCGGGTGGAAAGGGAGATCGCCGAGATCGACGCCCGGCGGGAGCAGGTCGTGGGCAAGGAAGGGGGAGAGGGATGAGTGCCCGGGCGATGACGTCCACGGCCGTGACTTCCCCGCTGCCCAGGATGGGAACCGGGCGGGGGGGCATATCTGGCGTGGCTGATTCGGATGCCACGGCCACCGCACCCGGCTTCACCCTCAACCAACTCCCCCCTTTGCAAAAGGGGGGCGGGGGGGATTTCTCCGACGGTGGCAGTCCAGCCAAGCCTGCAAATCCCCTGCTTCCCCGGTGAAGGCCTGAGCACGTCATGAACGGTTCCCCCTACGCCCTCCTGGCCAAGAACTCCGTGTCGTCGGTCATGCTCAAGGTCATGGCCGCCCTGATCCCGGGGATCATCGCCCACGCCTGGTTCTTCGGTCCGGGCATCTGGGTGAGCCTGTTCCTGTGCACCGGTTTCGCCGTGGCCCTGGAAGGGCTCATCCTGCTCATGCGCAACGTGCCGGTGAAGCCTTTCCTGAGCGATGGGTCGGTGCTGGTCACGGCCTGGCTCCTGGCCCTGTCCCTGCCCACACTGGCCCCCTGGTGGCTGTACGCGGTGGGGGTGGTGCTGGCGGTGCTGGTGGCCAAGCATTTCTACGGCGGGCTGGGGCAGAACCCCTTCAACCCGGCCATGGTGGGCTACGCCGCCCTCATCGTCAGCTTCCCGGTCTACATGACCCAGTGGCCGGCGCCCCTGGGCCTGGCCGACCACAGTCTCACCCTGCTGGACGCCTTCGATCTGGTCTTTGCCGGCCAGGGGTCCATCAGCCCCGATGCCTACACCTCGGCCACGGTGCTGGACACTTGGAAGACCCAGGCACGCCTGGGTCTGCCGGCGGAGGATATCCGGGCCATGGCCATGTTCGGCTGGGCCGGGGCCCGGGGCCAGGAATTCGTGGCCGCCGCCTTTGCCTTCGGCGGCCTGCTCATGCTGGCCCACCGGCTCATCACCTGGCACATCCCGGTGGCCTTCCTGGTGGGCCTGGCCCTCACCGCCGGACTGCTGCATCTGCTGGATCCGGGCCGCCACGCCGACCCCCTTTTCCATCTGCTCTCCGGCGGCGCCATGCTGGGGGCCTTCTTCATCGCCACCGATCCGGTGACGGCGTCCAGCACCCCCCTGGGCAAGCTCATCTACGCGGGGCTGGCGGGCTTTCTCACCGCCCTCATCCGCGCCTTCGGCGGCTATCCCGACGGGGTGGCCTTCGCCGTGCTGATTGCCAACATCTGCGTGCCCTTCATCGATGCCTACACCCAGCCCCGGGTGTTCGGCCACGACAAGGCGGGCAAGTGAGATGTCCATGAGCCCCATCCTCCGGGAAGCCGTAGGCAGCGGCCTGGCCCTGCTGGTCTTCGCCGTGGTGGGCGGGGCTCTGCTGTCCGGCTCCTTCGGCCTCACCCGGCCGGCCATCGAGGCCAGCGAACAGGCCGAGAAACTGGCCCTGGTGGCCGAGACCCTGCCGGCCGGGTCCTTCGACAACGATCTGGTCCGGGATGCCCGGCCCCTGGCCGCCGACCCTTCCCTGGGCCTGAAACGACCCGGTCTGGCCTATCCGGCGCGCCTGGCCGGCCAGGCCAGCGGGGTGGTACTGGAGGTGGTGGCGCCGGATGGCTACAGCGGCGAGATCAAGCTGCTGGTGGGCATCCTGGCCGATGGCCGGGTGGCTGGGGTGCGGGTCACGGCCCACAAGGAAACGCCGGGCCTGGGGGACTACATCGACCTGGCCCGCGGCCCCTGGATCCGCCAGTTCGACGGCAGAAGCCTGACCGACCCGGCGGCGGATCAGTGGAAGGTCAAGAAGGATGGGGGCCGCTTCGATTATCTGACCGGCGCCACCATCACCCCCAGGGCGGTGGTGAAGGCGGTGCGCAAGGCCCTGGAATTTTTCGCGGCCCACCGGGAAACCCTGCTCGCCGCCCCCACGCAGACCCAGAAAGCCCAACCATGAGCGCCGACAACCTGCCCGACGCCGTTGCCGGGGAAGTCCCCCTGCCGGAGGGGAGTCCGCCCGTCCAGCCGGTGGCGCCTGCCGGTGGACTGTTCTCCCAGGAAACCCGGGACATCATCGTCAACGGACTGTGGACCCAGAACCCGGGCATCGTGCAGTTGCTGGGCCTGTGCCCCCTGCTGGCCATCAGCAACACGGTGGTCAACAGCCTTTCCCTGGGCCTGGCCACCACCCTGGTGATGGCCACGGCCAGCGGTTCCGTGGCCCTGCTGCGCAATTACATCCCCCACGAAATCCGTATTCCCGCCTTCGTGCTGGTCATCGCCGTGCTGGTCACCGTGGTGCAACTGGCCATGAATGCCTGGGTGCACCCCCTCTATCTGGTACTGGGGGTGTTCATCCCCCTCATCACCACCAACTGCATCGTGCTGGCCCGGGTGGAAGCCTTTGCGTCCAAGCGCTCCACCCTCCATTCCATCCTGGACGCCACGGTGATGGGCCTGGGCCTCACCGCCGTGCTGGTGGTGCTGGGGGGCCTGCGGGAAGCCATCGGCAAGGGCACCCTGTTCTCCGGCATCGACCTGGCCCTGGGCCCCATGGCCAAGGACTGGGTGATTCCCCTGGCCCACGACTACGGCGGTTTCCTGCTGGCCATCCTGCCCCCCGGGGCCTTCATCGGCCTGGGCCTGCTCATCGCCCTGCGCAACCGCATCCAGATGGGCCGGGATCCCAAGTGAGGGAAGCATGAACGCCGCCCGCCGCCGGGAAATCTACCAGCGCCTGCGGGCGGGCAATCCGGCCCCCACCACGGAACTGCATTACCGGACGCCCTTCCAGCTCCTGTTGGCGGTGATCCTTTCCGCCCAGGCCACGGACAAGAGCGTGAACCTGGCCACCGCCACCCTGTTCCCGGCAGCCGGTACCCCCGAGGCCGTCCTCTCCCTGGGAGAGGACGGCCTCACCGAACACATCCGCCGCATCGGCCTGTTCAAGACCAAGGCGAAGAACATCCTGGCCACCTGCCAGATCCTCCTGGACAAGCACGGCGGCGAAGTGCCCCGGGACCGGGCGGCCCTGGAAGCCCTGCCCGGGGTGGGGCGCAAGACCGCCAACGTGGTGCTCAACACCGCCTTCGGCGAACCCACCATCGCCGTGGACACCCATATCTTCCGGGTGGCCAACCGCACCGGCCTGGCCCCGGGCAGGACGGTGCTGGAAGTGGAGCAGAAGCTGCTGCGCCACACCGCTGCGGAATTCCGCCAGGATGCCCACCACTGGCTCATCCTGCACGGCCGCTACGTGTGCAAGGCGCGCAAGCCCGACTGCGCCGCCTGCGTGATCCGCGACCTGTGCGACTACAAGGAGAAGGGCGCGCCATGATCGCCGCCACTGGTCTCGCCCAAGGCCGCCAGGCAGATCCCGCCCTGGCGGAACGGGCGGTACGCGACGCCATGGCCCGGTCCGGCCTGGATCATCCCCAGGCCGTGCTGCTCTATCTCACCGCAGAATTTGCCCACGACCCCCAGCCGGCCATCACCGCCGCCGCCCGGGCCGCCGGCTGTCTCCAGGTGGCCGGCTGCACCGCCGCCGGGGTGTTCACCGAGGAGGACTGGGTGCTGGACGCCCCGGCTGCTGCCGCCCTGGTGCTCGGCGAGGGTACGGGCCTGAGCCCGGCCCCTCGGGGGGAGGCGGGGCCGGTGCTCACCCTGGCCGCTCCCAACGCCCTGGACATGCTCTGGCTGCAAGGCGGTGGACAACGCTTCGGCGGTGTCTCCGGCGATGCCACGGGCCAGGGACCTTATTCAGTCTGGAGCGGCGGCCGGGTCCAGGCCTCGGGCCGCTGTGAGCTGGTCCTGGCCGGCAGCATGCCGGACATCGGCCTGTCCCAGGGGGTGAAACCCCTCTGCCCGCCCCGGCCCGTGGCCCGGGTGGCGGGCCACGACATCCTGGCCTTGGGGGATGGGGACGCCCTGGCCAGCCTGGCCCGGGAACTGCCCTTGAGCCAGCGGGCACCGGAACGCATACCCACCCATCTCCTCATGGCCGGCCTGCCCTACGGGGAGCCGGAACAGGCCGTGGCGGAAGGCCGCTACAACCTGCTGCCGGTGGTGGCCGTGAACCCCGGGGACAAATCGGTGACCGTGGCCGGACGACTGGCCCCGGGCACGGCGCTGTTCTGGGCCTTGCGCCAGCCCCACGCAGCGGAACAGGAGATGGCCGCCCTGTTGGACTCCCTGGCCCGGAAGCGGACCCGGGAGCCGGCCTTCGCCCTGATGTTCCCCTGCATGGGCCGGGGGCCCTATTTCTATGGCGGAGTGGACAAGGACATCCTGGCGGTGAAGAAGCGCCACCCCGCCCTGCCTTGCATCGGTTTCTACGGCAACGGCGAGATCGCCAGCCAGAACGGCAGCAACCGCCTGCTGCAATACAGCGTGGTGCTGGCCCTGGGGTACGGCCATGTTTAACCCCACCCGGGACCAGGCCCGTAACTTCTTCTTCGACGCCTGGGCCAAGTTCCGCGCCGGCCAGCCCCTCACCGACCTGGAGGCCCTGGCCGTGGAGCACATGGGCCGCCACCCGGAATACCACCCGGTGCTGGACCAGCCGGAGCGCTACCGGGAGCGGGACTGGCAGCCGGAGATGGGCGAGACCAATCCCTTCCTGCACCTGGCCATGCACCTGTCCATCAGCGAACAGTTGTCCATCGACCAGCCCCCCGGGGTGCAGGCCCGCTACCGGGCCCTGGCCAGCCGCCTGGCCGACGAACACGCCGCCCAGCACGCGGTGATGGACTGCCTGGCGGAAATGATCTGGCAAGCCCAGCGCCACAACCGCCCCCCGGACGGCGTAGCCTATCTTGATTGCCTGGCCAAAAAAGCCGGCCTACCCTCCCCCTGACCTCACCCCTCACCCCTCACCCCTCACCCCTCACCCCTCACCCCTCACCCCTCAC
>DYIY01000032.1 GCA_020723405.1 Thiobacillus denitrificans | reverse complement strand
GCGCCAATGATAGTGAGCCCCGCGCTCGCGAAAGTAGGTCATCGCCAGACTCCCCTTCTCCTAAACAAAAGGCCCACCATTCGGTGGGCCTTTTGTTTTGAACGCTCTGCGTGTTCAGCGTCATCCGGTTCGCGTAGGGCGTCTGTTCCTCGGGTTGAGCCAACCCAGCCGTAACCGTATAATTGCAAACCATTTCAACCAAGCGGGATGGACGGCAGTCCGTCCCGCTTGTCACATCTGCTCCAGGGGTTATCTTGTCTGCGTTCGTGCCCGCGATACTTGCATTGGCTGACGGTACGGTGTTCCGCGGCTATGGGATCGGCGCTGAAGGCGCCGGCGTCGGTGAGGTGGTCTTCAACACCTCCATGACCGGATATCAGGAGATCCTCACCGATCCCTCCTACTGCAGGCAGATCGTCACCCTCACTTATCCCCATATCGGCAACGTGGGTGCCAACCCCGAGGACGAGGAATCCCCGGCGGTCCACGCTTCCGGACTGATCATCCGGGATATTCCGTTGCTGGCGAGCAATTTCCGCATGCGACAGACTCTGCCCGAGTACCTGCGGGAGCGCCAGGTGGTGGCCATCGCCGGCATCGATACGCGCAAGCTCACCCGGGTGCTGCGCGAAAAGGGTGCCCAGAACGGATGCATCATGGCCGGCGCGATCGATGATTCCGTCGCCATCGCCAAGGCACGGGAGTGCCCGAGCATGGCGGGTCTGGACCTGGCCAAGGTGGTCAGCTGTCAACAGCCCCAGGAGTGGATCGAAGGTGAGTGGGCCCTCGGCAAGGGGTTTGCGCCCCGGGGTGAGGCGCCCTACAAGGTGGTGGCCTACGACTTCGGCGTGAAGCGGAACATCCTGCGCATGCTCACTTCCCGGGGCTGCGCGGTCACCGTCGTGCCTGCCCAGACTCCGGCCGCCCAGGTGCTGGCCATGGCGCCCGACGGGGTGTTCCTGTCCAACGGGCCGGGCGATCCGGAACCCTGCGATTACGCCATCCGCGCCATCCAGGAGATTCTCGCGGCCCGTGTGCCCACCTATGGAATCTGCCTCGGCCACCAGTTGTTGGGGCTCGCCTCCGGTGCCCGGACGGTCAAGATGAAGTTCGGCCACCATGGCGGCAACCATCCGGTCCAGGATATGGACAGCAAGCGGGTCATGATCACCAGCCAGAACCACGGCTTCGCGGTGGACGCGGCAACCCTGCCCGACAACCTGCGCGCCACCCATGTCTCCCTGTTCGACGGCTCCCTCCAGGGCATCGCCCGCACCGACGTGCCAGCCTTCAGTTTCCAGGGGCATCCGGAAGCCAGTCCGGGTCCCCATGACGTGGCCTACCTGTTCGACCGCTTCATCGGCATGATGCGCGACCGCAAGGCCCAACAAGCCCAATAAGGCCAGCCATGCCGAAACGTTCAGACATCCAGTCCATCCTCATCATCGGCGCGGGCCCCATCGTCATCGGCCAGGCCTGCGAATTCGACTACTCCGGCGCCCAGGCTTGCAAGGCCCTCAAGGAAGAGGGATTCCGGGTCATCCTGGTCAACTCCAACCCGGCCACCATCATGACCGACCCGGAGATGGCCGACGCGACCTACATCGAGCCCATCAACTGGCAGACGGTGGAACGGATCCTGGAGAAGGAGCGCCCAGACGCCATCCTACCCACCATGGGCGGACAGACGGCCCTGAACTGCGCCCTGGACCTGGCCAAGCACGGGGTCCTGGAGAAATACGGCGTCAAGCTCATCGGCGCCTCCAAGGACGCCATCGACAAGGCGGAAGACCGGGAGAAGTTCAAGCAGGCCATGTCCCGCATCGGCCTGGCCAACCCCCGTTCGGCCCTGGCCCACAGCATGGAAGAGGCCATGCAGATCCAGGCCGGCATCGGTTTTCCGACCATCATACGGCCGTCCTTCACCATGGGCGGCAGCGGGGGCGGCATCGCTTACAACATGGAAGAGTTCGTCGCCATCTGCGAGCGGGGCCTGGAGGCCTCTCCGACCAAGGAACTGCTCATCGAGGAGTCCCTGATCGGCTGGAAGGAATTCGAGATGGAAGTGGTCCGGGACCATGCCGACAACTGCATCATCGTCTGTTCCATCGAGAACCTGGATCCCATGGGGGTCCACACCGGCGATTCCATCACCGTGGCGCCGGCCCAGACCCTGACGGACCGGGAATACCAGTTGCTGCGCAATGCTTCCATTGCCGTCCTGCGGGAGATTGGCGTGGATACCGGCGGTTCCAACGTGCAGTTCGCCATCAGCCCCATCGACGGCCGGATCGTGGTCATCGAGATGAACCCCCGGGTCTCCCGCTCGTCCGCCCTGGCGTCCAAGGCCACCGGCTTCCCCATCGCCAAGGTGGCGGCCAAGCTGGCGGTGGGCTACACCCTGGACGAACTGCGCAACGAGATCACCGGCGGCGCCACGCCGGCGTCCTTCGAGCCGTCCATCGACTACGTGGTCACCAAGGTGCCCCGCTTCGCCTTCGAGAAATTCCCCCAGGCCAACGACCGGCTGACCACCCAGATGAAGTCCGTGGGGGAGGTGATGGCCATCGGCCGCACCCTCCAGGAATCTTTACAAAAGGCCCTGCGCGGCCTGGAAACCGGCATGGACGGCCTGGACGAGAAGAGCGCCGACGAGGACGAGATCCTGGCCGAGATGGGCAATCCGGGGGCCGAACGCCTGTGGTACGTGGCCGACGCCTTCCGCTTGGGCATGACCTTCGCCGACGTGCAGCGGGCCAGCAAGATCGACCCCTGGTTCCTGGCCCAGATCGAAGATCTGGTGAAACAGGAGAATGCCCTGAAGGGCAGGGCCCTGGGGGACCTGTCCCGGGACGAACTGTTCACCCTCAAGCGCAACGGCTTCTCCGACCGGCGCCTGGCCAGGCTGCTGGGCACGGACCAACACGCCGTGCGGGCCCGCCGCTGGGCGCTGTCCGTGCACCCCGTCTACAAGCGGGTAGACACTTGCGCCGCCGAGTTCGCCACGTCCACGGCCTACATGTATTCCTCCTATGAAGAGGAATGCGAGGCGAATCCCTCCGACCGGAAAAAGATCATGGTCCTGGGCGGCGGACCCAACCGCATCGGCCAGGGCATCGAGTTCGACTATTGCTGCGTGCACGCGGCCCTGGCCATGCGCGAGGACGGGTACGAGACCATCATGGTCAACTGCAACCCGGAAACCGTGTCCACCGACTATGACACCTCGGACCGGCTCTATTTCGAGCCCCTTACCCTGGAGGACGTCCTGGAGGTGGTGCGCATCGAGAAGCCGGTGGGCGTCATCGTCCAGTACGGCGGCCAGACTCCCCTGAAGCTGGCCCGGGACCTGGAAAAGAACGGTGTGCCCATCATCGGCACCACGCCGGATATGATCGACGCGGCCGAGGACCGGGAGCGTTTCCAGAAGATGCTCCATGAACTGGGGCTACTCCAGCCCCCTAATCGCACTGCCCGGGCCGAGGACGAGGCCATCCGCCTGGCCGCGGAGATCGGCTATCCCCTGGTGGTCCGCCCCTCCTACGTGCTGGGCGGCCGGGCCATGGAGATCGTCCGCGAGGAAGCCGACCTGCAGCGCTACATGCGCGAGGCGGTGAAGGTCTCCAACGACTCGCCGGTACTCCTGGACCGCTTCCTGAACGATGCCATCGAAGTGGACGTGGACGCCCTGTCCGACGGTAAAGAGGTGCTGATCGGCGGCATCATGGAGCACATCGAGCAGGCCGGGGTCCACTCCGGCGATTCGGCCTGTTCCCTGCCGCCCTACAGCCTGACTCCGGCCATCCAGGACGAACTTCGCCGCCAGACCGTGGCCATGGCCCGGGCCCTGAACGTGGTTGGCCTGATGAACGTCCAGTTCGCCATCAAGGGACGGGGGGAAGAGGCCACCGTCTATGTGCTGGAGGTCAATCCCCGGGCCTCCCGTACCGTGCCCTATGTATCCAAGGCCACCGGCCGGCAGCTGGCCAAGATCGCCGCTCGCTGCATGACCGGCAAGACCCTGGCCGAACAGGGCGCGCGCGACGAGGTGATCCCCCCCTATTACTCGGTCAAGGAAGCGGTCTTCCCCTTCCGCAAGTTCCCAGGCGTGGACCCGATCCTGGGGCCCGAAATGAAGTCCACCGGCGAGGTCATGGGGGTAGGGGAGAGCTTCGGCGAAGCTTTCCTGAAGTCCCAGTACGGCGCCAGCGTGAAGCTGCCCCGGGAGGGCAGTGTATTCATCTCGGTGCGCAACCCGGAACACCCCCAGGTGGCTGAAATTGCCGCCCATCTGCATGAACTGGGCTTCAAGCTGTTCGCCACCAGTGGCACCGCCCGGGCCATCGGCGAGGCCCAGGTGCCCGTCACCCGGGTCAACAAGGTGGCGGAGGGCCGGCCCCACATCGTGGACATGATCAAGAACCGGGAAATCCAGTTGATCATCAACGTGGTGGACGACAAGCGGGCGGTGAAGGATTCCTTCGCCATCCGCGCCGCTGCCCTGTCCCAAAACATCCCCTACTTCACCACCCTGGCCGGCGCCAAGGCGGCCTGCCTGGGCATGAAGGAACGGCGGGAAATTACCGTCTATCCGCTGCAGGAACTGCACCGGCGCCTGCACTGACAAGTCTCCAGAGGTACCCATGAACAAAGTCCCCCTGACGGTGGTCGGCGCGGAGAAGTTGCGCGTCGAACTGCAACGATTGAAGAGCGTGGAGCGGCCCAACGTGATCGCCGCCATCGCCGAAGCCCGATCCCACGGCGATCTGTCCGAGAACGCCGAATACGATGCCGCCAAGGAGAAGCAGGGCTTCATCGAAGGCCGCATCAAGGAATTGGAAGGCAAGCTGGCCAACGCCCAGATCATCGACCCACGCCACCTGGATGCCGATGGACGCATCGTGTTCGGCGCCACCGTGGAACTGGTGGATGCGGAAACCGGTGACGCGGTGAAGTACCAGATCGTGGGCGACGACGAGGCGGACATCAAGGAAGGCAAGATCTCCGTCAGTTCCCCCATCGCCCGGGCCCTGATCGGCAAGTACGCCGGCGATGTGGCCGACGTCCATGCCCCGGGCGGCCTGCGCCACTACGAGATCGTCGACGTCCACTACGTCTGATGAAGCGGCTGCCCGACCTGCTGGCCCTCTGGGCCCTGACCCTCTGGGTGGGGGGGCTGTGGGCGGTGGGCTACCTGGCGGCGCCCACCCTGTTCTACAGTCTCGACGACCGCATGCTGGCCGGCATGCTGGCTGGCAAGATGTTCGGCTACATCGCCTGGACCGGCCTGTTCTGCGGCGTCTGGCTGCTGGTGTTTCGCATCGCCCGAATGGGGGGGGGCGCCCTCAAGCAGGGCTTCTTCTGGATCGTGCTGATCATGCTGTTGCTGAGCCTGGCCCAGCAGTTCGGCATTCAGCCCATTCTTCAGCAGTTGAAAGACCAGGCCATGCCCAAAGACGTCATGGAAAGCCTGTTCAGGGATCGCTTCGCGGCCTGGCACGGCATTTCCAGTGCCGTCTATCTCATCCAGAGCCTGCTGGGCCTGGCCGCCGTGGCCAAGCAGGGGTCAAGGTAACTGGAGTCGCGGCTTTTCGGCCGGCCGATAGATCAGCAAGAGCTTGCCGATGTGTTGGACGGGGGCTGCTCCCAGGCTGGCGCACAATTCCATCAGGTAGCCATCCCGGGCCTCCCGGTCGTCGCCCAGCACCCTGACCTTGATCAGCTCGTGGGCCGCCAGCGCCCGATCGGTCTCCTTGATCACCGCTTCGCTGAGGCCTTGATTGCCGATCATGACCACCGGTTTCAGCCCGTGGGCCTGGGATTTGAGAAACTTGCGCTGCTCGGGCGTCAGCTCCCGGGCTTTCTTCAACACTGTCTTTGCCATGGCATCCTCTGAAAACAGCCCATAGTAGACCATGAAACGACAAGCCAAGACCCGCGCCTGGCACCATCAGCACGCCAACGACTTCTATGTGCGCCGTTCGGTGGAGCAGGGCTATCGTTCCCGGGCCGCCTACAAGCTACAGGAACTCGACGACAAGGATCACTTGTTGCGCCCCGGGAGCCTGGTGGTGGACCTGGGCTGCGCACCAGGTGGCTGGTGCCAGGTGGCTGCCGAGCGGATGAAGGGCCAGGGCCGCATCGTGGGCATCGATCTCCTGGATATGACCGGCCTCAATCACGTCACCTTCATTCAGGGGGATTTCACCGAAGACGGCCCCCTGTCCAAACTGGAAGCTGCCTTGGGCGGCCAGCGCCTGGACCTTGTAATGAGCGACATGGCCCCCAATATCACCGGTGTCAACGTCTCCGATCAGGCCCGGGTGTATTACTTGGCGGAACTGGCTCTGGATTTCGCGGCCCAATGGCTGAAGCCGGACCTGAAACCCGGGGGCGCCTTCCTGGTCAAAGTTTTCCAGGGCGCGGGCTTCGAGGACTACGTGAAGCGCATGCGTCAGGTATTCAGGACGGTGGCGGTGCGCAAGCCCGATGCCTCCCGGGACCGCAGCCGGGAAGTGTATCTCCTGGGGCGCGGATTGAAGTTGGACGAGCAGGACGAGCCGGCCGGTGATTGAAGCCGGCGTGAAATTGCTCTAAGTTGCTATCCCTGCGGTTTTTTTCCGCAAAGGAGTGAAATTGAACCCACTATTCAAGAACGTCGCCATCTGGCTGGTCATTGCCCTGGTCCTGATGACGGTGTTCAACCAATTCAACACCCGCCAGGCGGCCCAGTCCCAGGTGGAGTATTCCCAGTTCATCGAACAGGTGCGTCAGGGCCAGGTGGCCAAGGTGACCATCGAAGGGAACGTCCTCAAAGGCGTTCAGGCCGACGGCAAGCGCTTCACCACCTACGCGCCCACTGATCTCTGGATGGTTTCTGACCTCCTGAAAAACGGTGTGCAGGTGGAGGCCAAGCCGGAAGAGCAGCCCTCCATGCTCATGAGCATCTTCATTTCCTGGTTCCCCATGCTCCTGCTCATCGGCGTCTGGGTGTTCTTCATGCGCCAGATGCAGGGCGGCGGCCGGGGCGGCGCCTTCAGTTTCGGCAAGTCCAAGGCCCGCCTGCTGGATCAGGACAGCAACACCGTCACCTTCGCCGACGTGGCCGGCTGCGACGAGGCCAAGGAGGAAGTGGGGGAACTGGTGGAATTCCTGCGCGACCCCTCCCGTTTCCAGAAACTGGGCGGGCGCATTCCCCGTGGCGTACTCATGGTCGGCTCCCCCGGCACCGGCAAGACCCTCCTGGCCAAGTCCATCGCCGGTGAAGCCAAGGTTCCCTTCTTCAGCATCTCCGGTTCCGACTTCGTGGAAATGTTCGTCGGCGTGGGCGCCGCCCGGGTGCGGGACATGTTCGAGCAGGCCAAGAAGCAGTCCCCCTGCATCATCTTCATCGACGAGATCGACGCGGTGGGTCGCCAGCGCGGCGCTGGCCTGGGGGGCGGCAACGACGAGCGGGAACAGACCCTGAACCAGCTGCTGGTGGAAATGGACGGCTTCGAGGCCACCTCCGGCGTCATCGTCATCGCCGCCACCAACCGGCCCGACGTGCTGGACCCGGCCCTCATGCGCCCGGGCCGCTTCGACCGCCAGGTGGTGGTGCCCCTGCCCGACATCCGGGGCCGGGAGCAGATCCTGCTGGTGCACATGCGCAAGGTGCCGGTGGCGCCTGACGTGAAGGCCGACATCATCGCCCGGGGCACGCCCGGCTTTTCCGGCGCCGACCTGGCCAACCTGGTCAACGAGGCCGCCCTGTTCGCCGCCCGGGGCAACAAGCGGGTGGTGGATATGGATGACTTCGAGAGGGCCAAGGACAAGATCATGATGGGTGCCGAGCGGCGTTCCATGGTCATGCCCGAGGAAGAGCGGAAGAACACCGCCTACCACGAGTCCGGCCATGCCGTGGTGGCCCGACTCATGCCCAAGACCGATCCGGTGCACAAGGTCACCATCATCCCCCGGGGCCGGGCCCTGGGCGTGACCATGCAACTGCCTACTGAAGACCGCTACAGCCAGGATCGCACCCGTCTGCTGTCCACCATCGCCGTGTTGTTCGGTGGACGGATTGCCGAAGAGCTCTTCATGAACCAGATGACCACCGGCGCTTCCAACGACTTCCAGCGGGCCACCGATCTGGCCCGGCGCATGGTGACCCAGTGGGGCATGTCCGACGCCATGGGTCCCATGGTCTATGGCGAAGAAGAGGGCGAGGTCTTCCTGGGCCGGTCCATCACCACCCACAAGAACGTGTCGGAGGAAACCCTCCGCCAGGTGGATGGTGAGGTACGACGCATCATCGACCAGCAGTACGCCCTGGCCCGCAAGATATTGGAAGAGAATCGGGACAGGGTTGAACGCATGACCCAGGCCCTGCTGGAATGGGAAACCATCGATTCCGAGCAGATCGACGACATCATGGCCGGCCGGGAACCCCGCCCGCCCAAGCCTGTTTCACCCCCCACCAGCAGCGCCGGCAGCCCGCCGCCCAGCGCCCCGGCGCCCACCGCCACTCCCGCCGAGGAAGCCTGAGGGGTCAAGCGAAGCGATCCACGCACGACGCGGCCCCCGGGCCGCGTTTTTTTACCTCCCTCCGGAGAACGCCATGCTGCGCTGCGGCCGTTTTGAATTCGACCTGGGCCAGCCCCTGGTCATGGGCATCGTCAACGTCACGCCGGATTCCTTTTCCGACGGGGGGCGCCACCACCAGGCGGATCAGGCCATCGCCCATGGATTGGCCCTGCGCGACGCGGGAGCCCATATCCTGGACATCGGTGGCGAGTCCACCCGGCCGGGTAGCTCGCCTGTGCCCGAAGAAGAAGAACTTGCCCGGGTACTTCCGGTGCTGGAAGGACTGGTACACACCGGCGTGGCCCTGTCGGTGGATACGATGAAGCCCCGGGTCATGCAGGCCGCTCTGGATCTGGGGGTGGACATGATCAACGACGTGGGTGGATTTGCTGCACCGGGGGCCTGGGCGGCCGTGGCACCGACCCACTGCGGCCTGTGCATCATGCACATGCGCGGCACCCCCCAGACCATGCAACAGGATCCGGTCTATGGGGACGTGGTGTCCGAGGTTGCAGCCTATTTGCATGCCCGCATGGCGGCGGCCATGGCAAATGGCATTGCCCGGGAGCGGCTGTGCATCGATCCAGGCTTCGGATTCGGCAAGACCGTGGACCACAATCTGGCCCTGTTCAAGAACCTGGGCCATCTGGCCGATATGGCCCCTGTACTGGTGGGGCTGTCGCGCAAATCCATTCTGGGCGCCCTCACCGGCAAAGGCACGGCGGACCGCCTGCTGCCCAGCGTGGTCAGCGCCTTGCTGGCAGCCCGCCGGGGAGCGTCCATTCTGCGCGTCCACGACGTGGCGGAAACGGTGCTGGCCCTGAAACTGCAACGGGAACTGGGGGATTGAGCTTGGACGGGAACGGCAAGGGGGAAGCGGCGTGAGCAGAAAGTATTTCGGCACCGACGGGGTGCGCGGCCGGGTGGGCGACGAACCCATCACCCCGGATTTCGCCATGCGCCTGGGCTATGCGGCCGGCAAGGTGCTGGTGGCCGCCGAGCACGACAGCCTCCACGGGGAACACCCGGCCGTGCTCATCGGCAAGGACACCCGCATTTCCGGCTACATGCTGGAATCCGCCCTCCAGGCCGGCCTCACTGCGGCCGGCGTGGACGTGCGCCTCACCGGACCCATGCCCACCCCGGGGGTGGCCTACCTGACCCGGGCCCTGCGCCTCCAAGCCGGGGTGGTCATCTCGGCTTCCCACAACCCTTTCGAGGACAACGGCATCAAGTTCTTCTCCGCGTCCGGCACCAAGCTGCCCGACGAGGTGGAACTGGCCATCGAAGCGGAACTGGAGCGGCCCATGAAGACGGCCTCCTCCCGCCAGTTGGGCCGGGTGAAACGGGTGGACGACGCTGCTGGCCGCTACATCGAATTCTGCAAGAGCACCTTCCCCAACGATCTCGCCCTGCGTGGGATGCGCATCGTAGTGGACTGCGCCAACGGCGCCGGCTACCACATAGCCCCCCACGTGTTCCACGAGCTGGGAGCCGATGTCATCGCCATCGGCAACGAGCCCAACGGCATGAACATCAACAAGGAATGCGGCGCCACCCACGCCGAGACCATGGCCCGGGCAGTGCGCAAGCACCGGGCCGACGTGGGGGTGGCTCTGGATGGGGACGGAGACCGGTTGATGATGGCCGATGCCACCGGCCAGGTCATGGATGGCGACAAGCTCATCTACGCCATCGCCCGCCATCGCAAGGAGACCGGCCAACTGGACGGCGGCGTGGTGGGGACCCTGATGACCAACCTGGGCGCCGAACTGGCCATTAAGGCCCTGGGCTGCGACTTCCGCCGGGCCAAGGTGGGGGACCGCTACGTGCTGGAGCAACTCCAGGAGAACGGCTGGCAACTGGGCGGTGAGTCCTCCGGCCACATCCTCTGTCTCGACAAGCACACCACCGGCGACGGCATCGTCTCGGCCCTGCAGGTTCTGGCCGCCCTGCGCGGCTCCGGCCGGGCCCTGGCGGACTACACCCGGGACTGCCCCGCCTTTCCCCAGATTCTCATCAACGTGCGGGTGGCCAAGGGCTTCCGCCTGGATGGCCAAGCGGAAGTGCAGCAGGCCGTCAGCAGTGTGGAAGCGGAACTGGGTCAGACTGGCCGGGTGGTGTTGCGTCCGTCCGGTACCGAGCCCCTGATCCGGGTCATGGTGGAAGGCCAGGACGAGGGGCTGGTGCGCCGGTCTGCCGAGAATATCGCCAATGCAGTGAAGGTGGCCGCGGGCGTCTGACTCTGCGCTCGGGTCAATATGACGCTTTCATGACAGATTGATGACATCGCCGGATATACTGGCGGGCCTGGCCCCAGGGTCAGGCCCAACCCGCTCCAATTCCACGGAAGCCCGCGATGTTCAGCAATCTCATGCCCCAGCGCAGGGAGTTCTACGACCTGCTCGCCTCCCATACCGATCGACTCAATGCGGCTGCCAATGCGGTGTTGCGCCTGGTGAACAATCTGGGCACCAACAATCGGGACACCAGCGAGTTGATCAAGGAAGTGGGGCTCAACGAGCAGAGCGGAGACGCCATCAAGGCCGATCTCATCGCACTGCTGCACCGCTCCTTCATCACCCCCATCGCCCGGGATGACATCCACACCCTGATCCTGGAACTGGATGAGGTGCTGGGCGGCTTGCAGGACGTGGCCTTCGCCGTGGGCATGTACCACATCAAGGACTCCACCCCGGAAGCCCGGGAACTGGCCGCCCTGGGGGCCGATGCCTGCCAGCGCCTCAACCGGGCGGTGATCGCCCTTTCCGACAAGGATCGGCGCAAGGATGCCCTCCAGTACTGCCAGGAGGTGGACAACATCGAATCCAAGGCAGACAAGGTTTTCCGCAAGGCCATCACCCGGCTGTTCGCCGAACAGGGAGACGTGTGGGCGGCCATGAAGCTCAACGAGTTCTATAACCTGCTGGAGAACGTCCTCGACTACTGCGAGGAAGCCGCCAAGACCATCGAGGGCATCCTCATCGAGAACGCCTGACCATGGAAGGCCTGACCATCAGTCTGTGGGTACTGGTCGTACTGGTCGTGGTTGCCCTGGCCTTCGACTTCATGAACGGCTTCCACGACGGGGCCAACTCCATCTCCACCATCGTGGCCACCGGGGTGCTCACCCCCAAGCAGGCCGTGTTGTTCGCGGCCTTCTTCAATTTCGCCGCCCTGTGGGTGTTCCATCTGAAGGTGGCGGCCACCATCGGCAAGGGTACGGTGGATCCCAGCTTCGTGGACCACTACGTCATTTTCGGCGCCCTGTGCGGGGCACTGGCCTGGAACATCATCACCTGGCTGTACGGCATTCCGTCTTCTTCCTCCCATGCCCTGGTGGGCGGCCTGGTCGGTGCCACCCTCACCAAGGCGGGCGGGCTGGCCCCCATCGTCTGGGATGGCTTCGGCAAGATCGTCCTGTTCATCGTCATCTCGCCCCTGGTCGGCTTCCTCATCGGCGGCCTGCTCATGGTGCTGGTGGCCTGGGCCTTTCGCAACAAGACCCCGTCCCAGGTCAACCACTGGTTCCGTTACGGGCAGATATTCGCCTCGGGGGCTTACAGCCTGGCCCACGGCGGCAACGATGCCCAGAAGACCATCGGCATCATCTGGCTGCTGCTGATCAGTGCCGGCGTGGCCACCACCGACATCGAGACCCTGCCTGACTGGGTGGTCTACAGTTGCTACTTTGCCATCGCCTGGGGCACCTACCTGGGGGGCTGGCGCATCGTCAAGACCATGGGCACCCGCATCACCAGGCTCAACACGGTGAGCGGTTCCTGCGCGTCCATGGGGGGCGCCCTCAGCCTGGCCCTGGCCACCTTTGCCGGCATTCCCGTGTCCACCACCCATACCATCGCCGGTTCCATCGCCGGTTCCGGGGCAGCCCACAACGTGAAGCGGGTGCGCTGGGACATCTCCATCAACCTGGCCGTGGCCTGGGTGCTCACCATTCCCGCCAGTGCCGCGATCGCGTCGCTGTTCTGGTGGCTGGGTACCCAGTTCCTGTGAAGAGTGTCGTGGCTGGCGACTTAGGGGATTTATTACAGTTTTCATATTTTCGTAACATTGGCTTCCTAGGATGGCGGGGTCTTATCAGTTCACTTTGTCACCCGGAGGAATCTCCCATGTTCGTCAGCAAACGTCTGTTCTTCAAAGTCACCAGTTTCGCCGCTGCCCTGGCCGCCAGCGGCGCGGTCCTGGCCGCCGACATCACCGGCGCCGGCGCCACCTTCCCCTATGCGGTCTACACCAAGTGGGCCGAAGCCTACAAGGCCGCCACCGGCAACCAGGTCAACTACCAGGGCATCGGCTCCTCCGGCGGCATCAAGCAGATCAAGGCCAAGACCGTGGACTTCGGTGGCACCGACGCCCCCCTCAAGGAAGAAGAACTGGACGCCGCCGGTCTGGTCCAGGTGCCCACCGTCATGGGTGGCGTGACCATCGTCATGAACGTGCCCGGCTTCTCCTCCGGCCAGATCAAGCTGGACGGTGCTACCGCTGCCGACGTGTTCCGTGGCGCCATCAGGAAGTGGAACGACCCGGCCATCGCCAAGCTGAACCCGGGCGCCAAGCTGCCCGACCTGGCCGTTACCGTGGCCCACCGCTCCGACGGTTCCGGCACCACCTTCGCCTTCACCAACTACCTGGCCAAGCAGTCCATGTCCTTCAAACGGGACGTGGGTGCCGGCACCACCGTGAACTGGCCCGTCAACGGCGTGGGCGGCAAGGGCAACCCGGGTGTGGCCGCCAATGTGCAGAAGATCGCCGGTGCCGTCGGCTACGTGGACATCGCCGACGCCATGAAGAACAAGATGGACTTCGTGGCCCTGAAGAACAAGGCCGGCAACTACATCGTCCCCAACCAGGACGCCGTGGAAGCCGCTGCCGCCGGCGCCAACTTCAAGGTGAAGGGCATGGCCCCGGATCTGCTGGACCAGACCCACAAGGATGCCTGGCCCATCACCAGCGCCACCTACATCCTGGTTTATGAGAAGGGTAGCGACGCCGCCAAGCAGAAGGGTGTGGTGGACTTCTTCACCTGGTCCCTGAACAACGGTGGCAAGATGGCCGAGGATCTGGGCTTCGTGAAGCTGCCGCCCAGCGTGGTCAAGATGGTCGAAGCCGAGATGAAGAACATCAAGTAAGCAATAGGGTGTTTTTCGGGCGCGGGGCCCAGGCTGCCGCGCCCGAATTTTCTCCGCCAGTCCCTTCCCGCGAGGGGACTGGCGAAGGAAGCGAATCAATCAGGAAACCATCGCCATGAGCGAAACCGCCCCAGCTGAAGACGACATCCACGCGCGCCAGGTCCGCAAGTTCAAGGTCCAGGACATGCTCTTCCACCAGATCACCCTGGTGTTCGCCTTCATTGTGCTGGCTGCCCTGGCAGGCATTCTCATTTCCCTGGCCGTGGAAGCCATGCCAGTGCTCAAGCAGTTCGGGGCATCCTTCCTGTGGACCAACGTGTGGAACGTGCCGGAGGACCAGTATGGCGCCCTGGCCGCCATCTACGGCACCGTGGTGTCCTCGGTCATCGCCTTGCTCATTGCCGTGCCGGTGAGTTTCGGCATTGCCCTGTTCCTCACCGAAACCTGCCCGGTCTGGCTGCGCCGGCCACTGGGCACGGCCGTGGAACTGCTGGCCGGGGTGCCGTCCATCATTTACGGCATCTGGGGTCTGTTCGTCTTCGCCCCCCTGTTCTCCGCCCATGTGCAACCGGCCCTGCAAGCCCTGCTGGGTGACGTGCCGGTGGTCGGCGGCTGGTTCGAGGGGCCGCCCATCGGCATCGGCATCCTCACCGCCGGCATCGTCCTGTCCCTCATGGTCATTCCCTTCATCGCCTCGGTGATGCGCGATGTGTTCGAGACCGTCCCGCCCCCCCTCAAGGAATCGGCCTACGGCATCGGTTGCACCACCTGGGAAGTGGTGACCCGCATCGTCCTGCCCTACACCCGGGTGGGTGTCATCGGCGGCATCATGCTGGGCCTGGGTCGGGCCCTGGGGGAGACCATGGCGGTCACCTTCGTCATCGGCAACGCCAACCGCATCGTCGGCAGCCTGTTCGCCCCGGGCACCTCCATCGCGTCCACCCTGGCCAACGAATTCGGCGAGGCGGACCCGGGCCTGCACATCTCGGCCCTGTTCGCCCTGGGCCTGGTCCTGTTCATCATCACCTTCATCGTGCTGGCCCTCTCCCAATGGATGATCCGGCGCGGCGTGGCCAAGCAGGGCACGTGAGCCGGAAAGCAGGAGCCAAGCCATGAATCTCTATTCCCGCCGCATCTGGACCAACCGAATGGGCATTGCCCTATCCATGTTGGCCATGGCCTTCGGCCTGGCGGCCTTGATGTGGATCCTCTGGACCCTGTTCTACAACGGTTTCTCCGCCCTGTCCTGGGAGTTCTTCACCCAGGACACGCCCGCCCCCGGCAGCGAAGGGGGCGGCCTGCGCAACGCCATCGTGGGCAGCCTGCTCATCGTCGGGGTGACCACCCTGGTGTCCACGCCGGTGGGCATTCTGGCCGGCATCTATCTGGCCGAGTTCGGCACCACCTCCAAGTTTGCCGCGGCCACCCGCTTCGTCACCGACATCATGCTGTCGGCCCCCTCCATCGTCATCGGCCTGTTCGTCTATGCCCTGGCAGTGGCCACCCTGGGGGGCTTCTCCGGCTGGGCCGGTTCCCTGGCCCTGTCCCTCATCGCCATCCCCGTGGTGGTGCGCACCACCGAGAACATGCTGCGCCTGGTGCCCACCAGTCTGCGGGAGGCCGCCTTCGCGGTGGGAGCGCCCCGCTGGCGGGTGTCCCTCAACGTGACCCTCCGGGCGGTGAAGGCCGGGGTGGTGACCGGCATCCTGCTGGCCATCGCCCGGGTCACCGGGGAGACGGCTCCCCTGTTGTTCACCGCCCTCAACAACCAGTTCTACAGCGCCGACATGTCCCAGCCCATGGGCAACCTGCCCGTGGTGATCTTCCAGTTCGCCATGAGCCCCTACGACAACTGGGTCAGCCTGGCCTGGGGCGGAGCCCTGCTGATCGCCTTGCTGGTGCTGGGCATCAACATCGTTGCCCGTGTTCTGTTCCGCAAGAAAACCCAAGCCTGACCATCGGAGCCTGAAAAATGCCCGCGCCTACCTACCACGACGACGAAGACGAAGCCGTCCTGGCCATCCGCGACCTCAATTTCTTCTACGGTGATTTCCGTGGCTTGAAGTCGGTGTCCCTGGACATCGCCAAGAACCGGGTGACGGCCTTCATCGGCCCCTCCGGTTGCGGCAAGTCCACTCTGCTGCGCACCTTCAACCGCATGTACGACCTCTACCCCGGCCAGCGGGCCGAGGGGCGCATCCTGTTCCATGGCCGCAACTTGCTGGAAAAGAAGCAGGACGTGAACCTGGTGCGGGCCAAAATCGGCATGGTGTTCCAAAAGCCCACGCCCTTCCCCATGACCATCTACGAGAACATCGCCTTCGGCGTGCGGCTCTATGAGCGCCTGCCCAAGTCAGAGATGGACGACCGGGTGGAATGGGCCCTGCGCAAGGCAGCCATCTGGGAGGAGACCAAGGACAAGCTGCAACAGAGCGGGCTGTCCCTGTCCGGCGGCCAGCAGCAACGCCTGTGCATCGCCCGGACCATCGCCGTGAAGCCGGAAGTGGTGCTCCTCGACGAACCCACCTCGGCCCTGGACCCCATCTCCACGGCCAAGATCGAGGAACTGATCAACGAGTTGAAGAGCGACTACACCATCGCCATCGTCACCCACAACATGCAGCAGGCGGCCCGCATCTCTGATTTCACAGCCTTCATGTACCTGGGGGAACTGGTGGAATTCGGCAAGACCGACAGCCTGTTCGTGAAGCCCCAGAAGCAGCAGACGGAAGACTACATCACCGGCCGCTTCGGCTGATCCCCATACTGGCCAGGGGCGGGTGTCACATTGCTGTAACAACCGTCCTGTCGTGCCATGCTATGGTGCGAACGTTTTTCAATAGTCTGCGTCGTGTCCCCGGGGTCATCCGGTTGGACCAACCGAAAAAGGCTGCACCATGGCGAACGCCGTCAAGAACATCGCGAAATTCATCCGCAAAAACCAGGAATCCGAATCCGTCACCACCCTGCGGGATCTGTGCTTCGCCCTGGAACAGGAAAGCACCTTTGACCTGGGACGGCTCTACCAGTTGGAGAACAAGGCCTTTGAGCTGGCCATGGACTTGCTCGAGGAATGGCGTTTCGACCGGCACGTGTTCGAGCGCCGCTTGCAGAAATACCTGGAGCAGGACGAATCCGAGGAGTGAAGCGCTCCCAGGCCCCTGTCCGACGTTGTCATCGTCGGCTGTAATTGGCCGCGCCGGGGCCGCTCTCCCTGTTAACGGCCAAAACCCGACAGACGCCTAGCGGGCCGATGCGAGTTGCCGGTACAGGCCGGCCATCCGTTCCGCCATCCGCCCGGTATGCCATTCCCGGGCGTACAGTCGGCCTTCCTCCCCCAAGGCCGCCAAGCCGGCCCGGTTCCCCAGCAGTTCCAGCCAGACCTGGGCAAAGGCCGCCGGGTCGTCTTGGGCGGTCCGGCAGCCCCGCCCTGGGGCGAGGATGTCCCGGGTACCCATGATGGGCAGGGCCAGCACCGGGCAGCCCTGGGCCAGGGCTTCAAGAAGAACCAGTCCCTGGGTCTCGGTGCGTGACGCAAAGGTGAACAGATCGGCGGCGGCGTAGGCGTCCAGCAGTTCTCGGCGCCGGTCCAGGTAGCCCAGAAAGCGCACGTGGTCGGCCAATCCCAGTTGACCCGCTTGCCGCTCCAGGTCCTGGCGGGCCGGACCTTCCCCGGCCACCAGCAGCAGCATGTCGGGCCGTGCCCGGCTGACCCGTTGTGCTGCTTCCAGGAGGAATGCAATGTTTTTCTCGTGGGCGACCCGGCCGACGAACAGGGCCAGGGGCCGCTGGGCGGCTATGCCGTGGCGCAGCCGGAAGGCTGGGCCATCTGCGGGGGAAAAGGCCGTGTCGGGCAGTCCGGTGGGCAACACGTGCATGGCTGTGGCAATGCCGTATTCGCGCAACCGTTCGGCCATGGCCATGGAGGGCACCACCAGGGCATCCAGATCGTTGCATTGGCTGCGCGAGAAGCGTCGGGCCAGGGCCCGCAGCCAAGCAGCGGGTAGCAAGGGTACGTAGTGCTGGAGGTATTCCTCGAACAGGGTGTGATAGGTGGCCAGCACCGGCTTGCCCAGCCGACGGGCGGCGTGGAGTCCGGCGTAGTGGGCGGCGAAGGGGGTCTGGATGTGGACGATATCGCAGGTATGGGCGGCTTCCAGCACCCGGCGCCGCAATTCGGTGTAATGGGCCAGTCGGTCTTCGGGATCCCCCATCACCCTGCGGCTGCTGACCCGCAGAATGTCCCCGGAGTCGTTTTCCCCGGCATAGCGTGGCGCCACCAACAGGGTCTCCACGCCCTGCCCGGGGAGGGCGGCCCGATAGGTTTCAATGGAGGTGGAAACACCGTTGATGCGGGGGAAATAGACATCGGAAACCAGCAGGGCCCGCATCACACCTCCAGGGGCCGGGCCGGGATCTGGATGGGCCGGTTACGGCTCAGGGCACCCCAGTCGACGAGTTCCAGGCGGCCGTCCTCGTGCTCCACGATGGCGGTGCAGGAATCGACCCAGTCACCGCAATTGGCATAGGTGAGCCCATCCACCTCCTTCAGAGCGGCCCAGTGGATGTGGCCGCAGATCACCCCGTCCAGACCCCGCTCCCGGGCGTGGTGGATGACCGAATCCTCGAAATCGAAAATGAATTGGAGGGCGGTCTTCACCCGCCGCTTGGCGTAACCGGCCAGGGACCAGTAGCCGGGGATGCCCAGCATGCGTCGGGCCCAGGACAGCCAGCCGTTGATGCGCACCAGCAGGTTGTAGGCCACGTCTCCCAGGATCGCCACCCAACGGTGGTAGCGGGTGACCTGATCGAACTCGTCGCCATGGGTGAGCAGAAAGCGTCGGCCGTCCACCGTCTCGTGGACATGCTCACGGACGAGATGGATGTCACCAAAGGCGGTTTCGCAATAATCCCGCAGGGCCTCGTCGTGGTTGCCCGGCACCAGCACCACCTGTTCGTCGTGGCGGGCCCGGCGCAGGATTTTCTGGATTACCGTGTTTTGGGCCCGGCTCCAGTGGATGCCCCTGCTCATGCTCCAGAAATCGATGATGTCGCCAATGAGGTAGAGGTGGCGGGCCGGATGCTCGCGCAGGAAATCCAGCAGGCGTTCAGCCTGACAGGCGCGGGTGCCCAGATGGACATCCGAAATGAATACGGCACGAACGGCTGGCATGGACGCCAATCTGCCAGCCCTCCATGACGCTCCGGTTACACGGACATTGCTGTTCAGGGACATCGGCAAGCTGTGGCGCCAGGGCTTCAGACCCGCCATGAACATTCTTCCCCCTTCCTGCGCTCATCCTTGCCATCCTCTCCCCCCAAGGACTAAATTCCCCCGCACAAATCTGCAACCACAACACACAGGGAGTCCGGGCACAGCCCGGCACGGCACGCCATGGCCGAAGCATTCACCTCGGAAACGCGCTTGTTCTCGCTGGCCTGGCGGGACGGTGGACCGGATTTCGCCATTGAAGCCTGGTGGGGCCTGGAAACCCTCTCCGGCGGCTTC